>NZ_VTHK01000029.1 GCF_009765355.1 Amycolatopsis anabasis | reverse complement strand
CACCCCCATGTCAAAACCACCAACCCCCCACGTTAAAACACCAGACCGGTTAGAACCGGTCCAAACCCTCACGACCCCCGCCATCCGGTCACTTCGCGGCAGCAAGGGACCTTTACTCCGTTCTGGCTGGAGTAAAGGTCCCTCGCTCCCGTTGAGCGATAGCGAAGGTCCCTTCCTGCCGCCGCTCGCCGAAACCCGAAAGTGCGCGCACTTTCGGTGTGAGGGCGGCGGGGGTGTCCGGTAAGGGCCGGATTCCCGCTACCAGAACAGCTCCCGGTTTCCGGTCAGTTCGGGGACGGATCCTGTTGTACTTCCGGCGAGCGGGGGCGGGAGCGGACGAAGGAGTTCGGATGACAGTCGACGGAGTGCGGGACACGCGGACCGCCGCGCCCTGGCTGGTGGTCGCGCTGTGCGCGGGCGCGATCACCGTGGAGGGGTACGACCTGATCGTTTTCGGGGTCACGCTGCCCAAACTCATGGTCGAACCCGGCTGGGGCCTCACTTCGTCGGCGGCGGGCGTACTGGGCAGCATGGCCTACGTCGGCATGCTGCTCGGCGCGCTCACCAGCGGTATGTTGTCCGACCGCCTGGGCCGCCGGAGGCTCGTCCTGGTCTCGATCGGCTGCTTCACGCTCTGCACCGTCGCCTGCGCGGTCGCCGCCGCGCCCTGGCAGCTCGGCGTTTTCCGCCTGCTGGCCGGGATCGGCATGGGTGGCGTGCTGCCGTGCACGGTCGCGCTGACCAAGGAATCGGTGCCGGGGCGGCACGCGAGCACCGCGGCGACCGTTCTGCTGGCCGGTGTCCCGGTCGGCGGCGCGCTGGCCGCGCTCACCGCGGTTCCGGTGCTCGATCCCGCGGGGTGGCGCGCGATGTTCCTCATCGGCGCGGCCGTGTCCGCCGCCGTACTGGCCCTGGGCCTCTGGCGTCTGCCCGAGTCGGGAGCGCACGATCGGGACGGGGTGCCCGCGCGGCGGCGATTCGGCGAGCTGTTCGGCCGCGACCGGGCGTGGCACAGCACGCTGTTCGCGGTGGCCGCCTTCTGCTGCCTGCTTACCTGGCTGGGCCTGAACACCTGGCTCACCCAGCTGATGCGCACGATGAACTACCCGCTCGGTTCGGCGTTGCGGGTGACCCTGGTGCTCAACCTCGGCGCCGCCCTCGGTTCGATCCTGCTCGCCCGCATCGCGGACCGGCACGGCGTCCGGATCGTGGCGGTGGCCTCGTGCGTGCTGACCGCGGCCGCCATCGTCGCCCTGGCCGCCGGTTCCAGCGCCACCGCGCTCGTCCTCGGCAGCACCGCGCTGACCGGGATCGGCGCCCAGACGGCACTCACCTTGATCAACGCCTGGGTCGCCGACATGTACCCGGTGCGCCTGCGCGGCACCGCCCTGGGCTGGATGTCCTCGGCCGGCCGCCTCGGCGCCGTGCTCGCGCCGCTGCTCGGCGGCTGGGTCCTGCAAGCCGGACTCGGGCCCCGGGCGGTGTTCTACGTCTTCGCCGGGGCTGCCGCATTCGCCGCGGTCGTGCTGCTGGCCGTCCCCGGTGCGGTCACGCGGTCAGTTCGGCCACCTCGGCATCGGTGAGCCGCAGCGAACCCGCCGCCACGTTCTCCTCCAGGTGCGCGATCGAGGAAGTGCCGGGGATCAGCAGGATCGCGGGCGAACGCCGCAGCAGCCAGGCCAGGTTCACCTGCGCCTGGCTGGCCCCGTGCGCGGCGGCGATGCGCGCCACGGCGGTGTGGGCCGCCGGGCCGGAACCGCCGAGCGGGAAGAACGGCACGTAACCGATGCCCAGTTCGGCGCATTCGTCCACCAGCGCGGCGTCGCGCTGATCGGCGAGGTTGAACATGTTCTGCACGGTGGCCACCGGCGCGATCCGCCGCGCCGCGGCCAGGTGCGCGGAGTCGGCGTTGCTCAGCCCGAGGTGCCGGATCAGCCCCTGTTCGCGCAGTTCGGCGAGCGCGCCGAAGGCGTCCTCGAGCGATTCGTCCGGCGACCCCATCAGCCGGAGGTTGACCAGGTCCAGCCGCTCGAGCCCGAGCCGCCGCAGGTTGTCGTGCACCGCGGACCGCAGTTCCGCGGGCGAGATCGCGGGCAACCAGCTCGCGTCCGAACCGCGCCGGGCGCCGACCTTGGTGACCAGCACCAGGTTTTCCGGGTACGGGTGCAACGCCTCCTTGATGAGTTCGTTCACCACGTGCGGGCCGTAGTAGTCGCTGGTGTCGATGTGGTTCACGCCCAGTTCGACCGCGCGGCGCAACACCGCGAGCGCGCCGTCGCGATCCTGGGGCGGGCCGAAGACACCCGGCCCGGCGAGCTGCATCGCGCCGTAACCGAGCCGGGTGATCGGGAGGTCACCGCCGAGTTCCCACCGCCCGGCCGCGGCGGCGTCGAGGTTCGTCGAGGTCATGGCCCCCAGCTTGCCACGCGATCGCCTAGCCGGGCAGCCCGCGCACCAGGTAGTCCCAGACCTGGCCGATCGCGCCGGGTGCGTAGCTGTGCTCCCGTTTGGACAGTGACTCCGCGGAATCGGACCAAACCGGCCACCCGCCGAACGACTGGGTGAGCAGCTGCTGCCGCGCGGCCCCTTTCAGCAGGATCGCCGCCAAGCTGAACTCGTTGATCTCGCGCCGAGCCCGCCCGCCATCGCGTCGCAGAGCATGGTCACGAACCCGGCCCCGCGCTGGTCAACGACGCATTCGGAGACCGCGTTCTGGGTGGCCCACGTCGAAGCGACCGAAGCCTTGCCGATCCCGGCCGGGAACGTGCGGTTGTTGATCGTGCCCGGTTCACTGATCACCTCGACGCAGCGGTAGACGCTGCCGGGCGCCCAGGGCAGTTCCGGGCAGAGCATGGTGAGCAGGATCGGCATGATCCCGCCGCGCAGCCCGGCGAGGGTGCAGTTGCCGAGCGCGGCCGCCAGCTCGTCCAGCACGGCCAGGAATCCTTGCGCGAAATCCGGTGACGTGGAGGGTGTCTTGGCGGAAGAGAGGCGGCCGTCCTGATCGGCGGCGAAGGCGTCGGTGAACCTGCGAGCGTGAGGGGGCCGGGTGCTGGGTGGTCGTGAGTGGACAGGCCGGTTAGAACCGGTCCAAACACTCACGACCCGCTGCCTGCCGAGGCGTGAGCGTCAGCGTGCCGACGGGTCGCGGTGTACCCCGCGGTAGAGCCATTCGAGGTGGCGGTGGTCGTCCGGGGCGCGCTGGGTGAAGACCTCGTCGCGCAGCCCTCCTAGAGCCAGGCGGGCAGCGTGGGCAGTTGCGCGGCGCCGGTGCGCACGCCGGTGACGGTCCGGCCGAGCAGCCAGCCGAGCAGATCGGCGGCGCTGCCGGTGACCGCGATCGGTGCGCCCGCCCCGACCGTCCACTTCGCACCGCGATCGTCGGGCCGCAGCTCCACGCCCGGGCAGCCCGGGTTCCGGCCGATCGAGGCCGCGGCCTCGGTGAACAACGCGTCCACGAAATCCCCGGGCAGCGCGGCGAAACCGACGCGCGCGTCGAGATCGACGGCGTGGATCCACACCTCGCGGCTACGCAGCCAGAGCACGTCGGACGCCGGGATGTCCCGGCCCTGCGCGGTGCGGACCCGGGCGGCCCACGCCTCGGACGGGAGGGTCGCGATCGCTTCGGCGAGCCGGGCCGCGCTGTCGCGCACGTCCGCGAACAGCTCCGCCGCCGGTTGCCGCGCACCGGCCTCGATATCCGCGTCCCGCCGCGCCTGGTCGCGGTACATCGGCGTCTCGACCCCGGTGCGCGCCCAGGCCAGCAGGTTGCCCAGCGCGTCGGCGTTGCGCGCGAGATGCGCCAGGACGTGGGCGCGGCTCCACCCCGGCAGCAACGAGGGTTCGCCGACCGCCAGCCCGTCGAGCGTGCGCAGCACGGTCTCGGTGCCCGCGTCGACCCAAGCTTGCCATCGCCGGTCAGGCATCCGCTTTCTCCCGTCGGCAGTTGTTGCGGCATTCGCCGATGCCGTCGATCCGGGTGGTGACCACCGAGCCCTCGGCCAGGTAGCGGCGGGGATCGCGGCCGTGGCCGACCCCGGCGGGCGTGCCGGTCGCGAGCACGTCCCCTGGTCGAAGCGTGACGATCTGGGAAACGTAGGCGACCAGCGCCGCCGCGTCGAAGAGGAGATCGGCGGTGTCGGCGCGCTGCATCGGCTCGCCGTCGACCAGGCAGCTGATCTCCCCCGGGCGCGCCTCGTCCGGGGTGACCAGCACCGGGCCGAGCGGCGTGGTGTGCTCGAACGTCTTGCCCTGCAACCATTCCCGGGTGCGGAACTGCCAGTCGCGCGCGGTGATGTCGTTGAGCACGCTGTACCCGGCGATGCAGTCCGGCGCCCGTTCCGCGCTCACCCGGCGGGCGGGCGCGCCGATCACCACGGCGAGTTCGGCTTCCCAGTCCACCGAATCGGACCCGCTCGGCAGCACGATGTCGTCGTACGCGCCGATGAGGCTGGACGGGAACTTCGCGAACAGGGTCGGGAACTCCGGCAGGTCCCGGCCCATTTCCAGGATGTGCCCGCGGTAGTTGAGGCCGACGCAGACGATCTTCTCCGGATGCGGCACCAGCGGGGCGTAGTCGAGCCCGGCCACCGGATGCGCGCGGCCCTGTGCGGTTTGGGCGCGCTCGCGCCAGTCCGGCCGGGCGAGCAGCGCGCCGAGATCGGCGTCCCCGGTCTCGATCGCGCGGTCGGCGTCGACGCGTACCGCGGCGGTGCCGGTGGCCGTGCGGACGGTCGCGAGCCTCATCGCACGATCTCCGCGGACTGGTTGAGGCGCAGGCGTTCGATCACCGGCGCGTCGCTGAACCGAAACAAGTCGAGGCGGTCGTTCGCCCGGATCTCGGTCTCGCCCCAGGACGGCACCGCGACCAGATCACCGCGGTCCACTTCGGACCGCACGCCGTCGAGCACGAACGCGCCCGAACCGTCGAAGACCTGCCACACCGAGGACGACACCTCGCGCCGCGCGGACCGGACCGCGCCGGGGCGCAGGCGGTGCATCTCGGTCCGGATCGTCGGCAGCACGTCGTCGCCGTTGACCGGATTGGCGAACCGGATCGCCGCGTGCCCGGGCCCGGCGGCGCCGGGGTGGCCCTCGTCGGCGAGCTCGAGCTGGGCGGCCAGCGCGGCGTCGGTGTGCTCCCAGCGGTACGCGGACAGCGGCGAGGAGATCGCCGAACCGGCGACGCCCACCGGCACCAGGCCCGGATGCCCCCACAACCGCTCGGCCCGCGATCGGTCCGGAGTGGACAGTCCGGACAGGCGTTCTTCGCCGAATTCGAAGAAGTTCGCGTCCAGGTAACCGACCAGCGGGATGTCCAGGCCGTCCAGCCAGGCCATCGGCTCGTCGGTGGTGTTGTGGTGCCCGTGGAACGCCCAGGCCGGGGTCAGCAGCAGATCACCTCGGCGCATCGCGACCGGGTCCCCGTCGACGACCGTCCACACCCCCTCGCCCTCCAGCACGAACCGGAAGGCGTTCTGGCTGTGCCGGTGCGCGGGCGCGGTTTCCCGCGCACCGAGGTACTGCACGGCGGCCCACAGCGTCGGGGTCGCGTGCGGCAGCCCGGCCAGGCCGGGATTGGCGAGCGCGATCGCCCGGCGCTCGCCGCCGCGGCCGACCGGCACCAGCGCACCGGCCCGCTGGGCCAGCGGGTACAGGTCGCGCCAGCGCCACCGGTGCGCCGCCGCGGCGGGCCGCGGCGTCACCGGCATCAGGTCCTCGCGCTGCGTCCACAGCGGCAGCAGACCGTGCCGCCCGAAGTCCTCGTACAACCGTTCCAGCTCGGTGTCGACCTCAACGCCTGCCATCAGTTCCTCCCTGAAGTTCCGGCACCCCACGGTAGGACGCATCTTCTGCATTGAAGAACAGATCGCTACGCTATTTTGCTGTGCAGAACTACCCGTACCTCGTCGAGTCGGTCGACAACGCGCTCCGGCTGCTGCTGATGCTGCAGCGGAACCCGGAGCTCCGGTTGTCCGAGGCGGCCGACGAGCTCGGGGTCGCGCGCTCGACCGTGCACCGGCTGCTCGCCACGCTGCGCCACCGGGGTTTCGTCACCCAGGGCGAGGACAAGCTCTACCACCCGGGTCCCGCGCTGTGCCGATTCGGCGTGCCGCGGCGTTCACATGGCGAACTGAAGGACGCGGCGCGCCCGCACCTGCGCTGGCTCAACAAGCAGGTCGGCGAAACCGTGCACCTGATGGTCCGCACCGGCCGCGAGGTGCGCTTCCTGGACAGCATCGAAGGCGCGCAGGCACTGCGCGTCGGCTCGCGGATCGGGGTGACCCTGCCCGCCCACCTCACCTCCGGCGGAAAGGCGCTGCTCGCCGATCTTCCGCCCGCCGAACTCGGCGAACTCCTCCGCGCCGACCACGAGGGCCCGCCGATCGCGGACGCGGACCGGCTGCTGCGCGAACTCGACGCCGTGCGGCGGCGGGGTTTCGGCCTGAACAACGGCGAAAGCGAACCGGGCCTCACCGCGGTGGGCATGTGCCTGCGCGACAACGAGAACCGCGCGGTGGCCGCCCTGGCCGTCTCCGCCCCGTCGGTCCGGTTCCGCCGCGGCCACATCCCGGCAACCCTCGACCTGCTCAAAACCGCCGTCCAGCGCACCCGCTCCGACCTCGCCTGGTAACCCCGGCAGCCGAACTACACACTCGGGCACGCGAGTTACACACTCAGACACGCGAACATCACACTCAGGCAAGCGAACCGCACGTTCGAAACCACCCATCCCCGGCACCGGCTTCCCAGCGGCGACCAGATCGCCCGTCGAGTGCCGCGCATTCGACGATCCGAGTGTGCATTTCGCAGTCCCGAACGTGTAACTCACGTGCCCGAGTGTGTGACTCGCGTGCGCGAACGTGTAGTTCGCGTGTATGTTGGCCGTATGAGTAAGTTAGTCGAGCGGCCAAGTTCGGGGCGGGGGCAGCGGCGGCGGGAGCAGTTGATCGAGGCGGGTGTCGAGTTGCTCGCCGAGGGTGGGTGGCCGGCCGTCACCACGCGCGCGGTCGCCGAACGGGGTGCGGCCAACACCGGGTTGATCCACTACCACTTCGGCGGGCTTCCCGGGCTGCACGCGGCCATCGCGCGGAAGGCGGGGGACGCCGTGGCCGCCCCGGCCGTGGAGAGCCTCCTCGCCGCGGCGGACTCGGCGGCCGCGCTGGAGGCGTTGCGCCGCGGGGTGCGGGAGGCGACGGCCGATGAGAAGGTCCAGCGCCTCGCCGTCGAACTGCTCGCCGGGGCCATGCGCGACCCGGAACTCGGCGGGGCCTTGCGCGACGGGCTCCGCGAGGCGCGCGAGCAGATCGCGGCCTGGCTGGCGCGCCTGCACCCGCGCTGGTCACCGGATCGGCGGGCCGGGATGGCGACGCTCGTGGCGGCCCTGATCGACGGGCTCACGATGCACCTGATGCTCGACGACGAGCTGGGAGTCGACGCCGCACTGGACGCGCTGGAGCAGGCGATCGGAGGAGCGGCATGAGGATTCTCGTTTCCGGCGGCGGTGTCTCCGGGCTGACCCTCGCCTACTGGCTGAACCGCCACGGCCACACCCCGGTCGTCGTCGAGCGGACACCGCACGGCAGCTACGGCGGTTACGGCATCGACTTCTTCGGCTCCGGGTACGACGTGGCGTCGCGGATGGGCATCGTCGATCAGCTGGTGGACCGGCAGGTTCCGGCCAAGTCGATCGCCTACGTGGACGGGAACGGCCGGGTGAGCGCACGGTTGGAGCGGCGGCTGCTGGAACAGATCATCCGGGGTCCCTACCTCGCGCTGCTGCACAGCACGCTCGACGAGGCGCTCACCGAACTCGTGCGGGACGAGGTGGAAATCCGCTACGACAGCCGGATCGCCGGGATACGGCAGCACGGCACCGGGGTGGACGTCGTTTTCGCCGACGGCGCCGAGGAAAGCTTCGATCTGCTGATCGGCGCGGACGGGGTGCATTCGAAGACCCGCGAGCTGGTTTTCGGTCCCGAACGGCAGTTCGCCCGGAACCTGGGTTACCTCCTCGCGTGCTACCCGGTCGAGGACGTCTACCGGCTCGGACCGGTGCGCACGCACTACAACGAACCCGGCCGGTTGGCCGCGCTGTACGGCACCGGGGTGCCTGGCGAGGCGGTGGCGTTGTTCGTCTTCCGCTCGGACGACCGCCACGTCCCGCGCGCGGAGCGGCCCGCGAAGCTGCGCGCGGCGCTCGGGGGCATGGGCTGGCTCGTGCCCCAGCTGTGCGCGGCCGCGCCGGAGGACGAGATCTTCATGGACACCCTCACCCAGATCCACCTGCCGACCTGGTACCGCGGCCGGGTCGCGCTGATCGGCGACGCGTGCGGGGCGATGACCATGGCCAGCGCGCAGGGCGCGTCCCTGGCGATGGCCGGTGGTTACCTCCTCGCCGAGGCGCTGCGCGACCACACCGATCCCGGGGCCGCCTTCGCCGCGTACGAACGCCGCGTGCGCCCGCCCGTCGTGCGAAGACAGCGGCGCGCCCGCGGGTTCGCCAAGGCCGTGGCGCCCGCCAGCCGCGCCGGGCTGGCCGCGCAGCGGCTGGGCGCCCGGGCACTACTGCACCAGCCGCTCGCCGGTCTGCTGCGGCTCGGCTACGGCGACACCACCAGCATCCTTCCACCGTCCTGAAAGGACAGATAGCGATGAAGTTCATCGGACGACCGGCCCCGCCGACCGGATGGCGCCGGTTCCTGTTCCGCGCCCCGATCCACCTCTACCGGCTCCGGCTCGGCTGGCTGTTCGGCGGCCGGTTGCTGCTGCTCCGCCACCTCGGCCGGGTTTCCGGCAAACCCCGGGAGGCCGTGATCGAGGTCGTCGAGCACGACCGCGCGGACGGCAGCTACGTGGTGTGCTCGGGCTTCGGCCCGAACGCCGACTGGTATCGGAACCTGCTCAAGACACCGGAGACCACGATCCGGGTGGGCCCGCGCGACAAGCGGGTCACCGCGGTCCCGCTCGGCGCCGAGGAGGGCGGCGAGTACCTGGCGTACTACGCGCCCCGCCATCCCCGGGCGGCCCGGCGGCTCGTCCGGTTCATGGGGTTCGAAGTGGACGGTTCGCTGGACGACTACCGCGCCGTCGGGCGGGAACTGCCGTTCATCCGGTTGGCCGCCCGCTAGAGCACGTTCGGGAAATGCCGGGACGAACCGTTGATCCAGGTGAAGCCCGCCTCCAGCGCACAGTCCCGGTCCAGCAGCTTGGCAACGTTGTCCGGAATGGACGGATCTTGTGCTACGGCCATGGGCTCACCTTGAGCGCACCCGGCCGAGTGAGACAGACCCGAGTTCTGCCTAGCAGAAGCCCTATCCGAAGGAGTGGGCGAGCCGGTCGCGCGCTTCGGCCAGCAGCGCGCCGTAACGTTCCCGGTGCTGCCTGGTCATCCGGTTGCTCGGCGCGCCGACGCTCAACCCGCCGACCACCGCGCCGCCCGGGCCGGTCAGCGCGATCCCGACCGAACTGACCCCGTCCTCGCTCTCCCCGGCGTTGACCGCGTAGCCGCGTTTGCGCACCCGGGCGAGTTCGGCGAGCAGCGCCGACCGCTCGGTCATCGTCTTCCCGGTCACCGGCTCGAGCGACTCGCCAGGATAGAGCTCCCGCACCTTGTCCGCGGGCAACTGGGCGAGCATCGCCTTGCCGAGGCTGGTCGCGTGCGCGGGCAGCAGGCGCCCCACCCGGCCGCTGACCCGCAGCGCGCGTTCGCTTTCCACCACATCGACGAAGCGCACCTGACCGGCCTCGAGCACGCCGAGGTGCACGGTCTCGTCCGTCTCACCGGCGAGCCATTCCAGGACCGGGCGGGCCAGTGCGCGCACATCCATCTGCCGCACCACCGAGAGCCCGATGTCGACCAGCGCCGGCCCGGCCCGGTAGACCCGGCTGACCGGATCCTGGTCGACGAAACCGTGGTACACCAGCATCGCCATCAGCCGGTGCGCCGTCGACTGCCCGACCTCCAGCGCGTCGCGCGCGTCCGACAGCCGGATCTCGCGGCTGGCCCGGAACATCAGCAACAGCCGCAGCGCGCGATCGACCGATTCGATCGGATACTGCGGCACCGGCCGCGCCGAACCTGGTGTCTGCATGGCAGAACTATATCCGTCAGGAATCGCCGGGCCCCGAGCCCGCGGCCGCGAGCACCACGGCCAGCGCGCCGAGTTCGGCGGCCGCCCGCGGAACGGGTTCCGCCTCGGCGAGGTGCCGGAGTGCGCCCGCGAGATGGTCGGCGGCGGACTCCGCGCCGGCCCGTGTCAACCGCTCGCCGAAACCGCGCAACCGCGCGATCTGGGCCGGGCGGCCGCCGCCGAACACCGCGCCGAGGGCACACGCGCACCCGAGCAGGGCATCGGCTCGCCGAGCATCCAGTTCGCCCGTTTCCTGGACCGCGGCGCTCAACATCCGGGTCCCGGTGGCGACGGCCGCCCGCGCGCCGGTGGCCAGCACGTCGAAGGCCAGCGTGAGCACCGCACCACCGGTGAGGATCACCCGTCCGGCGCCGAACGCGCCGCAGGCGCCCTCCGGCGGATCGCCGGCGATCACCTCGCCGTGCAGCCGCAACGCGGTATGGGCCAGTTCGATCGCGACCGCCGCCGGTACCGCGTCCGCCGGTACTCCGCCGATGGCTTCGGCGGCGAGCAGCACCAGGGCGGGCCGCGCGGACTCGTCGTCGCGGGGCCGGGCGCCCCGGCCGTGCTCGTCCCACCAGCCGAACTGGTACCCGGCCACCCGCCGCGTCGACTCCGGCAAACCGCCGACCGCCGCACGGAGGGCGGGGTCGACCAGCGCCCGGCTGCGGGAAAGCACCTCTCGAGTGGACCTGCCCTGCGCGCGCACCTCGGTGTCCGCCATCGGCTCAACCGGCCTCGTCGGTCGTGGCCGCCAAATTCGTCACAATGCACTCCGTCAATCGTCAAAAGGGCTATTCTTCCCGGCCGAGTTCGACATTCTCCAGAATGGCGAGCGCATCCGGCACGAGTACCGCGGCCGAATAGTAGGCACTCACCAGGTAGGAGATGATCGCCTGGTCGTTTATGCCCATCAATCGGACATTAAGGCCGGGCTGGTATTCTTCCGGAAGTCCGGTTTGCCGCAATCCGACGACGCCTTGGTTATCGGCGCCCGTGCGCAGCAGCATGATCGACGTCGTCCGGGTTTCGCTCACCCCGATCTTGCCGCACGGGAAAATGGGTATTCCGCGCCAGGCGGGCACACGATGCCCCTGGTATTCCGTCCCCTGTGGATAGACGCCCCGGCGGTTGCATTCCCGGGCGAACGCCGCGATCGCACGGGGATGCGCGAGGAAGAAGGCCGGTTCCTTCCATACCAGGGACAGCAGCTCGTCCAGGTCGTCCGGAGTCGGCGGGCCGGTGCGCGTGGGGATGCGCTGCGCCAGATCGGCGTTGTGCAGCAGGCCGAACCCTCGGTTGTTGACCAGCTCGTACTCCTGGCGTTCCCGCAACGCCTCGATGGTCAGCCGGAGTTGCTGTTCCGACTGGTTCATCGGGTCGTTGTACAGATCGGCCACCCGGCTGTGCACCCGCAGCACGGTCTGCGCCACACTCAGCTCGTACTCCCGCGGCGCGGCCTCGTAGTCGACGAACGTGCCCGGCAGTTCCGCCTCACCTTCGTGCCCGGACGACAGTTCGATCTCCGCCTCACCTGCTTCGTTCCGCGGCTGCAGCGCACCCGATCGGAACCGCGCCAGATGCGCGCGCAGCGTTTCGGACCGGTCGACGACTTGCTCGAACTCGTCCTGGGAAAGCTTGAGCATCGTGCACGGAGTGACCGCTTTGACGGTGTATTCCCAGTAGTCGTCGTCTTCCAGCAGGACTCCGTAGTGGAAATGGGAGCCGTCGGCCAGCACCTCGAGCACGGTCTGGTCGCCGTACTCCCCGGTGCCGATCCGGTTCGCCTTGCCGTGCGCGATGAGGAAGATCTCGTCGGCGGGCTGCCCCCGGGTGATGACCACGTCCCCCGGCTGGTACTCCTGCTGCACGAACCGGTCGGCCAGGGCCGCCAGCACCTCCTCGTCGTCGAACCCGCGCAGCATGGCCAGTTCGCACAGCTCTTGCGGAATGACCCGCACCTCGGCGCCGACATTGGTGAACGTCACGCGCCCGTCGCCGACCGTGTAACTGAGCCGCCGGTTCACCCGGTACGTCCCGCCGGATGCCTCCACCCACGGCAGCAACCGCAGCAGCCACCGGGACGAGATCCCCTGCATCTGGGGTTCCGATTTGGTCGTCGTCGTCAGATTCCGGGCCGCCGCGGTGGCCAGACTTTGTTGCGACCGTCCATTCTCCACGTCGCGTTCGGACTCGGTTACGGTCACCGCACGCACCACCAATCCGTGCTTGTCATTCCGCACGTTGAATGAGAGGTAACGGAAATAGAGATCATTTCCGAGAGGGTCGATTTCCGGATAGCTTGATCGTTTTCCGCCTTCGCGAACCGACGCTAGCACCGGAGCCCGCGAATACGCAGTCGCCTGAACGTGCCATGGCCCCGGCCCGCTTTTGTCACCTGAATCCCGCCGTCCCGCGACTGCGGGTAGACCGCCGCGGAAAACCTCACCCGGGGGTGTGGTTGACCCCGGAAATCGCTGGTCGTTTTCAGTGAAGGCCACCCGGCCGGCGATTTCCAGGACTAGGATCGCGTCGCCGATTCGATCTTGAACCGCGGGAATTCCTCCGCCATCGAGACATCGAGAGCACGATCGGCGGCTCGGCCGGAGACCCGGCTCCGGCGGAGCAGGATCACCCCGGTCCGGGCGAGCACCATGGCCAGGGCCATGAAGACCAGGGCATTGGTGATCGGGTCCGCGCCGCTGATCTCGTAGTCGACGCAGAACCGGACCAGCGCTTCGGGGAACCAGTGCTCGCTGCCGTAGGTGAAGGCGAGCCGAGCGGCGAACACCGCGATCCAGAAGGACGCGTATCCCGCGCCGCCGATCGTATAGACACCCGCTTCCCGGTCCGCCCCCACGCGGAGCATGCATCCGCCGATCGCCCCGAGCGCGAGCCCGGCGGCCACCCCGATCACCTGGAGCGCGACGTCGTTGCCGTCATGCGGAAAGCTCCGCACGAAGATCGCGACCACCACGGCGACCGCGAGCAGCGGGCGCAGCAACCGCCACGCGGTGACCCGCCGGCGGCCGAGGTCACCGATCAGCACGACGGCCAGCACCGTCACCGAGGTAATCAACGCGGACAGGAACGGGCTCATCGGTCTCCCCTGCTCGTACTCGACGTTCGTTACAGGTCAACCGTATTGGATCACGTATACTAAGTCAAAAGTATTGGAACCTACCTGGGGAGCGGACCATGCCGAAGCAGGTGGACCACGAAGCGCGGCGGACCCTGATCGCGAAGGCGCTGTGGCGCGTCGCCCAGGCCCGCGGCCTGGACCGGGTCAGCCTGCGCGAGGTCGCCACCGAAGCGGGGATCTCGCTGGGCCAGCTGCAGCACTACTTCGCCAGCCGGGACGAGATGCTGCTGTTCGCCATGGAGTTCATCAGCCAGAAGAACGTCGAGCGCGTCGCCCAGCGGATGCTCACGTTCGCCGATCCGGAGCCGCGCGCCCGGCTCCGCGCCATCGCCCTGGAGATGCTGCCGGTCGACGACAAGGCCAAGGCCGGCAGCCTGATGAACATCAGCTTCCAGCTCGAGGCCGCGCGCAACGAAACCCTGCGCGACTACGCGCGCCGGCAGGTGAACGCCCTGCGCTCGGTGCTAGAAGGAGCGGTCGCGCTCGCCATCCAGTCCGGCGACATCGCCGCCGACCGCGATCCGCGCACCGAGGCGGCCCTGCTGATCGGCCTCGCCGACGGGCTGCGTGGCAACTTCCACCTGGGCGTCCACACCGCGGACGAGACGGTCGAGCTGCTGGAGAGCCACCTGGCACGGCTGTTCGGCGACCCCCTTTGATCCAGGTCGGCCGACTTGGTAAAGTGCTTGCCAATACGGCCGACCTGGAAAGGTGTGCGATGCGTGAACTCCGGCCCCCGGCGCACCGGGTCGACGCCCGGGCCCGGCGGTGGTGGACCCTGCAGGCCCTGGTGGTTCCCTCCGGCCCGGCGCTGGTGACCGCGCTGGCCCTGCTCGTCCTGTCGCTGCTGTTCTTCCCCGGAGCCCTGGTGTGGCTCGGCCCGTTGCTGCTGGTCACGCTGGTACTGCCCGCGCTCGGCTACCTGGTGGTCATGCCGCGCTGGCGGTACCGGGTGCACGCGTGGGAACTGGGCGAGTTCGCGGTGTACTCGGCGAGCGGATGGTTCTGGCAGAAGCGGCGGATCGCGCCGCTTTCGCGGGTGCAGACCGTGGACACCGTGCGCGGGCCGATCCAGCAATCCCTCGGCCTGGCCACGATCGTCGTCACCACGGCCTCCACCGCGGGAAACGTGCGGATCGCCGGACTCGCCGACGCCGACGCCCGGGAACTCGCGCGGCGGATCGGCGCGGCCGCGCAGGCCGTGCCCGGGGACGCCACGTGAACCGGCTCGCGGTCCGGGCCGAGGTCGCCTGGCGCACCCTGGATCCGCGCATGATCGCGGTGCACTGCGCGTGGCTGCTCGCGCCGCTGACCTCGATCGGGCTGGCGGCGCTGGCGACGGGTGGCCGGCTCGGCTGGCGCGCGTGGAGCACGCTGGGCGCCCTCGTGGTGACCTTCGGCGTGCTCAGCGCGGCTGGGCTGATCCGCTGGCGGCGCACGCGTTACCGGGTGACCGCGGACCACTTCGAGCTGCGGTCGGGCCTGGTGACCCGGACCCTGCGTTCGGTTCCGCTGCACCGGATCCGGAACGTCGACCTGACCGCGAGCCCGCTGCACCGCCTGCTCGGGCTCACCGTCGTCGCCATCGGCACGGCGGGCGACGGCGACCTGCGCGTGGACGCCCTCACCCGGGCCGCGGCGGAGCGGCTGCGCGCGGAATTGACGCGGCACGCGGAAGTCGGGGCCACCGGTGAACCGGTGCTCGCCGCCTGGAATCCGCGGTGGGTGCGGTACGCCCCGCTGACGTTCTGGATCTTCGGCGGTGTCTTCGTGGTGGCCGGAACCGCCTACCGGATCCTCGACGGCGTCGGCGTCGAACCGTGGCGCATCGGTTTCCTCCGGCAGGCGTTCGAGGATTTCGGTGCGAGCGCCCTGTGGCTCACCGTTCCGCTGGCCGTGCTCGCCCTCGCCGCGCTCGGCGCGCTGGGGGCGATCGCGCTCCACGTCGAGAACTGGTGGCGGTTCCGTCTGGAATGGACGGACGCGGGCACGCTGCACGTCCGGCGCGGCCTGTGCACCACGCGTTCGGTGTCGATGGAACGGCGCCGCCTGCGCGGTGTCGTGCTGAGCGAACCGCTGCTGCTGCGGGCCGGGGGCGGTGCGAAGGTGACGGCGGTCGTGAGCGGGCTCGGGAACGCCGAGGAGAACCGGCGGCGCAGCGCGCTGCTGCCGCCCGCCCCGCGCGCGGAGGCGCTCCGCGTGGCGTCCCGCGTCCTGGGCGGCCCGTGGTTCGACCGCGCCCTGCGCCGCCACCCGCGGGTCGCGCTGCGGCGCCGGATCCTGCGCGGCCTGTCGCTGGTGGTGCTGCCGCTGACCGCGGCACTGGCGATCCTCGGCGTCCTGTTCACCCCGGTCCTGCTGCACTGCGCGTGGCTCTTCCCGCTGCTCGCGACGCCGGTCGTCTGGTGGCTGGCCGCCGACGCGTACCGCAACCTGGGGCACGGCCTCGACGAGCGCCACCTGCTCGCCCGCTCCGGGACCTTCAGCCGTGATTCGGTGGCGCTGCGCCGCTCCGGCATCGTCGCCTGGACGTTCTCCTCGTCCCCGTTCGCCCGCAGGGCCGGTGTGGTGACGTTGACCGCCGCGGTCGCCGCGGGCGAGGAGGGTTACCGCATTCCCGATCTCGCCGCCGCCGAGGCGCCGGGCTTCGCGGACGAGGCCGCGCCGGGGATCCTCACCGAATTCCTGCGGTGACCCGGATCAGCCGCAGCCGCTGGACCGGGGGCGGCGGGGCTGCTCGTCGCGCAGCGGTCCACCGGGTCGCAGCAGGGTTTCCAGGGCTTGCAAGGGTTCCGGTTCGACGCGGTACCAGCTCCAGGTGCCCCGGCGTTCCCGGGACAGGATGCCCGCTTCGACGAGCATCTTGAGGTGGTGGCTCAGGGACGACTGGGCGAGGTCGAACTCGTCGGCGAGCTCGCAGAAGCAGGCCTCGCCTTGGGGTGACTGGCGGACCAGGGCGACGAGCCGAATCCGGACCGGGTCGCCGAGCGCCTTGAACAACGGCGCGGCGACACGGGGATCGGTGCCTTCGAGCACCCGGGCACCGGCGCGCGACTCGGCCACCGAAACCACCCCGTCCCCCTCCGACGCACACCCTCCGGCTCCATGATGGCACGACCACCGCTCCCCCGGTCTCCGGACCTCGGTTCCCGTGTGCCCCGGTACCCGGTGCGGCAAGATGGACGGTGCCCCTCCGTCCGCATGGGAGACCGATGACCACCGCGATCGAGTTCTACTGGCGGCCCGGGTGCCCGTTCTGCCTGGCGCTGCGCCGCCGGGTGCGGCGCAGCGGACTGCCGGTGCGGGAGATCGACATCTGGGCGGATCCGGAAGCCGCGGCCCGGGTGCGCTCGGTCGCCGACGGCAACGAGACCGTGCCGACCGTGTTCGTCGGCACGCACGCGATGGTGAACCCGAGCTTCCGCCAGCTGGAGTCCGCGGTGCGCGAACACGCCCCCGCCCTGCTCGACGCCGCGCGGCCGGTCCGCGGGTTCTGGCCGTTCCGCAAGGCCCGGTAGTCAGATCGGCGGGGTCAGCTCCAGCCGCCAGCGGCCGTCGTGTTCCCGCACGGTCACGGCGAACGAGAAGGCGCTGCCGTCGGCTCGCTTTCCGGTCACCCGGGCCACTCGCGCGTCCGGCGCCAGGGTCACCACCACGTCGTGCGCCCCCGCGCTCCGCAGCTCGTCCACATAGGACTTCGTGAAGTCCTCGGCGCCGTTCGGCGGGTAGTCGACGAGGTCCTCCAGTTGCTGCGCATCGAAGGCGTTCAGCGCGGATTCGAACCTGCCCCGCAGTTCGTCCGGCGAGGACACCCCGGCATCCGGCTGGCGCGCGATGAGGACGGTCACCAGCACGAGCCAGGCCCCCAGTACGGCCACCACGACGGCGAGGACGAGCTTCCGGCGAGTCACCCACCGGAGGTTACCCGTGCCCCGGCGCGGCGCGCCGCGAGCAGGCTGGCGACGGTCGTCACCGCCAGGACACCGGTGATGACGCCCAGCGAGAGCCCGATCCCCACCTCGGGCACCGGGACCGGGCGGCCCCCGTTGAGGAACGGCAGCGAGTTCTCGTGCAACGCGTGCAAGACCATCTTCACGCCGATGAACGCGAGGATCACGGCGAGCCCGTAGGACAGGTAGACCAGCCTCCGCAGCAGGCCGCCGAGCAGGAAGTACAACTGGCGCAACCCCATCAGGGCGAACGCGTTCGCGGTGAACACCAGGTAGGGCTCCCGGGTCAGCCCGAAGATCGCCGGGATCGAGTCGAGCGCGAACAGCAGGTCGGTGGTCCCGATCGCGAGCATCACCAGCATCATCGGGGTCACCGGCAGCACGCGCCGCACCAGCCGCAGGAACCGGCCTTCCCGCCACTCCTCGTCGTCGCCGAGCCCCTGCCGGATCAGGTTCACCGCGGTGTAGAGCAGCACGGCGGCGAAGAGGAAGAACACCCAGGTGAACCGCGCGACCGCGGCGGCGCCCACCGCGATGAACGCGCCGCGCAGGACCAGCGCGATCACGATGCCGAACAGCAGCACCCGGTGCTGGTTGGCCGCCGGGACCGCGAGCGAGGACATGATGACCGCGAACACGAACAGGTTGTCCAGCGACAGCGAATACTCGGTGACGTATCCGGCGAAGAACTCGCCGCCGGCCCTTCCCCCGGCGAGCAGCCACACGCCGAGGCCGAACAGGACCGCCAGGCCCACGTAACACAGGACCCAGCGGGTCGTCTCGCGCAGGGTCACCGCATGCGGGACGCGGCCGACGACGAGCAGATCGGCCACGATCACGGCGACGAGTCCGCCGATCGTGGCGAACCACAGCCAACTGGGCACGTTCATGACAGGGCACCTCCGGGGAGCACTCGGGCGTCGGGAAACAGCCGGAGGTCTCTCCCCCGGCGCGAACTCGCGCCGACCGGTGGCGCCGGGATCGGCGGCCCGCCACGCGGGCGCCGCTTCCGTGATGACGACACCACCGCGGCCGGGATACTCCCCTTCGGTGCGGGTGTCCGCAATGGACGGATCGAGCCACTCGGGCCGGACGACCACCTCCTCGTGCGGTGGGAAAGAAGGAGCTACGCGAGTGCCGCGCGCACCAGTTCGAGCGGGTGCCAGGCGGTGCGGCCCGCACCGTGGAAGATCTGCTGGCGGCAGGACACCCCGGTCGCCGCGACGACGGTGTCCCCCGGTTCGGCCGCCAGGGCCGGGAACAACCGGTCCCGGCCGACGGCCATGGACGTCTCGTAGTGTTCGGATTCGAAGCCGAACGAACCGGCCATCCCGCAGCAGCCCGCGTCGATCTCCTCGACCGTCACCCCGGGGATCCGGCTCAGCAGCGCCATCGTGACCGCCGTGCCGACCTCGGCCTTCTGGTGGCAGTGGCCGTGGTACACGATCCGCCGCCCGGCGGGCCAGGAATCCGCGCTCAGCCGCAACCGGCCGTCGTCGATCGCCTCGGTGAGCAACTCCTCGACCTGCTTCACCCGCGCGGCCACGGCACGCACGGCCGGATCGTCCGGCAGCAGCGCGAGGTGCTCGTCGCGCAGGGTGAACACGCAGGACGGTTCGCAGCCGACGATCGGGGAACCGGGTTCGGTGTCCCGATCCAGCGCGGTGACCAGCCGCTCGGCCTTCCGCTTCGCGTCGTCGAGCAGTCCCTTGGACAGGCTCGACCGCCCGCAGCAGCCGCCGCGCGCGAGTTCCACCCGCCAGCCCGCGCGCTCCAGCAGTTCGACCGCGGCGCGCCCGATCCGCGGTTCGGTGAAGGTGGTGAACGAATCGGGCAGCCAGTTCACCGTGCCCTGGGTGACCGGCTCCCGCCGGTGCCGCCGGAACCAGCGCAGCAGGTTGCCCCGCTCGAACCGCGGCAGCGGGCGCGCCGGGGTGATCCCGGCGGCGCGGTCCAGGATCCGGCGCAGGAAACCGATCCGGCCGGGCAGGTTGGACAGCGGCGCCGTCGCCGAGCCCAGCCGGTTGAGCGTGCGGATCGAACCGAACAGCCGCGAACGCAGCGGGACACCGTGGATCTCGTGGTGGTGCGCGAGGGTTTCCGCCTTGAGCGAAGCCATGTCCACGCTCATCGGGCATTCGCTCTTGCACGCCTTGCACATCAGGCAGAGGTCGAGGATCTCGTGCAACCGCTCGCCGCCCAGCGCGGCATGCGGGTCCGGTTCGGACAGCGCCTTCACCAGTGCGTTGGCCCGGCCGCGGGTGGAATGCTCCTCTTCCCTGGTCGCGAGGTAGGACGGGCACATCACGCCCGGCCCGGCTTTGCGGCACAGCCCGATGTTCATGCAGCGGTCCGCGGCGCCCCGCATACCGCCGACCACTTCGAACCGCAGTGTCGTGGTGATGGGCGGCGCCGGGGGCAGGGCGTCCCGGTCGCGCAGGTTCTCCGTCATCGAGGGCGCGTCGACGATCTTGCCGGGGTTCAGCACGTTGCCCGGATCGAACAACCGCTTGACCTCGCGCATGGCTTCGTACAGCTCCTCGCCGAAGATCTCGCGGTTGAACTCGCTGCGCGCCAGGCCGT
This sequence comes from Amycolatopsis anabasis, assembly GCF_009765355.1. Taxonomy (GTDB): domain Bacteria; phylum Actinomycetota; class Actinomycetes; order Mycobacteriales; family Pseudonocardiaceae; genus Amycolatopsis; species Amycolatopsis anabasis. Next base: position 108,868 of record NZ_VTHK01000029.1, on the reverse strand, counting down.
CGCCGTGTTCGCTGGAGTTGACCCCGCCGTACTCGGCGACCAGATCCTTGACCTCCTCGGCGACCCGGCGCATCTTGTGCACCTCGTCCGGTTTCGTGAGGTCCACGAACGGGCGGATGTGCAAGCAGCCCACCGAGCAGTGCCCGTAGAAACCGGCCTCCAGCTCGTGCCGGTCGAGGATTTCCTTGAACCGACCGGTGTATTCGGCGAGGTGGCGGGGATCGACGGCGGTGTCCTCGACGAACGCCAGCGGGCGCCGCGCGCCGACGCTCGCCGCCATCAGCAGGCCGAGGCTGGACTTGCGCACCTTCATCAGCGCGCCCTGCTGGCTCGGGGTGACCGCTTCCAGCGTGTGGTAGCCGTGGCCGTGCTTGCGCCAGAGCCCGACCAGCTCGCCCAGCCGCCCGCGCAGTTCCTTCTCGTCGTCCCCGGTGAAGCTGACGAACAGCAGCGCGTCGGGATCGCCCTCGAGGATGTCGCCGAGGGAGGCGTACTCGATCTTCTGCCGGGACAGGTCGAGGATGGTCCGGTCCATCAGCTCGACCGCGGCCGGATCGCAGGAGAGCGCGTCCTCGGTCGCCGCGATCGCCGCGGGTGTGCTGGTGAAATGCCCGACCGCGATCACCGTGTGCCGTGGTTTGGGCACCAGGTCGACCAGCGCGCCGGTCGCCACGGCCAGGGTGCCCTCCGAGCCGACGACGAACTTCGCGAGGTCGAAGGGCGTCCCGCCGGCCAGCCGGTCGAGCCGGTAGCCCCCGGCCCGCCGCCAGAACGTCGGGAAACCCCGCTCGATCGCGGCCCGGTTGCCCGCCACGAGCCGGGGAAGCTCGCGGTAGAGCGCGCCTTCCAGGGTGGCCGCCTCCGCGCGGCGCGCCCGTTCGGCTTCCCCGACCGGCGCGAACCGGGCGGTGCTGGCGTCGGACAGCACGACGTCGAGTTCGCGGACGTGGTCGATGGTCATGCCGTACCGCACCGAACCGCTGCCGGCCGAATTGTTGCCGATCATTCCGCCGAGCGTCGCGCGATTGCTGGTCGAGGTGTCCGGGCCGAACATCAGCCCGTGCGCCGCGGCGGCCCGGTTGAGCTGGTCCTGGACGACGCCCATCTCGACCCGGGCCACCCGCGCCCCGGGATCCAGTTCCAGGATGCGGTTCTGGTGCCGGGACAGGTCCAGCACCAGGCCGGGCCCCACGGTCTGCCCGGCGAGGCTGGTGCCCGCGCCCCGCGGCACCACCGGCACGCCGTGGTCCTTCGCGGCCGAGACCGCGGCGACCACGTCCGCGGTGTGGCGCGGGAACACCACGCCCAGCGGGGTGATCGAGTACATGCTGGCGTCGCGGGAGAACACGTGCCGGGTGTAGTCGTCGAACCGGACCTCGCCTTCGATCTCCTTGCTCAACCGGTTTTCCAGTTCCGCCGCGTCGGCGGCCGTGCTCGTCATCGCCGATCTCCCCAGTCCTGGTCCCGGGCCAGCACGCGCAACGCGGCGTCGACCCCGCCCGGTTCGATCGGCACGCGGGCGAGCTCGAGTCCCATCTGGACACCGGCGAGGGTGCCCGCGAGGCTCAGATCGTTGAAGTGGCCGAGGTGGCCGATGCGGAAGACCCGTCCGGCCAGCTTCCCCAGCCCGGCGCCCAGCGACATGTCGAACCGGTCCAGGACGAGTTCGCGCACCTTGTCCGCGTCGTGTTCGGCGGGCATCAGGACGGCCGTCAGCGAACCCGAGTACTCCCGTTCGTCCAGGCACAGCACTTCCAGTCCCCAGGCGCGCACGGCCGCGCGGGTCGCCTCGGCGTGCCGGGCGTGCCGCGCGTAGACCTCGGGCAGCCCTTCCTCGTCGAGGATGCGCAGCGCTTCGCGCAGGCCGTAGAGCAGGTTCGTGGCCGGGGTGCTCGGGAAGAAGCCGCGTTCGTTGGCCGCCAGGATCGGCCGCCAGTCCCAGTAGGACCGGGGCAGGGTCGCGGTTTCCGCGGCCTGCAGGGCCTTTTCGCCGACCGCGTTGAACCCGAGCCCGGGCGGCAGCATCAACCCCTTCTGCGAGCAGGAGATCGTCACGTCGACGCCCCACTCGTCGTGCCGGTAGTCGATCGAACCGAGCGAGGAGATCGTGTCCACGAGCAACAGCGCCGGATGCCCGGTATCGTCCAGCGCGCGCCGGACGTCCGCGACCCGGCTGGTCACGCCGGTGGAGGTTTCGTTGTGCACCAGGCACACGGCCTTGATCGCGTGCTCGGTGTCGGCCCCGAGCCGGGCGCGGGCCTCCGCCGGATCCGCGCCGTGGCGCCAGTCCCCCGGCACGAACTCGACCTCGAGGCCCAGTTTCAGCGCCATCTCCCGCCACAACGTGGCGAAGTGACCGGTTTCGAAGCAGAGCACGCGGTCGCCGGGGCTGAGCGTGTTCACCAGCGCCGCCTCCCAGGCGCCGGTGCCGGAGGACGGGTAGACGACAACCGGTTGCGTGGTACCGAAAACCGGCCGCACGGCGGTCAGCACCTCGGTGGCGAGCCGGGCGAACTCGGGGCCGCGGTGGTCGATCGTGGGCGCCGACATGGCGCGCAGAACCCGGTCGGGAACGTTGGTGGGACCGGGAATCTGGAGAAAATGGCGGCCGGAGGGATGAGCCATCGGAGCTCCTTCGGGATTTCGCGATACGAAAACTAAATATCGCTTGATGGAGTCAGCGTAACCACGGCTTCCCGGTTTCGCCAAGCCCGGGTTCGCGATCGACCACCCGCGAAGGACCCTTGACGCCGACTGTGTCCGGGGTCATACTTCCTTAATCCGAGACAGAGTTTCCACATTGCGGAATGCCCTGCGAGCCAACGAATGCCTCGAGGAGCAACATGTCGGTACAAACAGTCTCCATCATCGGCCTCGTCCTCATCTTTCTCCTGGCCACCCTGCGCTCGGTCAACATGGGTGCGGCGGCGTTTCTGGGCACATTCCTGATCGGCACGTTCCTTTTCGACGAGAGTGCCGACGATCTCTTCGCGGGATTCCCCGGCGATCTGTTCGTGGTCCTGGTCGGGGTGACGCTGTTGTTCGCGATCGCCAAGGCGAACGGCACCGTGGACTGGCTGATCGATGCCGGGGTTCGGGTCGTACGAGGGCGGATCGCGCTGATTCCCTGGGTGCTGTTCACGGTCACCAGCCTGCTCACCATGGTGGGCGCGGTGGTCCCCGGCGCGGTGGCGATCATGGCGCCGATCGGGCTCAGTTTCGCCGTGCGCTACCGCATCAATCCGATGCTGATGGGCCTGCTGATCATCAATGGCGGGAGCGCGGGCGGATTCTCCCCGATCAGCATTTTCGGCAGCATCACCAACGGCGTGGTCGCCCGGAGCGGGCTGCCCGGAAATCCCGTTCTGCTGTGGGTCAGCTCGTTCGTTTTCAACGCTTTGCTGAGCATTGTGGTGTTCTTCCTGTTCGGCGGCCGGGAACTGATCAGCCGCCGGGTCGCGGCGGTGGAAACCGTCGCCGCGCGCGTCGGCGGAGAAACCGACGTCCGGCCCGCGATTCCCGGCAACGAAAATGGTTCTTCCGGCTCCGCGGAAACGGGTGAAGAACCGGCTCCCACGCCGCGGCTCGACACCGCGAAAGTGGTCACCCTCGCCGGACTGCTGACGCTCGCGGTGGGCTCGCTGGCTTTCGATCTCGACGTCGGCCTGCTCGCCATCAGCATCGCCACGGTGATCTGCATCCTGTCGCCGGGTTCGACGAAGCACTGCGTGGCACAGGTCGCGTGGCCGACCGTGCTGCTGATCTGCGGTGTGGTGACCTATGTGAGCCTGATGGAACGCATCGGCACCATCAAATGGCTCGGCAACGGGGTCGCCGGCATCGGCATCCCGTTGCTCGCCGCGTTCGTCATCTGCCTGATCAGCGCCGGGGTTTCCGCGTTCGCTTCGACCACCGGGATTCTCGGCGCGCTCATCCCGCTCGCCGTGCCGTTCCTGCTGGGCGGCCAGATCGGCGCGGTCGGCGTGATCACCGCGCTGGCGATCTCCTCCTCGGTGGTGGATTCCTCGCCGTTCTCCACCAGCGGCGCCCTCGTCGTGGCGAGCACCCCGGCCGAGCAACGGGACAAGGTGTTCCGCGGCCTGATGATCTGGGGCATGAGCATGATCGCCGTCGCCCCGATGCTCGCGTGGACGATCTTCGTCCTGCCCGGCTGGCTCTGACCGGGCCACGCGGGCGGATACACTGTGCCGGTCAGGATCCGGGAATTCATCGGAAGGGAACCATTCGTCGCCGTGCCGGACAGCCAGGGAATGCGTTCCGTGCTCTCGGCCTTCCGGGTGCTCGAGGAAGTGGCGTACCGCCAGCCGGTCGGGGTCGGCGAACTTTCCCGCATCCTGCGCCTGCCGAAGAGCACCGTGCAGCGCGCGCTCCGTACACTGTGGACGGCGGGCTGGATCTGCCCGGACGGCGCGGAGGTCACCCGCTGGATGCTCACCACGCGGGCGCTGCACATCGGCCAGCACGCGATCACCGATCTGAGCGTCCGGGACGCCGCCGCGGCGGTCATGCAGGAACTCAAACGGGAAACCGGGGAAGCCGCGCATCTGATGGTGCTCGAGGGTGACCACGCGGTCCTGATCGAGCGGGTCGAGACCGACCATCCGATCCGCGCGGTGCTCCCGCTCGGCAGCCGGGTGCCGCTGCACGGTTCGTCCAACGGCAAGGCCATGCTGTCCACCCTGCCCCGGGACCGGGTGCGGGAGATCCTCGGGGCGCGGCTCGAACGGCACACCGCGAACACGATCGTCGACTGGGACGAGCTCTTCGCGCAGCTCGACCGGGTCACCGAACGCGGTTACGCGGAAAACGTCGGGGAATGGCGGACCGACATCACCGCGGTGGCCGCGCCCATCTTCGACCACAACGGAGTCGCGGCGGCGAGCATCTCGATCTCCGCGCCGAGCAGCCGGATGACCGCCGAACTCCGGAAGCGGTACGGGAAACTGGTGGCCGAAGCCGCGCGGCGGATCAGCGCGACGCTCGGGCATCGCGCCGCGGTCGACCCCGCCTGAGCGCGGCACGGCCTAGCGCGCCTTCCACCGCGGTGGCCGCTTCGCCACGAACGCGTCCACTCCCTCGCGGAAATCCTCGCTGCCGTAACACATCGAGATCAGATCCTCGTCCGGCGGAAGGGAATGCTCGCGCAACCGCCGCAGCGCGACCTTGCTGGCGCGCATGGTGAGCGGCGCGTGGCTCGCCAACTGGGCGCACAACTCCCCCACCCTGGCGTAAAGCGCGTCGGCCGGCACCAGTTCGCTGGCCAGGCCCACCCGGGCCGCCTCCGCGCCGTCGACGAAACCGGCCGTGTAGATCAGGTGCAGGGTCCGGGACTGGCCGAGGAGCGCGACCAGCCGCGCATACGTCGACATCGACACGCAGTTGCCGACGGTCCGGGCGATCGGGAGCCCGAACTTCGCGTCCGGCGTGCAGATCCGGAGATCGCACGCGGCCGCGATGCTCAGCCCGCCGCCGGTCGCGTAGCCCTCCACGACCGCGACGGTCGGGGTGCCGACCCGTTCCAGGCGGCCGATCACCCGCTCGATCCGTTGCTCGTAACCGATCCCGTCCGCGGCGCCGCGGAACTCCAGGAACTGCCGGATATCCGTGCCCGCCACGAACGCGCGGCCACCGGCGCCGCGCAGCACCGCGACCCGCACCTCGGGATCGTCGTCGACGCGCTCGCAGAACTCGACCAGCCCGTCGTACATCGCCCACGTCATCGCGTTGCGGGCGGCCGGGCGGTTGAAGGTCGCGACGGCGACCGGGCCGTTGATCTCGACCACCAGCTCGTCGGTCGTCATGCCACCGCTCCCGCCTCGCGCAACGCGTGGACCTCCTCGGCCGAATACCCGGCGGCGCGCAGCACTTCGTCGGTGTGCTCGCCGAGCCGGGGCGCCGGGCGGGTGACCGATCCCGGCGTGGCGCCGAGTTTCACCGGGATGCCGAGGGCGCGGACCCGGCCCTCGCCGGGCTGGTCCAGCTCCAGCACCATCTCCCGCTCCCGGGTGTGCGGGTCCGCGCAGGATTCCGCGTAGTCGCGGATGGGCCCGGCCGGAACCCCGGCCGCCAGCAGCAGGTCCACCCAGTCCGCGGTGTCGCGTTCGGACAGTGTCTGGACCAGTTCCGCGGCGAGCGGCTCCCGGTTACGCACGCGATCGGCGTTGGTGGCGAACCGTTCGTCGGCCAGGAGGTCCGCGCGGTCCAGCGCGGTGCAGAGCCGTGCCCAGAGCCGGTCGTTGTTCGCGCCGACGACCAGGTGACCGTCGCGTGTGGACAGTGCCTGGTACGGGGCGTTGACCCGGTGCGCGGAACCCAAACGCCGCGGCGATTCCCCGGTCGCCCAGAGTTCGGAGGTCTCCCAGACCGACATCGCCAGCGCGGAGTCGTAGAGGGAGGTGTCCACCGCCTGCCCCTTGCCGGTGATCTCGCGGGACAGGCAGGCGGAGAGGATCCCGATGGCGCAGAACAGACCCGTCGAAAGGTCGGCGACCGGCACCCCGCATTTCACCGGGTCCGCACTCGCGTCCCCGGTCACGCTCATGATCCCGGACATCGCCTGCGCGATCAGGTCGTAGCCGGGGCGGGCGGAGTACGGCCCGGTCTGCCCGAACCCGGAGATCGAGGCGTACACCAACCGGTCGTTGATCGCGCGCAGCGCCGGGTAGTCCACCCCCAGCCGCGCCGCCACCCCCGGCCGGAAGCTCTCCACCACCACATCGGCGGCCCGCACCAGCCGGTGGAAACTCGCCCGCCCCGCGTCGCTCTTGAGGTCGATCGCGATGCTCCGCTTGTTGCGGTTCACCGCGAGGAAGGCAGCGCTCGTCCCGCCCGGCAACCGGTGCCCGGTGGCCTCCCGGGTGGCGTCCCCGGTGCCGACCGGTTCGACCTTGATCACGTCCGCGCCGAGATCCCCGAGGAGCTGGCAGCAGTAGGGCCCGGCCATCACCTGGGTCAGGTCGAGAACCCGGAATCGCTCCAACGCACCCGCCATACCACCCCGCCGATCGCAGTGTGCCACATTACGGCACAGCGTGCCTTTACATGGCACGAGAGTAGGACGCGCGCGAGCCCCCGGTCAAGAATCCTGAGGTGACCCGGCCCGCACGCCACCGGGCGAACGCGAACTCGCGAACCCGAACGTGCGACTCACTTACCGATGCGGCGTGGGGAACCTCGCCTTCCCGCGCGCCCCGAATGGCACCTTGGGTGCGCAGGACGCTCCGAAGCAGCGGGCGCCACAGGCGCGAGTCCCCCGTTCCGGACGTGCGAGTTCCCCATTTCGGGACACCGAGTTCCCCGTTTCGGTAGGTGAGTTCCATGCCCCGGCACCCGGCATCGGGGTGTGCCCTTTGTCGGCTAAGTGCGATACCGCGGTGACCTAGGTAGCCGATGTGCCGCACTTAGCCGACAAAGGGCGAGCCCGCGCACCGAGTCCGGGTCAGCCGCGGCGGGCGCGGGCGCGGCGTTTGCCCTCGTGCATGGCCTGCACCCGGGCGATCGGGATGGTGTGGCCTTCGGCGACCAGATCGGCGTCCAGCCGTTGCGGTTCGGGCATCTCAGCGGTCCACGGGTCCCCGGCGTCGAGCAGCCCCGGCGCGGTGTGCAGGGTGAAGTCGGCGGGTGTCACTCGGTCGAGGTCCGCCCACGCCACCGGGAACGACACCGGCGTCCCCGGGCGGACGCGCGGGCTGTACGCCGCGACCACCGTCGCCCCACCGGCCCGGGTGGAATCGAGGAACACCTTGCCCTCGCGGTCCTCCCGGATGAACGCCGTCGTGGCGAGCACCGGATCGAGCCGTTCGGCCCGCGCGGCGATCGCCCGGGTGGCCGCGGCCACGTCCTCGACCTTCTCCTCCGCCGCGATCGGCGCGAACACGTGCACGCCCTTCGCCCCGCTGGTCTTGACCGCACCCGCCAGCCCCGCGTCGGCGAGCGCCTGGCGGACCAGGTGGGCGGCGCGGACGACCACCTCGAACCCGGCCTCGGGCGGCGGATCGAGGTCGAGCACGAGGTAGGTGGGGGTCCAGCTCTCGGCGCGGAGCAGGGTCGGGTGGTATTCGATCGCCCGCTGGTTGGCGAACCACAGCAAGGTCCGGCGGTCGTCGCACAGCGCGTAGGACACCTGGCGCTTCGAGGATTCCGCCCACATCGCCACCGTCCGCACCCAGGACGGGGTGTACTTGGGCACGTTCTTCTGCATGAACGGCGCCTGGCCGCGGAGCACCCGGATCACCGACAGCGGCCGGCCCGCCAGCTCCGGGAGGATGCGGTCGCGAACGGCGTCGAGGTAGTCCACCAGATCCCGCTTGGTCGCGTCCGCGCCGTCGAACAGCGGCTGGCCGAGGTTGGTCAGCGGCACGCCGTCCCGCGTCTCCTCACTCATCGGTTCACCTTGCCCAGGCCGGGGCACCAGGTCAACCGGTATGCGGACGCCGTCGGCACCGATCCACTCGGGGGGCTAGGCGGCCGGTGCCGACGGCGCTACGGAAGATGAGGGGCCCCGCCACCCCGCGATGATGCGTGGCGGCGGAGTTCACCCGATCGGATTCCCGGGAAAACCCGCGGTGATCAATTCGCGGACCGACTCAACATCCGGGGGTGCGGGAAGCGTTTGAAGGGGCACTACTCGAAAAGCCACAGAAGGGAGCGAGGCGTGCGGGATGGTTTCGACCAGTTCGTCGCCGAGCGGCTCGACCGGCTACTGCGCTACGCCACCGCGCTGACCTGCGATCCCCACCTCGCGCAGGACATCGTGCAGGACGTGCTGTTGCGGGTGCAGGGCCGCTGGTCGCGGATCGGCTCGTTGCAGGCGCCTGACCTGTACGTCCGGCGGATGGTCACCAACGAGTTCCTGTCCTGGCGCCGGCGCCGGGCCAGCCGGGACATCACGTCGGAACACCGCACGCTGGAGGCGATCGCCAGATCCGGCGGCGACCCGGCCGCGCGGTACGCCGAACGCGACGCCATGCGCGCCCGCATCGCGGTCCTGCCCCGCAAGCAGCGGGCCGCGATCCTGCTGCGCTACTACGAGGACCGCACGGACGACGAGATCGCCCAGGTCCTCGGCTGCAAGGCGACCACCGTCCGCAGTCACATCTCCCGCGCGCTCGACACGCTGCGCGCCGCGGAATCGCCCGTACCGGAGGCTGCCCGATGAATCTCGATCGCACCGAACTGCTCATCCGCGAGGCGTTCACCGAGGAGGCCGACCGGGCGGTCGATCCCCGCGTCGTCCTGGCCGGACTGCACCGCGGGAAGCCCCGGCGCCGCACCCCGGCCCTGATGGTCGCGGCCGCCGCCGCGGTCGTCCTCGCCGCGGTGACCGCGGTGGTCGTCCCGCGGCTCGTTCCCGATCCCGCGGCCGACTCCCCCGCCGCACCCGCCGCCGCGGTCGACCAGAACATCCTGCTCGCCGGAACGGACGGCTCGGGGTTCACCGATTCGATCGTGCTGGCCCACCTCGGCCGCGACGGGGCGGCGTCGGCGATCTCGCTGCCCAGGGACTCGTTCGTGGACGTGCCCGGCTACGGCATGCGCAAGCTGAACTCGGCCTACGCCCAGGCCCGCGCGGACGCCCTCGCCCAGGGCCGGGACCAGGCGGGCGCCGACGAGGCCGGGGCCCGGACGCTCGCCGACACCGTGCGCCGGCTCACCGGGGTCGCCGTCGATCGCTACGCGGTGGTCGACATCGCGGGCTTCGACCGGCTCAGCACCGCGGTCGGCGGGGTGCCGGTGTGCCTGCGCGCGGCCACCCACGACCCGCTCTCCGGGGCGTCGTTCCCGGCCGGGCGCCAGACCCTGGCCGGGCCGAACGCGCTGGCGTTCCTCCGGCAGCGGCACGGCCTGCCCGCCGGCGACCTCGACCGGATCGTCCGGCTGCAGGCGTTCCTGCGCTCCCTGGTGCACCAGGTGCTGGCCGGACCGGTCCTGACCGACCGGCGGGCCCTGAACACGCTGCTGGACACCGTGCGCACCACCGTGCGGACCAGCCCGGGCTGGGATCTGCTCACCTTCGCGGACCAGGTGCGCGGCCTGCGCGGGGACGCGCTGCGCATCGGCACGGTCCCGATCGCCGGAATGGACCTGCGGACCCCGGACGGTGGCAGTGCCGTGGAACTCGCGCCCGAGCAGGTGCGGTCGTTCGTCCAGGCGTTCACCAGCGGCGGAGCCACCGCCGCGCCCCCCGCTTCCGGGGGCGCCACGGTCCTGCCGCCGGACGACGTGCCCTGCGTCAACTAGATTCGGGCGGATGGGAACGCGGGGTTTCGGCTCGATCGAGCTGCGGAACGGACCGATCGAGTACCGGTGGATCGACGGTGACCCCGCGCTCCCGCCGCTCGTCTTCCTGCACGAGGGCCTCGGCTGCGTCGCCCTGTGGTCGCGGTTCCCGGAGTGGGCCGCGCGGGCGACCGGCCGCGCGGCGCTCGTCTATTCCCGGTACGGCTACGGGAGTTCCGCACCGGCGAAGGCGCCCCGGCCGGTCGGGTACCTGCACGAGGAGGCGGATCGGGTCCTGCCCGAACTGCTCACCGCGTCGCGGATCGACCGGCCGGTCCTCATCGGCCACAGCGACGGCGCCTCCATCGCCCTGCTCCACGCCGCGAGCCACCCGGTGAGCGCGGTGGTGGCGCTGGCGCCGCACGTCTTCGTCGAACCGGAGACCCTGGCCGGGATCACCGCCGCCACCGACGCGTACCGGGCGGGCTCCCTCGCGCGGCGGCTGGCCCGGTACCACGACGATCCGGACGGCACGTTCTGGTCGTGGGCGGAGGTCTGGCTCTCGCCGGAGTTCCGGGACTGGAACCTGGAGAACCTGCTGCCGGGCATCGACCGCCCGGTGCTGCTGATCCAGGGCGAACAGGATCAGTACGGCACGGTTCGCCAGCTCGAGGCGATCGAACGCGGCGTTTCCGGGCCGGTGAAACGGGTCGAACTCGCCGACTGCGGGCACGCCCCGCACCTCGCCCATCCCGGCACCACGGTCGCCGCGGTCGCGGACTTCCTGGGCGGACTCTCCGGTCTGGACCATCGGTGACCGTGACGCAGAGTGCACGCGAGATGTACCGGCGAGCACGTGCTCGATCAGCCGAACAGCGGTACGGATTCATGCGCATGGGTGCATACCTTCGGCGGCGGAGGTGATGACCGATGGACGCCAAGGGTGGATGCTGCGGTTGCAGCAACTGCAGCGGACCCGGTTGTGGCTGCTGCGGCAGCTGCTGACCGAGCAGCGGGATCGTGGGCGTTCCGGCCGGTTTGCTCCGGTCGGAACGCCCACCAACCCACCTGTCGACGCCGAGTACGTCGAGGGCGTACGAGCCGCCGTGCGGGAACTCGTCGCCCTCGACGGCCGTCGGGGTGGCGTCGGCACCTCGCGGCAGGCGGTTCGCTGGTTCCGTTCGGTGCGCCGGATGGTGCCCGGCTCCGCCGGGGACCGGGACTTCGCGGCGGCCGCCGCCGAACTCGGCGAGGTAACCGGCTGGCTGTTGTACGACGCGGATCGGCAGGTGAGCGCGCGGCGGGTCAACCGCGAAGCCCTCGAGCTGTCCCGGCTCGCCGGGGACCGCTCCATGGAACTGTTCGTGCTGACCAATATGAGCATGCAGTCGCTGTACGTGCACCGGCCGCGGGAAGCGCTCGGCATCGCGGACACGGCACTGGCGTGCTACCGGCTGCCGCCCCGCGTGGCGAGCCTGTTCCGGCTCCGGCGTGCCCGCGCCCTGGCCGTCCTCGGCGATCGGGACGGCGCGCTGGCCACGATGGCCCGCGTGCGCGCCGACTTCACCGACGGCGTGAGTACCCGGGATCCCTTCTGGACGTGGTGGGTCGACGACTGCGAACTGGTGTGGCACAAGGGAATGGTGCACGCCAACCTGGGCGACTGGGCGCCCGCGATCGATGAGTTCAGCCGCTCCCTCGAACTCGGCGAGCACACCGACACCCGGCGCGGACGGTATGCGCGGCTCGCCTGCCTACTGGCCGCACTCGTGCACGTGCGGGACTGGTCGCGGGCCGAACCCGTCGCGCTGGAACTCCTGCCGATGGCGCGCGAGGTCGGTTCCGGCCGCGCGACCCGGCTGCTGCGCCGCACCAGTGCCCGTGCGACTTCGGCGCCCGCCACCGTGCACGACATCTTCGCCGAGCTTGAACGCGGGGCCGGCGAGCCACGACGTGCTCCCTGAAATCGGGCAACATGGAGCGATTCGACAGAACGGGGTTCCGCGATGAGTGTTGCATTTCCCGGAGAATCAGCCGAATACCGAGCCGCCCGCGATCGGCTGCTCGAACGCGAGATCGAGTTGCGCCGGGTCACCGAGGCGGTGGCCGAGGCGCGGCGCGCGCTCCCGCCGGGCGGGATCGTCCCGCAGGATTACGTCTTCACCGGGACCGGCGGCGAGCCGGTGCGGTTGTCCGAACTCTTCGCCCCGGGCAAGGACACGCTGGCCGTCTACAACTTCATGTTCCCGCGCGCCCCGGGTGAAGACCTGCCGTGCCCGTCGTGCACGGCGTTCCTCGACTCCTTCGACGGCACCGCGGGCCACGCCGTCCAGCGCGTCAACCTGGCGGTCGTCGCGAAGACCGCCCCGGAGAACCTGCTCGCCCACGCCGACCGGCGCGGCTGGCGCCACCTGCGGCTGCTGTCCTCGGCCGGCAACGACTACAACCGCGACTTCCGCGGCGAGGTCGAGGACGGCCAGCAGATGCCGATGCTGAACGTGTTCCGGCGCGACGGGGCGGCGATCCGGCACTGCTGGGGATCGGAACTGCTCTACGCCCCGCCCGATCCCGGTCAGGATCCGCGCCACACCGACACGATCGATCCGCTGTGGAACCTGTTCGACTTCTTCCCCGAGGGCCGCGGCACGGACTGGTACCCCGCCCTCGACTACTGAGCCGGGCTCCTCGGCGCTCGCCGTGATCGCGACCCCATAGGATTCGGCCGCTGGCGTGCCTCCGCCACAATCGAACATTCGTACGACAGGATGACGTGGTGAGCACCTTCGAAGCGGCTGTGGACAGCCCCGCCCTGCGCAAGGCCCGGGGCGCGTTCTTCACGCCGTCGGCGCTGTGCGACTACATCGTCGACTGGGCCGTGCGGACCCCGGCCGATCAGGTGCTGGAACCGGCGTGCGGCGAGGCGGCGTTCCTGCTGTCGGCCGGTGCGCGCCTGGACCGCCTCGGCGAGGCCGACGGGGTGACACCCGGCCCGCTGCGCGGTGTTGAACTCCATGCGGCCAGCGCCCGGCACGCGGCGGCCGTCGTCGAGCAGGCGGGTCACCGGGTCCAGGTCGACGTGGGCGACTTCTTCGAGTTCGACCCGCGGCCGGCGTACGACGTGGTGGTGGGCAACCCGCCGTACGTCCGCTACCAGGACTTCAGCGGTGAGGCGCGGTCACGCTCCCGCCAGGCCGCCCTGCGCGCCGGGGTGCCGCTCACCGGGCTCGCGTCGTCGTGGGCGGCGTTCACCGTGCACGCCGCGCTGTTCCTGAAACCGGGCGGGCGGCTCGGCCTGGTCCTGCCCGCGGAGTTGCTGACCGTGAACTACGCGGCGCCGGTGCGCCGCTTCCTGCTGGAGCGGTTCAAATCGGTCCGGCTCGTCCTGTTCACCGAACGCGTTTTCCCCGGGGTCCTCGAGGAGGTCGTCCTCGTCCTCGCCGACGGGTTCGACCAGGGGTCCACCAAGCACTGCGACCTCTACCAGGCACGCAACACCACCGATCTGCACCAGGCGGTCGGGCGCCGGTGGGAACCCGCGGATCCGGACGCGAAGTGGACCCCGTCCCTGCTCACCACCGCGGCGGTGGCGTCGTACGAGACGCTGGCGGGCAGCGACGCCTTCACCACGTTGCACGCGTGGGGCGAGACCACGCTGGGGATGGTCACCGGCAACAACCGCTACTTCACCCTGTCCCCGGCGCGGGCCGAGGAACTCGGGCTGGCCGACGGCGAGTTGCTGCCGATGTCGCCGCCGGGTTCCCGGCACCTGCGTGGCCTGGCCTTCACCAAGTCCGCGTGGCGGGAACTCGGCGAGGAGGGCAAGGCCACCTACCTGCTGCGCCCACCGGAGGAACCGTCCGCCGCCGCCCGGGCCTACTTCGCGGCCGGTGAGCGGGACAAGGTCGACCAGGCGTACAAGTGCCGGGTGCGCAAACCGTGGTGGCGGGTGCCGCTGGTGGACAAGCCCGATCTGTTCCTCACCTATATGAACGCCGACACGGCCCGGTTGTGCGCGAACCGCGCCGGGGTGCACAACCTCAACTCCGTGCACGGTGTCTACCTGCATCCCGGGCTGCGCACGCTCGGCACCGACCTGCTGCCGATCGCCTCGCTCAACTCCATGACCCTGCTCGGCGCGGAAACCGTGGGCCGCGCGTACGGCGGCGGCATGCTGAAGATCGAACCCAAGGAAGCCGATCGCCTTCCGGTGCCCTCGAAGGAACTCCTGGCCGAAGCCGGGGCGGCCCTGCGGAAGGTGCGTCCGAAGGTGACCCGCCTGCTGCGCGCCGGGAAACTCCTCGAGGCGGTGCGGGCCGTCGACGACGTCCTGCTGGTGGCGCACACCGAACTGGACCGCGGCCAGGTGCGGGCGCTGCGGGAAGCCCACAGCGAACTGCACGCACGCCGGGTGTCCCGGGGCCGAGCGACGTAATGGCCCCGGAGCCGTCCGATGTCTTCGGCCTCCTCGAACCGCTCGTGCGGGCGCGGCCGGACACCAATCCCTGGGCGCTGCACGCGGACGGCACGGTCAGCTACCAGGCCGACTTCGCGCTGCTGGAGAAGATGCTCACCGTTCCGGTGGCCGAGGGCGCCGGAACCCAGTCGGGACGCCTCGCCAAGGCGATCGACGCGTGGGTGGCGCAGGAACTCCGCCGGGGCGGGTTCGGCGAGGACGAGGTGTGGCCGCGCCTGACCGCGCCGCGCGTGCTGCCGCGCGAGGTCGCCCTGCTCCTGGAGAAGCTGCCGCGTTCCCTGCAACCGGCCGTCCGCGCCCATCTCCAGCGCAATTCGGCGGTGGCCCCCTCGGACGCCCGGGTGCTCGGCCGGGCGTACCTCAAACAGGTCGACGTGCTGATCTGGTCCCGCGGCCCGGAACTCCTGGTGTCCACCAAGAGCATGACCTCGTCGTTCCGGAAGAACCTGGCGAACCGGTTCGAAGAGGCCTACGGCGACGCGAAGAACCTGCGCGGCCGCTACCCGTTGGCCGCCATGGGTTTCCTGTTCGTGCTGCGGTCCACCGCGTTGCGGGAACGGGGAACCGTCGAGCGCGCGGTCGACATGCTGCGCAAACTCAAGGCGGAAAGCGACGTGTACGACGCCACCTGCCTCCTGATCGCCGACTGGTCCGACGCCGACCCGGCCGAAGTCCGCGTCCTGGGCGACGCGGCCCCCGAAGACCTGGGCGCGAACGCCTTCCTGGCCACCCTGATCGACTCCGTGCTGGCCCGCACCCCGGTGGACATGCACGTCCCGGTCCGCGAACGCCGGGAACACCGCGAAATCCCCCTGGACGACGACCCCAACCTGCTGGGCTGACCATCGTCGGCTACCGCGAGTCCTGAGTGTGGAGTTCGCGTGCCTGAGTGTGTAGTTCGCTTACCCGAACGTGGAACTCGCCCGGGCACGGGGACGGCGACGGGGTGTACAGTTCGTTCAGGACGTACTTAACGGTCTGTACGGGGTGGGTGGATGACGAGGCTGTCCCCGGGTGAGCGCGAGTTCATCGATCGGATGGGGCTGTCCATGGAGAAGTTCGGCGGCCCGCGGACGATGGGGCGCATCTACGGCTGGCTGCTGATCTGCGACCCGCCGGAGCAGTCGCTCACCGAGATGGCGAAGACGCTCGAGGTCAGCAAGGCATCGATCAGCACGGTCATCCGGCAACTGCAGGAAGGCGGCATGGTCGAACGCGTTCCGGTGGCGGATCGCCAGCACCACTACCGCGTCACGCCCGGCGGCTTCACCCAGGTTCTGCGCACCCAGATGGCGCAGGCGCGGATCGGTATCGACGCCGTCGAACTCGGCCTTTCGGTGCTCGGCCCGGACCGCCCGGAGCAGCGGGAACGACTTGAGGACGTCCGGGATTTCTTCACCTTCCTGGGCGAGGACGCCGAGGAGTTCATCCAGCGCTGGGAAGAATACCGCAAGCGAAAAAAGAGGAGTGGACGATGACCGAGGGAAAGGTCGACTTCACCGGGGTGAAATGGGGGTCGGTGGAATGGACCATGCTCTGCACCCTGTACCTGCGCGCCTATGAAAGCCGTTCGAATCATTCCATCCTCGGCGACCACGCGGCGGCCGAAGCGATGGACCGGATCGACTACGACTTCGACCGGATGAAGAGCCTCCGGCCGTCCAGCAACCAGTTCCTCGTGGCGTTGCGTGCGAAGCAGTTGGACGTGTGGGCCACCGATTTCCTCGCCCGGCACCCGGACGCGATCGTGCTGCACCTCGGCTGCGGGCTGGACAGCCGCGCGTTCCGGCTCGATCTTCCGGCCGGTGTGGACTGGTTCGATGTGGACGTCCCCACCGTCGTCGAACTGCGCCGCCAGGTCTACTCGGAGCACGACCGCTACCAGATGATCGGCTCCTCGGTGACCGATCCCGAATGGCTGGACCGGATACCCGCGGATCGCCCGGTCCTGGTCGTCGCCGAAGGGCTGCTGCCCTACCTCACCGAAAACGAAGTCCGGCAACTGCTCCAGCGCCTGACCGATCGTTTCCCCACCGGCGAATTGATGTTCGACGGAATTCCGCCATGGGGTGCCAAGGTGATGAAGATCTTCCGCTGGGGAATTCGCGACGGGCACCAGCTCGAACAATGGAACCCGCGGCTGCGTTTCCTCGAGAAGGCATCCATCTTTTCGCATTTCGCGGAGATACCGGCGAGGGGCATCCGCGCGGTGTACCGGCTCACCAACGCGATCCCGGCCTGCAGGAACTTCTCCCGGATGTACCGCTTCGGCTTTTAGTCGCGCCGCGCGCGGCTCGGCGCGACGCGCGGGGGCTCGCCGGGCTGCTTCGGGTACACCGGCGGCCACGGGGCGTCCATCAGCCCGCTCGCCAGATCGCGGCGCGACCATTCGAGCAGCGGTTCGAGCGACTGTGGGCGCGTTCCCGCCCACGGGTCACCCGATTCGGCCACCCGGGACGGCACTGTCGCCAGCGTCAGGGCGTCCGGTTCGACCTTCTCCAGTTCGTCCCAGCCGATCGGCGTCGACACCTGCCCGCCCTCGCGGGGCCGCACGCACCAGGTGCCGAACACGGTTTTGTGCGGGGCGTTCTGGTTGAAGTCGACGAAGACCCGGGCGCCCCGCTCCTCCTTCCACCACTGCGCGGTGATCAGCCCGGGATGGCGGCGTTCGAGTTCCCGGGCCAACGCCACCGCCGCCGCGCGCACCTGGTAACCGTCCCAGCGCGGCTCCAGGGCCACGTAGATGTGCAGGCCGCGGGAGCCCGAGGTCTTCAGGTTCGCCTCGATGCCGAGTTCGGCGAGCAGTTCCCGGGTGCGCGCGGCCGCTTCCCGCACCTGATCGAACCCGACCCCCGGCGACGGGTCGAGATCCACCCGCAGTTCGTCGGTCACCTCGGGGGTGGCGGCGCGGAACGGCCAGACGTGGAAACCGAGGCAGCCGAGGTTCACCGCCCACAACACGTGCGCCAGATCCGCCGCGACGAGCGCGTCGCTGGTCGTGCCGTTGGGCGTCGCCACCCGCGTGGTGGTCAGCCACGGCGGCGCCGACTTCGGCACCCGTTTCTGGAACCACGACTTGCCACCCGCGCCGTCCGGATAGCGTTCCAGCAGCAACGGGCGGCCGCCGAGCGCCGCGAGCAGCGGTTCCGCGATGGCCTGGTAGTAGCGGACCAGGTCGAGTTTGGTCTCCCCGCGCTCGGGGAAGTAGACCTTGCCCGGATTCGACACCGCGAGCTCGATGCCGTCCACCTCGATCGTGACCGCACTCGAACTCACGACGGCACCTCCGCCCGGAACAGCGCGGCGAGTTCCGCGGGGGCGACTTCGTCCAACTGGGCGTAGGTGCACGACTCGGGCCGCCGGTCCGGCCGGAACCGGACCAACCGGCCGCCGTGCCGGAAGCGCCCGGCCTGCACGTGTTCGTAGCGGACCTCGGCCACCCATTCGGGCCGCAGCGGTTCCCAGGACAGGTCCTTCTGCCCGGTCCACCGGCTCAGCCCGCCCGGCATGCGGCCCCCGGCCTGCGCGTCCGCGTCGGCCCAGGCCCGCCACGGATGCCCGTCGAGCGCGTTCTCCCGCAGCGGCGCCAGCTCGTCGACGAGTTCCCGGCGCCGCTCGGCCGTGAAACTGCTGGCCACGCCCACGTGGTGCAGCGACCCATGCTCGTCGAACAGGCCCAGCAGCAGCGAGCCGACGCTCTTGCCGTCCTTGTGCCAGCGGAATCCGGCGACGACGCAGTCGGCGGTGCGCTCGTGCTTCACCTTCCACATCACCCGTTTGTCCTGCTCGTAGGGCAGGTCCAGCGGTTTGGCCATCACCCCGTCGAATCCGGCTCCCTCGAACCGGGTGAACCAGTCCTGGGCGACGTCCGGATCGCTCGTCATCGGTGTGAGGTGGACTCGGCCGAACGCCCCGGACAGCACGCTGCCGAGCAACCGGCGGCGCTCGGCGAACGGCTCACCGGTCAGCTCCCGGTCGTCCAGGGCCAGCAGGTCGAAGGCGACGAAGCTGGCCGGGGTCTCCTCGGCCAGTTTGCGCACCCGCGAGGCGGCCGGGTGCAGCCGCAGTTGCAGCGCGTCGAAGTCGAGGCCGGCACCGGTGACGATCACGATCTCGCCGTCCACCACGCACCGGCGCGGGAGCGTGCCGGCGAGGAGTTCGACCAGTTCGGGGAAGTACCGCGTCAATGGCCGGTCGTTGCGCGAACCGAGTTCGATCTCGTCCCCGTCGCGGAACACGATGCACCGGAATCCGTCCCACTTCGGCTCGTAGGCCAGGCCGGGAGCACGCGGGACCTCGCGCACGGACTTGGCCAACATCGGCTTCACCGGCGGCATCACGGGCAGATCCATGGCGAGATCGTACGTGCCCGGAGCCGATCATGGCAGGAAAAACCCCAGCTCAGGCGACCCGGGGCGACGGGACCGCCGTGGGGCGTCGGCGGTCCCGTGCCCGGTCAGCCCACCGCTCGTCCTCGGCGAGCTCCCCCAGCAGGTTGGTCCTGCACTCGCCTGTACCCGATCCGGCCGCGCCCTACACGTCGACGTCCGGCCTCAGGTCCGGGTGCGGTAGTGGAGGAACACCGTTCCGTTGCCGAACCGGCGTTCGTCCAGCAGTTCGAGCTGGAAGCGGACGTTGCCGGGCAGGGCCTGGTTACCGCCGCCTACCACGATCGGCGACAGGAACAGCTGGCATTCGTCGACCAGCCCCGCCCGGAACGCGTGGGCGGCGAGTTCCGGGCCGCCCACCGCGAGATCCGCCTCCGCCGACTCCTTCAGCCGCCGGACCGCTTCCGGGTCGAAGTCCCGCTCGATCCGGGTCTTCGCGGTGGACGCCGCTTCCAGCGTCCGGGAGTACACGATCTTCTCGGCCGCCTGCCAGACACGCGCGAAGTCCAGCGTCGGCGATGACTGGTCGGGCAGGGTTTCCGGGTTCTCCCAGACCTCCATCACCTGGTACATCCGGCGACCGTAGAGGTACGTGCCGACCGGCCGCATGAGGTCGTTGACGAACGCGTGCACCTCCTCGTCGGGCGCCGCCCAGCCGAACTCGCCTTCTTCGTCCGCGATGTATCCGTCCAACGACTGAAGCGCCACGTAGGTCAGCTTTGCCATGGCCGGTGAGCCTAGTCCTCCAGGTACCGGAGAATCCGCAACATCGCCTGCTCTTCGACGTCCCGCGGCCGCGGTTCCACGCAGTCTTCCAGCGTCTTGCGGATCAGTTCGGCGTCGAGGTCCCGGCCGATCAGCACCAGCCGGGTCGCGCGCGGCTCGTCCCGGCCCCAGTTCGACCGGTGGACGCGGAGGTAGCTGCCGACCGTGTGCAGGGTGAACTTCTGCCGGTGGCCGGTCACTCCGAAGTAGACAAAGCCCTTCATCCGGTACAGCCCGGCGGGTCGTTCGTCGAGGAACCGCATGAAGCGGCGCGGGTGCAGCGCCTCCTCGGTGACGAACTCGACGCTCTGGTACTGGGCGTGCGCGTGGCCGTCGTCGCAGTGGTGATCGTGCTCGTGGAGTTCGTCGAACGAAAGCTGCCGCGCCACCTCGGCGCGCTCGGGCCGGGTGCGGCGGTCGAAGAACAACTCCGGATCCACGCGCCCGTGTTCGGTCGGCACGACCGGGGTTCCCGCCGCGAGCCGCCCGATCTCGTCGAGCAGCCGGGCCCGCGCGTCCCCGGTCCGGCGGTCGATCTTGTTGAGCAGCACGAGATCGGCGAACCGCACGTGCTGGTCGAGTTCGGGATGCCGGGCGCGAGTGTCCTCGAACTCCGCGGCGTCGACCACCTCGACCAGGCCGCCGTATTCGATGCGCTGGTTCGTGCTGGCCAGCACCAGCCGGACCAGGCTGCGCGGTTCGGCCAGGCCGCTCGCCTCGATCACGATCACGTCGATCTCCGAACCGGGCCGGGCCAGCCGGGTGAGGAGCTTGTCCATCCCCGCGGTGTCGACCGCGCAGCACAGGCAGCCGTTGCTCAGCGAGATCATCGAATCGACCTGACCGGCGACCAGCATCGCGTCGACGTTGATGCTGCCGAAGTCGTTGACGATCACGCCGATCCGGGCGCCCGCGTTGTTGTTCAGCAGGTGGTTGAGCAGGGTGGTCTTACCGGAACCGAGGAAACCCGAGACGACGATGACCGGAATTCGAGTCTTCACCAGGTGCTTTTCCTCCAGGACGTGAACAGCACCGAAGGTACCCGACTACGCCAGGTCGGCCAGCACCTCCCGGGCCGCTCGGGCACCGCTTTCCGCGCCCCCGTTCATATATCCCTGCGAGTCGGCCGAGGTGTGCTCCCCCGCCAGGTGGATGTTGCCCTGGCGCGTTCCCTCGTAGCCCGCGTACCGGTGGCAGTAGTCGACCGGATAGCAACTGTAGGCGCCCAGTGAGTCCGGGTTGACGTGCCACGCGGCGAGCGTCGCCCGGCCGGTCCACGCCCGCCGCACCCCGGGCACGACCTCGTCCACGGCGGCCAGTTCGCGGGCCGCCGCCGCGCGCACGTACGCGGTCCGGTTGGTGGTGAACGGCCGGGCGGGCCGGAAGCGCAGTGCCCCCTCGCCACCGCCGTACTGCACGGCGATGCCTTTCCGCCCGGGCTGCCCGGCGGTGGCGTCCCAGGTCTGCTGGTAACCGAGGTCGGCGAACGTGGTGCCGTTGGAAACCCCGGGCCACGGCCCCGGCGCGAGCCACGGGCGGGAGCCCAGGCCGAGGTGCAGTTTGCTGCAGAACCCCATGCGCAGCGCGGAAATCGCCGCGCGCATGCGGGGATCGAACCCGGCTCGGGTGTGGTCGACCCGCTGGAGCACGCCGATCGGCAGGGTCAGGATCGTGTGGTCCGCGCGGACCGTCCGGCCCCCGTCGAAGGTCAGCGTCTGGCCGCCGTTCGCGTCGCGTGCGATCGCCTCGAGCCGCCAGCCGTACTGGATGGCGTTCCGCGGCAACGCGGCCGCGATCGCTTCCGGCAGGCGCTGGTTGCCGCCGGTGATCCGGAACCGTTCGTCGGAGGCGCCCCAGACGTTCGGATTCGCCAGGTCCTCCTGGTCGGCCATCAGGTAGACCAGGTTCACCGCGGTCTGCTCGCCGGTCTCGCGGCCGTATTCGACGGTGTAGGCCTCGTCGAGGAACCGGGCGATCCAGGTCGAGTAACCGCCGGGAACGCGGGTCGCGATCCACTCCTCGACGCTCATCCGGCTCAGCGCCACCCCGCCCGGGGTGGCCGAGTCCCAGGTCGGCGCCGCCTCCCCCGCCGTGTCGAGGTCGGCCCGCAGCGCCTTGTAGACCGGCCGGAAGTCCTCGACGAACTGGGGGTGCGAGCGGTAGCGGCCGCCGAAGAACAGGAGGTCCCGGCTTTCCTCCGGCGCGGCGTCGCGGACGTCGGTCAGCGGCAGGCCGAACCGCCGGGCGAGGTCGCGGATCGCCGTGTGACCGGTGTCGATGAACTCGCCGCCGTATTCCGCGGTCTGGCCGCCCCAGTAGTCGCGTTCGGAGAACATCCGCCCGCCGACGCGGTCCCCGGCTTCGAACACGGTCGCCGCGATCCCGGCGTCGGCCATGGTCAGCGCCGCGGTCAGCCCGGCGATCCCGGCGCCGACGATGGCGATCCGCGGCGCGGGTTTCCTGACGGGGACGGCTCGCGCGGGGCGGGACGCGCCCAGGACGAGCGCCGCACCGCCGAACGCGGCGCCGATTCTCAGCACGTCCCGGCGGCTCAGCGCGCCCGCGGCCCGGGCCAGCCGGGCTTCGCGGAACTCGAGCACCGGCATCCCGGCGCGCTCGGCCGCCGCATGGTCGAGCGCCGTGCGGCGCAGGAAGCGGAACATCTCGGTGCGGGGCAACGATCACTCCTCGCTCTCGGGCCGCGCGACGACGATCCAGCGCCGGTCCGGCCGGGGCCGGAGGTACCAGCGCCAGTAGGCGGTCGCCAGCACCAGGATGCCAACCGTGATGACCAGATCCAGGAACTTCTGCTGGGAAAGGATGTAGAGCAGCGCGATCGCGACCAGGATCGGCAGCACCGGCCACCACGGCATCCGCCACGCCTGCCCGGTCCGGTGCGCGCCGCGGCGGCCGACCAGCGAGGCGACCGCGACGCCGAGGTAGAGAGCGGCGACCGACACGCTGGTCACCCCGGAAAGCGTGTCGATCGGCACGAAGCACAGGGCGGCGCCGGACAGTCCGACGACGAGCGTGGCGACCCACGGCGACCCGAACCGGCGGCTCACCGTGCCGAACGCGCGGCTCACCGCCACCGGCCAGGCGCGATCGCGGGCGGAGGCGTAGAGGACCCGCGAGTTCTGGATGACCATCACGATGGCCGCGTTCACGATGGCGGCCGCGATGCACAGGCTCACGAACACGCCGACGCCCGAACCGCTCCACCCGGTCACCATCGCCGCGAGGTCGCCGGCGGCGAGCGTCTCCAGATCGGGGGCGCCCAGGATGATCGCGACGACCGGGACGAGCACCACCAGGCCGCCGATCAGCAGGGTCCACAGCACGGTACGCACCACCGTCCGGCGCGGGGACCGCATCTCCTCGGAGAGGTAGACGGCGGTGGTGAAACCCTGCAGCACGAACAGCGCGACGGCCAGCCCCGCCACCACGGTCACCGCGGTCAGCGTGCTCGAGTGCTCGGTCAGCGCGGGGCGCAGCAGCACCGTCACCGGGCGTTCGGCGTGGGCGAAGCCCAGCGCGGCCACCACCCCGGCGGCCACCACCTCGAGCCCGAGGAAGATCCCGGTGATCCACGCGTTGGCGCGCAGGTTCAGCAGGCCCATCAACGTCGAGGCCACCATCACCAGGGCCCCCGCGACCGGTGCGTCGAGCTCGACCACCGCGCTCAGGTACTCGGCCACGCCGACCGCGATGATCGGCGGGATGACCAGGACGATGAGCAGCGAGAGCACGAACATCAGCCAGCCGGCGAACCGGCCGGCCACCGTGCTCACCATCGCGTACTCGCCGCCGGAACTGGGCACCAGCGTGCCCAGTTCGGAGTAGCAGAAGGCGACCGCGACGCACAGCAGCCCGGCCAGGGCGATGGTCAGCGCGGTGCCGGTGCCGAGCGTGCCCAGCAGCGGGGGCACGACCACGAACAACGAGGACGCCGGGGTCAGGCAACTCAGCGTGAGCAGGGTTCCGCCGGTCACGCCGATCGATCGCGTCAGCGCGCGCGGCGGGCCGTCGCGGTCCGGTGTGAGCACCGGCGGGTCGGGGGTCGCGGTTCCGGTCATGCGCGCTCTCCTTGCCCTCGGCCGACAACGGTGTGACGCATAGAACAGCGCGAAATTCGCGATGTCAACGGGTCGATCGCAACGAAATCCGTTGTTAACGTGATCCAATGCCTCGAATTGGCCCACCTGGAGCACCGATCGGCGACTCGACCCGCGAACCGCCCGGAAGCCGGCCGACCGCGCCGGGCGACCGGAATAATGCGCCCATGAACGCGAAGAACCCGGCCACCGAACGGCCCGCGTCCCCTCCGCTCGACGACCTCTCGAAGAAGATCATCGAGCAGCTCCAGGAAGACGGCCGGCGGTCGTATTCGGCGATCGGCAAGGCGGTCGGCCTGTCCGAGGCCGCGGTTCGCCAGCGGGTTCAGCGCCTGTCCGAAACCGGTGTGATCCAGATCGTGGCGGTCACCGATCCGATGCAGGTCGGGCTGTTCCGCCAGGCCATGATCGCGATCAACGTCGACGGCCCGCTGGAACCGGTCGCCGACGCGCTCGCCGAGATCGACGAGATCGCGTACGTGATCATCTGCGCCGGCCGGTTCGACCTCCTGTGCGAGGCCATCTGCGCGGACGACACCCGCCTGCTGGAGCTGATCTCCACCCGGATCCGCACGATGCCGGGCGTGCGCCGCGCGGAGACGCTCGTCTACCTGAAGCTGCGCAAGCAGTCCTACCAGTGGGGCACCCGCTAGCCCCGGCTACGAAATCCGCAGCCTCAAGCCTTCGCAACAACGGATTCGCTTGCGCAAGGTCGACTGGTGTGCGATAAACGAGGAAGACCGCGCCGCCGGGACAACCCGGCGGTCCTGCCGATTCCCCGTTGCGAGGAACCATGCCCGACGAAGCTCTGCTCACCGCGGACGTCCTGACCACCGATCTGTCCCGGTCGGCCGCGGACCACCTGTGGCTGCACTTCACCCGCCACTCCGGCTTCGCCGAGGCGGAGGTCCCGGTGATCGTGCGCGGCGAAGGCGCCTACCTCTGGGACTCGAACGGCAAGCGGTACCTCGACGGCCTGGCCGGACTGTTCGCCGTCCAGGTGGGGCACGGCCGCGAGGAACTCGCCGAGGCCGCGGCCCGGCAGACCCGGCAGCTGGCGTACTTCCCGTTGTGGGGCCACGCCCATCCGGCCGCGATCGAACTCGCCGAACGCCTCGCCGCCGACGCGCCCGGCGACCTGAACCGGGTGTTCTTCACCGTCAGCGGCGGCGAATCGGTGGAGACCGCGTGGAAGCTGGCCAAGCAGTACTTCAAACTGACCGGGAAACCGGGGAAGCACAAGGTGATCAGCCGTTCGCTGGCCTACCACGGCACATCCCAGGGCGCGCTGTCGATCACCGGGATCCCCGGCGCCAAACAGGATTTCGAGCCGCTGGTGCCGAGCACGCTCCGCGTGCCGAACACCAACTTCTACCGCGCGCCGGAGCACGGTGACGACTACGAGGCGTTCGGCCGCTGGGCCGCCGACCAGATCGAGCAGGCCATCGAGTTCGAGGGGGCGGACACCGTCGCGGCCGTGTTCCTGGAGCCGGTGCAGAACACCGGCGGCTGCTTCCCGCCGCCGCCCGGGTACTTCCAGCGCGTCCGCGAGATCTGCGACCGGCACGACGTGCTGCTGGTGTCCGACGAGGTGATCTGCGCGTTCGGCCGCCTCGGTTTCGACTTCGGCGCCAAGCGGTACGGCTACGCCCCCGACATCATCACCACGGCCAAGGGGCTCACCTCGGGATACGCCCCGCTCGGCGCGGTGCTGGTCGCCGATCGCCTGGCGGAACCGTTCCAGCACGGCACCACCACGTTCATGCACGGCTCCACTTACGGCGGTCACCCGGTTTCCTGCGCGGTGGCCCTGGCCAACCTCGACCTGATCGAACGCGAGGACCTCTACCGGCACGTGCGCGAACACGAGTCCGCGTTTCGCTCCACTTTGGACAGACTGGCCGAGCTGCCGATCGTCGGCGACATCCGGGGCGCGGGCTTCTTCTACGGGATCGAACTGGTCAAGGACAAGGGCACCAAGGAGACCTTCACCGCCGAGGAATCCGAACGGGTGCTGCGCGGTCACCTCTCCGGCGCCCTGTTCGAAGCCGGGCTGTACTGCCGGGCCGACGACCGCGCCGAACCGGTCGTCCAGGTCTCGCCGCCCCTGATCTGCGGCCAGGCCCAGTTCGACGAGATCGAGCAGATCCTCCGCGGCGCCCTGAACGAGGTGTGGACCCACCTCTGACCTGCGGTTACCCTGCACGGTTGACATGCAGCCGTTTGGCTGCCTATTCTTCAGGCAGCCAAACGGCTGCATGTTTAGGGTGGCACGAGATGGACGAGGTGTTCAAGGCGCTGGCCGACGCCAGCCGCCGCAGGTTGCTCGACAGTTTGAACGCCCGCAACGGGCAGAGCCTGCGGGAACTGTGCGCGGGGCTGGACATGGCCCGGCAGTCGGTCAGCAAACACCTGGCGGTGCTGGAGGCGGCGAACCTGGTGAGCGCGGTGAAGCGCGGCCGGGAGAAGCTGCACTACCTCAACGCCGAGCCGATCAACGCCATCGCCGAACGCTGGATCAACCAATACGACCGCGAACGCGTGCGCGCGCTCGCGGATCTGAAGACCGCATTGGAGCAGGACCCCATGGGCAACCCCGAGTTCGTCTACACCACCTACATCAGCACCACGCCGGAGAAGCTCTGGCAGGCGCTGACCGACCCGGCCTTCACCAGCCGTTACTGGGGCACCACGTTCGACACGGACTGGCAGGCCGGTTCGACGATGGCCTGGGAGCAACTGGGCGTGCGGATCGAGGATCCCGAACAGGTCGTCCTGGAATCCGAGCCCTACCGCCGCCTCGCCTACACCTGGCACACCTTCACCCCGGAATTCGCCAAGAGCGTCGACCTGGACGAGGAAACCCTGGCCCAGCTCGCCAGGGAACGCCGGTCCAAGGTCACCTTCGAAATCGAACCGGTCGGCGAAATGGTGAAACTCACCGTCGTCCACGACGATTTCGAACCGAACGGCAAGCTCCACAGCATGATCAGCGAGGGCTGGTCCCCCATCCTGTCCAGCCTCAAGACCCTCCTGGAAACTGGCGAGCCGCTCCCCGAACCCGCCTGAATTTCCGAGTTTCCCGCTCCTGAGTTGCCCTACTGTTGAGCGCAGGGGAAGGGCGACCGAGCGGGGTGCGGGTGATCCGGGTAGTCGTGGTCGATGACGAAGCCCTGGTGCGTTCGGGCTTCGAGCTCATCCTCCGGGCCGCGGGGGACATCGACGTGGTGTCCACCGCGGCCGGGAGCCAGGCGATGCGCGAGGTCGGGCTGCACCGGCCCGACGTCGTGCTGCTGGACATCCGGATGCCGGATGTCGACGGCCTCACCATTCTGCGGGAGATTCGGGGCATGCCGGATCCACCGGTGGTGGCGATGCTGACGACGTTCGACTCCGACGAGTACATCGCGGCCGCACTCCGTTCGGGCGCGGCCGGATTCATCCTCAAGGACACCGACCCCGAACAACTCGCCCAGTTGGTCCGCACGCTCGCGGCGGGTGGCGTGGTGCTGTCGCCGAAGGTCACCCGGGCGGTCGTGGACGGGTACCTCGACGGCGGGGCCAGCGCGGCGGCCGCCCGGCGGGTGGCCCAGCTGACCGACCGGGAACGCGAGGTGCTCGTGCTGATCGCGGACGGGCTCTCCAACGCCGACATCGGCGCGCGGATCCACCTCAGCGTCGGCACGGTCAAGGATCACGTCAGCGCGATCCTGGCGAAACTGGAAGTCGGCAGCCGGGTGCAGGCCGCGTTGCTCGCGCAGCGCGCCGGCCTGCTCGAGCAGAGCGAAGACCTGCTATGAAACCGCCCGCCCCGGTGGTCGACGCCGCGCTCGTCGGCATCGCGCTGCTGGACGTCTGGCTCAACGCCGACCCCAGCGAACCCTGGTTCACGGTGGCCGCCACCGTCGCCGCGGCGGCACTCGCCGTCCGGCGGCGGCTCCCTTACGTCGCCTTCGTGCTGAGCCTGCCCGCGCTGTTCCTCGCCGACGCGGTGATCGCCGCCCTGATCGCCCTGTACACCGTCGCGAAACAGACCCGCGACCGCCGGATCCTCGCCGGCTGCGCGGTCGCGGTGGTCGCCGGGTACACCCTGCCCTGGCCGCCGCCCGAACTCCTGGTCTCCGACGGGAACGCGATCCTGCTCGAGGTCATCTACGCGATCATGACCGCCGCCGCCCCGATCTCGCTGGGGCAGCTCATGCGCACCCGCCGCGATCTCTCCCTGCGCCTCGACGAAATCCGCGAGGCGCGGGAGCACGAGCGCCGCCTGGACGCGGCCAGCGCCCTGGCCCGGGAACGCACCCAGCTCGCGCGCGAAATGCACGACGTGGTGTCGCACCAGGTGAGCCTCATCGCCGTTCGCGCCGGGGCGTTGCAGGTCAGCACCGCCGATCCGGACGCGCGCGACGCCGCCGCCACGATCCGCCAGCTCAGCGTGAACACCCTCGACGAGCTCAGGCACATGGTCACCCTGCTGCGGGCGTCCGGCAGCCCGAGCCCCGACCTCACGCCGCAGCCCACGCTCGCCGAACTCGACCAGCTCATCCGCACCAGCGGGATCAAGGCGCGGCTCGACGGCGAACTGCCCGCGGACACCGGCGCGCCGGTGCAGCGCGCGATCTACCGCACGGTCCAGGAAGCGCTGACCAACGTCCGCAAGCACGCGCCCGGCGCGACCGCGACGATCCGGCTCGGCGAGGAGGACAACGAACTGGTCGTCACCATCACCAACACCCCGCCCACCCGGCCGATCGTGCCGCTGCCCAGCGCGCGTCAGGGGCTCCTCGGCTTGCGCGAACGCGCCGCGCTGCTGGGCGGGACGGTGGAGGCGGGGCCGACCCGGAACCGCGGTTACCGCGTGCGGCTGCGCCTTCCCGCGTCTCCCCCGTGAACCCGGAACCCGCGCAGTACAGTGACGCCCGGATCTTGCAACGACTTCACGAAAGGCCCGCATGGATCCCCGCAAGCGCCGCACCCTGGACGCGTTGCTGCACGCCGCCGAGGAGATCTTCCGCGAGCGCCCGGTCGACGAGGTGACCGTCGAGGAGATCGCCGGCCGCGCGGGGGTCGCCGTGGGCTCGATCTACAACCACTTCGGCTCCAAGGCCGGGTTGCACGCGGCCGTGGTCGAACGCGCCCTGGACGTCGACCGGCACTACATGGACCGCGCGTACACCGCGAACCGGTCGCCGCGGGACCAGATCTACGCCGCGGCCGAGGAGTACCTGCGGTTCTACCTCGACCACCCGGACTACTTCCGGATGCTGGCCTTCCCGAACGAGCCCGGGCAGTACCCGGCGGGCCAGGAGCTTTCCGCACGGCTGGTCCGCTCGGTCGACGAGCAGAACGCCCGGCTCGTCGCGGCGCTGCGGCACGGGATCGAGGCCGGGGAGTTGCGCGCCGTCGATCCCGAGGAGGTCGCCGCGATCCTCTGGGCCGCCTGGAACGGCATCATCAGCCTCGCCTGGCGCCCGGATTCCCTGCGCCGCACGGAATCCGAACTCCGCGCCATGCTCGCCACGGCGACCGACGTGCTCGCGAACGGCCTACTTCCCCGGAACTGAGCGCAGGCACCTCCCGGAGCCACTTTCTTGCAAGCGCCGCAAGATAAGGTAACGGAACGATAACGGCGGAGTCGCGTTTTGAACTCCCGATGTGGCGGCATCCGTATGTACCGGTGTCAGGCCCCGCGACGCACCTGATCGACGTTTCCCGGCCGGGATTCCTTTGCACCGAACACATCTGCAGCTCCAAGCCGGGGCGCACGCGTACCCGCGCGCGCCCGGGCGAAACGTGAACGAGGTGAGCAGTCAATGGCCCGAAACCAAGGGCGACACCGAGTCTCCCGGAGAACGAAACTGGCGACCGGTGCGCTCGGCCTGACGATCGCGGTCGGCGCCGTCGCGATCGCCACCACGACCGGTGACCCAGGACGAGCCAGCGCCGACGCGGTCGACAAGTCCTTCTTCGTCGACATCACCAAGGTGCAGCCGAACGTCAAGGAACCACGGTTGTCCGGGCGCGCGTCGCGGGGAACGTTCACGGTCGACTGTGGCAAGAACGAGAACGGCCACTTCAACCCGGACAACTTCATCGCGCAGCCCGGCGTGCGCAACGGCGCCGAGCATCTGCACGACTACGTGGGAAACCTGTCCACCAACGCCGTCTCCAACAACCGGAGCCTGCTCGCGGCGGGCACCACCTGCAAGAACGGTGACCAATCCGCGTACTTCTGGCCCGTGCTCCGCATCGATCAGGAGGAGGAGGAAGAAGAGCAAGGAGAAGGATCCTCGGGCGAGAACAAGCAGAAGCGGGAGGCCCAGCGCGATCAGGACAAGCAGGCCGCGGAAGTGCCCCGGGTGGAATGCCCGGACGTCGCGACCGCGCTGGCCGACGTGCCGGACGAGGCGATGCCGGAGGTGGACGGGCAACTGGCCGAACTGGACCAGCAGCAGGCGGAAGCCGACAAGCAGCTCGCCGCCAATCCCGGCACGAACGAAGATGCCGTGCTGAACCCGTTGCGGGACAAGCGAAGCGCCTCGATAAACCGGATCGCCGACGCGGTCGGCCGCTCCGGCGAGCGTCCGGACATGGACGATCTGGCCGCCTGCGCGATGCGGAACAAGAACAGCAAGGGAATCGACAACGGCGACGAGAACAGCGAAGGCGTGGGTCAGTTGCCCCGCCTGCCCGAGCAGGACGACGCGAACGAGCTGCCCGGGAACGACGGGGAAATCCAGCGACCGGAAACCGTCGAACTCACCTTCCGCGGCAGCCCGGCCGGCCCGGTCCGGGCCATGCCGAAGTTCCTGCGCGTGCTCTACGGCGACGCCAAGGTTTCGACGAACGGCCCGAAGAACGCCAAGGCGGGCTTCACCTGCACCGGTTTCGAGGACCGCCTGATCGACAAGTACCCGATCTGCCCGGAAGGGAGCAAAGTCAAGCGGGTGCACGATTTCCCGAGTTGCTGGGACGGCAAGAACATCGACAGCAAGAACCACCGCGACCACATCGTGTTCCCGAACGCCAACGGCCAGTGCAAATCCGGTTTCACGGCGGTGCCGCAACTGCGGATCAGCCTGACCTACGACATCCCGCGTGAGGTGCAGCTCGCGGGTCAGTACAAAGTGGACTCATTCCCCGAGGAGGATCACAACCCGGCATCCGAACACGACGATTTCGCGAACGTGATGTCCCAGCAAATCATGAACCGGCTGGTGAACTGCATCAACCGGGGCCGGACCTGTCAGGAGTGACGCCCGCCCCCAGGACGGCCGGCACCGCCGTTCCCGCGGGTGGTGCCGGCCGGCGCCCCGAGCATGCGGGGTCGTGAGTGTTTGGGCCGGTTCTAACCGGTCTGTCCACTCACGACCCCCAGCACCCGGCCTCCCTTCCGTGTACCAGGCAGGCCCCTCAGAGCGCCGCCAAAGCCTCGCGAATCTTCTCCGCGTAGGCCTTGGCCGGATGTTCGGCATCGTATGGATGCCGGGGTCCGAGCCAGAACCGCAGCCCGTCCTTGCGGCGCCGCGGGATGACGTGCAGGTGCAGATGCGGCACCGACTGGCTCACCACGTTGTTGATCAGGATCATCGAGCCGTCGGTTTCCAGCCCGGTCTCCACCGCGCGTTCCAGCCGCTGTGCCTCGGTGAAGAACTCCGGCACGCGCTCGGCCGGAAGATCGCTGAGAATGCGGTGATGGGTCTTCGGCACGAGCAGCACATGCCCGCGGAAGAGCGGCCGGTGGTCCAGGAAAGACATCAGGTGGTCGTTCTCCGCGATGACCTCGGCCTGCTCGTCACCGCGGATCACCGCGCAAAACACGCACTTGGCGTCGCTGTCCGTCACGGTTCGCCATACTTTCATGCCCGCCGGGCAACCCCGGTAACGGCGAGCGCGTGATGGACGGTATTGGAAGCGTGTTCACATCTGGGGGTATCGCCATGTCGTCGCGCACCGTGCACCGAAGAATCCTCCCGCTCCTGATCGGCGCCCTCCTCGCGCTCGGCGGCCTGCCCGGGGTCGCCTCCGCGAGCACCACCGGCTGGCAGCCGAAGACCCCGCCGCTGACCACGCCCTGGACCGCCCAGGTGGGCCCGGACAACGCCTTGCCGGAATACCCGCGGCCGCAGCTGACCAGGCCGGACTGGCAGAACCTCAACGGCGTCTGGCGGTTCGCCGCGGCC
Source organism: Amycolatopsis anabasis (assembly GCF_009765355.1). Taxonomy (GTDB): domain Bacteria; phylum Actinomycetota; class Actinomycetes; order Mycobacteriales; family Pseudonocardiaceae; genus Amycolatopsis; species Amycolatopsis anabasis. The sequence goes on along the minus strand of NZ_VTHK01000029.1, from coordinate 76,704 downwards.
ACCGCCGGGCAGGCGCCGCCGATCGGGCAGCCGCTCGCCGAATCGGTGCTGGTCCCCTACCCGATCGAATCGGCGCTGTCCGGTATCCAGCGCCACCACGACCGGATGTGGTACCAGCGCGACTTCACCGTGCCCGCCGAGTGGTCCGGCCGCCGGATCCAGCTCAACTTCGGCGCGGTGGACTGGCGCGCCGAGGTCTGGGTCAACGGCGTGCGGGTGGGCGGCCACACCGGCGGGTACACCCGGTTCTCCTTCGACATCACCGACGCGGTGCGGCCCGGCGGCAACGAACTGCTCGTCGGCGTGCACGACCCGACCGACGCGGGCGGGCAACCGCTCGGCAAGCAGCGCCTCAACCCGAGCGACATTTTCTACACCGCCGCCTCGGGCATCTGGCAGACCGTCTGGCTGGAGCCGACCGCGGCCGCGCACGTGACCCGGCTCGACGTCACCCCGGACGTGCCCGGTTCGGCGGTCGGGGTCACCGTCCGCACCGCCGGCGCCGCGGGCAAAACCGTGCGGGTCACCGCGCGCGACGGCGGCACGGTCGTCGCGACCGGCACCGGCGCGCCGGACACCGAACTCCGGCTGAACGTGCCCAATCCCCGGCTGTGGTCCCCGGACAACCCGTTCCTCTACGACCTCGAGGCCACCGTCGAGGACGGCACCGGCGTGCTGGACCGGGTCGGCGGCTATTTCGGGATGCGCTCGATCGGCAAGGCGCAGGTCAACGGCGTGCTCCGGCCCGTTCTCAACGGCCAGTTCGTGTTCCAGGCCGGAACCCTGGACCAGGGCTACTGGCCGGACGGCGTCTACACCGCGCCGACCGACGAGGCGCTGAAGTTCGACCTGCAAGCGCACAAGGACCTCGGCTTCAACACCGTCCGCAAGCACGCCAAGGTCGAACCAGACCGGTGGTACTACTGGGCCGACAAGCTCGGCCTGCTGGTGTGGCAGGACATGCCGTCGATGGCGCGCCCGCCCGCGAACGCCGAGGCGGACGCCGGGTTCAAGGCCGAGCTGCGCGCCCTGATCGACCAGCTGCGCGGCGTGACCTCGATCGTCCAGTGGGTGCCGTTCAACGAGGGCTGGGGCGCCTACCAGGTCGGCGACATCACGAACCAGGTCAAGGCCTGGGACCCGACGCGGCTGGTCGACAACAACTCCGGGGTCAACTGCTGCGGCGAGGTCGACGCCGGGAACGGCGACGTCGTCGACGACCACATCTACGTCGGCCCGGACGACCTCGACGATCCGGACGCGCCGCACCAGGCGACCGCGACCCGCGTCGCGGCGCTCGGCGAGTACGGCGGCCTCGGCCTGGCCGTTCCCGGGCACGTCTGGAAGCCGGGCGTCGAGTACAGCTACGAGAAGGTGCGCAGTGCGGAGGCGCTGACCAACCGGTACGTGCACATGCAGGCCGAAATCCAACGACTCATCCCGGCCAACGGGCTGTCCTCGGCGATCTACACCCAGCTCACCGACGTGGAAACCGAGGTGAACGGCCTCTACACCTATGACCGGCGGGTGCTCAAACCCGACGCCGCCCGGCTGCGCAAGGCGAACCGAGCGCTGCTCGCCGGAACCCCGGTGGCCGAATCCGTGCCGCTCACCCTGAACGCCCCGATCTCGTTGCAGGTCACCACGCCCGGTCACACCGAGAAGTTCGCGCGGCACTACGACTCGCTCGGCTACACCGAGAAGGTCACCGCTGCCTCGGACGAAACGCTCAGGAAGGACGCCACCTGGATCGTCCGCCGTGGGCTGGCCAACGCCGCATGCTACTCGTTCGAATCGGTGAACTTCCCCGGTGAGTACCTGCGGCACCGCGACTTCCGCGTCCGCAAGGAATACAAACTGTCCACCGAACCCCGGTACCAGTACCTGGAGGACGCCACCTGGTGCGCCCGCCCGGGTCTCGGCGGCGCGGGAGTTTCCTTCGAGGCCAACAACAAGCCCGGCCGGTTCCTCCGCCACTACGCGTCCGAACTGTGGCTGGCCGCCTCCGGTGGCCCCGGGAGCTACAACGCCAAGGCCTTCTACGCCGACGACGTCACCTGGAGGATCGCCCCGCCGTGGTATCGGCCGTGATCCCCGGCAGCGCCCGGCCGATCGCGAGCAACTCCGCGCGCAAGGCCGGGCGGCGGCGCAGTTCGTGCCGGTGCGCCTCCGGCAGGTTGATCATCTCGGTGATCAGGATGCCGATCAGGTCGCCGTGGCCGAGCGTCAGGTCCAGATAGGACTCCAGCACGGCGGCCAGTGCCGCGTCCGCGGTCTTCGCCCGGGACAGGGCGTGGCGACCAGCAGCTCGAAGCGCTATTCACTTACCGCTCCCGTGAACCGGTCGCGGACACTGCCTCTTGCGAGTGAGTTTCCTCCGCTGCATACTTTTGTTGCCCGCAACAACAAACGATCGTTCCCCTGCACCGCGGGCAAACCTTCGAGAGGTGACAACGATGTCAACCCGACGATTCCCGCGCGGATTCCAGCCCGTGCTCGCCCTCGCCGCCGCGGCGGTGGTCGCCTCGAGCGGTCTGGCGGCGGCCGCTCCCGCCGCCGCTCCCCCGGCGGCGGCCGCCACCTTCACCGACGATTTCACCGGTCCCGCCGGGGCCGCCGTGGACGGCGGGAAATGGCAGCTGGAGACCGGCGACAACGTCAACAACCACGAACGGCAGTACTACACCAACGGCACCGGCAACGCCGCGCTGGACGGCCAGGGCAACCTGGTGATCACCGCGCGCAAGGAGAACCCGGCGAACTACCAGTGCTGGTACGGAACCTGCCAGTACACCTCGGCGAGGCTGAACACCTCGGGCAGGTTCACCGGGCAGTACGGCCACGTCGAGGCGCGGATCAAGATGTCGGCCGGTCAGGGCATGTGGCCGGCGTTCTGGATGCTGGGCAACGACATCGGCGGCGTCGGCTGGCCCGCGTGCGGCGAGATCGACATCATGGAGAACGTCGGTTTCGAGCCCAGCACCGTGCACGGCACGATCCACGGCCCCGGTTATTCCGGTTCGGGCGGCATCGGCGCGGCGTACAGCCTGCCGAACGGTCAGCGGTTCGCGGACGGTTTCCACACCTTCGCCATCGACTGGGCGCCCGATTCGATCTCCTGGTCGGTCGACGGCACCGTCTACCAGCGGCGCACTCCAGCCGATCTGGCCGGTAAGCAGTGGGTGTTCAACAAGCAGTTCTTCCTGATCCTCAACCTCGCGGTCGGCGGGTACTGGCCCGGCGATCCGGACGGGAACACCCCGTTCCCGAACACCCTGGTGATCGACTACGTGCGGGTTTCGACCAGCTAGCGGGGCACGGTCACCGTCCGCGTGGCGCCGAGGGCCCCGGCGACCGGGACCTCGACGGTCCGCCGCCGGACGGTGACCCGGATCGTCTCCTGCCGCTGCGTCGGATCGGCGACCGCGAGCCGCCAGCCGTCGCGGGATCGCGCGAGCGCCACCGAGGCCGGGCCGGACACGCCGAGTTCGTCGACCGTTCCGGCCTCGAAGAAGTTCGCGAGCAAGGTGGTGTCCCACAACCGGATCGCCTGGGCGGCGGCGGTGTTGGCCCGCACCCGCCAGGCGCCCGCCGCCAGGATCGTGGCCGGAACGGACGCGGCCGGGAGCACGCCGTAGGCATAGGCCGCCCCCTGCGGCCGGGTTCCGTGCTCCAGCACGAGTTTCTGGTACCGGCGGGTGTACGGCGTGGTGGTGCCACCGGTGTTGGCCCCGGTGTCCACGTCCCGCCAGGTCCCGGTGCGGTCCTCGCGCAGCACCGAAAGCGTCGCGTCGCCGAGCAGCACGTACCCGCCGAAGCACTCGAGGTGCAGCCACCGGGCGCCACGCACGGTCGCGGTGCGCCCGAGTTCCACAGTGGACGGTCGGCCGTCGACGAGCAGCCGCCCGCCGCCGCGTTCCCCGAGGTTCCGGTTCTCCACGGTCGTGCGTACCGCCGCGCCGGAGGAATCGGTGATGCCCGCGCCGAGGCACACCACCCCGGCCGGGGTGAAGAACCACGACTTCTTCGCGGTGAGCGTGCCGTCCTGGGACACGAAATCGAGGCCGTGCACACCGTGGCCGTCGTCCAGCCGCGCGCCGCCCGCGAAGGACTTCGAGGTCAGCGGTACCGATTCGAGCGGGGGCGGGGTGGCGTCCTTCGTGGTGGTGCCCGGGAGCAGTCTCGCGTCGACCGTCGGCCAGTAGGCGTCGCTGTAATGGCCCTCGGCGCCGGGCAGGAAGACGTAGAGCACCCCGTCACCGGTGTACCAGCCGTGCAGGTTCATCCCGTTGATGGACTCGTACCGGCAGATCCGGGCCGAGCCGATGCCCAGCGACGCCGACCAGTCGCGCGTCACGTGCACCATCCGGTCCTGCTGGCCGAAAACCCGGTGCACCGGCGCCAGCGGTGGCCGCTCCGGCCGGGTGGCCAGGAGTTCCTGGGCGTACTCGACCTCGGGCACGCCGACCGGTTGCAGGCCGCCGGAGAACCGGCCGACGTCGGTGACCTTGAGGAACGGCGCCCACTTGCCGCGGTCGATCCAGTCGGCGGCGAGCCCGGCCAGCCGGGAACGGATCGGCTCCGGGGCGGTCCGGGCGAGCAGGACCGCCGCCGCGGTCAGCTGGTGGCCGCTGTCGTGCCCGGTTTCCCCTTGGCGGGAAAGGAAACGCCCGCGCACCGGTTCCATCATGGACCCGGCGAACATGAACGGGGCGCAGGCGTCGGCCGCCGCCTCGCCGATCGCGCGGCGCACGTCCGCCGGTGGTTCCCAGCGCGTCCCGGCGGTGACCTCGGCCAGCCCGGCGACCGCCTGCAGCAGCACCAGGGCGTAGTGCCCGGGATAGGGCACCACGTCGTGCTGGAGGAAGGACCCGTCGGTGTGGAAACCGTCGCCGCTGGTCACCCGTCTCACCAGGCTCGCCGCCCCGCCGCCCGCGACATCGGTGACCGCGGCGACTCCGGTGGCGATCCGGTCGGCGTCCCCGGCGAGCGCACCGGACACCACGGTGATCAACGCCTTGTCCGCCCGGTTGGCGCCGGTTTCGACGACGCGCGGATTGCTGGTGCGCCGGTTGGGATCGCCGACGAACCGCAGCACCGGGCGGAGCAGCCGCTCGCGGTCCGCGGCGGGGAGTTCGCCGCCCAGGGCGACCACGGTCTGCAGCAACCAGTACGGGACCCCGATCTCGTAGACGTACCAGTTGCCGATCTCGCTGGTGTTCTCGTTGTACTGCAGGCGGTACAGGGTGTCCAGGGCGGTGCGGATCCGCGCGGCCGTCCCGGGTTTGGCGGACAGCGCCGAACCGGGCGTCGCCCAGTCGACGGCGATCGTGCGCAGCCGGTAGTACATCTTCGGGAAGAACTCGCTACCCGCCCGCACCGGCAGATCCGCCCACAGCTGATCGGCGCCGACGTTCATCGCCGCGTCGTAGCCCGCCGCCACCTCGTCGAGCGCGCGCACGGCCTGGTCGCGTTCCGGCGACCGCCGGTGCTTGCCCACCTGCAACGCCCGGTAGGCCGAGACGATCTTCGCGAACTCGTCGGCGGCGGGCGCCGCGACCGCCCGCGCCCCGCCACCCAGCGCAAGCACCCCCGCCCCCGCCACACCCGCGCACAACACACCCCTGCGACTGACCACCATGAGAACCTCCACTCCATCGTGAGTTTCACGTTCAGGTAAGCGAGTTGCACGTTCGGTGCAGCGAGTTACACGTTCGCGCAAGCGAGTCGCACACTCGGGTCGGCGAGCCGGGGCTCCGGTCGGCCGCGCGGGTTCGACCGGCCGGAGCCGATGGGGAACGCGAGTGTCGAACTCGCGTGCCGGAATGTGCGACTCGCGGTCCCGAGTGTGTAACTCACTTGCCTGAGTGTGTAACTCGCGGGTCAGGCCGGGTCGCCGTCGATCCGGCGGGGCAACTGCCAGGGGTTGGCCTCGCGTAGCGCCGGGGGCAGGAGCACGTCCGGGAACCCTTGCCAGGCAACGGGCCGGAGGAACCGGTCGATCGCGGCCGCGCCGACCGAGGTCGTGGTCGGCGCGGTGGTCGCCGGGTACGGTCCGCCGTGCTGCTGGGCCCAGCTGACCGTGACGCCGGTCGGCCAGTCGTTCCACAGCAACCGGCCCGCGAGCCGGGTGAGCGCGGGCAGCAGCGCGCGCACTTCGTCCACTTCGGACTCTTCGGCGTGCACGGTCGCGGTGAGCCCGGGTTCCAGATCGTCCAGCAGTTTCCGCAGTTCCGCCTGGCCGGAATAGGTGACCACCAGCGACGCCGGTCCGAAGCACTCGGTGCGCACGACCGCCGAGCCCTGGGCGAAGGACGCCGCGTCGGTGGTGAGCAGGGTCCCGGCGATGTCCGGCCCATCCTGTCGCGGCGCGGCGAGGACGGACACCCCGGGGACGGCTTGCAGTTCGGCGAGCCGGGCCGCGAACCCGTCGGCGATGCGCTCGTTGAGCATCGCCTGCCCCGGCGTCCCCTCGACCGCCTCCCGCAGGACGGCTTCGAGGCCGTGGCCCTCCGGCAGGAACAGCAGCCCGGGCTTGGTGCAGAACTGGCCCGCCCCGAGCAGGAAGGACGCGGCGAAACCCCGCGCGACCTGCTCGCCGCGGGCCCACACCGCCCCCGGCGTGACGACCACCGGGTTCACGCTGCCGAGTTCGCCGTAGAACGGGATCGGCGTCGGCCGCGCCGCCGCGATGTCGAACAACGCCCGGCCACCGGCGACCGAACCGGTGAACGCCGCCGCGGCGATCCGTGGATCCTTCAGCGCGGCCACCCCGGCGTCGACCCCGTGGATCACCTCGAAGATCCCCGCGGGCGCACCGGCCGCGATCAGCGCGTCCCGCGCGATCTCCCCGGTGCGCGCGGACAGCCGCGGATGTCCGGGATGCGCCTTGAGCACGACCGGGCAGCCCGCGGCGAGCGCCGCGGCCGTGTCCCCACCGGCCACGCTGAACGCGAACGGGAAGTTGCTCGCCGCGAAGACCAGGACCGGGCCGATCGCCTGGTGCGCCCGGCGGATGTCCGGGCGCGGGCCCATCGGCCAGTCCGGATCGGCGTGGTCGATGGTGGCCCCGAGGAACGCGCCCTCGGCGAGCACGCGGCCGAAGAACCGCAGCTGGAACGTCGTCCGGTTCAACTCGCCGCGCAGCCGCGGGGTCGCGGGAAGGTGCGTCTCCTCGACGGCCAGTCCGACCAGTTCGTCGGCTGCCGCGTCCAAGGCGTCGGCGGCGGCGCCGAGCCAGCTCGCGCGTTCGGCCGGGGTCGCCGCGGCGACCGGCATCGTCACTTCGGCCGCCGCGGCGAGGATCTGGTTGAGTGCGGTGGAATCGGTGTCCATGGTCAGCTCCTGGAAGCGGGTTCGCGGGCGCCGCGGATCGCGGCGTGCAGGTCCGGCCAGCGGCCGGGACCGGCCAGGCCCAGGTGGTACAGGTGCAGTTCGGCGGCCCCGGCGCGACCCAGCCCGGTGACGTAAGCCTCGATATCGGGCACCGGATTCGCCGCCACGGCGGTCACATACGCGCCGACGTCCACTGTGGACGGTAACTGGGCACGCGCGGCTTCGACGGCGTCCAGGCTCCCCGCGCCGGGCTGCCAGCACGGCAGCACGACCGCGTTCACGTCCCCGGCGGCCGCCGGGGTCAGTCCGGGCAGCGCGCCGGTGACCCACGGGTCGACGGCCCCGTGCAGCACGATCCGGATGCCCGGGCGGATCTCGGCGAGCACCCCGCGCCGCAGCTCGTCGGCGGCCCGCTGCCGGGTGGCGAGCAGGGCATTCCCGAGGCCGCGCGGCAGCTTGTCCCCGGTGACCGTCAGATCGCCGGTTTCGATGAGCCTGCGCACCTCGTCCCGCAGCCGTCCGCGCACCTCGTCCGGGTCCAGCCCGGTGTCCGCCCAGCGCGCCGCGCACGCCGTGCAGCAGCACACCGACAGCAGCCGTGCCACGGCCGGGGCCCACACCGCGTCGGTCTTCTCGTGGTGGCACTGGTGCAGCACGCCGAGTTGCCCGCAGGCCTCCAGCACCACCGAGGACACGTCGAGATCGGCGAGGGATTCGGCGGTCAGCGTGGCCGCGTACTCCCGCACTTCCCGCCGCGCCGGGCAGAGCGCCCACGGATAGGGCTCGCCGAAGCAGTTGCGGACGGCCGCCTCCGGGAACTCGCTGCCCAGCCGCGAACTGTGGGTCAGCACGATCCACGCGGCGGCGGGGATCCCGGCCGCGTTCAGCGCGCGCACCGCGTCCCCGGCGCTGTCCTGGCCACCGGCCCAGTCCGCGGTCGCCGGGCGCAGCCGTGCCCCGTCCCAGACGTGCGCCCGCACCGGGCGGTAGAGCGCGGCGTGCCGGGCGAGCACGGCGGTCCGCCCGGACGACCACGGCGTCGCCGCCCGCGTGGTGTGGTAGGCCACCGCGACGGCGACCTCGTCCACCCCGAGTTCCCCGGCGCGGTCGGCGAATCCCGGTTCCGCGACGTCCCAGGGATAGCTGTATCCGGTCACGCGCAAGGCGGTCACCACCTCGCCGTATTCGGTTCGAAGGAGCCGGTGAACCGGCGCATGTAGCTCACATCGTCCCGTTTGGTCAGTCCACAACGGACATAGTCCTCGTGCGCGCGGGCGAGCGCGTCCGGATCGAGTTCGACGCCGAGTCCAGGGCGGTCCGGCACGGCCACCGCGCCGCCGCGGAACTCCAGCGCACCCGGCGCGATGACATCGGTGGTCTTCCACGGCCAGTGCGTGTCGCACGCGTAGGTCAGGTGCGGGGTCGCGGCGGCCACGTGCACCATCGCCGCGAGGCTGATCCCGAGGTGGCTGTTGGAATGCATGGACAGGCCCACGCCGAACGCCTGGCAGGTCACCGAAAGCGCCTGGGTGTCCCGGAGCCCGCCCCAGAAGTGGTGATCGGAGAGGACCACGCCGACCGCCCGGGCCCGGAACGCCGGTTCGACATCGGCGAACCGCACCACGCACATATTGGTCGCCAGCGGCATGTTCGCCCGCTCGGCCACCTGCGCCATCCCGTCGATCCCGGGAGTCGGATCCTCCAGGTACTCCAGGACCCCGTCGAGTTGCTCGGCCACCCCGATCGAGGTCTTCGGCACCCATGCGGCGTTGGGGTCGATCCGCAGCGGATGGCCGGGGAAGGCGTCGGCGAGCGCGCGCACACCCTCGATCTCGTGTTCCGGCGGGAGGACTCCGCCCTTGAGCTTGATCGACCGGAATCCGTAGGCGTCCACCATCCGGCGCGCCTCGCCGACCAGGGCGTCCGGGGTGAGGACCTCGCCCCAGTCGTCGGGCTCGGCGTCCAGATGCGCGCCGTACTTGTAGAACAGGTACGCGGAGAACTCCACCTCGTCGCGGGCCCGGCCGCCGAGCAGGTCGGCCACCGGACGGTTCAGGTAATGGCCCTGCGCGTCCAGCGCGGCGACCTCGAACAGCGAGTACACGCTGGCGAGCGTCTTGCTCACCGAGAACCCGCCGGTCAGCCCGTGCTCGTCGGCGAAGACCGCGTCGCCGAGCGTCCGGCCCACGATCCGGCGCAGGCCGGGCAGGTCGAACACGTCGTGCCCGGGCAGTTCGGCCGCGACCTTGCGGGCCTGGTCGAGGAAAGCCTGATCGCCGTAGGACTCGCCGAGGCCCACCACGCCGTCCGCGCAGACGAGCCGCAGCACGCTCCGCAGGGCGAACGGTTCGTGCACGCCCATCACGTTGAGCAGCGGCGGATCCGCGAACGCGACCGGCGTGAGCACCGCGTCCAGGATCTTCATGTGCCGAGTCCTTCCAAAGTGGACAAACCAGTGCCGATGACCTGCTCCAGCCGCTTGAGCTGATCCGCGTTCGGCTCGGCGAGCGGCGGCCGGACCCCGCCGACCTTCTGCCCGCGCAGCCGGGCGGCGGCCTTCACCAGCGACACCGCGAAGCCCGGGGTCTCGTCGCGCAGCGCCACCAGCGGCAGGTAGAACCCGGTGAGCAGCGCGTCGACCACGGCATCGTCGCGTTCGGACAGTGCACGGTGGAACCGGGCGGCGATCTCCGGCGCGAAGCAGTGCACCGCCGAGGAGTACCGCGCGACCCCGATCGCCGAATAGGCGCGCGCGGAGACCTCCGCGGTCGGCAATCCGTTGAAGAACAGGAATTCCCGGCCGCGCTCGGTTCCGGTGCCGCGAACCGTGGCGGCGATCCGGCTCATCAGGTCCACGTCCCCGAAGCCGTCCTTGAGCCCGACGACGGCCGGGATGTCGAGCAGATCGGCCGCCGAGCGCGCGTCGAACACGCCCGGCGAGCGGTGGTAGACGATCACCGGGATGTCGTTGCCCCGCACCGCGTAGCGCACGTGGTCGACCAGCCCGGAAGGCGGCCCGGAGACCAGGTACGGGGGCAGCAGCAGAACCCCGTCCGCGCCGCCCCGCTCGGCCGCCGCGATCCCGGCTCGTGCCGTCGCGGCGCCACCCCCGGCGCCCACCCAGACCGGCACCCGCCCGTCGACCACGTCCCGCGCGGTCCGCAGCAGCGCCGCCAGTTCGTCCGGCGACAGCGCGCTGAACTCGCCCGTGCCGCAGGCGACGAACAGCGCACCGGCGCCGGCGCTCACATGGCCCTCGACGTGCTGGGCGAAGGCGTCGAGGTTCAGCTCGAGATCGTCGGTGAACGGGGTGAGGGGGAACGCGAGCAGGCCATCCAACTCGATCCTGGGCTGTGCCATGTGTTCTGCTTTCTCTTCGGAGGAATCGCTCGGGGGAACCCGGTCACCCGGCGGCTACCGGATCCGGTTTGCCGGAAACGTCGTCGTCCCGGCTGACCTTCTCGATCATCGCGTCCGTCTCCGGCGTGCGCTCGGAGGCGAGCAGGCCGAGCCCGACGAAAAGCGCCAGGGAAACGAGGATCGGCGTGGCCACGATGACGGTCTGGCTGCTGTCGAACACGTAGTAGACGAGCGCGTAGGCGATCAGGCCGCCAGCCCAGGACACCAGCGCTGCCCGCGAACCGCAGCGGCGGAACCACGGCAGCATGCCCAGCAGCAGCGGCACCGAGATCGGCCCCATCAGCGCTGCGACCCAGGACACCACGATCGCGAGCACGCCGCCGAGGCTCTTCGCCTGGGTCGCGATGAGCATGCTGACCACGATGAAGCCGAAGGTCACCACGCGTGCCGTCCGGAGGTTCTGCTCCTCGGTGAATCCGCGCGCCCGGCGCCACAGCAGCGGCAGCATGTCGCGGGTGACCACGGCCGAGATCGCGTTGGCGTCCGAGGAGACCATGGCCATCGTGTGCGAGAACATCCCCGCCAGCACCAGGCCGATCATGCCCGCCGGCAGGAAGTACTTGGTCAGCTCGGCGTAGGACGTGGTCGGATCGGCGAGGTCCGGCAGGAACAGCGGCGCGGCGAACATCGGGATCATCAGGATCAGCGGCCACACCAGGTAGAGCACCGCCGAGAGCTTCGCGCCGCGCTTCGCGTCGTGCGCGTCCGGCGCGGCCATGTACCGCTGCGCCAGGTTCCACATGCCGCCGTTGTATTCCAGGGTTTTCACCAGTACGTAGACCAGCAGGAAGATGGTGGTGTACTTGTCGGTGGTCGGGCTGAGGTGGCCTGCGGGCAGCTGGTCCCACATCGTCCAGAGCCCGGAAACACCGCCGAGCGAGTCGAGGACCGCCCAGATCATCACGATTCCGGCCAGGCCCTGGATGATGAACTGCCCGAAGTCGGTGAGCGCGTCCGCCCACAGGCCGCCGAGGGTGCAGTACAGCAGGGTGACCCCGCCGGTGACGATGATGCCGAGGGTGATCGGGACCCCCGCGAAAACCTTCAGCAGGGTGGCCACCGCGAACCACTTCGACGCCACGTCGAACGTCTTCAGCAGGCTTCCGCTCCAGGCCAACGCCTGCTGGGTGGGGATGTTGTAGCGCTTGGCCAGGAATTCCAGCGGTGACTGGACGCCGAACTTCGAACGCAGCCGGTTCCACCGCCCGGCGAAGACCCAGGCGCCGATGCCGACCCCGAGACCGATGCTCGCGAATCCCCAGAAGTACACGGTGACGCCGCTGGTGTAGGCCACCCCCGCGTAGGCCACGAAGAGCACCGCGCTGTAGCCCGACATGTGGTGCGAGATGCCGGAGAGCCACCACGGCATCTTGCCCCCGGTCGTGAAGAAGTCCTTGACGTTGTGGATCCGCCGGTGGGACCACCAGCCGATGACCACCATCAGAACGAAGTAGCCGGACACCACTGTCCAGTCGAGTGCGTGCACCGCTGACCCCTCTCGCTGTTCACATTCATGAACGGAGTCTGTTATAGTGACTATGTTCGCCTACAAGAACGTTGTTCGGCGACGCTAATATGGGCCAGGTCACGTGTCAACGTCCAGACGGAGGAGCGCATATGCCGCGATCGGCAGAGGTTTCGACCGCCGAGAACGGCGTCGAGCCCGCGGGGGTCAAATCGGCGCGGCGGGCGATCGATCTGATCGAGACGTTCGCGGCCACCGACGCCTGGCTTTCCCTGTCCGATCTGCACACGCGGACCGGTTTCCCGCGGTCGAGCCTGCACGGTTTGCTGCGCACGCTGCACGAGGCCGGTTGGCTGGAAGCCGATCCGGGCGGCACGAAGTACCGGCTCGGGGTGCGCGCGCTGATCTGCGGCACCGCCTACCTCGATCGGGATCCGGTGGTTCCGTTCGCCACCGAGGCGCTGGAACGGGTGCGGGAGAAGACCGGGTTCACCGCGCACTACGCGCGCCGCAACGGCGCCGAGGTGGTGTACCTGGAGACCCGGGAGTCGCGCCGCTCGATCCACCTGGTTTCCCGGGTGGGCCGCACCCTGCCCGCGCACGCCACCGCGCTCGGCAAGGCGCTGCTGGCCGAGCTGACCCAGGACGAGATCGCGGAGCTGCTGCCGGATCCGCTCCCCGGCCTGACCCCGAACACGATCACCTCGCTGGACGCGCTGCACCGCGAATGCGCCGAGACCCGGGAACGCGGTTTCGCCGCGGAGACGGAGGAGGGCACCCCGGGCGTCCGGTGCGTCGCCGCGGTGATCCCGTACCGCATCCCCGGCACCGACGCGATGAGCTGTTCGATGCCCGCCGAGGTCAGCGACTCCGAGGCGGTCCGCGTCGGCGAGCTGCTCGCGGAGACCACCGCCGAACTCGGCCGGCGCCTGCGCCGCGCCGGGATCCGTTGAACCCGTCGATTCCCGAGGAAAGCGAGATTTCCATGGCAGACCAGCGCGTCCTGATCACCGGCGCCGCCGGCGTGATCGGCACCCTGATGCGTCCGCGCCTGCGCCGCGAAGGCAGGATCCTGCGCCTCCTCGACCTCCGGCCGCTCGCCCCCGCCGAACCCGGCGAACCGGTCGAGCCGCGCACCGGCTCGGTCACCGATCCGGCCGCCATGGCCGACGCCTGCGCGGGCGTGGACGCCCTGATCCACCTCGGCGGCCTCAGCCGGGAGAACACCTGGGCGGATACGGTCGAGGTCAACATCCACGGCACCCACACCGTGCTGGAAGCCGCCCGCGCCGCCGGGGTCCCCCGGGTGATCCTGGCCTCCAGCAACCATTCCGTCGGCTTCCGCACGATCGACGAAGCGGGTTCGCCCGGCCTGCCCGCCGATTCCAGCCCCCGCCCGGACACCTACTACGGGGTGAGCAAGGCCGCCATCGAAGCCCTGGGCAGCCTGTACCACTCGCGCTTCGGCATGGACGTGATCGCGATCCGGATCGGCTCCTGCTTCGAAACCCCGCACCCGCTCGGCCCGCGCGGCCTGATCACCTGGCTCTCCCCCGACGACGGCGCCCGCCTTTTCGAGGCGTGCCTGAGCGCCCCGTCCCCGGGCTACCGCTTGATCTGGGGCGTCTCGAAGAACACCCGCGGAGTCTTCTCGTTGCGGGAAGCCGAATCCCTGGGTTACCGCTCCCTGGACGACGCCGAGAAGTACGCCGGCGAACTGCTCGGCGGCAACCCGATGCCGGAAACCCCGACCTCGAACTACGTCGGCGGTCCCTTCTGCACCGCCCCCCTGGGCGAACCGAATCCCCTCTAACCCACGAGTTCAACGTTCGCGCGCCGAGTGCCTTACCTTCGTCAGGGGCGAGGCCTGACCTTCGGGGCTGCACCCCGCGCACGAAGCACGCCAGATTCGAGGCATGCGAACAAGAACTCGCCGAATCTCCCGAGGGCTCGCCGTCCTCGTCGCGCTCCTCCTGTCCACGACACCCGCCCACGCCGCACCGGGCGGAACCGCGCTGGACTGGCAGGACTGCCCGAATCCCGCCGACATTCCCCTCCACGGGCTGCGGTGCGCCAAGGTTCGCGTACCGCTCGACTACCGGGATCCCGCCGGGCGGACGATCGACTTGACGATTTCGCGGCTGGCCAGCGCGAAACCCGAGAAACGCCGGGGAATTCTGCTGATGAACAACGGCGGGCCGGGGATTCCCAGTCTGCTCATGCCTGCCCGGGGAATACCGCTCGGGCTGCCGCAGAGCGTGCGCGACTCGTACGATCTGATCGGCTTCGACCCGCGCGGGGTCGGGGAAAGCACGCCGGTCGGCTGCGACATTCCGCGAGAATACGGAAGTTCCGTTCAACCGTACCCGCGGAACGCCGGCGACGTGGTGCGGCATGCCGCCCTGGTCAGGCGGGTTGCCGAAAACTGCGGGAAGAACGACAGCGGGAAGCTGCTTCCGTTCATCAGCACCGCGAACACGGCTCGGGACATGGACCGGATCCGGGCCGCGCTGAACGAGCGGAAGGCTTCCTATCTCGGGGTTTCCTACGGAACCTACCTCGGCGCGGTCTACGCCGCACTGTTCCCGGCGCGAACCGACCGCGTCCTGCTGGACAGCGCGGTCGGGAGCGGCGGGATGGACGAAACCCAGTTCCGCCGGATCGGGGCGGGCTTCCAGGAGAGGTTCCCGGACTTCGCGCGCTGGGCCGCGGCCAGGGCGCAGACCTACCACCTCGGCGACACGCCGGAGCAGGTCACCGCCAAGTACTTCGAACTCGCCGAAAGACTCGGACCCGATTTCCGGGGCGGCACCCTGGACGCGCTCACCGGCCGGATGAGCAGCGACGACCAGTTCCCCGAACTGGCCCGGCGGTGGCAGGCTGCGGACCGGGAACACCAGCCCCGGATCGCGCCGACCGACAACGTCCTCTCCGCGCAGACGCACGTGATCTGCAACGACGCGGACTGGCCCGCATCGGTCGGGCACTACGTTCGCGCGGTCGAGCGGGACCGGGTGCGCTTCCCGATGTTCGGCGCGGCCGCCGCGAACATCTCGCCCTGCGCCTTCTGGCCCGTCGACCCGATCGAGCCGCCGGTGCGGATCGGCGGCCGCGGACCGTCGAACGTCCTGATCGTGCAGAACCTGCGCGATCCGATCACGCCGCTCGCCGGCGCCCGGAGCCTGCGCGCCGCCTTCGGGGGCCGCGCTCGCCTGGTGACCGTCGACCAGGGCGGCCACGGCGTCTACCTGCTCGTCGGCCAGAACCGGTGCGGCAAGGATTCGGTGACGAACTTCCTGGTCCACGGCACCCGCGCGGACGCCTCCTGCCCCGCCGAGCCACCTGCTTGACAGGGCAAGCACCCATCCCTCATGCTACTTGGGAGTAGCTGTTACTCATGGTAACAGCTACCCGGAGCAAGATCCGCAATGGCGTGGAGGACCACGAATGGGCACTCGGGTGAAGGTCGTGATCGTCGGTACCGGGTTTTCCGGGCTCGGCCAGGCGATCCAGCTGCAGAAGGCCGGAATCCACGACTACGTGATCCTGGAGAAGGCGCTCGACGTCGGCGGCACGTGGCGGGACAACACCTACCCCGGCTGCGCCTGCGACGTCCAGTCGCACATGTACTCGTTCTCCTACGAGCAGAACCCGAACTGGTCGCGTTCCTTCTCCCCGCAGCCGGAGATCTGGGACTACCTCCGGCGCGTGACCGACAAGTACCGGCTGCGCGACAAGATCCGCTTCGGCGTGGAGATCACCGGCGCGCGCTGGGACTCCGACGAGCACAACTGGGTGGTCAGCACCAAATCCGGTGAGGAGTTCGTCGGGCAGTTCCTCGTCTCCGGCGTCGGCGGCCTGCACATCCCGCAGATCCCCGCCCTGCCGGGAATCGAGAGGTTCCAGGGGCAGACCTGGCACTCCGCGCAGTGGAACCACGAGTACGACCTGACCGGCAAGCGGGTCGCGGTGGTCGGCACCGGGGCCAGCGCGATCCAGTTCGTGCCGCAGATCGCGCCGGACGTGGCCGAACTGCACCTGTTCCAGCGGACGCCACCGTGGATCATGCCCAAACCCGACCACGCGATGCCGAACTGGTCCAAAACCCTGTTCAAGGCCGTGCCCGGCGCCCAGCGCGCCTACCGGAACCTGCTCTACTGGTTCCTCGAAGCGCGCGCGATCGGCTTCAACGGGCACCCCCGCCTGATGAAGGCGGGCGAACTGATCGCCAAACGGCACATCGCCAAGCACGTCCAGGATCCCGCGCTCCGGCGCAAGGTCACCCCGGACTACACCATGGGCTGCAAGCGGGTGCTGATCTCCAACGACTACTACCCCGCGCTGAACCGGTCCAATGTGGACGTCATCACCGACGGCATCGCCGAGATCCGCGAGCACAGCGTGGTGGACGGCGCCGGGGTCGAGCACGAGGTCGACGCGATCATCTACGGCACCGGCTTCCACGTCACCGACGCGCTGGAGTACCTGGACATCACCGGGGTCGACGGCCGGAGCCTGGCCAAGGAATGGGCGGCCGAGGGCATGCGGACCCATATGGGCATCACCGTGTCCGGGTTCCCCAACCTGTTCTTCCTGCTCGGCCCGAACACCGCGCTCGGGCACAACTCGGTGGTGTTCATGATCGAGTCGCAGTCCCGGTACGTGGTGGACGCGATCAAACTCGCCGAACGGCACCAGGCCGCCGCGGTCGACGTGCGGCCGGAGGTGCAGAACCGCTTCCAGGCCGAGATCCAGGACAAGCTGGTCAAGGGCGTCTGGACGCAGGGTGGCTGCAAGAGCTGGTACCTCGACGCCAAGGGCGTCAACCGCACCATCTGGCCCGGTTTCACCTGGCGGTACTGGATGGTCACCCGCAAGGTCAACGCGAGCGACTACGAACTGTCCGGCCGGGCGAAGGCCAAGGCGGCGGCGTGATGAGCGCCCAGCCCCACGAGCAGGAACAAATCGTCCTGCACGCACGGGACGTGAAGTTCGACTGGTCGAGCCTGCCGATGCACTGGGTCCCCGGTGAACCGCAGACCGGCCACACGCTCAACGTCCTGCACCTCGCGCTGCCCGAGGGCGAGCGGTGGTTCGTCGAGATCTTCAAACAGGCCGTCCCGCTGATCAAGGACGACCGGCTGCGCGAGGATGTTCTCGGGTTCATCGGCCAGGAGGCCATGCACGCCGAGGCGCACGCCGGGGCCGCCGATCACCTCGATTCCCGCGGCCTGGACACGAAACCGTTCAACCGCCAGATGGAATGGATCTTCCGCAAGCTGCTCGGCGACCGCGAACTGACCGGCAAGGCCCGGGAAGAATGGCTGATCGAGCGCCTCGCCGCGGTCGCCGCGATCGAGCACTACACCGCGTTCCTCGGCCAGTGGATGCTCGACGCGCACGCGCTCGACCACGCCGATCCGACCATGCTCGACCTGCTCCGCTGGCACGCCGCCGAGGAGGTCGAGCACCGCTCGGTCGCCTTCGACCTGTTCCAGCACCTCGACGGCCGCTACCCCCGCCGGATCCGGAGCATGCTGCTGGTGACCCCGGCCCTCGCCTGGATCTTCGTGCGCGGCACCCGCTACCTGATGCGCCACGACCCCGAACTGCGCGGCCGGGCGAAGGCGCGCTGGCGGGACTTCTTCCGCGCGGGAAAGCGCGGGACGCTGCCGACCACGGTGGCCCTACTCCGGGAGATCTGGCCGTACTTCAAACGCTCGTACCACCCGTCGCAAACCGGATCCACCGATCAGGCCGTGGCCTACCTGGCGAGTTCGCCGGCCGCGCGGGCGGCCGAAGCGGCCCATTGACCGGAGCGGATGTGGTGACCGAACTGCCGCGGTTTCCCCAGGATCTGCGTGGCCGCCCGCATCCCGATCGGATGCTGCGCCCGCTGAGCGCGGCCATCGCCGCCTACGCGCGGATCAGCCGGTTCAGCGGGCGCAGACGGCCACCGGTCGCCGAGGTCGACCGCGACCTGCGACTGCGCATCGAAGAGGTGCGCGCCGAGGCCGAGGGCGTGGTGAGCCTCCGGCTCACCGCCCCGGAGGGCGGCCCCTTGCCCTTCTGGCGGCCCGGCGCGCACCTCGACCTCCGGCTGCCGTCGGGCCGGATCCGGCAGTATTCGCTGTGCGGCGACCCCGACGACCGGTTCGCCTACCGCGTCGCGGTGCGCCGGATCGCCGACGGCGGCGGGGGTTCGCGCGAGGTGCACGACACCCTCTGGGCCGGAATGCTGCTGACCGTGCGGGGTCCGCGCAACGCCTTCCCGTTCGTGCGGTGCGAGTCCTACCTGTTCATCGCCGGTGGCATCGGGATCACGCCGATCCTGCCGATGGTGCGCCGCGCCGCCGCCCGGGGTGACGACTGGCGCCTGGTGTACACCGGCCGGGACCTCGGCTCGATGCCGTTCCGCGCGGAACTCGCCGAACTGGACCCGGACCGGATCTGGATCCGGCCGGACACCGAATACGGCATCCCGGCCTCCGGCGCCGAACTCCTCGAAGGCGTCCGTCCGGGCGCGACGGTGTACTGCTGCGGGCCGATCCCGATGATCACCAGCGTCCGGGTCGACCTCCCGGCGAGCGGGGCGAAGGCGGTCCACTTCGAACGGTTCTCCGCGCCGCCGATCGTGGACGGCAAACCGTTCCGGATCGCACTGCACCGCAGCGGCCGCATCCTGGACGTGCCCGCGGACCGGTCCGCGCTCGAGGTGGTACGCGAGGCGCTGCCGGACGTCGCGTACTCGTGCCGGCAGGGGTTCTGCCGCACCTGCAAGGTCCGCGTGCTGTCCGGCGAGGTCGAGCACCGCGACGGCGCGCTGACCGGCACCGAACGCGCCGACACCATGCTCATCTGCGTTTCCCGGTCCCGCGGCGGCACGGTGACCCTCGACCTCTAACCGTCCACAACGGACACCAGCGCGGACAGGTCGACCGCCTCCCGGGCGAGGCTGAACCCGTCCGGCGGCACCCCCTTGGGCGAGTTGAGCCAGCTTCCCCGTCCCCGGGGCCGCGAGCTGGCGTCCCCGCCGACGAGCAGCGAGACGTAGCAGCCGTAGTCGATCGCGAACCCGTCGTAGAGGGTGCCCGGGCTCTTCCGGTCCACGATGCCGCGGCGCAGCACGTGCAGCAGCCGCGCGTCGTAGAGCTCCTCGATCATCGCGTGCCGCGCGCCGGCCAGCTGGTCGAGCAGGAAGGTCCGGGAATGGCGCTTGCCGACCACCTCGTCGACCAGGCCCTTCAGCAGCCTGCGCGCGGGCTCGTCGGCGCTGATCGCGGCCTGTTTGTCGCGCAGGTACCAGTCCCGGGCGGCGAGCCGCACGTCCCGCAGCGCGATCGGTTCGTCGTGGGCGTGCTGCGCGGCCAGGGCCGCGATGTTGATCGCGTCGCGCGGCACCCCCTCGGCCGCCCGGACCAGTTCCGGGAAGGCGCTCGGGCGGAAGGACCTCCTCGACGAAGCTGTGCGCGTCCGGCGGCGGATCGGGGATCATCGTGGCCAGCCGGGTGTGGGCGTGGTTGTGGAAGAGCCGGCCGAAGAACTCCTGCGCGCGGGTCCGGGCGTCGTCGAAGATCATGGCGTCGTCGAGGCTCACCGCCGACGCGGCGTCCGCACCGACCTCGATGCCCACCTGATCCCCGCCGGGCAGCGGCTGGCGGAACCGCGACCGGCGTTCGATGGCTCCGATCTTGACGGTGATCCCCGGGGTCGGCAGCACGCTGCGGCGCAGCAGATCGGCCAGCAGCGGCTGCAGATCCAGCGGAACGCTGCTCCACTCGTCCAGCAGCAGCCACAGGCGCGCGGTGCCGAACGCCCGGACCACACCGCGCAGCGCCCGCCCGAGCGGGCCGAAGACCACGTGGTGCCGCTCGGTCCCGGTGCGGCGCAACCGGCTCTCCGCGGTCGCCGACCGGCGGTGGCCCAGCGTCACCTTCGCTTGCGGCGACACGGCCAGTTCGGCACCGCTCGAGGACTCCGTCGAGCCGCCGAGCGTGACCTCCTGCTCGACCTCCCCGACGACCTGCACCACGGTCGCCGATTCGGCCAGCGCGTCCAGCGCGGGCAGCAGCCGCTCGTTGCCGAATTCGCGGTCGATGGCCACCACGAGGAGTTCCTCGTGGATCGCCTCCAGGGTGTCCACCAGCAGGTGGGTGCCGCGCACCGCGGGGCTGAGCGAGTTGTCCGCGTAGATTCCCCCGGCCGAGCCGATGGTGCGCAGATCGAGGTAGACCGCGATATCGCCGGTGTGATCGACCAGATCACTCAGATGCAGCAACGCGTGGGTCTTACCGGCGCCCCGCCGCCCGTAGATGATCTGGTGGTCCGTCGAATGCAGCATCGCGGAAAACGATCCCGCGGCCACGAACGTTTTGCTGAGGGTGGCCCGATCGGTGCTTTCCGCTCGGCGCGGAATACGCATCAGGGCCTGATTGAGATGTTGCTGCCGGCCGACTCCCATTCATTTCAGCCTGCCGCCTCCGTGCGGCGGCCGACAGCCGCCGCACGGGTGGCGATCACGTGCAGTTGCTCGGCGCCGGTTTTCCGGACAACCGATCGTTCAGGTAGGCCATGGCCCCCGGAGCGCCGGTCACCGCGACACTGCCGTGTTCCCCGATTTCTTTCCGGTACTGCACTGGAACGCCCTGCGAGCAGTACTTCGCCACCAGCCGGTCCACCGGTTCGGCGAAGGTCAGCTCGTCGAAAACGCCCTGGTAGTAGTAGATCGGAGCGCCCGGGCGGAACCGGCCCATGGTGTTCTCGGCGATCACCTTCTTGACCGCCGGGACGTCCAGCAGTTCGGGCACCGTGACGAACTCGCTCATCTTCCGGAACGCGTGCGACACCGCGAACTGGGCGATGCAGGTCCGGCCGACCTCCTCGAACGCCTTCTTGCCCGCCTCGTTGAGCAGGGTGCTCGTGTCGATCTCGGGATAAGCCCGGGACAGGCCGATCGCGGCGCCGAGATAGATTCCGGACAACGGGCCGCCGTCGATCCGGCGGGCCACGTAGTCGATGTCGGCCGGAACCCCGCCCGCGGCCACCCCGGCGAACTTCAGTTCCGGCGCGTAGTCCGGCTGCAGTTCGTTGGCCCAGGAACTGGCCAGCGCGCCGCCGGAGTAGCCCCAGAGCGCGGTCGGCGTCGCCGGGCCGTTGAGCCCGGCGGGCGGGAAGTTCTGCGCGGCCCGGATCCCGTCCAGCACCCCGTGGCCGCTGTTGATCGCGGCGGCCCACTGCGATTCGGGGCCCTCGTAGTCCGCGGTCACCACGGTGTACCCGGCCAGCAGCAACGGCCCCATGAGCCCGAGTTCGGCCGCCGGCACGTTCAGCCCGGTGGCCAGCGAGTAGGACGGCGCGCAGTCGGTGGTGAGCCCGTCCTGCGCGGTCTGGTACGAGACCAGTTTGCGGCCACCGGCCGGGGCCTCGCCGAGCGGCTGCATGATCGTCGCGACGTTCGCGATCGGTTTCCCGTGGGTATCGGTGGAGCGGTACTTCACTTGCCACGCTTGGAATGGAAGCGGAATCGCGAGGGCCCGCACGGTGCTCTTCCGCGAGTCCAGGATGGTGCCGGGCGCGACGTCCGGGAACGGGCTCGGCTGGGCGTAGAACGGATCGTCCCGGGGATTGGGCGGCAGGCCGTCGGCCGCGGCGATGGGCTGAGCGAGGCCGATCACCCCCGCCACCGCGAGCGCCGCGGCGGCGAGAACGGACACAGCACGCCGTCGTGCTGAGAACATGGCTCCTCCAACTCGATACCGTCAGGTATGTAGGTTATTTCCTTACCAGGTGACGCGCATCACGGTCAAGGTTCAGGCGGTAGCGTTGCCGTTCGTGTCACCCGAACCACCACCGGGACGCCGCCGCCCGACGCGCGCGCAGACCCGCCGCCAGGTGCTCGACGCCGCGGCCGCCGTCTTCGCCGAGCGCGGGATCGGCGCGACCTCGATCAACGACATCGCCGCCGAAGCCGGGCTGACCAAGGGTGCGATCTACTCGAGCTTCGACAGCAAGGACGAGCTCGTCCTGGCGATCATGGAAGAGCACCTGGTCGACCGGATGCGCGACGCCACCGCGGCGTTCGACGAGCTGACCGACCTGGACGCGGCCACCCAGGAAGCCGGAATCCGCCTGATCCAGGCGGTGCACACGGACGCGACGTGGCACCGGCTGTTCCTCGAGTACTGGGGGCTGGCGATGCACGACGAGAAGGTGCACGCCGGGCTGGCCGAGCGGCGCGCGCGGCTGCGGGAGGCCATCGCCGGGGCGATCCGGCGGGCCGCCGAAGCCCGCCGGTTCAGGTTGCCGCTGCCCGCCGAGCAGCTCGCGGTCGCCATGCTCGCGCTGTCCAACGGGCTGGCCGTGGAAAGCGGTATCGATCCGGACGCCGTGCCGTCCACCCTCTTCGGCGATGTCCTCGCCCTGCTCCTCGGCAACCGCCCGCGCTCGGCTTCCGGTTCTTCCGGCTAGACGAATCCCTAGTCTTCAGGTCGTCAGGGCAGACCCCACGGCGCGGAGTCGGCCAGCGGGGGCACCGGGGTCACGTGCGGATCCGGCCGTTCGCCCGTGCGGTGCACCACGGCCTCTTCGCCGCGCCGGAGATCGATCTGGACGTCCCCGTTCGGCAGCCTGCGCCAGCGCAGGTCGCGGCCGCGCGGATCGCGGACGGTCAGCTCGCCGTCGATTCCCGGCCGCAGCACGCACGGCGCGCCCGCCTCGCTGCACACCCGCACCCAGTTCGTCCGGCCGCCCCGGCGCGCGGCGGTCAGCAGGAACGCGCCCTGGGTCCGGAAATCCCGCACCACGGCGTCCGGCCAGCTCGCGGGCACGGCCGGGAACACCCGGATCACCCCGCCCCAGCTCTGGCACAGCATGTCGTGCAGGGATTGTGCGGCGGACAGCGGTGTTTCGATGACCGGACCCGACTCCTGGTACATCGTGTTCGGCTGGATGAAACGCCGCTGCAGTTCGCCGAGGTAGAACTCCGCCCGGTCCCCGCGCAGCATCTGCGCCGACATCGACGCGGCGCCGGTGAACGTGTACCCCTGCAGCGCGCCTTCGAAGCCGACCCAGTGGTTGAGCGAGGTTTCGATGATCCGGCGGTGCTCGGGCCGTTCCCAGGTGATCTCGTAGAGCGGGTAGATCTGCAGCAGGTGCGAGTAGTGCCGGTGTGATTTGGCGAACGGCACGCCCGCGCCGATCATGTACCCGTTCGCGTCGACCGGGTAGCCGGTGAGTTTCGCCAGCACTTCGCGCCACCGCGGGGCGAGCGGATCGTCGATCCGCAGCAGTTCCGCCGAGTCCAGCAACGTGCGGCAACCCCAGCGCAGCAGCGCGAGATCGTAGGTGCAGTCCGGCGCGTTCACCCCGTACTCGGGCGAGAACGTGAACGGCAGGTGCAGCCGCCCGTCCGCGCCCGGGGTGAGGAAGTGCAGGTAGTAGTTGATCGCCCCGCGCAGCAATCCGAACACCACGTCCCGCAGGATGCGCGCGTCCATGGTGTGCCGGTAGGACAGCCAGACGTTGTGCAGCGCCCAGGTCAGGTTGCCGACCTCCGGCGTCGGGTTCTCCTTCCCCGGGATGCCGACCGCGTAACCCGCGGTGCCGGTGCCCGCCCCGTTGAGCAACGTCATGTCCGTGGTGCGCGGAATGCCGTAGGAATCGGCGCGGTAGGGCTGGGCCACCTGATCGCGCAGGTTCCGCCGGAAGCGGTCCAGCGCGTAGGTGACCGCGTCCAGTTCCAGGTGGTTGGACCCGTGGATCAACCAGTACTCCAGCTGCACGTTCAGGTTCCACCAGGTCGCCGGCCACGGTGTCGGTTCGAGCCAGGGGCCGGAGGTCGCCATGACCGGCGCCTCCCGGCGGGCCGCGGCGGCCACCTTGTACAGCTGGATCCAGTAGAAGGCCTGCAGCCTGCGGTCCGGAATGGACAGAAAGCTCCGCCGGTAGTAGGCGTGCCACCAGCGCCGGTGCTCGAACGCCAGGACGTCCCACGGCAGCGCCGCGGCGCGTACCGCGCGCAGCGCCGCGCGGGCGGCGGTCCGTTCCGGATGGGACCACGCGACCGCGGCGTGCAGCGTGCGCCGGGAACCCCGGGTCGCCTCGCGCCACGCGGTGACATGTTCCCCGCCGGCGAGCAACGGCTGCACCGCGATCCGGCAGTCCCCGGCGGATTCCATGGTGGCGGGCGGGTTGGCGACGTACCCGGTGGGCGGCGGCTTGCCGAAGCGCGGATCGGTGCGGGGGCTGACGGCCTCGGCCGGGTGGAAGGCCCAGCGGAAGTCCCGCTCCCCCGCGCTCGGCCACACCTCGACCGCGAGCACCGACTGTCCACTGTGGATCATCGCGCGCAGTTCGAGGCTGCCCGCGGCGGTGGTGACGGTGCCGGAGAGCTCGGCGTTCCACAGGTCCATCCGCCAGTCGATCCCGGTGATCGCGCCGACCGGTTCGAGCGTGAAGTAGCCGATCGGCAGCCGGGCCAGCCCGAACAGGGAACCGAACTCCGGCCGGTGGTCCTGCACCTGGCTGTGCTGCACGTTGAACCGGATCGCGTTGGCGTCCGGTTCGGCGTAGATGCCGGACCCGAGGAAACCGTTGCCCAGGAACGGTCCCTCGTACCAGGTCTTCGGCATCCGCCGCCAGAGCAGATCGGACAACCCGAGGAAAGCCGCCCAGTCCTGGTCGACCCGCAGCGCGTCCGCGATGGCGGCCTCCTCGGCGAGCGCCGTTCCGGGCGCGATCATTCCGGGCGCCGCCATCCCGGCCGCGAGCCCGGCGAGCGCCCCACCCAGCACGGTTCTGCGGTTGAGTTCGGTCATGTCCCACTCCCGTGTCTCGTGGTGGTTCAGCCGGGCAGTCCCCAGGCGGGCGCGGAACCGTTCGCCGGGACGTTCCGCGGCACCAGCTCGGGCCGTCGTCCCCGCCGGGTGACCACGGCGGTCTCGCCGCGGCCGAGCCGCACCGCGATCGTGCGCGGGCCGCGCTCCTGCCAGCGCAACCGGCGGCCGTGCTCGTCGCGGACCTCGATCTCACCGGCGATGCCGTGCTCGAGCACGAGCGGTTCACCCGCGGCGCTGTGCACGCGAACCCATTCGGTGGCACCGCCGGTCCGGGACGCGTCCACCAGGAACGCTCCTTCGGTGCGCAGGTTCGCGATCGAGGCGTCCCGCCAGGTCCGCGAAACCGACGGGAACACCTTCAGCACCCCGGCGGCGCCCTGCACGACCATGTCGAGCACCGACTGGGCGGCGGCCAGCGGGCTCTCGATCGCGAAGTTCGCGCCCTCCCGGTACATCGTGTTCGGGGTCAGCTGGCAGTTGTCGGCGATGTTGCCGTCGAGGAAGAACTTCAGCTGTGCCAAGGATTCCTCGGGCGAGCCCATTACCGACAGCATCGAGGACGCGGCGGCGAAGCTGTACCCGTGCCAGCGGTCGCGGCGGCTCGCCCAGTGGCCGAAGCTGCGCCGCATGAGGTCGCGGTCCGCCGGACGGTCCCACAGCTTTTCCCGCAACGGGTAGAGCCACAGCAGGTGCGAGAAGTGCCGGTGCGACTCGGCCAGCGGCACGCCGTCCCCGATGAGCACGCCGGTGGCGTCCTGGTGGTACGGCACGAGCCGGGCGAGGATGTCCCGCCAGGCGGGCACCCGGGGATCGTCGCGGCGCAACCGGTAGGCCGCGTCGAGCAACGTCGAGCAGGCCCACCGGATCAGGGAAAGGTCGTAGGTGCAGTCGGGGGCGTCGGCGTACTCCGGGGACCGGGTCAGCGGCAGGTGCAGCCTGCCGTCGGTGCCCGGGGTGAGGAACTGCCGGTAGAAGTTCACCGCCTTGGCCAGAACCGGGTACAGCACGTCCCGCAGGACCCGGTCGTCCATCCCGTGCCGGTAGGCGAGCCACACGTTGTGCAATCCCCAGAGCAGGTTGCCGGTCTGATCGGTCTTCGACGCGGTGCCCGGCACCCCCACGGTCCGGGTGCCGCCGGGGCGCAGCCGCCAGTCACCGGGATGCGAGAGCGCGTAGGTTTCGCCGTCCCGGTACGCCTCGGGCACCGAGAGCGCGAGGTTCTCGTGGTCCCGGCGGAAGGTGGCGGTCACCGCGTCGAGCTCCGGGTGGTTGGCGCCGTTGATGAGCGGGTAGGCGACCTGCACGTTGAGGTTCCACCACACCGCGGTCCAGCTGTTGCCGACCTCGGGGAACCACGGCCCCCATTCGGACACGACCGGCGCGTCCGCCCGGGTCGCCGCCGCGATCTTGTACAGCTGGATCCAGTAGAAGCGTTGCACCGCCTTGTCCGGCACCGAAACCAGGCTGCGCTGGTAGAACCGGTTCCACCAGCGCCGATGCCCGGCGACCAGGTGGTCGAGGTCCGCCGCCAGCGCTCGCCGGACGGCACGCACGGCGTCCGGGGTCGAGGTCCGGTCCGGGAATCCGTAGGCCACGGTCGCGGCGAGCAGCCGCCTGCTCCCGTCCCGGCGTTCCCGCCAGGCGGTGGTGTACCCGCCCCCGGCCAGCAGGGGTTGTTCGGCGTAGTTCACCCCGTCCGCGAGGCCCAGAGCGGGATCGGGATTGGCCACGTAGTCCGGCGGCTTGCGAATGGTCCGGGTGGTCGCCGAGGGCAGCGGCTGGAAACTCCACGCCGCCGGCTCCTCCCCCGCACCCGGAATCGTGGAGACCAGCAGGACGCCGCTGTCGTTGTGCACGAGCGCCGAGAACGCGACGCTGCCCTGGCTGGTGGTGATCGTGCCGGACAGTTCCGCGTTCCACAGGTCGAGCCACCAGTCGACCGCGGTGACCTCGCCCGCCAGGTTCAGCGTGAGGTAGCCGATGGGCAGCCGGGACAGCCCGATGCCCGCCTCCCACTGCACGCGCTGGTCCTGCACCTGGGAATGGCTGAGCATGAACTTCACCGACCGCGCGGTGTCGCCCCGGTAGACCTGCACGCCGAGCAGCCCGTTGGCGAGGAACGGACCGTCCTGCCAACTCACCGGCAAGCGCTTCCACAGCATGCGCGCGTCGGCCACGAGGTCGCGATGAACACCGTGCCCGGCCGGCTCGGCGGTTGCCGGGGCCGCCGCCCACAACCCGCCGGTGGCCGCCGCCCCCGCCGCGACCGAGGCGCCCTTGAGCACGACCCTCCTGGACACCTCGGGCATCGTCGCCTCCACGATTCATACTATGTTTCGCCCCGCCATCGTCATCGACGTCGAGCATGTTCGCAGATAGAACCCGATCTGGGCCATAGCTTTCACTCGCACAGCCGTACAGACATCCGATGTCTCTGGTCCGGTGTGCCACCCGTGCCGTTCCGTTCCGGGCCCCTGCTCGGCCGGGTGAGAGATCCGGTTTTCGCTGTTCGGGGAACATGCGTCGGGAACGCGGCGTCTCATGGTGCGTTCGATCGCCCACGGGAGGTGGGAAACGTGAGCGAGTACGAAGCCCAGATCGCCGCCCTGCGCCACGCCGCGAACGCCGCTCGTTCGGCCGGTGAGCAGGTGTCCGGTGTGGACCTCGCCGGGGCCATCGCCGAAGCGGGCACCGCGCTGCCCGGCGCCCAGACCGCGCGGTCCTTCACCACCCTGGGCAACGCGTGGCGCGGCGACCTCGCCTGCGCCCTGGCCGTCGCGTTGACCGGCTGCGGCTCCGGCGAACCGAAGGGGGACGCGATGAACGCCCAGTTCGCCGAGCTGAGGAAACGACCCGACATCGAGCAGGCCGAATCGGCCTACCAGGGCATGCTCACCGAGATCCGCGACCGGCTCGTCCGCGAAGTCGGCATCGCCGCCTGGCAACCCCCGGGAGAACCGGTCAGCGCGTCCGGATACGTCGGGGATCTCTCGGCGATCGGCCGCGACGGCGAGATCCGCCGTTACAGCTCCGGCATCTCACCGGGCAATCTGCCGGACGCCGAATGGGCCCGGGCCGTCGCGCTGGTGCGGGAAACCGCGCAGCGGCAAGGATTCGGCGAGCCCGCGGTGGTCGGCGACCGGCCCGGCGACCACGAGGTGTCCTTCCCGCACCCCTCCTGCACGGAACTGCTGTTCGGCACCGCGGCCAACACCACCCTGAGCCTCAGCACCGGCTGCCACCTCACCGCCGAAGCGCACCGCCGCCGCTCCGCTTCCCGAACGGTTCCGCGGCACGCACTCGGCGAGAATCCCGGTGAGCACCTGTCGTGGGACGAGGGCACCGCGCTGGCTGCCGTGGTCGAGTTCGTCCCTGATCCGATGTGGACTCACCCGGCACCGCCGCACCGCCTCGGTCAGCAGCGCGGACACCGGTGCGAAGTCCCGCATCCGGCGGCACGCGTCGAGCAGCGACCGGTGCAGCGGCGTCAGCGGCAGCCCGCCCCGGAAGACCGGCGCCGGAAGCCGAGTGGTCCGTTCCACGACCACGTAGTCCAAGGTGTTCACCTTGCGGGCATGCGGAATGAGCACATGCACCGTCGCGTCGTCCTCGGGCAGTTCGGTGAGCCCTTGGCGACGGCAGGATTCGACGCCGGTCACCACCGCACCCGGACCGGCGTACACCAGGGCGGCCTGCACGAGTTGCCGCCTGGTCGGCGGGCCGTTGGTGAGCAGCACGACGCCCGGTAGGGGGCGCTGCCAGGGACCGCCACGCGCGCAACGGCGATATGCGGTGCGCGGCGATATCCCGAGCCGGGACAGGGCGGCCACGCTGATCGCCCCGTCCCGGCTCGCGTTGTACAAGGTTTCGGGCTCCGCGGCCCGGCTCGCGACTTTCATGACTTCATCGTGGCCGTCGCGACACCAGGCCGGAAGCTCCGGTTTTCGAACCTGTGGACAACCGGTCCCCTGTGGACAAGTCGGCCGGTTCACTCACCCCGCCAAGGAAAGTTCCGGCCAGTCCGCCAGATCCGAGCGCAGTTGCCGGTCGTGGGCGGCCACGACGACCGCCACCGGGGTGTGCCGGATCGCCTCGGTCAACTCGTCGACCAGGGTGCTGGACAGGTGGTTCGTCGGTTCGTCGAGCAGCAGCACATGCGGAGCGCGCAACACCGCGAGTGCCAGGGAAAGCCGGCGCCGCTGCCCGGTGGACAGCCGGCCGACCGGGCGGTTCCGGTCCGCCGCCGACAGCAAACCCAGCTCTCCCAACCGAACCACCTTCCCGGCGGGCAGCCCGCCGTGCAGCACCAGCCGATCGGCGACCGAGGAATACACCTCGTCCGGAGTCCGGCCGGGATCGGCGAATTCCGATTCCTGGCCCAGCAGTTCGACCCGCGCGGACTTCGCTCGCCACACCGACCCCGCAGACGGTTCGAGAGAACCGGACAACGTCTCGAGCAGCGTCGACTTCCCGGCCCCGTTCGGCCCGGTGACCAGCAACCGGTCCCCCGCGGACAACGCGACCGCCGCGCGCAGCTCGAGCCGCCCGGGAACGACGACCTCCGCGGCGGTCAGCACCGCCCCGGCACCGGAGCCCGGCAGATCCGGACAGGAGAACCGCAACGGCTCCGGCGGCCGCGGCACCCGGCGGGCGGTCAGCTCCGCCTGCCGCCGCTGGACGCTGTGCAGCCGGCCCGGCGCGCGCGTCGCGCGGCCGTGCTTGTTCGTTCCCTTGTCCGGCCGCCACTTCGAGATCAACCGGTTCTCCGCGGCCCGCAGGTCGTGCGCCAGCTGCTCGAGCTCGGCGGTTTCGGCGGCGTAGCGCTGTTCCCAGCGCACCCGTTCGGCCGCCTTCGCCTGCTTGTAGGCCGAGTAGCCGCCGCCGTACACCGTCGGCGTCCCGTCGGCGTTCGGATCCAGGTCCAGCAACGCGGTGCAGACCTCGTCGAGCAGCATCCGGTCGTGGCTGACCAGCACCACCACGCCGGGATGTGCGCGCAGGCTTTCGGTCAGGTACGCCAGCCCCGCCGCGTCGAGGTGGTTGGTCGGCTCGTCGAGCAGCAGCACGTCGACGCGTTCGGCGAGCACGCACGCGAGCCGCACCCGGTAACGCTGTCCCACCGACAGCTCGGCCAGTGGCCGCTCCCGGTCGCCGGGTGCGCCCAGTCCGGCCAGCGCCAGGTCGGCACGCCGTTCGGCGTCCCACGCCTCCAGCCGTTCCGCCCGGGCCAGCGCGTCGGCGAACCGTTCGTCCGCACCGGGCTCGCCGTCGGTGAGCGCCTGGGTGGCGGCGTCCAGTTCGGCCAGTGCCGTGCGGGCTCCGGCCAGGGCGACCGCCAGCAGGGACGCGATCGTGTCCGCCGGCCCGAACGGGAGTTCCTGACCGGCGACCGCGAGCGAACCGTGCCGGGTGACCGTGCCCGAGTCCGGTTCGACCGCGCCGGAGAGCAGGGCCAGCAGGGTGGTTTTCCCGCTCCCGTTCTCGCCGACCACGCCGAGCCGCTGCCCCGCGCTGACGGTCAGCGAGACCTCGGACAGGACCGGCCGGGATTCGTACGTCTTGCTCACCGACTCGGCCGCCAGATGCGCGCGCTGCCCTTCCTCGGCAGCGTCGAGTAGGTCAGTTTTGGTGCGTAGCAACAGTTTCTCCGATTCTGGGTACTTCGGCGCGCACCCGGCGAGAGCGGACTCGCGGGCGCGCCGAAACCGCCGGGGTCACCGGCAGTACAAAGTGGACGACGAAGGAAGCGGTGCGCGGCGCGGGCGGCGAAGGGCCCGCCGAACCTCAGCGCACGAAGCTCGTCGGCAGAATCAGAGATAGAACTGGTAAGCCATGACGCACATGGTAGCTATCGGGGCAGCCGTTTTCATCCCCTTTGCGATCGAGGACACCCGACGGGCGACCAGCGCATGCTGGAAGATGAGCGAATGCAGACCGTCGCAGCCGACCAGGTGGACAGCCTCGCCACCGTGCTCGACCTCGTGCGCTCGGGTATCGCCCGGACCAAACCGGAGATCGGCCGCCGGGCGGGACTCGGCCGGACCGTCGTGACCCAGCGGATCGCCCAGCTGACCGAATGCGGGCTGCTGGAGGACGGCGACCTCGGGCCGTCCAGCGGCGGGCGGGCGCCCCGGGAACTCCGCTTCCGCGCCCGGGCCGGAGTGGTGCTCGCCGCGGAACTGGGCGCGACGAGCATCGGCGTCGGGATCACCGATCTGTCCGGCCGGGTGCTCGCGCAACACGAGGAGCCCGCCGACATCGGGCTCGGCCCGGAGAGCGTGCTCGGCCACGTGGAGGAACTCTTCGACCGGTTGCTCGCCGAGGTCGATCCGGCCCCGATCTGGGGAGCCGGGATCGGGCTGCCCGGTCCGGTCGAGTTCGCCACCGGACGCCCGAGCGCGCCGCCGATCATGCCCGGCTGGGACGGCTATCCGGTGCGCGACCGGTTCGCCGCGCGCTTCGACGCCCCGGTCTGGGTGGACAACGAGGTCAACGCCATGGCCCTCGGCGAGTTGCGCGCCGGATCGGCGAAGGGGCAGGACGACATCCTGTACATCAAGATCGGCACCGGGATCGGCGCCGGGCTGGTCTCCGGCGGCCGGTTGCACCGCGGCAGCCAGGGCTGCGCCGGGGACATCGGCCACGCCGCCGTCGCCGACGATCCGGTCGTCGTGTGCCGGTGCGGGAACACCGGGTGCCTGGAGGCGTTCGCCGGGGGCGCCGCGCTGGCCCGCGACGGGCTCGCTGCGGCCGCCGACGGCCGCAGCGAGTTCCTCGCCCGCCTGCGCGAATCGAAGGGCACGATCACCGCGGCCGACATCTCGGCGGCGGCGCAGCACGGCGATCGGACCGCGGTCGAACTGCTCACCCAGGCCGGGCGGTTGATCGGCCGCCTGCTCGCGACGCTGGTGAGCTTCTACAACCCGGCCCTGGTGATCATCGGTGGCGGTGTCTCCGGCGCCGGTGACCTGCTGCTGGCCGCACTGCGGGAAACGGTCTACCGGCGCTCGCTGCCGCTGGCCACCCGGGAACTGCGGATCGCCCGTTCGACGCTGTCCGACCAGGCCGGGCTGGTCGGCGCCGCCTTCATGGTCATCGACGAGCTGTTCACCCCGGCGCGGCTGGCGCACTGGGTCGGCTCCGGGGCTCCGGCCGGTCAGCCCGCCCTGGTCGACATCCCGCCGCGCCCGACCTTTTCCTGAGCGCCTTCGAGAAAGGTGGCGACCAGGCCGTCACCTATGTACCGTTGCGAACATGAGTGTTCACTTGCGGCGTGCGACGATCACTCGCGAACGGCCGTCTACGCTCGATATCGCCGCCGAGGTGCTGGTCGCCAATCCCACCGCGTCGCTCGCCCAGGTCGCCGAGGCCGCGGGCATCGGCCGGACCACCCTGCACAAGCACTACCCCACCCGGCAGGACCTGCTCGTCGCCGTGGCGCACGATTCGCTGGACCGCGTGGAGAACGCCATCGCCGAGGCGAAGCTGGACACTCCTGGCGAGTCCACAGTGGACGGACTGCGCAGGCTGGTGGAGGCGCTGGTGCCACTCGGCCCCCGGCTCGCCTTCCTCTTCCGGCAGCCGTCCCTGGACGACGAGCCCGAGATCGCCGCGCGCGCCGAACGCCTCGACGAACCGGTCGCCGCGTTCGCGCTGCGCGCGCAGCAGGAGCAGGTGCTGCGCGCCGGGGTGTCCGCCTGGTGGATCACCTCGACCCTGTACGCGCTGGTCTACGCCGCCTGGGAAGGCGTGGCACTGGGGAAACTCGCTCCGGCGGACGCCCCGCGAATCGCCCTCGACACCACCCTCGCCGGACTCGGATTCCGGGATCTCACGGGACAAGGAGGACAGTGATGACACTGCTCGAGAGCGCGCGGCTCGTCGCGCGCATCAGCGTCGAACGGGTCGTGGGGCGACTGCTCGCCTTCACCGGCGACGAATTCGCGCGGCTGGGCACCGCGCAGTGGCAACGCGATCCGTACCCGCTGTACGCGCGGCTGCGCGCCGGTGAGCCGTGGTACCGCAGCCGGACCGGGGTCCTCGTCGCGTCGCGCTTCGGGCTGTGCAACGACGTGCTGCGCGACCGCAGGCTCGGAGTGCGAACCTCCGCGGGCGCGGAGCCACCCGGATTCGACCCGATCTTCGACGCCCGCGACGGCGACATCGTGCCCTCGTTCCTGGAACTCGACCCGCCGGACCACACGCGGCTGCGCACGCTGGCCCGGCCCGCCTTCGGCCCGCGCCGGATCAACGGCTACCAGGCCACCATCGAACGCATCGCCCACGAGCTGCTCGACCGGGCGACGGCCCGGGGCGAGTTCGATCTGATGTCCGATTTCGCGAGCCCGCTGCCGATCGCGGTGATCACCACCCTGCTCGGCATCCCGGACGCCGACGCGGACCGGTTCGCCCGGTACGGCCGGATCGTCGGGGCGTCCCTGGACGGAATCGGCTCGTTGCGGCAGGCCAACGCGTTGAGCCGGGCGACCGCGGAACTGTACGAGCTGTTCGGACGGCTGATCGAGCAGCGCCGCGCCGATCCGGGCGAGGACGTGATCAGCCAGCTGGCGGCGGCCAACGCCGAGGACAAGCTGACCGTTCCGGAACTGCTGGCGACCTGCGAACTGCTGCTCATCGCGGGGTTCGAGACCACGGTGAACCTGATCGGGAACGCGATGCACGCGCTGTTCGCCCACCCCGGCCAGTGGGAGCGGCTGTGCGCGGAGCCCGAACTCGCCGGGAAGGCCGCGGAGGAGACGCTGCGCTACGACTCGCCGGTGCAGCTGACCGTCCGGATCCCCCACGAGGAGCTGGAACTCGGCGGCCGCCGCATCGCGAAGGACCGGCCGCTCATCCTGCTGCTCGGTTCGACCGGACGCGACGAGCGCGTCTACTCCCGGCCGGACGAATTCGACATCACCCGGGATCCCGGCCGGGAACACCTGGCCTTCTCCAGCGGCATCCACTACTGCCTGGGCGCGCCGCTCGCCCGCCTGGAAGCGACCGTCGCCCTGCGGGCCCTCGCCGAACGGCTGCCCGGGTTGCGGCCGACCGGGAGCGCGCAGTGGCGGAAGACCACGGTGATCCGCGGGCTGTCCCGGTTCCCGGTCCGGGTCACGCCCTCCGCGGTCGCGGTCGGGTGAGCCAAACGGCGGCCGACGGTCCACCTCCCCGGTCGCCGTGGCCTAATCTGGAGTGGTGTCCCCCAGTGAACAACCCGCGCGTCGCGTTTACGGCGGCCGTTCCGCGGCCGACCGCCGCGCGGAACGCCGGGAACGCCTGCTCGCGGCCGGACTGGACCTGTTCGGCAACGACGGCTACGCGGCGAGCTCGATAGAAAAGCTGTGCGCCACGGCGTCGGTTTCCACGCGCAACTTCTACGAGGAGTTCGCCAGCCGCGAGGCGCTGCTGATGGCGCTGCACGACAAGATCATCGAGCAGGCGGTGACCGCGGTGGCCGAGGCGCTCGCCGACACCGCGGACGAATCGTTGCCGGTGCGCATCGAACGCGCGGTGCGCGCCTACATCACCACCACCGCGAAGGACCCCCGCTGGGCGCGACTGTCCTATGTGGAAGTCATCGGGGTCAGCGACGCGGTGGAGCAGCATCGGCTCGCCTGGCGTGCGCGCTGGGTGGAAATGCTGGTCGCGGAGGCGAAACGCGCGGTCGCCCGGGGCGAAGCCACCGACCGGGACTTCTTCCTCGGTGCGGTCGCCCTGATCGGCGCGGTGAACGAACTCGTCTACCACTGGTCGATCGGCGGCTACCGGCTCCCGCTCGACGACGTGATCGCCGAGGTCGTGCGGCTCGCCTCCGCGGTGGTCAGCCAACCGTGACCGGGGTCGGGGTCCGGGCCACCCGCACATACACCCCGATGTTGCGGCACAGGATCATCGCCATGGCCATCAGGACGAAGAAGGCGGCCACCGCGTTCGCTTCGATCCGGTTCTCCATCAGGAACCGGCCGACGTCCTCGCCGAACCAGGTCACGTGCTCCAGCGCCCACAGGAAGAGCAGGCGCCCGCCCAGGACCACCAGCCAGATGAGCAGGTAGGGCGCTCCCGCACGGGTGTACGCGCGCCCGGTCTCCCGGTCGCGTTCGACGGCCAGGGTGGCCAGCAAGCCACCGCCGACGGCCAGCCCGAGCGCGGTCCCGATGCCCGCGGTCCAGAGGTTCGGCGCGGTGAACGTGAGATCGGCGAGGAAC
The DNA here is from genome assembly GCF_009765355.1 of Amycolatopsis anabasis. Taxonomy (GTDB): domain Bacteria; phylum Actinomycetota; class Actinomycetes; order Mycobacteriales; family Pseudonocardiaceae; genus Amycolatopsis; species Amycolatopsis anabasis. The sequence continues at coordinate 41,440 of NZ_VTHK01000029.1, read as the reverse complement.
GACCAGGCGAAGTAACCCACGAGTCCGAGCGACGGCAGCATCCGCAGCAGGCTCACCTTGTGCCGCCCGATCTGGGTGAGCAGGACGTAGGCGAGCAGGGCGGCGGACAGGATCAGGGCGTCTTGCATCGGGTCTCCCCCAAGGCTTCGTCGAACCGGACGAGGAAAAGCTAGGTTCCGGGGACGCTTCCGGGCGTCGGTCCGGCGGCCGATCGCGGGTGGAAACCGGGATGAGCGGGCAGCCTCCACCCGTGATCCACCCCCGGGCGGATGCGGGCCGCACGGTGGCCTGGCACGCTGCAGCCGTGCCCTCCCTGTTGCTGACCAGGCCCACCTTCTACGTGGTGGTTCGCGGCCTGGTGCTCGCGGGCACGCTGATCACCCTGTTCACCGCCGGTTACCTGCCCGGGGACGGCCTGGTGTGGGCGCTGTTCGCCGCCGGTGCGCTGGGCGTCACCGCACATTCGCTGCCCGGGGTGCCGGGCTGGGCGATGTTCGGTGGCCTGCTGCTCGCCTCGGCGGTGTCCGGGGTGCTGGTGGTGGTCGCCTCGGCTTCCCTGGCCATCGCGCTCTGCGGTGAGGTCGCCTTCTCGGCCGGGATGCTCTTCGGGGTGCGGCGCTCGGGGGTTGCGGTGGCCGCCGGGCTGCTGGCCATGGTGGTCACCGATCTGTCGAGCGACCGGATCGCGGTCAACGCCTTCGGCATCGCGGGCGCCTTCGTCGGGCTCTGGCTCTCCGGAGTGACCCGGCGGCAGTTCCTGCAGCGAGCCGAGCAGGCCGAACTGCTGCTCGCCGAAACCCGCCGGGCGACCGAGGCGACCGCGGCCGCGGCGGCACTGGCCGAACGGGCCCGGATCGCCCGGGAAATCCACGACATCCAGGCGCATTCGCTGTCCGCGCTGTCGTTGCAGCTGGAGGCGGCCGGGGCGCTGCTGCAGACCCCGGACCTGCCACGGGAACACCCCGCCCTGGCCAAGATCGCCGGTTGCGTCGACCGCGCGGGACGGCTGGCCCGGGAGGGACTCACCGAGACCAGCCGCGCCGTCCGGGCCCTGCGCGAGGACTCGGTGTCCCTGCCCGAACTGCTCGAGTCCCTTGTGGACGAACCGGCCGTGGTCCTGCGGGTGCGGGGCGTGCACCGGGACCTCCCGCCGGGCGCGGGCCTCACCCTGTACCGCGCGGTCCAGGAAGCCCTGACGAACGCCCGCAAGCACGCACCGGGCGCTCCGGTGACGATCGAACTGGACTACGGCGACACCGAGGTCGGCGCGACGGTCACCAACCCGGCGCCGCCCGCCGGCGCCCCGCGACCGCTGACCGGAACCGGGGCGGGGTACGGGCTGACCGGCGTCGCCGAGCGCGCCGAACTGGCCGGGGGTACGCTCGCGGCCGGGCCGGAAGCCGGAGGCTGGCGGATGTCGGTGAGAATTCCGGCATGAACGACATCCGGGTGGTGGTGGCCGACGACCAGTCCGCGGTGCGGGAAGGGCTCGCGCTGCTGATCGAGGCGCTGCCGGGCATCACGGTGGCCGGCCAGGCGGCGGACGGGCTCGCCGCGGTCGAGCAGGTCGCGGCCACCGGGCCGGAGGTCGTGCTGATGGATCTCGCGATGCCCCGGTGCGACGGGGTCACCGCGACCGCGCGGATTCGCGCGGAGCATCCGGACACCCAGGTGGTCGTGCTCAGCACGTACGCCGACGACGATTCGATCCTGCGCGCGCTGGACGCGGGCGCGCTGGGCTACCTCACCAAATCCGCCACCCGCGACGAGATCGGCCGGGCCGTCCACGCCGCCGCGGCGGGCCAGGCCGTGCTGGCTCCGGAGGTCCAGCGCAGGCTCGTGGACAGCGCGCTGCGGGCCACGCGGAGTCCCGCACCCGAGGACCGGGCGGACGAGCTGACCGCGCGGGAGACCGACGTGCTCCGCCTGCTCGCGGCCGGGCGGGCGAACCGGGAGATCGCCCGCGAGCTGTTCGTCAGCGAGGCGACGGTGAAAACCCACATCAACCGGATCTACGCCAAGACCGGCAGCCGCGACCGCGCGCAGGCGATCCGGTACGCCTACGCGAACGGATACGCCACCGTCCCCTAGATCCCGGGCAGCGCGGTGCGGGTCAGCCAGGCGGCGAAGAGTTCTTCGAGCGAGCGGTGGGCCTTCGACTCGGCCAGTGCGACGAACGCCTCGGTGGTCACCGTGCCGTGCCGGTGCTCGCTCGCCCACGCCCGCAACAGCTCGAAGAACGCCTGGTCGCCCAGTTCGCGCCGCAGGGCGTGCAGGGTCAGCGCGCCGCGCTTGTACACCTGTTCGTCGAACATCCGGTCCACGCCGGGATCGGCGATCCGCAGATCGTTCGGACCCGCGGCCAGGTGGGCGTGCCACTGCCGGGCGTGCGCCGCCGCGGAAGCGCCCCCGATCGCCTCGGACCACAGCCATTCCGCGTAGGTGGCGAACCCCTCGTTGAGCCAGATGTGCCGCCAGTCGGCCACGGTGAGGCTGTTGCCGAACCACTGGTGGGCCAGTTCGTGCACGGCGAGCCGCTCGTGCGTGCGCCGCCCGTCGACGTGGTTGGCGCCGAAGACCGACAGGCCCTGCGCCTCGATCGGATCGTCCAGCTCGTCGTCGGTCACCACGACGACGTATTCGCCGAACGGGTACGGCCCGAAGAATCCGCGCAGGACGTCCATCATCCGGGACTGGCGGCCGAAGTCGTGGGCGAACGCCTCGCGCAACCGGCCCGGCACCGCGGCCCGCTGCGGCACGGCCGCGGCGACCTCCGCGACCTGGCTACCGCGTCCTAATTGGACGCTCAGCAGGTACGAATCCCGCTTGCCGGAACCGACTAGCTCGATCTCCTCGTACCGTCCGATGTGGACACCCATGAGATAGGTCGAGGTGGGCTCCGGCCGCTCGAAGACCCAGGTCGTGGTGCTCGCACTCTGCCGCCGCGACACCAGGTTCCCGGTCACCAGCACGGCGTACGGCGAGGACGTGGACACCGACACCCGGTAGGACGCCTTGTCCGCCGGATGGTCGTTGCACGGGAACCAGGACGGCGCGCCGACCGGCTGGCTGGCGACCAGGGAACCGTCGGTCAGCTCGTCCCAGCCGATGTCGCCCCACCGCCCGGAGATCGGCCGCGGGTTGCCCACGTACCGGACCTCCACCCGGAACTCGGCGCCCGCCGCGATCGACCGGGCTGGTTTGACGTGCAGTTTCGCCGGGCGCTGGGTGAACTTCGCGGGCTGCCCGTCGACCAGGACCCGGCCGATCTTGAACCCGGCCAGGTCCAGGCTCAGCCGGGACAGCGCCTGGGTGGCCACGGCGCTGATGACCGCGTGGCCGGACAGCCGGTTCGGGCCGATGCGGTAGTCGAGGTCGAGGTCGTAGTGCGTGACGCGGTAGCCGCCGTTGCCGTGCGCGGGGAGGTAGGAGTCACCGGAGGTGTCCGCGCCCGGGGCGGGTGGGGATACCTTCGGACTCAACCCCGGCCGCTCCTGTTCCACGCCGCGATCGGGTTGCCCAGCCAGCGGGAATCCGCCGGAACCGCGTCGCCCCGGGTGACCAGGGAGCCCGGTCCGACCGTGGTGCGCGCGCCGATGCTCGCGCCCGGCAGCACGATCCCGTGCGGCCCGAGCGTCGCGCCCTCGTCCAGTACGACCTCGCTCATGCTCATGATCCGATCATGGAACAGGTGGGTTTGCACCACGCAGCCGCGATTGATCGTCGAACCGTCACCAAGTCGTACCAGATCCGCTTCCGGCAGCCAGTAGGTCTCCAGCCACACCCCGCGCCCGATCTTCGCGCCCATCGAGCGCAGCCACAGCGGCAGCAGCGGCGTGCCGCCGAGCGAACCGACCAGCCACGGCACCGCGAGCACCTCGACGAACGTGTCGGCGAGTTCGTTGCGCCAGACGAACGAACTCCACAACGGGTGCTCGACCTCGCGGAACCGGCCGACCAGCGACCACTTCATCGCCGTCGCGATCCCCGCGGCGACGGCGCCCGCCGCGAGCAGGACGAGCCCGGACAGCAGCGCGGCCGGCCACAGCCCGGCGGCGGCGCGCAGGGCGGCCAGCGCGGCGAACACCAGCACCGCGAGCGCGGCGCCGCACATCACCGGCAGGATCCGGCACAGCTCGACGGCCGCACGCGCCAGTTTGAGGCGGCGCGGCGGGTTGAACGTGCGGCTGCTGTCCCCCGCCTCGACCGCGCGGCGCAGCGGCATCGGCGGCATGCCCAGGTAGGACGAGCCCTTCTTGGCCTTGCGCGGCGTCGACGAGAGCACGCCGACCAGGCCGCGCTTGGGCACCGCACGACCGGGTGCGGTCATCCCGGAGTTGCCCAGGAACGCCTGCTTGCCGACCCGGGCCGGGGCGACGTGCAGCCAGCCGTGGCCCAGTTCGTAGGTGGCGACCATGGTGTCGTCGGCGAGGAACGCGCCATCGTCCACCTGCGTCATCTTGGGCAGCGCGAGCACGGTGGACGCCTCGACCCCGCGGCCCACCTTCGCGCCGAGCAGGCGCAGCCAGACCGGGGTGAACAGGCTGGCGTACAACGGGAAGAGCCCTTCCCGGGCCATGCCCATCAGCCGCTCGGTGGCCCAGACCCGCCAGGCGGTCCGCCCGTGCACCGGGTGGTAGCCCTCGTGCATGCCGATGCTCAGCGCGCGCACCCCGGCCAGTACGAGCAGTGCGTAACTCACGAAGTAGACGACCGTGGCGAGCGGGACGAACGCGAGCGCGCTGCCGAGCGCGGCGCCCAGGGTCGGCGTACCGGCGATCGCCGCGCCCACGACGAGCACGCCGGGGATCGCGGCGAAGGCGGGCAGCAGGCCGAGCAGGACCGAGGTCAGGCCGTAGACGGCCGACCAGAACCGGGACCGCGGCGGGCGGCTCGACGGCCATTTCAACGCGTCCTTGCCGCTGCGGGCGGCGGGCGAACCGGCCCACCGCTGCCCCGAGGGCACCGCGCCCCGCACGGTGGACCCGGCCGCGATCTCGGCGCCCTTGCCGATCCGCGCGCCGGGGAAGAGCGTGCTGCGCGCCCCGATCCGGGCGTCCGCGCCGATGCGGATCTTGCCGATGTGCACCAGATCGCCGTCGACCCAGTGGCCGGAAAGCTCGACCTCGGGCTCCACCGCGGCGCCCCGGGCGACCTTGAGGAACCCGGTCACCGGCGGCGGCGAGTGCAGATCGACGTCCTTGCCCACCTTCGCGCCGAGCGCCTTGGCGTAGTGCGTCATCCAGGACGCGCCGGAGACGCTGGTCGCGCCGCTGAACTCGGCGAGTTGCTCGGCGGCCCACAGTCGCATGTGGACGCTCCCACCGCGTGCGTAGCTGCCCGGCCGGATCCCGCGCAGCAGCAGCCGCGCGCCGGTCGCGGAGAGCGCGATCCGCCCGGCGGGGCTGAACAGCACCAGCCAGGCCGCGCCGAGCCACCACCAGGAAACGGTCGGCGCCCAGGCCACTCCGGCCAGGGTGAGCACGTTGGACAGCGCGGCGAACACGGTCGTCCAGCGCAGGCCGACCAGGGTCATCAGCGGCACCATCAGCAGGCTCTGGAGCACCCCCGCCCGGCGCGGCGTCGGCGCGATCTCCCGCCGCTTGGTCTCCTGGCCGTCCAGCGCGTCCAGGTGCGACGCGAGCGCGCCGAGCTTCGGGTACTGGTAGATGTCCGCGACCGAGACCTGCGGGTGCCGGGTGCGGATGCGGGCGATCAGCTGCGCCGCGGTGAGGCTGCCGCCGCCGTGCGTGAAGAAGTCGGCCTTCGGATCGGTGACCGAGACGCCGAGGATTTCCGCCCAGCCTTCGGCCAGCCAGGACTCGGTCTCGGTCAGGTCCACCCCGCTTGTGTCCACTGTGGACAGCGGCCAGGGCAGGGCGTCGCGGTCGACCTTGCCGGAGGTGCGGGTGGGCAGGTCGTCGACGACCGCGAGCAGCGGCACCAGCGCGGCGGGCAGTTGCTCGCGCAGGCGGGCCGCGGCGTCGTCGTGGTCGAACCCGTCCAGGGCTACCACGTATCCGACGAGCACCTGGTTACCGGCCTTGGTCTTGCGGATCGCCGCCGCGGCCCCGGCCACCTTGGGCAGCGCCTGCAGGGCGGCGTCGACCTCGCCGAGTTCGATCCGGCGGCCGCCGAGCTTGATCTGCTCGTCGGCGCGGCCGAGGAACAGCAGGCCCTCGGGTTCCGCGCGGACCAGATCGCCGCTGCGGTAGGCACGCTGCCAGCCGAGCGCGGGCAGTGGCGCGAACTTCTCGGCGTCCTTGGCGGGGTCGAGGTAGCGGGCCAGCCCGGCGCCGCCGATGACCAGCTCGCCGGACTCCCCCATGGCGACCGGTTCGCCGCGCTCGTCGACCACGGCGAGCTGCCAGCCCGCGAGCGGCAGGCCGATCCGCACCGGCTCCTCGCCGGTGAGCTGGGCCGCGCAGGCGACCACGGTGGCCTCGGTCGGGCCGTAGGTGTTCCAGACCTCGCGCCCCTCGACGGCGACGCGTTCGGCCAGTTCGGGCGGGCAGGCTTCGCCGCCGAAGATCAGCAGGCGGACGTCCTCGAGCGCGTCGGCGGGCCACAGGGCGGCCAGCGTCGGCACGGTGGAGACGACGGTGATCCGCTGGGCGACCAGCCAGGGGCCGAGGTCGACCCCGGTGCGGACCAGCGAGCGCGGGGCGGGGACCAGGCAGGCGCCGTGCCGCCAGGCGAGCCACATCTCCTCGCAGGAGGCGTCGAAGGCCACCGAGAGTCCCGCCAGCACGCGGTCCCCCGGGCCGATCGGCTCCTCGGTGAGGAACAGGCGGGCCTCGGCGTCCACGAACGCGGCGGCCGCGGAATGGGTAACCGCGACGCCCTTCGGTTTACCGGTGGAACCGGAGGTGAAGATGATCCAGGCGTCGTCCTGCGGGCCGGGCTCGCGGCCGGGCTGCCCACCGGCGGGGCCGCGCGGGATGAGCGCGCCGCCGTCGCCGAGCACCGCGCAGACCCCGGCCTCGCCGAAGACCAGGTCGGCGCGTTCGTCGGGGTCGTCCGCGTCGACCGGGACGTAGGCGGCGCCGGCGGCGAGCACGGCGAGGATCGCGACGTACAGCTCGGCGGTCCCGGAGGAGATCCGGACGCCGACCCGGTCGCCGGCGCCGATCCCGTGCCCGGCCAGCCGGGCGCGCAGGGCGTCGACCTCCTCGGTGAGGCGGCGGTAGGTCAGCACGGCGTCGCCATCGTCGATCGCGGCGGCGTTCGGATGGGTGGCCGCGGTCTCGGCGAGGATGTCGAGCAGGGTCCGCTCGCTGGCGGCGAGGCCGGACCAGAAGAGGGCGCGCTCGGTTACCGGCGCTTCGACCTCGGCCGGGCGCTCGTCCAGAACGGTCACCAGGACCGCCCTTGGGCGGGGAACAAAACGGACAGCGTGGAACCTGGCGCAGGCGTCCAGCCCATTTCTCACCTTCACAGACGAGTCAGTCGGGCTCGCCCTCTCCAGCTGAGGCGCCCGGTCACAGACCGACCAGAATACTGGAGGTGAACAGGAGATATCGCCAGGGTCTCGGTCGGGTGTCGGAGATCACCCGGTAGCGCGGGCGACTCGCCCCTATCCGGTGAGGCAGTGCTGCACGACCGAACCGAACCTGGTCACCAGTTCGTCGATGGGCGCGGAGGCGATCGGCTCGATCCGCAGAACGTAGCGCGCCACCGTGAGGCCCAGGAGTTGCACGTTCACCATGCCGGCCCGCAGCGCGGCGTCCGGCGCGTCGAGCAGCGCCGCCAGGCGACCGGTGATTTCCCGGTCGATGAACTCGCGGAGCAGCGCTTCGGACTGGTCGTGGGTGGGGGCGGACCGGGTGAGCAGCACCAGCGGGGTGCGGTCGGATTTGTCCAGGTTCTCCAGGAGGGTCCGGATGACGCGCTCGCCGATGCCCTCGAGGTCGCCGGTGAAGATCGCTTCGATGGCCGGCGGGAGGTCGGGGGACATCTCGATGGCCGCGCCGAACAGGCCCTGTTTGGTGCCGAAGAAGTAGAACACCATCGCCGGGTCGACGCCCGCTTCGGCGGCGACCGCGCGCACCGTGGTGCCCCCGTAGCCGTGCTCGCGGAAGAGCACGCGGGCGGCCTCCAGGATCCGCTGCTTGCTCTCCGCACCGGTTCGCCAGCGCCCGGGACGACTGTGTTCTGCCATGACCGGGTGAGCCTACCGGGAAGGTTCTTCATCGGTTGGTGGAGTTTCTCCCCGCCTCGCGGTAGCGTGAACTTCATCAGTTGGTGAAGAACCTTGGGGGTGACCGGATGCGGGTGATCGTGGTCGGTGCCGGGCTCGGCGGGTTGACGCTGGCCCACGGCTTGCGACGGGCGGGTATCGACGTCGCGGTGTACGAGCGGGACGGGGCGCGCGGGCGGCCGCAGGGCGTCAGCCTGCATTTCGACGACCGGGCGCGGGCGGCCCTGCGCGCGTGCCTGCCACCGGAACACGTGGCGATGGTGGAGGCGACCATGGGCGGGCCGCGGGAGCGGACGTTGTCACTGTCCGAAGTGGACGGAGAGCTGGCGGTCGTGCGCGAGCAACCGGCCGACGGCGCGGCGGGGCGGGCGCGGCCCGGCCGCCAGGTCAGCCGGCGGCTGCTGCGGGCGGTGCTGCTGACCGGGCTGGCGGACGCGGTGCGGTTCGAAGCCGAGTTCACCCGGTTCGAACGGCGGGCCGACGGGACCGTCCGGGCCTGGTTCGCCGATGGCCACACGGACACCGCAGACGTGCTGGTCGGCGCGGACGGGATCGGTTCGGCGGTCCGCCGCCAGCACCTGCCGCACGTGCGGGTGGCCGACACGGGAAAGCGCATGCTGATGGGCGCGAGTCCGCTGCGGGCCGTGGCCGGAACCGGGCTGCCCGGGCTGATCGGCGACAGCCCTGCCAGTGTCCAGGTGCGCGGCACCATGACGATGGCGCTGGGCGTGCACCGGTTCGCCCAGCCGCCGACCGCCGCGCGGGACCGGTGGCTGCCCGCGTTGCGCTCCGCGGCCGTGGCCGATGCCGAGGACTACGTGATGTGGGCCCTGCCCGACACGCGGGACCGGCCCGGTCCGGACGCGGCGTGGCGGCGGGCCCGGGAACTGGCCGCGGCGCTGCACCCGGCGTTGGGGCTGGTCGTCGACCAAGCGTGGCCGGAGGTCACGGTCGCGATCCGGATCGGCATGATCCCGCCGGTACCGGCGTTGCCCGCGGGTCCGGTGACGCTCATCGGCGACGCCATCCACGCGGCCCCGGGGTTCGGCGGCAACCTGGCGATGCGGGACGCGCACCGCCTCCGCGACGCCCTCGTCCAGGCGTCCCGGGGCGAGCGGGATCTGCTCGCCGCGATCGGCGCCGCGGAGTCGCGCGCATGAACTTCACCGCGCTGACGCAGAAGTCGCTGTCCTTGTTCGCCGCCGTGGGCGGTTGGCGCACGGTCGCCGAAACCGTTGTATCGCGGGCGCTGTTCGTGGTCGCCTATGTCCTGAGCGGCCAGGTGCTGACCGCCGCGCTGGTGGCGGTCGGCGGTGTGGCGGTGTTCGCGGTGGTGCGGGTGTGCACCGACCGGAAGTTCTGGCAGCCGGGGATCGGGCTGCTCATGGTGGGGCTGTCCGCGTTCCTGGCCGGGAACAGCGGGCATGCGGTCGACTTCTACCTCACGAGCCTGTTGCTCCCGGCGGCCGCCGGGGTCGCGCTGCTGGTGTCCATGCTGGTGCGGTGGCCGGTGATCGGTCTGGTGGTGGGGGCGGCCCGGGGCGAACGGTTCGGCTGGCGGCGGGACCGGGTACGGCGGCGGCGCTACCAGCTGTGCACGGCGGTGTTCCTGGTGAAGCTCGCCCTCGAGCTGGCGGTGCTGGCACCGTTGTACGCGGCCGGGCACGTGGTCGCGCTCGGGATCGCCAGCACCCTGCTCAGCACGCCCACGCTGGTCGTCTGCGCCTACCTGTGCTGGCGAATCCTGCGCACCGAAATCAGTGCCGCTTCTTGACGCCCGGTTTGGTGCCCGGCTTGGGCTTCTTCTCCCGGACGCGGACGTTGATCCGGACCGGGCTGCCCGCGAAGCCGAACCGCTCCCGGAACTTGCGCTCGATGAACCGCCGGTACCCGGCCTCCAGGAAACCCGTGGTGAACAGCACCAGCGTCGGCGGCCGGATGCCCGCCTGCGTCGCGAACAGCACCTTCGGCTGCTTGCCACCGCGCACCGGCGGCGGGGTGGCCGCGATCAGATCGGACAGCCACCCGTTCAGCTGGCCGGTCGGCACCCGCTGGTCCCAGGACGCGAGCGCGGTCCGCAGCGCGGGCGCGAGTTTGCGCACCGAGCGCCCGGTGAGCGCGGAGATGTTCACCTTCTCCGCCCACGGCACCCGGACCAGGCCCCGGTCCAGTTCGCGGTCGAGCTGGTAGCGGCGCTCCTCGTCGACCAGGTCCCATTTGTTGAACGCCAGCACGCACGCCCGCCCGGCCTCGACGACCGTGCTCAGCACCCGCAGGTCCTGCTCGGACAGCGGTTCGCTCGCGTCCAGCAGCACGATGGCCACTTCGGACGCGTCGATCGCGGTCTTGGTGCGCAGCGACGCGTAGTACTCGGTGCCGCTCGCGGTCTGCACCCGCTTGCGCAGCCCGGCGGTGTCCACGAACCGCCAGGTCTCGCCGTCCAGTTCGACGAGCGAGTCGACCGGGTCGACGGTGGTCCCGGCCACCGAGTCGACCACCGCGCGCTGCTCGCCGGAGAGCTTGTTGAGCAGGCTCGACTTGCCCACGTTCGGCTTGCCGACCAGCGCGACCCGCCGCGGACCGGCCACCCACTCGCCTTCACGGGGCGCCTCCGGCAGGGCGGCCACGATCTTGTCGAGCAGATCGCCCGAACTGCGCCCGTGCAGCGCGCTCACCGGAATCGGCTCGCCGATCCCGAGCGACCACAGCGACGCGGTGTCGGCCAGCAACCGCTCGTCGTCGACCTTGTTCGCGGCCAGCAGCACCGGGCGCTTCGAGCGGCGCAACACCTTCGCGACGGCCTCGTCGGTCGCGGTCGCGCCGACCGACGCGTCCACCACCAGCAGTACGGCGTCCGAAGTGGACATCGCCAGCTCGGCCTGCGCGGCGACCGCGCCCTGCAGCCCGGTCGCGCCCGGTTCCCAGCCGCCGGTGTCCACCACGGTGAACCGCCGCCCGCTCCACAGCGCGTCGTAGGCCACGCGGTCCCGGGTCACCCCGGGCACGTCCTGCACGACGGCCTCGCGGCGGCCCAGGATCCGGTTGACCAAAGTGGACTTGCCCACGTTCGGCCGGCCCACCACGGCGAGCACCGGCTGGGCGAGCTGGGCCTCCTCGTCAGCTTCGGTGGCAGCCACGGCCGCGTCCAGCGCGGTGAACTCCGACTCGTCGGACCAGGTGCCGTCAACCTCGGTCATTACTTCTCTTTCCTTTGCGGCACAGCGAATCCGTGTGCCTCACGCCATTCATCCAAAACTCTGACCAGGTCGGCGAGCTCGGTGCGGAGCCGTTCGGTGGCCACGTCCAGTCCGGACCGGCCACGACCGACATCCACGGTGAACGGCTCGCCCACCAGTATGTCCACCCGCGGCCGGAACCGCCGACCGCGCCCCGCCGGGCGCAAGGTGCCCCGCGTCGCGACCGGGAGCAGGACCGCCCCGGACGCCCGGACCAGCCAGGCCGCGCCGCGCTCGGCACTCGCCACATCACCCGCGCCCCGGGTCCCCTCCGGGAAGATGCCGATCAGGCCACCGGCCTTGAGCACGGAAACCGCGGTCAGCAGCGGAACCCGGTCCGGTTCGCCCCGGCGCACCGGCACCTGGCCGATCCGCCGGAAGAACCAGCCCAGCGCGCCTTTGAACAGTTCCTCCTTGACCAGGAACACCGAGCGGCGCGGCAACATTCCGAAGATGAGCTGCGGCTCGGCCATCGTGCTGTGATTCGCGATGACCACGACCGGTCCGGTCCGCGGCACCCGCTCGACGCCGTGCACCCGCACCTTGAACGCCGTGCCGCCGACGGCGTACCGCGCGATCAGCCTGCCGAACTCGTGCAGCCAGGGTGTGGCGTCACCGGGCAGGCCGGTTCCGCTCACGGCCTGGCCTCAGTGCCTGTCTGAGAACGCGCGGACGGGCGCGTTCCGCCACTCCATTCAGGCGGTTCAACCCGGCTTTCAGACGCTCTGTCAGCGGCGCACCCGGACAACATGCCCCGCTGGTTCGCCAGTTCGCAGAGCGCCACGAGGACCTGGTCGATGTTCAGCTCGGAGGTGTCGACGTGCACCGCGTCCTCGGCGGCGCGCAGCGGCGACGCGGCCCGGCTCGAGTCCAGCCGGTCCCGCCGCTGCACCGAGGCGAGCACGTCACCGACCGTGGCGTCCCGCCCCGCGGCCGAATCCTGCGCGGTGCGCCGGGCGGCCCGGACGTCCGCCGACGCGGTGAGGAAGACCTTCAGCGGCGCGTCCGGGGCGACCACCGTGCCGATGTCGCGACCCTCGACCACGATCCCGCCGATCGTGTCCAGCACCTCCGCGATGATCCGGCGCTGCCGGGCGACCAGCAGCTGCCGCACCTCGGGCACCGCCGAAACCGGGGACACCGCGTGGTTCACGTCGTCCCCGCGGATCTCGGCCGCGACGTCCTCGCCGTCGAGCGCGACGCTCGGCCGCTCCGGGCTGGTGCCGATGTCGAGCGCGACGCCCCCGGCGAGTTTCGCGACCGCGGGCGCGTCGGCCGGATCGACCCCGGCCCGCAGCACGGCCAGCGTGATCACCCGGTACATCGCGCCGGTGTCCAGGTACCCGGCGCCCAGCCGGTCGGCGAGTTTGCGCGCGACCGTGGTCTTCCCGGTTCCCGACGGACCGTCCAGGGCGACCACGCCGCGTAGGGCTCCCGACACCGAATGTTCTCCTAGTCACTCGCCGATCACCTGCGGCGTTCCATTCTGCCTGCTGGTCGCCAGGCAGAATCAGTCGGCCGGGCGATGGGGCGGGCACACGGTTTGTCCGACTGGGTTACCGTGGTTTATGTGAACGTTGAAGTAACCCCGTTGCCAGGTATCGGCGTGCGCAAGGACTTCGCGCTCCGCAACGGCCGCCGGGTGGGTGTGGTCACCCAGCGGGACGGCCAGATCGAGTTGATCGTGTCCAAGTCGGACGATCCCGACGCCTGCGTCGCCTCCCTGCCGCTGACCACCGAGGAGGCGGGCGCGCTGGCCAACCTGCTCGGCGCGCCGCAGCTGATCGGGCAACTCACCGAGGAGCACCGCGACCTCCCGGGAATCAACACCCGGCAGCTGCCGATCAAATCCGGTTCGCCGTTCGACGGCCGCACCCTGGGCGACACCGCGCTGCGCACCCGCACCGGCGTATCGGTGGTCGCGGTGATGCGGGCCGGTCAGGTGCATCCCTCCCCCACCCCGGACTTCACGTTCACCGCGGGCGATCTGCTCGTCGCCGTCGGCACGTCCGAGGGGCTGGAGCACGCCCTCAAGATCCTCAAGCACGGCTGAACCCGTGGATGAAACCGCACTGTCCCTGATCGAGCTGGGGGCGGTCTTCTTCGCCCTGGGCGCACTCGGCAGGCTCGCCGCCAGGATCGGGATGTCCCCCATCCCGCTGTACCTGATCGGCGGGCTGTGCTTCGGCAAGGGCGGGCTGATCCCGCTGCACGACATCGGCGACTTCACGCACCTGGCCAGCGAGATGGGCGTGGTGCTGCTGCTCCTGCTGCTCGGGCTGGAGTACTCGGCCGCCGAGCTGTTCACCGGGCTGAAACGCTCGTGGATGGCGGGGCTGCTGGACATCGTGCTCAACGCCGCGCCCGGCGCCGCGGTCGCGCTCATCCTCGGCTGGGGCCCGGTCGGCGCCCTGGTCATGGCCGGGGTCACCTACATCTCGTCGTCCGGGATCATCGCGAAGGTCCTCGGCGACCTCGGGCGGCTGGGCAACCGGGAAACTCCGGTGGTGCTGTCGATCCTGGTGTTCGAGGACCTGGTGATGGCGCTGTACCTGCCGATCCTCACCGCGCTGCTGGTGGGCGTGAGCTTCCTCGGCGGCCTCGAGGCGGTGGGCATCTCGCTGCTGGTCATCACCGTGGTGCTGCTCATCGCGCTGAAGCTGGGCCGGTACGTGTCGGCGCTGGTGGACAGCCCCGACCGGGAGGTGTTCCTGCTCAAGGTGCTGGGCGCCGCGCTGCTGGTCGCCGGGCTGGCTTCCGCGCTGCAGGTGTCCGCCGCGGTCGGCGCGTTCCTGCTGGGCATCGCGATCTCCGGGTCCACCGCCGAGAACGCCACGCACCTGCTGGAACCGCTGCGCGACCTGTTCGCCGCGGTGTTCTTCGTGGTCTTCGGCCTCAACACCGATCCGGCGGCGATTCCCCCGGTGCTCGGCTGGGCGATCGCCCTGGCCGTGGTCACCACGCTGACCAAGGTCACCACCGGCTGGTGGGCGGCCCGGCGGCAGGGCGTCGGACGGCTCGGGCGGGCCCGCGCCGGGGCGGCACTCGTGGCGCGCGGGGAGTTCTCGATCGTCATCGCCGGACTCGCGGTGAGCTACGGCGCGGTCGACGGCGACCTCGCCGCCCTGGCGACCGCGTACGTCTTGTTGATGGCGATCCTCGGCCCGATCGCCGCCCGAGTGGTCGAGCCGGTCGCCCGTGGCCTGCAACGCAAAGTCACGCGTGCCCCGGCCGCCACCCTCCCGTAACCCGGCGTTGGGCTGTTCGTGTATTCGACGTGTTCGCCTCGAGAAGGATTGTGACACCATCGAATTGGGGGGATCACCCGAGGAATGGGGAGCGTCGGTCGGATGACCAGCGTCGAACAACTCCTGCAGAATCTCTTGGCCGCAAAGGAAGCCCTGGACCAGTGCGCGCCCATCCACGGTGTCGCCGATGCGGTGAAGACGGCCCAGGCCCACCTGCAACAAGCCGGGACCGGTCGCTACGACGAGTACCTCTCCGGCGCGATCGAAGGCACGCAGCAGGCCCAGCAGTCCATCGCCGCCCTGGAACAAGCGGTCGACCAGCACATCGCACAGGCGCAGCAGATGATGGGGTGACGCGTCCGGCGCGCGGTTAGCACCGCCCCCGATCAGGCCGCCGAACGCGATCAGTAAGGTTTCCCGCCGAGAGGAAAGCGAAGTCCCGTTGCGACGGCTGAGAAAGCGCCGCACGGCTCGCGGATTCGGCCCGACATAAGGGGAATCTTGGTCAGCATCTTGATCGGCGCGCTCGGCGCCTTGCTGGTGTCGATCGTGCTCACCCCGCGGTTGATCAGGGTCTTCTCCCGGCGCGGGTTCGGGCAGGAGATCCGCGAAGAAGGCCCCCAGGGACACCAGTCCAAACGCGGTACCCCGACCATGGGTGGCGTCGCGATCATTGTCGCGATGGTGGCGGGTTACGCCCTCGCCCACCTGGTCAACTGGCTCCGCCACCCGGATCAGGCGACCCCGTCGGTCTCCGGCCTACTGGTCCTCTTCCTCGCCGTCGGACTGGGTGTCGTCGGGTTCCTGGACGACTTCATCAAGATCCGCAAGCAGCGCAGCCTCGGGCTGAACAAGACCGCGAAATCGGTCGGCCAGCTCCTGGTCGGCGTGGCGTTCGCGATCCTGGTGGTGCAGTTCCCCGACGCCAACGGGGTGACGCCGGGCTCGCTGAAGCTGTCCTACGCCCGTGACTTCGCGATGGCCGCGTTGCCGCTGGTCATCTTCGTCGTGCTCTGCTACGTGCTGATCTGGGCGTGGTCGAACGCGGTGAACCTGACCGACGGCCTCGACGGGCTGGCCGGTGGTTCCTCGGCCATGGTCCTCGCGACGTACGTGGTGATCTCGTTCTGGCAGGCGCGCCTGTCCTGCGCGGCTCCGGATCCGAGCGGCGCCTGCTACGTGGTGCGGGATCCGCTCGATCTCGCGGTGGTCGCCGCCGCGGCCACCGGAGCCTGCGTCGGCTTCCTCTGGTGGAACGCGGCCCCGGCCAAGATCTTCATGGGCGACACCGGTTCGCTCTCCCTCGGCGGCCTGGTCGCCGGGCTGTCCGTGACGACCCGGACCGAACTGCTGGCCATCGTCATCGGCGGCCTGTTCGTGGTCGAGATGCTGTCGGTGACCGTGCAGGTCGTGGTGTTCCGCGCGACGAAACGGCGGCTGTTCCGGATGGCCCCCTTCCACCACCACTTCGAACTCGGCGGCTGGGCGGAGACCACGGTCATCATCCGGTTCTGGCTGCTCGCCGCCATCTGCTGCATGTTCGGCCTGGGCCTGTTCTACAGCGAGCAGGTCGGCCTGGGCGGCTAGCCCTCGCCGCCCCTGCGGGGCGCCTGTTGCTGGGTGAGTTTCGGGTGGGTCGCCTCGTTCGGTTGCCCCGAAAGTGCGCGCACTTTCGGGGCGTGTCGTGAGTGTTCGGACCGGCTAGAACCTGGCTAGAACCGGCGCAAACGCTCACGACCCTTGCCCGCCCAGGGTGTCGAGGATCTGCTGGCCGTACTTGGCCAGCTTGCTCTCCCCGACCCCGCTGACCGTGCCGAGCTCGGCCAGCGTCTTCGGCGACTCGGTGGCGATCTGCCGCAGGGTCTTGTCGTGGAAGATCACGTACGGCGGCACGCCCTGTTCCTTCGCCTGAGCCGCCCGCCAGGCGCGGAGCCGCTCGAAGACCGGCGCCGCCTCCGCGGACAGTTCGACGGGCGCGGGGCGCGCGGCCTTGGCGGCCCGGGCCTTGGCCACGCGTTCGGGTTCGCGCCGCAGCCGGACCTCGCGTTCCTTGCGCAGCACCCCGGCGCTCGCGTCGGTGAGGACCAGCGTGCCGTAGTCGCCTTCGACGCCGATCAGGCGCTGCGCGAGCAGTTGGCGGACCACGCCGCGCCATTCGGGTTCGGTCAGTTCGGTGCCGATGCCGAACACGGTCAGCGAGTCGTGGTCGTGCTGGATGACCTTGGACGTCTTCTTGCCGAGCAGGATGTCGATGATCTGCCCGGCGCCGAACTTCTGGCGGCGCTCGCGCTGCAGCCGGAACACCGCGGACAGCAGCTTCTGCGCGGGGACCGTGCCGTCCCAGGATTCGGGCGGGGTGAGGCAGGTGTCGCAGTTGCCGCACGGGGTGCTCTCCTGGCCGAAGTAGGCGAGCAGCTGCACCCGGCGGCATTCCACGGTCTCGCACAGCGCGAGCATCGCGTCCAGGTGGGTGGCCAGGCGGCGCCGGTGCGCGTCGTCGCCTTCGGAGGTGTCGATCATCTTGCGCTGCTGCACCACGTCCTGCAGCCCGTAGGCCAGCCAGGCGGTGGACGGCAGCCCGTCGCGACCGGCGCGACCGGTCTCCTGGTAGTAGCCCTCGACGGATTTCGGCAGGTCGAGATGGGCGACGAACCGGACATCGGGTTTGTCGATGCCCATGCCGAACGCGATCGTGGCCACCACGACCAGCCCTTCTTCGCGCAGGAAGCGCGCCTGGTGCTCGGCTCGAGTGCGCGCGTCCAGCCCCGCGTGGTACGGCAGCGCGGTGATGCCGTTGGCGGTCAGGAATTCCGCGGTCTTCTCCACCGAGGCGCGGGACAGGCAGTAGACGATGCCCGCGTCCCCCTTGTGCTCGGTGCGCAGCAGCTCGAGCAGCTGCTTCTTCGGCTCGTTCTTCGGTTCGATCCGGTACTGGATGTTCGGCCGGTCGAAGCTCGCGACGAAGTGCTTGGCGTCCTTCAGGTTCAGCCGGGTCGCGATTTCGGCGTGCGTGGCCTTGGTCGCGGTGGCGGTCAGCGCGATGCGCGGCACGTCCGGCCAGCGTTCGTGCAGCTCGGACAGGCCCAGGTAATCGGGCCGGAAGTCGTGCCCCCACTGGGAAACGCAGTGCGCCTCGTCGATGGCGAACAGCGCGATCGTGCCGCGGTCGAGCAGGTTCAGCGTCGACTCCACGCGCAGGCGCTCCGGGGCGAGGTAGAGCAGATCCAGTTCCCCGGCGAGGAATTCCTGCTCGACCAGGCGGCGTTCGTCGAAATCCTGGGTGGAGTTGAGGAATCCGGCCCGCACGCCGAGATCGCGCAACGCGTCGACCTGGTCCTGCATGAGCGCGATGAGCGGCGAGACGACGACCCCGACGCCCTTTCGCACCAGCGCGGGAATCTGGTAGCACAACGACTTCCCGCCGCCGGTCGGCATGAGCACGAGCGCGTCGCCACCGGCGACGACGTGCTCGATGATCTCCTGCTGGCCTCCCCGGAACGAGTCGTAGCCGAAGACGCGGTGCAGGGTCCGCGCCGCGTCGCTGGTCTCGGTGAGGGTTTCGGGAGAAGCCACGGCGGCGATCCTACTGACGCCCCCACCCGCCCGGCGACCACGCAACGCCCCCAAGGCCGCCTTCAGGACGCCAGGCGCCCCAAGAAGGTCCTTGACGTTCTGTCAGCCGAGCGGCGCGACGACCATGACGATCCGGAATCCGGCGGCATGGGCGTAGGCCCGCAGGCGCTGGACCGAAACTTCTTCGCGTTGGCGCGTCTCCAGGCGGCAGACGAACGCCGCGTTGCACCCCATGTAGGCGGCGATGTCGCGTTGGGTGAGGCCGCGGGTCTTGCGCAGCCGGACGAGTTCGGTGATCAGCTCGCCGATCGGATCGGCGAACGGGGCGGACAGGGCACGCTCGGGGTGGTAGTTCATGACTCCGCAATGAGGTGTTGTTGGTCCGGAATGTGCAACTCGCGTGCCCGAATGTGGAATTCGCTTACCTGAGTGTGTAGTTCGCGCGGGCCTCGGTTTCGGCGATCTCGTCGCAGGCGTGGCATGCGTAGACGCAGGGCAGCTTGCGCCCCCTGGCGGAGACCTTGTGCAGCACTCCGCACAAGGTGGTCACGAGCTCACCGGACGGGGGCCGGGCGCGGTACCGGGTCCGGTGGCGAACCCCGCCGACCACCGGCCGGTAGCAACGCGGGAGCTTGAGCCCGTGGCGCCCGGTGTCCTCGGTGAACACATCGCCCTCGTCCGTCTCGACCGTGCCGTGCTGATCAACCCGCCAACTCATATGACCAGCGTCGACCGGAGATCAGCCGTCGCTGAGGGGTTGCGCGATGCGCATCAGATGCGCGTCACCGCGACCTCGAGCGCGTGCCGGTAGTCGCCGGTCCACTCGGCATCCCGCTGATCGAGGGGTAGCTCGGCCAAGCCAGCGGCGAGGAACTCGGCCGCCTCCTGGTTCCGGCCCGCATAGCGGTAGATCATGCCACGCTGGAGTGTCCAGAACGCCGACCCGTAGTAGTAGCTCCACGGTGGTGCGTCCTCAGTGCGGCCAGGGATGTCCGCTATCCGCTTCTCGGCGACATCGAGCGTCCGGTCGGCCTGGTCGGGGTTTCCGGCCATGGCGTGCCCCCGCGCTTCCTGCATGGCATCGAACGCGCGCTGACCGACGTGCACAGCGGGATTGCGCTGGGCGGCCCGGGACAGGCCGATCATCGGCCCGACATGCCCCTCCATCCAGGCAAGGTGTCCCTTGTAGCTCAAGGCGTTGGCCTGCAAAGTCACATTGTCGGCTTCGGTGGCCCATTCCAGAGCACGGTCGAACCACCGGCCGGAAAGCGGCAGCTGATCCGTCGCCGCGTGCAACCAACCGGTGAACTGCGCCCACTGCGCCGCCAGGTCGACCACAGCTGGCCGCAACACACCCCGGGCATCGACCACCAGGGACTCAAGCAACCGAACATAACCGAGGGTCGGCTCAAGAACCGCCCGCGCACCGAGGGTGTCCTCCATCCGCCGCGACTCCGCGAGCACCGCCGCCAAAGCTCCGAGCGCCGACGAATCAACAGCCCGCGGCCGCTCAGTCACACGGGCAAGCCTGCCGCGGTCGTCGGAGGTGAGCACCGCGCTTCCCGGATCGAGGAGCGCCCGCAACGCACCATCCGCACCGAGCGCCTCATCGAGCCGATCGGCCGTCGACGG
The DNA here is from genome assembly GCF_009765355.1 of Amycolatopsis anabasis. Lineage (GTDB taxonomy): Bacteria > Actinomycetota > Actinomycetes > Mycobacteriales > Pseudonocardiaceae > Amycolatopsis > Amycolatopsis anabasis. Next base: position 21,551 of record NZ_VTHK01000029.1, on the reverse strand, counting down.
ATCAACCGCCTGCCGATCCGACTCGTAACGGGAAAGGGTCGTCTGTGAGATGAACACCCGCCGCGCCAGATCCCGCTGCGACACATCGGCGGACTCCCGCAGACGACGCAAGACCTGACCGAAACTCTCGACCATCGGCGCTCCTTCGCGAGGAGATGCGGCTACCAGGCTACCCGCGTCAGAGATCCACCGAGCGGTAGAGCGAGCCGACTTCTTCGCGGGTCAGGACGCGCAGCGAGCCGGGGCGGGCGGTGCCGAGCCGCACGTCGCCGACCGCGGTCCGCACGAGTTTGCGCACCGGGTGCCCGACCTCGGCGAGCAGCCGCCGCACGATGTGCTTGCGCCCCTCGTGCAGCACGATCTCCACGAGCGTGCGGCCCGCCTGCATGTCCTTGACCCGGAACGCGTCGGCCTGGACCGGGCCGTCCTCAAGGTCCACCCCGGCGCGCAACTGCTTGCCGAGCCCCCGCGGCACCGTGCCGTCGACCTCCGCGAGATACGTCTTCAGCACGTGGAACGACGGGTGCATCAGCCGGTGCGCGAGGTCGCCGTCGTTGGTCAGCAGCAACAGGCCCTCGGTGTCGGCGTCGAGGCGGCCGACGTGGAACAACCGCTCGGTGCGGTTCCGCACGAAGTCGCCGACGCACGGGCGGCCCTGGTCGTCGGTCATCGTGCTGTGCACCCCGCGCGGTTTGTTCAGCGCCAGGTACACCAGATCCTCGCGGAGGATCACCCGCGTGCCGTCGACGTGGATCACCGCGGTGTCCGGATCGACCCGCGTGCCGAACTCGCGCACCACCTTGCCGTCCACGCTGACCCGGCCCTGGGCGATCAGATCCTCGGCGGCCCGGCGCGAAGCCACCCCGGCCTTGGCCAGGACCTTCTGCAGCCGGACGCCCTCGGCATCAGATGTCATCGATCGCGTCCACTTCCGGTAGCAAGGGAGCGATCGGGGGAAGCTCGTTCAGGGACGGGAGCCCGAGTCGCTCGAGGAACAGCTCCGTCGTCACGTACAGGGTGCCACCGGTCTCGGAATCGGTACCGGTCTCCTCGATCAGCCCCCGCGCGAGCAGGGTCCGGATCACGCCGTCCACGTTCACCCCGCGCACCGCGGCGATCCGCGCCCGGGTGACCGGCTGGCGATAGGCGATCACCGCGAGCGTCTCCAGCGCGGCCCGGGTCAGCTTCGAGCGCTGCCCGTCCAGCAGCAGCTTCTCCACGAACGGCGCATAGGTGTCCCGGGTGAAGAACCGCCACCCCTCGCCGACGCGCCGCAGATCGATGCCACTGTCCCGCTCGTCGAACCGGGTAGCCATCAGCCGCAGTGCCTCGCTCACCCGCGCGACCGGTTGATCGACCGCCTCCGCGAGCGACTCCTCGCTCGCGGGCGAGTCGACCACCAGCAGCAGCGCCTCCAGCGCCGCCTCGAGCATCCACTGCTCGGCGAGATCCGGCCGCGAGTCGGAGACGGCCACCAGCTCGGGGTCCGGCTCCTCCTCGGGCTCGGCCCCGGCTTCTTCCGATGCGGCTTCCGATTCGTCGGCGTCGACGTCGAGGACGGCTTCCGCCACCGGCGGCTCGTCCGCGCTCTCCTGCAGCCGGTCGAGATCGACGACCTCGTCCGGGCGCTCGGTTTCCCCGGCGGGAGAACTCGCCTCTTCGTGGGAACTCACCCGTACTCCTCTTCCTCCACGCTGGCGCGGTCCTGCTCGGCGGCCGCGGTGGCCTGCTCGACGGATCCGCCCGTCCAGCGCACGTGCAGTTCCTGCAACGCCTCCGGCTGGTCGAACTGGACCGTCGACTCGCGGTACAGCTCGAGCAGCGCCAGGAAGCGCGCCACGACTTCCAGCGTGTGCTCGCAGTCGCGGACCAGCTCGGTGAACGTCGCCGTGCCGGCCTCGGCCAGCCGCACCCGCAGCAGGGCCGCGTGCTCGCGCACCGAGACCTTGCCCATGTGCAGGTGGTCGAGCGACACCGTCGGCGGCGGCTTCGGCCGGAAGACCGCGAGCGCGATCTCGGCGAACTTCGCCGGATCGACTCCGAGCATGACCTCGGGCAGCAGCCCGACGAACCGCTCCTCCAAGGCCACCGACCGCGGGTACCGCCGCAGCGCACCGGCCTCCAGCTCGGCGAACAGCGCGGCGACCTGCTTGTACGCACGGTACTGCAGCACCCGGGCGAACAGCAGGTCGCGGGCCTCCAGCAGGGCGAGGTCGTCCTCGTCCTCCACCTCGGCCGAGGGCAGCAGCCGGGCCGCCTTCAGATCGAGCAGGGTCGCCGCGATCACCAGGAACTCGGTGGTCTCGTCCAGGTTCCATTCCGCCCCCAGCGCCCGCGTGTAGGCGATGAAGTCGTCGGTGACCTGGTGCAGCGCGACCTCGGTGACGTCCAGCTGGTGCTGCGAGATCAGCTGGAGGAGCAGGTCGAACGGGCCCTCGAAGTTGGCCAGCCGCACCTTGAACTTCGGCGTCGACGAGGCGTCCTCGGGAGCGACTTCGGGAAGCGGCGAGTCCGGATCCGGACTCGCCGCCACCTCGGGGTTCTGCGTGACCGGCTCCGGCTCCGTCCCTTCGGCCGGTGCACCGTCCATTCCTAGTTCGCTGCTTCCCCGGCGTCGACTCCGCCTTCGCGCAATCGCTGTACCAGCACCGATTCCGCCCCGTGCGCGTCGAAGTCGGCAAGCAGCACCGCGACCGCCTCCCGGACCAGCCGACCGCGATCGACCACCAGGTCGTGCGCGGCCCGCAGGTTCAGCCGGGCCTGCTCCATCGCGAGCAGTTCGTCCCCGGAAACGTAGACGGTGATCTTCGCATCGTGCTTCTGGCGGCCCGAACCGCGCCGGGTGGCGCCGGAGGTGGCCAGCTGTTCCTTGCGCCCGTTCTGACTCGGCTTCGGCTGCGGTTGGTCCACAGTGGACGGCTCGACCATGGCCGGGGTGTCGAGGGCGGGGCTACTGGTCAGGCGGAACAGTTCCGAAGCCCCGGGCAGCGAGGCTCGCCTGCTCACCGGGCGATCACCTCACGAGCCAGCTGGCGATACGCGGCCGCGCCGGCCGATTTCGGTGCCCATCTGGTGATCGGTTCTCCGGCCACCGTGGTTTCCGGGAACCGCACCGTGCGGTTGATCACCGTGTCGAACACGATGTCGCCGAATGCCTCCACCACGCGCGCCATGACCTCCTTCGAGTGCAGCGTCCTAGGATCGAACATGGTGGCGAGGATCCCGGTGATGTCCAGTTTCGGGTTCAACCGCTCGCGCACCTTCTCGATCGTGTCGATCAGCAACGCCACGCCACGCAAACTGAAGAACTCGCACTCCAGCGGGATGATCACGCCGTCCGCGGCGGTCAGCGCGTTCACCGTGAGCAACCCGAGCGATGGCTGGCAGTCGACCAAAACATAGTCGTAGCCGTTCATGACCGGTTGCAGTACCCGGAGTAACGTGTGCTCGCGCCCCACCTCGGCGACCAACTGCACCTCGGCGGCGGACAGGTCGATGTTGCTCGGCAGCAGGTCCATGCCCTCGACGGAGGTCTGTCGCAGGACATCGGCCGCGTTGACCGACCGTTCCATGATCGCGTTGTAGACGGTCGCGTCCAGCTCGTGCGGCTGGACGCCGAGGCCGACCGAGAGCGCGCCCTGGGGATCGAAGTCCACCAGCAGCACCCGGCGGCCGCATTCGGCGAGCGCCGCCCCGAGGTTGATGGTCGAGGTGGTCTTGCCGACGCCACCTTTCTGGTTGCACATGGCGAGCACCGTGGCGGGGCCGTGTTCGGCCAGCAGCGGCGGCTCGGGGATCGGGCGGTACGGTCGTCCGGTCGGGCCTACCCGATCCTTCGACTTCTCCTTGGTGGCGGGCAGAACAGACTCCACGGAATCGACGTCACCCTCGGTGGCGATGGTGAGGTTTTGCAGGTTCGCCGCCGCCGAACTTGCGGCAGTGGTCGACCGGGCCGGCGGCTCTGGTGTCGACATAGCGCGAAAGCTCCTCGTTGGCGGGGTCCTCGGCAGCCTATTCCGGCCTGCGGATCTCGGCCAAAGCGGCTCGCCGAAGACGACTTGTCTCTTATCCCAATGCCCTCGGATGGGCGGTCGCATAAATCTCACGGAGCGTGTTCACCGTGACCAGCGTGTAGACCTGGGTCGTCGTCACCGAGGCGTGGCCGAGCAGTTCCTGGACCACGCGCACGTCCGCGCCGCCCTCCAGCAGATGGGTCGCGAACGAGTGCCGCAGCGTGTGCGGCGAGACGCTGGCCGAGATCCCGGCCCGCTCGGCGTTCGTCTTCAGCACCTGCCACGCGCTCTGCCGCGACAACCGGCTGCCCCGGGAGTTGAGGAACACCGCGGGGCTGCCCCGGCCGCGTTTCGCCAGCGCCGGTCGCGCCCGCACCAGATAGGCCTGCACCGCGTCGATCGCGGGTTTGCCGATCGGCACCAGGCGCTGCTTGCCACCCTTGCCGTCGAGCAGGACCGTGCGTTCCGCGTCGTCGATGTCGTCCAGGTCCAGCCCGACGGCCTCGGAGATCCGGGCGCCGGTGGAGTAGAGCAGTTCGAGCAGCGCGCGATCGCGCAGCGGCCGCTCCCCTTCGGCCGGCGGCATGTCCAGCAGGCGCAGCACGTCGTCCACCGGCAGCGCCTTGGGCAGGCGTTTCGCCGCGGCGGGCGGGCGCACCTCACGGGCGGGATCGTCCTCGGTGATGCCGTCGACGTGCGCGAACTTGTGCAGGCCCCGCACCGCGACCAGCGCCCGCGCGGCCGACGACACGGCCAGCGGCTGGTGCTCGTCGTCGCCTTCGCGCAGCGCGACGGCGAACGCGGTCACCTCCGCCTCGGTGACCCGGCGGAAATCGGTGACCCCGGCTCCCCGCAGGTGGGCGGCATAGCGCCGCAGATCTCGGGAGTAGCTGTCCAGCGTGTTTCGCGCCGTGCCCCGTTCGACGGTGAGGTGATCGAGATAGGCCGCGACCACCTGGGTCACCTCGGTACCCGCATTCGCCACGGGCACACTCTAGGCACGAACGGCCCGCTCGTGCTCCCCTTCCGCGGGTAAAGTGACGTTATGCCGAGCCAGCCCGACCCGGACGCCATGCGTGTCGGCACGGCCGAGCGGGAAGAGGCCAACCGCCTCCTGTCCGACCACTTCGCCGAGGGGCGGCTGACGGTCGACGAATACGAGGCCCGGGTCTCCGCAGCGCTCGCCGCCACCGTGCGGGCCGACATCCGCGAGCTGTTCGGCGATCTGCCCGCCCCGCACCCGGCTTTCCTGCTGCCGCCACCGGGGTTCGGGCCGCCACCGATGAGCTGGGCGCCCGCACCGCGGCCGCCGATGTCGCCGGCGACCGCGTCCCCGAAGTCCCAGGTGCTCGCCGGGGTCCTGCAGGTGGTGCTGCCGTTCGGCACCGGTCGCTTCTACACCGGGCACACCGGGCTGGCCGTCGCCCAGCTGCTGGTCACGCTGCTCACCTTCGGCGTCGGCGCCCTCTGGCCATTGATCGACGGAATCCTGTTGCTGGCGGGCGGCGGCACCGACGCGCAGGGCCGGCGGCTGGCTAACTGACCCCGCGCCGCGCGAACCGCGACGGGCGGTCCCGCCACGGCGCGTCGGCGGGCCGTGGCGTGGCGGCCCCGGACAAGACGGCGTGCGCGGCGAGCACCCCGCCCACGGTCGCGCCGTTCACCAGTTCGCCGCCCAGGGCCATCGCGACGGCCTCGGGCAGCGGCACCTTGCGGATCACCAGATCCGCCTCCTCCTCGCCGAGCACCTCCCTGTCCACTTCGGACAGATCGCGGGCGAGGAACACCCGGACCACCTCGTCGGTGAACCCGGGCGAGGCCGCCACGTCGACGAGGGTCTCCCAGCGGGACGCGGCCAGCCCGGCCTCCTCGGCCAGTTCCCGGCCGGCCGCGGCGACCGGATCCTCGCCCTCGTGGTCGAGGAGCCCGGCCGGGAGTTCCCACAGCCGGTGCCCCAGCGGGTGGCGGTACTGGTGGATCAGCGTGATCGCGCCGTCGTCGTCCACCGCGGCGATCGCCACCGCGCCGAGGTGTTCGACGACCTCGCGGCGGGCGGTGCTGCCGTCCGGCATGACCACCTCGTCGATGCGCAACCCGACCACGCGTCCGATGTGGACGTCCTTCGTGGACGCCACCCGGAACTCGTGGGTGCCCGGTTCGCTCACCGGGCACCCACCGGCGACTCGGGCAGTTCGACCGGCAGCCGGTCGGCCGTCCGGTACCGCACCACCGCGCGCACGAACGCGTCGAACAGCGGATGCGGGCGGGTCGGCCGGCTCTTCAGTTCCGGATGCGCCTGGGTGCCGACGAAGAACGGGTGCAGCTCGCTCGACAGCTCGACGAACTCGACCAGGCGGTCGTCCGGGGACGTGCCGGAGAAGACCAGCCCGGCATCGGAGAGCCGCTTGCGGTAGGCGTTGTTCACCTCGTACCGGTGCCGGTGCCGCTCGGAAACCTCGTTCGTGCCGTAGGCCTTGGCGACCTGCGAACCCGGGATCAGCTTCGCCGGGTACGCGCCGAGTCGCATGGTGCCGCCCATGTCCCGCTCCCCCGCGACCACGTCGCGCTGGTCGGCCATGGTGGAGATCACCGGGTGCTCGGTGTTCTCGTCGAACTCGGCGGAGTTCGCGCCCTCGATCCCGGCCAGGTTCCGCGCCGCGTCGATCACCATGCACTGCAGGCCCAGGCACAGGCCGAGCACCGGGATGCCGCGGGTGCGCGCGTAGGTGATGGCGCCGATCTTGCCCTCGATCCCGCGCACGCCGAACCCGCCGGGCACCAGCACACCATCCACATCGGACAGTGCGGCCGAGGCGCCCGCGGGCGTCGAGCACCGGTCTGAGGCGACCCAGACGATCTCCACCTTCGCCCGGTGCGCGAACCCACCGGCCCGCAGCGCCTCGGTCACCGAGAGGTAGGCGTCCGGCAGGTCGATGTACTTGCCGACCACCGCGACCCGCACGGTTTCCGCCGGGTTGTGCACGCGGTCGAGCAGATCGCCCCACACCGTCCAGTCCACGTCGCGGAACGGCAGCCCGAGGCGGCGCACCACGTAGGCGTCCAGCGCCTCGCCGTGCAGCACCTTCGGGATGTCGTAGATCGACGGCGCGTCCGGGCAGGCGATGACCGCTTCGGTGTCCACGTCGCACATCAGGCCGATCTTGCGCTTGAGATCGTCCGGCAGGTCCCGATCGGCGCGGCACACCAGCGCGTCGGGCTGGATGCCGATGTTGCGCAGGGCGGCCACCGAGTGCTGGGTGGGCTTGGTCTTCAGCTCCCCCGACGGCGCGAGGTAGGGCACCAGGGAGACGTGCAGGAAGAAGCAGTTGTCCCGGCCGACGTCGTGGCGGACCTGGCGGCAGGCTTCCAGGAACGGCAGCGACTCGATGTCACCGACCGTGCCGCCGACCTCGGTGATGACCACGTCGGGCCGCAGCCCGGTGCCGTCCGATTCGGCGACCGCGGTGATCCGGGACTTGATCTCGTCGGTGATGTGCGGGATCACCTGGACCGTGTCGCCGAGGTACTCGCCGCGCCGCTCCTTCGCGATCACCTCGGAGTAGACCTGGCCGGTGGTCACGTTGGCCGAACCGGTGAGGTCGCGGTCGAGGAACCGCTCGTAGTGGCCGATGTCGAGATCGGTCTCGGCGCCGTCGTCGGTGACGAAGACTTCGCCGTGCTGGAACGGGTTCATGGTGCCCGGATCCACGTTGAGATACGGGTCGAGTTTCTGCATCGTGACTCTGAGTCCACGAGCGGTAAGGAGCTGCCCCAAGCTTGAGGCGGTCAGTCCCTTACCCAGAGAGGAGGCGACGCCTCCGGTGACAAAGACATACTTGGCTGTCCGCGGCTGAAGTCCCACGGGCTTCCACCTTATCGCACGTCCCGCGACGCGCTCGGTAGCCTCGCCCTGGCAAGTCCCGTCGACCCCTGAGAGAGGCATCGTGCCCGAGCCAGTCGCACCGGAAAACACCTGGAAGGCCCCGGTCGCGCCGGGTCCGCTCGACGCGAGCGTCCGGGTTCCCGGTTCGAAGTCCATCACGAACCGGGCCTACGTCCTGGCCGCGCTGGCCGGCGAGCCCACCCTGGTGCGCACGCCGCTCGATTCCCGCGACACGAGGCTGATGCTGGGCGCGGTTTCGGCGCTCGGCGGGGGCTGCGAAACCACGCCCGAGGGGGTGCTCATCCGGCCGATCGCTGCGGAGGGTGACGACCCGGTGTCGGTCGTGCTGGGCAACGCGGGCACGGTCGCGCGGTTCACCCCGGCGCTGGCCGGGCTGGGTGCGCGCGCGGTCCGCTTCGACGGCGACGAGGCGATCCGGCGGCGGCCGATCGCGCCGCTGCTGGACGCGCTGCGGCGGCTGGGCATGGAGATCGACGACGACGGGCGGGGCGCGCCGCCGTTCACCGTGCGCGGCCAGGGCGGGGTGCGCGGCGGCGAGGTCGAACTGGATTCCTCGGCGTCGAGCCAGTTCCTGTCCGCGCTGCTGCTCGCCGGCCCCGCCTTCGCCGAGGGCGTGACCGTCCGCCTGGTGGGCGACGCCCCGCCGAGCGAACCGCACATCGCGATGACCCTGGACCTGCTGCGCCGGTTCGGGGCGGCCCCGGAACGCGACGGCACGGTGTTCCACGTGCCGCCCGCCCGCCTGTCCTGCCCGGATTACACCGTGGAGCCGGACCTCTCGACCGCGGCGCCGTTCGTGGTCGCCCCCGCGCTCACCGGCGGCACGGTCCGGGTCGGCGGCTGGCCGGAACGCACCACGCAGCCCGGGGACTGGCTGCGCGGCCTGCTCGCCGAACTCGGGCAGGAGGCCCAGCTCGACGCGGACGGCCTGACCGTCACCGGCACCGGCCGGGTGCCCGGGGCGACGCTGGACCTGCACGAGGTCGGCGAACTCACCCCGGTGATCGCCGCGCTGCTGTGCTTCGCGGACGGCCCCTCGGTCATTTCCGGCGTCGCGCACCTGCGCGGGCACGAGACCGACCGGCTGGCCGCGCTGGCGACCGAACTGTCCGCGCTCGGCGCCGAGGTCGCCGACACCGAGGACGGGCTGCGGATCACCCCGGCTCCGGTGCACGGCGGCGTGTTCCACACCTACGACGACCACCGGCTGGTGATGGCGGGCGCGGTCCTGGGCCTGCGCGCCGCCGGGATCGAGGTGGAAAACCCCGCCACGGTCGGGAAAACCTTCCCCGGCTTCGTCGACGCCTGGGCCGGGATGCTCGCCTAGAGGAGGCGCAGCTGGGTGTCACGCGGTTTGCGGCGCTGGGTCCCGCCGATCTTCTCGTAGGCGTCCGGGGCGAGGTCGTCGAGGAACGGGGAGCGGGTCGCCTCCCGGGTGGCGCCCTGCCGGAACCGTTCGGCCGCGTGGCTGAGGTACAGATGCCGTTGCGCGCGGGTCATGCCGACGAACAGCAGCCTGCGTTCCTCGTCGATCTCGTCCTGCTCCGGTTCCCCGCCCGGCCAGCGCAACGGCAGCAGGCCGTCCTCGCAGCCGACCACGAACACCACCGGGAACTCCAGCCCCTTGGCGGCGTGCAGGGTCAGCAGCGAAACCCGGTCCGCCCGGGGATCCCAGGTGTCCACCTCGACCCCGAGGATGAGTTCGGTGCGGAACCGCGCCAGATCGTGCTCGCACCGGGTGGCCAGCGGGGTGAGCAGGTCGACCGCGGAGTGGATCTCGGCGGCCGCGTCCTCCGGCTCGCCCGGCGGAATCCGTTCGAGCAGCACGTCGGCGGCCCGGCGCACCCGATACAGCACGGACCCTTCCGCGCCCTGCTCCGGAACGAACGCCAGTTCGGCGAGGATGCCGTCCACCCCGGGACGGTCCACCAGCCGATCGTGTGATCTTTTCTGGAACGGCAGCCCGGCCTGGGTCAGCGCGTCCATCACGGCCCGGGCCTGCCGATCGGTGCGGTACAGCACGGCGAAATCGGAGAAGTCCAAGCCCTGCGTGCCGTCCGAGACCACCCGGCCGCTGTCCAGCGAGTGGAACGACGAGCCGCCGAGCACCTGGTCGATCGTCCGCGCCACGAAGGCCGCCTCGGCTTGTTCGGTGGCCGCGTGGTGCAGGCCGACCATGGCCTCGCCGTGCGAGCCCATCGGTTTCAGCTCGCGGTCCGGCACCAGGGTCGCCGGCGCGATCGCCTGCAGCGAAGCGGTGAGGATGTTCGCGCTGGACCGGTAGTTCCGGGTGAGCTGGACCTGCCGCGCCGCCGGGAAATCCTGGCGGAAGCGCAGGAAGAATCCGACGTCGGCGCCGCGGAACCGGTAGATCGCCTGATCCGGATCGCCGATCGCGGTGAGGTTGCCGTCCGCCGGGGCGAGCGACCGCAGCAGCCGGTACTGCAGTTCGTCGACGTCCTGGTACTCGTCCACCGAGATCCAGCGGTACCGCTCGCGGTAGGCCGCCGCGAGCTCCGGCTCGGATTCCAGCAGCGCGACCGGCAACGCGACGAGTTCGTCGAAGTCGACCAGGTCCCGCTGGCGCAGCGCCTTGCCGTACCGGTCGAGGACGTCGGCGAGTTCCGGCTCCGCGGACGAACCGGTGCGGCGCAGCTTCGACAGGGCGGTGAGCAGGCGGCGGGCGCCCTTCTCGTCCCCGGTCACCTCGGTGAGCACCTCGAGCTGGCGCGCCTGGTCCGCGATGCGGAAGTCCGCGCTCAATCCCGCCCGGTCGTGATGCTCCCGCAGGATCCGCACGCCGAGCGCGTGGAACGTGGCGACGGTGAGGTTCCGCGCGTCCGGGCCGACCAGTGCTTCGAGCCGTTCGGTGAGTTCCTCGGCGGCGCGGCGGGTGAAGGTGATCGCCAGGCAGTGCTCCGGCGCGACACCCCGGTCCCGCACCAGATGTGCGATGCGGTGGGTCAGCGTCCGCGTCTTCCCGGTCCCGGGTCCGGCGATGATCAGCAGCGGACCGCCCTCGACCTCGGCGGCCGCCCGCTGATCCGGATCGAGCCCGTCGAGCAGCGAACCCGGCTCCGCGCGCGGCGCCTCGGCCGGGGCGGGGTCCGCCGCCGCTTTCGCGGGCTGGACCGCCTTCCGCTTCGGCTTCTCCGGTTCGGGTTCTTCCGTCGCGAACAATCCGTCGTCGAACAGGCCCGGCGCGCTGACCGCGCTGGCCTTCTTCAGCTCATCGGGCTCGAACAGCCGGATGACCCCGTACTCGCCGTCGTACCCGGCGTCCCGGATCACCTCGCCGCGCCGCAACCGCGTGATGGCCTCACCGAGCAGCGTCGAGTTCCGGCCCAGGTCGTCGACCGGCACTTCGTCCAGGATCGTCAGCTCGGGCCCGAACGCGGCGGTGAGCTTGTCGATCTCGCCGAGCACCTTCTTGCTCTTCGGCCCCACGCCGAGAATCTCGCTCATGATTTCCGGCAACGGCACCAGGCTGCGGAAATCGGCGGCGCCCGGCACCCGCGCGCCCTCGGGCCGGTCGGCCAGCTCCTCGACCCGGCTCAACACCCCCACGGTGAGCGGTTTTCCGCATTCGGGGCAGAGACCGCCGTGCTCGCGCGTTTCCGCCGGTTCCATCCGGACCCCGCATTTGCGGTGCCCGTCGACGTGGTATTTCCCTTCCTCGGGAAAGAATTCGACCGAGCCCGCGTGCCCGTCGCCGGTCTCCAGCGAGCGTTTGATCGCGAAGTAGTCGAGGCCGGTGTCGAATACGGTCGCCTCGCGGCCGAGCATCGGCGGCGAATGCGCGTCGGAATTGCTGACCAGCCGATACCGGTCCAGCCCGGAAATCCGCCAGTTCATCGCCGGATCGCTGGACAACCCGGTCTCCAGCGCGAACACGTGACCGGCCAGATCGGCGTAGCAGTCCTCGATCGCGTCGAACCCGGACTTGGAACCGAGCACGGCGAACCACGGCGTCCACACGTGCGCGGGCACCAGGTACGAACCTTCGCCGCTCTCCAGTGCGATCTCCAGCAGATCCCGGGAATCCAGCCCGAGGATCGGCCGCCCGTCGGAGCCGAGGTTCCCGATCTTCCCCAGCCTGCGGTTGAACTCCGCCGCCGCGTCGAAATCCGGGACGTACACCAGGTGGTGGACCTTGCGGGTGCGCTCGGCCCGCTTGTAGATCGTGGAAATCTCCACCGAGAGCATGAACCGCACTTCCCCGGCGGCACAGCTCGGCGGCAGCTTGCGAACGATGTCGGCGTCCAGATCCGCACGCAGCCGGAACAGCCCGGGTTCCGCGGGCACGAGGCACTCCCGCAGGTGCTCGAACCAGGCAGGATGGGTGAAGTCGCCGGTGCCCACCAGCGTGATGCCCTTGCGGCGCGCCCACCAGGTCAGATGCTCGAGATCGCAGTCCTTGCTGCAAGCCCTGGAGTACTTCGAGTGAATGTGCAGATCGGCATAGAAACGCACCCGGCGCATCCTGCCACAGTGGGGAGCCCAGCCCGGCAGCCGGGCGGGGGTTAGCTGCCGGGCTGGGTGATGCCGGGGGCCGGAGCCTGCGCGTTGCCGGCGATGCCGTAGCGGCCCGACTTGCCGTCGAGTTGTTCCTGCAACGTCAGGATCGTCGCGATCCGCCCGGCCGCCGTGTCCACGTTGTCCACTGTGGACAGAATCGAGGTGACCGAGGTGTCGGCGCGCGCGACGCCGATCGCGCCGGTGCCCTCGGCCGAAGCCGGGTCGCCGACGAGCGCGGTGCCGGCGCCCGAGCGGTCGAGCTGTGCGGCGAACCGGGCGAGGGTGGCGGCCTTGTCCCCGGCCCCGTCCCCGGTGGCCTTCCCGCCGGTCAGCACGACGGCCAGCTGGGCGGGTTTCACGTCCTGGCTCGGCTTCACGAAACCGCCGTCGGTGAGCCCGCCGAGCGCGGCGGCCAGTTCCTCCGGGGACGACTGCGGTTTCGCCGAATCCTTGTTCAGCAGCAGCACCGAGCCGAGCAGCGCGCCGGACAGCGTGCCCGGGTCACCGGCGGTCGGGAACTGGACCCCCGCGGGCTGCAGCCGGGTCACCACCTGGCGCAGCTGGTCCGCCTTGGCCGGGTCGGCGAAGGCCTCGGTGAGCTGGATTTCCCCGGTCACCGTGGCGCCGGACTGGCCGACGAACTGCTTGAGCGCGTCCCGGTCGGCCGGACGCGCGTCCTGGGTGGTCACCAGCACGACCGAGCGCTTGTCCAGCGCGCCCGCCACGACCTTCGGCCCCACCGAGGCGGCGAAGGAATCGGCGTCGGCCAGCCGCGCGTTCAGCGCGTTGTTCTGCGCCTCGAGATCGGAAACCTGGTTGCCCAGTTTGCCCTTCTCGTCCGAGAGCCCGGACAGCAGCGAGCCGTTCAGGGCGGTCGAACCGAGGACGACCCCGATGGCGAGGGCCAGGAAGGCCGCGGCGATCGAGACGATGTGGTACCGCAGAGAAATCACGTGAAAAGCCCCTTGACCCAGCTTGTGAACGAGTTCCAGGTGTCGGCGACCCAGTCCAGGTAGACGTCGCCCACATCGGACACCAGCAGCGCGGCGATGACCACCACCAGCGCGGCCAGCACGAGCAGCACGATCGCGCCGACGGAGACCCGGCTCCGGTGCAACGTGGCGACGGCCTTGCCGTCCACCAGTTTCGTGCCGAGTTTGAGCCGGGTGAGGAAGGTCGACGGGTTGGAACCGGACCGGCCGTGGTCGAGGAACTCGCGCAGCGTCGCCTGGAACCCGACGGTGACCACCAGGCTCGCCTCGTGCGCGTCGGCGAGCAGCAGCGCCAGGTCTTCGGAGTTGCCCGAGGCCGGGAAGGTGACCGCGCCGATCCCGAGATCCTGGATCCGCTCGACCCCGGGGGCGTGCCCGTCCGGTTGCGCCGGGACGACGACCTCGCCGCCGCTCTTGAGCGTTTCGGCGTCGATGCCGTGCGGATCGCCGACGATGATGTCCGGCCGGTAGCGCTGCGCGCGCAGGGTGTCCGCGCCGGAATCCACGCCCACCAGCACCGGGCGGTGCTCCGCGATGTACTTCTTCAGCTTCTTCAGGTCTTCCGCGTGCCCCTTGCCGGGCGCGACGACCAGCACGTGCCGGTCCCGCACCGGGACGCGGACCTCGGGCACGCCGACCCCGTCCAGGATCAGCGTGCGCTCCCGGCGGAGGAACTCGATGGTGTTCGCGGAGAACGCTTCGAGCTGGGCGGACATCCCCGCCTTCGCCTCGATCATCTGGTCGGCGACGCTTTCCCGCGTCTGCTCGACCCCGGAGGCGATCTTGCGCTCGCCGATGTAGACCGCGCCGTCGTGCAGCCGGAGCTTGCTGCCGTCCTTGACGCTGCGCAGCAGGTCACCGCCCACCCCGTCGATGAGCGGGATCCGCGCGCCGAGCAGGATTTCCGGCCCCAGGTTGGGGAACCTGCCGGAGATCGACGGCGACGCGTTGACCACCCCGGCGACCTCGGCCTTGACCAGGGCGTCCGCGGTGGACCGGTCGAGGTCGAGCTGGTCGAGCACGACGATATCGCCCGGCCCGACCCTACGCAGCAGCTCGCGAGTGCGCCGATCGACCCGGGCCACACCGGTGATGCCGGGGAGAGCCTCGTTGTTCCGCGAGAGCAAGCCGGTGAGCTTCATGCCACCGATGGTGACAAATGGACTGATGAGAATACGTTAGCCACGCCGAAGAATGGGCATGCCACTTGTGGGGATCGCGAATTGCTGGTACCGCCCCCTACCCCGGCCGGGTGAGTCACTTCCCGCGTTTGGCGGGACCGCTCTTCTTCTTGCCTCCCCGGGCCGGGCGGGATTTCGCGAACGCTTCCTTGTCCGACGCGGCCACCGCCAGCAGTTCCTCCGCGTGCGCCCGCCCCGTCTCGGTGCTGTCCATCCCGGCCAGCATCCGGGCCAGTTCCAGCACGCGGTCGGACTGTTCCAGCACCTTGACCCCGCTCCGGGTGACTCCCTTCGCGGTGCCCTTGTCCACCACCAGGTGCTGATCGGCGAACGCGGCCACCTGCGGCAGGTGGGTCACCACCAGGACCTGGTGGCTGCGGGCGAGCCGGGCCAGCCGACGGCCGATCTCGACCGCGGCGCGGCCGCCGACCCCGGCGTCGACCTCGTCGAACACCAGGGTTCCCACGGTGTCCGCATGCGCGAGCACCACCTCGATGGCGAGCATGACCCGGGACAGCTCACCGCCGGAGGCCGCCTTGTGCACCGGCAGCGGTGGCGCGCCGCCGTGCGCGCGCAGCAGCAGTTCCACGTCGTCGATGCCGTCCGGGCCCGCGTGCACCCGCTCGCCTTCGACCGCCAGCCCGTGCTGGTCCTCGGCATCCGCGGGGCGCCGCCGCACGGTGACCTCGATCTCCGCCTGCCCCATGGCCAGCCCGGACAGTTCGGCGGTGATCTCGCGGGCCAGTTCGGCGGCGGCTTCGGTGCGCACCCGGGACAGCTGCGCCGCGTACTCGGCGAGCTGCCCGGCGAGTTCGTCCCGGCGCTCGGCGAGCGCGGCGAGCGCCTCCTCCGAAGTGTCCATCGTGGACAGTCGGCGCCGGGCGTCCTCGGCCCAGGCGAGCACGCCGTCCACATCGGCCGCGTACTTGCGGGTCAGCCGCTTGAGCTCGGCCTGCCGGGCGAGCGCCTGTTCCAGCCGGGCCGGGTC
This sequence comes from Amycolatopsis anabasis, assembly GCF_009765355.1. Lineage (GTDB taxonomy): Bacteria > Actinomycetota > Actinomycetes > Mycobacteriales > Pseudonocardiaceae > Amycolatopsis > Amycolatopsis anabasis. The sequence goes on along the minus strand of NZ_VTHK01000029.1, from coordinate 5,955 downwards.
GGCCTCCAGTGATTCGAGGTAGGCGCCGAGCTCCGAGCCGACGTCGGTGAGCAGCACCGCGGCCTCGGCGAGCCGTGGTTCCAGCCCGCGCAGCACCGAATCCTCCGCGCCGGTGAGCCGCCGCCGCGCCTCGGCGAGCAGGCCGAGCGCCCCGGGGACGTCCGGATCCCCTTCGGCCGATCCGGACACCGCGGCCTGCGCGGCGCCCGCGGCGGTGCGCAGCTCGTCCACCGCGGCCATCCGCTTGATCTCCTCGGTGAGTTCGGCGTCCTCACCCGCGAGCGGGTTGACCGCGGCGATCTCGTCGAGCCCGTGGCGCAGCAGATCGGCCTGCTGGGCCATCTCCCGCGAGCGGCTGGACCGTTCGGCGAGCTCGGTGACCACGGCGAGCCATTCGTCCCGGATGGCCCGGTAGGCCCCCAGCGGCTCGGCGACCGCGTCCCCGGCGAACCGGTCGATCACCGCGCGCTGCTCGGCCGGGCGCAGGAGCCGGAGCTGATCGTTCTGCCCGTGCACGGCGAGCAGTTGCTCGGACAGGTCGGCCAGCACGCCGACCGGCACGGACCGCCCGCCGAGGTGCGCCCGCGACCGGCCGTCGGCGCCGACCGAGCGCAGCGCGATCACGCTGTCGTCCTCGTCGATGTCCGCACCCGCGTCGTTGATGATCTTGATGGCCTGATCGGCGCGGATTCCTTCGAATCTGCCCTCGACCACGGCCTTGGTGGACCCGGTCCGCACCTTGGACGCCTCGGAGCGCCCGCCGGAGAGCAGGTGCAGGCCGCTGACGACCATCGTCTTGCCCGCGCCGGTCTCCCCGGTGACCACGGTGAATCCCGGGTGCAGTTCGAGCAGGGCGTCCTCGATGACTCCGAGGCCCTGGATTCGCATCTCGGCCAGCACGGGGACAACGGTAGCGGCACGCCCCGGCGTTCCGCGCTCCCCTGCACGATGAACGGCTGGTAACCGATCAATTATGCGATGAACGGGCCGCTCATACGTTCGAACGGGGTGAAAAATCGGTGCGCGCTACCGGGCGTGTCGCTCCCGCCAGCTCTTCACCGGCAGCGAGAACTTGTGCACCAGCCGGTCGGTGAACGGCCGGTCCCACAACCGGACCAGGCGGACCGGCACCTTCCCGCAGGACACCTCCACCCGCGCGCCCCGGGGCAGCTCGATGTGGCGCAGCCCGTCGCAGGTCAGCACCGCCGGAGAGCCGTCCGGATCGACGCCGACGGTGATCACCGAGCCCCGGGAGACCACCAGCGGGCGGGAGAACATCGCGTGCGCGTTGCTCGGCACCACGAGCAGGGCCTCGACGTCCGGCCAGATGATCGGTCCCCCGGCGGAGAACGCGTACGCGGTGGAGCCGGTCGGCGTCGCGCAGAGCACGCCGTCGCAGCCGAAGGAGGACACCGGACGGCCGTCCACCTCGATCAGCGCGTCCAGGATCCGCTCGCGGGAGCTCTTCTCCACGCTCGCCTCGTTCAGCGCCCACGTCCGCGCCACGATGTCCCCGTTGACGGCGACCGTGACGTCGATCGTCATCCGCTCCTCGACCTGGTAGTCGGCGACCACCACCCGGTGCACGGCGTCCGCGACCGCGTCCGAATCGGCCTCGCTGAGGAAGCCGACGCGGCCCAGGTTGACCCCGAGCACGGCGACCCCGGCCGGGCGGGCGAGCTCGGCGGCGCGCAACAGGGTGCCGTCCCCGCCGAGCACGAAGACGAGTTCGGTGCCCGCGGCGGGATCCCGTTCCGGCGCCACCACCACGCCCGCGTCCGGGCCGATGAGTTCGCGCACGTCGTCGTCCAGGACTCGCAGGGTGATCCCGGCGGTCGCGAGTCCGGACGCGACCTTGCGGGCCGCATCCCTGGTCGCGTCCCGGTCCGGATGCACGACCAGCAGAACCTCGCGCTCTTTCGTCACTGTGGACCCTCTCTGACCGCGGCCCGGACGAGCTGCTCGACGGGTGCCACATCGTCCACAGTGGACTCGTCGGCGGAGCGCCGCAACCACACGAAGTACTCTACGTTTCCCGACGGCCCGGGCAGCGGGCTCGCCACCACGCCCAGGGTGCGCAGGCCGAGTGCGGCGGCTTCGGCGAGCACGCCGAGCACCGCCTGGGCCCGCAGTTCCGGATCGCGGACCACGCCACCACTGCCGAGCCGTTCCTTACCGACCTCGAACTGCGGTTTGATCATGGGCACCAGATCGGCGTCCGGCAGCGAGCAGGCCGCCAGCGCCGGCAGCACCAGGCGCAGGGAGATGAAGGACAGGTCCCCCACCACCACGTCGACCGGCCCGCCGAGCTGGTCCGGTCCGAGGTTGCGCACGTTCGTCTTGTCCAGCACGACCACGCGGTCGTCGGTGCGCAGCCGCCAGTCGAGCAGGCCCCGGCCGACGTCCGCCGCGATGACCTGGCGCGCGCCCTCGCGTAGCAGGACGTCGGTGAAACCCCCGGTCGAGGCGCCCGCGTCGAGGCACCGCTTTCCGCGCACGGACAGGCCGAGCGGGGAGAATTCGGCCAGCGCGCCGAGCAGCTTGTGCGCACCCCGGGACGCCCAGCCGGGGTCGTCCGCACTGCGCACGACAATGGCGGCATCGGCCTCGACGCCGGTAGCCGGTTTGCTCGCGACCATGCCTCGCACGGTCACCTTGCCTTCGTTGATCAGTGTGCTCGCGTGTTCCCTGGACCGGGCGAGCCCCCTGCGCACCAGCTCGGCATCCAGGCGCGCCCTACGGGCCATGGTTCATACCTTGTCGATACTGGACAGCGCAACGGTGAGCTCGGTGTGTACCGCGTCGAATCGCTCAACGTGTTCGGCGAGCGGCAGCTGGTCCAGCTGCTCCAGACCGGACACCGCCTCGGCGATCCCGGCACGCGGATCGGTCTGCTGCGGCTGGCCCACGGGTTCCGGCGGCGGCCCGGGAACCGGCCGCGGAACGGGGTTGGTCGGTTCGTGCACCCCTCAACGCTAACCGATGGTGGCGGCGGAACGGGGCGCGGAGCCCTATCAGGTGAGGGAGAGTTCGGTGAGGGCGGCGCGGGCGGCTTCGTCGGCGGCCCGGACCGTGGTGACGCCGGACTCCCAGGCGGGCCCGCACAGCGCCCGCAGCAGGCCGAGGGCGTCCCCGCCGCCGCGCACGGACACGGTGAGCCCGCCGTCGGCCACGCGCACCTGCCAGCCCTCCTGCGGGCCGATTTCCAGCAGGTCGGCGGGTTCGGTCAGGGAGGTCAGGTCCGCGCTCAGGTACTTCGGCCGCCGATCGGCGCCGGCCGCGAGCAGCTGGGCGGGGGTGGCCACCCCGGTGAGCACGACGAGCGCGTCCAGCTCGGCCGCCACCGCACCGGCGATATCGGTGTCCAACCGGTCCCCCACCACCAGCGGCTTGTTCGCCCCGGCCGATTCGGCCGCGGTTTCGAACAGCGGCCGGGCCGGTTTTCCGGCGACGACCGGTTCCCGCTCGGTCGCCGCGCGCAGCGCCGTGACCATGGATCCGTTGCCCGGCAACAGACCGCGTTCACTCGGCAACGTAGCGTCCACATTGGTGGCCACCCACAGCGCTCCGCCGCGGATGGCCAGACAGGCTTCGGCGAGATCCGCCCAGCCGGTCTCCGGCGAGTGGCCCTGCACGACCGCGGCCACCTCGTCGCTCACCGCCCGCGTGGGCCGCAGCCCGACGGCCCGCACCTCCGCTTCGAGCGACGCCGTGCCCACCACGAGCACCACGGCGCCCGCGGGGAGGCGTTCGGCGAGCACCTTGGCCGCGGCCTGCGCGCTGGTGTTGACCTCGTGCGGGTCCGCGTCGATCCCGAGGGCCGCCAGGTGCGCGGCGACCTCGCCCGGGGCTTTGGACGCGTTGTTGGTGACGTACCGGACCGCGGTCGCCTCGCGCGCGGCCCGGATGACCTCCGCGACGCCCGGGATCGACCGGGTCCCGTGGTAGACGGTCCCGTCGAGGTCCAGCAGCACGGCGTCGTGCACCGCGAGCAGGGAGTCACTCATTTTCGGCCAGCTCCGCCGCGCGCTCGGCCGCGTCCGTCTCCTCCTCGAGGTCGGCCTCGGCGGCGTGCAGGAACCACTGGATGGCCTCGTCCCGCCGCCCGGCCGCGGCGAGGTTGTCCGCGTAGGCGTAGAAGAGCCGGGCACTCCACGGATCCCGCTTCTCCGGGCGCAGATCCTCGCCCTGGAGCGAGACCACGGCGGCGTCGAGCTGGCCCAGATCCCGCCGGGCGCCCGCCGCGACGATCCGCAGCTCGACCTGGATCTCCCGGGGCAGCGCCTCGGTGTTGGTCTCCTTGGCCAGATCCAGTGCGCGCTCGGGACGGCCGAGGGCCCGTTCGGCGTCGGCGATGATCGCCACGTGCGTGTCGGCCCGGGTCATCCGGCGCACCGCGCGCAGTTCGGAAAGCGCCTCCGACCAGTGCCCGGCGTGGTACGCGACCAGCCCGAGCGCCTCCCGGACCACGGACACCCGGGACGCCTTCGCCTTGGCGTACCTGGCGTGGACGAGTGCGGCCTCGGGGTCGTCGTCGACCAGGCCGCCCGCCGCGACCAGGTGCTTGCCGACCGTCTCCGCCAGCCCCTTCGGCAGCGTGCGCAGTTCGCGCCGCGCTTCTTCGTCGAGGTCGGTGAACTCGATGTCCTCGGGAAGTTCGGGCGCCTCGAGCAGCTCCTTGGCCAGGGTCTCGTCGTCGACGGTCTGCGCGGCGTCGTCACGCTGCCGCGGTGGCCGGGTGTCCTCCCGCCGAGATTCGCGGGCGGACTTGCCCCGCGGGGTGCTCCGGGCGTCGTCGCCGCCCTTCCAGGACGGCTTGCCCTCCCGGGAACCGCGGAATCCCGCGCTGTCCCGATCCTTCTGCCATGACTTGCCCCGCGACCCCGCATCGTCACGATCCCGCGGCCAAGGCTTGCCCTGGGAGCCCGAGCTGTCGCGATCCCGTTCCCAAGACTTCCCGCGTGAACCCGCGCTGTCGCGTTCCTTCTGCCAAGGCTTGCCACGTGAACCCGCGTTATCGCGGTCCTTTTCCCAAGGCTTGCCACGCGAGCCCGCGCTGTCCCGGTCCTTTTCCCACGGCTTGCCACGTGAACCCGCGCTGTCGCGTTCCTTCTGCCAAGGCTTGCCACGCGAGCCCGCGCTGTCCCGGTCCTTTTCCCACGGCTTGCCACGCGAGCCCGCGCTGTCGCGATCCTTCTCCCACGGCTTACGAGAGCCCTCGCCGTTGCGGCCGCGCTCCCAGGACTTGCCCTGAGCACCCGAGCTGTCGCGGCCCTTCTCCCAGGGCTTCCCGCGCGAACCCGCGCTGTCGCGTTCCTTCTGCCAGGGTTTGCCCTGGCCCGGCCCGCGGTCGCGCTGCCAGGCCGGCTTGCCCTGCCCGGCGCCGCCACGATCCTTCTGCCACGGTTTGCTTTGGCCACCACCACGCGGTCCATCGCCCTCGCGTTGCCAGCTCGGCTTGCCACTCCGGTCCCCGCCGGGCCCGGAGCGCCGGTCGTCCCAGCGGCCCTGGCCCTCGCGCCGATCCCGGCCGCCGCCGGAGTAGCCGCGATCGTCCCGGCGCGGCTTGGCACCGCCCTGGTCCTTCTGCCACGGGGGCTTACCGCCGCGATCGTCCCGCCGCGGTTTGCCCTGTCCCCCGTAACCGCGGCCGCCACGCTCGGAACGTCCGCTGCCGAAGCCGGGCTTGTCGCCGCTGGAGCCGCCGGAGCGACGCCCCTGGGCTCCTGAGTCTCGAGGTCCGGAGTCCCGTCGTCGCGGACGGTCGGACCCCGCGCCTTCCTCCGGGTCACGTCGACCGTTCTCGGACACCTGTCCTCCTACCTCACTTGTCCTGCACGCACGAAAGGCCCGCCAGGGGAGCCAACTGGCAACCCTAGCGGGCCCTTCGGAAAAGGTGTTCGGCGATGTCCTACTCTCCCACAGCCCTTCGGCTGCAGTACCATCGGCGCTACC
>NZ_VTHK01000028.1:60332-129809 GCF_009765355.1 Amycolatopsis anabasis | reverse complement strand
CATCAGCCGAACCTCCGTCCAACGTGATCCACTCACAACGTGCACCTTTCGTGTCGCACCCCCGCCTTGTGGGGTGCCCGCAACCGTCCGCGCCACCTCACCATCGGCCATCACTCCTGCTTGCAGCCACAATCGCAGTAGCTTGAGCACCCGCCGGTCCGACACCCTCCGACCCACCAATTCCAGCATCCGCTGGTGATCGATCGTGCCGAAGAAATCGCGGATATCGAACTCCACGACATGGGTGGCCCCCTCGATGAACCCGACCCGGAGCCGTTCCATCGCCTGCGTCGCCGACCGCTTCGGCCGGAACCCATACGAGCACGGCGCAAAGTCCGCCTCGAAGATCGGTTCCAACACGAGCTTGGTCGCCTGCTGAGCCACCCGGTCCCGGACCGTGGGGATACCCAACGGTCGCTTACCGCCCTGTGGTTTCGGAATGTCCACCCGCCGCGCAGGCGAGGGACGATACCGACCTACCTGGAGATCATCGCGCAACTCACGCAACATGCGGTCCACGCCATAGGTCTCCACCGCCGCCAGAGTGATGCGATCCACCCCGGCCGCGCCCTTATTCGCACGCACCCGTTCCCACGCCTCCCACAGGACGTCACCCCTATGGACACGGTCATACAGAGCGTGGAAACGCCGACCCGAAGACTGCTTGGCCGCAGCCCATAGCTTGCGTTGCAGTTCTCGCACCTTCACCGGACGCGGCATCAACCGCTCCCCAGCTACGACAAGCGATGGCTTGCCGGGGTTGTTGGACCGGACTGCCCCGGTCATGCCCTGACGCTTACCCGCTTCCCAAGCGTGATCAAAGTTGGGGCCCTTCCCTCCCGACGCGTTCTGTTGCACGCCGATCTCCGGTACTACGACCCCATCGGACTCCCGCTGCCCTCCGAACGACTTCACCATCGGCTTATACATCCGGTCTTTGCCCGACGTAGGCCAGGCAGACGGGCCTCTCCTGTTCCGAACCAAACCGTGCGCACGTGCCACTCTCCGTACCCCGGAAGGACTCGACGAGCTGACCCTGGAACAAGGCCCGCCAAGCATGGCCTTCGCCGTGAAATGAGCGGCTCGGCTCCTCCATTGTGACTTTGACGAGGCTGCAAGATTCGCTTAACGCTGCAGCCCGCGCGCTTGCTCCCTCCAAAGAGGCTCTTGACACCCCGCTCAGCCCGCCACCTCTCGATGACGAACCGGGGCCTGCTACCCGGCGCTCCAGTACCTACCGGGACGGGACTCACACCCGCTGGCTCAGTCCAGCTTCCAGGACGCAACATCCACCGAAGTCTAGAAACCCCAGGCCGGACTCAAAGCGCCGCCACACCGCGCCACGCTCCGCATCACGCGCAACGGCGCAACCCGGCAGCAAGCGGTTCCTGCAACCCCGCCCTTCACGTTGGCGCGGGACAAGCTCCGGTCGGCCCTGGAGAGGGAGACAACATCATCGGCGACGCCGGTGCCGGTGGCACGACTTTTGTCAGCGGCGGAATCCTGGCCGCGCCAATCCGACGTTGTCGTTGCGCCGAGCGTATCCGCCTTCCTATTGGTTCGGCACCTGCGGCGGTGGTCGCGCGCGGGTCTTCCGCTCCGCCGATGCCGGGGTGCACTGGTCGGCCGCGGACACCTCGATACGCGCGGTGCCCGACGCTGGCATCTTCGCGCTCGCCTTCCGCGACCAGACGTACGGAATCGCGGTCGGCGGCGACTACCACGACCAGTCACGGCCAGGGCAATCACTCGCCGCCACCGAGGACGGCGGGCACAGCTGACAGACGATCACCAACACCGCGCTACCCGCCTACCGGTCCGGCGCGACCTGGACCGGGCACGCCTACCTGACGGTGGGCCCGAGCGGGAGCGACCTGTCGGTGGACGACCGCCAGACCTGGGCGCCGCTACCTGGCCCCGGTTTCGACACCGTACGCACCGCCCAGGACGGCTCCTGCTGGGCCGCCGGCCAGGACGGCCGGGTGGCTCGGCTCGTCGCCGATCACTGAAGAGGCGCGCCCGCCACACTCAGCGGGTGAGCGCGCCAACCCGGCGCAGCACCTCGTCGCGGCCCAGCGCCCTGGCCACGCTAAACAAGTCGGGACTGCGGGTAGACCCGGTCAACGCCACCCGGAACACCTGCGACGCCTCGCGGATGGAACCCGGGTAAGCGTCCGGGTTGCGCTTGTACTCCTTCGCGTTCGGCGCGAACCCGTGCTTCGCAGCCAGATCCCGGATCTCGTTGAACCACTCCTGCGGATCAGTGAGGTCCTGATAGCCATCGACGAACTGCTGCGCAAACGTGCGCACCAGGTCCGTCGGCAGGCCGCGCAGCCGCTCGTCGTCCGGACCGACCAGGGTGAACAGGGCCGGAAAGAAGAACCCGTAGGCGCCGCGGAAGTCCGACCACTTCCGCAAGTCCTTACGCGGATTCGCGACCCCCTCCCGCTCGACAGCCAACGCGGACAGCGCCTGCTCCGGTTCCTTGGCCAGCACCGATGCCAGTTCTGGGTCGAACTCGGCAGCCCAGGGGCGCAGCGCATCGAGGATCTGCTGCCCGCTCAGCGTGGCGATGTGGTCGGCGCTGATGTCCTCCAGCTTCACCAAGTCCACCAGCGGGCCAGCGCCGCCGAGCTCGGCGAGGTTGATCGGCGCGGCCAGCGCGTCGGCCAGCGGCATCTCGGCCAGCCGACCGTTGGCCAGACCCCGCAGGTAGTACAACACCGCCTCGGCCGGGTAACCGGCCTGAATGTAATGGTCGACGCTGGCCTCGGGGTCCTTGCGCTTGGACAGCTTCCGCTTGCCACCAGGGATCTGCTTCATCAACAGGGCGATATGCGCGTAGGTGGGTGGCTCGAAGCCCAACGCCGTAAACAGTTGCAGGTGCATCGGCACCGAAGACAGCCACTCCTCACCCCGGATCACGAGATTGACCCGCATCAGATGATCGTCCACCGCATGCGCGAAATGATAGGTGGGCAGCCGGACCGCGTTACTCGACGACTTGAGCACCACCACGTCGTTGTAGTTGTCCTCAGCGGACAGCGGGCCGCGAATGGCATCGGTGAACTCGGCGCGCGCACCGATCCGGCCGGGAGAGCGAAACCGCACCACGTACGGCGCGCCAGCTGCCAGCTTGGCCTGCACGTCCGCCTGGTCCGCATCACGCCATAACGCCCACCGACCGTAGTAGCCAGTCGGCACCTTCTGCTCCTGCTGCCGCTGCCGGATATCGGCCACTTCCTCCGCCGTGGCGAAGCACAGATACGCCTTGCCCTCACGCAGCAGCTCCCGCGCATAGGAGAGGTAGATGTCCGACCGCTGCGACTGCCGGTACGGGCCGTAGGCACCGGTGCTGTCGTCCTCATCCGGAGTCGTCCCAAAGTACGCGAAGGCCCGGTCGAACTGGGCCAACGCGCCCTCAACCTCCCGGGACTGGTCGGTGTCCTCGACCCGAACCAGGAACCGGCCGCCGGACCGGTGCGCTACATCCCGGTCGGTCATCGCCACATAGATCACGCCCACGTGCACAAAGCCCGTGGGTGAAGGACCCAGCCGAGTCAACTTGGCGCCCTCCGGAAGCTGACGCGGAGGGTAACGCTGCTCCCAGTGCCCAGGGTCGGGCAGGTCCGGCGGGAATAACGCGTCGATCGTGGCGCGGTCAAGCATGGGGTCACGGCCTCCGGCAAGCAACAGACAAGGAGCCGAGGTTATCAACGTCCCCGACGAGACCAAGCGACGCTACAGGCGTCGACGCGCGTGGCCGTCGCGAGGCGTTCATCTAGCGCGCCGCCGGAGTCGGGCTGGCGTGCGGGGGCCGACGTCGAGGCCGCAGTCCTCCGGCTTTGTTCTCGGCGGCGCAGTTCCTTCGCCAGACCATCCGCCTTGCGCTTTCTGTCTTTGGCCACAGACGCCACCTTCCCGCGATACAAGTTGACCCTAACAACACGAATGACCTGGACCGCAGGCCAAGACGTTGCTCTCCGCTCGTACCGCAGCCACGGCCTCGCCCCGGACCGGTCCCAGCAACCGGATGGTGAGAATCCGAGTGCCCTGCAAGTTATCCACAGATCGCCGAACGGAGCCCTGGGGCCTTCGACGATATGGCAGCGTCGAGGCCATGACACAGCAAGAAATTCGCCTTCGTCCGCTGGCCCCTTACGAGCCCGAATCAGTTCCCTCGCCACCAGAGCGACATGATTCGGGCTGGTTACCGATCAGATCGGCCGCCGGGCACCCGCACAGGACAGGCATACCGATCGATCACACACGCAGCCGCTGGCGCCGAATCCGCGGGTCTAACACCTGACCGCCGTGGTGCTGTACGAATAGGAGCGGACTGGTACAGCCAGGAGCGCGGTCCGCTCTGGTTTTCCGTCACCTAGTTGGTGGGTCCTATCGAATTTGACGCGCAGGTACTCGTTCGTGTCCTGCGCCGTGCACAGGGTCGGCGACATCCCGCCAGGTGTGGAAGGCTAGCGCCGCTCCATCGAGGAAGGGGCAGGCCATGCCCAGTGACGACCACGATGCCTTTCTGGCCTTTGTGCCCGAGCACACCACCTCCGGGCATCGAGTGCTCGGCCTGCGTGTTCGGGGCGACGGCGTCGAAGCCGAGACCGTAGCCGACCTGCCGGACGGGCCGTCGGCCACTGTGCTGGCCGACGCGCTCAACGGAGTCCTCCGCGGGCAATACACCGCCGACCGGCAGATCAATGCGGTCCTCGACGGCACACGAGACGACGTGCGCACAGCAGTGAGCCGCCTGCTACCGAGTCTGCGGACCGTCGGCGACGCGCAGGAGTCGCTGAGGCTGGTCGCTGCGCTGCCCTCACCGACCGAGCGTGGGCCGGAGCTGTTCCCTACCACGAACTGCCCCGGCCTGTGTGAAACCTGTGGTGACTGCCAGGACGACTGCCAGAACTGTGAAGAATGCGCCGATGGCGGGTGCGAGACATGTCTGCCGGTTGTGATCACCCCGCGCACTGCCGCGGCGCTCGAGCAGGCGCTGGCCGTGCTCGGCGACGAGGTCTACGACGCTGCCGAGGACACCGAAGACCGCTCCAGCGGAAAGCCGAGCCCGCTTGGCGCGGTGCCGACGTGCGTGGCCGGGCAGGATGCCTGGTTCCTGCGCCGCTACGCCCGCGCCTTCGACGACCTCGCCACCGATCTACACGAAGGGCGCTGGCCCGCGCCGGCCTGCACGGCTGAAGAGGTCGCGCTCGACCTCGCCATCCAGGACGCCGAACGCCGCCACCACGACGAACCCGAACTCGTCGCCACCTGGGAAGCCAGGCTGCCCGCCTCACGGTTCGACTACGACTGGTTCGCCTTGCAGGACTACCTGTTCCAGGACAAGGACTACGAGGTCCTGCTTCACCACCCGGACGCCTTATCCGACGACGAAGTGGAGGGCTGGTTCGGCGAATTCGGCAACGTCCCCACCCGGGACCCCAAACGAGGGTTCCGCCGCTGACCGGTTTCCTCGATAGCGGCGGACCGACGAGCTGGTGGTCCAGCCGGTCATCGACTGCACATGAAGTTGGCAGCGTGACACATAAGCGGAGGCATTCCATATCTCCAACGTTTCAGTCCTAAAACGACACGTGGGCTGCTCTGCTCCCGGTCAACCAGTTAGCAGACGCGTGCTGCGCTGGAAGGAGTCCGCGTCGATCGCGGCGAAGCCGCCCGCCGGGAGCCCTTCCCGCACGACGCCGAAGACCACACCGCCAAACTGGTCGACGGGGCCGCGCGCTGGTGACCTAGCGGCCGGATGCAGGCGTAATCGCCCGCCGCGCCCGGGTTTCCCCCAACCTCGGCGCGTCCGGGAAGGCCGGGACGATGTCCCACCGGGCGAGCCCGCCGCCATAGCGATCCGCATATGCCACCGCACCCGCCCGGTCACCGAAGCGCAACTCGTGCGGCCACCATTGCCTGTGCACCAACCGGACAGCCATGCCCCTCCTCACTCTGGCGGACCCGATCACAACAGCTGGCATTGATCGCACATCTGTTCGATCTGATGCAGGGCAGGTTCGGCGTGGGCTCCGAGAGATCGGGCGAGCATGCTGTTAACGTCCCTTCGCGCTCAAAGGCGCTCGCAGACCCGCTGCTGCGAGCAGTAGCCGCGGACCGGAGCAGGCTCGTCCTGGAGGGCTTTGACGATGACGGTGGCAAATCGGGATCCGCACGCGGTGGTCCGCGACCTGGTGGCAGTAGTGATCCCGCTCGACGAGCACGCGGCACACGACCAGACCACCACATTGAGCTGGGTGGAATCGGGGGCGCCGCTGTTCCGGATCGCCCGTCCGGCCACGCCGGACAAGCACCTGTGCGTCTACTCCGCCTTGCTCGACGAGGCACGGCGCACCGTCCTGCTGGTGGACCACGTGAAAGCGGGCTTGTGGCTGTGCCCGGGGTTCATTAGGCAAGTGGGTTGTCGGGTTTGATGTTGTCGGCATCCGGCCATGGCTTGCAGTGGCGCCGTGACGCCTCGATCTGAGACAGGAGAAGTGTGGTCGACAAGTTCATCCGGGACACCCAGCACGATCGATACCCGGTAGCTGCCCATGTCATAGTGATCGACCCTGCAAGCGGCCACGTGCTGCTGATGAGGAGGGACGGCACCGACTACGGCCGGAACAGGTTGGCTTTTGTTGCTGGCCACGTGGACTTGGGCGAGAAAGTCACTGAATGCGCAGTGCGGGAGACTGCGGAGGAGATCGGAGTCGGCATTGATGCGAACGATCTGGTTCCGGCGGGAGTGATGTTTCGTCGCTCTGCCGAGCCGCGGGTCGACTTTTACTTCTCGGTCAGCAGGTGGGTGGGCAACCCACATGTTTGCGAGCCTCATAAGTGCACTGAGTTGGTGTGGATTCTCCAGGGTTCGCACAGTGTTGTTCCATGTTGCGCGGCTTAGAGATCAAGTGGTGTTCACTTCGCGTCTCCAGGGCTGAGGTTCTTGTTGTGTCATGTTGCACATCGAGAGAAGCGGAGAGGCGCGTTGCGAGCGTTTCCAGTGGTGCTGCCGTCCGGGGAGAAGTACTGGACGGTGCTAGATGAGCAGTTGGCCGTTGTCGAGGTCGCGGATGCGTTCCTGCGGCATGTGCGATTCGGGCGGGATCAGGCTGAGCTGACCACCAAGTCGTACGCGAGCGCCGTGGCGCTCTACCTGCGGTGGTGTGGGCGGACGGCACGAGACTGGCGAGCAGCGGTGGAGGACTTGTCGTTGTTCATCACGTGGCTGCGGTTCGCGCCCCGGGAACTGACGGGCCTGGAGCCCCCGGCCCAGGGCGCGACGCTGGTGCTGGCCGGGCCGGGCGCTGAACCGGTGCGTGGCCCCGCCAGGATCGCAGGCGTCCTGGTGGGCGTCCGGGCGTTTCTGTGTCATGCGGCGAAGATCTGTCATGTGGGGGCGGGAGAAGCAGGTACTGCTGCCGGGTGTGAGCGTCCTGGCACGGCTGGTGTCGGAGTGTCGGGAGGCGGCCGCGGCGAACCTGCACACTGAGTTGTGTGAGGGCGCCCGCGCAGTCGACGCCGGGTTGCTTGTTTCCGAACTCTCGGAGGGTGCGGTCGGACTCGCCGTGCGCCGACCGAGGGGTTCCGTTCACTCGGAGGTGTCGTCGTCCTTGCTGATCGATGGGCGCGATCACCAAGGTGAGTAGGGGAATCGGTTTCCAGGTCCTGGGCTGGAGCGGTGTCTACCGCCGACGTCGTGGCGTGGCGGTTGCGGACGGCCCGGATGCCCCATTCGCCGTTGAACCCCGACCCAGGGAGTGTTCATGACAACGCGTCGCCAGCATCTCGCCGCGCTCGGCCTCGGTGTGGCCGGGCTGACCCTCGCGGGCACCAGCCCCGCCGCCGCCGCGCCACGGATCCACCAGCCCCTCAAGCTCACCGCACGCCGCACGCAGATCACGTTGCCTGCCGTTCCGTCGCTGGGTTCGCCTTACATTGCGACGCTCGACCTGTTCGACGAGGCCGGTGCTGATGCCGGTGACGCCGTGGCATCGTGCGCCGTCGTCGACCTCACGCTCGACGGGCCCGTGGTCGCCGCCGACGTGGTGCTTCGGCTGAAAGGCGGCGAGATCCACTATCAGCGGGTTTTCAACCGGTTCGGGCCCTTCCCGCGGAAGGGCACCGGAGCGATCGTCGGCGGCACCGGCACCTACAAGACCGCGCGCGGCGAGGTTCAGGTCACCTGGCCCGACGACGACCGCATCGATCTGGTGATCCAGCCCGCCGGGTAGCGCAACGGCCAGAACCAGTCACCCGCGACGTGGACCAGTGGGCTCGAGGACTGCGGCTGCGGCATGTTCGCCACGGTCGAGCCGGACGTAGTGCCGGGCGCGGAGGCAGGCGGCGTTGGCGCGTTCGTAGTTGAGCTCGCTACGGCCGGTCACCCGCCGCAGCGATGTCCTCGGTCGCGTCCAGGCTCGGACAACTGCGGCCGGTTCTCTCAGTGTGTGAAGGTCAAGGCGGCAGTGTTCGCCGTGAAGCTCCGCACGCCACCCGAACCGCACAGGCCGTCTTGGGTGACGATCACGGGGACGGCGGTGATGGTGTCCCCGGCCATCACACCGCTGTCGATGCTGGCCGACAGCCCGAGATCTCCGCTGGCGGGGTCGGTGCTGACCACGAACTCGATCGTGCTGGTGCGCCCGGTGTTCCACTCGAAGGTTGCCTCGCCGCCGACGTGCAACGGCGCCGGGGCGCAGCCCTCGGCTAGTGCTCCAGGCGTGCCGTTCACCTGGGCCGACTTCAGCTGCGGCTGACTGCCGTTGGGAGAACGACAGCTCGCGATCGTGGCCACGGTGTCGGCGCCGACGGTGTTGAAGTCCAGCGGCGGGGCGAAGTTGAACTGGAACGTGGTGACGCAGACCAGATCGACGTCTTGAGCATCGGCCACCGGTGCGGGAGCCGCGAACAGCCCGGCCGCGGCCAGCGGGAGGGCGCCGACCATGGCGATGGCTCGGGCCGGAAAACCCACGCGCCTCAGGACGTTGCCCCGCTCCGACATCGTTCGACTCCTTCGCTCCGGATTGGCCCAGTCCCAGTCTGGGCGGCAGCTCGGGCGGCTAAGCCGTTTCCACCGGATCGGGGGACCCCTGATCAGGGCCTGCCTGGGCGCCCCGATCTGCCCACCGCGGGCCGCTCGTGAACGCCGACGAGAACAGAACCAGCTGACCGCCACGCCCGAGCAGGCAACCGCGCCGCTGATCGACCCAGCCCCGCGCCACCACGACCAGGGCTTAGGGCCCTAACGGGGGATCCTGTACCGCTGCTACTCGCGCCCCCAGTTCAACAAGGACTGGATCACCGCCGACGACCAGACCAAAGCCTCCTTTGCCCGGTTCGTCGGCACCCCGGGCTACGACGCGGCCGCACTCGGCACCGACATCGACCGGTTCACCTTCCTACTCGGTGGCAACGACGGCGAGCACCTACTCGCATGAGTCCGCATCTATCAGCATCCCCCGTTTCACGACACCTGTTGCACCACAATCACCCCACAAATAGGGTTACTGCCAGCGAGAACCGTGGGCGCAACAGGGATGAACCCCGGAGAAGCTGGTTCGCGCCTGACGACCTGCCTGATGACGTGCTCGACTTTGTCCCTCGGGCGCTTGCCAATCTTCAGCAGGGGCGGTCCTTCGATGAATTCGGCTGGGATGTTCCCTCGGTGCTGCCTTGTTAGTGCGTGATCCCGTCGGCCATCCGCGCCCACAGCCCGCCGGGCAAGGCGACCCGTTCGTCCGCTGGGGATGCGGATCGACATCGCGGCTCACCGCGGCCAGCAGCCCGGCCTGCAACGCTCCTCACTCGTGCTGCTCCAGGCCCTCGTCGACCTCGCGCACCAGCAGGCGCCCGTCGACCGGCACGAACACCTAGGTCAGCCGTGCCACACCGCCCGCCCCCTCCGTCATCCCTTTCGGTGACACCACGAAAGGCGTGAGACTAGCCGGACCGACACCGCCCGCAGGACCGCGATCCGCTCCCATCCCCCAAACGAGGCCGGAAATAACCGCACCGGGCCAGCCGGACCGAACGGGCGCACCTTGCGGACGGCCCTGATCGAGAAGCACTGGACGGACCTGCTGCGCACCAGCATCTCCATCCGGGAGGGCCGGGTCTCGTCGGTGACGCTGCTGCGGCGGCTGGGCAACCATTCGCGGAAGAACCGGCTGTACCGGGCGTTCCGTGAACTCGGGCGGGTGATCCGCACGATCACGCTGCTGCGGTACCTGTCCGAACCCGAGCTGCGGGAGCAGATCACCGCGATCACCAACAAGGCCGAGGCGTTTCACGGCTACTCGGACTGGCTGATGGTCGGCGGGGCGCTCATCGGCCACAACGATCCCGAGTACCAGGAGCGGGTGGTCAAATTCAACGAGCTGATGGCCAACTGCGCGATCTACTCGACCGCTCTGGACATCACCGACGCGGCCAACCAGCTCGCCGCCGAAGGCCATCCGGTCGACCCCGACGACCTCGCGACGATCACGGCCTACATCCAGCACACCATCCGCCGCCTGGGCGACCTGGTGCTCGATCTCAACCCGCCCGACGCGGTGCCGACCACCCGGCTGGACCTCGAACCCCGCGCCCTGTTCCCCGGCGTTGCCTCGTGACACCCGATCGTGCCGAGTTCGGTGTCGCTCGGTCGTGGCGCCGGGGGCCGCGCTCTACTGTGGACGGTCGTGACGACGATCGAGCCCGACCCGGACACCCCTGATCCGGCCGACCGCACGATGCAGCGGCTGGAGATGGTCACCGCGTTCGACGAGGTGTTCCCGCAGTGGCGCTCCTACGTAGCGGGCGAATGCCAGCGCGAGGGCGTCCCGCTGGGCTGGATGGGAGCCGAGACCGCGGCGGCCGGGGCGGTGCTGGCCGAGCTGGGCGAGGGCGAGCAGAACCCGGAGGCGGTGCCGCTGATCTGGCACGCCCGGCGGCGGTATCTGATCCTGCGCACGCCGGAGGCGCCGGAACTGTGGGTCCGGGCGCTCCCGGCGTTTCCGGTCACCTACAGCGTCGAGGCGCTGCTGCTGACCCGCGAGATCGAGTCCGAACGCGGCGTCCGGCGGTGGCAGTTGCTCACCGCCGCCGAGGATCCGGTGCTGCTGACCGACCACTCCACCGGCGGCCGAGCGCGGCCGTGGCTGCTGCGCGACGACATGAGCTACGACCTGGAGCACGACATCGAGGGCGGCTGGAAGGTGTTCGGCCACGACACCCCGGACGGCACCGTGCCTCGCCCCGAGGGGTGACCTGCCCGCCGATGCTCAGATTGGCGTGGGCGGGGCGGGTTTCCGCGCGAGGCCGGCCAGGTATCGGGAGGTGGCCGGGGAACCCTTCCACGGCTTGTCGTTGCCGTCCGGTCGCCATTGCGGCACCCACACCACACCGGGGTCGACGAGTTCGAAGTCACCGAAGAACGCGGTGAACTCCGCCCGGGTGCGCAGGCAGGTTTGAGTGGTGGATTCCTTGGAGTAGTTGCGGACCACTTCCTGGATGCCGGGGTCGTCCAGCTCGTCGCATCCGTGGCTCATCGCCAGCAGGCTGCCTGGTGGCAGGCAGCCGCGCAGGAACTCCAGCGCGTTCTCCGGCGCCTGCTCGGGGGTGATGAAGTGCAGCAGCGCGACCACGAGCAGGCACGTCGGCTCCTGCGGGTCGATCCCGTTGATCTGGGACACCTGGGTCCACAGGTCGACGTACTCGAGCAGGTCCGCGTAGAGCGCGTGGTGCCGGTCCGGGTCCGCGTTCCGGCCGAGCAGCGCTTCGGCGTGGGCGTAGGCGATCGGCTCGTTGTCGATGTAGACCACCCGGCACTGCCCGGGGGCGGCCTGGTCGGCGATCTCGTGCACCTGGCCCACGGTGGGTAGGCCGGAGCCGATGTCGACGAACTGCCGGATGCCCGCCTCCACCGCGTATCGGACCACGCGGCCGAGGAACGCGCGGTTGGCCTTCATCGCCCGCACGATGTCGGGCATGAGCTGCCGCTGCCGGTCCCCGAACTCGCGGTCGATGGCGTAGTGGTTGTGCCCGCCCAGCAGGTAGTCGTAGATCCGGGCCGGACTCGGCTTGTCCAGGTTCGCGCGGAGCCGCTCGGCGGTCGCCTCGGCCAGGCCCGACGCGGGGACGGCGGGCGGGGTGTCGCTGGGCATCGGGGGTGTCCCGTCCCTTTCGTTTTCACGGTGGTGGCAGTACGGGAAATTCTGGCGGACTCGGCCGGGGGCCGGCGTCCGGCTGCCGGACCAATCAGGCCGTCGCCGGGCGCGGGTTCAGGCGGGCCGGGGCGGATCCACCAGCTCGATGCCGATCGCGACCACGCCGAGGGCCTCCCGCGCAGGCGGATAGATCTGCCGGATGTTGGCCAGCTGCTCGGCGCGGGTGGCCAGCGGGTTGACCGAGGCGATCGGCTCGTGGTCGAACATCTCCTCGAAGGATTCGTACCGGTTCACGCGGGTGACCCTGGTCAGCACGGCGTCGCCTTGGCAGCGGAACCGGATCAGCGAGCCTTGTTTGATCTTGCGGCGGCTGGAGTCGTTGACCCGGACCTCGGTGGTCTTCTTGCCCTGGGCGATGAGGTCGAAGTAGCGTTTGTAGATGCCCATTTCGTGGGCGCGGACGGCGGGTTCGGCGGGGCGGACGGTCATGAGGCGGCCTAGTTCCTTGACGGTGAACGAGCGGAAGAAGTGCTTGGGGTCGGTCAGCAGCTCGCCGACCAGCCACACCAGGGCGTCGACGTAGTTGTTGATGCTGCCGGGCCAGGCGGTGGTGTCGAGCATCCACGGCTCGACATCTGCGGGCAGGGCATCGGGGCCGCGTTCGCGCAGCAGGGATTTCGACAGTTTCGCCCCGGTGGGGGCGAGCACCTGCGGGGTGAAGACCCGGATCGGCATGTGCGTCGGCGGGGTGTCCAGGGCGCCGAGTGCGCCGTCGACGAGCTGGCAGCCGAAGGTCCAGTCCCCGCCTTTGATCATCACGTGCAGCACGTCGGGGTCGCGGCCGAGGACGCGTTCCTTGACCAGGTTCCGGTACAGCGTGGCGAGGTCGAGGTAGGGCGCGTCGTCTTCGGGGTCGATGTGCGCCTCGTAATCGCCGTGGTCGAGGCAGACCGCGGTGAAGGTGGCGCCGTCCTCGTCGAGGTGGGCGAGTTTGGTGCGGTCGGCGCGTTTCTCCGCCCACCCGCACTCAGGGCAGGGGATGCGGACGTGCACGACGCCGTGCGAGGGTGCCATCCACCAGCGGATGGCCTCCAGTCGTTCGAGGGTGCGCAGGAACTCGGCCCGGAACCCGGGGGTGGCTTGCTGGTCGGTGTAGGTCTCCACGGCGTAGTCGGTGTCGGTGGCCTCGGACACCGAGGCGAAGAACGCCTGGTAGTAGCGCTCGATCAGCTCGCCGATGCCGTCCTTGCCCAGCGCGTGGAAGTAGGTCTGCTGGTAGGCGTGGTGAGTCTCGGGGTCGAGCACCACGTCATACGGGGCGTTGTCCAGGGCGGCGAACCGGACGCGGGTGTCGATGGAGAACTCCCGCCGGGCGGTCTTCGCGAGCAGGAACGCCGCGGTCTGCACCAGGTTCGTGCCCAGGTGCGGGGCGCCGTTGATCTGGGTGCCCACCACGAACTCGATCCGGCCCGGCCGCGCCGTCAGCACCCGGGGCCGCAGCAGGTCGATCGAGCGCAGCAACGCGTTGGCCAACACGCTGTTCGGCGAGACCAGCAACCCCGGTTTTCCGTTGCGGGACAACGCCATCACGCTCCTCGGCTGGGTTTGGGCAGGCGCAGGTTGGCGCAGATGAAGTCCAGCCGGGCCGCGGCGGCATCGGGGGCGACGAAGACGGGTTCGTAGCCGGCGTCGTAGTAGCCCTGCACGATCAGCTCGTGCACCCGGCGGATCTCGCGCTCCTTGGCCCACACGATGTCGTCGGGATCCTCGAAGGTGTCCAGCGGGTCCAGCACGAAGATCGCGTCATACCGGTACAGCCTCGTGGCCTCCTCTAGCTGCTGGGTCGGGCGGAGGCCGAAGAACGCTTCCCAGCCGTAGCTGTCGGGGATGCCGCGGTTGTAGAAGCGGATGCCGTGCTTATGTCCGGTGTACTCGGCGATGAACGCGGAGAGGACCTCCAGCGAGTACTCGCGCCGATCTTCCCGCCGCAGGTGACGGCCCAGCCGTTCGCGGTGCTTGCGGTAGATCTCCCGACCGGGTTCCTCGGTCATGCACGGGATCCCGGCGGCGTGTACGGCGGCGATCAGGTCGTCCTTGCCTGAGGAGGGGCCACCGGTGATGACGTACCGCCGCGGCTCGCCGGAGGCCGCTGTCTCGATCGCGGCGGCCAGCGCGGAATTGGTGGTGATCACGTAAACGATCCGTTCTGCTCGCAGGTGTTCTCTTCGGCAGGCCGGGCGACGAACCCGTCCACCCATGTGTTGCCCAGGCCGGTCTCGCCGTGCAGGGCCGCGACGAATTGCTCGCGGCTGACGCCGCCCGCGGCGGCCTCGGTCAGCCGGGACGCCTGCGCCTCGGTGAGCGCCGGAGTCCACCCGGCCAGCGCGAGCAGCTGGTCCACCGACACCTCCGCGCCGGGCGCGAACGCGGCGGTGTAGCCGATCGCCTCGGCGCGAGCGGCGGCCCACCGCCAGGCCGCGGTCACGGCGGTGTGGCCGATGTCGATCCGGTCGGCCTGGAGGCTGATCAGCCGCTCCACGGCCAGGAGTTCGGCGCGGGCGGCGTAGAGCGCCGACCACAACCGGCACAGCTGCTCCTCGTGCTCGGCGACCTCCCACGCGAACGGGTCGGCCTGCACCGGCTGCCGGGTCGTGGCCGGCGCCAGCCTCGGAGCGATGAGCGGGGAGCGGGTGAACCGGTCGGAGTCCGCGAGCAGTTCCCACTCGACCTTCTCGATCAGCTTGGGCTCGACCCGCTTGCGGAAGTGGTGCACCTCGTGCCCCGCCTCGGCCGCGGCCCGGTCGCGGCGCACCGTGAGGTTCTGGCCCGGCTCGGCCGGCGGTAGCCCGAACAGCGCCCGCGCCGCCGGGGCGTACCGGGGGTCCGGGAAGCGGGCCAGCAGCCCGCGCAGCGTGCCGTCCAACGCCGCGGTGCGGCTGGCCTCGTCGGCGGGATCCACCGCCCGCGCGATGACCCCGCGCAACTCGAGCAGCACCGGCTCCGCGGCGGCCGGGGTGACCGGCAACCCGCGGCGCAGCAGCCGCCCGACCGCGGCGACTACCTCGTCCTCGACTGGGCTTTTTGTGGGCATGAGTCGAGTCAAGCACGATACCCACAAAAAGCCCAGTCCTCCACGACGGTGAAACCTCGCCGACCGGGTCGCGTTGGGTGGGGTGCGGTTAGTCCTCGCAGAGGGGGCCGCGATTGCCGGCGCAGAGGTTGGGTTTGTTGCCTTTCCACTCTTCGATGAAGGTCTTGTCGAAGGGGCGCGAGGTGTCGGCGTAGATCCCGCCGCCGTCTTTACCTGCTGTGTTGTTCACCAGCCACAGTTGCGACAGTTCGTAGGTAGCGGTGTTGTAGCTGTTGGTCAGGTACATCCCGCCGCCCAGGTGTTCGGCGGTGTTGCCGGAGACCCAGCTTTGGTGGATCTTGAGCGCGGACTTGCTGTTGGTATCGTGCTGGCCGATCCCCCCGCCGTCCCGGGCGGTGTTGCCAGCGATCTTGCTCTGGCCGTCGATGCTGACGGTGCCCGCCCAGTGAAAGATTCCACCACCTGTTTCGGCGGCGGAATTGTTGGCGATGACGCTGTTCTGCACGGTCGTCGTGCCACCGCGGTTGGAGATCCCACCTCCATGCTTGGCCTTGTTGTTGGTGATCTTGCTGCCGGTCACCGTGGCGGAAGATCCGACGAAGATGCCGCCGGCGATACCGCGGTCATCACCGTTGTTGGTGATGGTGCTGTCCTTAATGGTGCCGACGGCGCTTTCGCCAATGACGATGCCGCCAGTGGCGCCCCTGGTGTGGTTGTCGCTGATGATGCTGGAGTCGATGGTGGCGTTACCACTCTGAACGGTGATAGCTGCTCCCAGCGCTGCTCCTCCACTGTCAGAGTCTGATGAAGAGGTGTTGTCACGGATCGTGCTGTGGGTCACGGTCAGCCTGCCGCCCGCTCTCGGTACCTGGTGGATGATGCCGCCCCCTGTGGGGGAGAAGTCCTTGACGGTGCTGCGGTCCACGGCGACCGTGCCACCAATGTTCACGATGGCGTTGCCGGTTTCTCGGGCGTTCCGCGGCTCCCCGCGCAGCGTCAACCCGCGCACAGTCAGTTCTCCACCGGGGCGCACCACTAGCTTGGGATCGGCGATGGTCGCCTCCCGCCCCTCGATCGTGAGCCGCATCCCCTTGCGGCTCTCCAGCGCCGGCTTGCCCTTCATGTTGTATTCACAGCCCGGTTTCAGTTCGATGGTGGTCGGAGTACCGGGCTTGACCGCTTTGACCGCCGCCGCCAACTTGCCCGCGTCCCCGACCGTGCCGGTGCAGGGCACCTCCACCGTGGCCGCTGCTGCCGGTGCGACCTGCATCGACACGGCTGCCACCACCGTCACCACCGCCGCGCGCACCACACTACGTCCCATCACCAACCAGCTCCCTGCAGTCATGAACCATCGCCGCGTTCACGCCGACCTCGCCGATTCTCGGAGCCGCGAGACCGCTGGGTCGATCAGGGAAACGCATGAAAAGCCGTCACGGTCGAGTGGTAACACTGCGCAGCCAACCGGAACCAGCGGTCACACCCTCGGCGACTCCACCGCGCACCCTTGCACCCAGCAGCACCGGCAGTCCATCGTCCACTCAGGACTCACTCGGGGATATGAGCCTCTCAGCGCGTAAACTCTCACCGGAGTCGGTTCCGGTCAGCTCTGTGCAGTGGTGACCGAGTTGAGGACCACCTCTGCGGCGGGGGCACCATCATCGGAACCGTCCCGGGTACCGTGGGCAGCGATGTTTCGCAGTACGTTCAGGCCGCCGGTCACGTGGCCGAACGGGGTGTACTTCGGGGGCAACGGGCTGTCTTGGTAGACGAGGAAGAATTGGCTGCCGCTGGTGTCCGGTCCCGTGCTGGCCATGGCGACGGTCCCGGCGGGGTAAGTAGCGCCGGCCAGGTTCTCATCCGGGAATCGGTAGCCGGGGCCACCGCTTCCGGTTCCTGTCGGGTCGCCGCACTGCAACAAGAAGATTATTTCGGTGGTGAGCCGGTGGCACTCGGTGTGGTCGAAATACTGCTCATTCGCGAGAAACACGAAGGAGTTGACCGTGCGCGGAGCGCGGGCGGCATCCAGTTTGATGGTCACCGTGCCACAGGTGCTCCTCAGCCTCGCGGTGTACTTAGCGCCGGGATCGATCACCATGGGGGGTTCGGCGGGCCATTGTTTGCCGTTCGGCTGTTTGCCTGAGGGAGCGGTACAGCCCGGCTCGGGGCTCGGTTGCGAGCCCCGAGCGGTGGCCGCGGCGGCTTCCCCTGCGACGACGGTGAGAGCCGCAGCGGCGGCCACGACGCTGATACCGCGTCGTACTCGCGCGGGAACGCCCGCCGGGCGGCGCTGCTGCTCGGGCCGGCTGTGGTCGAGTCCTCGTGTCTGTCGTTCGCTGCTCATCGGTCGGACTCTCCTTCATCACTGATCGGCGCCCGGAAACCAGACGGTCGGGCATGGATGGAACTGCTCCAGCTCACTGCGAGAACGCGCTCCGGCGTGGCTGCGATGGTCACGACGGCGACGGGCCGTAGCCAACGTGGTTGATCGAGACCTGCGACGACGGCGATCACGGCTGGTACCAGGAAGCCGTCCGGACCAGCGGGATCCGCGGACGGGCGGGTGCACTCGGTCCGAATACCCCACTGGAAAAGGCACTGGAAGTCACCGGCACAGTCTGATCCGCCCACCGCCCGCACAGCCCCCTTATCCCGCGGGTTCCCCACCAACGTGTGAACCGGCCGCGACGCGGTGATCAATACTGGCGCAGGCTCTCAGCCCCCGGGGCAGGTTCATCGGGATGGGGTGTAGGTGATGACGATGCAGCCGGTATGGCCGTTGGAGCCGCTCGTGCCGAGTGTCGCGCCGGGGGCGGCGCCGTTGCCTCCCTGACCTCCCCTGCCCGCCTGGGCCGGGCACGAGGGGGGAACGGAACCGGCCGCGCCGCCAGCGCCGCCCGTTCCTCCAGCGGTATCGGTGCCCACCTGAGCCCAACTGCCCGCCTTACCCGCATACGTCGTCGGGGCCGCTGGTGCCGCTGTTGGGAATAGTGCGTGTCCTAGGAGCCGGACCAGTGGCTGCGCGCGATCAAACCAGGAACAACCCGCGCCGCCGCCGCCTGCTCCTGGCGGGAAGCGTCTGCCGGCCACGTTGGCCTTGGGTGAGGGCCATCCACCTTCCGCCCATACGTCCCCTAGCAGGCGGCGATCCTCGGTGGAGCCCTGGAAGGACTTCCAGCCGAGGGAGAAGATGCTGGAGTCATAATCCGGCTTGAAGCCAGGGTTGCCATGCGCGTCGTAGGCGCCGCCACCTTTGCCTCCGCCCCCGACGTAGATCTCGAGGACCTGTCCGGGCTTGACCTTCAGCTGGCAGACCGCGGTGGCGGAGCCTCCGCCCCCACCCCCGCCATAACCACCGCGGCCCTGGAGGCTGGTGGAGCCTGCGCTTCCACCGGCGCCGCCACTGACCAGCTCCGCGGTGACCTCGGTGACCCCTGCGGGCACCGTGAACGTCAGATCCCGGCCCGGCCGGTCGAACGTCGTCATCACCGGCGCCGCCACCTCCGGTCCACGCGTCTGCGCCGCCGCGGGGACAGCCGGAAAACCCCCGGCAGCAGTCAGAACGGCGACGGTCGTCACGGCAGCACGCTGTGCTCGGGATGCGAAGGCCATACGGCAAGAGTCACACCGCCAGCGACCCACCGGGACAATCTCGCCCGACTCGTGTGACACCCACACGGTCACCAGCCACAAGTGCCGACTCAGGACTCAAATCGGGGGAATACCGGAGACGACCGAGGAACTGCGGTTCAAGGGCGAGTTCCATCCCCGGTTCGGTAACGAACCGCTGTTCTTGACCGTGGTGAAGACCCGGGGCGAGCACAGCCACACCGACGTGACGTTCTGGTTCGTGCTTGCCGGCGACCAGAACATGCGGATCGAGGCCGACCCGCGCGAGGCGCATGGGGTTCGCTGGCTTGCGCTCGACGACCCGGCCGAGTGGGCGCACGACCGGTTCGACCCGCACATGGCACGCTTCCGCACCAGCTCCTGGCCCGCTTGGGCACACCCGCGCCGCTGAGCTAGCCGACCGGCAACAGGCCCGTAATCCGTCGCCCTAGCCGGGTGATGTCCCCTCGGGCTGCCGCGCGGGCACCAATCCGAGGATGATCAGCAGCGCGGCATGGTCACCGAGACTGGAGAGGGGCCGAATTCCCGTGATCGCGATGAAGCGTGGCGAGGGAGCAGTGAGTTATGCACCGGGTTGAGTTGACGTCGATCGATGGCCTGCGGCTGGAGGCGGCGGTACACCTGGCTGGTGAGCGGGGTGAGCGCGGCACGGTCATCCAGGCTCACGGGATCAACGCGAACATGACCGAGGGCGGGATGTTCGTCCGGCTCGCCGACCGGCTCGCGGACGTCGGCTTTACCGTGCTGCGGTTCTCGTTCCGGGGGCATGGCGGGAGCGGCGGCACGCAGCGGGGCGCGACGATCGCTGGGGAGATGCTCGATCTGCAGGCCGCGGTGGAGTACGTGGCCGATCGGTTCCCCGGTTCGTTGTCCATCGTGGCGTCGAGTTTCGGGGCGGTGCCGACGTCGCTGTCCTTGCCGTGGCTGGGTGAGCGCCTCGACCGGCTGGTGTTGTGGAATCCCTTACTGGACCTGCAGCGGACGTTTGTCCATCCCGAATTGCCGTGGGGCAAGGAAAACTACGGTCCCGATCAGCAGAAGTTGTTGTCCACGCAGGGCTTCTTGGTAGTTGATGATGAGTTCGAACTCGGGCGCGTGATGTTCGAGGAGTTCGCCCGCTACCGGCCGCTGGACACCTTGACCGCGAGCAACGTTCCCACGTGCGTCGTGCACGGTGACCGGGACACTGCGGTCTCCTACGAGATCGCCCGGCAAGCCGCCGCGGTCAAACCGGACACGGACTTTCACACCATCCGCGGTTCGGACCACGGTTTCGACACGCGGGAGCGTGAAGACGAGGCGATCGCCGTCACCGTCGCCTGGCTGGCGGGCAGCGATCAGGGGCAGGCGTGAACATCACCTCGCTGTACGCGCCGGTCCACATCGACGACAGCAGCGTCGTGGGCGAGCAGTGCGTCTTCGGCTATCCGAAGGAGGCGCGCCTACGGGATGAACAACGCAAGCCGGGGTCGGTGCTGATCGGCGACCCGGTGTCGATCGGGCCGGAGTGCCTGGTGGCCAACCAGGTCGTGGTCTACGAAGGGGTCCGGATCGGCGCGGGCTGCGTGATCGAGGACCGGGTGCGCATCGGCTACAACAGCACGATCGGCGAGCGGACCCGGATGGTGTACGGGGCGTACGTGTGCGATCGCGTCACGGTCGGCGCGGACGCGTGCGTGGCCGGGTTCGTGTGCGACGGCACCACGATCGGGGAGCGCTCCACCGTGATGGGCGAGCTGGTGCACGAGTACACCCGCCCGCACGAGGGCTGGTGGGGTGCCGACGAGGAGCCGCCGGTGATCGAGCCGGACTCCGTGGTCGGCTACGGGGCCCGCGTGGTGGGCGGGGTCCGGATCGGGCCCCGCAGTTACGTGGCCGCCGGCGCGGTGGTGACCAAGGATGTGCCACCGGAGCATGTCGTGACCGGCGTGAACATCCACACCCCCGCAGTGGAATGGCCGGGCCGCCGTCTGCGCGGCCTGCTCCAGCACTGGCAGTCGATGCCCAGCTCGCGGACACCGTGACCACCGCCGCGCTCGGTACAGGCGCGGCGCAGCGAACCTGAGTGTCAGGGATCGACGAAGGCGGAGTCTTCGGTGTCGCTGCCGGCCTCGTCCTTGGGACGTTGGCCGACCAGGGGCGGGTCGAAGGCGAACGCGGTGAGCTGCCGGGGGAACCGGGCGCGCAGGTCGGGGCGCGGGTGGGCGAGGTAGAGCGCGGGCAGGAACTCGTCGACCGGCACGAGGGCATGCTCGAGCTGGGTGGCCAGGAGGATGTCGAGCGCGGGCCGGGTGAGCAGATAGCCGAAGGTGCAATGGCTGTAGCCGGGTGAGAGGAATCCCGGCAGCGCGGACTGGTCGGGTTCCAGGGGGTAGCGGCCCAGGTAGAGCAGGTCGAACCAGGTCTGAGAAATGAGGCGTTCCAGCCCGCGCAGCAGCTCGTCCAGGAAGGCGGGGCCCAGGACCGCGTCGTCTTCGAGCATCAGCACGAACGGCTCGGTCCCGGTGCCGGCGGCGTGCCGCCAGCAGGCCAGGTGCGCGAGCGTGCAGCCGATCTCCCCGTACTTCAGCGGGCGGCTCCACCACGGGTTGTCGGAGTCGATTTGCCAGGGAAACAGCTTGTACCCTGCGGTTTCGAGCATCGTGCAGGACAGGGCATGGCCGTCGAAGGGGCCGGTCCAGTCAGAGGTGACCGTGACCGCGAGGTCTGCGGGAAGGGACCGCTCGATCCAGGCGCGGCGGTCTGGCCGTCGGGGCAGGTTGACCACGTAACCGCGGATGTCGGAGGCGGTGATCACCGGATGCGGTGTCCTCATGCGGGGCGGAGGCCGAGGTAGCGGTCGGTGTTGTCGACTGCCACGCGGAACGGGTTGTTGTTGCGCCGGGCGAGCAGCAACAGCGGGTGGACCATCGTCAAATCGGCCACGTCGGTGATCCCGCCGACGCGCCGGGCTTCGGTCACCAGGACGAAGTCGTCATCGCCGACCTGCTCGGTGAGGTAGCCGACGCTGCGCGCCCCGCGTTCGGCTTCGAGCAGGCAGCGGGCGGCGCCGAGCACGCCGAGGGTCAAACAGCCGCCGAGCAGGAACACGGTGGTGCCGTGGGCGAGGGTGAGGCGGGTGAACACCGCCAGGTCCTCGAGCAGTTCCTGCCGTTCGGTCCACCGCGGGCCCAGGGTCAACCCGTGCAGGTCGGGCACGACCAGGGGGTCGTCTTCCCCGAGCGGATGGGGCTCGAAGTAGAACGGCAACTGCGGCAGGAACTCGCGGTAGGTCGCGTTCCAGGGCGGCCCGCCGACCACGACGAGCACATCGGCTTGCGTGTCGTAGTACTCCGAGGGAGCGAAGTCCCGGATGGTCACCGTCGGCGCCAGCTGCGCGAATCGGGTCCGGAGGTACATCAGCGTGTCGAGGTCGGCGAACTTGGCGTAGCGCAGGTAATTGCGATCGGCCGGCGAGGCGTACTCGGGGCGTTCGTTCTCCGGGATCTCCGAGCACACGATGTCCACCCGCGCTTCACCGGAGAGACGCCAGAACGCCCGAAGATCCTCCCACCACGGCGCGGACCGCCCGACCGCCCGAGCCTGGTCTCCACCTGGCGGCGCTGCGGCGCCGCGGTCCTGGGACACCGTGAGTGGCTCGGCGCTCAGGAGCACATACGCCAGTGTGTCCAGCGCGCGGTCGGCGTGCCGGCGTACGGTCTTCGCCGCGCATTTCCGCAAGCGTGCCAACGACTCCTGTCGCTCGGTCAGGGTGGGGTAGCGGTGCTCGGGGACGAGGTTGAAGTCAACCTCGACGTGGAGACGCTCGTCGTCGGCAAGGTCGTCGATCGCGCGGCGCAGCACCGACACGAGCTTCCGGACCTCCTCCACCGAACCAGGTTCGCTCACGTCGCCGCGCGCGAGCTGCTCCCGCACACGATCGGGAAACGCGGTGAGTAGCGCGGTCGGGCGCGCCAGCCCATGCCCTTGTCGCAGGCGTTTGAGACCCTCCGTGACCTCCGCAACGGAGAGTGCAGCGCTGGACACCACCTGTCCAGGATATGTCCAGCACTGCGGTCGGTGACCAGCGACACGGGTAGCGGATGGTCTGGTCGATCACTCGCCGGAGCGCGAGGCTCAACGGTGCGGAGATCACGCCACCCCTGTGGAGCCGAGGACCCGCCGACGGAGCGCCATTGAGGCGCTCGCAAGGCCGGACATGGCTACGCGCGAAACCGCACGACTTTCGCGGCGCGGTTGAACCGTCCGCACAGCGTCAACTGGGTCTTCGCACCCGGGCAGCGAGCCGCGGGGCATTGCCGCCTAGGAGATCACCGAAATGGAGTCCGCCGAACCGATCTTCGGAGCGTGATCACGCCGATACGATATGTCAAGACCTCCACGATGTCCCCACGAGGCCGACGGCTTCCAGCGAACGACCGCAAGGAAAGAACACTTTGTGACTGACACAACCATCGACGACGAACCCGGAAACTCTGCTCGCGCGCGCCGGGCGCGCGACAAGGTAGTCGACGATCTCGTCGCCGAGGGCACGATTACCTCGGCGTCGATCGAGGCGGCGATGCGGAAGGTTCCTCGGGAGCTGTTTGCTCCGGAGGTTGGCCTGGACGAGGTGTATCACCCGCATCGGCCGGTGGTGACCAAGCGCGATGCGAACGGTAACGCGACCAGTTCGGTGTCGGCGCCGCAGTTGCAGGCACATATGCTCCAACAAGCGGAGATTGGCGCGGGGATGCGCGTTCTGGAGGTCGGTTCCGGCGGCTGCAACGCCGCGCTGATGGCCGAACTGGTCGGTCACACCGGTCAGGTCACGACGGTCGACATCGACCCCGACATCACCGACCGGGCCCGCCGACTGCTCGACGAAGCCGGGTATTCGCGGGTGCAGGTCGTGCTCGCCGACGCCGACGGCGGAGTGCCTGAGTACGCCCCGTACGACGGGATCCTGGTCACCGCAGGTGCCTGGGAGATCCCGCCCGCCTGGGTCGATCAGCTGGCCGAGGGTGGGTGCCTGCTGGTGCCGTTGTCGGTGCTGGGCTTGTCGCGCACGATCGCGTTCGAGAAGACCGGCGGGTGCTTGGTCAGCCGGTCGGCGACGTTGTTCGGGTTCGTGCCGCTGCAGGGCGCCGGAGCGCACGAGAGCACGCGGCTGGTCCTGCGCGGTGGCGAAGTCAGCGTGCACCTCGACGACGTGCCCCCGGCTGAGTTCCCCGTTGATCCGAGCGTGCTGGAACGAGCCCTGGACACTCCACGCGTGGAGGTGTGGAGCGGGGCCACCATCGGGCGGTTCGAGCCGTGGGCCACCACGCAGATGTGGCTGGCGACGGCGCTGCCCGGTTTTGGCCGGGTCGTGGTGGACCGCGAGCGCGACACTGGCCTGATCTGCCCGCCAGGCCGGCATATCGCTGCGGTGGGTACCGTCTCCGGCGGCACCCTCGCCTACGTCACCACCCGCAGTACGGCCGACGACCAGGAGGTGGAGTTCGGTGTCCACGCCTTCGGGCCAAACGCCGCTGAACTCGCCGAGGTCGTTGCCGGGCAGCTGCGGATCTGGGCGCGTGACCACCGGGGCGGCCCTGGGCCGCAATTCCGCGTTTGCCCGAGCGGCACTCCCGACGACCGGCTGCTTCCTGGGGGACGCGTCGTCGATAAACCGCGCAGCCGGATCTCGATCTGCTGGCCGCAGGCGGTGACGGCCGCGAGAAGCCAGAACGCTACGGAGGTTGGCCGGTGAGTGCGGCTCTACCGCGCACCACATCTGGTCGGCAGTCGCCGTTTCATCAACAACCAATGCCTAAAAAATCTATGCCTGAAAAGGATAACTGCATGAGCACAGTCCGACCGTCGAGCGCTGAGATCTCCGAGGCCCAGCAGGCGGAGTCGTTGCGCGAGGCGATGATCAGCACGCTGCGCGAGATGGGGGCGATCCGCAGCGATCGGGTCGCTGAGGTCTTCCGTGCGGTGCACCGGGATTGGTTCACCCGTGGCGCCTCGCTGGAGGAGGTCTACTCCGCCACGGCCGCCGTGCACATGAAGCGGGACGAGCAGGGCGTGGCGATCAGCACGGTGTCCGCGCCGGAGCTGCAGGCGTTCATGCTGGAGCAGGCCGACATCCAACCGGGCATGACCGCGTTGGAGATCGGATCCGGTGGTGTCAACGCCGCGATGATGAGCTGGCTCGCCGGTCCCGAGGGACAGGTCACCACAGTGGACATCGACCCCGAGGTGACCGACCGTGCCAGCCGTCTACTGGACGCGGCTGGCTATGCGCGTGTGAACGTCGTCTGCGCTGACGCCGAGAACGGGGCGGCTGAATACGCGCCGTTTGACCGGATCATCGTCACCGTCGGCGCCTGGGATATTCCACCGGCCTGGATCGACCAGCTCGCGCCGGGCGGCCGGATCGTTGTTCCCTTGCGGATGCGCGGGCTGACCCGTTCCCTGGCGCTCGAGCGCGAGGGCGACCGTCTGGTGAGCCGGTCGGCCATGATCTGCGGCTTCGTCAAGATGCAGGGAGTCGGTGCCAATCGCGAGCAGTTGCTGCCGCTGCGCGGCGAGAAGGTTGGGCTCCGGTTCGACGACGGCTGGCCGGGTGAGCAGGCCCCCGCGCTGGACGGTGTTCTGGACACGCCCCGTGCCGAGGTGTGGTCGGGGGTGACGGTGGGGGGTAGGGAGTCGTTCGACACGCTGCAACTCTGGCTCGCCACGGTGTTTCCCGGTTTCGGTCGCCTGCGCGCCGACCCCGACCAGCGCGCCGTGTTGGTTGATGAGGGTCACCAGTGGTTCGACCTGGCGGCCGTCGACGGTGGCTCGGTCGCCTACGTGACGACCCGGCGTGCCGGGCCGGGTATCTCCGAGTTCGGCGCGCACGCGTTCGGCCCGAATGCCGCGGTGCTGGCCGAGGCGATGGCCGAGCAGGTGCGTATCTGGGATCGGGAGCAACGCCGAGGTCCCGGCCCGTCCTTCGCTGTCTGGCCAGCCGACACCCCGGACGAGCGGCTGTCGGAGGGCTTGGTCATCGACAAGCGGCACCACCGCATCACGGTCTCCTGGCCGGCAGCGGCCACCGCCGCTGGTCAGGGTAATCAGGATTAACTACCGAGAGGAGAGTGATCGCTATGACTCAAGCCGTCATGCCTCGGCCCGCTGCCGAGGTTGGCGACGAGTTCGCCCTCGATCTACGCGTGATCGAGGACAGCCTGCCGCTGGCCAAGATGTCGTGTGACACCGAGGACAACTGCGGCAACACCACCTGCGGTAGCGCCTGCACCAGTCAGGTCGCCCAGGCGCCGTTCTGACGCCGGGGCTCGGTGCGGTAGCGACTGAAGATGGGACGGGGGCGTCGGGCAGTGGGAGCGCGGAAATTCCTCTTCCGGAGCTTGGGTGTGGCGCTGGTCCGGGCGAGCACCGATCCAGGCGGGCTGGACTTGCCCGACACCTTCGACCTTGACGCCGACGGCGTCCCGGGTGAGGTCCGGGGGTGGCTGGCGGGGCTGTGGCGACGCGACGAGGTCCGGGCGGCGCTGCGGGTGGCCAGCCCGGTGCTGTCCCAGCAGATCGAGGCCATCGTGCGCGGCGAAGCGGCCGATGCGCGCCAGGTGCGGCGTGTGCTCGTCACAACCTCGTCCTATCTCCGACGCTGGCAGCGGCGCGCCACCCCGTTCGGCTTGTTCGCTGGGGTGGCCGCCGCGTCGCCGGGCGCTACGGCGGCTCTGCGGTTCGGGTCGGGGCATCGGGTCGCGGCGCGGACGGATGCGCGGTGGCTGGACGCGATCATCGATCGTCTGGAGCGGCGCCCCGATCTGCTGCCGCGGCTGTCCGTGGTCGTCAACGGTGCCGGGTTCCCGCGCGGCGACCGGTTCGTTGTCCCGGCCCGGCCCGATGAACAGCAGCCTCACCGCGGCGCGGCGTTGGATGCCACGATCCGCCGTACCCGGGCTGTGGAAGCGGCATTGGTTGGTGCCGCCGAACCGGTCCGTGCCGCTGCCTTGGCTCAGCGGATCGGGCAGCAGTTCCCCGCTGTCGCGCCCGAGAGAGTCCACGGCTTGTTGGCCGAGTTGGTCTCCAGCGGTGTTCTGCTCACCAGCTTGCGGGCCCCGATGACCACCGTTGATCCCCTGGCCCATCTCGTGACCGAGCTTGAGTCCGCCGGTGTCGAGGACCTTCCCGACCTGGCAGACCTGCTGAAACAGTTCGACGCGATCGGCGAGGAGCTGTCCGGGCCCCGGTTGGGGACGAGTCCGGCCGACTACGGGCCGGCGCTGCAGGGTGCCGCCGCGCGGATGCGCGCGGTGCACGACAGCACGGAGAAAGTGCTCGCCGTGGACCTGGCGTTCGAGGGCGATTTCACCGTGCCCGATGTGGTGCTGCGCGAGGCCGAGGCCGCCGCGACCGCGCTGCTGCGGCTCACGCCCTACCCCTTCGGCGACCCCACGTGGAAGGACTTCCATGCCCGCTTCCTCGACCGCTACGGCACGGGCGCGGTCGTGCCCGTGCGTGACGTGGTCGCTGACTCCGGCCTGGGGTTTCCCGCCGGGTTCCTCGGCGCGCCGCGCCCCCACGCCCCGCGTGTCGTGACCGAACGCGACATCACCTTGCAGGCGTTGATCCAGCACGCTACTGCTGAGGGCCGCGTCGAGATCGCGCTGACCGAGCAGGTCATGCGCGATCTGGCCGTCGGTGACCACACCAGGATGGTCCCGCCCGCACGGGTCGAACTGGCCTTCCACCTCCACGCCGCCTCCGCCGAAGCGTTGGAGCGTGGACGGTTCCAGCTCTGGGTCACCGGGGCCCCGATGCACGCCAACAGCATGGCCGGCCGGTTCGCGCACCTGCTCTCCGATGCGGATCAGCAGCTCCTGGCCGCCACGTACACGCCCAGCGGCGAGCACACCATCGCCGCGCAACTGTCGTTCCCGCCCCGGCGTGTGCACAACGAGAACATCACCCGCGCACCACAACTGCTGCCGCGGGTGATCTCCCTGGCCGAGCACCGCGGCCACGACGAGACGGTGATCCGGCTGGACGATCTGGCGGTGGCCGCCGACGCGGCACAGCTGTCCTTGGTGCGGATCTCGACCGGACAGCGCATCCAGCCGCACGTGCCGCACGCCCTGGAAACGTCGGCGCAGACCCCGCCCCTGGCGCGGTTTCTCGCCGAAGTGGCCTCCGCCCGCTGCGGCGTCTACGGCCCCTTCGGGTTCGGAGTCGCCCGCGAACTGCCGTTCCTGCCCCGCATCCGCCATGGCCGCACCGTGCTCTGCCCAGCCCGATGGCTGCTGAAGACTGCCGATGTCCCAGCCACGACCAGCACAGCGACCTGGGAACACGCGCTGAGCGCGTGGCGCGACCGGTGGCGCGTTCCGGCCGCCGTCGTGCTGTGCGAAGGCGAGCTGCGCCTGCCGCTGGATCTGCACGACAAGCGTGACCAGGCGCTGTTACGCACGCGCCTGGACCGCAACCGCACCGGCCAGGTCGAACTCCGCGAGTCCGGCACGCACGACGAGCTCGCGTGGGCTGGCCGTGCGTGCGAACTGCTCGTCCCGCTGCGTGCCGTCCCGCAACCGGAGGAGCCACCACGCCCGCAGGTGCCGTCACGGCACATCGTGACCTGCTCCGACGTCCTGCTCCCCGGGCGCTCGCCGGTGCTGCGCGCGCACCTGCACGCACACCCGCTGCGCTTCGACGACATCCTCACCGACCACCTGCCCAGCCTGCTCGCCGATGCCGAGAACCGGGTGCGCCGGTGGTGGTTCTGGCGCCACTACGACAGCGCTCGCCCCGACAGTGGCCAGCACCTGGTGCTGTGCTTGCGACTGCGTGCCGCCGAGGAATATGGGCCCGTCGCCGCCCGCCTCGCGGACTGGGCGGCACGGCTGCGCGAGTCCGGCCTGCTCGCGGATCTCAACCTCGGCAGCTACCAGCCACCACAAGGTGTGTATGGACACGGCGCGGCGACCGAGGACTCGGTGGAAGACGTGTTCGCCACCGACTCCGCAGCCGCCCTCGCGCAACTCCGGTGGACGACTCATACCGGGATGCCCAACCAGGCGATCGCCGCAGCGTCCATGGTGGATTTGGCCGCCTCGCTTGCCGCGACTCCGCAGGAAGGGCACCTCCGTCTGCTCGACCTCTTGCCCCAGGAACACGGAAAACTGGACCGTGCACTCGGTGACAGCGCGCTGCAACTGGCCGACGCCGCCGGGGTGCCGCCGCCAGGGAGCTTTCCGGGTGGCCGCGCCGTGCTGAACGCGTGGGACCAGCGGCGGGCCGCGTTCGCCGCATACCGGGACCGGTGCCTGCGGGACCGGGACTCCGCGCTCCTGCTGCGGACCCTGCTGCACGACCACCATCTGCGCGCCGTCAGCGTCGATCCCGGCGCGGAACGCGTCACCCACCGTCTCGCCCGCGCCATCGCCCAGCGCCGCATCGCTCTCAGCCACCGGGGCACATCGTGACCACGCGTACCGTCGGCCAGCCCACCCGCCTCGCCGAAGCCATCGCCGCGAGGCTCGCCACCCCGACGCTCGACGCCGACGACCGGAGCGGACGAGAGCAATCCCTTGCCCATGGGGCTGCCGGGGGTGCCCTGTTGCACATCGAGCGCGCCCTGCTCGGTCTGGGCTCGTGGAGTACTGCCCATGCCTGGGTGGCCACGGCGACCACTCGCGCGGTCAGCGCCGCCGACGACACCGGTCTCTATCTCGGCGCACCGGCGATCTCGTTCATCCTGCATGCCGCGCAAGCCGACCACACTCGCCGCTACGGCCCGGCCCTGAGCGCTCTGGGCACTCACGTCGCCCTGCTCGCCCACCGACGGGTCGACGCCGCGCTCGCGCGCACCGACCGCGGCGACACCGCGACGTTCGCCGAATACGACCTCTTCTCCGGCCTGACCGGAATCGGGCAACTCCTCCTCCAGCACACGCCCGGAAACGACGCGCTCGAACGCATCCTCGACTACCTCGTCCGACTGACCCGGCCCTCCCGCGCCGACCATCAGCAACCGGGGTGGTGGGTCTCCCATCACCCGGATCCCCAGCTGCCCACCCCCGGCGGGCATACGAACCTTGGCCTCGCCCACGGCATCTCCGGAGTTCTGGCTTTCCTCGGCGCCGCACTCCGGCGCGGCACCAGTGTGGACGGGCACGCCGAGGCCATCGCGACGATCTGCGCCCACCTGGACGCCTGGCGCCAAGACGACGAGCCCGGACCCTGGTGGCCGCAATGGATCACCCAGGACGAGCTGCGCACCGGCCGGACGCGGCAGCCTGGCCCGCTGCGGCCCAGCTGGTGTTACGGCACCCCGGGCATCGCCCGCGCGCAACAGATCGCCGCCCTCGCCACCGGCGACACGGCGCGGCAGACGATGGCAGAACACGCGCTGGCCGCGTGCCTGTCCGACCCCGCCCAACTCGCCCACGTCACCGACACCGGCCTCTGCCACGGCTGGTCCGGACTACACCAAACCGCCTGGCGAGCCGCACACGACGCGCTCAGCCCGGAGATCGGCCGACAACTGCCACGTCTCGCCGAATCACTCACCCAGCACGCCGACCATGACCACAACCGCGACACCGGGCTCCTCGATGGCGCCGCAGGCGTCGCCCTCGCCCTCCACACCGCCGCGCGCAACGAACCGCCGATCTCCGGATGGGACGCATGCCTGCTGATCGCCTAACACTCCCCACCGCAGAAGACGCCGACACTGCACACGCCTCGCCCCCCGCACAAATACTCGAGGGCACCATCGTCAAGGTCTTGACCGGCACGCCGCTGGGCGAGGCCGCCCCCATAGCAGGGCTCGACTCCGCAGAGCTGGCCGACGCCGTCGAGGTCTACCGGCAGGCCGGTCTGCGTGCCCTCGCCGAGCACACCACACCGGGCTGGTGGCAAATCTATGTCCGGTTCCCCGACTGGAACCTTGCCGAGCCCACCGTCGCCGAACACCTCGCGCCGCTGCTGCTCCGCGCCGAAACCGGCGGCGTAGTTGCCGCGTGGTGGTTCATGCGCAAACACCCCTGCTGGCGGATCCGGCTCCGACCAGGCCCCGCCGGGCACGCCATGACAACCGACCTCACTGCAGACCTTGACCAACTAGCCGCGGACGGCCTGATCAGTGGCTGGTGGCCCGGCATCTACGAAGCCGAAACAGCCGCCTTCGGCGGCACCCCAGGCATGGACATCGCCCACGACCTGTTCTGCGACGACAGCCGTAGCATCCTCAACCTGCTCTGCAACGCCGAAGCAGCACTCGGCCGCCGCGAGCTGTCGCTACTGCTGTGCAGCATCCTGATGCGCGCGGCCGGACTGGAATGGTACGAACAAGGCGACGTCTGGCACCGCGTCGCCCAGGAGCGGCCCCTGCCCACCGACATCCCAACGGCCAACGTGACCGCGATGGCCGACGACCTCAAGCACCTGATGCTCACCGACACCACACCGAACGGTCCTCTGCTCGGCACCAACGGCCCGCTCGCCTCCATCGCAAGTTGGGCCGAGGCGTACCGCCAAGCCGGCCAAACGCTGGGGTGCGCCGCCCGCGAGGGAACGCTGCAACGGGGACTCCGCGAGATCATCAGCTATCTGGTGATCTTCCACTGGAACCGACTCGGGCTACCCGTCCGAACACAAAGCATCCTCGCAAGAGCGTCCAGCACCGTCATCCTGCAATGACACTTGCACCTCTCAGAGACCCCAATGCAGCACTTTTGCATCTTTCAAGAGGAACGGTCGGCTCTCCGACCAGGCGGATACGAAAAACTGCACATAGAAAGACCCCCAGAAAGAGAGTGTGCGTCCCTCCGGGGGCCTTCCTATTGACCCTGTTTAGCTGTGCAGATAATCAGCCTTTCCAGCCTTGATTCGGTTAAGCAGTGCGCCGAACGCTTCGGACGAGAAATCTAGAATCCCGCCTCGTCGGTTCTTAGTGTCACGAACTAGGGTCTTACCTTGCTCTTCCAGCACAGCTAGTTCGACGCACGCCTGATCATCTGTCCCCCCACCCGTGTAACTACTTGTTCGCCAGGGCAGGCTTTCGCTCATTAACCTTTCACCAATCTACGGTGATGCCGAAACATCTCGGCAGACTTCTTCTCACTTGCTGCCATCTTTGCAAGTTGGTCGAATTGAGCGACCACCTTAACAGCCGAGTCTTTGTCTTCTGTCTCAACACCTCCAAACATATGCTCATGATAGATAAACGGTGGCTTGTTACCACCGAACTCGTGCATGATGACGTTCCCGTTATTGAACGCGTGCATGCCAGCAGAGAACGGAACCACACGAATCGAGATATTCGGCCTCTTCCCAAGCTCAATCAAGCGATCGAACTGAGCAGTCATCACATCAGGGCCACCAACCGTTCGATGCAACACCGCTTCATCCAAGTACGCATTGAACTGCGGCACCTGGTCACCCTCGATAAGAACCTTCTGACGGTCGGACCGGGCCTTCAGTGCTTGGGCGACCAGAGCTTCATCGGTACCCCCAACACCGATCCGGAAAATCTCGCGCGCATACTCCTCGGCTTGCAAGAGACCTGGCACGAGAAGCAGAGTTACCTCCGACATGACCCGCGCATACCTCTCAGACGTGGTCAACGTTGGAAATAGCTTATTTCGACCAGAAACGTTCAGCTTCTCACGCGGCTGCTTAGCCAGCTTCCAAAGTCGTTGCGCTTCCTTTGTGTCCTCGTCGGAAGCTCCGTACAGCAAAAGTAGCGAATTCAGCGCATCCCACGTGCAAAGCGTGTAGCCATTTTCCTGCCTGCTGAGCGTTCCACTCGTTTTGCCGAGCCTTCCGGCCACGTACTCCAGCGTCAGGTCGGCCTGTTCGCGCAGCATCTTCAGATGCTCGCCCATGAGCCGCTTGGGCAATGCCTGAATCGCGTCCACCGTCGCCATGCGGCGAACCTTACCGCCCAAGTGTGCTGGTGACCCCCGTAGGACCGGCCCAGCAGGCGGCAGCTTGCAACTTTCAAAGTTCACTCGTTTGGCGTACTTCTGATTTGCAAGTTTCAAGCGTACGGTCTGAAGCTAGTGATCAACCGCCTACGCACGGTGCGGAGATCACCTTAGCTACAGGTCAACAGGTCCTCGTGTGCGGGGGACCGTGGCCTGTGGTGCGGGCCAAGTGCTGCACAGCGCCGACTCGGAGACACCTACTACGGCCGTCTCCCCCGCGGTAGCGGGTAGGCGTCTCCGTGCAGCACGAGGTCCGCAGGCGGGGGAGGAGCCACGTCCCGCTATCGGCCGTATGCGGTGCCGACGCTCCTCCCCCGTCGCCCCCTGCTGGACGAGACGACGGGATGGGCCCGAGATGGACGAGCGTCAGCAAGAACGGTGGGAACAGCTCGACCCTGTGACGGTTCGACGGGACGAACTGCCCGAGGTGATCACCCTTGCCGATGACAGACGCGCCATCGCCATTCCGGCCGGCGGCTTGCTCCTTCTGGTCTCCTACGACGAGGCCATGAGCACCGCATCGCTGATGCAGCTCAAGGAGTGGCTGAACGAGCTGCAATTTCGGTCTTCCTACCTCGGCCGCTGGATTCAATCCCGCCTGGCCGAGCGGAACAGGCCCCCTCGTCATGCAACCGACTAGGCCGAAAGCTATCTACGCGAAGAACCACTGGTTCACCGAGAAGAAGGGTAAACCGGGATGCACGAAAGCAAAACCTACGAATGGTCGCCCGCGTCCCGGGTGGTTCGTGTGGACCAAGAGAAATTACAACGGCCGCATACGGTACGGCTACGTCGGTCCGTACGAGTGGGACTACAACAGCCGCCAGTTTCCGGTCATCATCGTGAATATCCACACGTACCACTACACGGGGCAAACGTTGATGCTCTCGAAGGACCTTCTCGTCCCGGAATCCGAATGGATCAAAACCGATCCGCCAGAATTGAACACCATCGAGGGGGCTGCTTGAGATATGACGAAGCTATCCGGGCATGCTACCACTGGGGCCGACAGCTCCCTCGGCTTCCTCATGGCGCTGATTATTGGTGGGAAATATCAGGCAGAGACATGGTGGGCTTCTACCTAATACAGCTCACCTACATCAAGAAAAGCCGAATCAGGCAGGAAAGCGATCATGCTTGGTACAACATCCTCCAAGCGAATTGTGCTACTCGCGAGCACGTGTGGCGCATCCTTAATCGGAGAACGCACGACCTCTTCCTGAAAATCGGCATCGAGCGCAAGGACGCCACGGGAAATTCGATCATCCTGCCAGGACAAGAGAAGAGGGAATCATGATCCGACGAGAATGGGAAGCGGTCCCGGAATCCGTGCGTGAAGCGGTCGAGCGCCGAGTCGGAAGCGCGGTGCTCAAGGCTGAATCGGTCGATGGTGGCAGCAACGCGGATCTGGCCGCGTGCCTGACATTCGTGGACGGCCGGAAGTACTTCGCCAAAGGTGTCGTACTTGACCGAGAACTGGCCCCGTTCCACCAGGCTGAGGCCCTTGTCGTCCCGCATCTTCCGCGCACCGTAGCCCCCGGGATCTCCTACGAGGTTCCGTCCGAGGACCGCTGGCGCGTCAGCGTGTTCGACTGGCTGGACGGCCGCCGCGCGGACCTCTCGCCCGGCTCGCCGGATGCCTGGGCCGTCATGCACACCCTCAACGGCCTGCACCGCCGCGGCTACGAACTACCGTTCGTGGCGCACTCCCTTGCCGATGCCTGGAACGCGGAAAGGCCCTGGGAAAAGTTCAAGGTCCCCGAGAACGATCCCGATCCGGTACGGGCGTGGTTCAAGAAGCACCACTTGACATTCAAACAGCTTGAATTGACAGCCATCGACGCGATGGTGGGGTCTCTTCCGGTCCACAATGCCCTGTGCCCGAAGCACATTCTCGTGAACGGCACGGTAAAGTTCGTGGACTGGACCGGCACGTTCAAGGGCTCGGCGGTCGTGGACGTAGCTCGTCTCATCCCTCACCTGATCGTCGCCGGGCACACCCCCGAGTCGGCCGAACAGCTCGCCGACGAGGCCGAGGCATGGTCCAACCTGTCGAACCGGACCAAGACCGCACTGGCAACTTCTATCCTCGGCCTGCATCTGCATCGTGGTCATTCTGTCGAGATCACCGATGCCACAGTCGAGTGGGCACAGTACCGATTCAATTCCTGAAAGGCTCAGCCGGTTGGGTGCGGACGCGGCAACCCCGACACCCCTCGCCCAACCGGCTTCCCCAACCGATGAAGTCCGATTACCTCCGTACCCCGCAGGACGCCAAGAGGAATTTCCGAGCAAAGGGCCTGATGCCGCAAAGCTCAGTAGGGATTAGAGGGTGCTCGCCTCGCGACGTCATTCTTGAGCGAGACCACAAACTAAACGATCACACGATGCGCTTGCAAGAAAGGAAGTCATGGGGTTCCCGAAAATGGATTGGTTCGCACTGCCGCAGCCAATCCAGCAGGTATTCATGGACAGATTCGGTGCACCTACCGCGTTCGAGCCGACGGGCGACGGCCGTTCGCCGTTGCTGGGGACTCTACATCTGCCGCACGGCAAGCGCCTGTTCGTGAAGGGCCTCCCCGAGGTCCACGATCAGGTCGATAGATTGGATCTGGAGCGCCGGATCAACCCGTTCGTGCGGCGTGTGACTCCTGGCTATCGCTCCCGGATCGTCCGCGCCGGTTGGAATATCCTTCTCTTCGATTACATCAGTGATGCGCGCTACCCGCTTTTCACGCAAGCGAAGGACATGCGCCGAATCCTGCGCTCTGTTCGGAAAATTCCCACTCTCAAGTGCAAGCGAAGCATCCTCCCCACCGCGACCGACCGGTGGAGGGACTTCGTTCGGTACCCCTCGGACCCTGATCTGCTGGACGGTGATGTCCTACTCCACACTGACTTCTACTGGAAGAACTTTCTCCTTCGAGAGGGCCTGGTCTACGTGCTCGATTGGGCCACGGCCTGCCGGGGTGCGGCCTTCATCGAAGCGGCGATGCTGCTCAACCGCTGTATCGAGTACGGCCTGACGATCGAGAGCGCCGAAGCCGCCGTAGCCAAGCTGCCCGCGTGGGAGGCCGCCACCGACGCGGCCGTCGATGCCTTCACCTGGGCCAACCTAAACCGGTGGCATGCGCTCCTGGCGGATCTGGACGTGAAGCGTCATAGGGTCATGTATCGGGTGGCCTACGAGTACGCGACCTACCGGCTGGGCGCCCACTTGGTCGCCGGGAGCTTCCCTCCACCTCGTGCGACGGATGACCCCCGTAACGACCAATCACCCGCGCTCACGTCCGCTGAGGTGACGATGTGAACCGCCTTCCTCCGCTCGTCGTCATCCACAGCTTCGGCTTCAAGTATCGGCCAGCCCCGCCCGCGCACTACATGTTGGACGCGCGCTGGATTCGGAACCCCTTCAAGACCGCTGAGTTACGGGATCTCTCCGGCTTGGACCAGCCCGTGCAGCACTACGTCTTGACCTTTCAGGACGCGCAGAAGTGGGCCACGCGGACAGCCAGGGAGATCGGAAAGGACGTCGCCCGCTATCGCCGGCTTCCCGGACCCCACTTCGTCAAGCTCGTCGTCGGTTGCGCCGGCGGCCATGATCGGAGTGTGGCTATCGCCGAGTGGATGTCAAAGCGGATTTCCCTGTTGTACAACGTGGACACGTACGTGCGGCACCTCGATATCCATCACCGGGGCCGGACGGACAAGGGCATCGGGGTTCCAGCGTGATCGACTGGGCATGGGTGTGGGTGTACTCAGGACTGAGTGCGGTGATCATGCTGGGCGTCATCGCGTGGATCAAGGTCGGTAAGAAATGAAGAAAGCAATCTGGCTTGGAATCGCGTTCCTGCTCCTGGCTGCCGTCATTGCCACCATGATCCGCAAGCCGCGCAACAAGCGGTGGCTTGAAAGCTCCCTCTGGTTCCAGGACCGGTTCTGATCATGACCGAAACCTACTGGTCCGGCGTGCCGTTAGACATCATGCTCGGGCTCGTGTTCTTGGCCGCGGCCGTATCAGTGATCGTGGGACACCGGCAACGCAAGAAGTACCCCCATCGACCGCAGCGCGCGATCGGGCACGCCTTGGTCCTTTTCGGCGTACTCGCCCTCATCTTCGGAATTCCACTGCTGTTCGACTAACAACCTTCCATGACTGCGGTGACCGTTCCTTGCTCGCCGAGGCCGACAACGCCGCCGCAGTACATCCCTCAACCCCCACGACTACGACTCGTGCGGTAACGCCCTCCGCGCCACCCGCCCGGAGGGTCAGGTTGGCGCGCCACCTCAACGCGGTACCCGCCGGGCAGAACCCCAAGGCCGTGAGCCGTACGGCGCGCCAGCCCACATCGGCAGCACATCGTCCGAAGTAGACAAACGTGCAACAGAGCGAAAAGAGGAAAGAAGTCCCGTGAAGAGAAAGACCTTGCTGTTGGGCGCGGCCATGGCCGCCGTCACCACCGTTGCAGCCGGTGTCACCGCGCTCGCCGCGGACGGCTCACCGGCGCAGGTGCAGCCCTACATCATCGGCGGCCATCCGGCCGCTGCCGCGCCGCCCGGGATCACCTCGCTGCAGTACGACGCGGCCAGCCACGGCGAGAAGTACATCGACTACCACACCTGCGGTGGCGCGCTGGTGTTCCGCGGCTGGGTCGTCACGGCCGCGCACTGCGTCACCGACCCGCCC
The DNA here is from genome assembly GCF_009765355.1 of Amycolatopsis anabasis. Lineage (GTDB taxonomy): Bacteria > Actinomycetota > Actinomycetes > Mycobacteriales > Pseudonocardiaceae > Amycolatopsis > Amycolatopsis anabasis. Next base: position 92,273 of record NZ_VTHK01000028.1, on the reverse strand, counting down.
GCCGGATCCCCCGTCGCGCACCAGGTTTTCGGCTGGACCGCGCCCCCAATCCCCACCGCCGACAAGAAGTTCAAGGTCCGCGTCGGCGGCACCAACCGGACCCAAGGTGGGGAGACCGCGTGGGTCACCAAGATCGTGGTGCACCCCGACTGGAACTGGGCTCAGGACCCGCCGAAGAAGCCGGGAGCCCCCGAGAAGAGGCCGGTCTCCGACATCGCCATGCTCAAGCTGGACCACCTGCTCCAGCAGCCCACCGTGCAGCTGGCCCGCACCCCAGCCCGACCCGGCGACAAGATCAGCCTCTACGGCTGGGGTGAGACCGAACCCGACAGCAACAGCACCACGCTGCCCATCCAGCTCCAGCAACTCGACACCTCGGTGACCGCTCCCTCCCGCTGCGCCGAATCCTCCATGTCGGCCGGGGAGATCTGCACCGACAACCCCAGCGGCACGGACGGCTCGTGCTACGGCGACTCCGGCGGCCCCGCCTACAAGAACATCAACGGCGTGCTCCAGCTCGTGGGCGGCGCCAGCCGTAACGCCGACCAGCAATGCGGCCTCTCGCCGAACGTCTACACCAGCCAGCCCGACTTCCGGGAATTCATCTACCAGGTCGCCCGCACCGGCAGCGCCTGACCGCGGCCCGAGGCGCTGGGCCGCGACCACACGGCCCAGCGCCTCGGCGTTGACGCGTTCAGCATCTGCCTCACCGTCGCCGACCTGTCCGCCGGCCAGGGTCTCGGCGACCTCGGCGCACTGTTCGACCACCCCCGACCCACAGAACCGCAATGACTGCGCACACCCACCACCGAAATCCAACCGAGGAGTGGAAGGCCGTGACCATCTACCACCCTGGCCTGGAAGAAGCCGCGAAAGCGCTCTACCGCACCAGGAACACCGCTCCAGGAAACTGGGACCACCAGCCGCCCCACGTTCAGGACCCGGTGCGGCGCGAAGCGACGTCCACCGTTCACGGCTACCTGCTGTGGCTCAGCCGCCAATCCGATAGCGGCCCCCGCCCCGACCCGGGCATGGCAGCCACCCCTGCCGGGCGGGACCCGGTGCGCGAAGGATTCGCCCGCATCACCCAACCCATATATCGATAACCGGAAAAGTTGCCGAAGGAGGACGACCCGCGCCGACACGAGCGAGCCCGCTAGGAGCCCGAGGCGGCTCGGAATCTCACTCGTGAGCAGCGAGGTGCCCTCGCCCGGTTGATGAGCCATCCAGGGGCACCGTGATCACGCAATTACTGCAGGTCAGACACCATGTCGAAGTTGCCAGCTTGATCGAACATGTGTTCCAATGCTGGCACTGGTGCTGTCGCCCGGAGGGGAAGTCCGAAGGCGACACAGCGCGGTCGGGGGCGTCCGTCGAACGCGTCCTCGACCGGCACCAGGCCATCCACCAGCAGGGAGCTTGCGATGCCGATTGCGACTCAAACCCATGGATGAGCCATCGCAAGTGGATACCCGTAGCGCCCTCAACCCCGATGACGTGGCGTGGTGCGTCGATATGCAGCACGCCGGCCACTGGTCCGCCATCGGCGTCTGGTACGCCCCCTGGCCCGGGAGGCAGCGGTTCGACGCGAACGGTGTTGACCTCCTGCGCCGTTGGTGCGCCTCACGCCCCTTCCCCGCAGGAACCTACCGGCTCACCGTCCTCACCGTGTTCGGCGAGTGGCGCACGCTCGGCGAGGCAACCGCCGCACTACCGGCGAGCTCTCACGCCGTCGCCGACCCATGAATGATCTTCCCTATCGGCCCGCACGCAGACCTAGGGCCCGCCGCAGACCACTCCCCGGCGAAGAGCTAACGCCAGCCGAACTCACGCAGATGACCTTGTAGGACTGACCGACTGATGTCGCAGGACGAACCCCGAGGGGCCCGGGAAGCGGTGCCCTCCCCTGCGACCGCCTCCCGGGCCGAGCGGTGTGAACCGGCTGGGGGTCTGCCGGACTACCGCTCCGAAGGCCCCACGCGATCCCTCCCGACTGGACCACGTTAGTTGACCTTCTAAGACCAATATGCCTCCATGTGGCAAGATAGTCAACTTTTGTTTCCGATTTATGGGCTTCGTCGCGCGGACCGGTACTGCAGCGGATCGTGCAGTTGGACCCGCGGTCACGAACTCGACACGTCGAGGCGACTCTGATGCACCGAAGCACGCGGACCGCGGCGGCCGCGGCACGGCTCGGATGGTCCGGCACCGCAGGTGGGGCACGCATGCTCGTGCGCTTTCGCACGGCGGCCCTGGCGCGGTTGCACGTCTGGAGCAACGGCGGGCAGTTCCGGCCACGGGGCGTCGTCCGCTAGTTCCTCAAGCTGCTTGCCAGCCCACGCGAACAGCGAGGCCCGCGACTTGCTGGGGTAGACCGACTCCAGTTCGTCGGCGCGGGCGTTGAGCACGCGCCGACGAGCCTGCGCCCGGATCCACGTGACCGGCCTGGCGTCACCTTCCTGGATCCACTCGTCCACGAACATCCGGATCTGCTAATGCGGCCCCACCTCAGATACCTTGCGGTAGCTGGTCATGTGCATATTGTTACCACTGGGGCCAGTCGGCCCGCGTTCAGGCGCGCGACACGATCCGGCGATCTGGTCTGCCGCAGCTGCGCCGAGCACCTTCGGATTTCGAGCCCCGTCTAGCGTCTAAGGCTCGGCGCCGATCCCTTCGGCGACGCCCTGTGTCGGCGCTCACGAATTACGTGAGCGCCGACAGCCCTGGTAGCACACAGTCAGATTCGACCACGCGTCAGTGACGTTATGTAGCATCCGGCGAGGCTGGGGCGATCACCCCAGCATGGGCGACCATGGCACTTTCAACGACCCCGTGGTCGACGCCGCCCTGAAGCTCTGGCGGGCAGACATCGACGAGGAACCGTACGGGCCCGAACTGGAACCGCACGCGCTCTACGAGCGATGGCTCAACCCGCCACCGCCACCTCCACAACCGGATTCGCGGCTGCTGGCCATCCCCGTGCCGACGGTGGGCGAGGCCGTCGACCAAGCGATAGCCGAAGGCGGTGCCTGGATCCCCGACGAACTCTGGCCGCATCCGCCGCGGCTGGGCCTGGGCGACCGGGAGAAGTGGACCGACGGGACCGACATCTGCTGGTACGCCTGAACGCCCCTCCCGCCAGCCAAGTCTCACCGGCATCGACACCAGGCGACGCGCCGATGACCATCGCCAACGGCCCGCCGGCCCGCCAGGCTCGTGCGGACATCACGCCAACTTTTCAGCGTAACCGGGGTTTAGGGCTTTAACGGGGCGGTCCTGTACCGCTGCCCCTCGGACCCCACTCGTCGACATGCTGGCTCGAGGCGGCGTCAGGTCAAAGGACGGGCGACCGTTCCCGCCGGGCGTGTGGTGGCCAAAGACCTGCCAGCCGCCTTCGATGTCGTGCTCTTTTCCGGACTAAGCAAGTGTTGTTTCGGGTAGGAGTGTGAGGTCGTCGCGGACCGCGCGGAGCACGGCGGCATCGCGCTGCTGCTGGCCACAGTCTTCGCCGCACGGGCAGCTGGTCCAGTGCTGTTGCTGGAGGTTGTCGCGGAAGACGCTGAGGGCGGATTGGGTCCAGGCGAGGATGTTGCCGCCGACGGTCACCATGAGGCTGTCGGCTGGGGGCGAGGTGAGCGCGAGGCCGAGGCCGGTGACGGCCTCGCTGGCTTCTTTCGCGTTGAACCTGCAGGTGGGATCGTTGGCGCCGTCGTTGACCGTGTAGTAGAGCTGGGCCTGGCCCAGCGCGGCGATCAGCCGGCCGACGGCGTGCAGTGGTAGTTCCTGGTCGGGTTCGGCGTCGATGTGGGCGTCGCGTTCCTGGATTTGCCGGTAGGTCTGGCGGGCCATGTCCCGGCCCCAGTCGTCGGGCATGTAGTTGCGCAGCACGGTCGCTTCGGTGACGCCGAGCTGCACGGCGATGGCCCGGATACGTTCGTGCAGCTCGGTCGCCACGACTTCGGGGTCGATGGTGCCGCCGAGGTCCGCGGTGGTGGTGACGAAGTCCTCCACCAGCGCCCTGAACTTCTTTTCGTTGCCGGTCACCCCTGGAGCCACTGCCGTGTCCCTTCGGTTGTGGTGACGACCGCCGTCGCGGATCGCCCATGGTGGCGCCAGTGTTGCACCAGATCGCCGCAGCCTTTCAGGCCGGGCGACCTGCATTGGACGATGGCGCGGTGCCCGGGGTTACTGCGCGGGCGCGGGATGGTGATGGCTGCCTTCGATGTCGCGGGCGGCTTGGGTGGGGGTGCGGACTTCCACGGCGTGCGGGGCGCAGCCGTTGGCTTTCAACCACCGTGCAACGAGCTCCGGGGCGGGTTCGGCGGGGCGCCTGCCCCAGCGGTAGTCCATGGAGTGGTCGATGTCCCAGATGCTGCAGCGGAACCACGAGTCGTCTTGCCAGTCGTAGGAGTCGTCGCGGTGGAGCTGGGCGAACCAGCGAGTGAGAACGCGGCGGGCGTAATCGGCTGGGCCGAGGTCGTGGACCTGCTCAACACCGGCAGTCGGGCGGTCGTCCGTGCTGCTGCTCTCTACCCAGGTGTCGCCGTTGTGGCTGTCGTCGATGAGGTACGCGTATCGGGTGGTGTGCTGGGTGTGTTCGCCGCTGGCCAGCGCCGTGTCACTGGCGGGGTTCCACCCGGCTTCGGCCAGCCGGTAGAGGTCCGGGTCGCTGGGGGTGCAGACGGCGTCCTGTATCACCCTGCCGACCCGGTGCAGATCCTCGACCAGGTTGTAGGCGATGTCGAAGTCGCGACGGCGCAGTTGTGCCGCGGTCAGCAGCAGCCAGGCGTCCCCGCGCGGCATGGTCAGGGTGATCGGTGGCTCGCTGCGCCAGCGTCGTTGGGCATCGGCCAGCGTGCTGGCGGGGTCTGGTGCGTCGTTCGTAGTCACAGCTGGTGATGTTGCCGTCTTTCTCGTGCGTGTGAAGGTCGACGCCGCCCGGTTGGCCACGTGAAGGTGACGAACAGAACCCGAACGTGTGTCCGCAGAGTGTGTGAGTTTCATGGGTTGACGATGATCGGCAAGCCGAGCTTGACCCGGCCGGTGGGCTGCCGGTCGCGCACGCGGTCGAGGCTGACCGTCCATTTTGATCAGTGATCGCGCTCGCCGCGCACCGCGTGCGTTACCGAAGTGCCTCGTTTTGGTTGCGTGATCTCGGACCACCGCTGCGTGGACGCGCTGACGCGACCAGGCCAGCGGCGACGCCGTCAAGGCGCTGTCCGGCCTGCACCGTCGCTGTCCGATCGCAGCCTTGACTGCGCGCCGCATTGGCCTGGTGAAGTCGCGGGCGTCCACGCCGCGGTCGGGCCTCGGCGACGACATCGAGTCTCCGGAGCTCCGGTAACGGAGGAGGTGTAATGCATCGAGTTATCCAATGGTCTGGAGGAATAGGCTCCTGGGCGAGCGCGGAGATCGTTGTTCGACGTTACCCCAATGATGCTATTACTCTATTATTCGCAGATGTTTTGATCGAAGACGAGGACCTTTATAGATTCAATGACGAGGCTTCTGCCCGGCTCGGGATACCGATCACGAGAGTGTGCGACGGCCGTAAGCCTTTCGAGTTGTTCTGGCAGCAGCATTTTCTCGGGAATGCTCGACTTGCTCCATGTTCCAAGGTGTTGAAGCAGAAGCCCTGTCGCGCTTGGCTCAAGCAGAACGCCGACCCACGCGACACCGTCTTGTATGTCGGCCTCGAAGCTACCGAACAACGTCGAATCCCGGGAGTCGTAGGCGGCTGGAAGCCGTGGCACGTCGAATTTCCTCTGATGAGGCATCCGCTGTTGAGCAAGGAGGATCTGCTTGCATGGTGCCGGAGGGTCGGTCTCACGCCACCTCGGCTGTACAGTTCAGGATTCTTACACAATAATTGCGCCGGACTCTGCGTGCGAGGTGGGCACGAGCACTGGCGGAATCTACTTCGGGTGTTTCCGGATCGGTTCGCGTGGTACGAGCGCCAAGAGGAAGATTTTCGGGCAGTTCACGGGGATTTCGCGATTCTCAAGGAAACCCGCAATGGCCAGGGGCGTCCGCTGCCGTTGTCAGAATTGCGCAGGCGTGAGGAAGCACGCGGTGCAGTGCCGGTCTCGACACGTCGTCGTCTTTCAGGGACCGCACTGTCACGGGGGCGACCTCTCGGTGTCGGCGCTACCGCTTCGCGGCCGGCTGTGCGCACCTCTCGATAGCTAGTCCCCTACCTATCCCAGACCTAAGCGGTTCAGCGCGGCCGTCGGCACCGAAACCTGCCACCGCACTACATTGAAGGAGGCACCTCGTGTCCTCGTATCAGCCTACTTCCCTCGATGACGAACTCCGTACCCTTCCGCGTGACCTCAACCGGTATACGCTGGCCGATCTTGTCTGGCGTGGCGCGAAGCCGCGGTACCTGCCGTTCTGGGGTGCACGGTCCCGACCCACCGACGCGCTTGACCTCGGCTGCCTGAGCCAATGGAAGCACAGCCCGTTCACCGTGGACGGCATCGCTTATGCCACGGCTGAGCATTACATGATGGCCGCGAAGGCCCGGCTGTTTGGCGACACCGCGTCCGAAGCTCGGATACTGCGGGCATCGCACCCCCGCATTGCGAAGTCGTTGGGCCGCAGCGTTTCCGGGTTTGATCAAGCCCTCTGGCGGCGCCACCGTCTCGACATCGTCACTGCGGGCAACCTCGCGAAGTTCCTGGCTCACGACCACTGCCGGGACGTTCTCCTGTCTACACAGGACGCGGTCCTGGTGGAGGCGTCGCCCTACGATCAGGTGTGGGGTGTCGCGTTGTCCGCGGACGATCCGCGGATCACTGACCCCAACCTGTGGCGTGGCGATAATCTGCTCGGTTTCGCCCTCATGCGGGTCCGCTCCATCTTCAAGGAACGTCATGACCTGCACGACACACCTGTCACCGACTTCCTGGCCAATGGACGCACCAACCAGCCAGCGGCAGTCGCCGGAGCCCATCCCTTCAGGGAAGTACAAAGGCGCGGCCTGCAGCGCGGTCTGTCCCCAGCGCGGGCAGCCTCGCTTGCTGCGTTCGCCGTCGAGTACTGGCCAGGCGAGCCCGCCTACTGCCTTCTGAATTGGTGGGATCGCTCGCTGTGGGCTGACTTCCGCCGTTCACCGCGCGGGCAGTTCTGGCGTGACTACTACGACAGCTATTACCGCGCATCCGGGTCCTGACTCCCCCGTGCCACACCACCACCTTGCACGGTAATCACCGCTCCACTACCGGCGCATGCTGTCTCCGCGATCACCGGCCACGGTGCTGGCCTCTACCAGCACCGTGCGTCCGGTAGGCGTCGCTGCCCTGCGGCCACCCGTATCCAAACCTCCCGCTGGCCCACCAGATCAGGAGTTCGCTATGAACAACGCCGCTTCGAACGATCATGTCCAGTCCGGTGATCGGCTCGTTCTGTGGCCACACACCGGTATCCAGGCCCCGACCACACTCGCCTACCGCAACCGCACCGAGCTCGAGCACGGCCGCGGAGTCGCCTTTCGTGCTGAGCTCCACCATCCCCATTTGGGCATGATCGGATGGTTGGAGAACGAGGGGGTGGGCGGCGCCACCCGCTTCGCGCCGAATGACCTCGATCGATTCGGGTGGCGCGAGATGAACGCCTACGTCGGCCAGTGCCGCATCGATGGTGACCCGCTGCCGTTGGGGACCGAGCAGCTGCTCGACGCAGTCATGACCGAGCAGGACATTGCAGACGAAGTCGTCCGGATGCGCAAGGAACACACCATGCTGGTCCGTGAATTTGCCGAGGAGACTCCCGGGGGCCTGGGGGCTCATCGTGGTGCCGTGATCGTCCTCAACACGATCGCGCACACCCGCCCCGCCCGCGAAAGCGTTGTCGCCGAGCTTGACGATGACACCGACACGCGTCGGCATTTCGACGGCATCTGGCAGATGTACGACGGCCGCCAATGGCGCCCTTTCCTGGCCGAGCAGAAGGTCACCAGCGATGAAATGCGAGCACGGATTGCTGCGATCCAGGCCGCGTATGAGGCGGCGGGACGCCCGCCGTATTTCGGCCGCTTCGGTCCCGTAGACGGCATGCATATCACCGGGCCGGTCCGCGCGTTCCGAACAGCCCCCCATTTCCTGCTGTGCGGCGACGAGCGTCCTGTCCACGGCCACATGTGGTGCCAGTGCGGTGTCGGCTCGCGGGCCAAGCTGGCCCAGTTCGAGCGCTGGGATGTCCAGGACGGGCTGATCGGCTCCGGCTGGGTGCACGCCGCCAAGAAATGCCGCGCGGTGGTGACCGTCGACTGACGTCACTACCTCACCGCCAGACCAGTCCGAGCCGAACGGGCCGCCTCCACCGTGCAGGGACGGCCCGTTCCCGCGCTCTCGCCTCGAGTTCTCGCCTCCCACCCAGATACTCGGCTGCACAGGAAGGTCACCAGCATGTCGAAGCCTCCGGTTACCCGGACACAGCCCGTTGCCCCACCGCGATTTACCCGTGAGGTCGAAGAGATGCTCGCACGCGGTGTACTGATCGATCTTGCGGGTCGTCCCTTGGTATCGCGGGACTGCCCAACTTGCGGACTGAGCACACTCGGCGAAACATGCCCTGCCACGGTTGCCTGCCCGCACTGTCATGTGCCTGCTGGGCGCCTGCGCTGTGTTCGGCCGTCCGAACACGACTGTGCTTGGCATCAAGCGCGAGTGGATCACGCCGCAGAGGTCGATCGGCAGCGGCAACGTCGCGGCGACCCTACCGTGCCCGCGCCCTGGCCAGAATCGCCAACTCGCTCCCAGGCACGTCGCCGCACCTCGGCCCCGCTGGCGGTGAACGGGCTTTGGTAGCGGACCGACACGCGCACGGGCTCCGGGGCACATAGCTCCAGGCAGGGCTGTCGTGGCGTTGAGGACGACGCCGTCCCCGCCACACCGCTGACCGGTGCGGGTCGTCTTCCCGTCGCCGGGCTCGGCGTGGACGCCCCCACGTGACCAGGCCAGCGGCCGGCGGTCAAGGCCCAGTCCCCGCCTTCGTGTCCGTTCGCACTGCGGGGGCCTTGACCGCCGGCGCTTGGGCCTGGTGATCCGCAGTCGTCCACGCACGATCCCGGCACCCGCCGGACACCCTGGACGCGCTTCTGCTCCGCGCTCGAGGCGCCCGCGGTTCCCGATGTTCACGAGAGGACGGTTCGTGATGTCCCGAGAGACCAGTCAGTGGCTCAACACCAACGTACTGATCGGATTCACCGACAAGCGCGGGCATGCCTGGCACTACCGCGCGTCGGATCAGGGCAGCGAGCCCAATCACTACCCCGGTGCCATCCCGCTGCCGGACGTGCGGCGTCGCCTGTTCGACTGGACCGCCGAGCCCGAACCTGTCTTCGTTCAGGGGAAGTTCGGCCTCCGGCAGGTGCCCAACACGATCGCCGTCACCGCGTCCGATAACGGTGACGTGCTCGGCATCCACACTGACACCTACGACATCCACCAGTACCAGGACTGGCTTCTGCACAAGGTCGGCTTGATCCTGGACGACGGGCTCGCCATCGGCTCCGCCGGGCTGCTGCGCGAGCGCAAGCAGGCGTGGGTGAGCGTGGAGGTCCCGGACACCATCACCACGCCCGAAGGGGTGGAGTTCCGGCCGAATCTGCTCGCCTGCACCAGCCACGACGGCAGCCTGTCCACCACGTACAAGCGTGTGGTGACCAATGTCGTGTGCGATAACACGATGGCGGCCGGGCTGCGCGAGCACGGCCAGCAGTTCTCCGTCCGGCACAGTGCGAACAGCGGGTTCCGGATCGTCGAGGCGCGCGACGCCCTGGCGATGGTGCACACCGTGGCCGAGGACTTCGCTGCGGAGGTCAAGGCACTGTGCGCAACGACCGTGACCGACCGGGCGTGGCGGGCGTTCCTGGACGCCCATACCCCGGTGCCGCAGGAGGACGGCCGCTCTCGCACCACCGCGCTCAAGCAGCGTTCCGCCCTGACTCGGCTGTGGACCAGCGACAGCCGAGTCAGCCCCTGGCGCGGCACCGCGTGGGGTGTGGTGCAAGCGGTCAACACCTTCACCCACCACGAAGCGACCGTGCGCAACGCCTCGCGGCCCGAACGCAACATGTCCCGCACCGTCGACGGAAAGATCGACAAACTCGACCAGAGCACGGTCTCAACCCTCGGAAAGGTGCTGGCCTCGGTCTGAATTTCTGACCGACCATCTCCCCACCGCGCACGGCCCTGGTCCCGTCCCTGATGGGGCGGGCCCAGGGCCGCGGCGAGTTCCCTCGCCGCTTCAGCATGCCGACCGCTGGCTCGGGCTAGCCCCGGCCGCCACCCAGCGCTCGAAGTTGCCTCACCGCGCCGCCGCAGCTCTGCGTAGATCCACGCCGCAGCGGCGAACCCGGTCAGGTTGCCACGTTTCCGCCCCCAAGCCCCATTTCCCTGGAAATCAAGCTCACCGAGAAAGGACGTCGCGAGTCATGAGCACGAACACCATCGGTGCCGAGTGCGGCACCGCCGGATGCGACAACACCGGCACGGGGATCTCCATCGCCGTGTCCCATCCCAACATCTACCGGTGTCACACCTGCCTCGACTGCATCAACGCCCTAGCACCGCACTGGGTGCCCGGCATGACCGACCGGAACGCCTACGAGGCCCGTAACCGCGAGATCGGGCAGATGGACGCGCAGACCCTGCGCGCCCAGGCCGCCCCGATCCTCGCGCGAATCACCGCGGCACGTGATGCCTACGCCAGGCTGGCCGACCTGGTCGGTGCCGCCGTGGCTCGCGACGCCGTCACCGACATCATCAACGCCGGTGACCGCGTCATCGACGTCACGCTCATCAACTGGTGGGCCGCCTACCGCTGGCCCGAGCACCATCCGGCCACCGCCCCCTCTCCGACGCCGTACTCCTTCGACCGCGCCTGGCGTATCTCGGTCAAGGGGCTCGGGATCGGCTTCGTGCGGCGCACGACCTATGGCTTACACGAACGCTATCTCGCGCGGGATCTCACCGGCGGCACGATCCGTCCCGACCTGCCCCTCTCCGAGGAACCCACCTACAGCAGCCCGCACGAGGCCGCGCACGCGCTCGCCACGTGGGCCGCACGCACTGGCTGGGAACAACCCTGACCCCCTGCTCCCCGGCGGTCACTGGGCGGGCCCGGCGGGGTGGTCATCGGTATCGGCGTGGACGTCATCACGCGACCAGGCCCGCGCCGGCGGTCAAGGCCCAGCGCCCAGAGCATCTGCACCCGGACTGTGCTGGGGGCCTTGACCGCCGTTGCGCTAGGGCCTGGTGATCCGCGGACGTCCACGCACGACCCGAGACCACCGGAATGAACCGGGATCCCGAGCCTGGCGCGTCCGCCCCCGACGCGCCGGTTCCCGGTTCGGGTCCGGTCGGCCGTCGCACGCGCCGCGGCGGCCGACCGGACCCCTCTTCTTCTGACCTCGCTTCCCTCTCTCCGCAGCGCTCTCGGTCGTGCCTGTCGCTTTCGGAGGTCGACGATGAACAACACCACCAAGCTCAGCGCGACCGAACTCCTCGTGTTGCAGGAGATCGCGCGGGGACGGGACAACCACCAGATCGCCACCATCCTGGTCCGATCCCCCGAAACGATCCGTACTCACGTCAAGAACATCCTGCGCAAACTCGGCGCGCGCAACCGAGCGCACGCCGTCGCGATCGCTTACCACGTCGGGATCTTCCAAGGCCGCCCCCAACCCACCAGCGCGCAACTCCAGTCCCCCTTAACCCCCACGGCACCGCCCAGCACACCCGACTCCGATTCGACCTCCGCTCAGCACCACGCGAAGCCTCCATCGCCCAGGGCGATCACCTCCGCACCCTCCCGGCGCCGAGCCGACACCGCTCGGGACCGCCCATGACTACGCCGACCCTGTTCGATCTCGCCCACACCGACGCGCCACCACTGGACATCGTGTCTTTCGGTGCCGGAGTCGAGAGCGGCGCGTACCTGACCGAGGTCCTGACCAAGCCCGACAAGCACGGCGTCGATCCCTCGAACATGGTGGTGCTTCACGCCGTAGTCGGGTCCGAATTCGATGACACTCTGCGAGACTCGCAACGGTTCATCCTGCCGTTGCTGCGCGACCGCGGAGTTCGGCTAGTGCAACTCGCCCGTCGGGGCCCGCGGGAACGAGACGGGATCGAGATCCTCGACGACACCACCCGGCCGAAGGTGATGCACCACAAAGGACCCTGGACGCTGGCGCAGCACAACGAGGTCAACGGGATCACCCCTCAGCTCTCCGACCGTAAGTGCTCGTTGCTGTTCAAGGGTTGGGTGCTCGATCGATTCATCCTGACCGAGTTCCCAGGAAGGGAATACACGCATGTCATCGGGTACAACCGTGACGAATGGCCCCGTGCCGAGAAGGATGACGTCTACGCGACGCAGACCCGTGATCCGGTGCACCCCTTGATCGAATGGAACTGGTCGCGCGTGCGCTGCCTGCGTCGCCTGTACAACGAATTTGGGATTATATGGAAGAAATCGGCTTGTTCGTTCTGTCCTTTCGCCGGGTCATCTGCCTCGCTGCCCGCACTGATGAAACGGATGCGGCGCTTTCCCGACAGCGCTGTTGAGGCGCTGCTTACTGAGTACCGGGCGCTGTTCTTCAACCCACGCAGCAAGATGTTCGGTCGACACAGCCTGTACGAGCGCCTTGTCGAAGACGGGAACACGACCGCGTTGCAGCGGTTCGAGCGCAGGCTCAACCAAGCACAGTGGACAGTGTACGAGGTCCGGCGACTTTTCTTTGCACGCAAGGGAGATCCGACCAGCAAGGGGCCCGGCTGGCGTTCCGTCCGAACCAGTTTCACTGGCACCCGCGCGCAGGCGCAGCGCTGGATGCGCACTCACGTCGGCACTGCCACAGACAATGGAGGCCGTCTGTGGCTGCGCGGCGAGGAACCCACCAAGGTCTACCCCCGAGTCGAACACTTCATCGGCATGACTTTGGCCGGTACCAACGACAAAGAGCGCCCCAGCTTCGCCAAACACTGGGCCGCCATCACGGGCGAGACCTTGTTCGACTCGTCCACCCTGTGATTCCTGGCTGACCACCGGCCGAATCGAGCGCGTAGGCACGTACCACCTGAAGCCCGCAAGGAGGTTCGCATGAACGCACACGAGAAACGGATCGCCGCGCTGGCGCGGCTGTTCGTCCGCTTCGAGCGGCTCTACGACGAGGATCGCGCCGAGTACCAGCGCCGTTTCCGTGCCGGGTATCCGGAACGGCTCTACGCCCGCTTACTCGGCCTGGTGGGCTCGACCTGGATGGTTGCCGACGGGGTCATCCGCGAGGCCCGCGACTACTACCGTGAACGGATCCATCTGGATTGCGGACACGTCCACACCTTCTACGTGACCTCGCAGCAACTGACCGGACAAACACACCGGTACCTCAACGGTTTGTTCTTCGCGCCGCAGGCGTACTGGGAGACCGGACCGATGTACTGCAATCACTGCGACGGCCGCCCCGAACGCACCGTGACCCTCCTCGAAGTGGAAAACCACCGGATGGCGTGCGAGGAGATCACCCTGGAATGCGGACACACGCTCAAGCGAATGCACCGTGCGAACCAACCGTTTCACCCACGAGACATCAGCCTCGCACGCCGATGCACCGGCTGCCTCGGCCAGTACCGGGAAGGCGTCAGCGTGCGGACCCTCCGCGCAGCCCCGACCCCATGACCCACCAACGGGATTTCCCTCGGTGAGGAAACGATTCGGCACTCGCAGCAAACCATAAGGAGTCCTTGATGGACATGACTCAGTTCACCCAGGGCCAGCAGCTCGCTGCCGAGCTGCGCTCTGTGTTCCGGCTGTTGCCTCAGACCCGGTGGTACCGGCTCAACGATGTCCGTGATGAGGCATCGGTTCCCTATGACGAGTTGAACCACGAGGCGATGTGGAGCGAGGTGTGGCAGGCCACCTGTCGACCCGAGTCCTACCGCGCCGAGCACAGTGATCGCGTCGCCCGTCTCGCCTTCGGCTTCCACGCGATGCGGGGTTGGCTGCGCTGTGTCACCGGTAACCGTTCCCATCCGGTTCTGTGCTCACGTCTCCAGGAGCTGACGCCGTGGCAATTCGCCGCCTACCTCGGCCGCATGGCCGATACCGGAATCACCGGTGGCGCGGACTTCGAGGCGTGGTTTCGTCAGGAACGCGAACGTCTCCTTCCCGGAGGCCAAGCTGTTGCCGACTTCGCCGAGACTGCAACGGGTGAGCCCTCGCTGGACGAAGGCGACCGGGTGTGCCGCGTCGATGATGTTCGGGCTCGGATTCTCGGCACCGTTCGCTACATCAGCTCGCGCGGCGTGGTCGCGGTGCAGTGGGACAACGGCGCACTCACCCCGCATGCCCCGGCCCAGCTTCGCGTCCTGCGTTCTCCTGGCTCGCAATGACGCCGCGGCCTCGCCCACGTTTCGTCTGTCGTCGATGTGGGGTTCCCGCCGACATCTGGGGCCGTCACGACGGAGCCATCTACTGGAAGCACCAAGCCGGGCGACACTCGCCGCCCACGTGCGGCGTCGAGCCCGACCCCATCTCGCGCGTCCTCTACCAACGCATCACCCGGACTCCCACTCCGTATACCTCCACAAATACTGTGCCGACAGAAAGGTTTTCGCTCATGCGTACCGGCTACTCCACGACCTTCTCCGGCTCCTACAACGGCGACGGACACGCATCCCACCACACCATCGACCACCGAGCCGCCGCGTGGGCCATCACCGACGATGTCACCGACTCCCACGTCTCCCACTGCATCGCCTCGGTCACCGCCCACGTCGCGGCCAAGACCGCCGCCACCGACGGAGTGCTGGCCGCGGTCAACGCCGCCGCCGAGGAGAACGCCGCCCATCAGGCGGGCAATGCCTGCCTCCTCGTCGCCCGAGCAGACTCCCTGTCGGCCGGCTGGGAACTGGCGTGGGTCGGGCACTGCCGCGCCTACGAGCTCGTCGACGGCGCGGTAGCCCAGCTCACCACCGATCACGCCGTCCCCGCATCCGAGTGCTCCCCAGAAGAGCTGGCCGACAAGTTTGACGGCTACATGCTGCCCCGGCTTCGCCTCGTTCCCACGGCGAGCCTGCTCAGCCACGACCGCCCCTCCACGATCCGCACGCTGCGGCGACGCGGCCGCCTCGTCCTGGTCACCGATGGGGTGCACGCAGCACTGTCCGCCGAGGAATTCGCCGACATCGTCCGCCAGCACACCGACCCCGGTGCCTGTGCCGGTGAGCTGGCGTCCCGAGCGGCCGCTGCCCGCGATGTGCCCGACAGCGGTACTGCCGTCGTGATCGACCCCGACCACGGCTGACTGCCTCCGCCGCTGCAGCCGCCGAAGTCGGACGGCGCTGGCTTGCGTGGTGTCGCCCCGCCGCGTGATGCGCGGGGCGGCACAGCGTGCCACCGCGGTGGGGGTGTCCGGCCACACCCCGGCCAGGACACCCCCACCGCGGCGGCGATCTCGCGGGCGCCCGCGCACACCGCGCGGGACGCCCCGAGATCGGAGGTATGCGGTGGTGCATCGGATTCTGATTACTGGTTCTCGCGCCTGGTTCGACCGTGCGGTCATCCGGCGGGCTCTCGCCGCGGTGTGGCATCCCGACTCAGTCCTGGTGTCCGGGGCCTGCCCGCGTGGCGCGGACGCACTGTGTGAGGCGTGCTGGACTCATTGGGACGGCCGCGTCGAGCGGCATCCGGCTCGGTGGCGGCAGTTCGGCCGCCGTGCGGGTTTCGTGCGTAATGCGGAGATGGTGCGCGCCGGAGCCGACGTGTGCCTGGCCTTCATTCTCGACGATTCCCCCGGCGCCAGCCACACCGCCGATCTCGCGCGCCGAGCCGGGATCACGACGTGGGTGTTCCGGGCGTCCTCACCGACCCGTACCGCAGTTGCCGACTCCGTTGGCGTGTCGGGCCAGCCGCAGCACGACGTGCGCCGCGCCGGATAGCCACTGTCCTCGTCAACTCCGTCCTGACCGTCTTCTTTTCGTTACGCCAGAAGGAGAAATCATGTCGTCCACGTCGGATGTCCGTGTGGCTCGTGCGTTCCTGCTCCGGGTAGCAGAGCCACCCGCGCCGTTCCTCGCGCGGTTTGTCGCCGAGGTCGGGCCGGTTGACGCCGCCCGGCTGGTACACCACGGCGAGTGTCCTGCTCGTGTGCGTGAGGAAACCCAGTCGCGTCGGCATCTCGACCTTGCTGAGCGCGATCTCGCCGAGGCTGACCGCTACGGCGCCCGCCTCGTCATCCCGGAAGACCCGGAATGGCCCTCAGCTCAACTCTCCGCCATGGTCGACGCCGATGCCCACGGGATGTCACATCTGGCGCCGCCGCTCGCGTTGTGGGTTCAGGGTGCGCGGCGGCTTGATGACCTAGCGCGGAATGCGGTCGCGATGACCGGGTCACGTGCCGCGACCGGGTACGGCGAGCACGTCGCCGCTGAGCTCAGTTACCACCTCGCACAGCACGAGATCGCCGTGGCCTCTGGTGCCGGGTACGGAGTGGACGGTGCCGCGCATCGCGGTACGCTGGCAGCCGACGGTGACACCATGGCAGTGCTGGGCTGCGCGCTCGACGTCGGGTACCCAGCTGGTCACGTCTCGCTCTTGGAACGCATCACCACGCAGGGGCTGGTCGTCAGCGAGTACCCCTTCGGTGTCCCACCGGCCAGGCATCGGTTCGTGGCTAGGAATCGACTCCTCGCAGCCCTGGCGGCAGCTGTGGTGGTTGTCGAGGCCAGTGTCCGCAGCAGTGCACTGAACACCGCCCGGCACGCTGCCGACCTCGCCCGGCCCGTGATGGCCGTTCCCGGTCCGATCACGGCGGCTCAGTCGGCCGGGCCGCATCAGCTGGTTCAAGGCGGTGCACACCTCGTCACCGGTACCAAGGACGTTCTATCCCATCTCGACAGCCCGGGGCCGTCCACCACGTCGTCGTCCTGACCGGTCCGCGGGTGGGCGGTGCTTGTCGACGCCGCCCACCCGCGCAGGCGGGCCAGTGGCGCATTCGGCGGTGTACGGTGGAAGAGACGGGATCTTGATGTGGCCTCCCCATGTGCATCGAGTGGCATGAGGACGGAGGTCACGGTGACTCTGTTACGGCAAAACAGGGAATTGAAGCGGCTGGACATCTGGAATTGGTCACTGCCAGCCTTCGCCGGAAAATTACCCGATGGGCGCAACTACAATACGTGCCCTTCGGCGGGAATTTGCGCTCAAGCCTGTTACGCAAGAAACGGAACGTACCTTTTCCCTAACGTGAAGGCCCGCCATCAGGAGAATCTGCGTTTCGTCCTCGACGACCTCCCCGGATGGAAGCGCGCCATGATCGATGAGCTGGCGCACAAGAAGTTCATCGATGCATGGGTCAGGATACATGATAGTGGAGATTTCTTCTCTCGGGATTATTTGTCGGCATGGCTTGAGGTGATGCGTGTTCGGCTTCGGACCCGGTTCTATGCTTACACGAAAGAGGTTTCGGTTTTTCGTGAGCTGGTTGAGCCTGATCCGCCACCTAATTTCTGGTGGGTTTATTCGTATGGCGGGACGCAGGATGCCAGTTTGGATCCCGCGGTCGATCGGGTCGCTGATGTGTTTCCCGACGAGGAATCCATCGAGGCGGCGGGGTGGCATTCCCAGGAGGAATCGGATCTGCTGGCGGTGATCGGCCCGGCGCCGGTGGGGATCCCGGCCAACAACATCGCGCACTTCAAGGCCAAGCAGGCGGGGCGCCGGTGGAGCCGATGGCAGGCCGGGGTCGACGCGGCCCGCGCCGAGCGTCGAGCTCGGGCATCCACTGCTGCTTCGACGCCTACCGCGGTCGACGACCAGGCGGGTGCGGGGCGCCGCACACCGTAGCTCGACGGCGCCACGGCGGCCGGCCGTGCGCGGGTCGTGCCCTGCTGGGTTCAGGGGTGCCGCCGTGGCCGCGTCGAGCTTTCTGGCGGACGCGCCCCGCACCGCGCCTGGCTCAGCGGTGGGGTGCTGCGTTGTTTCCAGACTCCGGGAAGGGAGTAGGCATGTCTACTGACGATCTGGACCACTATCTACGTGAGGTCGCGGCGCTGCTGGGAAAACCGTGGCGTGGTGCACCGCCGCAGTGCACGGGTGAGGACGGTGCTCTGGTCGGTCCGCAGGGTAGCTG
This sequence comes from Amycolatopsis anabasis, assembly GCF_009765355.1. GTDB lineage: Bacteria > Actinomycetota > Actinomycetes > Mycobacteriales > Pseudonocardiaceae > Amycolatopsis > Amycolatopsis anabasis. The sequence goes on along the minus strand of NZ_VTHK01000028.1, from coordinate 74,134 downwards.
GGTCTCGGTGACCGTCGATTCGCACCCCGCGGGCGACCGCTTGGTGTTCGAGACCTGGCTGATCGATGGCCTCGCTGTTCATCAGCCCTCGGGCACCACTCGCCCGGTCGTGACGGTCGCGCGGTCCCGCCCGCCGGAGCAGGTCGCCCGGGACTTGCGACGCCGTTTGCTGCCCAAGGTGCGTGACCTCCTGGAGGGCGCGCGCAACCTTGCCGAGCAACGCCGTCGGGACGCGCACGTTCTGCGTGCGGTCCTGGAGTCGGTGGCCGCACGCCTCGGGGCCGATCCGAAGCCGGGGGCGCACACCGTCGCCGTCGGAGAGTTCGGCCGCCCCCTCTACGCGACCGCGCAAGTCCTTCAGCCCACCTGGCGCTCCAGTGAGCACATCGTGCGGTTCAGCATCGACGCGGCCCCGGCCCACGCGCTCGCCCTGGCCGAGTTGCTCGGTGATCGCGCCTTCGCTCTCTACGGCACCCCCGACGAGTAGCCGCTCACCAGTTGATCACACCACTACCTCAACGAAAGGGAGTGTCCGCTATGGACAGTCAGTGGAGCTATCGGGTGTGCGACCCGGACGGGAAACAACGCCTGGAGGGAAAGCACATCGTGGTAGGCCGGCGAGCGGCGAATGGGCTTGGGGCTGGCGCGTTCGTCGAACTCGTCGACCCGATCCTGGAACCGACCGGCGTCGTGGTGCACCTCGCCGACGCCGGACCCGAGCAGTTGCAACTGGCCGAGGCGTCCTACCGATTCTTTCGGGCAGCGGCGAGGGTGGTCGGGATCGAGCACGCGCCCTCACATCTGGAATCGTTGGCGCGCACTGCGCTGAGCGGGTACTTCACGTCCACGTTGCTCGAGCGTTATGCCGTGCGCTATCGGTACGAGAACCGCGTCAGCGACGGCCATCCCTGGAGTTTCCCGCTTCCCGCACCCGAGGATTGCCGCAAGGCGCAGCCGGGCGAGTGGGTGCGTCGCGATCCGGAGACCGGGACGGCATGGGACACCAAGACCAACGACCAGGTGTTGGGCGGCAGGCCGGTCTTCGATGACGGCGGCCGCCCTGTGGAACTACGGTTTCAGGTCAGCGACTGGAGTGTGGACGTGATGCACGCGACCAAGCCCGACGGCACCGTGGTCGCCACGTACGCGTGGGAGCCGCACGAGGTGCCACCGTTGCGCACCGACAAGGACGCTCTGCGAACCCTCCTCGGCGAATTGGAAAGCCTCGACGTCGCGACGGTGCCCCACTCCCCAGGTCCGTCGAGCAAGCGCCAGGCCGATCCGCAGGATGTGGCGGACTTCGCGGCGTTCCGGTTGCGCCAGCTCGGCGACCAGCGTGGCTGGTGGCTGAACGACTAGCCCGACGCCGCACGGCGCACCCACAGAACACCCACACATTCGCCGCGGCCGCACCTGACCTCGTACAACCCCTCACCTCTGTGCACCGGGGCGCTTCTGCGCGTCACGCCGTCCCGAGACGCCCGACCGCTTTCCTCTCCGTCCGTCGTGAAAGGACTCCTCGTGCAAGCACACACTCGCCTCGTCGCCCTGAAGGATCTCGACACCCAGATCGTTGATATTCGCGTCGACCTCGGAGCCGGTACGCCGGAACTGCACATCCACGGTCTCAGCCAGCAGGTCTCGCGCGAGACCCGCGATCGTGTGCGAGCTGCCCTGCGCAACGCTGCACAGCCGTGGCCCGAGCGCTCCGTCCACGTCACCTGCTCGACCGCGCATCCCCAGTCGGATGTGGACCTGGCCGTCGCCGTGGCGATCCTGCTCGCGACCGGCAGGGTTCCTGCGCGCAGGCTCCTGGCCACCGCGCTCATCGGCGAGCTGAGCCTGGACGGCCGGGTGCGGCCCGTCCGGGGCGTCCTGCCGCGCGCGATGGCCGCGGCGAAGTTCGGGTGCACCCACCTTGTGGTGCCGGCTGCGAACGCTGCCGAAGCCTCGCACGCACCCGGCATCACGATCGTGCCGGTCGCGCACCTCACCGAGGTCATCACCTGGCTCACCGGCGGCAAGATCCCCGCAGCCGTGCCCACAGCACAGGTTGACGAGGACGCGGTCGACCAGCTCTGGGCCGCCGACACCTGGGCCCGGCTCGATCCCGGTACCGTCCGGGCCGCCGCGCTCGCGGCCGCGGGCGGGCACCACACCCTGTTTCTCGCTCGACCAGGCACCGGGGCGTCGCTGCTGCCGCGCCTGGTGACCGCGCTGATGCCCGACCTCACCGACGCTCACGCACGGGAGGTGACCGCGTTGCATTCGCTGGCCGGAGCACAGCTTCCCGCCAGCGGGTTGATCATGCGGCCGCCGCGAGCCTGCCCGCACCACACCACCTCCATGCCCGCGCTGCTCGGCAAGGGCGCACCGCTACGGCCCGGTGCGGTCACCCTGGCGCACCATGGTGTCCTGCACCTGCAGGACCTGCCCGAGTTCCCCGGCCCCGCCATCGAGGCCCTGCGCGCGGTGCTCGACCACCGCGAGGTCGCCCTGGCTCGCGCGCATCGCACCGTCCAGTTGCCCGCCGCGGTCCGGGCGGTGTTCACCGCGCGGGACTGCCCCGGCGGGTGCGCGTCCGCGCACGACTGCACCTGCACCCCCTTCCAACGGGCCCGGTATCGTCGGCGGATTCCCTTGTGGCTGGTCGCTCGAACCGACCTGTTTGTGCAGCGGCTGTCGTCTCTGGAGCCCGGCTCGCCGGTGCCCTCGTTCGACGCCGTGCGTGCCTCCGTGGTCCAAGCACAGGACCGGGCAGCGCACCGGTGGGACGCACGCAAGCGGCACAACGGCAAGATCACCGACGCTCAGGTCGCCGTCGGTGTTCCCAGCGAGGTCACCGATCGGCTTGACGACGCTGTGCACCGGGGCGGGATCACCACCGTCACCGCGTCACGGTGTCTGAAACTCGCCTGGACCATGGCTGACCTCGATCAGCGGGCACGGCCCGCCCTGGCCGATGTGAACGAGATCCTCGACCAGCGACAGCACCTCGGCAGCCTTCTCTTCCGCTAGCCGCCGCGCCGACCGTGCGGGTGGCCCGCCGCGGGGTGGGCCACCCGCACGGTCGCTCACCCCGCCGCCACCGCGGCCACTCCTGCACACCATCGCCCCGATTGAACGGCTGCCTGCCACATCCACTCGAACAGCAAGGACAACGCCGTGCACGCGCAACTCACCATCCCCGTCACCGAAGTCACGATCGCGCTCGACACCCCGTCGTTCCTGCAGCCGTACGGCCAGGTCACCGGCATGACTTTCGACAACGGAGGCCCGCGCGTCACCGTGGACCTCCACGACGGCACGCAGCTGACGCTCGCCCGGGAAGCAGACACCTGGATCCTCGGCCCGGCTGAGGGCAAGGACGTTCACGCGATCACGAACCTGCCCGGCTACGACGACGGCCTGGACGCCGCCAGCCAGGAGGCGTTCAACGAACTGTGGCGCACGGCCTGCGCCATCACCGAGCAGATCGCTGCCCACATCGTCCCCGCGATCGCGGACGACCTCGTGCGCCTGCTTGACCGCGCCGTGACCACATCGCCGCCCCAACGCCACGAGGCCGAGGCCCTGCGGTCACAGCAGGCCGCGCCAACCAGCATCGAAGATCCGCAGCCGCCACTATGAGCGGCGAGATCGCGCCGGGGCAACGGGTACGCGTCCACGTCAATTTACATTTGCGCAGGCTATCCGTCGTGAATCCGCGCAGCGGTCGGGTCATCGGCTACGTCGATGACATCACCTTAACCGCCGTGCGTTTCCGTTACCAACCCGCGTGTGTGCGGCGTATCCGGGAAGAGGGTGTCCGCTCTGTCTGTGCTTACGCGCTCGGAATTGTGAAATCCGTCAACACGAATCCGGCCGAAGTCAGCGGGCGACCCGTCAAATACAACCCGTTTATCCGGCCCGACTTTCATTACGAGACCGGCGAATCGGTGACCCAGGCCGACCGGGTGCTGTTCATCCAGCTGCGGGCTCACGTCCTGGCCTAGCAAGCCACGTTCCGCTTGATGCGGGAACTCCGCTCCGGGCGTCAGCTGCTCCGCGCGGTACTACCGCGCGGCCTCCCGCCGATTTTTCCCTTTGTCCGGCTACATGCTCAGGAGTTTCATCATGTGCACCACTCCCTCGGCCGCCTCGGCCGGACCATCGGCGGTGTCCGAGCCGACCCACCAGGGCACCGGCTTGACCCCGGTCCAGTTCCAGCAGGCTCACCTGCGCGCTGAGGCCCGGCGGTCGCGCTGGCGCAATCGCCGAAGGGAACAGCAGATCCGAGACGGTTACGACGCGGCCACCACGGACACGGACAGCGCGATCGCCGCCGCTCCCCACCGGATCGACCTCGCCACGTTCGCGGCCGACCACCCGGACATCGAGCTGGGCAAGGCGCGCCTGCTCGCCGACGGGAAACTGATCTACCTGCGCCCCCGAACCCGACGATGGGCGCTGGCCGCGCGCAACGGGTTGCTCGTCGTGCGCGGGGTCGACTTCCGCGTGCCCGGCGGCACAGACTATCCGGGCAAGCCAGCCGGAATCCGGGCGGTGACCGAACTGGCCGACCTGCTCGCTGGCCTGCGGGACGGTCAGGGGCGGCTCGTGCCGTGGGCCAGCCCGCGGCGCGACTGGCCGCTCGGCTGGCGCGGCGAGAACGCGCTGAGCATCGCGGGAGCGGCCACCCCGGTCATCGCCGAGTGGGCGGCCCGGCACGGTGTCGACTACGCCAACGGCTACCTGCGCGGCCAGCGGCGGCCCCGCCCGGTCGTGGGCGGCATCCGCGACGCCGAGGGGTATGTTCTGGCCCGCGACCCCGGCGAAGCCGCGCCCGGCGACCGCATCCGGCACGACGGGGCCACCTACACCGTCCGGGGCTCCCGGATCGGCCGAGTCCAGGAGAACTGGATCACCCGCTACCAGCTGATTCTCGCCGCGGAACGGGACGGCGAGCAGATCAGCCTCACCGAGCCCGGCTCGATCGACATCGCGTTCGCCGGCGACCCGGACGCGCCCGAGGCCAGATACAGCCCCGGCATGGGCCTGTATCTGGATCGCCCCGGCATCCCCGTCGACCGGCAGAACCCGCACTACGTCGACCTGCGCCGGGAGGACCTGGTCCCGCCCGGCACGAGAGTGCTCGCCCGCTACGTCGGCGACCCGGACGAGGTCAACGCCTGGTACGACCCGCGGCCCACCGTGGGCACGACCACTGACCACATCGTCCACGCCGAGGGCCATTGCTTCCAGGTGATCGAGATGGACGACGGCACCTTCGACGGCGTCAAGCCCACCGCGCTCACGCGCCCGAACCCGTCCGCCGACGCCGAATACCAGCTCGATCCCGAGCCTGACGAGGTCGCCGCTGCGCACCGCGCCTGGGGCCTGCACCGCCCCGACCAGCCGTAACCCGCCTTGTGGCAGGACAGGCCCACCTCCTGGCCGGGCGGCGGCGGTGCTGGGGCTTGGCCTGTGCCACCACCGTGCTCGGCCATGCCGCCCGCACCTGCCGAGTTCAACGCGTCGCGCTGCAGCGCGAAACCCGCGCGCGCATCGATCCGCTGTCCCATCACGGCTGGGCGGAAGTGGGTGCCCACCGCGAGCGGCGCGGCGGCACGGCGTAGCGGCGCGGGTGGGGCGCTGGCGGATCCGCTGCACGGGCGGTGGGCCGGTCGCACTCTGCCCCGGCAGCGGGCCGGGGGCAAGCCCGAAAAGCGCGGGCTTGCCCCGCTTTACCCCGCTGCCGGCGGCGACGAGTACGCCCCACCGCCCGTGCGGGTGCCAGCCCAGCTGGCCGTGCTTCGAGTCCTGGAGGACGACCATGTCTCACCGCCACAGCCCCGGTGATCTCATCGCCCTGCTGCACCAGTCACTGCCCGATCCCCTGGCCTCGGACGTGCTCTGCCTCGTGCCCACCGCCATCGACATCCTCAGCACCAGCGCCTGGCCCGAGGTGCCGATCGGCGTGCTGCCGCTCAGCAGCCTGCGTCGCCAGTCCACTCAGGACGTCACCGATCGGCTCTTGCGGTCCATCTCGGTCCCGGTGGGCGCCGAACTCGCGCTGGTCGCCGTCGGCGACACCACGGAGGTGACGAAGCAGCGGCACCGGGTCGCGATCGCTGCCTTGGAGACCTCACTGGCCGAACGCGGCCTCGTCGTGCAGGACACGTTCTGGACGACGCATGTACAGCCCGGTGCCCGCTGGGCCGATGACCGCGAGCCGGGTCGCACCGGTCTGGTCACCCACCCGATGCTGGGTGGCCCGGTCCGGGCACTGGCGTTCGGCATCGACGACACCCACCGTGTCCCCGACTGGGGCTTGCCCTTCCAACCCCACGGCTATCGGGCGCCTCGCCGGTTGTCACGGTTCGCCGAAGCCGTCATTCCCCATGTCACGTCCGATCTGGAGCACGCCCTCGATCTTGTCGACGCCGTCCGCCACCGCGTTGATCTCGGTGAGATGCCCGACGACGTCACCGCCTACGCCCTGCTCACCGCGCTGCGCACCGGATCGGTCTACGCCTCCTGCGTCGTGCCCGATCCGCGGTACGACCCCCTCCGGATCGAGCAGGTCTGGCTCGCGCTCCACCGCGCAGCGCCGGTCGATCTCCGTCCCCGGCTGGCCACCGTGGTCGCGGCCAGCGCGCTCGGCCGCGGCAACACCGCGCTGGCGACCCTGGCACTGAGCCATTCCGGGCGCGATCGCGTGGCCACCACGATCGCCACCTGCCTCCGCGACGGCGTCACCGGTCCCGCCGCCCAGGACCGTCTGTGCCGCGCGGTTTCCGGCTTCCACCCCACCATCTAGCACCCCGCCACCGCGCACGAACCCACTCGTGCAACGGAAACAACCGAGCTCCAGGCGCGGGGGTGGGTGGACCGCCTGAAGTTCAGCACACCTCGACCCGGGGCCATCGCCTGACGGCGCCCCGGGTCGAGGCGCGCTACGGCTGCGCCGCGCCCCACCCGCCACCGCACCCTGAGGAGGCACAACCAGTGATGACGGAATGGTCCGATGACGAGCTTGCACGTTGGGAACTGCTGGACGCTGGAGTGACGGTCTGTGTGTCGATGCGGCGCGGCGTGCACCCGCATCTCATCGCGTGGGCCAAGCACCATGGCCTGTTCGTACGGATCGATCGGGCATCGAAGTGGGGGAATCCGTTCGTGCTGGGCCGCGACGGTGATCGGGACACCGTGGTTCGTCGCTTCGAGTTCGAATACCTTCCGTACCAGCCGACGCTGCTCGCCGCGCTCGGTGAGCTTCGGGCGAAAGCCCTTGGTTGTTGGTGTGCGCCCGAGCTGTGTCACGGCGAGCCTCTGGCGGTTCGCGCCGGGCAGCCTTGGGACATCACGGTTTCGTCATCATAACGACCTGCCGACACCACATCGGCAGACGTATTCGTTAGTTACCGCATTGTCCACGAAACAAGCTGTGTCCTGCAAGGCAACCATGCAACCATGCACCCTTGCGTCCCCTAGCCGCTCTTACCGCCAAACGACAGCGTCTAGTTGTGACTTTTCATGTTAGTTGGCCAGCGAGTGGCCCGTCATCAGCGTTGATACTGAATTCTGAGCAGATACTTGGCCGGATTGTGCAGGGATGGTGGCCGAGTTTGATGCAGCCTGCGCTGCGTAGCTGGCAGCGCTGGCCTTCTGTGCCCGCCGGGGGAGCCGGGCCTGGCGTGGAGGAGGAGTTGAGCGGCTGCCGCGCGGTCTCGTGCTAGGTCTTGCAGGTGTATCCGTGGGTCTAGTGGGTATCCCCCCGTTATCGACCGTGTCCTCTGCGGCGGCGGGACGGCTGGCACGGCCGGGTTTGGCCGCTGCGGGCGGGTCGCACGGTCGGTGGTGTGCGGGTGCCGGGTCCGTGGCTAGTTCCGCGGGAGGGTGTCCAGTCCGGGGAAACTGTTGTGCATGGTGAGGAGCAGGTGATGAGCAGTCCCAGTACTCAGAAGAGCACCAGCCGCGCGGCCGGTGATGGCGGTGACGTGGAGAAGTCGGGTGGTGAGTTGGTGACGGCGCGGGGGTCGACGACGATCGCGGACACGGTGGTGCAGAAGATCGCGGGTTTGGCCGCGCGTGAGGTCAGTGGTGTGCATGAGCTGGGTGGTGGTGCGGCGCGGGCGTTCGGGTCGCTGCGGGAGCGCATTCCCGGTGCGTCGGCCAGCGCCGGGCAGGGGGTGTCGGTGGAGGTCGGGGAGACCCAGGCCGCGGTCGATTTGGAGATCCAGGTGGAGTACGGGGTCGCGATTGTCGATTTGGCTCGAGCGGTCCGCAGGAACGTGATCACCGCGATCGAGCGGATGACCGGTCTGGAGGTGGTCGAGGTGAACATCGCTGTCAACGATGTGCACATCCCCGGCGACGAGGAGGGCACCGGCACCGAGCCGGGGCGGGTGCAGTGAGCGGCGGCGTCGAGATCGACGCCGACAGTATCGCTGCCGCTGTCCGGGCTATCCCGGCGGTCGCGGGTTTGGACGGAGGCCGGTTCGGCGAGATCGCCACCTATCTGCCCGGCCGCCGCGTCCGCGGCGTGCGGATCGGCCCCGACGAGGTCACCATCGGGGTTATCGGCCGCTACCCGGCCACCATCACCGAGATCGACGCCGCCGTCCGCGCCGCGGTCGGTCTCCTCGATCGGCCCGTGCACGTCACGGTTCTCGATATCGCGGTACCCGGCGACGCACCTGGCCCGCCGACAGACTGATCACTTTTTCGACCGGTTCGACCTTGGCCGATCGGCACAGCAAGGAGATTCCCGTGAACTTCACCGCACTTGGACTGTTGTCCGGGATCGCGTTGGGGCTGGCCGCGGCGTTCGGTGGCTTCAGCGCCTTCCTCATCGTCCTGGTCCTCGGCGCGCTCGGCTTGCTCGCCGGGCGGGTCGCCGACGGCAAGCTTGACTTGTCCCAGCTCACCGGCCGCGACCGGCGCTGACCATGACCGCCCTCAGCACCACACCTCACACCAGCACCGCCGGTGACCACGAGCGGGGTGAGATGGGTGTGCGGGGCCGGACCACGATCGCCGACCGGGTGGTCGAACGCCTCGCCGCCCGCGCGGTCACCGAGGTCGACGGTGTCGGCGGCACCGTGCACCGGATGCTTGGCGTCGCGGTCGGCGGCGAGGGCGTGGAGCGTGCCGCGCAGGTCCACGCGCGCGTCACCGGTGACACCGCGTCCTTGGAGGTTCGGCTGTCGGTGATCTACCCGGCGTCGGTGGCGCGCACCACCGATCAGGCGCGCACCCACCTGATGCGGCGCATCGCCCAGTTCACCGGGCTGGCGGTGACACGGGTGGATATCAGGGTCACCGCCCTGCACAGCGACACCCCGGGGCGAAGGGGGGTGCGATGATTCGCCGTTCCCGCCGCAGCCTGCCCGCCACGCTGACCGCTCTCGCGGTGCTCGCTGTGTGTGTGCTGGTCGCGACGGGTGCGATCCAGATGCTGGCCGGGCAACGCCCGCTGATCAGCTACGCCGCGATCGCGCACGCGTTGCACGGCGCGCGGTGGAGCGATCTCGCGGTGGGGGTGTCCGGGGGTGGCGCGGCGTTGCTCGGGCTCGTCGTGCTGCTGGGCGCGGTCCTGCCCGGCAAGGCCACTGTCCTTCCGTTGAGCGACGAGGGCGTCGGCCTGGATTCCGGGGCGTCGCGCCGGAGTGTGCGGCGCACCCTGCGTGCCGCCGCCAGTTCGGTCGACGGGGTGCGCGTGAGCAGGCTGGCGCTGCGGCGCCGGAAGGTCACCGCCACCGTGCGCACCGATCGCGCCACCACCGAAGGCCTCCCCGACGCGGTGCGCGCCGCGTTGGAACACCGGCTCGACCAGATCGCGCCCGCTACCCGGCCCACGGTGCGCGTCAAGGTCACCACGACGAGGAGCGCGTCGTGACCAGTGTGAACCGTCCTGCCCGGCTCAACCGGATTCTGCTCGCGATCACCGGGCTGGTGCTGCTGGCCGTTGGTGGGTTCACCCTGGCCACCCATGCCGGCTGGCTGCGCATGCTCGACCCGGACTCCCCGCTCGTGCCCGGCACCGAACAGCCACCCACCTGGGTGCTCTACACCGCCACCGTGGTCGCTGTGCTCGTGGGGTTGTTGTGCCTGCGCTGGCTGGCCACCCAACTGGCCCGCCGACCGAAAACGCACACCTGGCGCCTCGAACACGATCCCGACCGGGGCCGGACCGAGCTCGCCGCCGCCACCGCCGTCGCCCCCTTGATCGACGAGGTCGGCGGCTACCCCGGTGTGCATTCGGCCCGCGCCACCCTTACCGGCACCCAGCAGGCCCCGGCGCTGGCGCTGGTGATCGCCACCGAACACGACGCCGACCTCACCGACATCCGCCAGCAACTCCACACCCACGCCCTGCCCCGGCTGCGTCAGGCACTCGACCTCGACACCGTGGCCGTCACCATCGAATTCCGCTTCACCAGCCACACCGGCCCCCGCACCCACTGACCCGCGCACAGGGCCAACCCGCGACCGCCTGTCGCGCGCCCCGGTTACCCGGCGCTGGCCACCGATCCTGTTCCGGCGGCGGGCTTCCCAGCATGGGTGTAGTCCATCCGGCTCAATGCGCGTAGCGTGAGAGGGACACGGGTCCAGACCTTGCCCTTCTCACACGGATGGCCGCTGGTCCTGGCCGAGCACCCGAACGCGGTGCACCCGCCCGGGGCCGAGGCGGTCGGGAGCAGGGGCGCATCGTGAGTACCCAAGCCCAGCCCCAGCTGAAGGGGCCTCCGGTGGCGGCGCACCGGTTCGCCGTGACCGTGACCCGCAACCATGCTGGCTGCACGCAGATCGCCGTCGTCGGCGAGATCGACGCCAACTCGCTCGCTCTGCTCGATCACGAGCTCGCCGATCAGCCCAGCCGGGACACCGACGCCCTGGTGCTGGACCTGTCCCGGGTCCCGTTCTGCTCGATCGGCGGTGTGGGTGCGCTACTGGCGCTGCAGCAACGCACCAACACCGCCGCGGTTCCCCTGGAGCTGATCGTCGACACCCGCGCGGTCCGCCGCGCCCTGGAAATCCTCACCGCGCCGGGGCTGTTCTCCCTGCACGCCACCCGAGCCTCCGCACTGGCCGCGATCGACGCCGACGCCGAGGATCGTTTCCGCTGATCCGAAAATCGAAGGTGAGTGGGCAGGCGTCAGCACCCGGCGGAGCGCGGCGGAGCCGGGTTCAGCCCGGTGATGTTGGGGTCAGGCTGCGGGTTCGAGAGTGACTCGGTATCCCAGGGCGTTGAGCTGGCCGATGTGGTTACGGATTCTGCGCTGGGTGTTGGTGTGGCTGGGATAGAAGTCGGTGCCGAGATCCTGGTAGCGGGTGTTGGGGTCGGAGAGCAGGTGCCAGATGATCACGAGGATGGAGCGGCCGATCGCGACATTGGCTTTCTTCGCGCCGCTGCGACGGGCGATGCCGCGGTACCGTTCGCCGAGGAAGGTGTTAGTGCGGCTGGCGGCGACGGCGGCCTCACCAAGCACCCGGGCCAGGTAGGGGTTGCCGTGACCGGTGCTGTCGGCACCTTTCCTCTTCCCGGCCGATTCCGAGACACCGGGCGTGAACTTCGCCCACGAGCACAGGTGTCCCGGGGTGGGGAAACGCGTCATGTCGAGCCCGATCTCGGCGATGGCCACCTGCGCGGCCGTGCGGCCAACTCCGGTGATCTCATCGAGCCGGTCCACTGCCCCCGCGAAAGGGGCGATCAGCTCCTCGACCTTGCCGTCGATACGGGCGACGTCGGCGGTGATCGTGTCCACCCGTGCCAGCATCGTGGACAGCAGGAACGCGTGATGGTCGGTGAAATGCCCGGTGAAGGCCTCCTCCAGCCGGGCGATCTTGCGGCGCATCGACGTGCGAGCCAGTTGCGCGAGCACCTTCGGATCCCGCTCACTGGCGACCAGCACGGCCATCATGTCCCGCCCGGAGACCCCGAAAATGTCCGAGGCCACCACCGACAGTTTGATCTGAGCGTCCTCGAGCAGCTTCTCCACCCGCTGCTTCTCCGCCGTGCACGCCTCGACCAGATCCCGCCGGTACCTGGTCAGATCCCGCAGCCGGCGGATCGGTGGTGGGGGCACGAAGCTGGGGCGGATCATCTGGCGTTCGGCGACCTTGCACAACCACACCGCGTCCAGCCTGTCCGTCTTCGGCCGCCCCGGCAGATGCTTCACATCCTTGGCGTTGACCAGCCACGTCTCGAACCCATGGGCTTCGAGCAAGTAAAACACCGGCTTCCAGTAATCCGAGGTGGACTCCATCACCACCCGTGTCACTCCCAGCGCATCCAGCCGGTCCGCCAACAGCAGCAACGACCGGGTCATCGTCGAGTACGGCGTGACCTCCTGCAACCGCTTCCCCGGACGGGCCTGGTCCGGCACCCGGACACAACACATCACCTCGGCCTTACCGATATCCAGCGCGGCCACCCGCTCGATGATCTCTTCACTGTCCTGCGTCGGCTTCAACATCGCCTCTCCCTGGCCAGCAGCACCTCAAGCGACTGCCCGCAGGAGCCCAGGCAAACAAGGAATCTGATCCGCGTGCTCGAAGCAACAATCAAGGGCCCAGCAACAGCTCCCAGCGTCCGACTAACCCACGGCCTCACACGACCACAGAGACGACGACGTCAGCGGGCAGCCAACACCGATTTTCACCCCTCAACGGGCGTCCCACCACAGGACACAACGACTAATCCCCGCGGCGTGGTCTCCCACCCGGGGCATCAAATGGCGGCGGTGGTGGATTTGCAGGCGAGGCATTCCGGGCGGGGCCAGCGGACCTTGGTGGCCCCGCCGAGCCGTTCGAAGGCCCAGATCAGGCGCGCGGAGATGTCGATCTGCCCGCGCCGGACCCCGTGACGGCCACAGGTGGGATCGGCCTGGTGGGAGTTGCGCCAGGACTCGCCCATCCCGGCGATGGCCAGCAGCCAGAAGTTCGCGGACTTGTCCCGCACGCTGTAAGGCCGGTCGCCGATCACTGCCAACTATCGTGCTCAATGGCCAACTACCGTGAAAATTCGCACTAGGTGGCTGGTGTCGAACGGGGTCTTGCGGGCTGCTCGACCGGCTTGCGCTTGTTGAACAGGGTGGTATGGCCGCTGACCTGCTCATCGAGCTTGATCGGCGGTTGGGGGCTTGGCATGATCCTGACCGGTTTGGCCGCCTCGTTGGCGGGCTCGTGCGTGCGGTGACAGGCGGTCTGGTGCCTGTCAGACGGTTGCGGTGGTCCATCCGCTTGTCGTGCTCCGGATCCCGAGCACGCTGAGGCGTGCGAGGTTGGCCGCAGCGGCCAGCAGGCAGAAGTCAGCGGCTGCTTTGAGCAGTCCTCGGACGCGGGCGCGTCGTCCGCCGTGGCGGCGGCGCATCAGGTGACCGATCTTGCGCTCGATTTTGGGGCGGGTGGCTCGATAGCCGGCCTTCCAGTCGGGGTCGTGTTGACGGCCGCGGGCGGCGACCAGGTGCCTTTCGTGGGGGCCGATGGTGATTCTGCGGCCGTCCTTGGCCGCGGTGCAGCGCGCGGCCAGTGGGCAGTGGGCGCACAGGGCACCGAATAAGGCCTGTCCGGTGTGACGTTTGCTCATCCGTGGGCGAATGGGCACGGTGTTGCCCGCAGGGCAGGTCACGGTCTGACCGTCGAGGTCGATGTCGAAGCGGTCCTTGGGGAAGTGACCTTTCACCGCTGCCGGGGGTTGCACCTTGAGTCCATTGTGGATATCGGTGTTGTCCAGTCGCTCCAGCAGTTCCCCGGCACCGTAGGCCGCATCCCCGTAGACCGCCGCCTGCTCTGCGGGCTCGACAGGAACGGGG
>NZ_VTHK01000028.1:0-60322 GCF_009765355.1 Amycolatopsis anabasis | reverse complement strand
GGCTTCGGCTTCGGCTTCGGCTTCGGCTTCGGCTTCGGCTTCGGCTTCGGCTTCGGCTTCGGCAGGGAGGATGTCGGTCAGCAGCCTCTCGGCAACCTCCGCGTCACCACTGTTGCCGGGTGTGACCCCGGTGGCGGTGATGACCTCGGTGTCGGGATCGATCGCGATATGCCCCTTGTAGCCGTCAAAACTGTGGGCGTTGGTCTTGTGGCCGTGGCGGGCATCGGGATCCACGGTCGAGATGATCCGATCCGGGGCGACCGTGCGCACGATCCGAAACACCCCGTCCTCGCCATCGGTCAGGTCCTGCCCCAACACCATGGCCAGCAACCGTGCCGCCCGGCTCACCGCCTCACCCGACTCCCGGCCATCCAGCAGCGCCAGCAGCGCGAACCCGTCCCGGGCCCGGGAGTCGATCAACGCCTCCCGGGCGGCCTGATCGTCCCAATCGATCTGCGGCTTCGCGGCGCTGGCGTAGTCGTCACCGGATGCCAGCGCCGTGCGCAACCGCGCCGACAACCCGGCATCGGCAGCGGCCAGCAGACCACGGATCGCCGAGCGGATCAGGGTGATGGTGTCCATCGTGGCCACCGCGTCATACAGCGGGGTGGAATCCAGCACCCGCTTACGCCCGACCAGACCAGCCTGCCGGGCAACATCCAGCGTCACCTGGAAGATCCGGTCCGGCCGAACCGAACGGCCCAACCTGGCGCGCATATCCACCAGCACGGTGTGCACAAACCCCGGATAGTCAAAATCCAGACCCCCGGCGGCGTACTTCCAGCGGGCGTCGAAGGCGAACCGCTCGACCGCCTCCCGATCCGACAGGCCCTCGATGCGTTGCAGCACCATCACCACCGCCACGATCATCGGCGGCACCGACCGGCGCCCCACATCCGTGAACAGGTCCGCGAACAGCTCATCCGGGAACAGCGCGAAGCATTCCCGATGCAGCACCCCGTAGATCGAATCAGGGGCGACCCGCCCCTCGCAGTAGCCCACCGTCGAACACAACAGATCGGTCTGGCGGGGTGCACGTCCCAACGTCACCCAGTCATCCTGTCGAAACGATCACCACCACCGGGCGACCAACACGCCAAAATTCTTAGCCGCCAAGACACCAGCCACCTAGTCGTTGTGGCAGCGCGGGAGGAAGCGGGGTGTCCGGTCGGGACGACGCACTCTAGCGGAGCCTGGCGCCGCCGGGAGCCCGCGATTTTTCGATGATACCGCCAGTTGACGCTCTGGTCGGGCTCTCCGGCGGCGCGGGCGGCCCCGCTGGGTCGAGTGCGTCCCGACCGGGACACCCGCATTCCCCTTTTCCTCTGCTGCGCCAATCACCCAGCAGACCGGGGCGGTGCGGGGTTCGGGGTTGGTTCCCGCGCGTGCGGGGGCCAGCCGTCCCCGTGTGAAGGAGCGTCTAGTGACCAGCACTGTTGATCTTCCCGACCAGCGCGGCGGCGAGCCGATCGTCGACGAAAGCGCGGACACCACTGTTGCGGTGCCGCAGGAGTCCGACGAGAGCACCGATCTCGCCAGCGGCGCGGTTGCGGCTTCCGACGACCTGACGCAGCGGCGCGCGGAGTGGGAGGACGAGTACGACCGGATTCTCCGCTTCGACCCGAACGAGGTCGTGATCGACGAGAACGTCCGCCAGGAGAACGCGGACGCCGATGACGACACGGTCCGCGATATGCGCAGCCGCGGAGTGGACACGGCCGTGAAGGGCTACCGCGCCGAGGACGGCACCGTGATGATCACCATGGGGCAGCGTCGCGTCCTCAACGCTCGTGAGGCCGGGTGCGAGCTACCGGTGTGGATGCAGGCACCGCCCCCGGCGGACAAGCGCAAGGCCGCGATCGAGCGGATCGTCGCGCAGGTCAACGAGAACGACCTGCGGAAGGGTCTCACCCGTGGCGACGAGTACAACGCCGTGCGACAGCTGGCCGCGTTCAACCTCAAGCCCGCAGGAATCGCCCGCAAGCTCAACCGCGGCGCCGGCGGTGCCCAGCACATCGAGAACGTGCTCAAGGTGGGCGACAGTGAACTCGCCGCCGCGGCCGCCGACCGCTACGGCCTCGACCTGGAGCAGATGGCGGTGGTCGCGGAGTTCGAGGGCTCCGGCGACCTCGACACCGCCAAGGAACTCATCAAGACTGCGCTCCAAAACCCCAACAATTTCAAGGTCCTCGCCGAAAGCAAGCGTCAGGACCGCGCCGAGAGGGAGCGTGTTCGGGAACTCACCGAGCGGCTCACCCAGGAGCTGACCGAGGCAGGGGTCACCATCCTCGATCCCTCGGTCAACGACTGGACCGGGGACGCACGCTCGCTCGACCGGCTGCGCCCGTCACCGGACAGCGAACCCTACACCGAGCTCACTGTCGAAGCCCACGCGAGCTGCCCCGGGCACGCCGCCTGGATCGACGAGGACTACGACGACGACGAGAACCCCATCGTCGTCGCCAAGTACGGGTGCACCGATTTCCGGGCACACGGCCACGCACTCGCACACGCCCCGGAAGGCCAGGCGGAGTTCAGCACCACGGTGACTCCGGCCACCACCGATGACGTGTCCACCGAGGACGATGACGGCGAGCACGGCGACACTGAGGCGGCCGCCGCGGCGGCTGCGGAGGAACGAGCGCGCCAGGCCGCGCGGATCCTGCGGCGCTGGGTGATCGAGAATAACAAGCTCTGGGACGCGGCGAAGCGCGAGCGGCGCAACTGGCTGGTCAATTTCGTCAACCGCAAGAAGGTACCGCGGGGTGCCCAGGTGTTCCTCGCGGTGCAGAAGGCCAAGGGCAGTCACGAGCTGCGCAGGGCGATGGAACGCAATCACAAACTGGCCCACGAGTTGCTCAAGCTGCCCGAGCCCGGTTACGGACAGCCCAGCCAGCTCCCGGACGAGATCACCACAGCATCTGCAGCATCTGCGTCCAAGGCCGTCATCTACGACGTGTTCCTTACGTTGTGCGCCATGGAGACGGACCTCACGCGCGATGCGTGGCGCAAGCCGTGGGAGTTCGAGAAGGAGTACATGTCCGCGATCATCGACTGGGGCTATGACGCCTCCGATGTGGAACGCAAGGTCCTCAACCCCGAGCGCGAGGAGGACGTGGTCGCCGCCCAGCTCGGCACCCACGAGTCGGCCGGAGACATCGAGGGCGACGGCGCCGGTGAAGTCGAGGCCGACGAAGACGAACACGGCGACGGCGAAGACGCCGAGGAGGACGAGGACAGCCCTGGGGATGACGAATTCGGGGATGACGAGGTGGACGATCCCGAGTCCGTTGACGGTTTTTCCGATCCCGATGGGGAATCAGAGTCCACCGAGGCTGACGAGGCGTGGGAAATGAGCAGCGCCACGGTCTAGTTCCCGCGTCACTCGTCCCTGATGTCGACAGCGGGTGGGTGCGGAGGCCGCTGCGCTCCGCGCCCACCCGCTGTCGTGCTTCCCTTCTTCTTTTTCTGGCCACTCGAAGCCAGTGTGGAATGGAGATTCCCGCGATGCATCCTCATCTTCCTGCTGCGCCACAGGATGTTCACCGCACGACGACGTTTTCCGCGCAGTACCACCCGGTCTGGCCACACTCCGAACTACCGCCCGGTCCGCGCTGGGCGCACGCAGTGTGCCGATGTGGTTGGGCCGAATGCGCCGAGTCCCGTCATGACGCGCGGGTGCTGGCGCGCCACCATCGTCGTTTCGCTGCCGAGCGCCAGGGGTTCTATCCCGGTTGGGCCTTGCGCATCGGCGACCGCAGTTACCAGGCCGACGCCACCGGGATCCACGTGTCCATTACCGGCGGCCAGCAGGCGTGGGCGGTGGCCGACGGCATCGGTGACGGCCCGTTGCCCGCCTACGCCGCGGGCAGCGCCGCGTCCGTGGCGTCGTATGTCGCCGCCGAGCGCGGCAGCGTCGCCGGGTTGCTCGCCGCCACCGACGCCCTAAGCGGATTGGCCTACGAGGACACCGTCCTGGTCGTCGCAACGCCCCTCCCCGATGACAAGGGCGGCGGGTGGGACGTGGCCTGGGTCGGGGACTGCCGAGCCTACGAGTACCGCCCCGAACACGACCTGCTCGCCCAGCTGACCCTGGACCACACCCGTGGTCAGGATCTGCGCCGATCCCTGGCGTCCCGGTACGAGGGGCGGCTTGACGAGCTCGAGAAGCTCGCTGGGCCTCACGACCGCGTGGTGATGTCCTCGGTCGGTTCTGCCACCGAGAGCACCATCGGCCACGTCGCCACCTTCGGTCCGCGGCGCCGGCTGCTGTTGACCAGCGACGGGGTGCACAAGGCCGTGCCCCGCCGCAGTATCGCGCGAGCCGCCCGGCTGTTCGGCGATCCGCGGACCTGCGCGCACAAGCTCACCGTCGCCGCCCAGTATTTCGGCGGCACCGACAACGCCGCTGCCATGGTCATCGACCCGCTGCCGGGTCACGACGGCGTCGGCCTGGCCCAGTGAGCGCCCTCGCGGCGGTGGCCTCGCCTCCGGAACTGGCCGACTCCACCGCCCTCATGCAGGCCGCGCTCACCGCAGTCGGACGGGGGTGGCGGGTGTTCCCGCTCGACCCCGGCACCAAGAAGCCGTCGATCAAGCGATGGGAACAGCGCGCCACCCTCGATCCGGTACGGATCCGCCGTTGGTGGCAGCGGTTTCCCACCAGCAACGTGGGCATCGCCTGCGGGCCCTCCGGGCTGCTCGTGCTCGACCTGGATGCCGCGCACGGCCCGGTCCCGGCGCACTGGGCGGCCTTGGGTGTCAACCACGGCCGCGATGTCATCGCGCTGCTGGCCGAACGGGCGCGGCAGCCCGATCCGGTCGCGACGTTTACGGTGGCGACCCCGCGCGACGGTGAGCACCGGTACTTCCTCCGGCCGCCAGGTGCCGTGCTGCGTAGCACGGTCGGCGAACGCGGCCGGGGGCTGGGCTGGCGGGCCGACACCCGCGGCCCTGGTGC
Source organism: Amycolatopsis anabasis (assembly GCF_009765355.1). Classification (GTDB taxonomy): domain Bacteria; phylum Actinomycetota; class Actinomycetes; order Mycobacteriales; family Pseudonocardiaceae; genus Amycolatopsis; species Amycolatopsis anabasis. The sequence goes on along the minus strand of NZ_VTHK01000028.1, from coordinate 55,362 downwards.
CGCGGTCACCTTCGTCGGCTCCGTCCAGGTCATCGACGGCCGGGCAGTGCCCTACACCGTGCTGCGGGATCTGCCGGTGGCTCCGTTGCCCGAATGGCTGATCACCGCACTGACTCCACCTCCGCCGCCGTCTCGGCCGACGCAGGTCCCGGTGCTCCCGGCGACTGGCCGGCGCGTCACCGCCTACGTCAACGCCGCCATCGCCGGGGAGCGCCACAACGTCGCCACCGCCGAAGAGGGCGAACGGCACATCACCCTCTACGCCGCCGCGGCCGCCCTGGGCGAACTGCTCGCCAACGACTGGATCACCCGCTCGGCCATCACTTACCACCTCACCGACGCCGCTCGCCATCACCTCGGCGTCGCCGACTTCGACTGGAAGGAGCTGTCCAACACCATCCACGACGGCATCGAGGCCGGTCGACAACGCCCGCGGGTCATCCCCGATCGCTCCCGCACCTGACCGGCCGCCGTCTCCATCTCCCAGCTGCGCACGAAAGGGAGTCATCACCGCATGTCCGAAGTAGATTCTTCAGCCGCCCCAGCGGAACCGCCAGTGTGGCTGTGGCAACGCCAACCCAACTCCGTCGAACTGGAAAAGCTCCTCGTACCGGCCAGCATCGTTCCCGACGGCTGGCTGCCCCTGCTCCAGCACCGATACCTGCCGGGCGACCGGGTGTGTTTCACCTACGACGAGCACCACTTCGACCACCACGGCGTCATCGTGCAAGACCAAGGTCTCTACGTCGCGATCGACGGCGACATCCGGGACACCGGCTACACCATCCACAAAACCGACGTACGCCCGGAAGTCGGCGAGCCGACCACTCCGGATCCTCCGGCGGCGGCGACTGTGGTCTCACCACACCGCGATCCTGTGCTGCGCATCGAGGACTACACCATTACTGCCTGCTGGAACCTCGGCACACCGCGCGACACCGGATGGCAACCACAAGCGCGCCTCCGCATCGCCTTCCAGTCGGAGTCCGGTTTCACTGCCACGCTCTACAGCGTGGACGAACTCGACCACTGTGGCCTGCGCCGTGAACGTCACCGGCCTGTCGATTCCGTGGTGGTCCACCACCATCCCGCCGCGCGACGGAGCAAGAAGGCCGTCCGCGACTGCTTGCGGGCCGCACTCGACATCGTTCGTGACGCCGTCGACCGTGGTGAGCCGGTTGTGCGCGCTCATTTCGTTCCTGACGCCACCTCGAGTGCGCAATCCGAGTCTTGAGACCACCTCCCCGCACCGACGACGCGTCCGGGACTGCTCTGCGCATCCAAGCCACCTGTTCACTGTGGAGGCTCGAATGAGCGAGACATACCAATTTGTCCATCCCAACTGCCGCATTCAGCTCGCCGAGCCAGGCGAGCCGGTGGGCGCGGATCGACTACCAGCAAAGGAATTCGGTCTCATCATCGGTGACCCCGACGACGCCGCTCTGGTCGTCCAAGGCCCGCGCGAAGAGATTCGTCATTTCCTGCGGCGCGCCCTCACAACACTGGGCACGCTGCCATCAACCAGTACGGACAACAACGAGTAGTCGCCGCAAGGCCTTTTCCACGAATGCGCCGGGCTGTGCTCGATCAGTGCCTGTCGCAACGAACGCACTCAGGTCCACGTCGACAGTCCTTATCGGGGGTCGGTCACTGTTGAATTCCATGCCAACGATCCGACCGTCCGAGTCCCCATCGCGCGCGCAGTGGCTTCCCGGCGCGACCGACATGCACGGCGTCATGAGTCCCGACGTCGACCGGGCTTGAGGTGCGTGGACCGGCCCAAGAAAAGCACGCCACGACCGGGGTGTTCAAGCGGCCTCGGAAGCTGACCGCATCCGCTCGGGTGAACCGGCCGCCACCGACATCGCCTCACCGGTTCGACGAATGGGCCGGTCCACCCCGACCGGACGAGCCAGCCCTCGGTCGCAGGCACCCCGGCCAGGGCGTGCTGGCTGCGCCGCGCTCCACACACCAACCGAGCCCGGCTCTCCCGCCAGGCAACGCGGAAAGGACCCACATTATGACCAACGACATCACCTGCCCCTTCACCACAAACCCAAAACTGTCCGAACTGGAGCAGGCACGGCACGACCTCGCCGAATATCGCAACCGCGTGCGTAACCGCGCCATCCAAGGCTTTCACGACGGCGACTGGAAACTCGACGAGCTCAACACCTCTCTGCTTCGGCTCGGGCTCGACCTCTACGAGCCTCAGTACGCCGCACGCTCCAACGTCCAGTTCTCCGTCAACTTGCAGACTGACGACAACGACCTCTTCACGGCTCGCGAAAGGATGCTGTCCCTGGCGAGCGCGAGCGGCCGCGAAGCGGTACGGGAAGCTCTGGACCGGATCGTGGCCGAGCGCGTCGGTTCCGACGCACGGATCACCACGCAGGACCTCGACGTCACCGTGTCGTACCCCATCAGCGTGGTGGTGAACTGACGATGAGCAAGTCCGCCGCCGAGCTTCGCGCGATGGCGCGACGCAGCCTCGATCAGGCACGTCTGGGGCCGCCCCGCCGCGCTGCTCAGAAACGCCAGTCGGCACAACAACTCCTGCGCCAAGCACGGGCACAGGAGTTATTCGAGTTTTCACAGAAAGTCGGCCGGGCGAATGTCACCCTCGCGGCCTTCCGGGAACATCTCCGCGCTGGACACCGACTCACCACGTCACGGTGAGCGGTACCCGCTCACCCTTTTCCGTGCTTTTCTCGCCACATTCACGGCAGTAAGGAGTCATCAAGTCATGACCATTTCCCTCGGCCACACTGCCCAGCACCCGGCGACCATGTCGTCCGCCGATACGGCCGACGACCAGGCCCTTGCTCGACTGCGCGCCGAGCGCCAGGAGTTCGAGCGGCGGGTGCGCCGGGAGGTCATTGCCCAGCACCAGCGACCGGACGGCTGGTGCGCCAACGGAACCAACCGGGTCCTCGACGACCTCGGCCTTCCGGAGCTGCAGTACACCTACACCGGGCACGTCACGGTCAACGTCAAGGTGACCGTCCGAAACGCGACCGACCTCGCTCAGGCCAGGTCTTGGGTCGAAGACGCGCTCACGGTCACCAGCGGCGATTCTGACGTCACGCTCGACGACTGGTGGGTAGGCAGCACCGACGACCTGGACGCCGACGAAGAAGACGAGTAGCCGACCCCATCAGGGTCTCGCTGCGCGTGTTCCGCGGGGGTGTGCTCGATCAGTGGCCTACTGGTCGAGCACACCCCGCCTTTGGGTTACCGCCGACCCCGTCGTCTCCCTATCCGCAATCGGTGGCGTTCCGGGTTTCCGCATTTCTCTGATATCCACGAACTGTTAGGAGGACTGGCATGTCGTCACCCACCGACAATCCCGAGCCAGAACACCGCGACCGCACGCGTCAGGACGTTCCGTGTGTCCGGACCGAATCTCTGGTGCGCGTGCAGGGCGACGACATCGATTACCCGGCGTGGGTGCCCAACGCCAGTGGCATTCCATGGTTCCGCGCCGACCCGTGGTTTCGCCGCGACGTGGTGAACCGGATCTTGGACCGCCGCCCCTGGTCGGGTACCGGAATCCAGACCGTGCGCTTTGTCGACTGGCTCCTCGTCGTGCTCTGGCGGAGCTGTCGCTTCGCGGTGATCCAGCCAGACGAGGAGGGGTACTACCCGCTCGATCGGCTCGGGCTGCGGTGGCAGCCGGGGCTCACGGCGCCGGCGCTCACCTTTCCCACCGCCCTTGGGTTGGTCGCCGCAGACCGTGACCTGGTTGAGCCCTACGTCGACGCGCCGCTCGATGTCGAAGAACGCCATCCCCAGGACTGGGTCTACGTCGTGGCGCGCAAGACCATGCCCGCGCGGACACACCTGCAACTGGTGCGTGCTGGTGACGTCTCGCTTTATGAGGCTGACCGTCACGAGAATGAATGCCCGGACAATGTGGACTGGGAGACCACCAGCTTCTGGCCCGAGTGCCGTTACTGCCAAGAGCCTCTCTTGGACCCTGGCTCCGTTCCTGGCATGTACTACCCGGAGCCCGACAACGACGAATGGCGCTGTGTGGCGCACCCGCGAACCGGCCGACCCCGGCCGCATTCCGCTGACTGGGTACTCCGCGACCTCCGCACCAATGCCCGGCTTCCACTGCCCGGTATCGGGATCCCCGCGCCCGAGCGCACAGGTCCGATCCTCACGAGCAACGAGTGTTGATCTCGGCCGGTGAGCCCGGATCTTCGTCGTCCTGACCACCAGCCTCGTTATCCCTAACCACGGTTCCCGAATCCGCGCACCGCGCACCGTCATCGCCAGGCCGATCACACAGGTACCGGGTGTTCCCGATCAAACGCCCGATCGGGAACACCCCAGTACACCACCGTGCGACATGACAGGAAGCGTCCCGACCGGGCGTCCCCCGCATGGCGGCCATCCCCGGTATTCATCGTCGGAGGGCAACCGTGACCACGGTTTACTTAGGCGTCCATCATGGACGATGGTTGGAGCAGCTTTCTGTCCCGATGTGCGTGTCCCTGAACACCATGCATCCCTACGCCGACGACTGGGAACGACACCCGAAGGCGTTCAACTTGTAGATTTTGGACAGTGGTTCCTACACCGAGATCACACGCTTCGGCACCTGGCGATGCGATCCAGACTTGTTCGGCTCACGAGTCACTCGCGTCCTGGACAATGTAGGGACACCGCCAGTGTTCTGCGCTCCACAGGACATTCCCTGTGAACCGCAAGCACGAGCCGCATCCGGTCTTCCGGTGGCAGAACACCAGTCCGATACTATCGAGAACCTGATCTACCTGCGTGAGCAGTTCCCGTTCGTCCCATGGCTGCCGGTCTTGCAGGGCTGGGAACCCGACCAATACCTCGATCATGCCTTTCAATACCGATGCGCGGGTATCGATCTCACGCGAGAGCCGCTTGTCGGGGTGGGAAGTCTGTGCCGACGCGGCGCCGGTCAGACCTCGACCGTGGTACGTATCATCCGCAGCCTCCGCGATCTCGGCATCACGCTCCATCGTTTCGGGGTCTCCCAGCACGTTCTCGCGCGCTGTCCGGTCGAACTGTCCAGTGTGGATTCTCTCGCGTGGTCGCGATCCGCCCGATGGCACGGCCGAGCCATGCCCGGCTGCGCACATCCCGGTTCCTGCACCAACTGCGCCGACTTCGCCCTGCGCTGGCATCGCCGCGCCACGAGCCTCGTGCAACCGCGTCACCGTTCCCTGCGCCCACTGCGCCAGCAACGTCACGGTCATGCGCCCTCCGGCGTGCGGGCTGGCCGCCGCCAGTAGAGCACACCCGGCCCCGGGCGCCGGCTACTGCTGCGCCGCGACCGTGACCGGGGTGGTGCGCCCGGGGACACGGGTGTGCTGCGGAGTAGGCGTCCACCCGCACGCGATCCGGAGGTTCGCCATGTCCACGTCCGCCCTCGACGCACCGGCCGCCGCTGACGATGCCGCTGTGTTCGATAACGCCTGCACCTTGATCGAGACCGAGTTCAACACACGCCGCATCACCACCGGGCCCACCCACTTTTTCGAGCACCTGTACCGGATTCGCCAGCACAAGGCCGCGCTGGTCCGGGCCGTGAACCAGTCAATCCACGTGCACTACCTCACCGAGGCGTTCCGCGTCGTGGACGCCGCCTACCCCTACCTCACCTCGGACGGCCGCTGCACCGACGCCGCGGTCACCGCCGCGTGTGATCCGCTCTACGGCGGCCTCGCTGGCTACCGCACCTCCACGCAGCGCATGCTCCGGCAGGAGGCGCGCGGCATTCTCACCCGCGCGATCGCCGCCGCCGACGGCACGGAGGTGGCGTGACGATGCCTCCGCAGGCACGCTGGCTCACGCCGTACGACTGGAGCCGCTCCTACCTGCTGCCCGACACCGTGGTCAGCAATATTCCACGCCGCGGCAACCTCGGCGAGTTCGGGGCGTGGAATGCCGCCCGCGGTGTCCTCGTCGAACTCTGCCGCGCGCTCGACGCGACACCGATCTCCCTGCGGTATCAAGACCTCGTTGTGCCGCGCACCCGCCATCCGATCGGCATGCGGGTCACCGCCCACGCGCGCCGCCGAACCGGCCGCGACGTGATTCTCGTGTATCGCCGCGAAAGCGCTCCATACGGGCGGCGCGGCGACTACTGGAGCGTCGCGATCAACGGTCTCATTCCCGGTGAAGGCTCAGGCGCCCAGCCGCCGTCGCTGCCCTGGCTCGGTCACCTCGCCCGCTACACCTTCGAGACCGAGCTGCACGCCTAATCACTCTTCCCGACCTCGTCTCCTTCTCGGCCATCGAGAAGGAGACGAGGCCCTGTTCCGTCCCTGAGTCCGTTGACTAACCGCACCTTTTCCCGATCTGGAAAGGACTTCCGCCATGGCCGCCGCCATCTCGTCGATGAGCGACCTGATCGCTTCCGTCCCCGCGTTGCTCGGGTTTGTCCCCCGTGACTCGTTCGTGCTGATCTCGTCCATTAATCAGCCGGACGGTCGGCGCAAGTTCGGCGCAGTGCAGCGCATCGATCTTGCGCAGCTGACCGAGGCCCCCACGATCTGGGCCAGCCGGCTCGCCGCCAACCTCGCAGATCTTTCCGTCGCACAGCTTTTCGGCGTCCTCGTCCCCGCCAGCAGCGGCGCGGCACCACACGCCACTGTTCTGCCGCTGCGGCCGACGATGCGCACGGTGGCAACGACCTTGCTGCAACGCGGCTTGACGGAGCTGGACATCGTGTTCGTGTCCCAGTTCGCCGCCGGGACACCATGGCAGTCCTATCTCGATGGGACCCGCAGGGGGACCCTGCCTGACCCCGCTGGCACCGCGGCCGCCGCCATAGCAACGGCCTCCGGGTACACCATCGCCGCCAGCCGCGAGGACCTCGCCATGCGGTACACCCCTGCCCCGGACGCCGATCGTGCACGTTTACGTCCGCTCATCAACGCAGCCGCGCGCACCGCCCGCCTGGAGGGCGCCCGCTCTGCTGCCACGCGGGCCCGCTTGGCCCGCGCGGACGGCGCGATCCGTGCCGCCAGCGAAGGCGAGCTGCCGACAGACGACACAGTCATGGCCGACCTCGTGGCGACCTTCGCGGCCAGCGTCCTCCGCCATGCCTTGCTCGCCGCCCCCTCCGCCGACATCAGCATCGGCACGGAAAACCTCGCCCTGCACTTGTGGCGGCTAACCCCGGAGCCGTACGCCAGCGAGTTGGCCACGGTGATCGCCACCCATGCCTACTGCCGCGGCGATGGTGCCGGGGCAAGCTGCGCACTCGAGGCAGCCGCTACCCCAGTTCCGCTCGGGCACCTCCTGGGCCGCTGCCTCGACCACAGCCTTCCGCACAACAAGCTCCGCCAAGCCATGAACGAGGCCGCCCAGAAAGTCCGCGACCAGCTCAGCGACGCGACGACGGCACCCGCACCGTCGGCATCCCCGCACGCCACAGATCAGCCCGAGCGATGACGTTCCTCGCTGACCAGGACCCGGTGTCCGGTCCGGCGTCGCCGCCGACCGGACACCGCCTGGTGCCCATCCCACCCCGCTTTCGCGTACCTGGAAAGGGAATCGGTCATGACACCTACCCGCGCCCTGCCGAATGAGTACTACGTCAAGCTGGCCACACCCATTAGCGAGCCCGGCCACGACGTCAGCTTCCCCGCTCGGATTGAGAACGCCCGTGCTCGCGGCGCTGACGGTCACTGGTGGGCTCAGCCTCGCATGCGTCCGGAAGTCCTTCGGGAGTTGCAGCGGTGGCTACGTAGCCACACCCGCATTCGGCTGGAGATCCCCGATCTCGATTCCGCCGGGCGCCCCGCAGGAACCGTGATCGCCCACGTGCCGGGTGCCGAGGACTTCCATTCGCAAGACATCTGCCCCGGCAGCGACGGTCTGTATCCCGTCCACGGTGACGAGGCGTGGACGTGGTTCTTGTCCGTGCCCACCACGAGCCCCGAGGTCATCCATGCTGAGCGGTCTCGCCTGCTCACGCCTGATGTTCTGCGCGCCGAGCCCGGCGAACACTACGTCGCGCTCGAGGAGCCTTGCCCCGCGTTTCCCGCACTGATCGAGGACGAACGAGGGAAAAGGGTCGCCAGTCCCCGCTTCCGGTGCGTGGTCGCCGAAGCGCTTGTCGCATGGCTCAATCACGCACACCTGACCATCGATCCCAGCTACAGCCGGGGCTACTGGGACAACGACGGCATCGTGCTCCTCGACGACGAGTACTCCGGCCAGCACGGTTACCAGCCCGAGCGCATCGAGCCCGACGCCGACGGCCGGTACCTCGTCGGCCAGACATGGGAGTGGTCCGAGGTCACCGACTAGCGAAGCCAGCTCACACATGAGCAGAGCGGGCCAGTGGACAACGAGCGGCGTGTCGCCGAGCCGACGGCTGTGGTGTCTGCCGAGGTGGCCTCGCGGGCTCGCCGGTGAGTGGACCGCCCGAAGGTAAGCACACCCCGGCCGGGGGCCCAGCGGCCCCGAAGCCCGGCGCCGATCCGCCCGGGTGAACCGGCCCGTGCCTGCACCCAGGTCACCGCCAGTTCGCAAAGGCCGGTCCACACCGAGCGGATGAGCCGGGCCGGGGCCGTCGCCTAAGGGCGACCCCCGGACCGGGGTGTGCTGAGGCTACGCCGCGTTCCACACACCGCCACGAGCCCAGGAGGCCCACAAATGGCTGGAGACACCATCATCACCGTCGTCGGCAACACCACCGCCGCGCCCGAAGGCCGGTTCTTCCCGACCGGGGCGTTCGTCGCCAACTTCACCGTCGCGTCCACCCCGCGGACCTTCAACAAGCAGCGTGGCGAGTGGGAGGACGGCGAGACGCTGTACATGCGCTGCAACGCCTGGGGAAAGTTCGGCGAGCAGATCGTCGACAGCATCGAGTCCGGTGCCCGGGTCGTCGTGCAGGGGCGGCTCAAGCAGCGCACCTTCCAGAACAAGGAAGGCGAGAAGCGCACCGTGGTCGAGCTGGAGGTCGACGAACTCGGCCCGTCGCTCAGGTACGCCACCGCCAAGGTCACCAAGGTCAAGAAGAACAACCAGCGCAAGCAGGCACCTGCCGAGACGACCGCGCCGACTGCCGAGGTCGGCGACGACGACCCGTGGGGTGCCGCCCCTGAGCCGCAGCTCGTCGGGGCCGGTGCCAGCAGCGCCAGCGGCGAGGGTAACCCGCCGTTCTGACCGACCTGGTGCCCGGTCGACACTTCCCCGCCGACCGGGCACCACCCCCTTCAGGCCGGTGGGCCAGCCACGACGGCTGGCCCACCGGCCCTTCTGCTGTCCACCCGCTTCGACGCTGGAGGAACCATGTCCGACGCAGACCTCGTGCGAGCCGCGCTGCACATCCACGATCACGACCCGGCCGGGCTTGACAACCGCACCGCCAACGCCCTGGCGCGTGTCATCGCGACCTGGTGGTACGCCGGGGATGACACCGACTACTACACCTTCGTCTCCATCGGCGCCGTCCCCGACAACCCCCAGGATCTCTGGCGCCGCATGGCACCGGCCGCCAACGGTGCGCCTCCCGCGGACCGTCGCGCGCTCGACTTCCTCGGCAGCTACCTGCTGCGCCACGCCGGACGCGGCCCCGTGCCCGGCTGGCAGTTCATCTGGCTGGACGCCGGAGCCGAGCATGTCCGATAGCCCCGACTCCCCCGAGGACGAGGTCGTCGTCTTCATCGTCAGCAAGCACTCGAATCGGCCGTACCGGCGGGTGCTCTGGCGGGTCACGCGCGCCGACGCGATGAAGATCTGCAGCGACCCGCGCACGTCCGGCGCGCACCACATGCTGTGCTGGACCGCCTATAACGTCGACGACCCCGACCTCAACGTCTACGTGCCCGACTCCGGCCGCAACGACGACGTCCTCCGCGACCACCACATCCAGATCCTGGCCGCGTACACCGGCCCCCGCCCTCGCCGCCCGCCGACACCGACGCGTGCCTCCCGACCCTCGCGCAGCTCCCGCGCCACGACTCCGGCCGGTCAGGGCGAACTCTTCTCCACCGCCGACCTCGCCAGCACCGCGCGCTGACCGGCGGGGCGGCTTTCTTCTGATCTCAGGAGGTGATCATGAGGCACTACATCCTGACCGTGTGCACCATCGACTACCAGGTCGTCGACGACGGCACCGGCGGCTCCACCGACCGCGAACTGGACCGCTACCGCGGACTCGTGCACCGCAGGCACCTCATCGACGTCGCCACCTACCTCGCCGATCACGGCCTAGTCGTGCCCTCGCACTACCCCGAGCCCGGCCAGGACACCTGGCTGCACACCGTGCCCCAGCCCGAAGGTGACCACTGGGTCATGCTCACCGCGCACCCCGACCCGGCCACGTTCACCGGCCGGGAATGGTGCGCCGTCGTCACCGCGGTCACCACGCGAGCAGAGTCGCGCGATGTCTAGCCGCCAGTACGGAACCTGGGCTCCAGCCCGTCCTCGCCAGCAGCGGCCGTTGGTCGGAAAATCACCCATCAACGTGGTGCACGTCCTTTACGCTCGGACTATGAGCACCCGCTACGGAATCAGCTTTCTCGGCCTGATCCTGGCCAGCGGCGCCGGAGTGTTCCTCGGAGCGGTGCCGGTCGGGTACGTCGCGATGATCGCCACCGCGTTCGTCAACACCCCGATGCTCGGCGCGCTTCCCGGCGCGGTCGTCCTCGGCGCCCTCGCCGGTCTGGTCGTCGCCTACGGCACCCGCCACAAGATCCGGCCGCGGATGGCGCAGCGTCGCAGGCGGTTCGTGCTCGCCGGGGTGATCACCATGCCCGGGTACATCTTCATCGGCCAGTTCCCCAATCTCACCACCAGCCAGACCGCCGCGCGGTGGGCGGTCGGGTTCGTGCTGTGCTGCGGGGTCGCGGGCATGGTCGTCTACTACCAGTGGCGCAAGCGGCTCACGCTGCAGCGGCACGCGCGCCGGGTCGCCGCGCTCAAGGCGCGCCAGCAGGCCACCTCCCGCTGAACCCCCGGCAGCGTGGTGGGCGGCACCACGACGGTGCCGCCCACCACACGCCCGCGCAGCCTGGTCACTCTTCCACGCCGGTCGGCCAACCGCTGGGGCCCTGGGCCTCGGCGGTGAACTCGCCGCCCCCGCCACCCGGGTCGACGGCCACCGTCTCGGCCTCCGCCGGGCTCGTCGCGGTGTCCACCGGTTGCGCGTCCGTCCCGGCGTCCGCTTCCGCATCCGGCGCGCCTGCCGCTTCCGCGTTGCGTACCGACGCCGCTTCCGTGTCGGCGCTCTCCGGTGTGCCGTCGTCGGCTGAGCCCTCCCGGGCCAGCGCGCTCACAGCCCTGGGCGAGATGCCCAGCATCGCCGCCGTCGCCGACACGCTGACCTCGGCCCTGCGGATCTGCCGCACCGAGGTGGCCATGACCGTCCGCCAGTCGGCGATCTCCATGTCCGCGTCCGCGCGCACCTGTTCCTTGAGCCGGTCGTACTCCTCGACCTTCGCGGCCCTCTGCCGCTCCAGCTCCGCCAGCTTGCGTTCGAGTTGGCTCTCCAGCGCGCCCAGGCGGTCATCCCGCTTGCGTTCCACAGCCTCGATCGCCGTCGCCGCCTCGGCGAACGGACCGAGCGCCTCGTCTACGCGGCGCTCGTTCTCCCGCTCCCGCTCCAGCTGCTCCGCACGGCGCTCCCGCGCGGCCTCCAGCCGCTCCAGCGTCGCCGTCGACCGACGCCGCCGCCGTGGCCTGGTCGTCTTCTTCTCGGCCATGCCGAACCTCCCCGCTGGGGAGGGCTGCGGTCCTGTCGCCGAGGTTACCCGCCGCGCCATCTATATCGCCGCGGTAGCCGGGCAGGTATGTCGCGGCCAGATCTGTGCGGCGAATCAAGACCGCACTCGGGGAGAGGAGGGGACGCGGTGCCGCCGCGCCAGCCCCGAAGGGCTGTCACCGCCGAGGCGATGACCGGCAAAAGCCGCGGCGGCCCGCTCACGCCCCGCCAACCGGGCTCACGTGGGCCCTACGGGGCGCTGTCTCCCAGCGTAGCGGCTGCTGACCGCTGCTGCGCGACCGGTCAACATCGTGGAGCCCACTCGCCGAGCACTCGCTCCGGTTCCGCGCCACGGTGGGCACCTTCCGCGCACACGTCGCGTCCGCGGGGAATGGGTGGCCCCGAAATTGTACGGTCGCTACCCCAAATACAAGGATCTTCGACCGCTTCGCGGCGCCTTCGGCGTCCTTGCATTCGGGTCCCCTCGCTCCCTAGGACAGGCGTTAAGGGGCAGGCCGGGGGCCTGCCCCTGGTTGCTTCGGGGCCACCCATTCCCCACTCAGCAGGGGGTCACCTTCAATTCAGCAGAGCAGCACGCCAGAACCAGCGAAACAGCCATCTGAGAGCCACCAGAACAAGGAAAACAGAGCAGCTATGCGACTTCTTCCGTCCCGCTCTATTGCACATCTCATAAGCCCGTAAATTGGCGCAAATTATCCCCAATATGGGTTGTGACCAGCCAAAACACGCACTAGTATCGATCCCGTAAGGCAATCGGGACGGCAAACCCGAGAGCCACAACCAATATCACGTAAGGATCACTAATCATGGTTTCGACCATTCAGAAAAAGCACCGTAAGAGCGTGGACCTGATTGTTTCCGCTTTGCAGGCGGAACCGCCGCGCGTCCGGTCCGCCCTCACCGAGTTGCGCCGCGTATTCGAGCGCAGCGGAGAGAACCCGCCCGCGATCCTGTCCGCGTGCGCCGCACTGCTCAACACGGACCAGGCGATCACCGCCGACGTGTTGCACGCCGTCAGCACCGCACACGCCGAGTGGGACAGCTACGGCGACCGCGAGCGCGAATTGTTCCACCGGTGCGTCTACACCAGCGAGACCCGCCGAGCTGTCGCGGTAACCGAGGTAGCCGACGTTACCGCCATGCTGCGGGAGAACCCGCCGCGCATCTCGCACGCGCTGAACGGGTTGCGCTGGTTGAACGCCGCTACCCAAGGGCAGCGCCGCGACGCGTTCACCGTGTGCGCGTCCCTGCTCAAGAACCCCAGCGCCACGCACCCGACGATCGTGGACGCCATCCAGACCGGCTACCAGTTGTGGCCGCGCCTGGACGACGACCACCGCGCGTTGCTCACGGCATGCATCTACGCCAGCAAGGAGCGCGCCACCATTGCGCGCCGCCGCGCCGCCAAACGCCAGCAGCAGCGCGAAGCCGAGTCCGGCGACGTCCACCGGTGCGACGGCTGCGACGGCCCGATGCCGGAGACTCCCGAACTCCCGTACTGCTCGGATCCGTGCCGCCGTGAAGCCGAAGCAGCGCAGCGCCCCACGCCCGCCGAGCACACCACCGCAACACCCGCCGCACCCAAGCAGGAAACCACCGAGCAGCGCGCCCGCGCGCCGTACACCGTCGGTGAAGTCGAAGCCCAGTACGACGAGCAGTATCGAGAGATCATTCACGCGATCCCCAGCGCAGGCAGGGTCCGCAAGGATGAGCGCGCCGTGGACGCCTACGAGGGACAGCGCAAGCGACAGCTTGACCTGGACGACACCCGCGACCGCGAAACGGACCTCACCGGGCGCGAAGTGACCATTGAGGACTACGAGCGCGCCTCTCTGCGCGGGATTGACCCGCGCGCGTTGTGCTCCGCGTGCAACTTGGAGCGCACGCCGACCGAGCAGCGCGGCCCGAACACGGACGGCCGTTGCGAACAGTGCCGCGAGCGCAACGCGCCGCCGTTGCGCACCACCGCGCCGACGCGAGAACTCGCCGCCGTCGCCTAGCCTCACCGCCCACAGGGCAGGGCACCTCGCACGGGGTGCCCTGCCCCCTTTCCGCCAGGAGTCGCCATCGTGCGCACCTTTGACGAGATCCTCACCGAGATTGACCGTCACCTCAGCGAGGCCGACGCCATCCCGACCGACGCGCCCGCGCCGGTCGCCGCCTACCTGCGCGAGCTGCTGACCCGACACGCGCAGTGGGCAACCACCGAGCAGGGCACCGTGTCCGAAGTGGTCCCCGCCGACGCCATCCGTCGCGAACTCTCACACCTCAGCCAGCGCTAGCCCACCGCACCACCGAAGCGGCCGCCGGTCACCGACCGGCGGCCGCTTTTTCGTGCGCCGTTCGCGCGCAACGCGCGCGAACGGCGCAACCGCGCGAGCCATCCCCACACCACCCACCTACCAGCCCACCCCAGCCCGCACGCCACCCCCGCACCACACCACCGCCCAGCCGCGCCCCGCCCTGCCTGCCACACCACCGCCCCCGCCTCACCTCTACCCCACCCTCCCCCGCACACAGCACATCTTGCAGATCATCTGAACCGGGTGGGCGTCGCCGGATTTTCGGCGTACGGTGGAGGTCAGTGATGGGCTTGCGCAAGCTGAGCCCTGGTGGTCATGAGTATCTCACGAATACGGTTGCGTGCGCAGATCGCGACCGTCGGCTCGAGCCCGGCGAGCTGTTAAGTGACTACTACCTCTCCCGTGGTTACCCGGCAGGCCAATGGTTTGGCGCCGGCGCGGAGGCTTTAGGACTCGCCGGCGAAGTCACCCCTGCCCAGATGAACGCGCTTTACGGCGAGGGCAGGCATCCGAACGCCGATGCGATCGAGGCGGAGGAGATCGCCAACGGCGCGACCGCCGAGGAAGCTCTCCGGGCCACGCGCCTGGGCCGGCGGTTCCCGCAGTACTCGGCGCTGGACCACATGCGCAGCAAGGTCAGCCAGGCGTACAAGGACTATAACCGCGAACACGGCCGCCCTGTCGGTGCACCCATTTCCGCCGAGGTCCGCACCCGGCTGCGGCATGGCGTTCAGGTGCAGGCGTTCAAAGAAGCCAACGAGGGCCGGGATCCGGCCGATGACAAGGAGTTGCGGAAGTGGCTGGCTGAGCAGAAAAGCAGTTTGAAGTCCGCGGTGTCGGGGTTCGAGATGGTGTTCGCGCCGGACAAGTCCGTCTCGATCGCCTGGGCCATGGCGCGGCCGGAGGAACGTGAACTGATCGCTGGGCTGGTGCGCCAAGCCGCGCGGGACGCATTGTCCTATGTGGAACGGAATGCGTCGTTCACCCGGCGTGGGAACCTGGGTGAGGCCCAGGTCGATGTCAACGGCATCACCGCGGCGTTGTTCGAGCACTGGGATTCCCGCGCCTCCGACCCGCATCTGCATATCCACGCGCTGATCTCGTCCAAGGTGCAGCGCTCTGATGACGACCAGTGGACCGCGTTGGATGGTCGCACCATCATGGC
Organism: Amycolatopsis anabasis; assembly: GCF_009765355.1. Classification (GTDB taxonomy): domain Bacteria; phylum Actinomycetota; class Actinomycetes; order Mycobacteriales; family Pseudonocardiaceae; genus Amycolatopsis; species Amycolatopsis anabasis. The sequence continues at coordinate 40,169 of NZ_VTHK01000028.1, read as the reverse complement.
CGCGACCGTGACCGCGAGCGAGTACTTCGATTCGCGGTTGCGTGATCTGTTCCGGGAACAGGGCGCCTCGTGGGTTCTGCGTGGCGCCGAGGGTGTGGATCTCAAGCGGCCGGTGTGGCAGCTCGCCGGGGTTCCGGTGGAGCTGGTGAAGGCGTTCTCCCAGCGGCACCGGCAGTTCGAGGCAGCTCGTGCGAAACGGATCGTGGAGTTCCGGGACAAGCATGGCCGCGAGCCGACGCCGAAGGAAATCTTCGCCATCGACCGCCAGGCGCAGTACGACAACCGGCCCGGCAAGCAACCTCCGAAGACGCTATCGGAGCACGTGCGCGCGTGGCGGGAGTACGCCCATCAGGTCGTTGCCCCGAGCGTCCTCGACGTGCTCGGTCGGCGTGTCTTCCTCACGGGCTCGGACGAGCACGAGCCGGTCGACGTCATGGCGCTCGCCCGCACGACCCGCGCGATTGTCTCCGACAACTACAGCCACTTCTCTTGGTGGAACCTGGCCGCCGAGGCACACCGCCAATCCGCCCACCTGGTGGTGCCCGCCGACAAGCGCGAGCAGCTCATCGATGACGTGGTCGCCGCGGTGCTCGCCGAACCCGACACGTTAGCGCTCACCGGCCCGGTCGCGGTCGAGGAACCGGCCTCGCTGCGGCGTCGAGACGGCGAATCCGTGTTTGTCGAACGCCGTTCCATCCGCTACACCACCACCGCCACCTTGGCCGCGGAGGGGGATCTGGTCGCGTGGGCGCGCCGCCGTGGCGGACACCGGTTGCGCACTGACACCGTGGACAAGGCGCTCGCGGGGAAGAAGCTCAACGCGGGGCAGGAGCGCATGGTGCGCGAGTTCGCCCGCTCCGGCCGCCGCCTTCAACTCGCGTTGGCGCCCGCTGGAGCGGGCAAGACCACCGCCATGAAGGTGCTGGCCACCGCGTGGCGGCGCACCGGGCACCGGGTCTATGCCTTCGGTCCGTCCGCCCGCGCCGCTCAGGAACTGGGTGCCGCGATCGGCGCGAAGCCGCACACCCTGCACCAGCTGACCACCACGCAACGCTTGGGGTTCGCGCATCGTGCGTTTCCGATGGAGGCCGGAGACCTGGTCATCATCGACGAGGCCGCCATGGCCGGCACCCATACCCTGCACGCCGTAGTCAAATACGCCCTGCGCAAGGGCGCCGACGTGCGGCTCATCGGCGACGACGCCCAGCTCGCCGCCGTCGAGGCGGGCGGCGCGATCCGGCTCATCTCCCACGACGTCGGAGCCTTGCGCTTCCAGGAAATCGTGCGGTTCCAAGGCCCAGACCGCAGGAATCAGGCGGCCGCGTCGCTACAGATCCGCGACGGCGACACCCGTGGACTGAAGTACTACCTCAAGAACAACCGCGTTGAGGACGGGTCTCTGGAGACCATGCGCGACGCTGCGCACGCCGGGTGGCGCGCCGACCTCGACCGTGGTGTGCAGTCCCTGCTCATCGTGCCGACCAATGAGGACACCGTCGCTCTCAATCTCGAAGCGCGCGAACTCCGGCTACGCCGAGGTGATCTGACCCGCGGCCGCGAGGTCGATCTGCACGACGCGACCACCGCCGGGGTCGGGGACTGGGTCGTCACCCGCCACAACCAGCGTCTGCTGTCGCTGTTTGGTGGCCGGGACTTCGTGAAGAACGGTGACGTCTGGACCGTCAAGTCCGTGCACCGCTCCGGGAAGATCACCGTGCAACACCGCGTCCACAAGGGCACGATCACCCTGCCCGCGGGCTACGTGAAGGCGCACGTCGAGCTCGCCTATGCGGCCACGGTCAACCGTGTGCAGGGCATGACCTCGACCGGGAACGCACACCTGCTGGTGCCGCCGACCATGACGCGCGAACAGCTCTACCCAGGCATCACCCGCGCGATGCTCAAGAACTTCTTGTACGTGATCACCCATCACCACGTCATCGATCAGCATCAGGAAACCCCCGAGCCCCAGACACCGGAAGCCGTGCTCACCGGTGTGCTCAACCATTCCGGCGCCGAGGTGTCGGCGACCGAGACGCTGCGCGCCAAGCAGGACGAAGCGGTCTCACTGGGCACGCTGGTCTTGCGCTACAACTACACCGCCACCTATCGCGACGACGACCGCTACCGCGCCGTGCTCGCACGCCGGGCTCCCGCGACGGTCGACCTGGACAGCGAGCCGGCGCTGATCCAAACCCTGCGCAACGCCCACGACCTCGGTTGGGAACCGGATCACCTCGTCACCGCCGCGCTCGGCCGCAGCTCCCTGGCCAAGGCCGACGACCCCGGAGCGGTCCTGCAATCCCGTATCGCCAAGCATCTTCAACGCCACGCCCCACCCGCGCCGACAGCCCCATCGCAGCGCGCCGACGTCGCCCGCTGGCGCGGCATCTTCGATGCGATCGCCCCGAACGCGGCCGTGGAAGACCCGCAGTGGCAACGCGTCTGGCAGCGCGCGGCCGGCGCGCTCGCCGTCGGTTTCGACGTCGACGCCGCCCTGACCGTGGTAGCCCATCAGCTCGCTGCCCGCCCCGACGGGCCCGACCCGATGCCCGACCACCAGTACGCCGACGCAGCGCTGGCTGCCGAACTGGACCGCCGTGCCGACCGGGGCGAAGCACATCGCCCCGCCATCCCATGGCTGGCCCGCCCCGACTTCGCCGCCGCCCGCCACCACCCCGGCCACACCCAGTACCTGCACGACATGAACACCGCGATCGCCTCCCGGGTCGAGGAACTGCGCGCGGCCGCCATCCGGAAGCCACCGGTGTGGACGGCCAAAATCGGTCCCCGCCCGGACAATCCGATCGCGGCCGAGGAATGGGACGACCTCGTGGGACTCGTCGCCGCCTACCGTGAAACCTTCCATATCGTCGGCGACGATCCCGCCGCCCCGCTCGGCGAGAAACCGGACAGCCAGGGCGCCAAAGCACATGCCTGGCACGCCCTCACCAACCGCTGGAACCACCTGGCCGGTCCACCCGAACCTGCCGAGCAAGCGCCGAAACCCGCCGAAAACGCAAGCGAGGAACAACTCGAGGAGGTGTTCGCCGAGTTCGAGCAGCTGCGCGATCGCTACACCAGTGAGCCCTTGAACGTGCTGGTGCGCCGATACGACACCCTCGCCCGTGACGGGGACGAGGACCGCTTTCTCGATGTTCTTGCCCGCCACGTGCCCGGCGCCATCAACGCCGGTGCCGAGCCGGCCGCGCTCGCCGCGCTCAGTCGTGCCCAAGATGACGGTTGGCAGGCCGAACGTCTGGTCCGCAAGGTCACTGACGACACCGGGTTCAGCTGGGCCGACGACCCGGCCGCGGTGCTCGCGAAGCGGGTCTCTGCCTACACCCGTGACCGCCAACCGCCCGCGCGGATCGGCGCCCCCACTGAAGATGAGGTCACCCGCTGGCGCCACATCGTCGCCCGGCACCTGCCCGATGCTCAGGTGACCAGCGAGCAGTGGGGAATCGTGTGGCGTCACGCCGCAGGGGGAGCCACCACCGGACTCGACGCCGATGCGGCACTCACCGACGCCGTCCGCACGCTCGCGACCGACACCACCGGCGGCCGCGACGGCGACTACCGGCGAACCGGGGAAGCGCTCGTCGGCGAGCTCACCCGCCGTCTCGACCAGGGTGAAGGCCACCAGCGGATGCTGCCGTGGCAGGCCGTGCCCGACTTCGGCCGCCCCGGTGATTACCGCGGTGCGCTCGACCGGCTCGACGCACTCAACGCCGAGATCACGGCAAGGACCGATCAGCTTCGCGAGCAGGTCGTTCGTGACCAGCCTCGCTGGGCTTCCCGGCTCGGCACGCGGCCCGAGGATCCCGCCCTCGCGCAACGCTGGGACCAGACCGTGACGTTGGCTGCGGCGTATCGTGAAACGTACGGGATCACCACCACCGATGCTGCCTCCCCGCTCGGTGCACAACCAGCCGGCAACGGGCCCAAGGCCCAAGCCTGGCGAGAGATCAACAACCAGTGGAGGCAGCTGATGACCACGCCAGACCGCGAAGACGTCGAGTCCGACGCCATGCTCACCGTCGAATCTCGCCGCGACACCATGGACGCGCTCAACGCCGAGTTCAGCAGTGGTGTCGCTGCCCAGGCCGAGAACCTGCGCGAAGACGACGAAGCCCGCCACGCCGCACGCCGGGATGAAGCCGAAGACGAACTCGATGATCTCCACGAGGGCCACGGCGACGACCTGCACAGTGGTCTCGGCTACTGAGGCGCCTACGTCGAGCTGACGGCTGTCAGTGGCCAGTGGACTTCCCCGTGGACGGCCACTGATCGCGGCCAGGTCGTGAGGGTGCCGCTACGGGATACCGTGGAAGGCACGGTACGCAGCGTCCATCGCAAGCCGCTGGCGGACATAGTCATGATGGGTTTCCAGCGGCGCTCCGCCACGGGCCGCCAACTGCACCGTCAGGTCTTCCAGCAGTTCGATCAGAACCTGCAACGGGAGCACGGCTTCGGGGCGTCCCTTGTCGTCGACCAGGCCCCGGTCGATGCCAGCCGCGCGCAAGAACACCTCGCGTGAGCTGCCCGTCTGTTCTGGCAGGTCCTGGTCACCTGAGTAATGACGCGCACCCGTGTGGGCGAGCCATGCACCGATCAGATCATGCGCCTGCCGCTCCGCCTCCTCGTACCGACGCACCTGGTCACCAGGCTCGCTGCACAGCTCAAACGCCGACACCAACTCGTCGGCGTCCAGGTGCGGATTCGTCTCGATCAGCGCGGCAACCCGCGGATCCGGATGGGACATGCCAAGCACGATACCCACACCGGCACGACCCGATCGGGGACCACGACTCGGTCACGCACCCAATCCGAGAAACCCGGTCTCAGCAACCGCGCGTCGCAGCACATGGGAACTCAACGCCACCGGCGCTCGTCTGGGATTAGAGCAGTGGCGTGACTTCATCGAGGAGGGCCGAGCTGACCCCGTCACCTCGTAACCGCTGTCATCAGATGTGACAACCGCCTTGCCGACGATCAACAATCTAAACGACAAGTAACCAAAAGGGCCCTAGCTGACGGGTGGCAAGCTACACCGAGAGTGACGATTTGCCAGATATGATCCGATGCCTCGGCGCGGTAGTCGACATCTTCGCGATGCCATGGGGCGCTCTCCTCGGTGCCCGGTAGCCTCCGGATCTGTGATGGTCGCCGCCGAAGCCCCCAAGTGGACCGACGTCGTCAGCGCCTTCGCTTCCACGGTGTCGGCGCTGCTGGCGATAGCCGCCGCCATCGCTGCCTTCCTCGCAGCACGGGCAGCGTGGCGCACGTACCAGGTTCAAGCCGCCGACAAGCACAAGGAGCTAGCCTCGAAATTCGGTCTCTGGTTCGATTCCGACACCGGCGAGGTCGTATACATCAACACCTCCGTACAACCAGTACACGACGTGCACGTAGTTTCCTCACGGCAGAACCCCCGTGAGGATGACACCCAATCTTTGGTGATGCTGGGAACGCTGCCGCCCGGCGAAGACCCCCAGGTCCTGGAAGAGGCATCCGCGTCAGTCCGTGCTCAGGTCGACGAGATCCTTCGCGCGATACACGAAGCGCACCACAGGGACGAGGAACCTGTTCAGGTAGGTAGCTATGGCGCATTCACATCGTCGATGGAACTGACTGTGTACTTCGTCGACGCGAACGGAATCCATTGGCGACGGGCCGCGAACGGCACGCTCAGCGAGATCGACGAGCACACTCGAAACAAGGCATTGAACAAGGCGGAGCTCTACGTTGGCGAAGAGATTTTCGAGATATTCGAGATTGACGGCCGGTCAAATTCATGAGACGTGTCGCCCTGGTGCTCGTGGGCACCGTCTTGATCCTGGCCGTCGGCTCCGTCCTGTTCCTCACGGCGCAAGACGTCATGGCGTCCAACGCGCGGCTGGTTGAGAAGGTCAGCTCCCTCTCGAACCTGTGGTCCGCAACCGCAGCCTTCGGCGCGCTGGCCGTCGCCCTGGCGGCCGGGCGCGTGGCGTTGAAGTCCTATCGGGCCCAAACCTTACAAGTTCGACACCTTGAGCAAGATAAAGAAGCCGAGCTCGCGTCAAAGTTTGGCCTCTGGGCGACAGATGTATACGCCGAGCCTGACGACGTTATCTATCACAACGCGGCAGCCCAGCCTGTCTACCACGTGATTGTCACCTTCTACGTGGGTGGTCTGGCCAGCAGAACAACTCATCGCAGTAAACCGTTGATTTGCGGCACACTGGGGCCAACCCGCGAGCCAGCCACGCTGCCAGCGGCACGCGAAGCCCTTGTCGAGTTTCTCGCCACCGCTGCCCGAGACGAGTCAGCCCATGTTGGACGTGAAGCCAATCGTAAAGACCTCTACGTCCTGTACCTCGAAATTCAGTTCACCGACGGAAACGGCCGAACGTGGATACGCAAGCATGACGGGACATTAAGGTGGATGTCGTCGATCAGAGACGTCGCCGCCTTATCGGCAAAGTAGATGACACGATGGCACTACCTCGAAACGAGCAGTAATCGGAGTTATTCAGCCACCAGGAAGGCTAGCCAGGAAGCGGTAACCATGCCAAGCATCGCTGAATCGACGCCCATCGTTGTCCGGGCCCCCATGAATGATCCATGGACAGACTGGTGGCCGCCTTCCCCGGCTGCGGTCTCGGCGTTGCTCGCCATGGTGGCCGCGATCGTCGCGTACCGCGCGTACCTCGTCAACCGACGAACCAACGTTGTCCAGAACGAGCAGCTTCGTCAGTTGACGAACGACCGGCACAGGGACCTTGCTGCGCGGTTCGGGATCTGGATTGATCGCGGCGACGAGATACCCCAGGTGAAGTACCACAACACCAGTTCTCTCCCGGTGTATGGCGTGGAGGTCGTCGTCGGATTCAGAGGAAAGCGGCAGCACTCAATCTCAATCGGCGATCTCGGACCAACGAGCAGCCCAGAGGTGCTCGAAGACGCCAACAACCTGCTGTCCTTCATGGTGGAGGATAAGGTCAATCAAGCCTCCAGTGGTACCGACATCGCAGAACGCACGCGACTACGGAAGATCACCTACGGTGAGAGCTGCGTTGGTGCATCGTTCCGCGACGGAAACGGCGAACGGTGGCTCCGCAGCACCGAGGGCGCTCTCATTCACGGAGGACGCGTCGACCCGTCGAAGCGAATCTATCTGCCCTACCGGCCTGCGCCCGAAGCTGCGCCCAACACATGGCATCCCGAAGGCTGGCTTCCGGACCTCGACGACTGAACGACATCATTACCCTGGAGCAGGCAGAGATGCTATGCCGACGACGACGAGCCTCCACTGGTCAGGGATACTGCCTCGAACCGCGTGACCGGAGGAGTCGAGCTGGGGATGACGGCAGGGCGACCGATGCCCACACAGGACGACGTGCTCGGGTACTTCGACACGCTGTCGAACTGGGGACGGTGGGGCGACGACGACGAGCTCGGCACTCTGAACCACATCACCGACGACGTCCGGCTGGCGGCGGCGCGGGCCGTGCGCCACGGCAGGAGCGTGTCGTGCGCATGGGAGGTTGCCGTACCGGAAGACATGGAGCGGTCGACGACGACGTGCCCGTGCGCCGCCGACATGCCGGGCGCCGAGCACATGCCGGCGCACTTCCACAACGACCGGCGCTGGGGCTTTTCGAACGAGCGGCTCGGCATCATGTTCCACGGCAACACCATCACCCACGTCGACTCGCCGTGCCACATCTTCTGGGACGGCACGATGTACAACGGGCGGTCGCACTCGTTGGTCGACGCCGCAACGGGATCGGCGTGGGCGGCCGTCACGGCGGCGGCGAACGGGATCCTCACGCGTGGTGTCCTGCTGGACATCGCGAGGGTCCGCGATGTGCCGTGGTTGGAACCCGGGCAGGGTGTGTTTCCCGACGATCTCGAGGAGGCCGAGCGTCGCCAGGGTGTGCGGGTGCGATCCGGCGATGCGGTACTCCTGCGGACCGGCTATGGCCGCTTCCGGCACGAGACCGGTGAGGCCAGCGGTTTCACGCAGGCCGGCTGGCACGCGTCCTGCCTGCCGTGGCTGCATGAACGGGAGGTCGCGCTGATCGGCGCTGACACCCCCCAGGACGTTCAGCCGTCAGGGTACGAAGACGTGTTGATGCCGGTTCACGCCGTGAGCCTCGTCGCGATGGGTCTGTGGATGCTCGACAACTGCGACCTGGAGGTCTGCGCGACGACGGCTACCGAGCTCGGCCAGTGGGACTTCCACCTCGCAGTCGCGCCGGTCCGCTTCGCCGGTACGTCCGGCAGCCCGATCAACCCGATCGCCACATTCTGACCGCGGGGCGCAGCAGCCCGACAGTGTCGGCACCCTTCACCGTCTGAGAGTCGATCAGCCCTGCGCTGGGCTGCGGGTTACGGCCTTCGGCGATCCGCAGCTGTTCACGCACCACCGGGAGGATCTGCGGGAAGTCGGTCGGCAGTTGCCGTCACGCGCATCCGGCGCGCACCACATAGAGGATCGCGTCCACCAACGCGCGGCGGGGATGCTACTCCGGCCGGCCTCCGGTCTTCACCTCCGGCAGCAGCGGCTCGATCAGAGCCCACTGCTCGTCGCTGGTGTGAGGGGTACCGGCTGCGTCGTGCCACTCGCCCGGAGTTAATCACACGGCGGGTGAGTCACGCAGACACGCCGATCCTTCTCAAACACGCTCTTACGACGCCACGCCGAGTTGGGCAGCGCGTGCCGTAGAGCGGCTAGGACTCGGCCTGTACATGCTCGTCGCCGTGCGGCGCGCTCGGATTAGCGGACCCATCCTGCGCCTGGGCTCGCTCCTGCTGTTCAAGGGTGTACCGGTCGATGAGCGGTGTCGCGCCCGCGACTTTGTGCCCATCGGTGAGGCAGTGCGGGTGGACCCATTCGGTGGCGAGTCGTTCGGCGAACCCGACTCGCCACCGGTCGTGCCAGTACTGCGCGTCGCGCGCGGAGGCGCTCTTCCCTATGTGCGCGGCGCGCCAGGTGTAGGTCAGGGTGGCGAGTTCGGCGATCAGGGCGGGGTGTTCGAGCCAGCAGTCCGGGATGGCGACCGCGCGGGTACCGGGTTTGCCGACGTAGACGGCGTTGTAGTACTGCACGAAATGGCCGATCGTGAAGAGTGGGGACTCGCCGCGGTATTGCTTGTCTTCCGCCGCTGGTGGTGGCGGGAAGGGCAGCCACCGAGCCAGCCGCGGGTTGTCCTCCTGGTCGTCCTCGAGAGCCGTGATCTTCTTCTGCAGCCGGTCGATCTGTGCCTGCTGAGCCTGCACCCGGTTCCACAGGGTTTCGATCATGCCGTCCAACTCGGCACGGGAGCGTCCGGTAGGTGCCTCCTCGGGCTCACTACCGCTGGCCGGGATCGAGATCTCGTCGTCGTCGCTCATACCGGGCCCGCCTCCGTCCGCGTACTGTGCGCGGCGTCTGCGAATGGCAGGGCGCGTCGGTAGCCGTCCGTGGTGACGGCGAGGTTTCCGCTGCGGATCGCGGCGACGTCAGCGCTCAATTGCTGCCAGTCGGGCCGTTGTTCGACGTCGACGGTGCGTCCGAGGATGGGCAGCAGGTTGCCGTGCAGGATCAGTACCCGGCCGCGGTCGAGGGTGCGGATATCGCCGGCCCGGTAGGTCGGAACGGTCTCGGTGCCGATCGCCGAGCGGCCCGGACCGAGCATGCCGTCGCTGTGATGCTGGTAGGTGCGCCGCCGGTGCTGGCCGGACAGCGTCGAGAGCCATTCGAGGGTCTTGTCGTCCTTCAACCCGGGAAAGACCGTCAAGGTCAGGGTGTTGTCGATCAGCTGGAGCCGTCCGGGTTCGCCATAGAGTTCGTCGAGCTGGGAACGGGACTGGGCTGACCAGTGGATAAGCACGCCACGGCCGGCCGAGTCGGCGATGATGGCGGGAAGCCGTGGCACCGGGGTTCCGGCGTAGAGCTCGTCAAGGATCGCGGTCGTCGGGGGCTCGAGGCGCCGCCGAGTTTGCTGGAGTGCCCGGTCCTGGGCGGTGGTGAGGATCTGTTCGGTCAGCGCGGTCAGTACCGGACGGGCTTGTGGTGCTTGGTGTTCCCCGGCGATGACGAACAGACTTCCCTGGCGGGTAAGGAAGTCATCGATGTCCAGTTCTTCTCCTGGGCCTGGGGTGGCGAAGTGCCGGATCGCGGGGTTCATGAACGGCTCGATGGCGCGGCGCACCGACATCCACACCGCATCCGAGGTTTCGGCCACCATCCCGATCTCCGAGCGCAGGTTGTGGGCCAGCTCAGGATGCGTGGGGCGCAGCAGCTCGACGGGTTCTTGGTCGGGGGGCTTGGTGATGGACCAACCCACCAGGTCGACGATCGTGCGGTGGTGCAGAGCGGCGGCGAGCAAGTACGCCTGCAGCACGATCGTGGCCCTGCCGCGGAATACCTTGTCGTTGCCGCCAATGTCTTCGAGTCCCAGTGAGGACGCCTCGATCAGCGTTTCCGCGCGGCGCAGTGCGACCGCCGGATCGTGGCAGCCGACCACCGGGGACCACCGCGCCTTAGCGGGCCACGGCACCGTGTTCGTGGCGTCGATGAGCCACACCGGCCCGGCATCCGCGCGGCGGGTGCGCGCCAGCAAGCACCATTCGGCGAGGTCGTCCTTGGTGGTCGACGTGAGCAAGGCTCCGGGAGCCGTGAGTGCCTTGTGCACCAAATCAGTGCGCGATTTCCCTGACCGGGTGGGGGCGATCGTGCCGGTCGGCGTCTCCAGGGACGTCACCAAGGTCTGCTTGTTGGGGCCTCGGTGTAGTGGTACCGAAACCTCTGTCAGTGGGGCCTTGCGGCGCTCTGCCTTTGATAGATCGGCGCGCGTCCACTGCGCGGTTGCTCTGGCCGCCCTCGGCGAGAGCGCGCGGCGCATGTCGCGGCGTGATGCGTGCCCGGCGTCCGTAGGACCGAGCCGCCGCCAGCCCGGCACGGCAACCACGGTGACCGCGCCCGCGACGAGCAGGAACTCCGCGCCGAACAGGAGCCAGAACCCCACCGCGTGGCCGGCCAATCCGGTCGACCACGGTGCCGCGAGACCGGCGCTCGGATCGCCGGGATGCAGCACGATCCTGACAGCGGTCGGCAACCAATCGGAGAAGTCAGGCCACACCCACGATCCCGTGTGGAACCCGGTCATGGCGACGGCCGCGACCGTCAGTGCGGCACCGAAGCCGCACAGTGCCGCCAAGGCGGCGACGAGCAAGGCCATCAGGGTGACATCGCGGTCCAGGCTCAGCGAATCCGTGCGCTTGCGAGGCATGTCGTTGTGCTCCCTCCCGATGCGGGGAAGGCAGCACGGACATGGCTTGTGTGCTCATGCTTGCGGGCTCCCTCCCGGTGCCGGGGAGGGCGTGCTTGTAGGTTCCCGTGTTTGTTTGCGGCGCGGCGTGCGATGACCTGGGTTGACCATGTTGGTTCCCGACAGTTTTGCGTCGCTGGATTCCCACCGTTCTTGCGGTTTCTCCGAGATCGTCCCAAGTTCGTGGACCGCGGCGCGGTGTCCGTCGCGATGGGCAGAAGGAGGTCGAGATCGGCGGACCCACGTCGACCTGCGGCTCCAGGTCTTTGGTAGGTCGCCGACACGCCAACGCGTTCCCATCAACCTTGCGAGACCGCACGACCGACGCAAAGTAGGTGGGAATCCGCAATCAATCATGGGAACCTACAGTGCTGGGTTCGGCGACCCTGCGGATCGCCACGATCTGGTTTGCCCAGGCGGATAGCGGCTCGAGGATGATGCCTTTGGACTCGTCGTAGGCGTTGACGATCAGGCCGTGCCCCGCGTACATGCCGACGTGACCGGGGTTGCGCGCGGAGCCGTTCGCGCCTGGTATGAACAAGAGGTCCCCTGGCTGGGCCTGGCCGAGGTTCGGGACCGCATGTCCGGCATGGATCTGGCTTGCTGTTCCTGCGGGGATGCCGACGCCCGCGGTCGCCCACGCCGCGAGCATGAGCCCAGAGCAGTCGTACGAGTTGGGTCCTTTTCCGCCCCATACATAGGGTTTGCCGAGTTGTGCAAGGGCGAAGGACACTGCGGCCGCTTGCCGTGGGTTGGTTGGCAAGGTGTAGCCGGGCGGGAGCTTGGCCGGATCGACCTTCCCTGGGTCGACGGGGATGTTAGAGCCGCCGCGGTCGCTGCATCCTGTCTTCGCACTGACCTGTTGTGCACCGTTGCCAGGATTGCCGTCGACCGGTGGTGGCGCCGGATTGTCGGGGCCGGTCCAGAACTTCGCCACGATGTCGGCGGCCTGGGGTTCCTTCGGGGCGTATCGGTCGGGGAAGCCGCTGCGTTGAACCGCTTGCTCAGCCTTGCCCGGCTCCATCGTGTCCCAGCCGGGAATGCTCAACAGGCTGTCAAGGAACTTGTTAGTGGCATAGACGGGATTGAGGATCTGCTCTGCTGTTCCCCAACCTTGGCTCGGGCGTTGCTGGAACACACCGAGGCTGTCTCGGTCACCGTAGTTCAGGTTCCGCAAGCCGGACTCAACCATCGCGGTGGCGACCGCGAGCACTGCGGCCTTGCGCGGAAGTCGGCGCTGTTGAACGACATCGACGATCGTGCGCGCGATGTCCATCTCGCTCGCGCCGACTCTCTGCTGGTCGACCAGGACGCTGCCGCCTCCGGCGCCGCCACCCTGGTCGCATCCGCCCAGTTCGACCACGGAGCCAGTGGTAACGGCGGCAACCGCGATCGAGAGTGCCGCCACGGGCACTGCAACCACCGCAGCCAGCGCGGCGGCGACTCCGGCGATAGCATTGCTGCTGGCGGGTTCCATCGCACACCTATGTGATGACCGGAGGTTTGCGGAGCTGTGCGTTCGTGTCGAACAATCGCTTTTCGACACGGCTGAGCACGGTCTGGACCTTGAACCCGGTGCGGTTCTCCAGCTTCCACAGCGCGCGGCCTTGCCGGTCGTTCGCCCATCCGGTCGTGACTTGCTGTTCCTTTTCGGACAGTGCCAAATCATCTGCGAGCTGGTCGGCGACCCTTGTCGACTGTCCGAACAGGATTCGGGTGGAACACAGGGCCAGCAGGTCCTTGGCGATCGCGACTTCCTGCGAGCCGGTGCTTCCGACGGACAGGAAATCCGACGGTTTGTGGCTCACCAGAATCTGGATCTTGCGTTCCGCGCGGGACAGTCGCAGCTCGCTGTCCACGGCCTGCACGGCACGTAACCCCAACCGCATTTGCCGCCAGATCTCGTCGCGCACGACGATGCGGAGGTCTCCGTCCTCCTGGAGGTCGGTCACCATCGACGACCACGAGCCCAAGCAGGTCAGCCCAACGGCGACTGCTTGGTCGCCGCGGGAGCGCAGGCGGGACAGGTCCATGCTCTGCACGGGAGCGTCCCAGTCGAGTGTGAAGTTCGTTGGCTCGTCGAAGAGGCCGGCCAGGGGCCCGGAGATCAGATTCGCCAGTGCGTCGGTGATCGAGCGCAAGTGGTCGAGGAAGTGCCGACGATCGGCGAACCGCATGTCCGTCCACAGCGAACTGGCAGGGTTGGCGAGTTCCCGTTGCACGTCGGGGATCGTGATGGGCCGCAGCTTGGTGTAGCCGTCTGTGGCGCCAACGAGTCGGCGCAGGACGGCTGAGAGCACGGCCTCGTCGGTGACTGTGGGCGTGTAGCCTTGAGCTTCGGCGAGGGCCACCAGCAGTTGGACCCAACGTCCGAGAACACCGTCGAGTTCTTCCCGCTGCCGTGCCACCGGCCAGCTGTCCCATCGCGCGGCGAGCGGGCCGAGGTCCAGAGCGTTGAGCCGGGCGTGACTGCCCCGGCCCAGCATGATCGGTGTGATTCCCAGCGCCCTGAGCAGTGGGGTGTATTCGCCTTTCACATCGCCGCTGATCAGCGTGCGTACCCCGAACAGCATCATGCGCAACAGGAACGCGACCACCGTCGAAGATTTGCCTTTTCCGGGCTCTCCGAAGACGACGATGTTCGGGTTGGTGCAGATTCCTCGGAGCACGAACTCGACCGGGTGGCAGTAGAAAGCTCCTCCGGACAGGACGTCGTAGCCAATCCTGGCCCCAACTGCCGGTATCGGACTTGCCGAAAGCAGCGGGAAGAGTCCGCCGATCTCGTGAGTGCTGGCCTGATACACCGTCAACGGTGGGTGCACCGGTGACCAACCCTGCCCAGGCCGAGCGCGCCCGCGGCGAGGCGCCACGGGATGGTTGAGCCGTTCCTTGCGTGGGCGTGGCGGCTTCTGGGGCCGTTTGGCACCAGGTGCCGCACCGAACGTCGATAACAGTTCGGCGGCGGACCGTTCCGGCTGTGCTGCGCGCGGGCTCACAGGCCACCTCCCCGCAGTCTCGGTAGCCCGATGCCGACCGGAAGGACGGCGGCCACGAACGAGGAGTCTTGGGCGAGTTCCATGCGTAGCAGCTGGAATCGACCGGCGATGTCGTTCTCGACGCGAGCTGCGTGGTCCTCCAAGTTCCAGCTGGAGGGGACGGTGACCGCTGTCGCCACGGCGAAGCGCACGATCCCGTGTCCGGCAGCGACTGCTTTTTCTTGCGCTCGGGCCCCGCCTGCTTCGCGGGCGTCAGCGGCTGTGCTGTTGAATCCCTTGGACGATTTCCAGTCGCGCACGACACCAGCGCGGAATCGGTTGCCGCGTACCGCGCTGCGTGCTCGCCGCTGCGACAGGGTCTCGTAGTGGATCGCCAGACTGCGTCGTTCCCCCGCGGTCTTCACCGCGAGCAAGGCGCCCAATGAACCGAAGACCGTGCCGGCTTCGGGCATCAAGACCGAGTACGAGACCGTGGCGAACCCGTCGTGGTGATAGGCCCGCCCGGTCGGGGTCGGCGCATGAGTCGGACCCGCGGTTGCCCACGCGACACCGCGAGAGGAATCGGAGCGATCCGAATGGTGCCGCGCCGCCAATACTGCCGCACTCGCCGGATTGAAGCCTGTCCGGATGGCTTCGGCCAGTTCGCCTCCAGACAGCCATTTCACGCTCTGCGCACCGAGCGCCTTGAGCTTGTCTTCCAAGCCGTCCAGCACCCGGTACAAGGCGGCCGCACGTCCCGCGATGCCCCCGCCCGCTGCCGTCGCCGGCTTGCGCAGCGCTTCTTCGGTCCCGCTCAAGGTCACGAAGACTTCGTGGCGGACGGATACCGCGCCTACGGTGCGGTCGAGCTCGGTGGTTGCCCGGCGCGCCAGTTCAGGTGCATCCGCGCTCTCGTTGCGGTGACGCCACGCCTCGTACTCGGCGCCATCATCGGGCACTGTACGCACCAGCAAGGACATGCGGTCGATCACGTCGCGGTGCCCGATCGACAGCAAAAGGTTTCCCAGCCGGTTCGCCAGCCTTTCGCACTGGGCATCCGAGAGCATCCCGACGCCGCCGTGCGTCAGGCGGGCGGTCGCACCCCAGCGGCCCTCGCCGGTGTCGTGGATCAGACACACGCGTCCCGCGTCACGCAGAGGTGGACCATCGGGGAACCGGAGCCGCGTCAGCACACCAGGCAGGTCGGGCTCATCAGGGTCGACCGCGCGGCCTCCCGCGACGTTGGACTGCCAACGCGACCAACCGAACACCATGCCGACCTGAAACAGCGCCAGGTGGCCGAGCCATCGGACTGCCGGTCGGCCCCTGACCGGGATGACAACGAGGCCCGCCACCGGCCCGCATATTGCCGTCAGCATCAGGGCCTCAATCAAGTTCCCTGCCGCCAGCGCCATCACCACCGGCACGGCAAGCAGAATGCAGACGAACGCCTGTCCGGGACGCAGGCCCAGGACCCATCCGGCGTGCTCGCGGCGGGATAGTCCCTTGTAGATGCGGATGTTCGTGGTCATGCGACCACCGCCGCTTCCTCGATCTCCGCATCCGAAGGACCACCGCCACCTCCACCACCGGACTTCGGCCCTCCGTCGGGGTCTGGTGGGGTAGTGCCCCCACCGCCGCCCGGTGGCTCGGGTGGTCCCGGGTCGTCGTCCCCGCCGTCCCCGCCGTCGTGGTCATCCGGTGGATCGCTGTCGGCCGCGGCTGGTGAGATCTCCTCGTCCCCGCTGCCTGCGTTGGCCCCGGCGTCCCCGTTCTCAGCCTCGGGTCGGGGTTTCGCCCCACCGGCACCGGAATCTCCACTTTCGCTGTCGGCTTCGTTGTCCTCGCCGACACCCGACGACTCCAGGGCCTCGTCGCCGTCATCTGCGGCCTGGTCGAAGCGGTCGGTGTTTGCCTGCTCCTGGTCCGCGCCCGCCGAGTCGTCCTCATCGTCATCTTTGTTGCCGAACGCCTTGTTCCAGGCGGCTTGTCCAGCGCGGCCCGCGATGCTGTTGGCGCCGTAGGAATCCAGGCCCGCGTCGTGCAGTTTGTCCCGGAAGGCCGCGCCAGCGTCGGTGTTGGGGTCGACGAAAGCGAACAGTTTGAACAGCACCAAGGGAACGCACAGCGACACCAGCAGCACTCCGACTCCGGCGAGTAAGCCTGAAAGTCCTTGTGCGCCACCGGCGATGGCGATACCAAGCACCAGAGTGAGCGCGAGAACCGGTTTCATCGCGATGGCGGCGAGTAACCATCGAACGACACGCCAGAACCAGATTGCTGTGACGTTGGCCAACAACCCTGCCGCGGTCAAGGGGGTTGTGGCGACGAGGACGTAGATGGCCGCTTCGCGGAATAGCATTTCCACGACGTAGCCCAGGCCGGCTGGCACGACGCCGAACAGACCGGCGAGGCCCAGCACGACGGCTTTGACCCCGTCCGAGACCGCGTCCGTGAACCCGGTCATGTTGAGCGCGTCGTTGAAGTTTCGTGCGTGCAACGAGTAATCGAGTATTGCCGTGGTCAGGCCGTCTGCGCTCGCGAGGAACCCACCCACCAAGCCGACGGTGACGGCGAGTGCCACTCCGTACTGGAACGGGCCGCCCACGAGCCGGGTGAAGCCACGGCCGCCGCGCAGGGTGGTGATGATGATCTGCCAGAAGAACAAGCCTAATCCGAGGACGCCGCTGATCCACAGCATCATCGGCCACAGGATGGAGACCGGGCCCTCGGTCGTGGACACCGTGAAGATCGAGAAGTTGTCGGCGAGCTTGAAGGCTTCCCGAAGGATCCACAGTGCGCCGTCCCAAATACCGCGCATGATGGGCTCAAGTACACCGTTGGCCACGTCTGCAATCGCCGATCCGGCAGCGTCGCCCAGCGAGTCAAGCATGCCGAGCATGTCGAGCAGACCGGACGGATCGGGAAGGATCGGGTTCATCGCCCACCACCTCCGGTCAGCGCGCGATAGCCCGCCTGCACCGAGGGAAGGCTGCCCGGCCACGCCAGAGGTGCGTACGCTGCGCGAGGACCGCGGCTGATTCGCCAGGCCGCGCCTGTCCAGCGCATCGCTTGGCAGTCGCCCACACCGAAGGTTGTTGTCTGACCTTGGAAGTCGAAGGACAGCTGGCCGAGGGTGCAGACCACGGTGTAGCGGCCGCCGTCCGTCGTTCCCTTGACCACCCCGTGGGTGACCTCGTAGCTGACCGTCAGTCCGGGTTTCGGTTGTCCTGCAGGGATTCCTGCGCGAGTGCGGAATCGGCTCAGCAGCCTGTGCAGGCCGCTGCCGTCGACGCTGGGCGCGCCTGGCATGGCCGATTCGGTGTAGGCGCGGGCATAGGTGGTGGGGTCACCACCGTGGGAGCCCACTTCGTTGATGGCCTTGAGTTGTGCGAGGGCACCCTCCGGGGTGCTCGGGAACCCATCGGGTATCCAGCGTCCGACCACTGTGGACGGTGCGGGTATGGAGATGTCCGGGCCGGCGGTTTGTGTCGTCAGCTCCTGGGGTTGAGCGGCCTCGAGCGGGAGAGACAGCATGGGGTGCGCTGCAAGCGCTGCTTCCGCAGCGGTATCCCATCCTGGTTCGATCGGGACCGGGGCGGTACTAGGTTGTGGTTGTGGGGAACTTCTCGGGGGTGCTGTCACGCTCCGCGCGACGAGGAGTGCGGCCACGATTCCGGCGAGCGCGACCACTGTGATCACAATGGTGCCGAGCCGGACTCCGGCGCGGCGGCGCGAGCGCTGGTCGGTGAGGGGATCCATCATGGCTCAGCCGCTCGCGAATCCGTTGATGAGCGTCCAGCCGATGCCGTACAAGATCGCGCCACCGACGGCGCACAGCATCATGACGACGCCGATCTTCCCGGCGCGGTGGTGGTCGACCCATCTCCCGCCGGCCCAGACGATCAGGCCGATGAAGAAGCCCAGGATGAGCGCCACACCGGCACCCCATTTGGCGTTGTTCAGCACCCCTAGGATGCGTGGTGCTCCCGGAGGCTCGACCGGACTGGGGTTAGGGATCTGGGCCAGCCAGTCCGCCAGGGTATGTGCGAGCATCGCCGCTCCCCTTCCCTGGCCCGACGCGCAACGCGTCGGGCAACTGGAGTGGGAGGGCTTGCTGAATTTGGTGCGCCTCGGCCGTTTGGACACAGCCCGAGTGCGATGGTCTTGGTTGGACGAGAGGATGCGCTGTTACGCCACGAACTTTCGTGGCGAGGTTGGCTGCTCTATGTCATGTGGACACACGATTCCGAGCCCGCCAGGATGGTCGGCGGGTGCACCGTCGCGCGATTCGCGGTGTTGTTCACACCGCGAGCGCACCATCCTTTGTGTCTAGAACTGCGAGGCCCTCGACGTGTCCTCATCGGAGGCGACGTAATGTCGATCATGGTTGTCTCCCCTTCGTCGTCCCCGCCGCAAGCGGCTGGAGACTTTTCCTGGGGAGGGCTCAGACTCGGGTAGCAGACGCAAGCGTCGCGCCAGGTCACCAACTGCGGACCGCAGCTTGGGCGGGGTGACCGCCGCCGTGATTCCGGACAGTGCGATCTCGGGGTCATGCGGCAGAAACACCGCGTCGGGAAGTAGGCGTTGTAACCGGCGCCCAGCTGTTCCAGGGACGCCGGTAGGCCACCGTTTCGCACCCACGACGATCAGCTGGGCAGGCGGGGTAACGGTGCCGAGCCGCACCCACGGCTCAAGGCGAGCCAGGACCTGTTCCGCGTGGACCAGCGCGGGGATCGTCGGTCGAACCACCAGAATCGGTTCGGGAGAAGGCTTTCCGGTTCGTAGCCACGCCCCAGCCCCCGCAAGCGGGTGCGCCGTCACACGCCACGGGTCGTGTCCAACGTCAACCACGGTCACATCGATCACCCGATTTCCGGGCTGCCAGAATCGGGGTGGCGGCAGCATCCCCGGCGCCAGTACCGGCAGGGATGTTTCGGCGCGGGCGAGCACGGCCTGCGCGCGCCAAGAGAATCGGATCCGCACCGCCGGGTGCGGACCAAGCGCCTGTGGCCCATCGGTTCGGGCCGCGCGGTTGAGCCCGGATCGAGCGGGATCGTCGGTGTCGACCATCAGCACCGACCTGGCGGCGAGTTGAAGCACATCCGCCAGTACGGTGGCCGCAACGGTGGCGCCTGCTCCTGGTGACGCCGCCAGCACCGGCACGACAACGCCGAACCGAGACCAGTCAGCAGGGCCGGGAAGGTCGAGGCGCGGATGTTGGCGCGAGACGGTATCCGCGGAGTGGGCGGTGCGCTCAGCCACGTTCTCCCCGACCCGCATATCGCGGCTGGCGAGGTCGGCGGCATCCTCGTCTCGGTGATCGGCGGTCGCCTGGGCCTCGGCCAGCAGTCCTGCCTCGACCGCGGCATCCCGGTCCGCCGGGCTTACCTTCGGGGCTACCGCCACGGCGCGCGCCGCCAGGGCGTTCGCGTACGTGTCGATGCCACGCGGGTCCTGGGGCATTCCTGCTGTAGCACTCGCCGACGCCGGTTGCGCGCGGGTCGGTGCAGCGACGTGCGAGACGAACCGGTCGCCCAGCGGGTCTTTCCTCAGCACTCCAGCGCCTCCCCTCGCCGTCGTCGAACTCCCCTTGCCTTCACGCCGAGCAGGACGGCGCGCTGTCGAACTGACCCCCGAGGCGGGCTCGCCCATCCGGAGTATTTTGCCCTCGGCAGCAGCGCCCCGACCTGCATCGAGTCGAGCAAATCGACTACAAGTGTTGACTCTCCATAGACGAGGGTAGGCGCGATAGCGATAATGTCAACTAGCGTGGCCGCGGCGGGTTGGTAGGGTGCCCGCCGAGTTCGATCGGCCCGCAGGAGCAGTGCACAACTGAAGGAGAGGGGGTGCGGACGGTGGCGCAGCAACGCACACCTGAGTCAGAGCACTCCACGTCACCCGACGAGACTCGACCACGAGAGGACATGGAGTCGCCGATCCCCCGGCGATCAACCCAGCAGCAGTATGAACTGACCCAGAGGCTGCTGGTCTATCCCACGCTCGCGGAGCGGTTGAGGTACCTCCTCGAAAACGAGTCGTACTTCTATGTCCTCGACCAGGAGCACGTCGTCGACCCCGAGGTGATCGCTTCCGCCCCCAAGGGCCTCAAGCGGAAGCTCGCGCGGGTCCCGGTCGTCGCAAACTGGGTGCGGTTGCGCACGGGGCACAGCTTTACCAAGCAGGCGCTGTACCAGTTCAGAGACGGTGACCGCCTCCAGCCGCGGGCGGCCATTACCAACGGCTTGGAGGAGTTCTGGCGCCTGCAGCCCCTGCTGCTCGATCCCACCGTTCCAGCCAGCCGCTTCGAGGACCCTCAAGCCGGAGCCACCGAACTGGACCCGCTGGAGCGCCGCACGTACCAGCTGATGAACGAAGTCGGGTTCGTTGGCGTCCGCCCCCGGGAGGTTAAACACTCGCTCGAGTACGCCAACGACGACGGCAAGCGGGCGTTCTTACAGATTCTCGAAGGTATCGCGCGTGATCAGCGCTCGCATCAAGACGCCAAGTCGTCTCCAGAAGGGTGAAGCAGGCGCCGCGGTTCGGCAAGGTCGAACTGCGGCGCCGGGTACTCAGCTGTCGGTTGTGCATTAGTCGCTGGTCGGACCGTCGTCACGCATAGACCGCACCACGCGCACGATCTCCTCCACGACCTCGGACGCCATCCAGGACACGAGCCGTGCCAACGAGGCGATCTCGTCGTCCTCGTCGGCCCGGACAGTCGAGCTTTGCGGCCGCGCGTCGACGTCGTTTCCCACCTGCGGGAAGGTCACACCCTCCTGGTAGTACTCCAGCGCCACACGGAGTTCAGCTGCTCCGAGTAGCAACTTCGTACTGCCGTGGTCAAGTTTGAGAGCCTGGGCGAATTCCGCGGCCACATCTCCGACTTCGGAGGGGATGTAGCGCCGCAAAACGAGGATGCCGTCGAAGATCTCGACTACCTGCCGGCGGAGATCGGGGCACTCGTCATCCGACAGGATCGCGCTTTCGTTGCGAACCGGTTCGAGCATGCACCACAACTTCGTCACGGCCGCGTTGCGTCGACGGTCCCGACGATCGTGAAGGCGCCTGACGGCTGCGGCAAACACCGAGCCGGCCGCGAAGAGCACCACGCCGATTGCTTGGCTTATCAAGGAAATGCGCGTGTCGCGCAGTATGTGGCCTGGGTCAAGGATGCCGTGGACGGTCAGCGCGATCTTCCACCCCAGCCCGAGAAGGCCGAACGCCATTCCCACCGCCGCGAGGAACACGCCGAACTGCACCACGCGCTCCTCGCGCCGAGTACTGAACCACGAGCCACGGATGAACAGGACGAGCCAGGCGCACATGTACACGAGGTAGATCAAGTTGTAGGCGATCGAGGCCGCGTGGTGATCGCTGCTGGCGCCGAAGTCCGGGTCCGTGGTGCCCCGCGCGAGGTAAAGCACCACCAATGCGACCGTGCACACCGCGAACAGGCCGGCGGCGGTGCGCACTCGCACATGCAGGCGTTCAACGCTTCGCAGGAAACCCGCGACGCACACCATGGCTGCCATCGCGGCGACCCCATGCAGCAAGAAGGCGAGGTTGAACATGCCGGTGACCTCGTCGCACCAGCTCATGGTCGCCGGGGCTCCTGCGACCAGCGACAGACTGATCACGGCCAGCCCGACAGCAACGTAGTCGCGGCTGATCTCGTGTGCGACTGCTCTGTTCACGATGCTCTTGCGCACCGACTCGACGATCGAGCCCACCGCTGCGGCGTACGCGGCCGTGCTCACGAAGTCAGGCACTACCGTTTGCAGAACTGCCGACGGGAGCCGAACGCTGAGCGCAACTGCCCCTGCGGACC
This sequence comes from Amycolatopsis anabasis, assembly GCF_009765355.1. Classification (GTDB taxonomy): domain Bacteria; phylum Actinomycetota; class Actinomycetes; order Mycobacteriales; family Pseudonocardiaceae; genus Amycolatopsis; species Amycolatopsis anabasis. Next base: position 18,063 of record NZ_VTHK01000028.1, on the reverse strand, counting down.
GCTTACACGGCATTGCAGTTCAGCTGCCCGGATGCGCGCAGCCAGCAGGTAGGCGAATCGCTCGGCCTCGGCTTCCTCTTCGTCGAGGAAGTGACGCTCGCCGGGGACCCCGCACACCCTGTCCAGGGGATGCCTCAGCACCAGGTGCCCCACCTCGTGAAAAACGATGTGCCGTAAGTGGCCGGCACTGGTTCCGCGGACCACGAACAGATAGTCGCCGGACACCGTGCGCACCAGCATCCCCGAAGGGAGGGTCGGGTCAGGATTCATCCGCCACAACAACAGTGGCGTGCCGCGCTGTTCGCCCAGTTCCGCCAGGAAGGCAGTGACCTCGAACGGAACCCTGATGGGCAAGGAGTCGATCAATTCTTCACAACGGCGCGCGAACTCGCGCCGATCGTGCACTCGAGTCACCAGTGTGCCCCCTATCCGCAGCCCCGGTCCCGGGCTACTGCGAGGTGTCGAGGGCCACCGGCGCCGGTGGCGTCCGAGCAGGGCCCCGCAGCAGTCCGCGCCGTGCGCTGACTCCCCTCCGCCGACCCCCTCGCCAGCGGCTAACACATTGCCTTGCTCCCCGCAAGGCGTAGACCCGCGCCGACGGGGCAGAAATGGGCACTACCCCGCCGATTCGTTACCGAAGTATAACCACAGCGTAGCCCCCTAAGATCAACCGTTTCGCCTAGAGCGCACTCGATTGGGCGAATAACTGCACGTCCGGGCAGTGACCGCGCTCACGTGCTCACTTGACAACTACTCAGAGTAGTTCGGGACCCTAAATTCTGCCGGACACAATACTGGCAAATTTCTTTTCACCCGATCCGGTTACCTCAACCACCGTTGCGATCCGACAAGACACCAAAGCGCTCATACGGGGCATTTCACCCGCCACACGCACATCTCTGCGCGAAAACGGCTACATCTGTTGACTTCTCGGCCGCTCGGCTCTAGCTTCGCCATAGCAAGGTCCACTTGTGTAGTCGCGCCAGGGAGGGTGCGGCACACACACGGCCCGCGCCCCGGGAGCTCGGCGGCGAGGGCGGTGGACTATCGCGACCGGGGAGAGTGTTTATGTCCCATCCGCACGGCCCTGACCTCACATGGGCGCATACAGCGCGGGGGTTACAGCTACGCCTCGACGCCAGCGTCCACAGTGTCCCGCGCGAAATTACCCACCAGCTGCTCAGACGCTTTTCACGCGGACTCAGCCCGACACCCGATGCCGACCTGCTGGAACTCGAACGACACCAGCGGGAGGTCATTCTCGATGCCGAGCGCGATTGGGAGCAGACCGAACAACGCTTCATCGACGCTCGCGATATGTGCCCCGACGCTCCACGTCATCGATCTCGCCACTGTAGCGCGGAACATCGGCAAGCACGCACAGAACACCGGGCCAGCACGGAAACCCTGCACCGAGCGCGCGTCGACAACCGTCAGCTGCGGCGCTTCATCGTCTCGCTCGGCGTCGAGTCCGGTCCGCTGGGGGCTGCTCGCGAGGGCTGGTTGCTTCCCGCGGAGCGCCCCGGCATGGTCTCCGCCGTCTGGCCGAGTGCCGAGGATTTCGTCCGCGCCGATGCTCGGCGGGCCGTGTCCGCTGGTTGGGGCGCTGGCGCGATCAATGCGGAGATCGTGGGGGCCGAGTGGCGGCGAGAGGGCGACGACGATCCGACCGTGTCGGCCGACGCCTCGTCCGGGGCGTGGACCATTGGCTACATTCAGGCCACGCAGGAGTTGTACGCGCACAGGCTCTGTGCGCACAGGCCGGAGGAGGTCTGGCTCCTCGCGAATAGTGCACCGCCCTCGATACTGCGACGACTGCATCAATTGCAGCGTCGAATTCGAGAGCCTAATTCGTTGATCCGCGTCGTCCGGGCGATCGAGCTAAGTCGTGACATCGACGTCCAGGGCACCGAGGACCGAGAATTGTGTCATGCCCCTTGCGAGGCACCCGCATGACGGTCTTTTTATCGGAACGGACGCGGGGCACCGCAACCCACGGGCCATCGCCGATCAACACGAGCTCCGCTCGGCATCGCACGGCGAGCACCACGGGCACTCTTCCTCGTGGGCCGCCTGGTGGCCCACGACTCGCATCGCGGAGCACTCGGCCTCGTCCGGCGCAGATTCTGCTTCATATCTCGACGTTGGCTTGTGAACCTTCTTAGTCACGCACACGTGGCGGCGGCCATCCAGCAGAAGACAGATCCTTGCGTTCTTGTCTTGGGCTCCAGTTCAGGAATTCGTCGTTCATGGTGAGCAATTCCTGACGAGGACCACTACAGCTCCGAAACGATATTTCTGCCATTCCGGCAAATTCCAGGCTTCGCGTGCCGCATTTTCTTCGCACGCGATGTCTGTCACTCAACAAACCAGTCAAGGGGACTTCTATGCCTTTACGACCATGGCGCACCACAGCAGTAGCGTCGGGGTTAGCGGTAGCTGCAGCAGTCACAGCGTTTCCGGCCAGCGCTCAACCTTCCGGCGGCGATCAGGATGACCGGACGGTCGTCGCGGGCAGTACGCCAAGCTGGGCCACCTCGCAAGCGAAGACCGGCGATGTCGCAGACGATGCAGTCCGCCACGTGCAGATCGCGCTCTCCCTGCGCGACCAGGCCGGTGCGGAACGGCTCGCTGCTGCGGTCGCCACCCCCGGCACCGCGGAGCACGGCAAGTTTCTGACTCCGCAGCAGTTCGTCGAACGGTTCGCCGCGAGCGACGAGACCGTCACGCACGTCCGCGATTGGCTTACGCAGCAGGGCCTGGCGGTCACCGGGGTGAGCGCGAATCGTCACTTCATTGACGCACAGGCGCCAACCGGTGTGCTGGAGAAAGCCTTCGGGACTCAGCTATCGACCTTCCGCAGCCAGGTCAGCGGCCGCGTCCAGGATCTGGTCGCCCCGGCCTCGCCCATCTCCCTGCCGCGGGAGTTGCGGGGCGCGGTCACGACCGTGTTGGGGCTGGATGACAGCGCCAAGGCGATCAAGCCTCAGCACACCGCCCCTTCAGCGCCGGGCGCAAACGCGGTGCAGCATTGCGCGCGCTGGTGGGGCGAGCAGAACAACGCCGAGGTTCCACAGAAATATCCGGCAGGGTCGCAGTCGAACTCCCTCTGCGGTTACACCGGGCCGTCCGTGCGCGCCATGTATGGGCTGAACCCCGGCCACCATGGCGCAGGAACCACGGTCGGGATCGTCGGTGCCTACAACTCTCCAACGCTGGTGGCCGATACCAACCGCGCTGCCGGTCACCTCGGGGTGCCGCCGCTGGCGGCCGACCAGTACAGCGCGGTGCTGCCGGACGGCGGTTTCACCGACGAGAAGGAATGCGATGCTGAAGGCTGGTACGGCGAACAGACGCTGGACGTGCAAGCCTCGCACACGATCGCGCCGAACGCGAAGATTCGCTACTACGCGGCGAAAACCTGCATCGGCGGTCTGTACGACGCGTTCAACAAGGCGGTGCAGGACAACGCTGTCGACGTGATCAGCAACTCCTGGGGTGACGCCGACGGCGAGCGCCGCCTACCGGCTGCGACACGCGATCAGTTCAACTCCATGGCCCTGCAAGCGGGGATCCAAGGTCAGTCCGTCACGGTGTCCACTGGGGACGCCGGAAACAACTCCGGCATGGTCGGCCGGATCACGGCGGGATTCCCCGCGAGCAGCCCATGGGTGACCGCCGTTGGTGGCACCACGGTGGGATTGGGACAGGACAACAAGCCCAAGGTCCTCACCGGCTGGGAGAACACCGGCAACACGCTCTCCGGTGGGCAGTGGGTACCACAGCGTGACGCTGACGGCCCCTTCGCTGGCGGAGCGGGAGGCGGACCGTCCGCGTTGTACGACGCGCCCGACTGGCAAGCCGGGGCGGTCCCCGCCGAGGTTGCCCACGGTAAGCGGGCCGTACCGGACATCGCGGCGCTGGCCGACTCCTACACCGGAATGCTGGTCGGGCAGACCGATTCCCGAGGGCAGTTCACCATTGGTCCCTCCGGTGGCACCTCGCTGGCCGCGCCGCTGGTTGCCGGCCTCGCCGTCGACGCGCAGCAAGCCCGCGCCGGGACTGCACGGGCAGGGTTGCTCAACCCCGCGCTCTACGCACTCAAGGGCAGCCCCGCAATCATCGACGTAACGCCGCAGAAGGCCGGCGTATGGACACCGTCGATGCATTCGCTGCCTGGCACCTCGGTGCCAGGTGGGCAGGGAAGCTACCTGGTCGACTTCGACACGCGACCCCAGAACCTGCAGAGCGCACCGGGCTGGGACACGGTCACCGGTCTCGGCACTCCGTCAGCCGGTTTCGTGGCCGCGCTGGCGAAGTAGCCGCACTGGTGGTGCGGGCCCGTTAATCGGGGGCGGGCCCGCACCACTCCCCTCGTTCCTTCGTCTGTCCGTTCATCGTCAGGAGGTGCTGTCGTGTCAGGAAGCGACGATCCGCAAGACTCACGACCGCGTTCCCACGACGCCGACGAGCACGGTGTCACCGAACCAACGCCGACGACCCGGTCTTGGTCGACGCGACAGCGAGTGCAACTCATCGCCGCCATCATCGTGCTGGTGTTGGCGCTGCTCATCGCGGCCGTGCTGGTCGCGGCAACCGGGTCATCCGACGGCAACAGCGCCGAGGACCGATCAGGCGAGACCACGATCGCTGTGCAGGCGCACGAGATCCCGCCACAGCCCGTGGACAACCTTGCCGCGTTAACCGAATCCACGACCTTCACCACCGTGCCCGCAGCTCCGGCAGACATCGATCGGGACCGCGTGCCGGTCGGCCGTGTGGTACATCCACGTAACCTGGTGCCGGTCTACGCCCAACCGGGTGGCCCGGCCATCGCGGCGCTGCCACCTCAACAGATCAACTCCGACACCTGGCTGCCGGTGATCGCCGAGGAGCCTGGCTGGGTACAGGTTCTGTTGCCGTCCAGGCCCAATGGTTCGACGGGATGGGTGTCCATTCAGGACTCTTCGGTGGAGACCGCACACACGCCCTATCGGCTCGTAGTCGACCGGTCTGCGTTTCGCATGCAGCTCTTTCGCGATGGACAGCAGCTCGGGAATTGGACGATCGGCGTCGGCAAGCCGGGTGCGGAGACCCCGCCGGGCCGGACGTTCATCATGGCGTCCATCCAGGACAGTCGGCAGACGTTCAGTCCGGTGATTCTTCCGCTGGGGACGCATTCCGCAAGCCACGAAACGTATGGCGGTGGTCCCGGAACCACGGGCATCCACGGGTGGCCAACCACCACGGTATTCGGCCGCCCCTCTAGCGACGGTTGCATCCGGGTGCCAGCCGACGCGCTGCGCGTTCTGAGTACGTGGGTGCCCATCGGCACGCCAGTGCTCATTACCTGACCCATCCATTACCAACAACATGGGAGAAACCGTGAACACCAACAAGTACACGTTCAGTCCCCGCGCCGCGCTGGCTGGGCTCGGCGCAGGCGTGCTGATCATTGGTGGTATCAGCGGGGTGGCCGCCATTGACGCGGCGTCCGCTCACGCGGCGTCCGCTCACGCGGAGGCCGCTACCTCCACGGCCAGTGGCATCTCGGTCAGCGGCACCGAAAGTCTCGGTGCGCAGCCGAGCGTGTCGAGCAACGGGGCTATCAAGAATGCCGGAGGATCGGTGTCCACCAAGAGTGGCGCCGTCGTCGCCAGCGGCATCACCGTCCGGGCCGGGGCCGGTATCGCCGAGGCGACGGTGTCCAGCGTCCGGGTCGGCGGAACCACGGTGGGCCCCTTCTCCGCGAAGTGCCGCAACGGAGTCACCACCGTCAGTGCGTCCGGAGGCGGCAGCGGCAACCTCAAGGTCAGCCCTGGTGCCTCCGGTGGCGCGAAAGGCACCGCGGCGACCATCACCGTCAGTGCCGCAGGATCCGGAAAGGACGGGAAGAACTCCGCTATCACGGTGACCGTGGCGTCGGTCTCCTGCGGCACCGGGACCCCGCCGACCGAACCGCCCGCCAACCCGCCGGGTAAGCCCGGAAAGCCCACTGCACCGGGCAAGCCGGGTACTCCTGGGCATCAGCCTGGGCGGCCCACCGACCGCACCCAGCATCACGACGACACGACTCATGACCGGCCCGCGCCGACCCCGGGCCCGAAGCCTGGCCACCTTCCGGTCACCGGCTAGCAGTTCACCTGGTCCCTCGGGCGAGACCGTGGCCCGTCCTCGCCTCCGAGCGAGGGCGGGTCACGAGCACCATCGCCGCAACTCAATATCTAGCGGTGTGGCCGACGTCCCTCCCCTCGTCGGCCACACCGCCCCAACAACACGAATCAGCACGCGACGTTAGGGGAGACGATGTCCGCCACTGTCATTTCTCATCCCACGCTCCACGAAGTCCCGGACCAGTCCGGCGAATCGGGCAGAGCCCTGCACTTCGTTGGTTCCCTCCCACCTGAGCTACTCATCAACGACTCCACCGCAATGCAGTGGTTTGTCGATCAGGCTGGTGACACCGATCTGCTCACCCTCCCGTGCGACCAGGATCCACAGTGGATCGTCAACTGGCTGGTTAGTCTTGCGGACGTTGCCGCACTCCAAACCGTGCATACCGGGGACTCCACCAGCTACGAGGATCTGCCCGCCTACGGACTCGCGCCCGGTCATCGCCTCGCACCCGAAGACATAGCGCTGCGGCGAGCAAGCGACGTCACCGCGGCCATGGCCGCCCGCAACCGCCTGTCCAGCGACCGCGACCTGCCACCGCACCAGGTTTCCGTGCCAAACGCTTTGGACCTGTCGTTCTTCTGCTTCGGCGGCCCGAAAGCCGCCCTCGCACACCTTTCGGTGTTCCGGGAGGCTGTCCTCACTGACATTCGTCACATCCACGACCGGTGGGGCGACGACGTTGTCTTCCAACTGGAAACGCCGGCCGTGCTGGTCATGTTCGACCGGACTCCCCGGCAGCTCTGGCCAGCCCTCTCCTTCGGTCTCGCACATAAAACGGCTCAGCTGATCACGGGCGCACCTCGATCTGCGCGCTGGATCCTGCACTTGTGCCACGGCGACCTCGCCCACGAGCCGCTTGTCGAGCCCCGTGACCTGGTTCCCGCCGTACAGTTCCTCAACGCCCTGCACCGGCGGCTGAACCGCCTCGACTACCCCATGCCGACAGCGCACATCCCGATGTGCACCGGCATCACCGGGCCACCGACTGAGCCCTTGTTCTACCGCGCCCTCCAGCACCTGCGCACCGGAATCGACATCATCGCCGGGCTGGCTGACGAACTCCATCCCGAGGACTCCCGCACCGCGCTGCACCTGGTCGAGTCCGAGCTTGGCCACCGCGCCATCGCAGTCGCGGCAGCGTGCGGCCTCGGCCGCCGAACCACAACCGCGGCAGAGGCCAACGCCGCGCTGGCCCGCGAGCTCTCCCGCATCCACACCGACCAACCCAGCAGCTGACGATGACTGGAGAACATACGATGGAATCCACGCTCACCGCCGCCGTGCACCGTTCCGCCAGCGGCGCCGCCGCGTCCACCACCCGCGAAGGTGACACCGTCACCGCAATCATCCACGCTCCCGCGGTCCCGGTTCGTATGCTCTCGGCCGGGCGCATGCACATCCCAGGTGGCCGGGCGACCGCGCCACAGCGGCACAGCGCCACGGAGTCCGCCTTGGCCGTCCTCAGCGGCTATGCCGCCGTGCTCTCCGGCCACGACATGCGTCCGGACCTTCCCCGTCCCGGCGACATGATCTATATCCCGCCGGAAACCCCATACGCCGTGGTGAATCTCAGCTTGAACGCCTCCGTCCTGCTGATCGTGTTCCGTACGGACCCGAAGTTCATCGCTGACGTTCAGCGAGTGCCCGAACTCAGCGGAGCTGTCAGCTCGCGTGTCGGTCAGCTGCGGGCCGAACACCTCGAGCGGCTCATGTCCCGGCGTTCTGGCCGCGTCCGACGCCCACGGTAGCTCCGACATGTCCCTATGCCAGGCGCGGCAACCGGCCTTCTCGTCGAGAAATCGGCGTGGCCTCGTTCGGGGCCTTGCTCGCCCGCTGCCACCACTGTTGATCTCGCAGGAGTACACCATGCGCACCTGCATACTCGCCGCGGCGCACGACCTGTTGTCTCAGAAGTCGGCCACGAAACCCGAGGACACGCCCAGAAGGCTCGATGAGATCGCGGCGTGCGCCGGAATCACGACCTCACAGCTGCGCGCGTACTACACGTCGGTCTACGCCATCGAGAACGACCTGCGCCACAGCCATGCACGAGGGCACCGAGCCTCACACCTCTCGGCAGGCGGGTGCTGACATGCGCTGGACTGACTTCCACATCCGCGGCATCGGCGCCGCCCTCGGCACGCTCGTGCCGGTCGACCAGTTTCCCTCCGCGGACCACCACCATCTCAGTGGCACGGGACAGCGCGCCGTGTCCGTCGCGCGCGGCATCACCGGCATGGACCTCGCCGTGCACGCAGGTCGAGGCGCGCTCGCCAGCCTCGCCATGACCTCCACCGGACCGCTTCCTGTGCCAGACCTGCATTTCCACGCGGCCATTTGGCGAGGTAGCCGCGGGATCGATTTCTGGTCCCGTGCCGCCTACGTGCGTTCTCGCTTAGGGCTTCCCGCCGGGCCCGGCATCGCCACCGAGATCAACGCCATGAGCAACTCACTCGTCGGCAGCGTCGATCTCTCCGCCCGCGTCCTCGCGGGCAGTCCCGATACCAACACAGTCATGCTCACCGGCGGTGAGATCTTCGGCGCCCCTGCCTTTGACCACCTCACCGCCGACCACGGAATCGCTTATGGCGACGGCGGTTCCGCCCTCATCCTCGGCCGCGAACCCGGCCTCGCACGCGTACTCGCGACCAGTTCGTGGACCGACCCGACCCTCGAAGAACTCCATCGCAGCGGAGCCCGTTTCCTCCCACCGGGCACCACCGAAGTCGGCATCGAGCGCGTGCACCAACGCAAGGCGCATTACCTCGCCGCGGTCGGCGCGTCATCAGTGACCCGGCGCAGCACGACGGGGATAGCCCACGTGATGCAGCATGCCCTGGCCGACGCCGACCTCGAACTCAACGACCTCCGGTGGGTCCTCCTGCCTCACTACGGACATCGCCTTCTGGTCAACCAATGCCTGCGCCCCTTACACCTCGCCGAAGAGAAGACACTCAAACACGCCGGCGACCAATGGGGGCACGTAGGTCCCAACGATCAGATCATCGGACTCACGCATCTCTTTGCCCAGCAAGCAGTTTCCCCCGGCGACCATCTCGCACTTGTCGGGGTGGGCATCGGGATGACGTGGACAGCGATCGTTCTTCGTATCAATCGCGTTCCTGCCGCCATGCGCACCCACACGCTTCCACTGCGCTGGCCATGGCGCCAGGGCCGACCTACTTCCGTGCCACAGAAGGAGAAACATGCCTAAGATTCGTCACCTACTCCTGATTTGCGCCGCAGTACTCGGAGGCGTATTCGCCATTTCCGCACTACGACGGTCTCGCCTCCGCCCTGCGGCCTCGCCTGCAACGCGGCAGAACCGCCGTGCGACACCTCGCCGCCGCGGTGGACGACACCGGAAGCAATCGAGGCGCGCGGTCGACCGGTTCACTGACCTTGTCGCAGATCTCGCACGCTCGACTCGCCCCGTTCGCTGACAGCGGGCCAGCCTGACCAACCCGGCCACTGCGCGCACCGAGGATCACGGCCCTCGATACGCGCCCAGGCCACAGATCGACTATCGGGAGGTGGTCACCGACTCGCCAACACTGCGAACTGAACAACACGGCGACACCGTCCACTAGCAACAAAACCCGCGCGACAAGTCGCGCGGGCTCGGTACCACCGAGACCGAGTATCCCCGCCAGGATCCCGGTCTTTGTCACTGCTACGGCCGAATACCACTCCGGCTACCCCGGTGTCGCTCACAGCAGCGGACACGAGGGAAACGCTATGCACAGCTGTTCCCAGGGTAGCGCACGCTCTGATGACATTCCACAAGCACCATCGACACCGCCCAACGTTCAAGCCCAGTCAGGAAAAGGTGCGCTCACGGCTGAGCTGGACGCCGAACTCTTCGGCCCACCGTTCATCCTCATCGACACCGACAACCAAGCGGTGTCCACAACAACAACTCTCGCCACTGCGAGGCAGCGCATCGATGAGATGGCGGACGCGGTGGCGATCGTCGGGACCCTCCGGCCGGGCGTAGTTGGAGTCGACATTGACCCCGATGACACCGGCGCCGAACCACAAGCGGGCCAAGCCGTCAGTGACGATCTGGTTTCCTGGTGCGACCGACACGGACTGCCCTGGTATCGACGCGCCTCCGGCCGGCCTGGACACATCCATCTGATCACCGTCGTACCATCACCGCTTCGGGGCGAGTTCCTCAATCTCTCCCGCTTCATCGGCACACACCACGCCGTGTCGGTCACTGCGCGCTCGACGCTGAGGCTGCTCACCGCTGCACATCGTCATCGGCTCCCCGCGCCGACGCTCGGCGGCACCCTCACTACAGCTGACCTCGTCAGCCTGCCGCACGCTCGAACTGCGCAACCTAGCTCCGCTGCCCCCCGGCCGCGACGACCGCGCTGCACACGTCGGGCTCCGCCTCGGCACAGTCGCTCGGAGCGAGAGTTCGGTGATGCCCTCGCCCGCGCTCGCGCACAGTGGTCCACCATCGATGCCTGGAACGCCGCGAATACCGCTGGAAGCAAAGCCAACGAGTTGGGCCAGCACGCGTGGCGCCGGTGGTTCTGGGCGCCGGCCACCACCATCGTCGCGGCCGAACGCGGCCTCACCGAAGACCAAGCGTGGAAGCACTTCCGCGAGGCGTCGCCCATGCAAGCCGACCGGGTCGGCCGACAGCGGTGGCGAGCCGAACGCTGGCTTCCCGCACTCGAGGAGGCTCGCCGCGAACGCCCACGGCGCCGCCGCGTCCACCGTTCAAGCAGGCCGCCCGACCTCATCGGTCGCCCGGCTCGGGCTTCGGACCTGCAGTACTGCATCGAAGCTGTCCGGGTCACGCTCCTTGATGCCGCGTCCGAGTCCGCCGACGCCCGCGGCCGCCTGCCAGGAGGGGTCCAGTTCACGACTCTTCTCGCAGCCCTCCACGCTCTCGTCGAGCCGATCGCCCTCGACCACGGGTCGATCGCGGTCCGTGCCTGGGCGGAACGAGCACGCCTTGATCCGAAGACGATCCGCCGAGCACGAGACGCCGCCGAGAAGCTCGGCCTCATTCGCCGGAGCCACAGCTACCGGGGAGGCCCCCATGACTCCGATGCCTGGACACTCACAGAGGAGCTGCAAGCCATCGCTGACCGTCACCTGCGAGAACGTTCCCCCACTCCGTACACCCCCGTCCATGGCTCTGCTGATCCAGAACGGCTGCTCCGCCAACATCGTGACGAACGTCGCCGCTGGCGCCGTCAACACCGAACCAGGTCATCAGCTTCCCAGTCCCGAGTAGGTCCGGCAGGCGCACAACCGCCCGCCGACCAGGCCGCAGTCGAAGCCCGCCGGAACACGCGATGGCCAGGTCCGGTCGACCCACCACGCTCGGCAAACGATCTTCTCGCCGCACCGCTACCCAGCACCATCACCGCGCACTCTGATCACCCACCGGCGCCGCGCCAGCACGCGCCCCGGAGCACTCACACACCCCTTCGCCTGCAATCGACTACATCTGTTGACTTTTCTAACCATTCACGGCACTCTTGGCATATAAAGTCAACACTTGACTCCACCTCAAGGCGGGATGTCAGGGACGCGGCCAGCGGTTGCAGGGGAGGGCGCCGCTGTCCGCCCCGACCAGCACGCCCACCAGACAACGCAACGGCCGGAGCCTCCTCCATCCACAGAGGACAAAGCCCATGAAGCACGCGAAGAAGGACTCACCCACACCCCCGAAGTTTTACGGGGTCAGCCAGGTAGCCGACATCCTTGGTATTTCGGACATGACGATCTACCGGGCGATCGGCGACGACGAGTTTCCCGCCGTCAAGATCCGCGGCAGGTTCGTGATTCCAGCACGCGCCATTGACGACATAGAGGAGGCAGCGGTCGACGGGCAACGTGTCGTGGACGCTGCCGATTTCACTCCGGGAACGCCCGAGAACTAGACGACGGCACCGCTCGACGCACCGCCGGACATGTCGCTGTCCCCGCCCGTACCGCACCCGAGGCAGACCAATGATCAGCAATATCACCAATCCGGTGCGAATCCTCATTCCGGACCACCCAGAACTAACCCGCGCCGCTTGCGGTGCGGAGGAGTTCCTTCACGTCCTACGATCCACCGCCGACCCGGCTACCTACGATCCGGGCGTCGAGATGTGGCAACTGCCCGCCGAGATGACGACCACCGAGCCAGTCAACGCCTGGACCACGATCTTCGGCAACTGGGCCCGCCACCTCGGCGACGAGCAGCGCAGCACCGCGCTTGACGTGCGCTACGGCAATTACCAGCACATGGGCCTCTATGTCTCAACTGCCACCCGCGCGCAGATCGACACGCTCGTGGCGGCCCGAGCCCTGCTGATCCGCGCGGCCGAGCCAGATCGTCCCGCCGTACTCGCTGACCTGGCTGACTACCTGGCCACCGTCGAGGAGTACGAGGGGTTGGTCGACGCCAGTTACCGCACGTTCCGGAAACTGCTCGCCGTGGTCGAAGTCGCCATCGCCACCACCCCGATCCACGCCGACCACCGGCCCGCGGCCGAGGGCGTTCCGGTCGCCGATACAGCGCGATTACTCGCTCGGATCGACACCACTCCTGCCGGCGAGCCAGTGCAGCTGACCGACGAAGACGAAAGCGCGTTCCGACGTCTAGCTCTGGACTGGCACTACGCGATCTACGGCGACCAGGCCACTACCTCACACGCCCTGCTCGCCACCTACGTGTATTGACCGCAGGAACCGGAGGTTCCGACTCCTGTCGCATTCGGAATCCACATTAGAACCACGAGGACGAACCAGCGATGATCGAAGGCAGCGCGGGTAAGCGTGTTGGTCCGATGCCGCCGTGGGAGCAGGCACGTCCGGTGTTTAGCTGGTGGGGCGTAATACTCGACGAACCGTGGCGGCTGGCGGTCGTCGACCCGCGTCTGGACCAGGCTGCTGCCAACCAGCGGTCCGACGCTGTGGAGGAGTGGCATTTTCGGCCTGCACTGCAGCGCGCCTACATCACAGGTGCGGTCGTCGTCCTGCTGATCATTGGTGCGCTCGTGGCGGTGGCCTTTTGGCTGCGGTCCATCGGAGCGATCGGTATCGCTGCGTTGATCTGTTTCGTCGCGGCGTTCCTCGTCCCGGCTCTGCGCGGGCTGTTGCGTTGGATTCCGCCTGAGCTACCGGCGGATGTGCGGCTCCGTCCTGGTGTCGGGGGGATGTTCTGGGGCTTGGTTCGGCATTTGAATTCGTACCGGTCGGTTGATGCTGACACGACCGCTGCGGTTCGGGGGCTGCTATGGGCGCTGGCCCACACCGACGAGCGACCAGAACACCGCGCTCTGATCGCCGAGCTAGCAGGGAAATTCCAGGGGTGGAGCGAACACGGTCCAGCGGAGCTACGCGAAGCTGCTGCCCGCGTGTGGGCCCAGATCCCAGAGGGCTAAACGTTGGTGGTCGTCATACTCCCGCTCGGGCAAACACAGGCGGGCGCACGCACCGATAGAACGCGAGGTCTACTTGTGCGCCTCGGGGTTGTATTCCTCAAGATCGGCGTGGTAGATCCGGCCCTGGCGCAAGCCCCCTAGCACTCGGCAAGCGACGTCGGTAAGGGCGGTGATGCGGCCGTGCTCGCTGGGATGGTGAGGGTTCAACTCGTGCGCGCCGACGAGCCTCGCGGTCGTTGTGGCGCGTAGCCACGCCCTGGAACGGTTTCCTCATGTTCACTTACCCTGGGCCACCCACGCCGACTGTAGGTTTCAACTGATCATCAACAATCGTGCGCCCGTGAGACCGGACGACTACCCGGTAACTGGATCGGGGTTCGGTTGTTCCGAACACCCGACAGTCTCTGGCCGTCGCGGACATGGCAGCAATTCTATGTATGTATTTCAGGATTATACTCTTCGATTGCGACATATTCTATCCGACCTTGACGCACGACCTCCAGGCCGCGATCGGAAACAATCAACCTCGCTTTCTGTGTGACACCGAAGTCGTCATGCCCGGCCGTCCCCGTCACATAGAACCACTTGCACTTGGGAAACTCACTGAATCCCATGACCTGCAGTGCTGTCTCACCTTCTGGCGAGATGGTGATCTCAACATCTCGCAACTCAAAGCTACCAAGCCCGGAAGCTGTCAGCTTTTCAGCGAGTGTTTCAGTCACGATAAAGCAGGGGAAAGTGGTCATGAGATCACTGCCGAGCCATCCCCCGATTTCGTATTCGAGCCTGTCAACCCTCGGAGGGTGCGTGCTGTGATCCAGCACTGTCCCTTCTCCCATTTCGCCAGCAACCTCTGGCTTAACCAGGTAATACATCATAACCTCTCAACGCACAGGCGGCCGGAACAGATGGCCGAACTTTTCGTCAACCTTGGTCGCAAAGTCTAGCAGGTCTTGCTTCGTGGCCCCGGGATTCTCGCGGTAGAATTCGTCCCATTCTCCACGTATCTGACCTCGATGCAGCACTCCCTTCACGTCATTCGGAATCCCTCGCAAATTGTCGAGGGAATGCATCTCATGCAAGCTGATATCCAAGTGTGGATACTTTTTCGTGATTACTTGCTGCTCAACGGCATGATGAACCTCAACCTGCCCCCTAAGCTCAGGGTACTGATCGAAAAAATTATCCCTGTATGCCCCCTTGCCGATGCGCGACGACCAGCCGAACCGGGCCTTCTCACCTTTCTCAAGCGCCTTGCCGATAGCCTTGCCTATCTTGCCCGCTCCAGCAGCCCAGCCGGCGATGGGGATTGCCGCCGCCCCCGACAGGGCTGCTTCGCCAGCGTGGCCCTGCAGCGCATGCCACGCGGCGTTCGCGCCGTCGGCCAGCTCGCCGACGACCGGGATCATCCCGAGGCCGTCCAGGATCGTATGGCCCACCTTCGAGGCGGTGGTTTCCTCGTCGTCTTCGGAGGGCGCGGCCGCGGCCAGCTCGTTGAGCGCGTTGGCGGACTCGTCAGCGACTTGATCTAGCTGGTGGCGGGCGCGGTCAAGGATCTCGCGAGCGGCCTGTCGGTATTCCTCACCGGTATCGTTGAATGGCGGTGGCTGTACCACGGTGGGGTCACCGCGGCCCGCGTTGGCCTGGGTCTGTGCGCTGGCCTCCGCCACGGCGTGGTTATGCGCGGCGTTCGCCTGCTGTGTGAGGGTCTGGCCGCGGTTGTACAGCTCAAGGGCCTGCTCCGCCTGCATCTGCGCCCAGCCCAGGCAGTTGGCGTAGTTCTCCACCGCCTGCGCTCCGTAGGCCAGCGCATCGCCGGTCTTGAGCCACTTGGGAACCTCGAGTTCGTTCTCCTCGGCGTACGCGTCGTAGGCCGGGCCCCGCCAGGCCCCGACATCGATGCGCTTGAGCGCCTCGCCATCGGCGGTAACATCGATCGCCCGGTCCCGCAGCACTTCAGCGTTCTTGTACAGCGCCTCCGGGCTCCCAGGTATCAGCTCTTCCCGGGTCGTAGCCTCGCCCAATTCCTTCCGATCGACCATGAAGCCCGGCCCCCTACAGGTCTTCCATGGCCTCGACGGCCGGGTCGGCGGTCAGGCTCTGTTTGGTGTCGTGTTCGTGCTCGCGGTAGATCCTCGCGGCGGTCTCCAGACCTCCGCGCATGTCCTCCGCCTTGTCGGAGAGAATGCCCATACTCTCGCTCAGCTTCCCGCAGAAGTTTCCCAGCGCAGCGTGCATGGTCGCGTGGCCAACCTCGGACTCCTCGCCGCACAGCCCGCGCAGATCGAAGTTGTCCTGCTTGGCGGTGATCTCCCCCATCGCCTTCGCAGCGCCCTCCAGCACCTCGATCTCGACATGGAACCCGGATCCGTCCAGCGCCACGCAATCTCCCTCTTTCTGTCTGCCACCGCCGCACCCGCCGCTGACCAAGATAGAGGCTTCCGTGGTCGCGTGGTCGCTGACCGTGAAAGTCGTTCAGGAGCCGCAGGGCAGCAGCTATACCGAGAGCAGATCTCGCTCAGTTGGACTAGTGAGCGAGCAGATGTATCGGCTGTCCATGCCGTCGCACTTGACCCGACTTCCATGTGTCCGGCTCCACCACGTCGCAGCCCACCAACATGGTGATCCGACAAACACTCCGATCGACCAGACGTAACACCCCATTGCGGCGGCTCGACTAGTCCGGAAAGACCTGCATGATCTCCAAGAAAGACCAGGTGAGCCCTAATGTTCGACGGGCTCCGCTCTCGACCAGCCGCTCGGCCGCGCCGCGGCCGAGGTATGGATCTCGCATCGAGCACTCGAGGAGTGCCCCTCGGCGGGGAATGTCTCGACTACTCCGGGCTGCTCATCACCCGCACACTCCACGGCCGCGCGGTCGCCGAGGAGTGGATTCCCCTGGGGGATGATCCCGGCGAGACGGATGATGAACAGGTGCTCCGCAGCCTACGCGCAGCTCTGCTGTGGACGTACGACTCTGTTGCCGGATAGTCCGTGGCCGCGAACGTCGACATCTTGAGGTAAAGCGCCGAGGCGAGCGGCCATCCCTCCAGCGTCCGCATTTGCCGGCTCGCCAAGTAGGCATGCTAACAGCTACTCGGAGTAACTGACGCCACCGAGCCCCCTAGGCGTCGGGTTGGGTGGTGCCGAGCGCATAGCCCAGTGGCGAGCCCTACGATGGACCTCGGGCATAGGGCGATCAGGTTGTCGAACTCGTGCCGCCGTACTTTCACCCAGTCGACGATGTGATCAACGTCAACGGGGTACTGCCGACAGGTGGGAATGGCGCACCAGTGACCTGCCTCGACCAAGATCGCGCGGCGCATTTCGGCGGGGATCGGCGGACGGTCCTGTGGCACGTCGTAATGGTAGACCTCGGTGCCGACAACAGAGAGTTTCTTCCCACGCCGACCACCGCAGCATTGGCCAACGTCCATGCCTATGTGCGCGTACCCGCTTCGGTCACCGATTCCCGACGGCGGAGGTGGGATCCCTTCGTCGGGCGACGAGCGCGAACGAATTCGGCAGCTGCCCTCGCCACGCTGCCGCTGCGACTTTGCCCGGTCGCCAGAAGGGCTCGGCGTATTCCGCGACGTACTGCAGCTCTAAACCAGTCGAGATCACCGCGTTGATGATCTCTCCCAGGGTCGCCTGCCACTCCACCGCACCGTGGGCGGGGAACGTGTCGTTGATGTGGGAGCGTTCGAAGTAACTGCGGTCAGGGCGAATCCGGGGCTCGTCCTCGTCCCAGGTCCACAGCGGCACTGCGGGATGAGCCTCGTAGATGAATAGATGCCCCGCTGGTCGCAACAGGCGAGCCGCGTCTTTGGCCCACACCCGCAGATCCGGCATCCAGATCAACGCTCCCTTGCCGGTGTAGACCAGGTCAGCACACTCGTCACGCAATGGAGCACCTGGCAACTCGGCGACCACATAGCGGCAGGCCACCCCCAACTCGTCCGCTCGACGTTGCGCCGCGATCGATGCGACCTCGCTGAAATCGACACCAACCACAGATCGGGCACCCGCAGCGACCAGGGCGACGTCGTCCAAGCCATGCCCGCTTTGCAGGTGTACTACCGTGGGCGACGACACGAGTATTGGCCGTAGGAGGTCGAGTTCACGTTCGAAGAGCGAAGACTGTTTCTTGGCTTGACCCAACAGTTCCTGGTACTCGCGGACGTGCTTCTCCGACGCAGCATCCCACGCGATCCGATTCCGCCTGGTGTGGTGTTCCATGCTCCCACTGTGGACACCATACTGGGACCACGTCCACACAAATACTGCCACGTGACTGTGGAGGTTGGCTCGATGTCCGCATGCCGCGAAGCGGAGATTCAAGCCCCCTCCAGTGAAAAACCCTGCTGGCCAGCCTTTAAGCCCAACCGTGCGTGACGAGGATTTCGCCTTTGTTGATCAGGCGGAGTGCTTCCGCCGGATATGGGACGACGTCGTCACGCAAAGGATCGACCGGATACCAGCAACT
>NZ_VTHK01000027.1:130865-134545 GCF_009765355.1 Amycolatopsis anabasis | reverse complement strand
GGGGGTGGGGTCGCGGTGGGGGCGGCGGGGTGTGCGGTGGTCATGCGGCTCTCCGGTCGCGGAATTCGAGGGCGGTGGCGACGTGGTCGGCATCCGGGCGGTCGGCGTCGGCCAGGTCGCTGAGGGTCCAGGCGATGCGGAGGCAGCGGTCGGCACCGCGGGCGGTGACGGCACCGCGGTCCAGGCCGCGATCGAGCAGTGAGGTGACCGAGCCCGGCAGGGCGAACTCCCGGCGCAGGACCGGGCCGGGGACCTCGGCATTGGTGCGCCAGCCGTGCTCCGCCCAGCGGCGGGCGGCGCGGGCGCGGGCCTGGAGCACCCGTTCGCGCACCACCTCGGTCGACTCCGGTTCGCCGGTCTCGTGCGCGCTCATCGCGGTGATCGGGCGCATCCGCACTCGCAGGTCCACGCGGTCCAGCAGCGGCCCCGACAGTCGGCTCAGATAGCGGCGCCGCGCGGCGGGTGAGCAGGAGCAGTCGGCCTCCCGCGGTGGTGCGCAAGGGCACGGGTTGGTCGCCATCACCAGCTGGAAGCGGGCGGGATAGCAGACCGAGCCGCGCTGGCGGGCGATTCGGATCTCCCCTTCCTCCAGGGCCGTCCGCAGGGATTCCAGGCGCTGGGGTCCGAACTCGCAGACCTCGTCCAAGAACAGCACCCCGCGATGCGCTCGGCTGATGAGGCCGGGGGACGCCAGCCCGCTGCCGCCGCCGACGAGTGCGGCGACCGAAACCGAATGGTGGGGCGCGACGAACGGGGGCACTTTGACCAGGGGCGAGGAGGGGGACAGGGAGCCGTGCACCGAGTGCACGGCGGTGACCTCCAGCGATTCCTCCCCGGTCAGCGGCGGGAGCAAGCCGGGCAAGCGTTTGGCGAGCATGGTCTTGCCGACCCCGGGTGGCCCGGTGAACAGGAGGTGGTGCCCGCCGGCGGCGGCGACCTCCAGGGCCCAGCGTGCTTCCGGCTGGCCGATCACATCGGCGAGGTCGAGCACCTCCGACGGCCCGGCCTCGCCCGGTGGCTCCGGGCGGGTCAGGGATTCCTCGCCCTTGAGCCAGTTCACCACGTCCAGCAGCCGGGTGGCGCCGAAGATCTCCAGGCCGTCGACCAGGGCGGCTTCGAACAGCGAACCGGTCGGCACGATCGCGCGTTTCATCCCGGCCTTGCGGGCGGCCAGCAATCCCGGCAGCACTCCGCGCACCGTGCGCACCCGGCCGTCCAATGCCAGCTCGCCCAGCAGGACGCAGCCGAGCAGCCTGGTCGCGGGTACCTTCCCGGCCGCGGCGAGGACCGCGATGGCGATCGACAGGTCGTAGCCCGAGCCGAGTTTGGGCAGGTTCGCCGGGGACAGGCCCAGGGTCACCTTTTCCTTCGGCCAGGACTGGCCGGAGTTGCGGACCGCCGAGCGCACCCGGTCCTTCGCTTCGCGCAGCCCCGCGTCGGGCAGGCCGACGAGTTTCATGCCCGGCATGCCGCCGCCGATGTCCGCCTCGATCTCGATGACCCGGCCGTCGATGCCGAGCAGGGCGACCGACCAGGTGCGTGCCAGGGACATCAGAACGCCCCCGGGATGTGGCGGAGCCTGGCCGGGCTGCCCGGCGGCATGCTGACCGCGATCACGTCGAAGCGGATCCGGCACCAGCCGACGTGGAATGATCGCAGCCACTGCCCGGCGACCCGGCGGATCCGTGCGCTCTTCGCCTCGGTGACGGCCTCGGCCGGGTCACCGAAACCGGGGACGGAGCGGGTCTTGACCTCGCAGACGACCAGGGTCGTGCCATCGGTCGCGACCAGGTCGAGCTCGCCCTCCCGGCAGCGCCAGTTCTTGGAGAGGATGACCAGCCCCAGGCTTTCCAGGTGCCGCGCGGCGAAGTGCTCGCCCACTCGGCCCAGACGGAGGTGCGGCGCGCCGGGCTCGCCGGGTGTGCCGCGTGCGGGTTGAAGGGCGGTGCCCATGAGCTACCCCCAGCGTCGATGTCGGTACGGAACGTCATCGACGCTGCCAGGGGCGGTGGGGTGGCACCACCCTGAGTTCGCGAACCTGTGGACAACTACCCCGCTGTGGACAACCGGGGGTCGCGGCGGGAGGAAAGGAGCTTTGCTGCTCGCAGACGAGAGCGAGGGACCTTTACTACTGGCAAACCGTAGTAAAGGTCCCTCGCTGCCGGTTCAGCCGGAGAAGGGGCCGTCTTCGGGGAGGCGGAGGTCTGGTTTGTCCAGTTCCTCCACGTTGACGTCCTTGAACGTGATGACCCGGACGTTCTTCACGAACCGCGCGGGCCGGTACATGTCCCATACCCAGGCATCCGACATCCGAACCTCGAAGTAGACCTCGCCACCACCGTCACGCACCTGTACGTCCACCGCGTTGGCCAGGTAGAACCGACGCTCGGTCTCCACCACGTACGAGAACTGCCCGACGATGTCGCGGTACTCTCGGTACAGCGAGAGCTCCATCTCCGTCTCGTACTTCTCGAGATCCTCTGCGCTCATGGAATGCGCGCCCCTCCTCGCGAGCTCGACTGCCATTCGGCGACAGAACGTCCATTCTGACTCACGTCGCCCTCGTCGGCACGTACCGCCGCGCTCGACTCCAATGCCGCCACCGTCAGCATCACCTTGTGCGGTGGACGACGACCGTGGGCGACCGCCGCCTTGGCCACATTCGTGAAGGACCACCGGTGCACCTCGGACGGCCCGTGTTCGTTGAGCGCGGCGATGTGGTCCGTCGTGCTGTACCCCTTGTGCACCTCGAACCCGTACGCCGGGTGATCGACGTGCAATCCGGCCATGATCCGGTCCCGGGTGACCTTGGCCAGCACGGAAGCGGCCGCCACGCACGCGACCGCCTGGTCTCCCTTGATCACCGGCACGCTGGGCGCGGGCAGGCCGGGGACCCGGAACCCGTCGGTCAGGACGTAGCCCGCGGCCACGTCCAGGCCCGAAACCGCACGGCGCATACCCTCGATATTGGTCACGTGGATGCCCAGCGCATCCACCTCTTCGGGGGAAATCACGACGATCGAATGGTCCACCGCCCTGGCCAGCACCCGGTCGTAGACCCGATCCCGCGCCTGTGGCGTGAGCAGTTTCGAATCGGTCAGCTCGGTCAGGCGGGCGCCGTCGCCGGGACGCAGCACGCACGCGGCGACCACCAGCGGGCCCGCGCACGCACCCCGACCAGCTTCGTCCACACCGGCGACCGGCCCGAGCCCGCGCCGGTCCAGCGCGGCCTGCAGGCCCCACGAACTCTCCCCCCGAATCACGGCTCGGGGCGGACGGATCGGCGGTGCGACCGCCAACGGCCTGCTCGACGGCACCGGACTAGGACTTTCGTTTCGCCGCCCTGCGCAGGCCCGAACCGAGGCGCCGCCCCAGGGCCAGCGTCGGCCACGCGGCCACCACGCCGAAACCGAGCGGGATGCCCTGCTGCCAGGACGGCGCGCTCATCGCCACGGCCTGCGCCGAAGCTTGCGGATTGTGGTCGCTCACGCCGCCCCACCGGCTCGGCGGGAGGACGATGATCCGGGCCTTGCCGATGATGTTGTCCACCGGGACGGTCCCCCGCTCGCCGCCGCCCCCCTGGCAGCGCGAGTCGCAGGAGTCGTTCCGGTTGTCACCCATCACCCACACGGCGCCCGCGGGCACCTTGACCGGGTCGAAGCGCTCCTGCTTGCGCTCGC
>NZ_VTHK01000027.1:0-130855 GCF_009765355.1 Amycolatopsis anabasis | reverse complement strand
GCCACCGGTCGCGATGATCCGCTTGACGAAGTCGCGCTCGTCCGGCGGCGCCAGCCCGAACACCGAACCGATGCTCTGGAAGAACCGCACCACCGCGTTGCCGGACTCCTGCGGCGGCGCGTCGTTCTCGGTCCACGGCTCGGGCCCCTTGAACACGACCACGTCACCCGGCGTGGGATCGGTGAAGTCGTAGACGATCTTGTCCACCAGGACCTTGTCGCCGTAGCACCCCGTGCAGCCGTGCAGCGTGGTCTCCATCGACCCCGAGGGAATCGTGTACACCCGGGCGAAGAAGTGCTGGAACACGAAGGCCAGCACCAGCGCCACGACGATCAGGATGGGCAGTTCCACCCAGAACGAACGCTGCTTCTTCGGTTTGCGGTGCCGCTTCCCCCGACGTTTCCCGGATTCGGCGGACTCGTCAGGATCGGGACGCTCGGGTTCATCCTCGGCAGCGTTTGAGGGCACAGGTTCGACCACGTCGCCAGGCTACGGGAATCGATCGGCTGCTCAGGAGGCAGAGGGGGCTTCGCGGCGTTCCTTGATCTTGGCGGCCTTGCCCCGCAGCTCGCGCAGGTAGTACAGCTTCGCGCGCCGGACGTCACCGCGCTTGAAGACCTCGATCTTCGCGATGTTCGGCGAGTGGACCGGGAAGGTGCGCTCGACGCCCACGCCGAAGGAGACCTTGCGGACGGTGAAGGTCTCCCGGATGCCACCGCCCTGGCGACGGATGACCGCGCCCTGGAAGACCTGGTTGCGCTCGCGGTTGCCCTCGATGACGCGGACGTGCACCTTCAGCGTGTCGCCCGGGCGGAAGTCCGGGATGTCGGAACGCAGCGACTGAGCGTCCAGGGCGTCCAGGGTGTTCATCGGTGGTCCTCGTCCTTCGTATGGCTTACGTACATCCGGGCGCGCGCACCAACTTCACAGCGATCGACCCGGGGGCTGGTGTAGCGGCGCGGGACCTGGTCCGGTCGCGCCAACCTGTCAAGTATTGCAGACCGGGGTTCGCGCCCCGGCACGGGGCCTAGCCGGATTCCTCGCGCAGGGACTCGAGCAGCGCGAGATCGTGCTGGTCGAGGCTGCCCGCGGGCAACCGGTCGAGCAGATCCGGCCGCCGCCGCAGGGTCCGTTCCAGCGCCCGGTCGCGGCGCCAGCGGTCGATCCGGGCGTGGTTGCCCGAACGCAGCACCTCGGGCACCGGCAGCTCGCGCCAGACCTCCGGGCGCGTGTAGCTCGGACCTTCCAGCAGCCCGTCGGAGAACGAGTCCTGTTCGGCCGACACCGGATTGCCCAGCACCCCGGGCAGCAGCCGGACCACGGCCTCCACCATCACCAGCACCGCCGCCTCGCCGCCGACGAGCACGTAGTCGCCGATGGACACCTCGTCCACCGGCATCCGGCGGGCGGCGTCGTCGATCACGCGCTGGTCGATGCCCTCGTACCGGCCGCAGGCGAACACCAGGTGCCGTTCGGCGGCGTAGGAGTGCGCGAGGGCCTGGGTGAACGGCCGGCCCGCCGGGGTGGGCACGACGAGCCGCGAGCCCTCGCCGCACACGTCGTCGAGCGCGGGACCCCAGATCTGCGGCTTCATCACCATGCCCGGCCCGCCGCCGTAAGGCGCGTCGTCGACCGCGCGGTGCACGTCGTGCGTCCAGTCGCGCAGATCGTGCACGCCGACCTCGATCAGGCCGCGGTCGATGGCCCGGCCGAGCAGCGCCGCCCGCAGCGGGTCCAGGTACTCGGGGAAGATGGTGACGACGTCGATGCGCACGGGGGTCAGTCCAGCAGTCCTTCGGGCGGGTCGAGCACGACCCGGCCACCCGCCACGTCGACCGTGGGGACGATCGCGCGCACGAACGGCACCAGGACCGTCCGGCCGTCCCGGTCGACGGACAGCAGTTCACCGCCCGGCGAGTGCACGATCTCGCGGACGACCCCGACCTCGGAGCCATCGGCGAGCTCGGCCCGCAGGCCCTCCAGCTCGTGGTCGTAGAACTCGTCCGGATCCTCGGTCGGCGGGAGGTCCGCGGTGTCCGCGAGCAGCAACGCGCCGCGCAGCGTTTCCGCGACTTCGCGGGTGAGCACCTGCTCGAAACGCACGAGCAGCCGCCCGCTGTGTTCGCGGGCGGCTGCCACCGTGAGTTCGCGCATCGCGCCGTCGCGGAGCCGGACGGACAGCGACGTGCCCACGGCGAAGCGCCGCTCGGGCGAATCGGTGCGCACGTCCACCGCGAGTTCACCGCGGACCCCGTGCGCCTTGGCGATCCGCCCGACGACTACCTGCACCGTGCTGGTTCGCAGACCGGTCAGCGGTCGGTGTCGACGACGTCCACGCGGACGCCCCGGCCACCAATACCGCCCATCACCGTGCGCAACGCGGTCGCGGTGCGGCCACCGCGACCGATCACCTTGCCCAGATCGTCCGGGTGCACGTGCACCTCGAGCGTGCGGCCGCGCCGCGTGGTGATCAGCTCGACCCGGACGTCGTCCGGGTTGTCGACGATCCCGCGCACGAGGTGCTCAAGGGAATCGGCGAGAAAGCTCACGCTTCCGCCTTCTCCTTGTCGGCCTTCGCGGCGCCGTCCTCGGACTTGGCCTCGGCCTTGTCCTCGGTCTTCTTGGCGGCCTTCTTCTTCGGCGTGGTGGCCTCGGTGCTGGGCTCCTCGCCCGCGGCGGCCAGCGCGGCGTTGAACAGCTCCTGCTTGCTCGGCTTCGGCTCGGCCACCTTCAGCGTGCCCTCGGCGCCCGGCAGGCCCTTGAACTTCTGCCAGTCACCGGTGATCTCCAGGATGCGCTGCACCGGCTCGGTCGGCTGCGCACCCACCTTCAGCCAGTGCTGCGCCCGGTCCGAGTCGACCTCGATCAGGCTCGGCTCTTCCTTCGGGTGGTACTTGCCGATCGTCTCGATGGCCCTGCCATCGCGGCGGGTGCGCGCGTCGGCGACGACGATCCGGTAGTACGGCGCACGGATCTTGCCGAGGCGCTGCAGCTTGATCTTGACGGCCACGGGTGTGGGTACTCCTCAGTTCTCTCGGTGCTCGAAGTCGGGACACGATCCGAGTGGGGAAACGGATGCGGGTACCCGCGGGTTCTGGTGGCTCCGGCGCGGTGAGAGGGTCCGGCCGAAGCAGGCAAGCGACCATTCTGCCAGCCGCGCCCGTCGCGGTGGCCGCCACCCCCGCTTTCCGCCCTAAATGCTCAACAGCCCGAGGGAGGTGAGCAGGATGGCCAGGGCGGGGAGGAAGTTGTTCATCTGGTGCGCGACGATGCTGCCGAGCAGGCGGCCGGTGAACAGCCGGGCCAGCCCGATCGGCACCGCGATGACCAGCAGCAACGTGGTGCGCAGGGGTTCCAGGTGGCTCACCGCGAACACGGCGGTGGACAGCAGGAACGCGGCCAGCCGGCCCCATTTCTCCTTGCCCCAGTGCAGCCGTTCGACCGCGCCCCAGAGCAGCCCGCGGTAGATGATCTCCTCGCAGATCGGCCCGAGCAGCCAGACGTAACCGAACATGATCACCGCGGCCGCGACCGACATCGGTTTGTCCTCGACGAGCGCGCCGATCGCCGAGGTCGCGTTCTCCCGGCCGACCACCTGGGTCCACACGAACGCGCCGACCGTGGTGCAGACCAGGCCCAGCACGCCGAACTTCAGGCCGACGCGGACGTCGTCCCAGTTCCAGGACAGCCGCAGGTCCGCGAACGGGCCGTTGCCGCGGAGCTTGGTGATGAGCAGCGCCACCCCGGCCGCGATCACGGTCGGCGCGATGGTGCCGATGAGCACGTCCCGCACCGGCAACTGGTCGCCGCGCACCGGTCCGAAGAGCGCGCTGACGAACGCCGCCGACGCCAGCAGCACGGCCTCGACGAGGAGGAACGCGCCGAACCCCCAGCGCGGTGCGGGCCGATCCGGTTCAGGCGTCCCGCCGCCAGGGACCGATTCGCCTGGCTGCGATGCGGTCACGCCTGATCCTCCGTCTGATATGTCTGGATACGGTCGAGCCTAGCGGGGTGAGTCCGGTCGGCTACCCCGCGTGGTCCATCCGGTCTCTCATATTCCGGCGAACAACAGCAAGGCGGGTGGCAGGTTGTTGGCGGCGTGCGCGACCAGGCTGGCCCCCACCCGGCCGGTTTTCAGCCGGGCCAGGCCGATCGCGAGGCCCTGGCCCACCAGGGCGACCGTCCGCGTGGGCTCCCCGTGCAGGTGCGCGAACACGACCGCGGTCAGCACCAGGATCGCCCACGACGGTATCCGGTAGTGCTCGAGCGCTCGCCACAGGGCACCGCGGACCAGCAGTTCCTCGGTGAGCGGGGCCGCGAAGACGACGATCACCCCGGCGAGGATCAGCCACGGGGTGTCGTTGCCGACCCCACCGGACAGCTCGTCCAGCGGGCCGTCGGAAATCCGGTCCGTGCCGTAGAGACCGAGCAGCACGAGGTTGATCAGGTACCCGGCGGCCAGTGCGATGCCACCGCACGCGAGTCCGACCTTGATGTCGCGGCGGGTCGGCAGCAGGCCGAAGTCCGCGCGGAGCCCCCGGCCCCACCGCCGGGAACCGATCGCGGGGCCGAGGCCGAGGAACAGGTTCGGCAGGAAGGCCACCAGCAGCAACGGGCCCACGTCGGGGAGTTCGAACGAGTCGAACTGGTCGAAACCGGACACGAGACCGGTCATCACCAGCGTGACGAGGTAGTACCCGCCGAGCCCGGCGAAGAACGCGAGCAAGCCCCAGTGCGCGCCGAACACGAGACCGGCCCGGAGATCCGGGGGGCGTGAATCGCCGTCGGGCTCCTCTTCCACACACCCTCCCGCGACACCGCGACTCGCCAACCGGGTCCACGCTATGTGTTCGCCCGGCGACGCACGACAGCGGGTTACCAGGCGATCGGCACCGCGACCGGACCTTGGAGCGTGAGGAACATCCGCCGCCAGGCGAGTTCCTCGAACGGCACCGCGAGGCGCAGCCGAGGGGCCGCGGCCAGCAGCGCGGTGACGCCGGTCCGGATCGCCAGCCGGGCCAGCGCCGCGCCGAGGCAGTGGTGCGGCCCGTGGCCGAAGGTGAGGTGGCCCTGCGCGCGGCCGGGATCGATCCGCTCCGGCTCGGGGAACCGCCGGGCATCGTGGTTGCCCGCGCGCAGGGGCGCGAGGAGGAACTCGCCCGCGCGGATCGGCACCCCGCCGACGTCGGCGTCCTCGATCGCCACCCGCCCCTGGTCGCCGGCCGAGCCCTGGTCCTGGCGCAGGAGTTCCTCGACCAGCGCGGGCACCGAGGCGGGATCGCGGGGAAGTTCCGGTTCGGCCGCCAGCCGCAGCACGGCCGTGGCCAGGGCGTTCGCGGGCGGGACGTACCCGCCCATCATGATCGCGAAGGCGAGCTGGGTGACCTCTTCCGGAAGCAGTGCGTCGCCGGAGTCGTCGCGCGCTTGGAGCAGCCCGGTCAGCAGGTCGTCCCCGGGCGCGCGCCGCTTCGCCTCGACCAGTTCCATCAGGTAGCCACCCAGATTCCGGGCGGCTTCGGCCATCTCCTGGTAACTGGGCGCGGTGAACACCGCGACGACGCCGTCGATCCAGGTCCGCAGATCGTCCCGAGCCGTCGGCGGGACGCCGAGGAGTTCTTCGAGCACCGCGAGGGCGAACGGGATCGCGTACCCGTCCAGCACGTCCGCGGGCGGGCCCTGCGCGACCAGCTTCGCGGCCAGGTCGTCGGCGAGCGCTGCCACGCGGGGACGCAGCTGTTCCACCCGCCGCGGGGTGAGCGCCTTGGCGGCGATGCGCCGGAGCCGCGCGTGTTCGGGGCCGTGCATGGTGAAGAGCAGGTCCCCGGCGCCGGTCGTGGGCATACCGGGAATCCACGGCCGGAACCGCGGGTCGGCCAGCAGGGCGCGGATGTCGGCGTAGCGGGTGACCAGCCAGGCGTCCTCGCCGGTCGCGAGGTGCACGCGGCCCACCGGTTCCTCGTCCTGTCTCCGGGCGAATTCGGACGGGCAGCGCATCGGCTCGGCGCCCGCGAACGGGTAGTCCATGTGGTTCCTCCCCTATTTCTCCGGTTTGCCGGTCGCCTTTTCGGCCAGCGAGTGCAGCGGCATCAGGGCGGCGTCCCCGTTCACCCCGAGCGCTCGGGCGGTGAGCAGGCGGTACAGCTCGTCCGCGGCCTGGGCCAGTCGCGCGGCGCGGTCCGCGACCGAGTCCCGGTCCGGGTCGAACTCGGCGAGCGCCGCCGCGAGGACCTGTTCGGCATCGCGCTGCTGGCGTTGGGTGACCGCCGCGACCAGCCCGTCGACCGGGGTGACCAGGGTCCGGCGGCGATCGGCCGGGTCCGGGCGGGTGTGCACGGCGCCCTGCTCCCGCAGGTGCGCGACGGCGGCGGAGACGTGGCTCTGCGCGAAACCGGTGCGCGCGGTGAGCTCGCTGATCGAGATGCCCGGCGCCTCGACCAGCACCGAGATGAGCACGAGGTAGATCTCCGGGACTTCCGGATCCGAGTCGTCGCGCATGCCCCGGGAAGCGAGTTCCATCAGGTGCTTGCCGAGCAGGTACAGCTCACTGGCCTTCACATCGGAAACGATACATCGAAAACGATGCGATTGGGCATACGGAAATCCCTGGGATCGCGTTCGCCGAGCGCGGGTCAGCGGGGCACGGCGCCGCGCAGGACGAGGTGCCGGGGATGGCGCAGCGCGGACAGGTCGGCCCGCGGGTCGGCGTCCAGGACGAGCAGATCCGCCGACGCACCGTCCACAAGGGACTCGTGGCCGAGCCAGGAGCGCGCGGACCAGGAGGCGGCGGCCAGGGCCTGCTCGCGGCTCATGCCGACCCGGTGCAGCGCCTCGATCTCGTCGACCAAGCGGCCGTGCTCGATCATCCCGCCCGCGTCGCTGCCCGCGTACACCGGAACCCCGGCGTCCAGGGCCGCGGCGACCGTTTCGGCCACGCCCGCGTGCAGGGCGCGCATATGCGCCGCATAGGCCGGGTACTTGCCCGCCTTGTCCGCGATCCCCGGGAAGTTCTCGATGTTGATCAGCGTCGGCACCAGCGCGGTCCCCCGCCGGGCCACCTCGTCGATCAGGTCCGCGGACAGCCCGGTGCCGTGTTCCAGGCAGTCGATCCCGGCGTTGATCAGGCCGGGCAGCGCGTCCTCGCCGAACACGTGCGCGGTGACCCGGGCGCCCGCCTCGTGCGCGACGGCGATCGCCTCGGCCAGCACGTCGTCCGGCCAGAGCGGCGCGAGGTCGCCGACGCCGCGGTCGATCCAGTCGCCGACGAGTTTGACCCAGCCGTCGCCTTCGGCCGCCTGTTCGGCGACCGCGGACGGCAGCAGCGCCGGATCGTCGAGTTCGACGCCCAGGCCCGGGATGTAGCGCTTGGGCAGCGCGAGGTGCCGTCCGGCCCGGATGATCCGCGGCAGCTCGGCGCGCTGCTGCAGCGGCCGGGTGTCCACCGGGTCACCGCAGTCCCGGATCAGCAGCGTGCCCGCGTCGCGCGAGGTCAGCGCCTGCTCGGCCGCCCGTTCCAGGGACACCGGACCGCCGACGCCGATGCCCGGGTGGCAGTGCGCGTCGACCAGCCCGGGGACCAGAAACCCTTCGCGCACAAGGGTTTCCGCACCGGCGACCGGGGTCAGGCTGATCCGGCCGTCGTGGATCCAGAGATCGCGCGGCTCGCCGTCGGGCAGGACGGTTCCGCGCAGGTGCAGCGCCGTCACTTGTTCTTCGGCGGCAGCTTGAACTTCGACGGGTCGAAGCCGGGCACGTCGTTCAGCCCGCCGCCGAGCTGGGACAGGTCGGGCATCCCGCCGCCGCCCGCGCCGGGCGGGATCATCGGCATCCCACCGGGGAAGCCGCCGCGCACCTTGGGCGGCGTGGGGCCGCGCCCCTTGCCCTTCTTCCCCTTCTTGCCCTTCCGCTTGCTGCTGCCGCCGCCTCCGCCGCCGAAGCCGAACCGGCCCGCCATCTGCGCCATCATCTTGCGCGCCTCGTAGAACCGGTTGACCAGGTCGTTGACCTCGCGGACGGTCACCCCGGACCCCAGCGCGATCCGCTGCCGCCGGGACCCGTTGATGATCTTCGGGTTGTCCCGCTCCGCCGGGGTCATGCCGCGGATGATCGCCTGCAGCCGGTCGAGGTGCTTGTCGTCGACCTGGGCGAGCTGGTCCTTCATCTGCCCGGCGCCGGGCAGCATGCCGAGCAGGTTGCCGATCGGGCCCATCTTGCGCACCGCGAGCATCTGCTCGAGGAAGTCCTCCAGGGTGAGCTGGCCGCTGCCGAGCTTGGCCGCGGCCTTCTCCGCCTGCTCCTGGTCGAAGGCCTGCTCGGCCTGCTCGATCAGGGTGAGCATGTCGCCCATGCCGAGGATCCGGCTGGCCATCCGGTCCGGGTGGAAGGTGTCGAAGTCCTCGAGCTTCTCGCCGTTGGAGGCGAACAGGATCGGCTGCCCGGTGACCTGGCGGACGGACAGCGCGGCACCACCGCGGGCGTCACCGTCCAGCTTGGTCAGCACGACACCGGTGAACCCGACACCGTCGCGGAAGGCCTCCGCGGTGGTCACCGCGTCCTGACCGATCATCGCGTCGACCACGAACAGCGTCTCGTCGGGCTGGACGGCGTCGCGGATGTCGGCGGCCTGCCGCATCAGCTCCTCGTCCACACCGAGCCGACCGGCGGTGTCGACCACGATCACGTCGTGCTGCGCGCGCCTGGCCTCGTCGATCCCGCGCCGGGCCACGTCGACCGGATCGCCGACGCCGTTGCCCGGCTCCGGCGCGAAGGTCGGGACCCCGGCCCGCTCGCCGACGACCTGGAGCTGGGTGACCGCGTTCGGCCGCTGCAGGTCGCACGCGATGAGCAGCGGCGCGTGGCCCTGCTTCTTCAGCCACAGCGCGAGCTTCCCGGCGAGCGTGGTCTTACCGGCACCCTGCAGACCGGCGAGCATGATGACGGTCGGCGGGTTCTTCGCCAGGTTCAGCCGCCGCGTCTCGCCGCCGAGGATGCCGATGAGCTCCTCGTTGACGATCTTGACGACCTGCTGCGCGGGGTTCAGCGCCTGGGAGACCTCGGCGCCCTTGGCACGCGTCTTGACCTGCGAGATGAATTCCCGCACCACGGGCAGCGCCACGTCGGCTTCCAGCAGCGCGATGCGGATCTCCCGCGCGGTCGCGTCGATGTCGGCCTCGGAGAGCTTGCCCTTGCCCCGCAGGTTCTGCAGGACCGAGGTGAGCCGATCGGAGAGAGTGTCGAACACGGGTGTGCACGCTCCAGCTGGGTCGTCGGTACTCCTTCGAGGGTAGCCGTAATGCCGAAGTGGCCGGTCGCGGGCCGACCCGGGCCCGGCGGATACGCGGGCGGGTGACCCGCCCCCTCGCCGGGTCACCCGCTGGGGACAACCCTGCCGGGGACGCGATCAAGCGGGCAGCGTGAACACCCCCAAGTAGTGCTGCGTAGATCTACTCAGGGAAAACTCAGCGTCGTGACTTGGCCGCGCCGCGTGCCTTTCCGGCCGCCTTCTTCGCGGCTTCCTTGGACGCCTTGGCCTTGCGCGCGGCCGCCTTGGCCTTCCCCACCGAGGCCGCGCGCTCCTGGTCGGCCTCCACCACGTCGGCGGCGCTGTTCTGCAACGCGGACAGCAGCTCGGTCACCCCGGCCTCCTGGACGGCGGCGGTCGGCTGGACCACCTCACCGCCCTCGACCTTGGCGGTGATCAGCGCCTCCAGCGCCTCCTGGTACCGGTCGGCGTACCGCTCGGGGTCGAAGTCCCGCGCGAGCCGCTCGATCATCGCGACGGCCGCGCGGATGTCGGACACCCGGACGTCCACGTCCTCGTGCTGGAACGGGAAATCCGGCCGGCGGACCTCGTCCGGCCAGAGCATGGTCTCCAGCATGATCACCTGGTCGCGGACCCGCAGGATGCCGAGCGCCTCCCGCTGCCGCAGGGCGACCTTGACCACCGCCACCCGGCCCGACTGCTGCAGCGCCTCGCTGAGCAGGACGTACGGCCGGGTGCCCGCGGCCTCGGGCTCCAGGTAGTAGGTCCGGGCGAAGTAGATCGGATCGATCTGGTCCAGCGGCGTGAACGCGCAGATCTCGATCGAATGGGCGGTGGGCAGCGGCAGGCTCGCCAGCTCCTCCTCGGTGAGCACCACGACGTCGCTGCCGGGCACCTGGAACCCCTTGCCCAGTTCGGCGGCGTCCACCTCGGCGCCGTCGACCTCGCAGATCCGCTTGTTCCGGATCCGGCCCCCGTCGGTCACGTGCAGCTGGTGCAGCCCGGTGGTCTGCTCCTC
The DNA here is from genome assembly GCF_009765355.1 of Amycolatopsis anabasis. GTDB lineage: Bacteria > Actinomycetota > Actinomycetes > Mycobacteriales > Pseudonocardiaceae > Amycolatopsis > Amycolatopsis anabasis. The sequence continues at coordinate 120,578 of NZ_VTHK01000027.1, read as the reverse complement.
GGTGGCGCTGTACACCTTGACCGGAATCGCGGCGCTGCCGAATCCGATCGTGCCCTTCCAGATCGCTCGCATCTCCACCTCCCCAGCGGCGAACGCCACCTGGACGCACGCACCCGCAAAGGGAAAAGCGTAATCCGGCGAAGGATCGGGCCGACAGCTACAAACGGGTGTCCTCGCCCGCCGAACGGACGAGCGACTCGAGGGCCGGTCGGCCCTCGGCCAGCGCGTCGGCCGAGTACCCGGCCGCGGCCGACGCGGCGCGCAGCACCTCGGTGAGCGCGAGCAGGTCCGGCGAGGGCGCCGCGGGACGCCGGTCGCCCACGTAGTCGGCGAGGCGGGCGAGCATGGCCGAGAGGTGCTGCTGACCCGCGACCACGTGCGCCAGGACGGCGGCGACGTCTCCGACGCTGCCCACGCTCGGCCCGCCCGCCAGCTCGGCGGCGCAGGTCTCCAGATGGGCGGCGATCACGGTGGCCGGCAGCACGGATTCGTCGTCGTTCGGACCGCTCCCCAGCACCCTGCCACCGCCTTCCGGTCGCGTGATCGGCTCACCGATGGCGGACATATTGCCATCGCGGCCGTGCGCCCGGTGCGCGACACCCCGGAGGACGCTAGGAAGCCGCCGCGAGCACGGCTTCTTCGATCCCGTCGCGCCAGGGCTGATCGATCCGGCCGTGCACCGGCGCGATCGCGAAGGAGTCGACGACCGCGCCGCCGAGCGTGGCCACCTTGGCCCAGCGGACCTCGGCGCCCCCGCGCTGCAACGCCGCCGAGACCCGGTAGAGCAGGCCGATCCGGTCGGTGGCCCGCAGTTCCAGCACCACGGTGTCCGACCCGCTGGTCTCGTCGTCGAACCACAGCACCTTCGGTTCGGCCACCGCCGCGGAATGCGCGTGGTAGTCCCGTTCCTTCGCGGCGAGCTTCTGGGCGAGCGCCGCCGTCCCGGACGACACCGCGCGGGCGAACTGCTCGCGCAGCAGTGTGACGTCCGGCAGCGAACCGAACTTCGGCGACGCGCTGAACACCCCGGCCCGCCCGCCGTCGTGGCCGCGCAGCACCGCGGTGTGCACCTCGAGCGAATGCAGCGCGAGCACCCCGGCCGCGGGGGCGAGCAGTTCGGCCCGCGCGGGAACCGCGAGCACCACGGTCGCCACCTTGCCCTCGGCGCTGATCAGCACCTCGCCGTGCCCGGAGCGCACGGCCGCGGCGACGAGTTCGCGCTGCTGCTCGTCGAGCGGTTCGGGCGCGGAGAAACCCTTGCCCCGCATGACTTCCCGGCAGTGGGCGACCAGCGTCTCGACCAGCCCGGCCTTCCATTCGGTCCACATCCCGGGGCCGGTGGCCAGCGAATCGGCCTTGGTCAGCGCGTGCAGCAGTTCCAGCAGCACCGGATCCATGTGCACGGTCTTGGCGACCCGCAGCACGGTCGAGGACTCGCTGATGTCGCGCCGGGTCGCGGTGTGCGGCAGCAGCAAGTGGTGCCGGACCATCTCCGAAACCAGTGCGGCGTCCTCCTCGCCCAGCCCGACCCGTGCCGCGACCTGAGCCGAGATCGCCGCGCCCAGCTCGGAATGATCCGCCTCGCGTCCCTTGCCGATGTCGTGCAGCAACGCGCCCAGCAGGAGCAGATCCGGCCGGGACACGGTCGTGGTGAGTTTCGCCGCCTCGACGCAGGTCCGGACGAGGTGCCGGTCGACGGTCCACGAGTGCACCGGTTCCCGCGGCGGCAGGTCGCGCACCGCGCCCCATTCCGGGAACAACCGGGCCCACAGGCCGGTGCGGTCCAGCGCCTCCACCGCGTCGACGAGGCCCTCGCCCGCGCCGAGCAGTTCGGTCAGCGCGTCGCGGGCGTCGGCGGGCCACGGGGCGCGCAGTTCCGGTGCGGAATCGGCGAGACTCCGCAGGGTTCCCGGTGAGATGGGCGCGCCGGAACGGGCCGAGGCCGCGGCCACCCGCAGCAGCAGCGCCGGATCGCGGGCGGGCACCGCGTCGCGCGCCAGCGCCACCTCGGTGCCGTGCAGCACCACGCCGTCGTCCAGCGGGGTCCGGCTGGGCCGCCGGCCGAACCTCCCGCGTGGACTGTCCACAGTAGAACGCAAGGCGACGTCCACCGCGTAGCTCACCGCACGCCCCGCGCCGGAAAGCTTGCGCGCCAAGGTGAACCGGTCGCCGAAACCCAGTTCCGCGGCGACCAGTCCGGCGTCCGCGGCGCTCAGCACGTCCCGGTCGCGGCGGAGTTCGCGGCGCAGTTCGGTGCGGACGTCGAGCAGCAGTTCCTTCGCCGCCCGCAGTTCCTCGTTCGGCCGGTCGGTGAGCTGCGCGGCGGCGAGCGCGTCCAGCACGCCCGCATCCCGCAGGCCACCGCGCCCGTACTTGAGATCGGGTTCGGAGGACTGCGCGATCTCGCCGCTGCGCTGCCAGCGGGCCCGGGCCGATTCGGCGAGTTCGGGCAGCCGTTTCCGCGCGGTGCGGCGCCACTGGTCGCGCGCGGCGGCGGCCAGCCGCGCGCTCAGCTCCGCGTCGCCGGAGAGGTGGCGGGCGTCCAGCAGCCCCATCGCGGTCCGCAGGTCGTCCGCCGCGACCTGCAGGGCCTCGGCGGGCGTGCGCACCGCGTGATCGAGGCCCACGCGGGCGTCCCACAGCGGGTACCACAGCGCGTCGGCGATCTTCGCGATCTCCGAGTTTCCGTTGTGCACCAAGACGAGATCGAGGTCCGAGAACGGGACCAGCTCACGCCGGCCGAGGCCGCCGACGGCGACCAGCGCGACACCGGGATCGGCGGTGTCCACACCGGCCGCCGTGGCGGCCTTGCCCAGCCAGAATTCGTAAAGATCGACCAGGGCCTCCCGCAGCGCGGTCGCGCCCAGCCTCCCGTGCCGACCTTCCAGCAGTCTCTCGACCGCCTTTCTCAGCTCCACCCCCGTTGTGGTCATGGCTACAGGGCGTCCGTGCCGCGCTCCCCGGTACGGACGCGGATCACCGTCTCCACGGGGGTCACCCAGACCTTTCCGTCACCGATCTTGCCGGTGTGCGCGGCCCCGACGATGGCCTCGATCACCTTCTCCACGTTCGTGTCGTCGGTGACCACCTCCACCCGCAGCTTGGCCACGAAGTCGACCGCGTATTCGGCGCCGCGGTAGACCTCGGTGTGCCCCTTCTGCCGGCCGTAGCCCTGCACTTCGCTGACCGTCATGCCGAGCACGCCGAGTTGTTCCAGCGAGTTCCGGATGTCGTCCAGGGTGAACGGTTTGACGATCGCGGTGATGAGCTTCATGCCTTGCTCCCCTCGAGTTTCTTCGCCGCCGCGGCGACCCCGCCGCCGTGGCCGGCCGGGCGCCCGCCGCGCGAACCGAAGTCATACCCGGTTTCGGCGTGTTCCGCCTCATCGATCCCGGTGACCTCGTCCTCGCTGGAGACGCGGAAGCCGAGGGTCTTGTTGATCAGGAACCCGATGATCGCGGCCAGCACGAACGAATACGCCAGCACCGCGCCGGCGGCGACCGCCTGCTTCCCGAGCTGGCTGAACCCGCCGCCGTAGAACAGGCCGTCGGCGGTGCCCTCCTTCACGCCGCTGGTCGAGAACAGGCCGAGCAGGAGGGTGCCGGTCAGGCCGCCGACCAGGTGCACGCCGACCACGTCGAGCGAGTCGTCGAAGCCGAGGCGGTACTTCAGGCCGACCGCGAGCGCGCACAGCACACCGGCCGCGAAACCGATCGCCAGCGCGCCCCAGGTGTCCACGAACGCGCACGCCGGGGTGATGGCGACCAGACCGGCCACGATGCCCGAGGCGGCGCCGAGGCTGGTGCCCTTCCCGTCCCGCAGGCGCTCCACGAGCAGCCAGGCCAGCATCGCGACCGCGGTGGCGGTGAAGGTGTTGATGAAGGCCACGCCCGCGGTGTTGTCCGCCTTGAGCGCGGAACCCGCGTTGAACCCGAACCAGCCGAACCACAGCAGCCCGGCGCCGAGCATCACGAACGGCAGGTTGTGCGGCTTCATCGGCTCCTTCGGCCAGCCGACGCGCTTGCCGATCACCAGCACCAGCGCGAGCGCGGCCGCACCGGCGTTGATGTGCACCGCGGTGCCACCGGCGAAGTCGAGGGCGCCGAGATGGTTCGCGATCCAGCCACCGGCCTTGGTGACCTCACCGGTCGCCTCGTCCTTGGCGTCGAACGCGAAAACCCAGTGGGCGACCGGGAAGTACACGATCGTGGCCCAGATCCCGGCGAACAGCAGCCAGGCGCCGAAGCGGACCCGGTCCGCGACCGCGCCGGAGATCAGCGCGACGGTGATCACTGCGAACATGGCCTGGAAGGCCACGAATCCGGTGCCGGTCAGCGCGTCGCCGCCCATCAGGCCGCTCAGGCCGATCGCCTCGAACGGATCGCCGAGCAACCCCCCGCCGACGTCCTTGCCGAAGGCCGCGGAGTACCCGAAGATCACCCACAGCACGCCGACCAGACCGATCGAGCCGAAGCTCATCATGAGCATGTTCAGCACGCTCTTGGAGCGGACCATCCCCCCGTAGAAGAACGCCAACCCCGGTGTCATCAGCAGCACCAAGGCGGCACTGGTCAGCAACCAGGCCGTATTCCCTTCCACGCTTCCTCCTATGAGATGGGTCGCTGGACTTCTCAATTGGCGCAAAGCATGGAAAAGCCTTGTTGCACCGAATGACACTGGACGTTTCGGCGCTGTGAACCAAACGGTCGCCAATGTTACGGGGAAGTTTCCCGGCACCCAGGGGCTCGAGTCCGTTTACGAAACGTCATGGTCGAATAGGCGCCATGAGCAGGACGGACAGGAGTGACGGACCGCTACCGGACCCGGTGGTCAGGGCGCTGCGTTGCCCCCTCTGCGGCGACCGGATCGAGTTCCTCGGTAACGCGCTGCGGTGTCCGCGACGGCATTCGTTCGACCTCGCCAAGCAGGGTTACGTGAATCTGCTTCATGCCCGGGTTCCGGCGGGAACCGCGGACACCGCGGAGATGGTCGCGGCCCGCGTGGATTTCCTGGCGGCCGGGCACTACGCGCCGCTCGCCGATGCGATCGCCGCCCACGCGGCGCGGGTGGCCGGGCCGGGCCTGGTGGTGGACGCGGGTGCGGGCACCGGGCACTACCTGGCGCGTGTGCTCGAGGAGCTGCCCGGCCGCGACGGCCTGGCGCTCGACGTCTCGGCGATGGCGCTGCGCCGGGCCGCGCGGGCGCATCCCCGGATCGGCGCGGCGGTGTGGAACCTGTGGGAGCCGTGGCCGGTGGCGACCGGCTCCGCGCGAGTGCTGATCAACGTGTTCGCGCCGCGCAACGGCACCGAGTTCCGGCGCGTGCTCCGCCCCGGCGGCGCGCTGGTCGTCGCCTCCCCCGGCCACGGCCATCTCGGCGAGCTGGCCGCGCGCGTGGGTTTACTGGAGGTGGACCGAGACAAGGAACGGCGGCTGGACGCGGCGTTGTCCGAGTACTTCCGGCGTGTGCTCACGGAGGACCTGGTGATCGAGTTGACGCTTTCCCCCGAGGATGCCCGGCGGGCGGTGCTCATGGGGCCGAACGCGCACCACCTGCACAAGGACGGGCGGCGGGAACGGCTGGCGGCGCTCGACGAGCCGGTCGAGGTGACCGCGTCCTTCACGATCTCGGTGTACGAGCCCCGATGACCCCCGACGATCTCTATCGGGTGATTTCGCATCGGATGCCCCACCACGCGGGCAGCGCGGCGTTGCCGGGGCTGCTGGCGATCCCAGCGGCTTCGATCACCGACGAGACCTGGCTGCGGACCCGGATCGGGCTTTCGTCGAAGCTGTACGGCTGCGCCCCCGCGGAGGTGCTCGGCACCATCTGGTGGTACTCGGCGTCCTCGGTGCTGGTCGCCCCGGCGCTGGAATCGCTGGTGCTCACCGGAACCGCGCTCGATCCCTCGCTCGCGGCGGTCACCCTGGACGTGGTCGCCGACGGCCGGTTCGCCGGGGCGCGGTCGTCGGCCGTGCTGGGCGGCGATCTGGACAAACTCGGCGCCGCGTTCGCCGGGGCGCTGGAACCGGCGATCGAGACGATCGCGGCGGTCAGCGGCGCCCGGATCCCGGCCCTGCGCGCGATCGCGACCGATTCGATCGGCAACCGGCTGCTCTGGGCCGGAACCGCGGCCGGGGACCCGGACCGCGCGATGGACCTCGCCGGCCCCCTGGCCGCCGCGATCGGCAACCGCATGCCGCGCCCGCGGTTCGCGCGGATCGGCGCGACCCCGGTCGTCCGGCGGGCCTCGTGCTGCCTGATCTACCAGGCGACTGGCGGGGACAAGTGCACGAGCTGCCCCCGCCAGCCCCCGGCCGAACGCGAACGCCGCCTCCGCTCAGCCCTGGGTTAGACGCGCATGTAGTGCAGCATGAGCAGGGCGGCGACGCAGTTGGCGGAACGCACCTCGCCCTTCGCCACCAAGTCCGGCACCTGCGCCAGCGGAACCCATTCCCTGCGCTGCGACTCGAAAGCGTCCTCCGGCTCGCCGACATACTCGGCACTGTCGGCCCAGTACACGTGGTGAAGGCAGTCGCTCAGCCCGTTCGCCGGTTCCACCGTCATCAGGTGCTTCAGCGGACCGGGACGCCAGCCGGTCTCCTCGAGCATTTCCCGGGCAGCCGCCACGTCGACTGCTTCGCCGTCTTCGACGACACCCGCGGCTAATTCCCAACCCCAGGTATCGGTGATGAAGCGGTGCCGCCACAGCAACAACACCTCGTTGTCGTCATTGACAGCGGTCGCCAGCGCGACCGCCCGCTGCCGGATCAGGTAGTGGTCGAGATGTCGGCCGTCCGGGAGTTCGACATCGGCGAGATTGACCTTGAGCCATGGGTTTTCGTAGACCGTGTGCTCGCCGAGATTCTTCCAGATCGACACCGGCGCTCGCTTATCGCGCCAGAGCGGGGGCCAGCCGCTGAAGCAGGTACCCGGCACACCACCGGGACTCCGAATCCTTCGGGTCGACGGCCTCCTTGGCGAGCTTCGCCGCCAGCTTCTTGGGATCCGGGGCGGTGGTCGGATCGTCGGCGACACGCAGTGACGTCTGCCAGTCGATCTGGGTCAATCGAGATACCTCGGACGCGAGGCAGAGCCTCCGCACCTTCGCGTCCTCGTCCAGCACCTTTGCTACCAGTTCGGCGTTCTCCCGGCCGGGGAGGAACCCGACGATGCTGACCGCGTTGGCCCGCAGAGTGGAAGTTTTCCCTTCCACCGCCCAGCGCCGGAAGTTCCGGACCCCCTCCGGCCCGACAACTGGAGCCACCGCGGCGTCGATAGAGCTAGACGTAGGTCCCTCGGCGAAGATCGACGGATCTCCGGATTCGACAGCTTGGCGGATTTTCTCAAGGTGTCCCGAGTCCTTGATCTTCATCAGACGCGGGTGCGTGATGTCTCGACGCCGCATGCCGTCTCCCAGCACTCTCTCGTAGGCCGTGACCACGTCCAGGGTAACCGGACGTAAGCCCGTCTCGACCTGCCCAAGGTACGCCTTCGAGTAGGCGGTCTGAGCCGCCATTTGGGACAGGGACAGACCGACGTACAGGCGAGCCGATCTCAGACTCTCGCCGGTTTCCTCGCTTGCATCGTTTGCAGACACGTGCAGACCCCTCGCCCGTTCATTTCACCGTCGGTGGTGACGAGACTACTCCCAGGCAGTCAAGTCGAGGAGGACTGAACCCGTGGACGGTGAGGCGTCGCCATGAGCTGGCGAGTGGACGAGAACGGGACGGTCGAGACCGATGAAGGGGACTCGTTCCCAGGTGGACGGCATGCATTGCGGTTGCCGGAGTGCTACCGGCCCGTGGTCGGCGGCGTTCGCCACCGCACCAAGTTCCGCGCCCCACCGCCGCCGGGCGAATGGGTGACGGCGCTGTGCGGCCTGCTCTACCAAGTCGGCAGCCGTCCCGCCCCCGAGCCGATTTACGACTGCCACAGCTGCGACGACGAAGCCGAGGGACAAGCCATGGCCTACCAGCCCGAGACCGCCACGGCGAACCCGTACACCGACCAACTCGACACCCTCATCGGCGAACTGGTCCGCATGCGCCGCAGTCGGGGCCTCACCCAGCGGGATGTCGCCGCCTACTTCGGCTGCGACGCGCCCACCGTGTGCCGCTTGGAAAAGCGCGAGCGCGAGTTCACCGTACGCACGCTCCAGGGCTACGCATGCGCCCTCCGTTACCGGATCGTCATGGTCATCTCGCCACTCGGTTGAGCTGCCCCGGACGAGGTTTCGCGTGCCCGAACGGGGAACTCGGTGTTCCGAAACGGGGGACTCGCGCGACCGAAACGGGGGACTCGCGGGAGCGGTGGCTACGTGCGGGACGCGGCCAGGACTTCCCCTAGCTGGGCGGCGAAATCGGTGGCGTGGGTGCCGTAGCCGATGTGGCCGCCCGGGAAGTCGACGATCGGCAGGCCGAGTTTCTCGGCCAGGATCTGGTTGGGCCAGTAGGGAAAGGCGTCGTGCGAATCGCGGCCACCGGAAAGCACCAGGCGATCCGCGGTCGCCTCCAGCGCGGCGAGGTCGGGGGTCACGCGCGGGTAGGAGCGCAGTTCGTGTTCCAGCCAGAATTCGAGGTTGTGCCGCACGCGCGCCACGAATTCCGCGGTGTCGCCGATCGGTTCCCGCCCGCCGGGCCCGCCCATTCCCTCGATCCCGGTCGCGCGCAGGAACTTCGCCAGCGCCGCCCCGAAACCCACAGTGCGGTAGGTGTCGTACACGTCGTCCAGGAGAACCAGGTGCCGTTCGCTGTCGGGCAGCAGGGTCACCAGCGGCGGCTCGTGCGCGAACAGGCGAAGGATCCGGTCCGGGTGCCGGGTGAGCAGTTCGAGCGCGACGATGGCGCCGGAACTACTGCCGAACACGTACGCGGGCCGATCGGTGAACTCGCCGAGCAACCGCTTCGCGTCCTCGACGTCGGCTTCGACCCGCGCGTCGTCGTCCACCGGCCCGTCGAGCGGGCTGCGGGAAAACCCGCGGCGGTCGTAGGTGACGGTGGTGTACCGGTCCGCCAGCGCGGTGGCCACCCCCTGGTAGAGCCCGGCGTCCCCGTTGCCGCCGGGGATGAACAGCAGCACCGGCCCGGTTCCGCGCTTTTCGTAGTAGAGCTCGGCTCCGGGCACCTTCAGCGTGGTCATCCACTTCCCCCAATCTCAGGTGGCCGACGGATCGGGCAATCCGGCGGCGAGTTGACGTAACGCGTCGCGCAGCAGCGGCCGGAGCGGAACCGGCGGATCCGCGCGCAGCCACTGATCGGTGACCACCTGCGTGGTGGCGCCCACCGCGGCCGCGACCAGCCGCGGGTAGAGATCGTGCCGGGGATCGGTCCCGGTCCGTTCGGCGATGACCGCGGCGAACTCGCTGTCCGCGGCGAGACCGGCCTTGAGGACCTCGGCCTGGAAAGCGGGTTCGGCGAGCAGCCGCCGGACACCGGCCGTCACCTCGGCGGACGGGCTGCGGTCCGCGGCGCCGTCGTCACCGTCCCACTGCGCCAGCGTGGCGTGGATGACCGCGTCCCACAGCGGTTCGTCCCGGGGCCGTTCGCGCAGTTCGAGCGCGGCTCGCCGCGCCCGGTCGAGGTGCCGCGCGGCGAGGGCTTCGTACTTGCTGGAGAAGTAGTTCCGGAACGTGCGGGTCGAGACCTCGGCCTCGGCGGCGATGTCCTCGACCCGCACGTTCTCCAGCCCGTGCTCCAGCGCCAGGGCCAGCGCCGCGTCGCTGAGCGCCTGCCGGGTCGCGAGCTTCTTGCGCTCGCGAAGGCCCAGGGTCTCGGTGGTCACGCCGACCACCCTACACAAAGTTGCCGATTCGGCAAGCTTTCCGAATCGGCAACTTTCTCGCCACGTCAAGCTAAGTCCACTTCGGACAGCTTTGCCCCGGGTTCCCGCCACTTCCGGCGCTCCCCTGTGGTCCCGGCGACTCAGGCCGTGGGAGACCTGGCTCCACTACGGCGGTCGTGGGTACGGTAACGCTGATGAGTGAACGCAGTTGGGGCTTCCGCACCCGCGCCCTGCACGCCGGTGGCACACCGGACCAGGCGACGGGCGCCCGGGCGGTCCCGATCTACCAGACCACCAGCTTCGTCTTCGAGGACGCCTCGGACGCGGCGAACCTGTTCGCGCTGCAGAAGTACGGCAACATCTACAGCCGGATCGGCAACCCGACGGTGGCCGCGTTCGAGGAGCGGCTGGCCAGTCTGGAAGGCGGGATCGGCGGCGTCGCCACCAGCAGCGGGCAGGCCGCCGAGTTCCTCACGTTCTCCGCGCTGGCCGAGGCGGGCGAGCACATCGTCTCGGCGAGCGGGCTCTACGGCGGCACGGTCACCCAGCTCGACGGCACGCTGCGGCGGTTCGGTGTGGACACCACCTTCGTCGCGGGCGACTCACTCGATGACTACGCGACCGCGATCACCGACAAGACCCGGCTGATCTTCACCGAGGTCATCGGCAACCCGAGCGGGAACGTGGCGGATCTGGCCGGGCTGGCCGATCTCGCGCACGCGCACGATCTGCCGCTCGTGGTGGACGCGACGCTGGCCACGCCGTACCTGTGCCGGCCGATCGAACACGGCGCGGACATCGTGCTGCACTCGGCGACGAAGTTCCTCGGCGGGCACGGCACCACGCTCGGCGGCATCGTCGTGGAATCCGGGAAGTTCAACTGGGGCAACGGGAAATTCCCGCGAATGACCGAGGTGGTGCCCAGCTACGGCGGGTTGAAGTACTGGGAGAACTTCGGCGAGTACGCGTTCTGCACCCGCCTGCGCGCCGAACAGTTGCGCGACATCGGCGCCGTGCTGTCGCCGCATTCGGCGTTCCTGTTGTTGCAGGGCGTGGAAACCCTGCCGCAGCGGATGGACGCGCACGTGGCGAACGCCCGCGCGGTCGCCGAGTACCTGGAGGCCGATCCGCGCGTGGACTGGGTGGCCTACGCGGGCCTGCCGTCCCATCCGCACCACGACCTGGCGCGGCGGTACCTCCCGGGCGGTCCCGGTGCGGTGTTCTCGTTCGGGGTGCGCGGTGGCCGGGCCGCGGGCGAGACGTTCGTCGAATCCGTGGAGCTGTTGTCGCATCTGGCCAATGTCGGTGACGCCCGGACACTGGTCATCCACCCGGCTTCCACCACGCACCAGCAGCTTTCGGACGAGCAACTGCGCGCGGGCGGGGTCGGCCCGGATCTGGTCCGGTTGTCGGTCGGCCTGGAGGACGTCGACGATCTGCTCTGGGACATCGACCAGGCGCTGGACAAGGCGGTGCGGTCATGACCTTGGAAACCACCGTGCCCGAAGGCGGGATCCGGGCCGTGGACGACGTGCTCACCTGGACCCCGCCCACCGCGCGGGAACGGCTGAGCCTGCTGTCGCGGACGAAATCGGTGACGATCGTCGGCGCTTCGAACAATCCCGCGCGGCCGAGCTATTTCGTGGCCACCTATCTGCTGTCCTCCAGCGACTACCAGGTCAACTTCGTCAACCCGCGGCTCGACGAACTGCTCGGGCAGCCGGTGTACCCGTCGCTGGAGGAGGTGCCCGGCGGTGTGGACCTGGTGAGCGTGTTCCGCAAGCACGAGGACCTGCCGCAGGTCGCCGCGGACGTGATCGCCGCGGGCGCCCGCACGCTCTGGCTGCAGCTCGGTCTGTGGCACGAACCGGTCGCCCAGCACGCCACCGACGCGGGTCTGGACGTGGTGATGAACCGCTGCGTGAAGATCGAGCACGCGCGGTTCGCGGGTGGGCTGCACCTGGCCGGGTTCAACACCGGTGTGATCAGCTCCCGCCGCCAGTCGAAGCCCTGAGGCTCAACCGGCGGCGAGCGCGGCTTCCACCGAGGGGTAGACCGGCACGCGGTTGCCGTTGTCCCGGAGCACCCGCAACACCCGCTCCCGGTCGCACACCAGCCGGACCGAACCGTCGTGCTCGCCGGCCTGTTTCAACGCGTACTCGAGCGCGTCGACCCCCGCGGAGTCGAAGCGGTCGAGGTGCTCGAGGTCGAAGATCAGCCGATAGCGGGCGCCGCCGATCAGCTCGTCGACATGCTCGCGGATCCGGGTCGAGCTGTCCTGATCTATTTCACCGCCAACCTCGACGACGGTGCAAGCTTCGGCGTTGCGGGTGGACAGTGTCACGGTCACGAAACCTCCCGAGGTTCGACGGCCCGCCCCCGGCCCGTCGCCGCACGCAGATCTACCGAGTTCGATCTTGAACCGCTTTGCTCGTCACCCGTCTGTAGGCGTGTCCCGGACGGGTTGGCGCAAGATGGTACGCAATCCGGCCGGATCCCGCTCGGCGAAACCGGCACGGTCCGGAACCGGTCCAAAGTGGCCAGCAGGCGCCGCCGGATCAGCTCGGCCTTCACGCGATCAAGAATGAACGCTCCCGCGGCGGGAGAGACAGGCGCCTCGCGAGGGAATAATCCGATTGAATTTCTTCACGCACGCTATAGCGGACCTCAATTGAATTCTGTGAGAATCGGGGGCAGAGCGAACGGACACCGGGGGGTTTCCGGATATGCACGATGTGGTGGTGCTGGCGTCGCCCGGTGCCGTCCTCTTCGACCTGACCGTTCCCTGGCACGTCTTCGAAGACGGCCTCGCCGGTTACGCGCCGGCCGAGGGCGGCCTCGATCCGTGTTATCGCGTTCGCATCGCGAGCCGGGACGGCGAACCGGTCCGGTGCCAATGCGGGCTGCACGCGGGGGTGCACGGCGACCTGGAACTGCTCGAAGCGGCGGACACCGTGATCGTGACGGGATTCGCCGATGTCGACTATCCGCACGACGAGGACGTGCTGGTGTCGCTGCGCCGGGCGCACGCCGCCGGGCGCCGGGTGGTCGGCCTGTGCGACGGGGCCTTCCTGCTGGCCGAGGCCGGGCTGCTGGACGATCGCCGGGCGACCACGCACCGGGCGCGCGCGTCCCTGCTGGCGCGGCGGTTCCCGCAGATCACGGTCGTGCCGGACGCGCTGTACGTCGATGCCGACGATCGGGTGTTCACCTCCGGCGGTGAGGCGGAGATGATCGGGTTGTGCCTGCACCTGATCCGCGCGGACCACGGCGCGGACGCGGCCGCCTTCGCGGAGCGCCGGATGGCGTTCGCCGAGCACCGCGGCGGGCCGGTGTCCGATGACCGGAGTCTCGGCGCGTTGCGCGAATGGATCACGCAGAACCTCGACCAGCGGCTGACGTTGAGCGACCTCGCGGCCCGGGTGCATCTGTCCGAACGCACGCTGACGCGCCGGTTCAAGGCGGAGGTCGGGGTCTCCCCGCGGCGGTGGATCCTGTTCCAGCGGCTCAACCTCGCGCAGAACCTGCTCGAACGCACCGATCAACCGGTCGAGGCCATCGCGCGCTCGACGGGGTTCAGTTGCCCGGCGTCCCTGCGCGAGCACTTCCAGCGTGCCGTCCAGATGAGCCCGGCCCGCTACCGGGTGTTCATCCGGGCCCAACGAGACGAACTGGAAACCCGCGGTTCCTGGTCGTGAGTGGTCAGCGGCTGGAGTCGAAGCGATCGGTGAACTCCTTGCGGCCGCGTTCGGTGAGGCCGCCGTGCAACCGCAGCCGGGCCAGGCCACCGTCCGGATAGATGTCCAGCCGCACGTGGGTCACCTCGCGCTGTTCGGGCACCACGAACCGGTGCCGGGTGTCCGGCTGCAACCGGGTGCGCGGCAACAACTCGAACCACGCATCCGGTTCGTCCACATCGGACACCGAACCGCTGAGCGAGGCCCAGCCGGGGGCGTTGCCCTTGAGGTTGCTGGTGTCCAGTTCCGCCAGCCGGATCACCCCGGCCCCGGCGAGCCGGAGCGTCGCCCAGTCGTTGCCGTCGTCGCGGCGGCGCGCGGTTTCCCAGCCTTCGGCCTGGTGCGCCGCCAGGCCGGGCGCGAGCATGTTGCTCGGTGACGAATAGAACATGTTGCTGCACCCGGTGATCTCGCCGCCGTTCTCCAGCGCGGCGAGGTCGAGCGCGCCCAGGTCGACCAGGCCCGGATCGGCGATCGGCCGGCCGTGCACGCGCAGCCGGGCGACCCCGCCGTCGGGGTGCATGGTCAGCCGGACGTGGGTGTACCGCCGCCCCGGCTCCACCGGGAAGAAGTTCTCGGTGTGCCCGGAAACCGGCGACTTCGGCACCACCGTCTCCCAGCCGGACAGCTCGTCCGCGCTCGGGTAACCGTCCACGGCACACGCCTCCACCGAGACGAACGGCGGGTAGTTGCCCTTGAAGAACGCGGTGTCCACGACCACCCCGGAAACCACGCCGGGCAGCCCGAGCCGCACCACCGCGTGGTCCACCCCCGGTTCGCGGCGCCGCCGGGTTTCCCAGCCGTCGTAGACCTGCCCCTTGGGACCGAAGGTCTCCGGCTGGTGCCGGGGAACCCAGTCGTTGATCAGGTTCTCCTTCTCGGCGAACAGCTCGTCGGTCGCCCGCATCACCGTGCCACCGAACCGCCGCGCCGCCAGATCGGGCAGGTTTGTCCACTCCGGACGGTCGTTCACATCGCCTCCTGTTCAGCCCCGGACGAGCAGTTCACCGAACGGCTCACCGGTGATCTCCTTACCCCGCAACCACGTTCCGCGTACCACCCCGGCGAGCGGGCGCCCGTGGTAGGCGCTCACCGGATTGCGGTGGTACAGCTTCGCCACGTCCACCACGAACGCCTCGTCCGGCGCGAACACGCAGAAGTCCGCGTCCGCGCCGACCGCGATCCGGCCCTTGCGCGCCAGCCCGACCTGGTCGGCGGGCGCCTCGGCCATCCACCGCACCACGTCGGCCAGTGCGAACCCCCGCTGCCGCGCCTGCGTCCACACCGCGGGCAGGCCGAGCTGCAGGCTCGCGATCCCGCCCCAGGCCGCCCCGAAATCGCCGCGCTTCAACTCGGCCGTGCACGGCGAATGGTCGCTGACCACGCAGTCGATCACGCCGTCGGCGAGCCCGCGCCACAGCAGTTCCCGGTTCGCCGCCTCGCGGATCGGCGGGCAGCACTTGAACTGCGTGGCCCCGTCGCCGATCTCCTCGGCGATGAAGCTCAGGTAGTGCGGGCAGGTCTCCGCGGTGATCGCGACCCCGTCCCGCCGGGCCTCGGCGATGAGCGGGATCGCCTCGGCCGAGGACAGGTGCAGGATGTGCACCCGCGCCCCGGTCCGCCGCGCCAGTTCGATCACCCGCGCGATCGCCACGTTCTCCGCCCCCGGCGGCCGCGACCGCAGGAAGTCGGCGAAGTGCACGCCGTCGGGCGCGGGCGCGTGGTCGATGGTGTCGGCGTCCTCCGCGTGCACGATCATCATCCCGCCGAACGCGGTCAGCTCGCGCAGCGATTCCTCCAGCCCGGCCGGGTCGAGCGGCGGGAACTCGTCCACCCCGGAGTGCAGCAGGAAGCATTTGAACCCGAACACCCCGGCCTCGTGCAGGCCGCGCAGGTCACCGAGGTTGCCGGGGATCGCCCCGCCCCAGAAACCCACGTCGACGTACACCCGGCCGCGCGCGGACTCGCGCTTGACCGCCAGCGCCGCCACGTCGACCGTCGGCGGGAGGCTGTTCAGCGGCATGTCGACGATCGTGGTCACGCCACCGGCCGCCGCCGCCCGGGTCGCGGTCTCGAAGCCCTCCCATTCGCTGCGCCCGGGGTCGTTGACGTGCACGTGCGCGTCGACCAGCCCGGGCAGCAGCACGGTGTCCGCGCCGAGTTCGACGACCCGGTCGCCGGTCAGCCCGGAATCCAGCGGCTCCACCGCCGCGATCCGGCCGTCGACCACCCCGATGCTGCACGCCGCCTCGCCGCCGTCGAGCACCACGCGCGGCGCCTTGAACACCAGATCCACTCGCACACCTTCCTGCTAGGGAACCGCTTCGAACTCAACCACACTGTCCAGCGCGGTGCCCATGGCCGCGTTCGCCTCCCGTTCGATCATGATCTCGACCAGCACCGGCCGGTTCGTGCGCTCGGCCTCCTTGCGCGCCCATTCCAGCGACTCGCGGATCTCCCCCGGTTCGGAAACCCGGGTCCCGGAACAGCCGTACGCCTCCATGATCTTGACGTTGTCCGTGCCGATCGTGTCGTAGTGGATGTCCACCTGGTAGTTCATCCCGTACCCGGTCTCGGCCTGGCGGATCAGGCCGAGGTACTCGTTGTTCAGCATGATCAGCACGAACGGAACGTCGTACTGGGCGGCGACCGCCAGCTCCTCGACCAGGAACTGGAACGAGTAGTCGCCGACCACGCCGACCACCTCGGCGTCCGGGCGGGCCTTCTTCACCCCGATCGCCGCGGGGATCTCCCAGCCGAGCGGCCCGGCCTGCCCGCAGACCTGGTAGTGGCGCGGTTTGTGCGCGCGCTGGAACTGCCCGGACCAGATCTGGTACAGCCCGATCGCGGTGACGAAGTACGCGTCCTCGCCGTAGAACTCGTTGATCTCCTTGAACACCCGCGGGGCCTTGATCGGGGTGTCGTCGAAGTCCTCGCGCCGGGGCAGCAGCTCCTTCAACCGGGCCAGTTCGGCCACCCAGTCCCGCCAGTCCGGGGCCGCGGACCGGCGCTCGGCGGCCGCCAGCAGTTCGGTGAGGAACGCGCGGGTGTCCGAGACGATCCCCAGGTCGGGGCCGAACACCTTGCCCAGCTGGGTGGGTTCGATGTCCACGTGGATGAACTTGCGCTCACCCCGGTACACGTCCAGATCGCCGGTGTGCCGGTCGCCGAACCGGGCGCCCAGCGCGAGCACCAGATCGGAGCGGAGGAAGGCGGCGTTCGCCCAGCGCTGCGAGGTCTGGATCCCGGCCATCCCGGCGAACAGCGCGTGGTCCTCCGGGAAGCCGCCCTTGCCCATCAAGGTCACGCCGACCGGCACGCCGAGCCGTTCGGCGACCGCGCGCAGCGCCTCGTCGGCCTCGCCGAGAACGACCCCGCCACCGGCCAGGATCAGCGGGCGCTCGGCGGCGAGCAGCAGGTCCAGCGCCCGTTCGACCCGGGCGACCGCGGGCTCGGGCCGGGTCACCGGCAGTGGCGCGTCGATGCTGGAGTCCCATTCGATCTCCTGCTTCTGCACGTCGATCGGCAGGTCGATGAGCACCGGGCCGGGGCGGCCGGACCGGGCGATCCGGAACGCCTCCCGGAACAGCCACGGCAACTGGGCGGCCTCCTTGGCCTGCACGGCCCACTTCGTGACCGGTTTGGCGATCTCCACGATGTCGACCGCCTGGAACGCCTCCTGGTGCAGTTTGGCCGACGCGGCCTGGCCGGTGATGCACAGGATCGGGATCGAATCGGCCTGCGCGGTGTACAGCCCGGTGATCATGTTCGTCCCGGCCGGCCCGGAGGTGCCGATCGCGACGCCCACGTTGCCGTTGGTGCGCGCCCAGCCGTCGGCCATATGGGTCGCGCCCTCCTCGTGGCGCACCACGAGGTGCTCGATGCCGCTGCCCTGCAATGCTTGGTACAGCGGGAGAATCGCCGCGCCGGGGCAGCCGAACACGGTGTCCACGCCCTCGCTGGCCAGCACCTCGACGACGGCTTGCATGACGGGAATTCTGGGCATGATCGTCCCTTTCTCAGGCTCGACCGGAAAGCTGCTCGGTGACCTTGAGCAGCGCGGAATGGTCCAGCGAGCCGTACCCCATGGCTCGCCCGGCGGCGACGAGCTGGGCGACCAGCCCGGTCAGCGGCAGCGCGACCTCGGCCTGCCGGGCGGCGGCCAGGGCGATGCCCATGTCCTTGTGGTGCAGGTCGATCCGGAAACCGGGCTGGAACTCGCGGGCCACCATCGACTCGCGTTTCAGGTCCAGAATCCGGTTGGCGGCCAGGCCACCGGCCAGCACGTCCAGGCCGACGCCCGCGTCCACCCCGGAGGCCTCCATCAGCACGATCGCCTCGCCGACCAGGCCGTAGATCCCGCCGACCAGCAGCTGGTTGGCGGCCTTGACGACCTGGCCCGCGCCGTGCGGGCCGACGTGCACGATGGTCTTGCCGACCACCTCGAAGAACGGGCGAGCGGCGGCGAAGTCGTCCGCCTCCCCACCGACCATAATGGACAGAGCGGCCTGCTTCGCGCCCGCCTCGCCACCGGACACCGGGGCGTCCAGCACCCGGATCTCCTTGTCCCGCGCGGCTTGCGCGATCTCCAGCGAGGTCTCCGGCCGGATGGTGCTCATATCGATCAGCAGGGTGCCCGGTTTGGCCGTCTCCAGCACGCCGCCCGAGCCGAACACCACCTGCTCGACGTGCGGGTGGTTGGGCAGCATGGTGATCACGACTTCGGCGCCCGCCACGGCGTCGGTGACGCCCGAGGCGCCGTGCCCACCGGCGGCCACCAGCCGCTCGACGGCGCCGGCGTTCACGTCGTAGCCGCGCACTTCGTGTCCGGCGGTTGCCAGGTGCGCGGCCATCGGCGAGCCCATGATGCCGAGGCCGATGAATCCCACGTTCGTCATTCGCTTCCCCTTCGCTCGCGCGGCAGCCACCCGAACGAATCGGCGGATTCGCCGGTCGGCTTGTACTCCAGGCCGACGAATCCGGTGTAGCCCGCCGCTTCCAACTTGGTCAGGTAGCCCTGGATGTCCTGTTCCCCGGTGCCCGGTTCGTGGCGGCCGGGTACGTCGGCGATCTGCACGTGCCCGATCCGGGGCGTGTGCTCGGCGATCACCGCGTCCAGGTCGTCGCCGTTGACGCCGAGGTGGTAGAGGTCGGCGAGCAAGCCGATGTTGTCCTTGCCCGCCTTGTCGAGCACCGCGACCGCGTCGGCCGCGGTGCGCAGCGGATACCGCTCGGCGCCGGACAGCGGTTCGAGCACCAGCCGAGCGCCGATCCGCGCCGCGGCCGCGGCGGCGAAGTCCAGATTGGACAGTGCCAGCTCGTCCTGTGCGGCCGGTTCGGCGCCGTCGATCCGGTTGCCGTACAAGGCGTTGAACGTGCGGCAGCCGGTTTCCGCCGCGATGCCGATCGCGGCGGCGACCGCGTCCTCGAACTCGGCTTCGCGGCCGATCCAGGACACCAGCCCCCGATCGCCCGCGGGCATGTCCCCGGCGAAGAAGTTGAGGCCGACCAGCTCGACCCCGGCGTCGGTGACCGCGCGGACGAACGCGGTGACCTCGCGGTCGCCGGGCGCCGCGGTGTCGAACGGCCACCAGAACTCGATCGCGTCGAACCCGGCTTCCCGGGCCGCGGCGGGCCGCCGCTCGATCGGAAGTTCGGTGAACAGCAGCGACAGGTTGACGTCGTAGCGCAGGGCGTGTCCCATGGGCACCTCGCCAAGATTTCGTATTGTGGAAACTTGATTTCGCATAACGACAGTAGCCCCACCGCTCGGCTCTCGTCAACGGTCCGGCCGGGCGGCTACCGTGCTGGCGTGGAGCTGAAAGCCGAGTTCACGACCGAGCCCTTCCGCGGCGAGGGCGAACCACCCGAGCACGCGGTCCGGGCGAACGAGGCCGCCCTCGAAGCGGGACTGAGCACCGATTTCGGACCGCTCGGCACCGCGGTGCGCGGCGAGCCGCAGGCCCTGCTCGACGCGCTTCCGGCGATCGCGCGGGCGGCCCTGGAGGGCGGCGCCACCCGGCTGACCCTCCAGCTCACCACCGGCGCCGACATCCCGGCGGCGAGCGCGGCGCCCAGCGCCCTGGAGCGGCTCATCCGGGAGGTCGAAGCCCAACTCGGCGCGCGGCTCGCCGAACTGGACCGGCCGGGCAAGCAGCGCGCGGTCCGGCTGCTCGAGGAACGCGGCGCGTTCGCCATCCGCAAGTCGGTGGTGACCGTCGCCGAGGCACTCGGCGTCACCCGGTTCACGGTGTACAACTACCTCAACCGCAGCTCATGAGCACCACAAGATCATCTTCAACAAACTGTTGACGGTCGGGATATGCGGCCGTAACGTCTTCAGATCAGAATTAGATTTCCGCAATGCGAAACTCTGCCTGAGGGGCCCGCATGCCACTCGATCTCGACGAGTTCAACCGCACCGATCCCGAGCGGGTTCGCGCGCTGCTCACCGCCTGCCTCGATGTGCCCCGCTGGGTGGACGCCGTGCTGGCCGGGCGGCCCTATCCCGATCTGGAAGCGGTGTTCCTCGCCGCGAAGGCGGCCACCCCGCTGCTGCCGGAGGAGATCCGGCGCGCCATGGACGCGCATCCGCGCATCGGTGAGAAGCCCGCGAAGGACGACACCGGGGCGAGGTGGTCGCGGTCCGAGCAGTCCGGAGTGGACGATTCGGCCGCCGCGGAGTTCCGCGCCGCCAACGCCGCGTACGAGGAGCGGTTCGGGCACGTCTACCTGGTCTGCGCGAGCGGGCGGAGCGGCGGCGAGCTGCTCGCCGATCTGCGCGCCCGCCTCGCCAACGACCCCGAGACCGAACTCGCCGTCGCGGGTTCGGAACTCGCCAAGATCGCCCAGCTGCGGCTGGAGAAAGCGGTGACCGCATGAGTCTGGTGACCACCCACGTGCTCGACGCCTCGGCCGGGCGCCCGGCGGCGGGGGTTCCCGTCCGGCTGGAAGCCCGCGGCGACGGCTGGTCCCTCGTCGCCGCGGGCCGGACCGACGACGACGGCCGGATCCGCGATCTCGGCCCGGATCGCCTGGAGGCGGGCGTGTACCGGCTCGTCTTCGACACCGAGTCCTACCTCGGCGCGGACTGCTTCTTCCCGGAAATCACCGTGTGCTTCCGGATCACCGACCCCCAGGCGCACCACCACGTCCCGATCCTGCTCAGCCCGTTCGCCTATTCCACCTACCGAGGGAGCTGATCCGCCGTGGCCATCACCCTGGGCCCCAACCAGTACGGCAAGGCCGAGGTACGCCTCGTGACGGTGAACCGGACCGGACCGGTGCACCACCTCAAGGACCTCACCGTGTCCACGGCGCTGCGCGGCCGCCTCGAGGACACGCACCTCACCGGCGACAACGCCGACGTCGTCGCGACGGACACGCAGAAGAACACCGTGTACGCCTTCGCGAAGGAAAGCCCGGTGGGCGAGATCGAGGATTTCGCGCTGCGCCTGGCGAAGCACTTCGTGGGCGAGTTCAGCCACATCACCGGCGCGCGGATCCTGATCGACGAGCACGGCTGGGACCGGATCCCGGTGGACGGCCGCGAACACGACCACGCGTTCTCCCGCGCCGGGGACGAGAAGCGGACCACCGCGGTCACCGTGCAGGACGGCAAGGAATGGGTCGTTTCCGGCCTGACGGACCTGGTGGTGCTCAAATCGACCGGTTCGGAGTTCCACGGATTTCCCCGGGACCGCTACACCACGCTCGCCGAGACGAACGACCGGATCCTGGCCACCGCGGTGACCGCGCGCTGGCGGTACGCCTCGAACGGAGTGGACTGGCACGCCAGTTTCGGCGAGATCCGCCGGATCCTGCTGGAAACGTTCGCCACCAAGCACAGCCTTTCGTTGCAGCAGACGCTGTACGCGATGGGCGAGGCGGTGCTGCGAGCGCGCCCCGAGGTCGCCGAGATCCGGCTGTCCATGCCGAACAAGCACCACTTCCTGGTGGACCTGTCCCCGTTCGGGCTGAAGAACGAGAACGAGGTCTTCTACGCCGCCGACCGCCCGTACGGCCTGATCGAGGGCACCGTCCTGCGCGATGACGCGGAAGACGCGGGCCTGGCCTGGCACACCCTGCCCGCGTTCTAGGGAGCCCGAGATGACCGCCACCACCACCGAACCGGGCACCGGTGTGCATCCGGTCGACCGGAAACCGCCCGCGCTGCAACTGATCGTGGGCGGCGTGCAGCACGTCGCGGCGATGTACGCGGGGGTGGTCGCGCCCCCGCTGATCATCGGCGCGGCGGTCGGGCTGAGTCCCGGCCAGCTCAGCCTGCTGATCAGCGCGAGCCTGTTCACCGCGGGCCTGGCGACGCTGTTGCAGACGCTCGGGGTGTGGCGGTTCGGCGCCCGGCTGCCGCTGGTCAACGGCGTCACGTTCGCCACGGTCGCGCCGGTGCTGTCGATCGCCGCCCAGCACGGGCCCGCCGACGCGCTCGGCGTGGTCTACGGCGCGACGCTGATCGGCGGCGCGCTGGTGGTGCTCGCGGCGCCGTTCTTCTCCCGGCTCACGCGGTTCTTCCCGCCGCTGGTGACCGGCACGGTGATCACCCTGATCGGGGTCTCCCTGCTGCCGGTGGCGATCAAGTGGATCTCGGCGCAGCAGCCGACGGCCGAACCGTCCGGGCTGCTGCTGGCCGGGATCACCCTGCTCGCGGTGCTCGCGTTCACCCGGTTCCTGCCCGGTTTCTGGGGCCGGATCGCGCTGCTGCTCGGTCTGGTCGTCGGCACGCTGGTCGCGTGGCCGCTGGGTGAAGTGGACACTTCGACGCTGTCCCAGGCCCCGGCGTTCGGCATCGCCACCCCGTTCCACTTCGGCGCGCCCGCGTTCGATCTCGCGACGATCGTGTCGATGGCGATCGTGATGCTGGTGGTGATGGCCGAGAGCACCGCGGATCTGCTGGCACTCGGCGAGATCGTGGGCCGCCCGACCACTTCGCGCACCCTCGCCGACGGCCTGCGCGCGGACGGCCTGGCGACCGCGGTGAGCACGATCTTCGGCGGGTTCGCCTGCACCGCGTTCGCGCAGAACGTCGGCCTGGTCGCCCTGACCAGGATGGTGAGCCGGTACGTGGTCGCGGCGAGCGGCGCGGTGCTGGTGGTGCTCGGCGTGTTCCCGGTGACCGGCGGGATCATCGCGCTGGTGCCGCAACCGGTGCTCGGCGGGGCCGGGCTGGTGCTGTTCGGCAGCGTCGCGGTGGCCGGGATCCGCACGCTGGCCAAGGCGTCCTTCGACAACCCGGCGAACATCACCATCGTCGCGGCGTCGCTCGGCGTCGGCCTGATCCCGATCGCCGCGCCGAAGTTCTACGAGCACTTCCCGTCGGCCGTGCAGACCGTGATGGATTCGGGCATCAGCGCGGGATGCGTGGTCGCGGTGGTGCTGAACCTGATTTTCGGGCGAGGCAACCCCCGCACCCGGTGAGGCGTGTCGGTAGTACTTACCGATGGGGGAGAACACCATGCGAGTGCGAAGACACCACTGTGCCGTTGCCGGCCTTTTCGCGGCCGCGCTGACTTTGTCCGGCTGTAACTCCGACACCAAATCGGCCGCACCACCGCCGAGTCCGGTGGCACCTCCGCCGAGCAGTGCCAATTCCGAAGCGGCCGTCCGCTGGGTGGACGGCTACTGCGGCACGATCGGGGACTTCGCCGCGGCCAGCAAGGCGAGCGGGGCCAAGATAACGTCCGGCACCGTCACCGCCGGACAGGCGAAGCGGGAGACCAGCGACTGGCTCGGTGAATACGCGACCATCCTGGGCAGGGCGATCGACGGGTTGACCGCGCTCCCACCCGCCCCGGCCCCGGCCGGAGACGCCGCGAAGAAGACCTCCCTGGAGAAGTTCACCGCCGCACGGGACAGGACCGTCGCCGCGAAAACCCAGCTGGACGCGGCGTCGGCGAACAACACCGCCGCCCACGACCGAGCCGCGAAGGACATGGCCGCCGTCCAGGAAGACGCGGTCGGTGCGATCAAATCGCTGATTCCGGCGATCCGGACTCCCGAACTGGTCACCGCCGTGCTCGCCGCACCCCGCTGCCAGCAGGTCGAGTGAGGCCACCGGGCCCCGGGGGTCGTGCGTGTCGCGGCCGGCTCTAACCGGTCTGTCCACTCACGACCTCGGGGCAGGCCGGCGCGGGTTGGTCGATGGCGCCGATGCGGAGGGCGGCGACCAGGTCGCGGTACAGGTCGTCGCTCGCCAGCAGCTCCGCGTGGGTGCCGCTGGCTCGGCAGGTTCCGTTTTCCAGCACGAAGATCCGGTCCGCGTCGACCACTGTGGACAGTCGGTGGGCGATGGTGATCACGGCGCCCCGGCTGGAGATCCGGTCGATCGCGTCGTGCACGGCGGCTTCGGTGAGGCCGTCGAGCTGGGCGGTGGCCTCGTCGAGCAGGAGGATCTCCGGGTCGCCGACGAGCGCCCGCGCCAGGGCGATGCGCTGCCGTTCGCCACCGGAGATCGTCGAACTGGACAGCACGGTGTCCAGGCCGAGAACCCGCGCGCGATCCGCCAGCCGCACCGCACGCAGCGCCGACCAGATCGCCTCCTCGTCGGCGTCGGCGTGCGTGTACAGCAGGTTCTCCCGCAGGGTCCCCGGCAGCAGCGGGGTGTCCTGCTCGACGTAGACGATCCGCTTGCGCACATCCTCCAGCGACCACTGGTCGAACGGCACCCCGTCCAGGGTCAGCTCCCCACGTTCGGGCTGCAGGAACCGGAGCATCAGCGAGAACATCGTGGTCTTGCCCGCCCCGGACGGGCCGACGATCGCGGTGTGCCCGACCCGCGGGATGTCCAGCGAAATCCCCTCGACCGCCGGGGCGGCGCCCGGCGCGTACCGGGCCGTCACGTTCCGGAACGACAGCACCGCGGCGTTGCCCGGGACGGCCGCGCCGGACGTTTCGCCCGCGTGCTCGACCTCCAGCCCCTGCACCTCCCGGATCCGCGCCGCGGCGGCCACCCCGGACTGCCACGAAGTGATCGTCTTCGACAGCTGCTCCACCGGGTTCATCACCTGGAACGCGTAGAGCAGGAACGCGATCAGGCTCGACACCGGCAACAGCCCCGCGCTCACCCGCCACGCGCCGAGCCCGAGGATGATCAGGATCGCGAGCTGCACGCCGCCGCCGGCCACCGTCCACGCGGTCGCCTCGATCCGGACCGCCCGCACGCTCTGCCGGGTGGATTCCCGCGCCTCGCCGAGGATTCGCTCGCTCTCGCGGTGCTCGGCCCGGCTCGACTTGACCGTGCGCACCGCCCGCAGGGCGCCTTCCAGCACCCCGCCCAGCCGCCCGACCGCGGCCTGCGCGTTCCGCTGCACCTTGGCCAGCCGCGGCATCAGGACCGCGAACGCGAGCCCGACCAGCGCCAGCGACGCGAGCGTGGTGACCAGCAGCACCCAGTCCAGCACCGCCATCAGGGCCAGCGCCCCGAACAACCCCACGATCCCGTTGACGAAGTCGACCACCCCCGAGGTGGCCGCCTCGCGCAGCATCACCGTGTCCGAGGTGACCCGGGTGACGAACTCGCCGCTCGGCCGCTTCGCGAGCTCGCCGATCCGCACCCGGAACAACCGGCGGACCATCGACGTCCGGGCGTCGAGCACGATCCGTTCGGCCATCGTGCCGAGCAGGATCGCCTGGCAAAGGCCCAGCACCAGCCCGCCGATCAGCAACGCGATCAGCAGCCACACCGCTTCCGAGATCGGCCCCGAGACGGCGAGCGCGTCGAGCACCCACTTGGTCACCAGCGGGGTGACCAGCTCGGCGCCGGTGGTGGCCAGCCCCAGCACCAGGCCGAGCAGCACCACCAGCCGGTGCGGCCGGACGAACGACCACAGGACCTTGATGTTCTGCCAGCGCCGAGCCGGTGGTTCGGTAGTCGCGTTCTCGCTGGTCACTATGCCCCCTGGGATCGGATTCACGTGGAGTCTGATCACCAAGCTACCAAAACGGGACACCGATGTCTCATAAATAAACTTCACCACCCCTATCTGGGACGGCACTTGCTACAGTGATCCGCGTGTCCACAGCCGCCGAATCGAGCACCCGGAGCCGCACCCGGCAGGCCATCGTCGAGGCCGCGGCGACCGTGCTCTCCCAGCGCCCGAAGGCCTCGCTCGCCGACGTCGCCGCCGCCGCGGGGGTCGGGCGCAGCACCCTGCACCGCTACTTCCCCGAACGCTCCGACCTGATCACCGCCCTGTCCGACGAATCGGTGGTCCGCATGCGGCAGGCGGCCGCGGACGCCGGTCTCGACCAGGGCACCGCGGTCGAGGCGCTGCGCAGGCTGGTGCACGCGTTCTTCGGGCTCGGCCCGTGGCTGCTCTTCCTGTTCAACGAGCGACTGCTGGAGGAAGAGGAGACCTTCCTCGCCAGTTTCGAGACCGCCAACGAACCGGTCGCGGGGCTCATGCTCCGGGGCCAGGAAGAGGGCGTCCTGGACCCCGAAGCGAGCATCGAATGGCTGCTCCGGGTGCTCTGGATGTTGGTCTACGCCGGTTGGGATGCCGTCCGGGACGGCGAGCTACCCCGGCATTCCGCCACCGAGTTCATCATCCGCGCCCTGGAGCACGGGATCGTGCTCAGCCGGTGAACCCCCGCGCCGCGCGGTAGGCCCGCCAGTCGCCGAACTCGGTGATGTCCACCAGTTCCGCACTGTCCACACAGGACTTGCGCAGCACGGTCGCCAGGCAGGCGCCGCCGTCGTCGAGCTCGATCACGCCCAGCTCGAGTTCCGGCGGTTCGGCCGGGATCAGGTGCTCCCGCAACACCGCGAGCGGCAGGTCGTAGACCTCGCCGAGCACTGCGGCCCCGCCGGAGGCGACCTCGTGCATCGCCGGGAACCGGTCCCCGACCGAGAAGTACCGGTACTTCGGCGCGGACCGCGCGGTGCACAGCAGCGGCGCACCCCGCAGCTGCTCGTGCAACGGTCCCCCGCGCATCCCGCCACCGTTGAGGAACATCAGGGGCATGGCCGGTTCCTTTCCTATTGCAGTGCCGAGGTGATTCCTTCGACGGCGAAGTAGACGAAGAAGATCGCGGCCAGCACACCCAGCAGCCAGCCGATCTCACGCCACTTCCGCTTGCCGAGTTTGATCAGCACGTAGGCGATCAGGCCCGCGCCGATGCCGTTGGTGATCGAGTAGGTGAACGGGATCAACGCCGCGGTGAGGAACACCGGAATCGCGAAGTCGATGTCCTGCCAGGGAATCCGGCGGCACTGCGCCATCATCATCCCGCCGATCACCACCAGCGCGGGCGCGGCGGCCTGCGCCGGGACCACCGCGGCGATCGGGGTCAGGAACAGGGTCGCGGTGAACAGCCCGCCGGTGACCAGGCTGGCCAGCCCGGTGCGCGCGCCCTCGCCGACCCCGGCCGCGGATTCCAGGAACACCGTGTTCGGCGCGGATCCGGTGACCCCGCCGGCCAGCGCCCCGGCCCCGTCCACCAGCAGGATCCGGCCCATGCCCTCGACCTTCCCGTCCCTGGTCAGGCCCGCCTCCTCGGACACGCTGGTGATCGTGCCCATGGCGTCGAAGAAGCCGGAGAGCACCAGGGTGAACAGGAACACGCTCGCGGTCACCACCCCCGCCGAACCGAACCCGCCGAACAGGTCGATCCGGCCGAGCAGCCCGAAATCCGGGGTCGCGACGACGTGCTCGGGCACCTGGGGTTCGACCAGGCCCCAGCCGTGCACGTCGAACACGGTGTTGACCACGATCGCGAGCACGGTCGCCACCAGGATGGACAGCAGCACCGCACCCGGCACCGCGCGGCTGACCAGCACGATCATCAGCAGCAGCCCGACGCAGAAGATCACGATCGGCCAGCCCATCAGGTGCCCGCCGAGTCCCATACGCACCGGCACGGTCGAGTTCGCCGCGTCCGGGGTCCGGGTCACGAACCCGGCGCTGACCAGGCCGACCAGGGCGATGTACAGGCCGATGCCGACGGTGATCGCCGTCTTCAGCGGCATCGGGATCGCGTTGATGATCCGTTCCCGCACCCCGGAAACCGCCATCAGCACGATGCACACGCCCTCCAGCACGACCAGCCCGAAGGCCTGCGCCCAGGTCATCTCCGGCGCCATCTGGAAGGCCACCACGCCGTTCACGCCGAGCCCGGCGGCCAGCGCGAGCGGCGCGTTGCCGACCAGTCCCATCAGGATCGTGGTCACCCCGGCGGCCAGCGCGGTCGCCGTGGTGACCTGCTCGGTCGACAGGCGCGCGCCGGTGATGTCCGCCGACGCGCCGAGGATCAGCGGGTTGAGCAGCACGATGTAGCACATCGCGACGAAGGTGGTGACCCCGCCGCGCACCTCGCGGCCGAACGTGCTGTCTCTCGCGGTGATCCGGAAGAAGCGGTCCAGTGCGGACGCTCTTCCCGGTTGGGGCTCGGGCGGGTGGTGCGGTCGGTCCGTGCGCAACTGGGTCATACCGGCCTCCACGACATCGCGGGCGTGCTCGACCAAGCCCCTCGGCCCGGCCGAGGAGCCCAGCAGGGGTGGGTCAGTAGGCGACCTTGTCGGTTTTCGCCTGCCATGCCTGGAACGGCTGGTTACCGTCCACAAGAGACAACTGGCCTACGGGTACCGGCCAGGTGTGCCTCGGCTGGGAGAAGAGCTCGTAGAACTCGCGGTCGTCGAATCCGGCCCGCGCCGCGTCGTGCCGGTCGGCGGCGTAGAGCACCCGGTCCAGCCGCGCCCACAGCGCGGCGGACAGGCACAGCGGGCACGGTTCGCACGAGGAGACCAGCACGCAGCCGGTCAGCCGGAAGTCCCCGATCGCCTGGCACGCCGCGCGGATCGCGACGACCTCGGCGTGCGCGGTCGGGTCCAGGGTCGGGGTGACCTGGTTGGTGCCGGTGGCGATCGTCTCGCCATCCCGGATGATCATCGCGCCGAACGGCCCGCCGCCCGCCGCCACGTTCTCGGTGGCCAGCCGGACGGCCTGGCGCAGCCATTCCTGCTCGGCATTGTCCACAAAAGACAAGGTGGTACCCACAGAAGTCTCCGTTCGGTGTTGGCTCAGGTGCCGGTGAGGTGCTCGGGCCGGACCGGGACCCGGTTCAGCGCCTTGCCGGTGGCGGCCCGGATGGCCGCGACGATCGCCGGGGTGGAGGAGATCGTCGGCGGTTCCCCGACCCCGCGCAGACCATACGGCGCGTGGGGATCGGCCAGTTCCAGGACGTCGATGCTCATCGGTGGCATGTCGAGCACGGTCGGGATCAGGTAGTCGGTGAAGGACGGGTTGCGGATCTTCCCGTCCGCGGTCTGGATCTCCTCCATCACCGCGAGCCCGAGCCCCTGCGCCGAGCCGCCCTGGATCTGGCCGAGGACGGCTTGCGGGTTGAGCGCCTTGCCGACGTCCTGCGCGCAGTCCAGCGCGATCACCTTGACCAGGCCCAGTTCGGTGTCCACGTCCACCACCGCCCGGTGCGCCGCGAACCCGTACTGCACGTGCGCGTTGCCCTGGCCGGTCTCGGGATCCAGCGCTTCGGTCGGCCGGTGCCGCCATTCGATCGTCTCGTCGAGCACGGTTTCGCCCAGGACATCCACCAAATCGGCGAGCACGCCCTCGTCGGAGGAGATCAGCTTGCCGCCCGAGACGCTGAGTTGCCCGCGCGCACGGCCGAGTTTGCCCTCGGCGTGGGTGAACAGCGCGGACCGCACGGCGAGGCAGGCGGCGCGGACCGCGCCCCCGGTGACGTAGGTCTGCCGGGACGCCGAGGTGGACCCCGCGTTGCCGATCGAGGTGTCCATCGGCTGGATGGTCACCCGTTCCACGCCCAGTTCGGTGCGCGCGATCTGCTGGATGATGGTGACCAGTCCCTGCCCCACCTCGCAGGCCGCGGTGTGCACCAGCGCGGCGGGTTCGCCGCCGATCACCTGCAGCCGCACCCGCGCGGTCGAGTAGTCGTCGAACCCCTCGGAGAAGCAGATGTTCTTGATGCCCACCGCGTAGCCGACCCCGCGCACGACGCCCTCGCCGTGCGTGGTGTTGGACACCCCGCCGGGCAGCGTGCGCAGGTCGTAGTCGCCGGAACGCTCGGGCGGCAGCGGTTTGCGCTCCACCCGCCGGAGCAGTTCGGCGATCGGCGCCGCCGAGTCGACGACCTGCCCGGTCGGCATCCTCGTTCCCTCGCGCATCGCGTTGCGCACGCGCACCTCGACCGGGTCCAGGCCGCACGCCTCGGCCAGCCTGTCCATTTGCGACTCGTAGGCGAACGCCGCCTGCACCGCGCCGAATCCGCGCATCGCACCGCACGGCGGGTTGTTGGTGTAGGCGCCCCAGCAGTCGATCGACACGTTCGGCACCTCGTACGGCCCCACGCCCAGGGTCGCCGCGTTCGCCACCACGGCCGGGGTCGACGAGGCGTACGCGCCGCCGTCGAGGAAGATCCGCGCCTTGACGTAGACCAGCTTCCCGTCCCGATCGGCGCCGTGCTCGTAGTGCAGCGTGGCCGGATGCCGGTGCACGTGCCCGTAGAAGGATTCCTCGCGGTTGTAGACCATCTTCACCGCTTTGCCGGTGTGCAGCGCGAGCAGGCAGGCGTGCACCTGGATGGACAGGTCCTCGCGGCCGCCGAACGCGCCGCCGACCCCGCCGAGGGTCAGCCGCACCTTGTCCGCGGGCAGCCCGAGCGCGGCGACCACCTGCCGCTGGTCCACGTGCAGCCACTGGGTCGCCACGTACAGGTCGACGCCGCCGTCCTCGGCGGGCACCGCGAGCCCGGATTCCGGGCCGAGGAACGCCTGGTCCTGCATGCCGACCTCGTACGAGCCGGTGACCACCACCTCGGCGGTCGCCTCCGGGTCACCGGCACGGATCGGCACGTACCGCACGACGTTCCCGTCCGGGTGCAGATCGGGGGCGGCGCCCTCGACCGCCTGCTCGGCGTCGGTGACCGGGTCGAGCACCTGGTAGTCGACGCGGATCCGCTTCATCGCCCGCCGCGCGGTCTCCGGATGGTCCGCGGCCACCAGCGCGACCGGTTCTCCTTGGTAGCGCACGACATCCACCGCGAGCACCGGCTGGTCGGGATGTTCCAGGCCGTACCGGTTCACCCCCGGCACGTCCTCGTGCGTGAGCACCGCGTAGACACCCGGCACGGCGAGCGCGTCGGTGATGTCGATGCCGCGGATGCGGGCGTACGGATGCGGGCTGCGCAGCGTGGCGCCCCACAACATGTCCTCGTGCCACAGATCCGAGGAGTAGGCGAACTCACCGCGCACCTTGATCGTGCCGTCGGGCCGCTGCGGGCTGCCGCCGATCCCGTTGACCGAACCGGTCACCTGGCCGGTTTCCGTCGAAGTACTCATCGAAGCCTCCCGCTCGCGGCGCGCAGTTCGGCGGCGATCCGCGATTCGTCGTCGGTGCGCAGCTCGCCGTCCGCCACCACGGTTTTCCCGCCCACCAGGAGCAGGGTCAGCGGCGGGGTCGCGCCGAGCACGAGCGCGGCCACCGGATCCTCGATCCCGGCGTGGTTCAGGCCGTCGAGCCGCCACACCGCGAGATCGGCCAGCTTGCCCGGTTCCAGCGAACCGAGTTCGTCCTCCCGGCCCAGGCACCGCGCGCCGCCCATGGTGCCCATCCACAACGCCTCGCGCGTGGTCAGCCCGGTCGGGCCGCCGCGCTGGCGGGCCTGCAGCAACGCCTGGTGCAGTTCCTCGCCGAGGCCGCCGGATTCGTTGGACGCGGCCCCGTCGACGCCGAGCCCGACCGGGACGCCCGCGTCGAGCAGCGCGCGCACCGGGGCGATCCCGGCGCCCAGGCGGCCGTTGGAGGTCGGGCAGTGCGCCGATCCGGTGCGGGTCGCGCCGAGCCGCCGGATCGCCTCGGGCGCCAGGTGCACGGTGTGCGCGAGCCAGACGTCCTCGCCCACCCAGCCGAGTTTGTCGGCGTACTCGGCGGGCGTGCAGCCGACCTCCCGCAGGCACTGCTCCTCCTCGTCGAGGGTCTCGGCGAGGTGCGTGTGCAACCGGACTCCCTTGCGCCGCGCCAGATCCGCCGACCGGGACATCAGTTCCTCGGTGACGGTGAACGGCGAACACGGCCCGGCGGAGATCCGGATCCGGGCGTCCGGCGCGGGATCGTGGTAGGCGTCGATCGCGGCCTCGGTGCCGAGCAGCGCGTCCTCGGTGCTCTCCACCAGGTTGTCCGGGGGCAGCCCGCCGTCGGATTCGCCGCGGTCCATCGAACCGCGGACGAGCTGCGCCCGCACCCCGATCCGGCCGACCGCCGACACCAGCGCGTCCATCTGGTCGCCGCCGTCGTTCGGGAAGACGTAGTGGTGATCGGCCACCGTGGTGCAGCCGGTGAGCGCCAGCCGGGCCAGGCCCGCGGTCGCCGCCGCGTGCGTGATCCCGGCGTCCAGTCGGTTCCACACCGGGTAGAGCGCGGTCAGCCACTGGAACAGGGTGTGATCGGCGGCGAGGCCCCGGGTCGCCCACTGGTAGAGGTGGTGGTGGGTGTTCACCAGGCCGGGGGTGATCAGGCAGCCGGTCGCGTCGATCCGGGTGTGCGCGCCGGAGATCTCGGGCGCCGGGCCTTCGCCGACGGCCTGGATCCGGTCGTCCGCCACGACCACGTGCCCGTCGCGGAACTCGGCGCCGTCGGCGTCCACAGTGGACACGGCGGCGTGCTCGAGGACGGTGGTGCTCATCGCGTCCTCGCCGCCTGCCGGACCGCGTCCAGGATCTTCTCGTAACCGGTGCACCGGCACAGGTTCCCGGCCAGCGCCTCGCGGATCTCCTCGTCGGTCGGCTCGGCGACCCGGTTCAGCAGATCGTGGGCCGCGACGACCAGTCCGGGCGTGCAGAAACCGCACTGCACCGCACCCGCGTCCACAAAGGACTGCTGGACCGGGTCGAGCCGCTCGCCCTCGGCCAGGCCCTCCACGGTCCGGACCTCGCGGCCCTCGGCCTGCCCGGCGGCGACCAGGCACGAGCACACCGGAACGTCGTCGAGGTAGACCGTGCACGAACCGCATTCGCCCTGTTCGCAGGCATTCTTGGAACCGGGGAGGCCGAGCCGCTCGCGCAGCACGTACAGCAGGCTCTCGCCCTCCCACACGTCGTCGGCCTGCTTGGCGTCGCCGTTGACCGTCACGTTCAGGCGCACGAGCGCTCACTCCCCTGGTAGTCGTTCCACGCCCAGGTAAGCGTCCTTCGGGCCAGGACGGAAAGGGCGTGCCTGCGGTATTCGGCGGTGCCGCGGACGTCGTCGATGGGACTCGCGGCCGACGCGGCGAGCGCGCCGAACCGGCGGCGGACCGAATCGCGGATCGGCGCGCGGGTTTCCCACAACCGGGTGTCGGTCAGCTCGGCGGTGAGGAACTCCTCCGCCTCGATGGCCCGGCGCGGGGTCGGGGCCGCGGAACCGACCGCCGCACCGACGCGGGCTTCTTCCGGATGCAGCGCCACGGCGAACGAGCACACCGCGATGACCATGGCGTTGCGGGTGCCGACCTTCGCGAACTGCTGGGGACCGGCCGCGGCCGGGAGGTGGATCGCGATGATCAGCTCGTCGGGCTCCAGCGCGTTGCGCTTCACGCCGAGGTAGAACTCCTCGGCCGGGATGCGGCGCGAACCGCGGACCGAGGCCACCTCGACGCTCGCGCCCGCGGCGAGCAGCACCGGATGGGTGTCCCCGGCGGGCGAGGCGGCGCCGAGGTTCCCGCCCACGGTGCCGCGGTTGCGGATCTGCGGCGAGCCGACCGTGCGCGACGCCATCGACAGCGCGGGCAGCGCCTCGCCCAGTTCGGCGATGACCCGCACGTACGGCACCGCGGCGCCGAGCGCGACCACTCCGTCCGAAGTGGACCATTCGGCCAGTTCACCGACCCGGTTCAGGTCGAGCAGCGCGGCGGGCCGCCGGTGGTCGAAGTTCAGCTCGACCATGACGTCGGTGCCGCCCGCGATGGGCACCGCGTCGGGCCGCTCGGCCTTGAGCGCGAGCGCCTCGGACAGCGAGGTGGGACGCAGGAAATCCACGGTTGAGCTCCTTGGTGCGGCGCAGGTGTGTCCCAGTACACATCCCGGCAGACCGAGGGGCAACGGTGCCAAAACATGAACCTGAGGCGCCCGAACGCTGCGGATTTGTGCTTTCCTACAAATCTGATGACGGTCGTGAAACATCTCTTGGAAATGCCCGAGCTCAGGTTACGACTGCGTACCGGCGCCGGGCTGCTCGACCGCGAGGTCACCCGGATCTACGGCACCGAACTGCCCGATCCGAGCCGGTACCTCTCCGCCGGTGAGCTGGTCCTGACCGGGCTGCTGTGGTGGCGGGAACCGGGCGACGCCGAACCGTTCGTCGCCGCGCTCGCCCGCGCGGGCGCCGCGGCGCTGGCGGCCTCCGGCGCCGATACGGGTGGCATCCCGGCCGATCTGGTCGAGGCGTGCGAGCGGCACCGCATCCCGCTGCTGGAAGCGTCTCCCGACCTGTCCTTCGCGATCATCACCGAACGGGTGGTCCTGGCGCTCACCACCGGATCGGGGGTGTCCCGGAGGCGGTTGCTGTCCACCGCGACCGAGGACGCCTCGCTGCCCGCGCTGCTCCGGCGCGGCGCGACCGAGTTGGCGGCGGCGTGCCGGGTCGTCTCCGGCACCGGCCGGGTGGTCGCGGAAACCGGCCCGGGCGACGGAATCACCCGGCTGCCGATTCCCGGACGCTTCGCGGTGCCGTGGGAACTGGTCGTGGCCGCGGAACTCGGCACCGGCCAGGCCGAGATCGCCGACGAACTGGCCAGCCTGATCGGCCTGGAACGGTCGCGGGCGGACGAGGTCCGGCGGGTGGCCGACCGGGTCGCCGAGCCCCTGCTGCGGCTGCTGGCCGGATCCGGCGGCGACCTGGCGACCGCGTTCGCCGCGACCGGGCTCGACGAGGACACCGCGCTGCGGGTCCTGCTGGCCCGCACCCCGGACGGCGAGCCCCGGATCGGCGCCGAGTTGCTCGCCGAACTGCTCGCGGATCCGGATTCCCGGAGCCTGGTCGGCGAGGTCGGCGCGGACGCCTACGCGCTGGTGGTCGCCGACGGCGGGTGGCCGGAGGACTGGACCTCCGCGGCGACCGCGGCGTTGTCCGCGGTGGCGCCCCGGTTGCCGGTTTCCCGGGTGCTGCTGGGCGTGGGCGGGCCCGCGACACTCGCCGGGCTGCGCGGGGCCTTCCAGGAAGCCCGGCACGCAGCCGTTGCCGCGGCCCAGCGCGCCGAACCGATCGCGGTCGTCGCGGGCGACGAGATCGGCGTGCACCGGCTGCTGGTCGCCGGGGTCCCGGACGAGTTGCGGCGCTCGGTGCGCGACCGCCTGCTCGGCCCGCTGCTGGCCTACGACGCGGCGCAGCGCAGCGATCTGGTGCACACCGTGCGGGTGTTCCTGGAATGCAGCGGCTCCCCGGCGGTCACGGCCAAGGCCCTGCACATCCACGTGAACACCCTGCGGTACCGCATCGCGCGCGCGAGCGAACTCCTCGGCGTCGACCTCACCGCCTTCCCCCACCAGGTCGACGTCTACCTGGCCCTCACCCTCGACGACTGATCCCGGCTCGGAAAGCGCGCGCACTTTCAGAGTGGCCGGGCCTCTCTAACGGCGGGCGTAGTGGTCCAGGGCGGGGCGGTCGAGGGTGGTGAGATCGGTGACTTCGGACTGGTCGAGCGCGCCGCAGTCGAGGCCGCGGTTCAGGAAGAGGGCCAGGGCCCGCGCGGTGGCGGGTTCGTCGAGGATGCCGCTTTCCGCCCGCGTGGCGTAGTCCCGCAGGCGGGCGGCCGCGGCGGGCAGACCTTCGCGGAAGAACGCGTAGGTCGCCGCGAACCGGCTGGGCAGCTGGTGCGGATGCAGGTCCCAGCCCTGGTAGAAACCGCGTTCCAGGGATCGCCGCACCAGGCGCAGGTGCTCGGCCCAGCCGGTGAGCACGGCATCGCCGACCGGGAGCCGGTTCGTCGAACCGTCCGAGAGGCGCACCCCGGTGCCCGCGGCGGCCACCTGCATGAAGTCCTTGGCGAAATCGGCCGCCGGATGGTCCATGCTCTGGTAGGCCGCGCCGATCCCGAGCCCGGCGCTGTAGTCGTAGGTGCCGAAGTGCAATCCGGAACACCGGCCCTCCGCGGCCTCGATGATCCGCGGCACGGCCACGGTCCCGTCCGGGGCCAGGATCGACTGGGAAGTCTCGATCTGCACCTCGAACCGCAGCGAACCGGTGGCCAGCCCGTAGGCGTCCTCGAGTTTCGCGAGCACCTCGGCCGCCACGGCGACCTGCTCGACCGCGGTCACCTTCGGCAGGGTCACCACGAAACCCGGCGGCAGCGGACCGTTCTCCAGCAGCCCCGAGAGGAACAGGTCGAGCGTGCGGATCCCGCGCCGCCGGGTGGCGCGTTCGAAGCTCTTGAACCGGATGCCCGCGAACGGGGTGCCGCCGGTGGTCGCGCACGTGCGCCCCGCCGCCACCGCGTCCGCGTCCTCGGCTTCGTCACCCGGACTGCCGTAGCCGTCCTCGAAGTCGATGCGCAGATCCTCGATGGGTTCGGTGAGCAGTTTCGCCCGCACCCGCTCGGCCACCTCGGCGTCGAGCCCGAGCGCGTCGCCCTGCTCGATGAACACCTTGCACGCCTGCTTGCCCCAGTCCGCCACCAGCCGCGTCCGGTACTGCGAGGCCGGGACGTACACCGTGTGCACCGGCTGGCGGCCGGACGGCTCGCCGGGATATCGGGCCGCCACCCGCGCGTCCGCCTCGGCGAGGCGGACGTCGGCGGCGGCGTAGACGTCGTCGGCGAGCCGCCCCTTCACCACGTCAGGCGATCCGCTCGTAGGCGGGCAGGGTCAGGAAGTCCGCGAACTGCTCGGCGAGCGCGACCTGTTCGAACAGCTCGACCGCGGGGGTCAGCAGGTCCTCCTTGATCTCGCCGGCCAGCTCGCCGCGGACCTCGCCGATGACCTTGCGGACGAGTTCCCCAGTGACCGTCTCACCGGTATCCAAAACGACCGAATTGCGGACCCACTGCCACACCTGGGAACGCGAGATCTCCGCGGTCGCCGCGTCCTCCATCAGGTTGTGGATCGCCGCCGCGCCGTTGCCGCCCAGCCAGGAGGCGATGTACCGGATGCCCACGTCGACCGCGCCGCGCAGCCCGGCCGCGGTGGACCGGCCCTCGGTGGCCGCCACGTCGAGCAGCTGCTCCGCGGTGACCGAGACGTCCTCGCGCTTGCGCTCGAGCTGGTTCGGCTTGTCGCCGAGCACCTTGTCGAACTGCTCGCGGCAGAGGCCGACCATGCCGGGGTGCGCGACCCAGGAGCCGTCGAAACCGTCCCCGGCCTCGCGCGCCTTGTCGTCGGTGACCTTGGCGGTGGCCTTCTCGTTGACCGCCGGGTCCTTGCTCGGGATGAACGCGGCCATCCCGCCGATCGCGAACGCGCCGCGCTTGTGGCAGGTGCGCACCAGCAGTTCGGTGTAGGCGCGCATGAACGGAGCGGTCATGGTCACGCTGTTGCGGTCCGGCAGCACGAACTTCGCCCCGGCGTCGCGGAAGTACTTGATGATGCTGAACAGGTAGTCCCAGCGGCCCGCGTTCAGGCCCGACGCGTGCTCCCGCAGTTCGTAGAGGATCTCCTCCATTTCGAACGCGGCCGGGATGGTCTCGATCAGCACGGTCGCCCGGATGGTGCCGTGCGGGATGCCCAGTTCCTTCTCGGCGTGCGTGAACACGTCGTTCCACAGCCGCGCCTCGAGGTGGCTTTCCATCTTCGGCAGGTAGAAGTACGGGCCGCGGTCGTTCGCCAGCAGCGCCCGCACGTTGTGGAAGAAGTACAGCCCGAAGTCGACCAGCGCGCCGACGCCCTTGCGCCCGCCGAAGGTCAGGTTGCGCTCGTCGAGGTGCCAGCCGCGCGGGCGGACCACGATCGTGGCGTGCTCGACGTCGTCGCGCAGCGCGTAGTGCTTGCCGTTCGAGTCGAGTTCGATGGTGCCGCGGATCGCGTCGTGCAGGTTGACCTGACCGCCGACCACGTTCGCCCAGTGCGGGGTGTTCGCGTCCTCGAAATCGGCCAGCCACACCTTGGCGCCGGAGTTCAGCGCGTTGATGGTCATCTTCCGGTCGGTGGGGCCGGTGATCTCGACCCGGCGGTCGCGCAGGGCCGCGGGGGCCTCGGCGACCTGCCACTCCGATTCGCGGATCTCCTTGGTCTCGGGCAGGAAGTCCAGCTTCCCGGTGCGCTTGGCCTCTTCCCGGCGCGCCTTGCGGGCCTCGAGGAGCTCGTCCCGCCGCGCCGCGAAGGCGTCGTGCAGGCCGGCCAGGAACTCGAGCGCCTCCGGCGTCAGGATCTCGTCGCCGCGCTCGACCGAGCCGCCGAGCACCTGAACTTCAGACATGCGGAACACCCCACTGTGACACGTTCAAAACGTCCATACGGTTTTTACATATCGGACTATAGTTTCTGCATAGCGGAACCTCAAACGGAGGCGTGGCGAACCCGACACGATCCGCTGGCACCTTAGGATCGGCGGCAGTCGAAGGGAGTAAACCGTGACGCCGGAGAAGTCGGCCCGGGCCGGGAGCGTCCAATCCCTCCAACGCGCCTTCGAGCTGCTCGAACACCTCGCGGACACCGGCGGAGAGGCGAGCCTGTCCGAGCTGGCGGCCAGCTCCGGCCTGCCGATGCCGACCATCCACCGGTTGATCCGGACCCTGGTCGAACTCGGGTACGTCCGCCAGAACACCAACCGCCGGTACGCCCTCGGCGCGCGGCTGATCCGGCTCGGCGAGCACGCCAGCATGCAGTTCGGCACCTGGGCGCGACCGCTGCTTTCCGAACTCGTCGACGAGGTCGGCGAGACCGCGAACCTGGCCGTCCTGGAACGGGACGAGGTCGTCTACGTGGCCCAGGTGCCCTCGAAGCATTCGATGCGGATGTTCACCGAGGTGGGCCGCCGCCTGCTGCCGCACGGCACCGGGGTCGGCAAGGCCATCCTGTCCCAGCTCCCGGCCGACGAGGTGCGCGCGCTGCTCGACCGCACCGGGATGCCCGCCTACACCGCGCACACCTACACCGATCCCGACGCGCTGCTCAAGCACCTGGTGAAAGTCGCCAAACAGGGTTACGCGCTGGACGAGAGCGAGCAGGAACTCGGCGTCCGGTGCGTCGCGGTGCCGCTCACCGGCACGCCCACCCCCGCCGCCGTCTCGGTCTCCGGCCCGGAAGGCCGCCTCACCAAGGAGGCCGTCTCCCGCATCGCGCCGATCGTCCAGCGCATCGCGAGCACCCTGTCGACCCACCTGACCGGGGCCGAGATCCCCGCCTGACTCAGAGCGCGAGCCCGTCCGCCAACCGCCCCAGCGTCCGGTCCAGGGCGGCGATCGGATCGCCTTGCGGGTTCTTCGCCCAGTCGAACAGGACCCCGTACCCGATGCCGACCATCGCGTCGGCGACCGCCCGCACCGCGGGGTCGTCCGGATCGCGACCGGCGCGTTTCGCCAGCTGATCGCGGAGGATCTCCCGGCCCTTGGCGAACAGCCCGAGGTTCGCCGCCCACAGTTCGGGCACGGTCACCATCAGCACGTCCCGTTCGTAGCGCGCGGCGCGCTCCTCGGGCGACAGGTCGTCGAAGAGCGCGCGGAGCGCGCCGCGCAGTGCCGGGACCGGACCCAGCTCGGCGGGCTGCGCCGCGAGCGCGGCCGCGGTGGCGTCGGCCAGCGAGTAGTAGTCGTCCAGCACCGCCAGGTCTTCCTTGGTGGCGAAGTAGCGGAAGACCGTGCTGGGCGCGACCTCGGCCGCCTCGGCGATCTGCTCGACCGTGGTGGCTTGGTAACCCTGCTCGCGGAACAGCCGCAGGGCCTGCCGCTGGATCTCGGTCTTGGTCCTGGCCTTCTTCCGTTCCCGCA
Source organism: Amycolatopsis anabasis (assembly GCF_009765355.1). Lineage (GTDB taxonomy): Bacteria > Actinomycetota > Actinomycetes > Mycobacteriales > Pseudonocardiaceae > Amycolatopsis > Amycolatopsis anabasis. The sequence goes on along the minus strand of NZ_VTHK01000027.1, from coordinate 81,177 downwards.
GGCTCACGGTCGCAGCCTAACTCACGGAAGCCTTCTCGCTTTTGAGAGTTGACTCTCAAAAGCGAGTAGACTCTCATGTAGTGGTCCCCAACGAGGAGGTTGCCGCGATGACCGAACCCGTCGCTTTGCCCATCGACCGCAAGCCCGGCTGTCCCTTCGATCCGCCCGCGGAACTCACGCGGCTGCGGGACGAACGGCCGGTCGCCCGGCTGGCCTTTCCCGACGGCCACCTCGGCTGGCTGGTCACCGGCCACGCCGCCGCGCGCACGGTGCTGACCGATCCCCGCTTCAGCACGCGGCCCGAGCTGAAGCACCTGCCACTGGGCGTGATCGCCCGGCCCAGCGGCGCCACCGCGCCACCCGCGCCCGGCTGGTTCATCAACATGGATCCGCCCGAGCACACCCGCTACCGGCGCCTGCTCACCGGGCAGTTCACCGTGCGCCGGATCCAGCGACTCGAACCGCGGATCGCCGAGATCACCGCCGAATGCCTGGACGCCATGGCCACCGCCGGGCCGCCGGTCGATCTGGTGCGGGCGTTCGCGCTGCCGATCCCGTCGCTGGTGATTTGCGAGTTGCTCGGCGTTCCCTACGAAGACCACGCCTTCTTCCAGGAACAGACCACGATCATGGTGCGGATCGACAACACCCAGGAGCAGATCGACGCCGCCATGGGGACCCTGGTGGAGCATCTGGGCAAGCTGGTGCGGTTCAAGCGCGAGCATGCGAGCGACGACCTGATCGGCGACCTGATCGCGGAAACCGAGCTGACCGACGAGGAGCTGACCAATATCGCGCTGGCGCTCCTGATCGCCGGGCACGAGACCACCGCGAACCAGATCGCACTGGGCGTGTTCGCGCTCCTGCGGCACCCGGAACAGGTCGCCGCGCTCCGCGCCGATCCGTCGCTGACCGGCGCCGCGGTCGAAGAACTGCTGCGCTACCTGACGATCGTCCACCTCGGCGCGCCCAACCGGTCCGCGCTGGAGGACGTCGAACTGGAGGGGCAGCTGATCCGCGAGGGCGAAACCGTGACGATCGGGCTGCCCGCGGTCAACCGCGATCCCGCCGCGTTCCCCGATCCGGACACCCTGGACTTCGGCCGCGCGGACGTCCGGCGCCATCTCGCCTTCGGGCACGGCGTGCACCAGTGCCTGGGCCAGCAGCTGGCGCGCGTCGAACTGCGGATCGCCTACCGGGGGCTGCTCGACCGGTTCCCCGGGCTGCGGCTGGCGGTTCCGCCCGAAGCGGTCCCGTTGCGCGAGAACGCGGCGGCCTACGGGGTGTGGGAGCTGCCGGTCGCCTGGTGAGGGGTCAGTTCAGCAGGGCGTCGACGAAGGCGCCGGGTTCGAAGGGGGCCAGGTCGTCCGGGCCCTCGCCCAAACCGACCAGTTTGACCGGCACGCCGAGTTCGCGCTGCACCTGGAAGACGATGCCGCCCTTGGCGGTGCCGTCCAGTTTGGTCAGCACGATCCCGGTGACGTCGACGACCTCGGCGAACACGCGGGCCTGGGCCAGGCCGTTCTGCCCGGTCGTCGCGTCCAGCACGAGCAGCACCTCGTCGACCTTGGCCTGCTTCTCCACCACGCGCTTGACCTTGCCCAATTCGTCCATCAGGCCGGTCTTGGTGTGCAGCCGCCCGGCGGTGTCGACCAGCACGGCGTCGACGCCCGCGTCGATACCGCGCTTCACCGCGTCGAACGCGACCGCCGCCGGGTCGGCGCCCTCCTTGCCGCGCACGACCTCCGCGCCGACCCGCGACGCCCAGGTCTGCAGCTGGTCGGCGGCCGCGGCCCGGAAGGTGTCCGCGGCGCCGAGCAGCACCTGACGGCCCTGCGCGACGAGGACGCGGGCGAGCTTGCCGGTGGTGGTGGTCTTCCCCGTTCCGTTCACGCCCGCGACCAGCACGACCGCGGGCTGTTTGGCGCCCTCGACCGTGTGCGGCAGCGCGCGGACCGACCGGTCGGCGTCGGGGTGGAGCGCTCCGGTGAGCACCTCGTGCAGCACCGCGCGCGCCTCCTCCGAGTCGCGCACCGCGCGGCGGGTCAGCTCGGCGCGCAGGTTCTCCACGATCTCCGTGGTGGTCGCCGCGCCGAGGTCGGCCACCAGCAGGGTGTCCTCGATGTCCTGCCACGAGTCCTCGTCCAGGTCGCCCGCGCCGAGCAGGCCCAGCAGGCTCTGCCCGAACACCGACCGCGACTTCGACAACCGCCCGCGCAGGCGTTCGATCCGCCCGGTCGCCGGGGCGATCTCCTCGGTGACCTCGGGCTTCTCGGCTGCCTCCTCGACCGGAGCCGCTTGGGTCTCGTCCGGCAGGCCGACGTCGACGATCGTCCGGCGCGGCGCGTCCCGCGGCACCGAGGCGTCGTCGCCGACCCCGGGCTGCCCGTCGACCTCGGTCCGTTCCCCGGCGGGGTGTTCCGGCGCCGCCTCGGCCTCTTTTTCGCCGCCGGGCGCCAGCGCGATCCCGCCACCGGCCGTGTAGGACCCGCCCTTCGGCTTGGCCTGCTCCCCCTCGACCGGCTTGGACTCGCGCAGGCTGATCTTGCGCCGGCGCGCGATGGCCAGCCCGCTGACGAGCGCGATCGCCAGCACGACGACGACAACGACAACGATCCAGAACCAGAGGTTGGTCGACACGCCGCCATCCTCGCATCCGCACCTCGCACCCGCGGGAACCTCCCCCAATGCCGCATTGGTGTCCTCGCGCTACCGGCACAGCGGCACCATGTGCCCCACTAGCGCCCCACGCACCGAAGGCCGCATTTGCACGCGGCAGGCGGGACCACACGAACACGGCGCGAAGCCACACCGGGAAAACCTCATGAGGGAGCGCCGAGAAAGTTCAACTCGGAACGAATCGGTTTGGACAAGAACAAACGATATCGCTTGCGCACCCCTCCCGAGTGGACTAGACCACCCCGAGTGACCTCGCACTTTCCGGACGACGGCGTCCGGGTCGTCGGCCTGATCTCCGGCACGTCGATCGACGGCATCGACGTGGCCGCCGCCGAGTTGCGCGCCGAGGGCGAAGAAGCCGTGCTGCGGCCGCTGGGGGAACTCGAGCTGGCGTACCCCGAAGAGCTGCGCGAACGGCTGCTCGCCGCCCTGCCCCCGCGCGAGTGCAGCGCGGCGGAACTGACCCAGCTCGACACCCTGGTCGGGCAGGCGTTCGCCGAGGCCGCGCGGACCGGGATAGACCGGCTCGCGGGCGGGCGGGCCGAGCTGGTCGCCTCGCTCGGGCAGACGATCTTCCACTGGGTCGAGGGCGGGCACGCGCTGGGCACGCTGCAGCTCGGGCAACCCGCGTGGATCGCCGAGCGCACCGGGCTGCCGGTCGTCGCCGATCTGCGGGCCCGGGACGTCGCGGCCGGCGGGCACGGCGCCCCGCTCGCCAGCACGCTCGACGCGTTGTGGCTGCGCGGCCTCGCGGAGGACGGTGGCCGACCCGCGATCGGGCTCAACATCGGCGGGATCGCCAACATCACGGTCGTCGGCCCGGACGGGGACGTGCTCGCGTACGACACCGGGCCGGGGAACGCGTTGCTCGATCTGGCCGCGCACCAGGTCACCGGCGGCGGGCAGCGCAGCGATCTCGGCGGGAAGATCGCCGAACGCGGACAGGTGCGGCTGGACCTGCTGGAGCGGTTGCTGCGGGATCCGTACTACGCGGACGCGCCGCCGAAGTCGACCGGCAAGGAGCGGTTCCACGCCGACTACCTGCACACCGCGCTCGAGGGCCTGGAGCCCGTGGCGGACGCGGATCTGCTGGCCACGCTGACCGAACTGACCGCGGCGACCATCGCGGCGGCGTGCGCGCGGCACGCGCCGCACGCCGTGGTGGCCTCCGGCGGTGGCGTCGAGAATCCGGTGCTCATGCGAGCCCTGGCCCATCGCCTGCCCGGCGCGGCGGTGCGCACGAGCGACGAACTCGGCCTGCCCCGCGCGGCCAAGGAGGCCTACCTGACCGCGTTGCTCGGCTGGCTCACCTGGCACGGGCTCCCGGCCAACCTGCCCAGCGCGACCGGCGCCTCCGGCCCCCGGCTGCTCGGCAGCATCACCCCCGGCGCGGGTCCCCTGCGCCTGCCCGCCACACGTTCGGAAACCGTGACCCGCCTGCGGGTAGCGGCGCCCACGGCACTACCGGTAGGAGATATGAATGCGCGCTCTTGACCTCGCGATCATCGCGATCTTTCTGGTGGGGATGCCGTTGCTCGGCATCGCGATCGGCGGCCGGCAGAAGTCCGGCAACGACTACTTCGTCGGCGAGGGCAAGATCTCGTGGTGGGTCGCGTGCCTTTCGGTCGTTTCCGCCGAAACGTCCACATTGACTGTGCTTTCGGTGCCCACGGTGGCCTACATCGCCAAGCCCGAAGCGGGCGGCATGACCTACCTGTCGCTGGCCATCGGCTACATCCTGGGCCGGATCGTGGTGTCGTTCGTCCTGCTTCCCCGTTACGTGGCGGGGAATCTGGTCACCGCGTACGCGTTCCTCGGCAAGCGTTTCGGCAGCGGGCTGCAGGGCACGGCGTCGGTGACGTTCCTGCTGACCCGCCTGCTGGCCGACGGTCTCCGGCTGTTCGCCACCGCCATCCCGATCAAGGTGGTGCTCGGCGCGTACGGCGTGAACGTCTCCTACTGGCTGATCGTGCTCGCACTGGGCGTCGCGATGGTCATCTACAGCTTCTTCGGCGGGGTCCGCGCGGTCGTCTGGGTCGACGCGATCCAGATGCTCTGGTACGTGCTCGGCGGGATCGTGGTGATCTGGGTGCTGGCGGAGAACCTGCCCGGCGGCTGGCTGGACCGGGCCTTCGACGCCAGCAAGTTCCAGATCCTCGACTTCAGCTCCCACGCGCTGACCGGGCAGTACGCGGTGCTCACCGCGGTGCTCGGTGGCGCGGTGCTCTCGATGGCGTCGCACGGCTCGGACCAGCTGATCGTGCAGCGCCTGCAGGCCACCAACGATCTGCGGGCCAGCCAGAAGGCGCTGATCGCGAGCGGTGTCGTGGTCTTCCTGCAGTTCGCGCTCTTCCTGTTCATCGGCGTCATGCTGTGGGCCTTCTACAACGGGGTCGATCCGGTCAAGCAACTCGGCCTGCGCAGCAACGACGAGTTGTTCGCGAACTACATCGTCACCGAACTGCCGAGCGGCCTGTCCGGTTTCGTGATCGCCGGGATCCTGGCCGCCGCGCTGAGTTCCTCGCTCGGCGCGCTCGCCTCGTCCACGGTCACCGACGTCTACGAACGGGTCATCGGGCGTCAACTGTCCGAAGCGGACCGGTTGAAGCAGGGCCGGATCTGGACGGTGATCTGGGCCGGGCTGCTGATCGTCTTCGCGGGGTTCTTCGCGTCCTACGCCTCGACCAGCGACCCGATCGTGGTGCAGGGACTCTCCATCACGGGGTACACCTACGGCGCGCTGCTCGGGGCGTTCCTGCTCGGACTGCTGGTCAAACGGGCCCGGCAGCGGGACGCGATCATCGCGTTCGTGGTGACCGTGGTGGTGATGGCGTTCGTCATCCTCGGGCTCAAGTTCAGCAAGGCGAGCGGTTCCCTGCTCGGCGTCGACTTCGGCAAGGCGGGCGGGGACAAGGTGGCCCTGGCGTTCCCGTGGTACACCGTGCTCGGCGTGGTGATCACGCTGATCGTCGGCGGGCTGCTTTCGCTGCGGCACCGGACTCCCGATCCGAAGGCCGTCGAACCCGCTCCCGCGAAGGAACCGGAAGCCGAGGCGGCCTGACGTGGATGCCGCCACGCTGCGCCGGGCGGCCGCGGAATGCACCGGCTTCCTGCTGGAGCACGCCGAGGCCGACTGGACCCGGGACATCCCGGAGCTGGAGATGACCGTCGCCGAAGTCGTGGCGCACATCGGGAACACGTTCGTCTGGTACCCGCAGGACCTGGTCGCCGGGCCGACCGAACTGTCCACTTTGGATATCAAGGTGCGGCCGGACGCGTCGGCGCGGGAGCTGATCGCGACGGTTTCGGCCGGGGCGTCGGTGCTGGCCCTGGTGATCGCGGGCACCCCGCAGGACACCCGGGGCTGGCATCCGTGGGGGCTGGCGGATCCGTCCGGGTTCGCCGGGATGGCCTGCGACGAACTGCTCGTGCACACCGAGGACGCCGCGCGCGGCCTCGGTGTGCCGTTCCGCCCGTCGCCCGAACTCGCCGAGGCCACCGTGCGGCGGCTGTTCCCGTGGGCGCCCGGCGACGCCGATCCGTGGGACGCCCTGCGCTGGGCCAACGGCCGCCTCGCGCTACCCGGTCACCCGCGCCTGACCAAGTGGCGCTGGCACTGCGCTCCACTCGCCGACTGGAACGGCGTCGCCCCGATCGAGTAACGGCACTCTTCCCCCAAAGTGCCGTCCTTGCGTGTGCAGGAAGGACACTTTGGGGGTAGTGCGGCTCTCAGTCGCGGCCGGTGGGGGTGCCGGGGACCGGGGCGGGGCCGACCTGGGACAGGACGGTGTAGCGCGAACCGGACCAGGCGGGTGCGCCGCCGACCGGTTCGAGCCGCACCTGGACCGCCGCCTTACCGGCCGACGCCCAGAACGGCACGTCGAAGCTGTCCTCCAGCCACCTGGAGAACCGGTTGCCCAGCGGCTGGTACCACTCGCCCACGAACCGGTCGTCGACGAACACGTTCGCCCGCTGGAACGGCGCCAGCTGGTCGGACACTCGGTGCAGGCGCAGACCGCCGTTCGCCTGGTCGACCTTCGCGGTGAACCGGATCGGGCCGGTCGCCGCCGTGGTGCCGCCGGTGACCGGGGTGCGGTCGCCCTTGCCCTCGAACGTCGACTCCAGCGTGCCCCGGGTCTCGCCGATCGCCGAGTACCCGTGCAGCGCCCGGCTGGTGTCGTCGGCCGCGTCCACCACGTCCGACTGCGCCAGCGACGGCGCGGCCTGCCCGTACCAGTACGCCGTGGAGCTGTACTCGGACGGCCGGTCGGAGTCGGGGCCGTGCTCGATGTCGAACTCCAGCCCCCGGCCGAACGGCACCGCGTCGGCCATCAGCAACCGGTAGGCGTTCAGGCACACGTTCTGGCAGCCGTCCCGCTGCCATTCCTCGCTGACCAGCCCGGCCTGCGGCATCGCGTACGGCACGCCTTCGCGGTGCCCCCACTCGTCGTCCATGAAGTACCAGCCGGACTCGTAGAAGTCCTCCGAACCGGTGCCGATCATCGCCGGGCTGGCCGACCCGTCGGCGTACACCCGCTCGTCGCCTTCCAGGTAACTCATCGGATGGAGCGGACCGCCCGGTGCGATCCGCCCGCGCATGCTGGTCGTCACGCCGTAGAAGACACCCTTGCCGCCGGTGTTGAGGAAACCCCATTCCTTGTCCGGCACGGTGTCGCCCCGGTTGTGCGTGGCGTGGAAGTAGCCGAGCTTCCCGTCGCGGGCCAGATCACCGGGCAGCTTCGGCGCGGGCGCCGAGGTGACCGCGAAGCTTCCCCCGCTGATCGCCACGTTCGACGTGTTGACCAGCTCGATCATCGCGCCCTTCGCGTACGGCATCGGCCACCACGACGTGAACGCGCCGTTCTCCGTGGTGTCGATCGACTGCATCAGGTTCCGGGCCTCGTACTTGCCCAGCCCGGAACCGAAGAACTCGCCGACCGGAGCGTCCACTGTGGTCTGCCCGTCGAAGGTGATCCGCAACCGCAGGCCCTCCAGGATCGCGTCCGCCCGGGCGACCTGGTCCGCGGGAGTCGGGTAGACGAAGGTGCCCAGGCCTTCCCAGCGCTGGCCGACGATCCGGTAGTCGTGCGCGGCCTCCTCGTTGGGGTGGTTCGGCCCGACATCGAGCAGGTCGGTGCGCACCCACTGGCCGCCGACCCGGCTGTGCACCTCGTACCGGAACTCGTTGACGTCGAAGCTCGACGAGACGAACGCGTTGCTCACCGACAGCCGCGACTTCCCGCCGGAGACCGACTGCGGGATCACGATCGACTGGTCCGCCCAGGTGTCCGGCGGGGTCGCCGCGCCGTTGCGCCACTCGCCGACCTGCTTGCCGTCGACCGAAACCGTCGCGTGCTGATCGGCGATCTTCGGGTCGTACCGGCGGGTCAGGCGCACGCCCTGGTTGTCCGGTGAGACGGCGACGGTGAACGAGCTGCCACCCGGTTTGTACGCGCGGCCGTCGTCGATGACCCCCGGTGAGGTGATCGCCTGCGGCAGCCGCATCGACAGCTCGCTGATCCGCCGCGGCCCGGCGGCCGCGGGCAGTTGCAGGGTCGCCCCCGGCGCCAGGTCCACCCCGGCCCGCTGCGTCGACGCACCGGGCGCGGGCGGTTTCGGATCGCGGACCCCGAAGCCCCGCAACCGGTTCACCACGTCCAGCGCCTTGTCGCTCGGATCGAACGTGCGCACGCCCTCGGCGTCGGCGAACTGCCGGTACGTCACGTGGTAGAAGTGCGGGTTGTTCTGGGTGGTGATCCGCATCGAGTGCGTGAACGGCATCGGGACCTTGATCACCGTGCCACCCATGGTGTCCGCCGAGTTGCCGACCAGCGGCCACACGAACGGCGCGCCCTTGGCCCCGTTGACGATGTCCTGCAGCACGCCCTGCAGCACGACCCGGCCGTCCAGCTCGATGGAGATGTCCCCGATCGCCAGCACCGAGTCCGCCCGGTAGGTGAACCACATCGACGAGATCTCCCCGGCGCCGTGCACGTCGGCGATTACGCACCGGCCGTTCGGCTCGTTGGTCAGGCACGAGTAGGTGCCCTCGAAGCCGTCGTCGTTGAGTCCCCGCCGGTCGAAACTGGAGAACTGCTTGACCTGCTCGCCCGGCCGGAGCCGCTCCAGGCCGTCCAGCGTGCGGTAGGTGTCCCAGCCGACCGGCCCCTTCGCGGGCGCCTCCTTGGCGGGCGCCGCGGCCGCCTGCGCCGGGCTGACGGCCATCGCGAGCGCGGCCAGGAGCGACAGGACGAGTGCGGCGAATGATCTTCGCGATTTTCCGGGCGCGACAACAGAATTCCTGGACACGACTACTCCTGCCCACAACGCCAAAGGACCCGCGCCCCCGGGCGCGAGTAATCGATTACTCACCAAGTAAAATGGATGTTAAGCGGATATGTCTAGCGCCACATGGGTGGTCTGTACCAAACGCGAAGTTGTTACGCGGACGCGGTTTCTTCGGTACGCAATCGTTGCGAGATGACCTTGGTGATCCCGTCGCCCTGCATGCTCACGCCGTAGAGCGCGTCCGCGATCTCCATGGTCGGCTTCTGGTGGGTGATGATGATCAGCTGCGACGACTCCCGCAGCTGCTCCAGCAGGCCGATCAGGCGGCGCATGTTCGTGTCGTCCAGCGCGGCCTCGACCTCGTCCATCACGTAGAACGGCGAGGGGCGGGCCCGGAAGATCGCCACCAGCATGGCGACGGCGACCAGGGACTTCTCCCCGCCGGACAGCAGCGACAGGCGCTTGACCTTCTTGCCCGGCGGCCGCGCCTCGACGTCGACGCCGGTGGCCAGCATGTCGTCCGGTTCGGTGAGCACCATGCGGCCCTCACCGCCGGGGAACAGCACCGAGAAGACGACCTCGAACTCGCGGGCCACGTCCTCGTAGGCCGAGGTGAACACCTCGAGGATCTTGTCGTCCACCTCTTTGATGACCGTCAGCAGATCCTTGCGGGTCGCCTTCAGGTCCTCCAGCTGGGTGGACAGGAACTTGTACCGCTCCTCCAGCGCCGCGAACTCCTCCAGCGCGAGCGGGTTGACCTTGCCCAGCAGCGCGAGGTCCTTCTCCGCGCGCTTGGCACGGCGGGCCTGGGTGTCGCGGTCGTACGGCATGGGCGGCGGCGGGGTGACCGCCTCGCCGCGTTCCTTGGCCTCCTCGTACTCGGCCATCTCCCCGGCGCTCGGCGGCACCGGGACGTGCGGCCCGTACTCGTTGACCAGGTCCTCCAGGCCGATCCCGAAGTCCTCGGCGATCTTGGTTTCCAGCTGTTCCAGGCGCAGCCGCTGCTCGGCCCGCAGCACCTCGTCGCGGTGCACCGCGTCGGTCAGCTTCTCCAGTTCACCGGCCAGTTCGCGCACCCGGTTGCGGACCTGGGCCAGCGCCTGCTCGCGGTCCGCGCGCGCGGCCTGCACGGTGTCGCGCTCGGCAGCCGCGCGCTGCACCGAAACCTCGATCCGTTCCAGGGCCAGCTCGCCGCCCTCGACCACGGCGGTGGCGATCTCGGCGCCCCGGGCGCGGGCGAGCCGGGCCTTCTCGGCGCGTTCGCGGGCCTGCTGCTCGGCGTGCGCGGCGCGGCGCAGCGAATCGGCCTTTCCGGCGATGCCGCGCGCCCGCTCCTCCGCGGTGCGCAGGGCCAGGCGCGCTTCGACCTCCTCCTGGCGGACCACGGCGAGTTCGTCGGCGGCCTGATCGCGTTCGGTGGTGTCCGGGTCCTCGTCGACGTCCTGCTCGGCGACCGCGGTGAGCCGCTCCTCGAGTTCGGCGAGCTTGGCGAGCGCTTCTTCGCGGGACTGCTCGACCTTGGCGCGCTGGTTGCGCAGCCGCTCGACGTCGGCTTCCGCGGAACGCGCGGCCTGTTCCATCCGGCTGAGGCGCTCCGAGGAACGCGCCTTGCGCACCTTGGCTTCGCCGAGCGCGTCCTTGGCCTGGCCGACCTCCTCGCGGCGGGCCTGCTGCTCGGCGCGGGCGCCCTCCAACTCGGCGGTCGTCCGCTCCAGGGCGCGTTCCGCGGCGAGCATGCGGTCGCGGGCCTCGTCGACGGCGGCCTGCACCTCGATGACGCTTTCGCTGCGCGCGGAGCCGCCGACCGCCCAGTGCGAGCCGAACACGTCGCCCTCGGCGGTGACCGTGCTGATCTCGGGGTGCACCGCGACCAGCCGCCGGGCGGTCTCCAGGGTGTCCACCACGGCGACCCGGTCCAGCGCGCGCTCCACCGCGGGGCGCAGCGTTTCGGGCGCCGACACGACCTCGCGGGCCCAGCGGGCGCCGGTCGGCAGGCTCGGCCAGTCCGCGGTGTCGGCCGAGTGGTCCTGCCCGCCGAGCAGGATGCCCGCGCGGCCGGAGTCGTTGTTCTTGAGGTAGCGCAACGCGGCGAGCGCGTCCTCCCCGCCCTGCACCGCGACCGCGTCGGCGACCGGGCCGAGGGCGGCGGCGAGCGCGACCTCGTAACCCGCTTCGACGGTCAGCAGCGCGGCGACCGAACCGAGCAGTCCGGGCAGTTCGTCGGAGGCGCCGAGCAGCGCGCCCGCGCCGTCCTTGCGCTTGAGGCCCATGGACAGGGCGTCGACCCGGGCCTTCTCCGACGCGATCTCGCGCTCGGCGGTGCGTTCGGCCTTGACCAGTTCCTCGACCCGGGCCTTGGCCGCGTTGTTGGCCTCGACCGCGCGATCGTGGCGGACCTGGAGGTCGGCGTCGTCGGATTCCTCGACCCCGCCCTCGGCGCGGGCCTGCTCGAGTTCCTCGGCCGCGATCTCGGCGCGCTCGGCGGCCTCGTCGATGCCGACGGTGAGGCGGTCGATCTCGTCGGAGGTGGCGCCGTTCTTGCTGCGCAGCGCTTCCACCTGGCCGGTGAGCTTCGCCAGGCCCTCGCGCCGGTCGGCGATCGCGCGGACCGCGGCCATATGCGCGCGCTCAGCGGCCTGCACGGCGTGTTCGAGCTGTTCGCGGCGCTGCACGGTCTCCGACAGCGTCGACCGGGCCACCGCGACGGCCTCGTTCAGCTCTTCCTCGCGTTCGGCGACCTGCTCGGCCTCGGCCAGGAGTTCCTCGGGATCGCGGCCGCCGGTCGGCGCCTGCACCTCGGCGGTGAGGTGGCGCTGGCGTTCCACCGCGAGCCGGACGGTCCCGCGCAGCCGCTCGGCCAGCGCGGACAGCTTGTACCAGGTGTCCTGCGCGGCGGCCAGGCGCGGCGCGTCCTCGGCGAGCTGCTCCTCCAGCGTGGTCTGCTCGGCGGTCACCACCTCGAGGGCCTGCTCGACCTCGCTGCGCCGGGCGCGGGCGGCCTTCTCGTCCGCTTCTTCCTTCTGCAGGTCGGCGCGTTGGGTGACCAGGTCGTCGGCGAGCAGGCGCAGGCGGGAGTCGCGCAGCTCGGACTGCACGGCCTGGGCCTTGCGGGCGATCTCGGCCTGCTTGCCCAGCGGTTTGAGCTGGCGGCGCAGCTCGGTGGTGAGGTCGCCGAGGCGGTCCAGGTTGCCCTGCATCGCGGTCAGCTTGCGCAGGGCCTTTTCCTTGCGCTTGCGGTGCTTGAGGACCCCGGCGGCCTCTTCGATGAAACCGCGGCGCTCCTCGGGTTTGGACTCCAGGATCTGGGAGAGCTGGCCCTGCCCGACGATCACGTGCATCTCGCGGCCGATACCGGAGTCGGACAGCAGTTCCTGCACGTCCATCAACCGGCAGGTGCTGCCGTTGATCTCGTACTCGCTCGCACCGTCGCGGAACATCCGGCGGGTGATGGAGACCTCGGTGTAGTCGATGGGCAGCGCGCCGTCGGTGTTGTCGATGGTCAGGGTCACCTCGGCGCGGCCGAGCGGGGCGCGGCCCGCGGTGCCGGCGAAGATGACGTCCTCCATCTTGCCGCCGCGCAGGTCCTTGGCGCCCTGTGTGCCCATGACCCAGCGCAACGCGTCGAGAACGTTGGACTTGCCGGAGCCGTTCGGCCCGACGACGCAGGTGATCCCCGGCTCGAAGCGCAAGGTGGTGGCCGAGGCGAAGGACTTGAAGCCCTTGAGCGTCAGGCTTTTCAGGTGCACGTTGGCGCGAACCCTCCGATGCCGGGACTTGGTTGCCAGTCGGCAGAGTTTACCCAGGCCGCGTTACGAACCGTGGGACGCGGGCCATCTCCCCGCGTGCCTCGCCACACTCGTCACACCGGTCTCACCTGCACCAGCGCACGGTACCGGCAGGAAGGGACCTTCACTCCGGTTGAACGGGAGCGTGGGACCTTTACTACGGCCAGACGTGAGTGAAGGTCCCTTCCTGCCGCCGCTACCGGGAAGTGGGGCCTGCTGCTGGGGGTCGTGAGGGTTCAGGCCGGTTAGAACCGGTCCAAGCACTCACGACCCCCAGCACTCGGCCCCTCCCGTGTGCAAGGGCCCCGGCGTCAGCGCTCGACGAAGCCGACGAGGCCGCCGCGTGCCGGAGAGAAGCGGTGCACGACGTGATCCACACGTCCGGGTGACTTGCCGGACTTGAGGGCCTCGAGCAGACGCTCACAGTTGTCTTGAGCACCCTCCGCAACCACCTCGACACGCCCGTCCGGCAGATTCCCCGCGCTTCCCGCCAGTCCGAGTTCCAGCGCGCGGCTGCGGGTCCACCAGCGGAATCCCACGCCCTGCACCTGGCCGTGCACCCACGCGGTGAGTCGTACGGTGTTGTCTTCTTCACTCACGATCGTCATAGTGCCGTCCGGGCGGCGACTGCGCACAGTTAACCGACCGCACCGGCACGTTCGCGAGCAGGTGACGGACGGTGGTACGGTCCCCGCCGGGGTCCACCGCCCGGGCTAACACGCTCGGGTGCTTCCAGGCCGATCAGTGCCAACCGAGGAGCAAGTATGACCCAACCGGGGTCACGACCGGGCAAAAGAGCCGAGGACGCGCCGCCGCGGGTATCCAGCGGCCGGCTGCACCGCACCGGCTACGTGATGCTCGCCGCGAGCGGGCTCGTGCTCGCCACCGCCTTCGGTGCGATCGCCGAGCTCGCCAGTCCTTCTCCCTCCGACGCCGCCGGTCCGGCCGCGGGCCAGCCGCACCCGGGCCAGGCGCCCGGCGCCCAGGTCGTCCCGGGCAACGCCGTGCCCGGCCAGGCGCCGATCACCGTCAGCGGGGTCGCGGTGGCGGGCCCGATCCCCTCGTCCCCGGCCGCGCCGACCACCGTGGTCAGCGTCGGCCCGGACGGCAAGCCGACCACCAGCGTGGTGACGCCCCCGCCGGCGCACCCGGGGCCGGGCCAGCCGGGCACGCAACTGCCGCCGGGCACCGGCCCCGGCACGCCGACCGGAACGCATCCCACGACGCCGCCGTCTTCGTCCAAGCCCACCCCGACCTGGACCCCGCCGTCGCCGACGACGACCACCGACCCGTCGCCGTCCGACCCGTCCTCGTCCACCGGCGGCACGTCGTCCCCCGGCAGTTCGGGCAGCGGGACGTCCAGCAGCGGAAACTAGGCTTCGAAGCGGTAGCCCATTCCCGGTTCGGTGAGCAGGTGCCGCGGCCGCGAGGGTTCCGGTTCCAGTTTGCGGCGCAGCTGCGCCAGGTAGACCCGCAGGTAGTGCGATTCGGTCTCGTAGGACGGCCCCCACACCTCGTGCAGGATCTGCTTCTGCGCGACCAGCCGCCCGCGGTTGCGCACCAGCAGTTCCAGCACTCCCCATTCGGTCTTGGTGAGGTGCACCTCGGCGCCGTCGCGGTGCACCTTCTTCGCCGCGAGGTCGATGGTGAACGCCTCGGTCTCCACGACCGCCTCGGCATCGTCCGCTTTGGACACCGAGGACCGCCGCACCGCCGCCCGCAGCCGCGCCAGCAGTTCGTCCATGCCGAACGGTTTGGTGACGTAGTCGTCGGCCCCCGCGTCGAGCGCCTGCACCTTGTCCGAGGAGTCGCCGCGCGCCGACAGCACGATGATCGGCACGGTGGTCCAGCCGCGCAGCCCGGCGATCACGTCGTTGCCGTCCATATCGGGCAGGCCGAGGTCGAGCACCACCACGTCCGGTTTGGTCTCGGCCACCGCGCGCAGCGCCGCGGTCCCGTCGTGGGCGGTGATCACCTTGTACCCCCGCGCCGACAGGTTGATCCGCAACGCGCGCACGATCTGCGGTTCGTCGTCGATCACCAGCACCGTGCCGGATCTCGCCTGCCCGTTGTCCGCCTTCGCCGCAGTCATGGAACTTGCTCCCCACTCTCCTCGTCCAGCTCGAGCTCATCCAAGTCGGTGAGCCGGACGCCGTTCTCCTGCCCCCGGTACGCCGGTAAGGAGATCACCACGGTGAGCCCGCCGCCAGGCGTGTCCTCCGCCCGGATGGTGCCGCCCATCGCCTCGGTGAACCCCTTCGCCACGGACAGCCCGAGGCCGATGCCCGGGGTCGCGTCCCGGTCCCCGAGCCGCTGGAACGGCGCGAAGGCGGCCTCCGCCCCGCCCTTCTTGAGGCCGGGTCCGTGGTCGATGATCCGCAGTTCGACGTGCTCGGCGTGCGTGCTGGCGCGGGCGGACACCGGCCGGGTGGCCCGGGCCCCGTGCCGCAGCGCGTTGTCCAGCACGTTCGCCACCACGCGCTCGAGCAGGCCCGGATCGGCGAACACCGCGGGCAGATGCTCGTCCACCTTGACCTGCACCGATTTCGAACCGTCCACATTGGCCAGTGCGTGCGCCACGACCTCGTCGTAGCCGACCGGGCGCAGATGCGGCCGCACCGCGCCGGTGGCCAGCCGGGACGAGTCGAGCAGGTTGTCCACCAGATCGGCCAGCCGATCGGCCGACTCCTCCGCGGTGAGCAGCAGCTCCTCGGTGTCCTCCGGTGACAGCTCGATGTCCTGGGCGCGCAGGCTGCCGATGGCCGCCTTGATCGAGGTGAGCGGGGTGCGCAGATCGTGCCCGAGCGCGGACAGCAACGCCGTGCGCAGTTCGGTTGCCTCGGCCTTGCGCTCGGCACGGGCCGTCGCCGCCGCCATCCGCTGCTGGCGCAGGGCGAGCAGCGCCTGCCCGGCGGCGGCCTCGAGCACCCGGCGGTCACCGGCGTCCAGCGCCCGGCCGCGCAGCGCGAGGTGGACGTCGGCGGTCACCGGCACGTCCACGTCCGCCTCGGCCGGCCCGGCGCACGGGTTCTCCCCGACCTTGGCCACCCGCTTCCACTTGGCGTCCCGCTTTTCCAGCAACGCCACCGAAGTCAGCCCGAAGTTCTCCCGGACCTTCTCCAGCAGGCGCTCCACCGGTTTGGCGTGGGTGAGCACCGTCCGGGCGTAGGAGGCGAGCAGGGACGCCTCGGTGCGCGCCTGCGCGGCCTGGGTCGCCCGGCGCGCCGCGGTGTCCACCACCAGCGCCACCAGCACGCCCACGATCACCATGGCGATCAACGTGATCACGTTGGTCTGGGCGTGCACGGTGAGCGTGTAGAACGGCTCGGTGAAGAAGAAGTTCAGCAGCCCCGCGGACAGGAAGGAGGCCAGCAGCG
Organism: Amycolatopsis anabasis; assembly: GCF_009765355.1. Taxonomy (GTDB): domain Bacteria; phylum Actinomycetota; class Actinomycetes; order Mycobacteriales; family Pseudonocardiaceae; genus Amycolatopsis; species Amycolatopsis anabasis. The sequence goes on along the minus strand of NZ_VTHK01000027.1, from coordinate 65,048 downwards.
CGGGCCCGAGCCCGCCGATGAGCGCCACGATCACCGTGGCCAGGAAGTAGTCCACGACGTCGGTGGAGAAGTCGAGCTCGTCGCGCAGCAGGACGCCGATCAGCGTCGCCATCGCGGGCACGACCACCGCCATCGCCCAGCCGAGGACCTGCCTGCCCCACGGCAGCGAGCTGCGGCCGAGCTTGGCCCGCAGCCGCCCGCCCGCCTGCGCGTGGGTCACCATGTGGACGTCGATCGGGCCGGAGTCCTGCACCACGGCCGCGCCGATGCCCTCGTCGAACAGCCGCGCGATCCGCGAGCGCCGGGAAGTGCCCAGCACCAGCTGGGTGGCGTTGACGCCCCGCGCGAAGTCCAGCAGCGCCTGCGGCACGTCGTCGCCGACCACGGTGTGGAAGGTCGCGCCGACGTCCTCGGCGAGCTTGCGGTACTTCCCGATCGCCGTCGGCCCGAGCCCGGCGAGCCCGTCCCCGCGCAGGATGTGCAGCACCAGCAGTTCCGCCCCGGCCCGCGCGGCGATCCGGCGGGCCCGGCGGATCAGCGTCTCACTCTCCGGCCCGCCAGTGATCGCCACGACCACGCGTTCGCGGGCCTCCCAGGTGTCGGTGATCCGCTTCTCCTCGCGGTACCGCTGCAGCGCCACGTCGACCTGGTCGGCCACCCACAGCAGGGCCAGCTCGCGCAACGCGGTCAGGTTGCCGGGCCGGAAGTAGTTGCCCAGCGCGGCGTCGATGCGTTCGGCCGGGTAGACGTTGCCGTGCGCCAGCCGCCGGCGCAGCGCCTCCGGGGTGATGTCCACCAGCTCGACCTGTTCGGCGCGGCGCACCACCTCGTCCGGCACGGTCTCCTGCTGCGCGACCCCGGTGATCCGCTCGACCACGTCGTTCAGGCTCTGCAGGTGCTGGACGTTCACCGTGGACAGGACGTCGATCCCCGCGTCCAGCAGCTCCTCCACGTCCTGCCAGCGCTTCTCGTTGCGGGAGCCGGGAATGTTGGTGTGCGCGAGCTCGTCCACCACGGCCACCTCGGGCTTGCGCGCGAGCAGCGCGTCGACGTCCATCTCGGTGAACTCGTGCCCGCGGTGGAAGACGTGCCGCCGGGGCACGATCTCCAGGCCCTCGAGCAGATCCGCGGTCTTCTTCCGCCCGTGCGTCTCCACCAGCCCGGCCACCACGTCGGTGCCGCGGTCGAGGCGCCGCCGCGCCTCGCCGAGCATCGCGAACGTCTTGCCGACGCCGGGCGCCGCGCCGAGGTAGATCCGCAGTTCTCCCCGGCGCGGCTTGCCCGGCCCGCGCTCTCCGGCCTGGTCTTGCTGGTCCACGCCGCCAGTCTGCTCCCTTTCCGTTCCGGTCACCTGCCAGGGGCCGCGGCCCGGACGGCGAGGTTGAGCTCGAGAACGTTCACCCCGGGGATGCCGACCCCGGCACCGCTGGTGTGTTCGTTGACGAGCTGCCGCACCTTCGCCTCGGGCAGCCCGGTGACGCGGGCGACCCGCGGGATCTGCAGCTCGGCGTACTCCGCGCTGATCGCCGGGTCCAAACCGGACCCGGACGCGGTCACCGCGTCGGCGGGCACCCGGTCCGGGGACACGCCTTCGCGCTGGGCGATCAGGTCCCTGCGTTCCTTGATCGCCGCGATCAGGTCCTCGTTGTAGGCGCCCTTGTTCGACGCACCCGAACTGGACGGGTCGCCCGGTCCGAGCGGGTTCTCGGAACCGGCCGACGGGCGGTTGTGGAACCACGGGTCGTGCGCCGGGTCCGCGGCGACCGGGTCGATCCCGATCAGCGAGGACCCGACCGCCTGCCCGTTCTGTTCGACGACCGAACCCTCGGCGTTGGCCCGCAGCCCGGGGACCCGGGACACCGCCCACACCCCGAGCGGGTAGATCACCCCGAGCAGCACGGTGAAGACCAGCAGCACCCGCACGCCCGCGCCGGTTTGCTTCAAGAAGGCTTTCATGTCAGTTACCCGATTCCCGGAATGAGACGGATGAGGAGGTCGATCAGCCAGATCCCGGCGAACGGGGTGACGATCCCGCCCAGCCCGTAGAGCAGCAGGTTCCGGCGCAGCAGCGAGGACGCGGTCGACGGCTTGTACCGGACCCCGCGCAGGGCCAGCGGGATCAGCGCCACGATGATCAGCGCGTTGAAGATCACCGCGGACAGGATCGCCGACTTCGGCGTGGCCAGGTGCATGATGTTCAGGCCCGCGAGCTGCGGGTAGATCGCCATGAACATGGCCGGCAGGATCGCGAAGTACTTCGCGAGGTCGTTGGCCACGCTGAACGTGGTCAGCGCGCCGCGGGTGATCAGCAGCTGCTTGCCGATCTCCACGATCTCGATCAGCTTCGTCGGGTTGGAGTCGAGGTCCACCATGTTCCCGGCCTCTTTGGCCGCCGAGGTGCCGGTGTTCATCGCCACGCCCACGTCGGACTGGGCCAGCGCCGGGGCGTCGTTGGTGCCGTCCCCGGTCATCGCGACCAGGCGGCCGCCCTCCTGCTCCTTGCGGATCAGGGCCATCTTGTCTTCCGGTTTGGCCTCGGCGAGGTAGTCGTCCACCCCGGCCTCTTCGGCGATGGCCTTGGCGGTCAGCGGGTTGTCACCGGTGATCATCACCGTTTTGATGCCCATCTCGCGCAGTTCGACGAACCGCTCCCGCATCCCGGGCTTCACCACGTCCGACAGCCGGATCACGCCGCGCACGAACGCCTTGCCGCCGTTCACCTCGGCGACCACCAGCGGGGTGCCGCCCTGCCCGCTGATCTCGTCGACGACCCGTTCGGTTTCCGCCGGGAACTCACCGCCCCGGTCGCGCACCCAGTCGCGGACCGAACCGGTGGCGCCCTTGCGGACCTGCCGCTCGCCGAGGTCGATCCCGCTCATCCGGGTCTGCGCCGCGAACGGCACGAACTCGCCGAGCCGCTCGTCCGCGCCCGCCTCGGCGGGCAGGCCGTGCTCGGTCACGATCAGCTCGATGATGCTGCGTCCTTCCGGCGTGCCGTCGGCGAGGCTGGACAGCCGGGCCGCCTCGGCGAGTTGCGCGGGCGTGGACTCGCCGACCGGGATCAGCTCGGTCGCCCGGCGGTTGCCGAAGGTGATGGTGCCGGTCTTGTCCAGCAGCAGCGTGGAAACGTCGCCCGCGGCCTCGACCGCGCGCCCGGAGGTGGCCAGCACGTTGCGCTGCACCAGGCGGTCCATCCCGGCGATGCCGATGGCCGAGAGCAGGGCGCCGATCGTCGTGGGGATCAGGCAGACCAGCAACGCGGTCAGCACGATCACCGACTGCTGGCTGCCCGAGTAGCCGGCCATCGGCTGCAGCGCCACCACGGCGAGCAGGAAGATGATGGTCAGCGTGGACAGCAGGATCGTCAGCGCGATCTCGTTCGGCGTCTTCTGCCGCGAAGCGCCTTCCACCAACGAGATCATCCTGTCCACAAAGGACTCACCGGGCTTGGTGGTGATCTTCACGACGATCCGGTCGGACAGCACGGTGGTGCCGCCGGTCACCGCGCAGCGGTCGCCGCCGGACTCCCGGATGACCGGGGCCGATTCGCCGGTGATCGCCGATTCGTCGACCGTGGCGATGCCCTCGACGACGTCGCCGTCGCCGGGGATCACCTCGCCCGCCTCGACGACCACCAGGTCCCCGATGGTCAGGTCGACGCCGGGCACCCGGTCCTCGGTGCCGTCGGCGTTCAACCGGCGCGCGACGGTCTCCTTCTTGGTGCGCCGCAAGGTTTCCGCCTGCGCCTTGCCGCGGCCCTCGGCCACCGCCTCGGCCAGGTTCGCGAACAGCACGGTGAACCACAGCCAGACGGCGATCAGGATGGTGAACACGCTCGGATCGGTGATCGCGAAGACGGTCACCAGGATCGAGCCGACCCACACCACGAACATGACCGGGTTGGCCAGCTGGTGGCGGGGGTTGAGCTTGCGCAGCGCGTCCGGGAACGAGGTCAGCAGCTGCCGGGGGTTGAAGATCCCGGCACCGACCCGCCCGGCGTTTTCGACGTGGTGCTGCGTCTCCTCCTCGGGAGTACGACGAGTTTCGGTGACTGTCATGCTGTATCCTTCGCGAGCTTGCGCGCGACCGCGATCGTGTCGCCAGGGCGCGACTTGCGATTGCCTCGCACGTTGATGGGGAGGGCGCCCTGCCGCCCCGATAGCGGGGCCTGACGGCCGAGGCGCGCGCTGTGGTCGTCTCGAGTGCCGCGACTCGCCACAGATGTCCTCATGCGAGTGCCTCCGCGATGGGCCCCAGCGCGAGCGCCGGGATGAAGGTGAGCGCGGCGACGAGAACGATCGTGCCGGTGAGCATCGAGCCGAACAGCGGCCCGGTGGTGGGCAGCGTGCCCGCGGTCTGCGGCACCTTCCGCTGCGCGGCGAGCGAACCCGCCAGGCAGAGCACCGCGAGGATCGGGACATACCTGCCGAGCAGCATGGCGACGCCGAGCGTGGACTCGAACCAGTCGCTGGTGACGGTGAGGCCGCCGAACGCGCTGCCGTTGTTGTTGCCGGTCGAGGTGTAGGCGTAGAGCACCTCGGACAGGCCGTGCGGGCCGCTGTTGGTCAGGGCCGTGGACAGTTCGTTCGGCAGCATCAGCGCCGCGCCCGAACCGAGCAGGACCACGGTCGGCATCGCGAGCATGGCGATCGCGGCGCAGGTGACCTCGCGCTTCCCGAGCTTCTTGCCCAGGTACTCCGGGGTCCGCCCGACCATCAGCCCGGCGAGGAACATCGCGATGATCGCCATCACCAGGATGCCGTAGATCCCGGTGCCGACCCCGCCCGGCGTGACCTCGCCGAAGAGCATGTTCAGCAACGGCATCCCGCCGCCGAGCCCGCTGTAGCTGTCGTGCATCGAGTTGACCGCGCCGGTGGAGGTGCCGGTGGTGGCGTTGGCGAACAGCGAGGACATGCCGATGCCGAAGCGCTGCTCCTTGCCTTCCAGGTTCCCCCCGGCCAGCAGCGCCGCCGGACCGCCCGCGTTCTTCTCGGACAGCCAGATGATCGTCAGGGTCGCCGCCTGCAGCGCGGCCATCACCGACAGCAGGACCAGGCCCTGCTTGCGGTTGCCGACCAGCTTGCCGAAGGTCCGGGTCAGCGAAACCGGGATCACCAGGATCAGGAAGATCTCGATCAGGTTGGTCCAGGCGTTCGGGTTCTCGAACGGGTGCGACGAGTTGGCGTTGAGGATGCCGCCGCCGTTGGTGCCCAGTTCCTTGATGACCTCCTGGCTGGCCACCGGGGCCAGCGCGATCCGGCTCGAGCTGCCGTCCGGGTTGGCCACGTCCACGCCCGAGGTCAGGCTCTGCACGACGCCCAGGGAGATCAGCACGATCGCGAACACGAACGCGATCGGCAGCAGGATCCGGACGGTGCCGCGGGTCAGGTCGACCCAGAAGTTGCCGAGGCGGTCGGTCTTCGACCGGACGAACCCGCGGATCAGCGCGACCGCGACGGCCATCCCGACGCCCGCGGACAGGAAGTTCTGCACGGTCAGCCCGGCCATCTGCACGGTGTGGCCCAGCACCTGCTCCGGCACGTACGACTGCCAGTTGGTGTTGGTCACGAAGCTGACCGCGGTGTTGAACGCGATCCCCGGCGCCACCGGGCCGCGGCCGAAGTCGAACGGCAGCAGCGGCTGCAGGCGCTGCAGCAGGTAGAGCAGCACCACCGAGACGAGCGAGAAGGCGAGCACCCCCGCGGCGTACGTCGACCACTTCTGCTCGGACTTGGGGTCCACCCGGAAGAGCCGGTACAGCCCGCGTTCGATCTTCCAGTCCTTTTCGCTGGAGTAGACCTTCGCCATGTAGTCGCCCAGCGGTTTGTACGCCACCGCCAGGGCGACAAGAAGAAGGCCGACCTGCAGGAGGCCGGCCGTCGTGTCTGACATCAGAATTTCTCCGGCCTGATCAGAGCGATGAACAAGTAGACGATCAACCCCAGGGCCAACACACCCCCGATGACGTTGGCCGCAGTGCTCACCCCGTTCACAGCCTCTCCAGCCCGCGCAGGGTCAGCGCCAGAATCACGAACACGCCGATCAGCAGGGCGGCGTAAAGCAAGTCGGCCACTGTGCACCTTTCACAACGGGTCACCCCAGTGGTGACCGCGACCGTCCGCAAGCGTGCGCTGGTAACGGCGAGTAACCAAGCCGCCTGACGGCTCCTTGACGCCCGCGGCCGCGGCGTTTACGCGATCTTGACGCGCGGTGAGGCGGCCCACAGGGCGTAAGCCCATCCGGACGGAGCGTGCAATTTGGGCAGACAAGAGCCCGAAAATGCATTAAAACTGTGTAACGGATAGTTGTACTAGCTAAATAAACGGAAGGCAGTGCTCATGTGCGGGATCGCCGGGTGGGTGTCGTACGACTCCGACCTCACCAAGCAACAGCACGTCGTCGACGAGATGACCGCCACCATGGCCTGCCGGGGACCGGACGACTCGGGCACCTGGGTGCGCCCGCATGCCGCGCTCGGACACCGGCGGCTCGCGATCATCGACCTCCCCGGCGGCAAGCAGCCGATGGAGGTCGCGACGCCGAGCGGCGCGGTCTCCATGGTCTACAGCGGCGAGGCCTACAACTTCACCGAATTGCGGCAGGAACTGACCTCGAAGGGACACAAGTTCGTCACTGACAGTGACACCGAGGTGGTGCTGCACGGGTACCTGGAGTGGGGCGAGAGCGTCGCGGACCACCTCAACGGGATGTACGCTTTCGCGATCTGGGACGAGCGCGACCAGAAGCTGGTCATGATCCGGGACCGGATGGGGATCAAGCCGTTCTACTACTACCCGACCCGCGACGGCGTGCTCTTCGGCTCCGAGCCGAAGGCGATCCTGGCGAACCCGCTGGCGAAGCGGGTCGTCGACGCGGACGGCCTGCGCGAGCTGGCGGCGTTCACCAAGACGCCGGGCTGGTCGCTGTGGCAGGGCATGTACGAGGTCGAGCCGGGGACCATCGTCCGGGTGGACGCCGACGGCATCCACACCCACACCTACTGGACCCTGAAGGCGACCGAGCACACCGACGACCAGGACACCACGGTCGCCAAGGTCCGCGAGCTGATGACCGACATCGTGCACCGCCAGCTCGTCGCCGACGTGCCCCGCTGCGTGCTGCTCTCCGGCGGCCTCGACTCCAGCGCGGTCACCGGCCTCGCCGCCGCCCGCCTCGCCGAGCAGGGCGAGCAGCTGCGCACGTTCTCGGTCGACTTCTTCGGCCAGGAGGAGCACTTCCAGCCGGACGAGGTGCGCGACACCCCGGACTCGCCGTTCGTGCGCGATGTCGCCAAGCTGGTGAACTCCGCGCACCAGGACGTGATGCTCAACCCGGCGGACCTGACCGATCCCGCGGTGCGCCGGGCCATGCTCACCGCCCGGGACATCCCGGGGGGCCTCGGCGATATGGACACCTCGCTGTACCTGCTGTTCAAGGCGATCCGCCGGGAGTCGACGGTCGCGCTGTCCGGTGAGTCCGCGGACGAGGTGTTCGGCGGGTACCGCTGGTTCCACGACGAGGCCGCGCGCGAGGCGAAGACGTTCCCGTGGCTGGCGTTCCAGAGCGCGCACAGCGACCGGACCGGGGTGCTGCGCGCCGACGTGGCCGAACTGCTCGACGTGCCGGGCTACACCGCCGACCAGTACGCGACCTCGGTCGCCAAGGTCGAGCAGCTGGACGGGGCGAGCGAACTCGAGCGGCGGATGCGCACGATCTGCAACCTCCACCTGACCCGGTTCGTGCGGATCCTGCTGGACCGCAAGGACCGCGCGTCGATGGCCGTGGGCCTGGAGGTCCGGGTGCCGTTCTGCGACCACCGGCTGGTCGAGTACGTCTACAACACCCCGTGGGCGCTGAAGACCTTCGACGGCCGGGAGAAGAGCCTGCTGCGGCACGCGACCAAGCACGTGCTGCCGCAGACCGTGGTCGACCGGGTGAAGAGCCCGTATCCGTCCACACAGGACCCCGGGTACGCGGCGGCCCTGCAGCAGCAGGCGAAGGAGGTCCTCGCCGAGAAGGACAACCCGGTGTTCGACATCGTGGACCGCGCGTGGACGCAGGCCGCGGTGGAACTGGACCCGGCGACCATGCCCGGCTCGACCCGCAACGGCATCGACCGCGTGCTGGACCTGTACCACTGGTTCGACCTCTACCGGCCGGAACTGCGGCTGAGCTGAACCGCGGGACCGTCCGCCGTCGCGCTAGACGCGGCGGCGGACGGTGCCGTACACCGCGAGCGCGCCGAACAGGAGCGTCCCCGCGCCGAGGATTCCCGCCTCGGTCCACTGGAACCGCCAGAACCGGTCCGCCGGCTGGTAGTCGACGAAGTTCCGGTATCCGCCCGCGCGCAGGCACAGCACCCGAGCGGCCGGGGGACCCGGGCACACCTGACCGGCCGCGGACAACCCCAGCCGGGTCCCGTCCGGCGCCTGGATCCCGGCCTCCAGCAACATGGCGTCACCGAGGCCGGAGTTGTCCGATGTGGACGCAACGTGGTGTTCGGGTTCGGCGTAATCCGCCCGCAGGATGTAGAGCCCGCCGTAGACCACCACGAACATCGCGAACGTGACGGCGATGGCGGGCAGCAGCCGCCGGACCAGCGCACCGGCCGCGACGCCGAGCACGAACATGAACAGCCACCACGCGACCGGCGCCACGCCCACCACGGTGAACATCGCCCGGTCGCCGAATGCCTTCGCGGCCGCCCCGAAGACCCCCTGCCAGGCCCGGATCATCAGGCCGGTCACCAGCCCGCCGAGCGCCACCAGGGTGCCGAGCACGCCGAGTTTGACCGCCACCCAGCGCCACCGCGGCACCGACTGGGTCCAGGCGAGCTTGTGCGTGCCGTGCTCGAACTCCCGGGCCAGGATCGGCGCGCCCCAGAAGACCCCGACGAACGCGGGCAGCAACGGAACCGGCCGGAGGAACTGGTAGAGCTGGTCGTACCGTTCGGTCAGCACGGCGTCGACCTGCATACATCCCGCCGCCTCCGAGCACCGCGCGTGCTCTTCCCCGCCGGCGGCGCTGACCGCGGACAGTCCGTGCACCAGCAGCACCACCCCGAGGCCGAGCAGGAACGCGGCGGTCACCAGCACCTGCGTCCGGTGCTGCCGCCAGGTAAGCCACAACAAGTTTCGTTCTCCTCAGTGGTCGCGAACGTGCGACTCGCGTGCCCGAATGTGTAGTTCGCGTGCCCGAGTGTGAAACTCGCCGGGCGCCGCCCGCGCGCGCGAGTTGCACGTTCAGGCAAGCGAGTTACACGTTCACGTACGCGAGTTGCACGTTCGGGTAGGCGAGTTCTACGTTCGGGCGGGGGTCGCGAGGGCCGGGCGGGGCAGGGTGGCGGCGTCCGGGCGGCGGAGGTAGCCGAGCACGAGTTCCTCCAGGCCCACCGGACACTCGGTCCACTGTGGACTCAGCAGCAGGGGTGCGGATTCGCCGGTGCGGAGGAGCAGGGTGGCCTGGCGCCCGGTTCGCCGGTCGTCGATCACCGTGGTGCGGGCGGCCACCGCGTCGGCCTCGGCCGCCGGACCGGTCAGCAGGCGGTGCGCGGCGAGCAGTTCGTCGATGTCCCCGCTGACCTGGACCCGGCCACCGCTGAGCACGATCAGCCAGTCGCAGGTGTTCTCCAGGTCGGCGACCACGTGGGAGGAGAGCAGCACGGTCAGCTCGGTTTCGGCCACGGCTTCCATCAGCCCGCGCATCACGTCGTGCCGGGCGAGCGGGTCGAGGTTCGCCAGCGGTTCGTCGAGGACCAGCAGTTCGGGGCGTTTGGCCACCGCGCAGGTCAGCGCGACCTGCGCCTGCTGCCCGGTGGACAGCTTGTTCACCTTGCGGTTGAGCGGAATTCCCAGCGCGTCGAGCCGCCGCCGGGCCGCCGCACCGTCCCAGCGCGGGTTCATCCGCCGCCCCAGGGTGAGCATGTCCTCGACGGTGAACCGGTCGTAGAGCGGTTTGTCCTGCGCCATGAACGCCACCCGCTCGAGCGCGTCCCGGCCCGGTTCGCCGAGCACCCGCACGCTGCCCCGCGTCGGGGCCAGCAGCCCGACGACCAGGTGCAGCAGGGTCGTCTTCCCCGCGCCGTTCGGCCCGACCAGCGCGACCACCCGGCCGCGCGGCACCGCCAGCGAGCAGTCTCGCAGCGCCCAGTTCCGCCGGTAGCGCAGCCCCAGCCCGGTCGCCTCCAGGATCGGATCAGTCATGCGGTCTCCTCCCGGAACGCGTCGAGCAGGGCGGACGAGAACAGCGCCCGGACGTCCTCGGCGTCCAGGCCCGCCGCCCGGCAAGCCGTCAGCCAGTCGCCCAGTTCCCCGCGCAGCCGCGTGCGGTCGGCGAAGGAGGCGCCCCCGAGCGAGCGCTGCACGAAGGTGCCCAGCCCGGGTTTGCCCGCCACGAGCCCTTCGCGCTCCAGTTCGCGATAGGCCTTGAGCACCGTGTTCGGATTGATCGCCAGCTTGCCCACGACCTCCTTCGCGGTCGGCAGCCGATCCCCCGGCGCCAGCAGCCCCAGCCGCAGCGCGTGCTTCACCTGGTGCACCAACTGCAGGTACGTCGCCACCCCCGACCCCCGGTCGAGGTGAAAGTCGATCACCACAACACCCTTTCCCTAATGAAGTAGTGAAATAGTGGTGGCCGTATTCGATCTTGTCAACACCTCCTCTAATGCACGCAGTGAACAGAAGAGATGCCGCGACGCGTATATGATCGGACACACAGCGCATAAGCGGAGGGACCTCGTGGCCGTCGACCACTCACCCAGTTCCGAGTTGCTCGAGAGCTACACCCGGCTCCTCGACCTGGTACGCACCGGCGAAGCCGACTCCCGGCCCGCTCTGAGCACCCGGACCGGCCTCGGGCGCACCGCGCTCACCCAGCGCCTCACCGCCCTGCTCGACGCCGGACTCCTCGAAGAAGGCGACCTCAACCCGTCCACCGGCGGCCGCCAAGCCCGGGCCCTGCGCTTCCGCCGGGACGCGGGGGTCATCCTCACCGCCGAACTCGGCGCCACCAGCTTCACCGCCGGGATCACCGACCTCATGGGCGCCGTGCTCACCTCGCGCCACCGCGACTGCGACATCGCCCAGGGCCCGGAAACCGTCCTCGCCGAAGTCGGGGCGACCCTCGACGCGCTGCTCGGCGAACTGGCCCGTCCCGCCGAGGTCTGGGGTGTCGGCCTCGGCCTGCCCGGACCGGTCGAATTCGCCACCGGCCGGCCGGTGGAACCGCCGATCATGCCCGGCTGGAACGACTACCCGGTCCGCGACGCGTTCGCCACCCGCTACCGCGCCCCGGTCTGGGTCGACAACGAGGTCAACCTGCTCTGCCTCGGCGAACTGCGCGCCCGGCACCTGCCGCCCACCGGCGACCTGCTCTACCTCAAGATCGGCACCGGAATCGGCGCCGGGCTCAGCCATTCCGGCCACCTGCACCGCGGCGCGCAGGGCTGCGCCGGGGACATCGGGCACGCCGCGGTCACCGACGACAGCACGATCGTGTGCCGCTGCGGCAAAACCGGTTGCCTGGAGGCGGTCGCCGGGGGCGCCGCGCTCGCCCGCGACGGCGAACGGCTCGCGCGCGAAGGGGTCAGCCCGGCGCTGGCCGCGGTCCTCGCCGAGCGCGGCCGGGTCACCGCCGCCGACATCACCGCGGCGGCCCGCGCCGGGGACCACCAAGCGGTGCGGCTCCTCGTCCAGGCCGCCCGCCACATCGGCGCGATGCTCGCCACGGTGGTCAACTTCTACAACCCGTCGACGATCCTGCTCGGCGGCAAGGTCGCCGGGGCCGGGGACCTGTTCCTCGCGACCATCCGGGAAACGATCTACCGGCGCTCCCTCCCGCTGTCCACCCGGGAACTGCGCGTCGACCGGGCCCGCCTGGGCGACGAGGGCGGGCTCGTCGGCGCCGCGTTCATGGTGCTGGACGAACTCTTCTCGCCGCGCCACTTCGGCCGCTGGCTGCCTGGCGGCTCCCCCGCGGGCATGCCCGAAATGCTCGCTAGCTGATAGTTCCCTGTGAATCGCGCACACCCGGCATTTCTCGCCGAACACACACGTTGCACGGGTAGGAGAGGTGAGGAGCCATGACCCAAGCATTCACACAGACCGCGTTCACCCGGACACCCGCGATTCCGCAGCTTCCGACCATGCCGAGCGGCTGGCCGATCGGTTCCTACGACTCGTACGAGGAAGCCCAGCGGGCCGTCGACCACCTCGCCGACAGCGATTTCCCGGTGGCCGACGTCACGATCGTCGGCGTGGAGCCGATGCTCGTGGAGCGCGTGGCCGGAAAGCTCAGCTGGGGCCGGGTCCTGACCAACGCGGGGATGTCCGGCGCCTGGTTCGGGTTGTTCGTGGGCCTGCTGCTGAGCATGTTCACGCCCGGCGCCGGGCTGCTGCCGATCCTGATCGGCCTGGTCGCCGGGGTCGGATTCAGCCTGGTGTTCGCCGCGATCAGTTACGGCGCCACCAAGGGGCGCCGCGATTTCGTCTCGCACAGCCAGCTCGTCGCCCGGCGGTACGACGTGCTTTCGCAGCCGCGCAACGCGGAGCGGGGGCGTGACCTGCTGGCGAAGTTCGCCATGAAGACGCACGCGATGAGCTGACCAGGAAAAGCAGGGGGCGGGCCCCCGATCGCCCGCCCCCTGCCTCTCGGGTGGCGCTCCTCAGCCCGTCGGCTTCGGGGCGCTGGTCGGCGGTGCGGGCGGGGTGCTCGCCGGGGGCGTGGAAGTGACCGGCGGCGTCGAGGTGACCGGAGGCTTCGGGATGGCCGCGGCGAAGGGCACCCCCTGGATCTCCCGGCACAGCGGCCGGTATCCGTTGTACCCGTTGTAGCGGCCCTGGTCGTCGTAGGTGCCCTGCTCGATCTTCGGCCGCGGGAACCGGTTGTCCTGACCGAGTTTCGTCTTCCCGCCGGTGCCGGGCTCGCAGGCGTACCGGGTGACGTTGAGCGGCCGCCCGGTTTCGTCGTAGAGGTACACATCGGTGAGCGGATTGCCCTGCGCGTCGAACGCGTAGACGTTCTCCAGGGTGTCGGTGCCGTAGGAGAGCGCCGGTGTGCCGTCGGCGGTCTGGTTCAGGTACTGGTAGGAGCCGGAATAACCGCCGTAGTAGTGGCCGGTGTCGACGAGGTAGCCGACCAGGCCGAACACGCTGCCCGCGGCCAGCGCCGAAACCGGCAGGCCGAACCAGAGCCACCGCCGGTCGCTCTTGAACTTCGGGCCCGCCCACACGGCCAGCGCCGCGAGCGCCACCAGACCGAGCAGCGCGATGGCGCCGGCCGAGTTGCGCCGGGTGAGCAGCGCGCCGACGACCACCAGGATTCCGGCGCAGACCAGCCACCACGCGGGCTGCAGGGAGCGCGCGTAGGCGATCGTCTTGGCCGAGATTCCCTGGCGCCCCTTGGTGAACTGCGTGTCGAGCCACCGAACCTCGGGCAGCTTGCCCACCGGGGCGAGGCCGCGTTTCACGACGTACAGCGCACTCGCCAGGAGCACCGGAGCCACCAGCAGGAAGCCGATCAGGCCGTCGTCACGCAGCCGGATGGTGATCGCGAAGCCGATGAAACCGGTGGCGACCACACCGCCCACCAGGGCCCAGAACGCGAGTCTCGCCAGCCAGTGCCGCTCGCGCGGCGGTTTGACCGCCGCCGTCGCGGCCGAAGGCGCCGGGTAGTCACCGGCGGCGCGCAGTTCGGCGGCGTAGCTCTCCGGTGAGCCGAGCCGTTCGATGAGCGCCTCGACGCGGGCGCCGTCCCCGAGCTCCTCGCCGATCTCGACCAGGTGTGGCCGAACGTCCTCCAGGATCTCCTCCACCTCGGCGGAGGGCAGATCGGCCAGGGCGGTCCGGACCCGGGCCAGGTAGTCGCGCACCGCGGCCGGAGTCTGCGTGGTCATACTGCTTCTCCCAACAGGCTGTCCATCGTCGTCGCGAAGGTGTGCCAGGTCTTCACCGACTCTTCGAGACGCTGACGGCCGGGCTCGTTGATGCTGTAGTACTTGCGATGCGGTCCTTCTTCGCTCGGCACGACGTACGAGGTCAGCAATCCGGCCTTGTACAGCCGCCGCAGCGTGCCGTACACGGAGGCGTCGCCGACCTCCTCCAGCCCCGCGAGCCGCAGCCTGCGCAGCACGTCGTAGCCGTACCCGTCCTCGTTCCGGAGCACCGCCAGCACCGCGAGATCGAGCACACCCTTGAGTAGCTGACTGATCTCCACTGGTTCCTCCAGTCTTACGCCAAGGACACTAGCACGCATTGCGCAGTAGTGCGGACAACACACACCGGGTCGTGGACGTTCAGGCCGGTTGGAACCGGCCTGGCCACTCACGACCCCGGCGACTCGGCGGCCTAGGTACGGCGGCGGGGTCGGGGTTGGCAGCGGGGGCAGGAGTAGGACGAGCGGTTCATGAACGGTTCCCGGCGGACCGGGGTGCCGCAGCGCCCGCACGGGCGGTCCGCCTGGCCGTACACGTTGAGCGAGCGTTCGAAGTACCCGGACTGGCCGTTCACGTTGACGTACAAGGCGTCGAACGAAGTCCCGCCCGCCCGCAGCGCCTCGGCCATCACCTCGGTCGCGGCGGCGAGCAGGGTCGTGCCCTGCGCGTTGGTGAGGCGTTCGGTCGGCCGCGCCCAGTGCAGGCGGGCGCGCCAGAGCGCCTCGTCGGCGTAGATGTTGCCGACCCCGGAGACCAGGGTCTGATCCAGCAGCGCGCGTTTGACCTCGGTGCGCCGGGACCGCAGCGCGCGCACCGCGCGGGCCGGATCGAACGCCGGATCCATCGGGTCCCGCGCGATGTGGGCGATCGTGCTCGGCAGCCAGGTGCGGTCGACCTCGACCAGATCGGCCAGGGCGAGCCCGCCGAACGTGCGCTGGTCGACGAACCGCAGCTCCGGGCCGCCGTCGTCGAACCGCACCCGCACCCGCAGGTGCTTCTCGTCCGGCGCGCCCTCGGGCTGGACCAGCATCTGCCCGCTCATGCCGAGATGCGCGAGCACCGCCTCGGCATCGGAAAGTTCCAGCCACAGGTACTTCCCCCGGCGGCGGGCCGCGGTGACCCGCTCTCCCGCGAGCCGTCCGGTGAAGTCCTCGGCGCCCTCCGCATGCCGCCGGATCGCGCGCTCGTGCAGGACCTCGACCTTCGCGATGGTCCGCCCGGCCACATGGGCCTCCAAACCGGCGCGGACCACCTCGACCTCGGGAAGTTCAGGCATACCGGCGATTCTGCCGTACGCCTACGACATTCCCGGGCCTGCGTCCGATGGCGCATGAGAACGAACGCATTGAGCCGCACCCGCGCGGGAATGCGGGTGCGGCTCAAGGGAAAGCGATTCAGGACTGGGTCTCGTCCTCGCCCGGATCGTCCTCTTCGGCGGCGTTGGTGTTCAGCTCGTCGGTCAGCGCGCGCCAGGCGGTCTCGGCCGCCTTCTGCTCGGCTTCCTTCTTGGTCGAACCGGTGCCGTGCCCGAGTTCGCGCCCGGCGACCAGCACCGTGGCGCTGAACTCCTTGCGGTGGTCCGGCCCGGTGTCCTCGACCTTGTACTCGGGCACGCCGAGCCCGTTGGAGGCGGTGAGCTCCTGCAGGCTCGTCTTCCAGTCCAGCCCGGCGCCCCGCAGCGGCGCCTCGGCCAGCAGCCCGTCGAACAGCCGGTGCACCAGCGCGCGACCGGCGTCGATCCCGTGCTGCAGGAACACCGCGCCGATCACGGCTTCCAGGCCGTCGGCCAGGATGCTGGCCTTGTCCCGGCCGCCGGTGAGCTCCTCGCCCTTGCCGAGCAGCAGGTGCGCACCGAGGCCACCTTCGCCAAGGCCACGGGCCACCCCGGCGAGCGCGTGCATGTTCACCACGCTGGCGCGAAGCTTGGCGAGCTGGCCCTCCGGCAACTCGGGATGCGTGCGGTACAGGTGATCGGTGACCACGAGCCCGAGGACCGCGTCACCGAGGAATTCGAGCCGCTCGTTCGGCGGCAGTCCCCCGTTCTCGTACGCGTACGAGCGGTGGGTCAGCGCGAGCATGAGCAACTCGGCGTCCAACTCGACGCCGAGCGCTTCGAGCAACGGCGCGGGGTCGGCCGCCGGTCCCGGCGTCGACTTGCCCCCCATATCGGTCAGCTACCTCAGGCGGGCTCGACGACCTGACGACCGTCGTACTGACCGCAGGTCGGGCAGGCGACGTGCTGGGGCTTCGGCTGCTTGCAGGCGCGGTTCGAACACGGCACCAGCTGCACCGGGGTCGCCTTCCACTGCGCACGGCGGGAGCGCGTGTTGGCTCGCGACATCTTCCGCTTGGGGACGGCCACGACTAGATCTCCTCATCACGGTCTGCTCGCCGGGCGGCGAGCATGGCTTTCGTACTGGGTCGAGCTGGCGCTCGTCAGGGTTGCTCGGTGCTCTCCTGGGAGCCATTCGCCGGATTCTCGTCGAAACGCTCGACCAGCGCGGCCCACCGAGGGTCTATCGTCTCATGCCCGTGTCCGGGCTCGAGATCGACCCACTTCACGCCGCACTCCGTGCACAGGCCCGGGCAGTCTTCCGTGCACAACGGTACCTGGGGAAGCGCGAGCACGACGGCGTCCCGGACGACCGGCTCCAGATCGATCCGGTCGTCGACCAGGCGGCTCACCTCGTCTTCGTCCGTGGTGGCCTCGGTGGTCGAGTCGGGGTAGGCGAAGAGCTCGGTGAGCTCGACCTCCACCTCGCCGCTGATCGGGTCGAGGCAGCGGGAACACTGGCCGGTGGTCGGCGCGACGGCCGTCCCGCTGACCAGGACCCCTTCGACGACCGACTCCAGCATCAGGTCGACCTCGACCTCCGCGCCCTGGGGCACGGTGATCACATCGGGTACGCCGAGCGGGTTCTCTACGGTGAGCCGCCGCTGGACGGCACGGCTCAGCCCAGCCCGGCGACCCAGCTCGCGGGTGTCGAGCACCCACGGGTTGCGCGCGTCGAGCTGTGCGGGTGTGGACTTATCGTCAGACATCGCATTCACACGGTAGTGGTGGCGGACGTTGCGCTTACTCCGCGCAACCTCACCAGGGTACGCGAGCCCCTCGGGGCCCCCGCAATTCGGGAACTCAGGCTTGGAAGTCGTACAGCGTCGGACGCCCGCTGCTGAGGTTGGCGGGACCGCGCAGGTGGTTGCGGCCCGAATCGACCGTGCGGAGGGTGGTCGCGAGCAGTTCGGAGAACTCCGCGAGCTTCCCGTCCACGTACGCGTCGCATTCGCCGCGCTGCCGGTCGGCCTCGGCGTGCGCCTCGTCCACGATCCGCGCGGATTCCGCGTGCGCGGCCTGCACGACCTCGGTCTGGGCGACCAGCCTGGCCTGCTCGTTGCGGCCGTCGTCGACGGCGCGCTCGTAGGCGTCCCGGCCGGCCTGGATCATCCGCTCGGATTCTGCGCGGGAACGTTCGGTGAGGTTCTGGTACTCGGCCTCCCCCGCGGCGATCATCCGCTCGGCCTCGGCGTGCGCGTCGCCCATGATCTGCTCGGCGCGCGCCCGGGCCTCGGCGACCAGCCGTTCGGCCTCGGCCCGCGCGTCGGCCACCGTGCGTTCGGCCTCCGCGTTGGCGCCGCTGACCGTCTCGTCCGCCTCGGTGCGGGCCTTGTTGATCAGGTCGTCCCGCTTGTCCAGCACGTCCTGGGCGTCGTCGACCTCCCCGGGCAGCGCGTCCCGGACGTCGTCGAGCAGCTCGAGCACGTCGCCACGCGGCACCACGCAGCTGGAGGTCATCGGAACCCCCCGTGCCTCTTCCACGATCGTGACGAGTTCGTCGAGAGCCTCGAACACCCGGTACACGGCAACTCCCTAGTGGCCCGCTATCCCCGTTCTGCACTGACCAGTTTGCCTGGTCACCGCCGCAAACCGGCGAACGAGCGCGACGCCGGGCGTGTCCGCCTCACGGACTCGCCCGGCGTCGGAGAACGCTCAGGAATCCAGTTCGACGAACTGGAAAGTCGAGTAGTGGTCGGGCGTGTAGAAGATCTCGCCGCCCTTGCCGGAGATGACCCGATCCTCGGCGCCGACGGGGAACAACTGGTAGTAGCCCGAATCGCAGGCGGGCAGGACGCCTTCGCGGTTCTCGTAGACCGTGCCGGACGCGCCGCCCCGGGCCTTGTCGACGGCCGCCTTCGCCTCGGCCGAAAGCGTGGAGAGCTTGACCGTGTCCAGGCCCGCCGGGTCCCCGCACTCCGGCGACGGGGTGCCGCCGTCGACCGGGATGACCGAGAACGTCTTGTAGTGGTCGGCGGTGTAGAAGAACTCGCCGCCGCTGCCGGTGACGATCCGCCGGGCGCCGCGGTCCGGGCTGCCCGGGGTGATCACGGTGTACTCGTGGTAGTAACCCGAAGCGCAGGACGGCAGGATGCCCTCGCGGTTGGAGAAGACCGTGCCGTCCTTCTCCGGGAACGGGAACGGGCCGCCCTTCTTGATCAGGTTGTAGGTGTCGGTGGCTTCCTTCGGCAGGGTGTCCAGCGGCGTCTTCTTGAAGCCGGAGGTGTCCCCGCACTCGGCGGCCGCGGTGATCGGCGCGGCGGCCTCGTGCGCCACGGCGGGCGCGGCGGCTCCGCCGAGGAACGCGACCAGGAGAGCGAGCAGGACGGACGCTATTCGTGGCTTGTAGTTGGTCATTTTCGGACCGTAACCCGATCAAGTGATCATTCAATAGCTATCGGGTTAATTCACGCGCTGACCAGCCGAGAATGGTCCGATCGGACCAGCTCGTTCGTATGGACACAGCGGCGCGAAGCGCCTCGATGAGCGGGCGGGGCTGGGCTGACCTAACTACGCTCGGCGAGCTTTTCCTTGAGCCGCTCGAACACGACCTCGGGCACCAGGTGGTGCACGTCCCCGCCGTAGGTCGCGACCTCCTTCACCAGCGAACTGGACAGGAAGCCGTAGACCGGGTTGTTGGACATCAACAGCGTTTCGACTCCGGACAGCTCGCGGTTCATCTGGGCCATCTGCAGTTCGTAGTCGAAATCGCTGACCGAGCGCAGCCCCTTGGCGATCGCCGCGATGTCGTTCTGGCGGCAGTAGTCCACCAGCAGGCCGTGCCAGGAGTCGACCCGCGTGTTCGGCAGGTGCGCGGTGCACTCGCGGAGCATCTCCAGCCGTTCCTCGACGGAGAACAGCCCCTTCTTGTTCTTGTTGATCCCGACGGCGACCACGACCTCGTCGAACAGCTTGGAGGCCCGTTCGATGATGTCGAGGTGCCCGTTGGTCACTGGGTCATAGGAACCGGGACAGACCGCACGCCGCATGGCGCGGACGCTATCAACTACCACCGGTTCCCGCGCGAGATGTGACCGCGCTAACTGACCGAGAACTCGGCCCAGTGCAGGGCGGTGTCGCCGTACCGCTTGGTGCGCAGCGGCGCGTAGCCCGGCGGCCAGTCCGGCTCGCCGTCCCGCAGCGCCCGCTCGACGACCACCAGGCCGCCGTCGGCGATCCAGCCGCCGGACGTCAGCCCGGTGAGCATCCGCCCGAGCGCCGCCGCGTCGACCGCGTAGGGCGGATCGGCGAGCACGACGTCGAACGGTTCGGCGGCGGGTTCGCCGACCACGGTCTCCACCGAGCCGGGCCGCACCGCGCCGCCGAGGCCGAGCGCGTTCAGGTTCGCGCGCAGCACCTCGACGGCCCGGCGATCGGCTTCCACGAACAGCGCGTCGGCGGCGCCGCGGGAGAGCGCTTCCAGGCCGAGCGCGCCGGAACCCGCGTAGAGATCCAGCACCCGCGCGCCGTCGAGTTCACCGGCCACCTCGAGCGCGTTGAACAACGCTTCGCGCACCCGTTCCGAGGTCGGCCTGGTGCCCTTCGGCGGCACCTTCAGCCGCCGCCCGCCCGCGCGCCCCGCCACGATCCTGGTCACCGGGCCATCCTCCCCCATGTCATGAGGGGTCCCCTTCTAACACCGGATGTCAGGAGGGGACCCCTCATGACAATTCCTGTCCGGAGGGGTCCCCTCCTGACAGGTAACTGGCGCTGAACGTTGCGTGACCTGGCGCTCGAACCCGCTGATCGCCTTGGCTCGACGTGTAGAGTCGTTCTTCCCCTTCCCGGCGAGTGAGCTGTAGGAGCGCTGCGTGTCGGAACCTCGGGTCAGACGGGCCGAGATCGCCATCGAACAGACCCACGTCGATCGCGTGTACACCCGCCTCGCGGAACTCCGGAGCCAGGCCGAAGCCATGCGCGCCAAGGGATACGAGATCGGGCACGGGGCGCAGAAGGAGGCCGTGTTCGAGCAGGCGTCCATGCTCTTCGAGCGGGACATGATGGTCTTCCACGCCAACCAGACCCTGCAGACCCTGGACGCCGAGTACGAGGGCCTGGTCTTCGGTCGCCTGGATCACACCAGCGACGAGACGATCTACGTGGGCCGCCTCGGCATCCGCGACGCCGAGTTCGACAACCTGGTCACCGACTGGCGCGCCCCGGCGGCCGCCGCCTTCTACCAGGCGACCGCCGAGGAACCGATGGACGTCGTCCGGCGGCGGGTGATCCGGTGCTCCGGCCAGAACGTGCTCGACGTGGACGACGACGTGCTGATCCCGGACGCCGTCCCGGAGTCCATGCAGGTGGTCGGCGAGGGCGCGCTGATGGCCGCGCTCGGCCGGTCCCGCGGCGAGAAGATGCGCGACATCGTGGCCACGATCCAGCGCGAGCAGGACGAGGTCATCCGGGCGCCGTGGCGCGGGGTCACCGAGATCACCGGCGGGCCGGGCACCGGCAAGACCGCGGTCGCCCTGCACCGCGCGGCCTACCTGCTCTACCGCCACCGCCGGCAGCTCGGCGGCGCCGGGGTGCTGGTGGTCGGGCCGTCCGGGGTGTTCACCAGCTACATCGAACGCGTGCTGCCGTCGATGGGTGAGACGAACGTCGAGCTGCGCGCGCTCGGGCAGGTGCTGGACGGGATCGAGGCGACCCGGCAGGACCCGGCGCCGCTGGCCGCGATCAAGGGTTCGCTGCGGATGCGCAAGGTGCTGCTGCGGGCGCTGCGCGACACCCCGCCGGACGCGCCGGAGGAGATGCGCATCGTCTACCGGGGCGAGGTGCTCAAGCTGGGCGCCAAGGAGCTGGACAAGGTCCGCCGCAAGGTGCACACGCACGGCGGCCCGCCGAACCGTTCGCGGGTCCGCGCGGCGGAAACGCTGCTCGAGGCGCTCGCCGACAAGGCCGAGGAGTACGCCCGCGCGGACGACCGGACCATCGACCGCGCGGAGCTGATCACCGATCTCGGCGAGCGGATCGACTTCCACCGGTTCCTGGTGGTCTGGTGGCCGGTCCTGTACCCGGGCGAGGTGCTCCGCTGGCTCGGGGACGAGCGCCGGCTGGCGCGGTCGGCCAAGCAACTGCTGAACCAGGAAGAGATCGCGCTGTTCGCGGCGTCCATGCGGGACCGTTCGCGGGGCTGGTCGGTGGCCGATGTCGCGCTGCTGGACGAGCTGCGCGTGCTGGCCGGGCCGCCGCCGAAGCGCCGCCGCCGTGCCCAGGACGTGCTCGAGGCCGAGCACCCGCCGCGCACGGCGACCGGGCCGCAGCGGCCCGAGCACTACGACGAGTACTCGCACATCGTGGTGGACGAATCGCAGGACCTCTCGCCGATGCAGTGGCGGATGGTCGGGCGGCGGGGCAAGTACGCGAGCTGGACCGTGGTCGGCGACCCGGTGCAGAGCTCGTGGCCGGATCCGGCGGAGGCGGCGCAGGCGCGGGATCACGCGTTCGGCCCGCGCACGGCCCGGCGCCGGTTCACCCTGCGCACCAACTACCGGAACTCGGCGGAGATCTTCGATCTGGCGGCCGAGGTCGTCGCCGGGCACGCGGAGCCGGACGAGCTGCCGCGGGCGGTCCGCAAGACCGGGATCAGCCCGGTGGTGCGGACGATCGATCGCGGGGGCCTCGAGGGCGAGGTGCAGGCCGCGGCCAAGGAACTGCTCGACGCGGTCGAGGGCACGGTCGGCGTGATCACCGCGATGGACCGGGTCGAGGAGGTCGGGCAGTGGCTGTCCGGGCAGGCCGACGAACGGCTCAAGGTGGTCGGCAGCCTGGACTCCAAGGGGCTCGAGTACGACGCCGTGGTGCTGGTCGAGCCGACCGAGCTGATCACCGAGTCGACCACCGGGCGGCGTGTGCTCTATGTCGCACTGACCCGCGCGACCCAGCAGCTGACCGTGCTTTCCGCTGATTCGGACTGGCTGCCGGGAAGCATCGAGGGCGGTTAGGCGTTACCACTTCGCGTGACGTCCCTGCCTGAGATCCCGCTGTCCGTGCTCGACCTCGCGCCCATCGCGAGCGGATCGGACGCTTCGGCCGCGCTGCGCGACACCATCGAACTGGCCCGGCACACCGAACGCCTCGGCTACCACCGCTACTGGGTCGCCGAGCACCACAACATGCCGGGGATCGCCAGTTCGGCGACCGCGGTGCTGATCGGACACGTGGCCACGGCCACCGAGAAGATCCGGGTCGGTTCGGGCGGGGTGATGCTGCCCAACCATTCGCCGCTGATCGTCGCCGAGCAGTTCGGCATGCTGGAGGCGTTCCACCCGGGACGGATCGACCTCGGCATCGGCCGGGCGCCCGGCACCGACCAGCGGACCGCGCTCGCGCTGCGCGGTTCGGCGGCCGCGCTTTCCGCGGACGCGTTCCCGCAGCAGCTTTCCGAGCTGATGGCCTACTTCGAACCGGACGAGGGCCGCGCGGTGCACGCGGTTCCCGCGGAGGGCAACAAACCGCCGTTCTGGCTGCTCGGCTCGAGCGGGTTCAGCGCGCAGCTGGCCGGGGCGCTCGGCTTGCCGTTCGCCTTCGCGCACCACTTCAGCGCGCAGAACACACTGCCCGCCGCGCGGCTCTACCGCGAATCGTTCCGGCCCTCGGAGACGCTGTCCGAGCCGTACCTGATGCTGGGCGCCGCGGTGGTCTGCGCGGAAACCGACGAACGCGCGCGGTGGCTCGCGGCGCCGAGCGCGCTGACCTTCCTCAGCCTGCGGCGCGGGCGCCCGATCCCGCTGCCCAGCCCGGAGGAGGCCGCCGAGTACTCCTACAGCGATCTGGACCGGATGTTCGTCGAGGAGCGGATGGGCAGCCAGTTCATCGGCTCGCCGGAAACCGTCCGAAAAGGACTGGAGAACCTGCTGGACGAGACCGGCGCGCACGAGCTCATGATCACCACGATGGTGCACGGCGCCGAGGACCGCCGCCGCTCCTACGAACTGGTCGCCGAACTCGCGCGCTAGCCGGACTGCCTACGTCCACGGGTCGTGAGTGGTTAGACCGGTTAGAACCGGCCTGTCCACTCACGACCCCGGTGCTCGGTTTCCCTGGGCCCGCGCAGGCATCCGGCTCATTTGAGCATCACGCTGCCCAGGTAACCGGCGGCGATCGCGGTCACCCCGGAGTTCGCGTCGGACGGGGTGTTGGTGAGCGCCCGCGCCATGCCCCAGCCGACGACCTTGCCGCCGGGGAGCAGTGCGAGGCTGTGCACCGTGCCCGCCGCGATGGCGGTGGCGCCGGTGACGGTGGCCGGCACGGTGGCCTGGCCGTCCTCGTTGTTGCCCCACGCGATGACCGTGCCGTCGGCTTTCAGGGCCAGGCTGTGCCCCCATCCCGCGGCCACCGCGGCGACCCCGGACCGCGCGGCGGGCGGCACGTCGCTCTGGCCGTACTTGTTGCCGCCCCAGGCGATCACGCCGCCGCCCTTCAGGGCGAGGTTGTGGTCGCCACCGGCCGAGATCGCGGTGACCCCGGACCGGGCCTCGGGCGGCACGTCACTGCGCAGGCCCCAGCTGAGCACGCTGCCGTCGCTCTTGAGCGCGAGGTTGTGGTAGCCCCGGGCGGAGATCGCGGTGACCCCGGAGCGGGCTTCGGGCGGCACGGTCGTCTCGCCGAACAGCGAGCTGCCCCAGGCGATGACCCCGCCGTTCTTCAGGGCCAGCAGATGCGCGTACCCGGAAGCGATCGCGGTCGCCCCGAGCGCGGCGGGCGGAATGGCCTGCTGCTGGTAGAAGTTGTTGCCCCAGACGACCAGGCTGCCGTCCTTCTTCAGCGCGATGGTCTGGTTCGATCCGGTCGTCACGGCGACCACGCCCGATTTGATGCCCAACCGCTCGAGATCCTTGTCCAGCACCACCCGCTGGTTCCAGAACGGGGCGCCGGACATGAGGACGCGGCCCGGCCCCTCCGCCGCCGCGGGGGTGGCGGCGGGCGCATCGGCCTGCGCGGTCGCCGGGGTGCCGGGTGGTGCGGGCACGGCCGGACTCGCCCCGGCCACCCCGGCCAGGAACGCCAGCGCGGCGATCGCCGCGCACGCGACCGTGCGCAGCGCGGCGCGAGATCCACGCGGGGCACCGGATGCGCTCACCCGCACCGCCTCCGTTTCCGTTCGCATTCTTCTAGCCTGTTCGGAACCGGCCGTTAGCCCATTCGGCGGCGCATGCTCCCCATCCCGAACGGCATCGAAACTCTACGCCGAAGTCATGGGTACGCGAAAACAATCATCCCCCATCCGGCACGGTTTTGTAGCTTGGTTACAAACGCCCCGAACGGATTTCGGCAGTGGTGACAATGCTTCCTGCCAATGGCGGCCCGCTCGCGGCTTTTTCGATCTAGCCCCTTGTCGGCCAGTTGACGCGGACGTAACGTACTAGCCGGTAACCGAGTGCACACCGTATTCTCCGCAATTTCGGAGAATACGGTGTGCGATGACTTCGGTGCTACCAGGGATCGATCTCCGGGGCAGTTCTCGTGTTCACTGGCGAGCCGTTGGCGGCTCAGAAGATCCCCGTCTGGGGCGGGCTGACTGAACGTTTGAGCGTATGGAGTGATTCGAAGATGAGTCGAAGACTGGGTAAGTTCGCGGCGGGCGTCGCGACCGTCGGGCTGGTGGCCGGGGTGGCCAGTGCCCTCGGCACGGGCACCGCGTTCGCGGCCGATGTCGTCTACGAGACCGGCGACCTCGCCTACACCTGCAACTACCCGTTGATCGGCGAGGGCGGCCTCACCGTGCACGCCAAGGCGATCGGGCCGGACTCGGTGGCCAGCGGCAGCACCGCCACCATCCGCGGCCTCGAGGTCACCGCGACGGTTCCGGCGGACGTGGCCGAACTGCTGTACAACCTGGCCGGAGTCGACGGCGTTCGAGGGGTCGCCGACGCGGACGTCATCGCCACCGGCGGCACCCTGGACTCGAACACCGCGAAGGACATCCGCATCGACGAGCAGACCTACGGCGGATCGGGCGACTTCCCGGTCCAGGCCCACCAGGACAGCGGCACCTTCATCCCGACCGCGACCGCGGGACCGGCCCCCGGCCCGCTCACCATCAGCCTGGACAACCAGTTCACCGTGAAGGCGGACTTCCACTTCCTGAACGCCACCCCGGCCTGGCAGGCCCAGCCCCCGTTCACCTGCACCCTGAACCCGGGCCAGGACCCGAAGCTTGGCAGCGCCAGCATCACCTGATTTCTTTCCCCCGCGGGGCGCTCCGGTCACCGGTGGTGGCCGGAGCGCTCAGCCACGTCGTAGCTGAGGAAGCGCCCATGACTCGTCGCATGCCGCGGTCCCGATTCGTCCTCGCGGCCGCCGTGGTGGGGCTCGCCGCGGGGTTCAACAGCGGCCTGGCCGGGGCCGGTTCGGGCGCCCCCGGCTCCTCGCCCGGGCTCGAACCGGTCGCGGAGACGGTGTCGGTCGCGAAGCTGCTGGCCTACGACTGCGCGCTGGGCGAAGCCGTGGACAGGAATCGGGTCACCGCCGCGATCACCACGACCGCCCCGGCCTGGGTGCGCGCCGGGAAGTCCGTGCGGTTCGGGCAGTTCTCCGCCGAATTCACCTTCCCCGAACAACTCCGCCCGGCACTGGGAACTCCGGCCTCGGTCGAGGGCCGGGTCAAGCTCGGCCTGAGTACGCGGCAGGCGGAGGTGCCCTTCGAACTGCCACCGGCGAACGTTCCGCTGCCGGAAACGGGACCGCTGTCCCTGGTGAGCACCGGCGCGGTGCCCCCGGTCGACGCGGGCGAACCGGGTGAGCTGGCCATCTCCCTCGCCCCACCGGCGATCACCTTCGGTTTGAAACAGGCCGACGGCACCCCGTCGGCGCCTCCCGAGGCCGGACTCGCCTGCGCGCTCGCGGCGGACCAGGATCCGTTGCTCGCCAAGGTTTCCGTGGTGCGCCCCGGCGCGGAACCGGCACCGGCGCCCGAATCCGGCCAGCCCGGAACGGCCGAGGTGCCCGGCGTTCCCGGCACCCCGGGCAGCCCGTTGAACGCGCAGGCGCAGGCCGCGGCCGCCCGGAATGTCACCTTCTTCACCGGGCAGGCCGTCTCCGGCAAGTCCGCGGTGGTCAAGCTGCAGACCTCGATGCGCATCGGCCCCGGTTTGGCGCCCCATGTCTCGGCGGTGACACCTGGTGGCTCCGCGCCAGGGCAGCTCTACACCGATTCCGCGCTGCCGAAGTCCGCGTCTCCCTTCTACGCATTCGGTTTCATGCCCACCACGGGCAGCGCCGAGTTCCTGCCACCCGACGACCCGAACGGAAAGCTGACCAGCCTCACCGGCACTCTCAAACAGGGCGTCCTGGAGATCATGCACACCGAGGCGATCATCAAACTGAGCGACGTCCTGGTGAACGGCGTACCGCTGGACGTCGGGCCGAACTGCCGGACCGAAACGCCGGTGAAGGTGGCGATGGCCAGCGTCAAAGGCGGCACCTACACCGTCTTCAAGGGCGGAAACGTCGGCACCATTCCCGACTCGCCCAATCCCGAACTGCGTGGGTTCACCATTCCGCCGTTCACCGGCTGCGGGACCACTTCGGACCTCAGCCCCCTGGTCACCGGACTGGTTTCCGGGCCGGGCAACCAGATCGAACTCACCCTGACCCCCCTCACCCAGGAACGGCCCGCACAATGAAGCGAAAGAGTCGAAGACGCGCGGCGATCGCCGCGACCGCATGGCTGGCCGGCACCGCGACCGGGCTGCTTCAGTCCGGGATCGCGCATGCCGCCACCGACCAGCTGTACCAGACGAACGACCTCCAGTTCACCTGCAACTACCCGTTGATCGGCGAAGATTCCCTGGTCGGCCGGGTGCAATTCCGCGCCCCGCGGTCCGTGCCGACCGGCTGGAGCGGGCACCCCACGGAGATCGTCGCGACCGGCATCGTACCGGCGAACGTCGTCCAGCTCATGTACAACGTGGGCGGCATCGACGGAATCCGCGGTGCCACCGGCGGCGATGTGAACCTCACCAACGCGAGCCCCTCGTCGGCCGGGCTGGCGCTCCGGTTCGGCGAGTACTTCGTCACCGATCCGGATTCCGGCCCGCTCACCGTGATCGCCCGCCAGGAACCGGGCACCATCGTTCCGGACGTCACCGCCGGTCAGCCCGGAGCGATCACCATCCGGCTCGACGGCCAGTTCACCGTGGCCGCGGATTTCCACTTCGTCAACGCGACCCCGGCCTGGCAGCCCCAGGGTGAGTTCGCCTGCGTGCTGAACGCCGGGCAGGACGACAGGTTCTTCCCGGACATGGCGGTAACCCCGGCGACCCCGCTCGGAATCGCGAAGGCCCTCCGCTGAAAAGGACTCGCTCCCCCACCCGGGAACCGGGCGGGGGAGCAAGGGACCTTTGCTCCTGTTCTCCGGCAGCGAGGGACCTGTCGTGAGTGTTCGGGCCGGTTAGAACCGGCCCGAACACTCACGAGGGTCAGGGCTGGGTGGGTTTGCCGAGGGTGAGTTTGATGGTGTTGTCCGGTCCGGAGATGAGCGGGTTCAGGATCGGCGCGAAGATCGTGCAGTTCTTGAAGTCCGGAATGGTGAACGTACCGGCCACCGTGCCCCCGGCGAAAACGGTGAAACTGCCTTCCGATTTGAGGTCGAGGGCGATCGGCTGCTCGGTCCTGCATTCGTCGCCCACCGGGATCGGGAAGATGCCGCCGACCCAGATGTCGCTGAGCTGCATGTAGGCTTCCGCGTGCGAGGTCAGCACGCCCTGCTTGATCTCGCCGGTCGCCGGGCCGGTCGGGATCACGGTCACCTTGGCCTTCACCGGGATCAGCCCGGCCACGGTGAATTCGGCGTGCGCGGGCGGCAGGTTCAGGGTGCCCACGACGTCGCCGCCGCCGGTCTTGGTGGTGACCGTGGCCGCGAGCGTTCCCGGCCCCAGTTCCAGGGAACTTCCGGTCTTCTTCACCGTCGTCGTCCCGGAGACCGGATAGGTCACCTTGATGGTGGCGGCGGACGCGGGCGCGGCGGTCAGCAGGCTCGCGGTGACGGCGACGGCCGCGGTCACCGACGCGAGGGCGGACCGGCGGCCGAAGGTGCGGAATCTTCGTTTCACGGGACTTCTCCTTGTGGTTGGGCGGAAATCGCGGTTACGGCTGGGTCGGCTTGCCGAGCAGGAGCGAGATCGTGTTGCCCGGACCGGAAACCTGCGAGCTGAGCAGGGGCCCGAAGATCGTGCAGTTCGCGAAGTCCGGGATCGTGTACGTACCGGCGACGGTGCCGCCGTTGAACACGGTGAAGGCGCCCTCGGACTTCAGGTCCATGCCGACCGGGGTTTCCGTCCGGCACTCGTTGCCCACCGGCGTGTGGAAGATCCCGGCCACCCAGATGTCGCTGAGCTGGATGTAGACGTCGGAATGCGCGGTCACCACGCCCTGTTCGATCTTCCCGGTCACCGGGCCGGCGGGGATGATCGTGACGGTGGCCTTCGCCGGAATGATCCCGCCGACGGTGAACGTGGACCGGGTCGGCGGCAGGTCGAGCGTTCCGGTCAGGTCACCGCCGCCGGTCCGGGTGACCACGGTGGTCTTCATGCTGCCCGGCCCCAGCGGAAGCGTGCTGCCGTTGTTCTTGATCACCGTGGTGCCGGTGACCGGGTAGGTGACGTTGATCGTCGCCGCCGACGCGGGCGCGGCGCCGAGCACGCTCGCCGCCACCGCGGTGGCCACCCCGATGATTCCGAGTACCGCTCGCCTGACGGACTTCGCCCTGGATGCACGCAGCATGGGTAGCTCCTCGATTCGGCGGGAGAAAAGTGAGCCGGGACGTTACCCGCCGGTACGTTACGACGACATGACCGGTGCTGCAACGGTTTCCTTTACCGCGGCTAACCCGGATGCGCAGATTTGCTCACCACTCGACAAAACCCGCGGTATGCCTTGTCAGCACGGCGCAAAATGGCATCGGTTACCGAGCCGTGACCGCCGGATCGAGGGGGAAGTTCTTGCTTCTGGCGGCCACGCGAAGTTAGCGTACCGACCAGTAACGGAATTGCACGTCAACAGTCGGCCCATTCGGGTTTCGTTGCCTTCCGCCAAATGGAGTATCGAAAAGCGATTTCGGCGTTTTCGCCGCGGATGGCGAGCAGAAGCAGAGGAGGTGTGGTGGGAACCAGGACCACCCGGGCATCCTCCTTCCCCGGCGCCGGGGCGATCCGCGAAACGGGGAGGCTGTACGCGCTCGGCCTGGAGGTCGGCCGGTACACGTTCAAGCGGCCGTTCCAGTTCCGCGAATTCATCCAGCAGTTCTGGTTCATCGCCAGCGTCTCGATCCTGCCGACCGCGCTGGTCGCCATCCCGTTCGGCGCGGTGATCGCGCTGCACGTCGGCTCGCTCACCACGCAGATCGGCGCCCAGTCGTTCACCGGCGCGGCGAGCACGCTGGCCATCGTCCAGCAGGCCAGCCCGATCGTCACCGCGCTGCTCATCGCGGGCGCGGGCGGTTCGGCGATGTGCGCCGACCTCGGTTCCCGCACGATCCGCGAGGAGATCGACGCGATGGAGGTGCTCGGCGTCTCCCCGATCCAGCGGCTCGTGGTGCCCCGCGTGCTCGCCGCGATGGGGGTGGCGGCGTTCCTCAACGGCATGGTGAGCGTCGTCGGCGTGCTCGGCGGCTACTTCTTCAACGTGATCCTGCAGGGCGGCACACCCGGCGCGTACCTCGCCAGCTTCTCCGCGCTGGCCCAGCTGCCCGACCTGTGGATCAGCGAGATCAAGGCGATCGTGTTCGGCTTCGTCGCCGGGATCGTCGCCTCCTACCGGGGCCTGAACCCCAAGGGCGGCCCGAAGGGCGTGGGCGACGCGGTGAACCAGTCGGTGGTCATCACCTTCCTGCTGCTGTTCCTGCTGAACCTGGTGCTGTCCACGCTCTACCTCCAGCTCGTGCCGCCGAAGGGGATGTGACCGGCGATGACGACCAGTTTCGGCAGGCGCGCGTACGAATCGGTCGATCGGCGGCTGTCCTTTCTGGACACCCTCGGCGACCAGATCTTCTTCTACCTGAAGTCGCTGGCGTGGATCCCGCGGGCGCTGCGCCGGTATGTCAAGGAGATCACCCGGCTGCTCGCCGAGGTCAGCTTCGGCAGCGGCGCCCTGGCGGTCATCGGCGGCACGATCGGCGTGATGATCGGGATGACGGTGTTCACCGGCACCGTCGTCGGGCTGCAGGGGTACGCCGCGCTCAACCAGGTCGGCACCTCGGCGTTCGCCGGGTTCATCTCCGCCTACTTCAACACCCGCGAGATCGCCCCGCTGGTCGCCGGGCTCGCGCTGTCCGCGACCGTCGGCTGCGGTTTCACCGCGCAACTGGGCGCGATGCGGATCTCCGAGGAGATCGACGCGCTCGAGGTGATGGGCGTGCCCAGCGTGCCGTACCTGGTGACCACCCGGATCATCGCCGGGTTCGTCGCGGTCATCCCGCTCTACGCCATCGGGCTGCTCACCTCGTATATCGCCTCGCGGCAGGTGACCGTGTGGTTCTTCGGGCAGTCGGCCGGGACCTACGACCACTACTTCACGCTGTTCCTGCCCCCGGTCGACGTGCTGTGGTCCTTCGGCAAGGTGCTCATCTTCAGCGTCGTCGTGGTGATGGCCCACTGCTTCTACGGTTTCCGCGCCACCGGCGGCCCGGCGGGGGTCGGCGTCGCGGTCGGCCGGGCGGTGCGCACCGCGATCGTGGCGATCAGCCTGCTCGACTTCTTCCTCAGCCTCGCGATCTGGGGCGCCACGACCACCGTGAAGGTGGCCGGATGAGCAGGCCAGGGTTGCGGAAACTCCGGCTGCGCACGGCCGGGCTGGTCTTCCTGCTGGTGATGGCGGCGCTCATCACGCTGTCGATCAAGGTCTACAACAAGGACTTCGTCACCTCGGTCCCGGTGACCCTGCGCACCGACCGGATCGGCAACCAGCTGCACGTGACCTCCGAGGTGAAGGCGCGCGGGGTGGTGGTCGGCGAAGTCCGCCGGATCACCAGCACCGGCACCGGCGCGGAGATCGAACTGGCCCTGGAGCCGGGCAAGATCGCCCACCTGCCGAAGGACGTGTCCGCCCTGCTCATCCCCAAGACGCTGTTCGGCGAGCGGTACGTCCAACTGTCCATTCCGGACAGAACCGCGGCCCCGCCGATCGCCGCGGGGGACGTGATCCCGCAGGACCGTTCGGGCAACGCGATCGAGCTGGAGAAGGTGTTCGACAACCTGCTGCCGGTGCTCAAGGCGGTCCAGCCGCAGAAACTCGCCACCACCCTGACCGCGATCTCCACCGCGCTGCGCGGGCGCGGCGACCAGATCGGCGACACGCTCGTCACCGCGGCGAACTACCTGGAGAAGTTCAACCCGAACCTGCCCCGGCTCAACGAGAACATCCGCGATCTGGCCGAGGTGAGCAAGCTCTACGGCGACATCGCGCCGGACGTGCTGGACTCGCTCACCAGCGCGGCGGTCACCCTGCGGACGGTGTCGGACAAGCGGGCCGAACTCGGCGGGCTCTACGACCGGGTCACCTCGTCCAGCCAGGACACGACCGCGTTCCTGCGCGACAACAAGGACAACCTCATCCGGCTGTCCGCGGCGAGCCGCGCACCGCTGGAACTCGCCGCGCGGTACTCGCCCAGCTTCCCGTGCACGCTCGACGCGCTGACCGCGCTGAAACCGTCCCTGGACCGCTTCTTCGGCAAGGACTCGGCGAAGCCCGGCATGCAGGTCGAAGTGCGGATCATCCCGGACACCGGCAAGTACCTCCCCGGCCAGGACGATCCGGTCTACAACGCCAAGGGTGGGCCGCGCTGCTACCCGAGCGGGGTCACGCCTGCCGCGGGGGTGGCCGCGGCCGAGCCGGGTTCCGCGGCTCATCCCCTGGTTTCCGGCGACGGGCTCGGCCTGCCCAACTCGCCGCAGGAACGCGAGCTGATCGCCGGTCTGGTCGCCCCCTCGCTCGGCGTCGCGCCCGGCCAGGTTCCCGGGTGGAGCAGCGTCCTCGTCGGTCCCCTGTATCGCGGGACGGAGGTGACCCTCAAATGAGGAAGATGGCGTCCCCGCTGATCAAAGGGCTGATCTTCGTCCTGGTGACCGGGCTGGCCACGGTGCTCCTCGCGGTCTCGATCGCCAACACCGGACTCGGTGACACCGACACCTACCGGGCCCGGTTCACCGACGCCACCTCGCTCAACACCGGCGACGACGTGCGCATCTCCGGGGTGCGGGTCGGCCAGATCGACGAACTCGAGGTCGTCGACCAGCACATCGCGAGCGTCACCTTCTCGGTCGACCGCGGCCGGAAACTCCCCGCCGACGTCACCGCGGTCATCAAGTACCGCAACATGGTCGGCCAGCGCTACATCGCGCTGGAACGCGGCAAGGGCGCGCCGGGCGCGCTGGCTCCCGGCGCGGAGATCCCGCTGGAGCGGACCACCCCCGCGCTGGATCTGACCGATCTGTTCAACGGGTTCAAACCGCTGTTCCAGGCCCTGTCGCCGAACGACGTCAACCAGCTCTCCGGCGAGATCGTGCAGGTGTTGCAGGGCGAAGGCGGGACCGTGGAAAGCCTGCTGGCGCACACCGGATCGCTGACCGCCACACTGGCGAGCCGGGACAAGGTGATCGGTGACGTGATCACCAACCTCAACTCGGTGCTGAAGACGATCAACGCCAAGGGCGACGCGCTGTCGAACCTGATCTCCACCGTGCGGGCGCTCGTCTCCGGCCTGGCCGAGGACCGGACCGCCATCGGTGAGGCGGTCGACGGGCTCGGCGGCCTGACCACCGCGACCGCCGGACTGCTCGAAGCGGCCCGGCCGCCGCTCAAGGACAACATCACCGGGCTCGGGAAGGTGTCCGAGAACCTGGCCGGTTCGTCCGCCGATCTCGAACGCTTCCTCACCCTGCTGCCGGAGAAGTTCACCGCGATCGGCCGGACCGCGAGCTACGGCTCGTGGCTCAACCTCTTCCTCTGCGAGGCGAAGGTGAACACCCCGTCGCCGCCGCCTCCCGTGATCCTGCCCCTGTCGAGGTGCCAGCGATGAAGTCCTTCCGCGAACGCAATCCGTTCGTCCTCGGCGCGGTCGGCAGCGTCGTGCTCGCCGCGGCGCTGACGGCCACCTTCTACTACGAGGATCTGCCGATCATCGGTGGCGGGACGACCTACCAGGCCGAGTTCGGCGAGGCGGCCGGGCTGCAGCCGGACGACGAGGTGCGGGTGGCCGGGATCAAGGTCGGCGAGGTGGCCGACGTCGAACTCGCCGAGGACCACGTGGTGGTGAGCTTCCGGGTCAAGGACGCGTGGATCGGCAACAAGACCTCCGCCGAGATCAAGATCAAGACGCTGCTGGGCCGCAAGTTCCTCGCACTGCACCCGATCGGCGACGCCGACCAGGACCCGGCCCAGCCGAT
Source organism: Amycolatopsis anabasis (assembly GCF_009765355.1). Classification (GTDB taxonomy): domain Bacteria; phylum Actinomycetota; class Actinomycetes; order Mycobacteriales; family Pseudonocardiaceae; genus Amycolatopsis; species Amycolatopsis anabasis. The sequence continues at coordinate 31,399 of NZ_VTHK01000027.1, read as the reverse complement.
CCCGCGCAGCCGCACGGTCACGCCCTACGACGTCACCGAGGCGTTCAACGGGCTGGCCGGCACGGTCGGCGCGATCGACACCGAACAGCTGGCGCGGAGCTTCCAGTCCATTTCGGACACCTTCAAGGGCACGCCCGAGCACGTGCGCACCGCGCTGGACGGGCTCACCGCGCTGTCCAAGACGGTCGCCTCCCGCGACGACGAGCTCGCCGAACTCCTGCGCAACACCCGGACCATCACCGGAACGCTGGCCGGATCCAACGCCGATTTCGAGAAGCTGCTCGGCGACGGCAACCTGCTGCTCACCGAGCTGAGCAACCGCCGCGACGCGATCCACGCGCTGCTCACCGGCACCCAGGACCTCGCCCGGCAGCTGTCCGGGCTGGTCGCCGACAACAACCGGCAGCTCGGCCCGGCGCTGGCCCAGCTCGGGACCGTCACCGACATCCTGCGACGGCAGTCGGCGAACATCGACAAGGGCCTGGAGCTGGCCGGGCCGTACTTCCGGCTGGCGAACAACACCCTGGGCAACGGCCGCTGGATCGACACCTACGTCTGCGGCCTGGTCCCGGAGAACCGCACCCGCTGCATGGTGCCGGGAGGGGGTGGCAGATGACCAGCACCCGCCTGGGCCTGCGGATCAGCCGGATCGTGACCGTGTTCGCGGTCCTCGGCCTGGTCGTCGCGGGCGGTCTGTGGTGGATCTTCTCCGGCGACGGGGACAAGCGCGTCACCGCCTACTTCACCCGCGCGGTCGGCGTGTACACCGGTTCGGACGTCCGGCTGCTCGGCGTGCGCATCGGTCAGGTCGAGTCGGTCACCCCGCGCGGCGAACAGGTCGAAGTGGCGATGACCGTCGACCACGACGCGCCGGTCGCCGCCACCACCAACGCCGTGGTGATCGCGCCCAGCGTGGTGGCCGACCGGTACGTCCAGTTCTCCACCCTGGCGCGCGGCGGGCCCCGGCTGGCCGACGGCGGGGTCATTCCCGCGACGCGCACCGCGACCCCGGTCGAGCTGGACGAGCTGTACGCGAGCCTGAACACCCTCACCCGGTCGCTCGGGCCGAACGGCGCCAACGCGAACGGCGCGCTGTCCGATCTGCTCAACACCGGTGCGGCGAACCTGGCCGGGAACGGCCGGTCGTTCAACGAGACGGTCCGCAACTTCGCCGATCTGGCGCGGACCCTGGCCGATTCGAAGAACGACCTGTTCGGCACGATCGACGAACTGCAGAAGTTCACCAGCATGCTGGCCGGGAACGACGACCAGGTGCGGCGGGTCAACGACCAGCTGGCCACGGTGACGCGGAACCTCGCCGCCGACCGCACCGAGCTGGCCGGCGCGCTGAACACGCTCGGCGGGGCGCTCGGCGAGATCCAGGCGTTCATCCGGGACAACCGCACCCTGATCAAGTCCAATGTGGACAAGTTGGCGCAGACCACCCAGCAGTTGGTGGACCGCCGGGCCTCGCTCGCCGAGGCGCTGGACACCATGCCGCTGGCGGTGACCAACGCGCTCGGCGCCTACGACCCGAAAACCCGGTCGCTGGTGGGCCGCACGAACGTCCTGGAGTACTACCCGCCGAGTGCCGCGGCCGTGTCCTGCGCCACGCCGGGCGCGCTGGGCGGCTGCCCCGCCGCGCCGCGGGGGCTGACCGCGGTGCCGGACGGCGCGCCGCCCCCGGCTTCGGCGCCGCCGCTGCCGTTGCCGGTCTCCGGCGCCACTTATGTCGGTGGTGCGAAATGAATCGGACCCGCGCCTTCCTCGCCGCCCTGCTGCTCTCCGCCGGGGTGCTCACCGGCTGCTCGGCGGGCGAGTTCACCGGCATCTACGATCTGCCGCTGCCCGGCGGGGCCGATCTCGGGCAGCGCCCGGTGCGGATCACCGTGCAGTTCGCGGACCTGCTCGATCTGGTCCCGCAGGCGGCGGTGAAGGTCAACGACGTCGCCGTCGGCCGGGTCGAGTCGATCCGGCTCGGCGCCGACGGCTGGACCGCCGAGGCGGTGCTGGCGGTCAACGGGGACGTTTCGCTCCCGGCCAACGCGGTGGCCCGGCTGCGGCAGTCCAGCCTGCTGGGCGAGAAGTTCGTCGAACTCGCCGCACCCGAGACCGCGGCCGCGCAGGACCGGCTCGCCGACGGCGCGACGATCGCGCTGGAGCGCACCAACCGCAACCCCGAGGTCGAGGAGGTCTTCGGCGCGTTATCCCTGCTGCTCAACGGCGGCGGGATCGGCCAGCTCCAGACGATCAACCAGGAGCTGACCAAGGTCATGCACGGCAACGAGTCCCAGATCCGCTCGTTCCTGTCCAATGTGGACAAGTTGGTGACCGATCTGGACTCGCACCGGGGCGAGATCACCGAGGCGCTGGACGGGCTCGACCAGCTGTCCGCCACCCTGGCTCGCCGTCAGCAGCAGATCTCCGGCGCGCTCACCGACCTCACCCCGGGCCTGCGGACCCTGAGCGACCAGCGCACCTCGCTGGTGACCATGCTGCGGTCGCTGGACCGGCTGTCCACGGTGGCGGTGGACACCATCAACAAGAGCCGCGACGATCTGGTCGCCGACCTCACCGCGCTGGCGCCCATCCTGCGACGGCTCGCCGAAGCCGGGCAGAGCCTGCCGAAGTCGCTGGAACTCCTGCCCACGTTCCCGTTCACCGACGCGGCGCTGGACGGGCTGAAGGGCGACTTCATGAACCTCTTCGCCTCGGTGACCCCCGCGCCGGGGATGCCGCTGCCCGATCCGCCCCTGCCGCTCCCGGTCACGGGTCAGGCGCAGGGAGGTCCCCGCTGATGCTGACGCGCAAGGTGCGGATCCAGGTGCTCGCGTTCGTGATCATCGCGCTCGCCGCGGTGACCGTGGTGGGCGGGAAGTACGCGGGTGTCGACCGGCTGTTCGGCGGCACCGGGTATGTCGTGCGGTTGCAGCTCAAGGACGGCAGCGGGGTGTTCACCAACGGCGAGGTCACCTACCGCGGGGTGACCGTGGGCCGGGTCGGCGAGCTGCGGCTGACCGCCGACGGGATGGAGGCCGAGCTGCGGATCGACGGTTCGGCGCCGGACATCCCGGTCAACTCGCGGGCCGTGGTGGCGAACCGATCCGCGGTCGGCGAGCAGTACGTGGACCTGCAGCCGCGGACCGAGGACGGGCCGTTCCTCGGCGACGGCGCGGTCATCCCGAAGGAGTCGACCGCGCTGCCGCTGCCGGTGCAGACCCTGCTCGGCGGCATCAGCGAGTTCAACGCCTCGGTGCCGACCGATTCGCTGCGCACGGTCGTCGACGAATTCGACGCCGCGCTGCGGAACGCGGGGCCGAACCTGCAGGTGCTGCTGGATTCCGCGACCTCGTTCACGCAGAGCGCGGACGCGCACCTGCCGCAGACCAGCACGCTGATCGACGACGGCGCCACGGTCCTGCGCACGCAGGTCGACTCCTCGGCGCAGTGGCGTTCGTTCAGCCAGAACGCGAAGCTGTTCGCCGAGCAGCTCGCGAAGTCCGACGGCGACCTGCGCAAGCTGATCGCCACCGCGCCGCAGGCGGCGACCCAGCTCTCCGGCGTGCTGCACGACACCAATCCGGGGCTGTCGGTGCTGGTGGCGAACCTGCTCACCACGTCGAACCTGTTCGCCGGGCGGATCGACGGGATCGAGCACCTGTTCGTCACGGTGCCCAAGGCGGTCGCCGCGGTGTCGACCGCGATCACCCCGGACTCCGCCCGGTTCGCGCTCACCCTGAACTTCAACGATCCGCCGCCGTGCGCCGAGGGCTACGAGGGGACCGTTCATCGCGCACCGGACGAGACGTCCCCGCTCCCGCTCGACACCGCTGCCCGCTGCGCCCTGCCCGCCGGGTCCCCGACCTCGGTCCGGGGTTCGCAGAACGCGCCGAAGGGCCCGATCCCGGTGCCCGCGGTCCCGGGATCCGGATCGCTGTCCGGGCCGCTCGGCGTGCCGTCGCTGCCGCTCGTGTCCACCAGCCTGGAGGAGTTGCTGTGGCTACGGAAATGATCGCCTCCCAGCGGAAGACCCTGGTGCGCTTGGGGATCGTTCTGGTCGTCGCGGCCGCCGCTTTCGCCGCGTGGGCGGGCTGGTCCTGGTTCTCCGCGGCACAGGACGATTCGCTGGCCTACCAGCGGACCCGGGCCGAGGTGTCGGACACCGGTCGCCGCCAGATCGCCGAGCTGAGCACCCTCGACTACCACCAGGTGGAACAGGGCATCGCGCGCTGGCTGGACGCCTCGACCGGGGCGCTGCGCGATCAGCTCGCCCGCACCGACGGCGGCACGAAGACCTCGCTGGCGCAGAACGGCACGGTCGCCACCGGCAAGGTGCTCGACGCCGCGGTGAGCGAACTGGACACGCACGCGGGCACCGCGAAGATGCTGGCCTCGGTGGAGATCACGGTGGCCAAGGAGGGCGCCGCGCCGGCGGTCAAGCGCAACCGCTTCACCGCGCAGCTGACCCGCACCGACGCGGGCTGGAAACTCAGCGCGCTCGACCAGCTCCCGGTGGGTGCGCGATGACTGTCGAAGTCGCCGAGGAACTCGTGGCCGAGACCCCCTTGCCCCGCAAGGAGAATCGGTTGCCGATGCTGCTCGTCGCGGTGGCCGTGGTGCTCGCCGGGCTGGGCGCCTGGTTCGCGCTGGCGGCGCACTCCGCCCGCACCTTCGAGGGCGCGGGCAACCGGGCGCAACTCGACGCCGCCGCGACGGCCGAGGTGAACGCGTCGGTCACCAGCTCGCTGAACAAGATCTTCTCGTACTCGTTCGACCACACCGAGGTCACCGAACAGGCCGCCGCGGCGGCCCTGCGCGGCGGCGCGCTGGACGCCTACCACCGGCTCTTCGCCCAGGTACGCGACCTCGCGCCGAAGCAGAAGCTGGTGCTGACCACCCGGGTCGTCGGCTCGGCGGTGCAGTCGCTGACCGGTGGCCAGGCCCGCCTGCTGGTCTTCCTCGACCAGTCCGCGACCCGCGGCGACAACGGCACCACCAGCGCCGCCGCCTCCCAACTCGCCGTCACCGCCGAACACCAGAACGACACCTGGGTGATCACCTCGCTCGAACCCCGGTAATCCCCTACCGAAACGGGGAACTCGCCGAACTACACACTCAGGCAAGCGAACTCCACACTCGGGTAAGCGAAACACACACTCAGGCAACCGAAATACACACTCGGGCACCCGCGACACCGATCGGCTTCCCGCCGCCCACCGCGATCGGGAACCCGCCGGGTACCGCGCATCCGGCCGCCCGAATGCGCGCTGCGGGGTCCCACGCGGATAACCCGCGTACCCGAGTGTGTAACTCGCGTGCCCGAACGTGTAACTCGCGTGCCGGAGTGTGCAACTCGCGGTGGAGGGGAACCCCGCGAATTCGTCAGGTGTTGAGGTGGCGGCGGCGCGGGGTGGGGGCCGGGCGGGTGGGGAGGCGGGGCTGGCGGGGGCGGACCGGGCGGTCCTCGGCGGGTTCGGTGGCGCTGGGGAAGAGCGGGAGGTACTGGCCCGGTACCCCGGCGGCGTGGTTTGGTCCGAAGTAGACGGTCCGGCGGGGTGCCGGTGGTTCGGAGCGCAGGGCGAGTTCCATCTCGAACCGGGCGGCCGGGTCGTCGAGGCGCTCGCCGAAGGTGGCCTGCAACTGGCGCATCCGGTACCGCACGGTCTGCGGGTGGACGTCCAGCCGGGCCGCCACGTCCAGCACGCTGCCCTGGGCGTGCAGCCAGGCCCGCAGGGTTTCCAGCATCCGGTCGCGCTGCTTCTCGGTCAGCTCGGCGAGCGGGGCGAACAGGCGCTCGCGCAACCGCTCGACCAGGGCGAGGTCCGAGTGCAGCAGCAGGGTCGGCAGGTGGTCCTCCGAGCGCATCACCTGGCGGCCCGGGAGGATCCCCTCGGCGGCCAGCACCAGGGTCCGGCGCGCCCAGCGCAGCGAATCGGCGACGGCCTCGAGCGGGACGCACGGCCCGATCGCCAGGCGGCAGTCCGGTAGCGAAGCCTCCAGGGTGGTGAGCCGCGCGCCGGTGACCTCGCCGGGGACGAGCAGGTGCGGTTCGGCGGTCTCCAGTTCGGCGAGCACGTCCGCGTCGATGAGCGAATGCCCGCGCACCCGGCCCGCGCCGGACAGCGGCTGGACCGCGACCGGCGACGCGTGCGCCGGAACCACCCAGCCGACGAGCTGAGCCAGTTCGGCGATCGCCTTCGGCGGGGCCGGCGGCGTTTCCAGGACCAGGTGCAGCAGGCGGCGGCGCCAGGTGTCCAGCGCGTCCGCCGTGGACGCCTTCGCCTCCAGGTACCCGTCGAGCGCGACCGAGGCGAGTTCGTCCATGAACGCGAGCATCGCGTCGGCGAGCTGGGACATCACCGCCGAGGACAGTCCGGCGCGGCGGCCGACCCGCATCATCCGCCGCCACGACACCCGGGCGCCGACCCGGTACGCCGCCTGCAGCGTGTCCAGGCTGCGGCCCGCTCGCATCTCGTTCTGCCCGAGCCGGTGGTGCACTTCGTGCGATTCCTCTTTGGACACGGTCGGATCGGCGATCTGCTCGACGAACAGGGTGATCGCGTATTCGACCCCCGCCCGGATCGCCTTCCCGTACGGCCCGTCGAGCGGCCGCGCGTAGGCCGGAATGGTGGCGCGGATTTCCTCGACGATCTCGGCGGCGAGGCTCTTGAGCTCGGGACGGAGAATGTCCGCGAGCCTCCGGGGCAACGGCACCGGTGGTGACGAGGTTTCGATTCCGCGCTCGACGGTCATCGCAGCTCCTTTGCTCCGCCCAGAAATCGCCCCCGCCCCCGCACGCGGTCCCCGTCGGCTATTGCCGGGTGACACCCGACACATCGAAAAACTAGCCCGGAACGTGTCACCAACCCGAGAAGAAACCGATTTCTTGTCAGACCGTGACAAAATAACCGGTATCGCTTGCGCGAAGCTGACAACTTCCCGGCCTACTACGCCAAAAGGGGGTCACCCCGTTACGGCATCCGCGTTCCGCGCAGCCGCGTCCGCGTTCCGGGCACGCAACGGGGTGGCCAGCCCGAGGAGACCGGCCAGCAGCACCCCGGCCCCCGAGCACACTACCGCCGCCGGGACGCCGAGCCCCGCGGCCAGCGCCCCGCCGAGCGCGGCGCCGAGCGGCTGCCCGCCCCAGGCGATCATCCGGCCGGTGGTGTTCACGCGTCCCTGCAACGCGTCCGGGGTCATCCGCTGCCGCACCAGGATGCCGTTCAGGGTGACCAGCGTGTTCGTGGCCTGCCACAGCCCGAGCACGATCAGCGCGGGCACGAGACCGGGAGCGGACACCCAGCCCAGCAGCAGGAGCCAGTTGGCCAGCAGGCCGCCGAGGCTCACCCAGCCCACCGGGATCCGGCGGGCCAGCCACGGCAGGAGCAGGGTCGCCAGCAGCCCGCCCAGGCCCGCGACCCCGTAGAACAGCCCGATCCGGGCGTCGTCGGGGGCCAGGCCCACCTGCCGCACGGCCATCGGCAGCAGCAAGCCGAGCACCGCGCCCGCGGTCATGCTGTTCCCGATGCCGAGCAGGGTGAGCGGGCGGATCAGCGGATGCCGCCACACGAACCGCAGGCCGTCGGCGATGTCCGCGCGCAGCCGCGTTCCGGCGCGCTCCCCCGCGCCGTCCGCCCGCAGCAGCGGCAACCGGCCCAGCAGGATCGCCGCGAGCGCGTAACTCACCGCGTCGACCCCGATCGCGTTCGCCGCGCCGAGGGAAGCGGCGACGACCCCGCCGACCGTCGGGCCGAGCAAGCCGATCATGGTGTGGATGCCCGCGCTGGCACTCGTCGCCTCGGCCAGCCGCGCGCGCCCGGCGAGTTGCGGGATCGCCGAGAAGCTCGCCGCGTCGAAGAAGACCGCGAACCCGGCGCTCGCCAGCGCGACCGCGAGCAGGTGACCGGCGCCCAGGATTCCGGCGACGTCGGCGAGGGGCACGCTCGCGAGCAGCACGGCCTGCGCGACGCTGATCAGCACCATCACCGTGCGCCGGGGCCAGCGGTCGGCGAGCGCACCGGCCAGCAGCCCGAACACCAGGTACGGCAACGCTTCCGCGGCGGTGAGCAGCGCGGTGAGCGAGGCGTTCTGGGTGCGCTGGTAGAGCAGCATCGGCAATGCGACCAGGGTGATCGCGGTCCCCGCCCAGGAGACCGCGCGGGCGGCGGTGAACAGGACGAACCGCCCGTCGAACCAGAGCGATTTCGGGCGTTCCACCCCGACCGCGACCACTCGTACGCCCCCTTCTCCGCAAGATCACCCCTGGAGCTTTGGTAATGATAGTCATAACCGTTTAGAGTGACAGAATCCGGTACGATCACGCCGAGCTACACGGGCACGACACAGTGTCGACTCGACCGCACGGACACCAGGGCAGGTAGTGACGCAGCAGAGCAGACCGCATCTCGTCCACGGCAAGGCCTATCCGCTGCTCCTCCTGGCGCTGGTCGTCGCGCTCGGCGTGGTGATCACGGTCGGGATCACCCTCGGCACGGTCGGCCTGGAGACCGGGCAGGTCTGGCGGATCCTCGGCCACCACCTGCTTTCCCTCGGCTCCCCGGCGGATCCGATCGACGACACGATCGTGTGGGACCAGCGCGCGCCCCGGGTCTTCCTCGCGCTGATCACCGGCGCGGGGTTGTCGGTGGCCGGCGCGGTCCTGCAGGCCGTGGTGCGCAACCCGCTGGCGGAGCCGTACATCCTCGGCGTTTCCTCGGGCGCCTCGGCGGCCGCGGTCGCGGTGCTCACCCTGGGCGCCGCGGCGGTCGGCGGGTTCTCGGTGTCGGCGGCGGCGTTCGCCGGGGCGATGGCCACGCTCGCCCTCGTGCTGGTGCTGGGCCGGCGGCGCGGGCGGCTCGCGCCGAACCGGCTGCTGCTCGCCGGGGTGGCGATCGGCTACCTGATGCAGGCCGTCACCAGCTACCTGCAGATCAAGGCGAGCCCCGACCGGCTGGCCGGGGTGGTGTTCTGGCTGCTCGGTTCGCTCGCGGGAGCGCACTGGGACCAGCTCGCGCTGCCCGCGGTGATCGTGGTGGCCTGCACCGCCGCGCTCGTGCTGCAGGCCCGCCGGATGAACCTGTTGCTGCTCGGCGACGACGCCGCGGCCGCGCTGGGCGCGAACCTCACCCGGCTGCGGATCGGGCTGCTGGTCACCGCCGCGCTGCTGACCGGCGCGGTGATCTCGGTGGCCGGCGGAATCGGGTTCGTCGGCCTGATCATCCCGCACATCGTGCGGCTGGTGGTCGGTTCCGAGCACCGGAAACTGTTGCCCGTCACGGCGTTGACCGGCGCCTGCTACCTCGCGCTCGTCGACGTGCTGGCCCGGGTGACCAGTGACACCGAACTGCCGCTCGGCATCCTGACCGCGGTCGTCGGCGTGCCGTTCCTGCTCTGGCTGCTCCGCCGTCCCGAAGGGCGGTCGGTCTGATGGAGGTGCGGTTCAACGGCGTCTCGGTCGCGATCGAGGGCGTCGAGATCGTGCACGGGGTGTCGCTCGAGGCCGCGGACGGCGAGGTCGTCGGCGTGCTCGGGCCGAACGGAAGCGGTAAGTCGACTTTGCTGCGCACGCTTTACCGGGCGCTGAAACCCCGTGCGGGCGCGGTGCTCGTCGGCGACGCCGACGTGTGGGCGGAACTGTCCGCGCGCGAGGCCGCCCGGCGCACGGCCGCGGTCACCCAGCATTCCGAGGAGGATTTCCGGCTCAGCGTGCTGGAGGTCGTGCTGATGGGCCGGACCCCGCACAAATCGCTGTTCTCCGCCACCACCGCCGAGGACCACGCGTTCGCCCGCGGCGCGCTGGAACAGGTCGGCATGGCCGAGGCCGCGGATCGGCTGTACCCGACGCTGTCCGGCGGCGAGCAGCAGCGCGTGGTGCTGGCGCGGGCGCTGTGCCAGCAGGCGAAGGTGCTGGTGCTCGACGAGCCGACCAACCACCTCGACATCGCGCACCAGCTGGAATTCCTCGAGCTGGTGCGCCGCCTGGACAACACCGCGGTCCTGGTGCTGCACGACCTGAACCTCGCGGCCACCTACTGCGACCGGGTGTTCCTCCTCGCGCAGGGCCGGATCGTGGCGGCGGGCCCGGTCACCGAGGTGCTCACGCCGGAACTGGTGCGCGCGGTGTTCGGCGTGTGCGCCCGGCTGGGCACGCATCCGGTCACCGGTGCGCCGCAGTTGTCCTTCTCCCCCTTGGAATCGGACCCCTTGGAATCGCAGCGCAGTGAGGATGGTTGAGCCGATGTCACGCCTGTCCCGCCGGAGTTTCCTGTCCCTGGCCGCGGTGGCCGGGGCGGCCGCGTGTTCCGCGCCCGAGCCCGCGAGTTCCGGTGGTGGCGGCCCGGCCCCGGCCGGGTTCCCGCTGACCGTGGACAACGCGCAGCGCACGCTGACCTTCGAGCGCCCGCCGGAACGGGTGGTGTCGCTGTACCCGTCGATGACCGAACTGCTGATCGCGCTCGGCGCCGGTGACCGGATCGTCGGGCAGGCGGGCACGAGTTATTCGCGCCCGCTCGAGGAGTACCGCGCGCGGTTCGACGCGATTCCGGTGCTGTCCGAATCCGAGGCGGCGACCGAGCCGTTGCTGGGGGTCCGGCCGGATCTCGTGGTTTCGGACCAGGAATACCACTTCGACGGCAAGCGGCTGCCCAGGCGCGACGACCTCGCCGCGAAAAGGATCCAGGTGTATATCAACCAGGCGCTGTACGAGCCGACGAAGGTGGCCGCGACCGTGCCGGACTCCTTCGCCGACATCACCAACCTGGGCCGGATCTTCGCGGCCGAGGCCAAGGCGAAGGAACTGGTCGACGGCTTCCGGGCCCGACTGTCCGAAGTGGAGGGAAAGCTGGCCGCCGTCGCGCCGGTGCGCGCGGTGCTGCTGACCAGTTACGACAAGGCGATCTACGCGCACGCGGGCGGGCTGTACGGGGACGTGCTCCGGCGCGCGGGCGCCAAGAACCTGACCGAACAGTCGGAAATCCCGCCCGGCAACTACTACGGCCAGCTCTCCACCGAACTCATCGCCCGGAAGAATCCGGACGTGGTGGTGTACGTTTTCCGCGATGACCAGAACCGGGCCTCCACCGAAACCGAACTGCGGCAGGCGCTCGGCGCGACGGCGGCGGGTCAGGCCAACCGGTTCGTCCCGATCGCCGAGGCGTCCTTCGGCGGCGGGTTGCGCAGCGCACCCGCGGTCGCCTCGCTGGCGAAGGCTTTGCATCCGGGTGCTGTTTGATGGGTGACCCGATCGCGCGGGCGCGGGCGATCCATGCCGCGCTGAACGGGCAGTCCGATGACGAGGACCGGGCCGAGGCGCCGGAGAGCAGGCAGATCTCGCTGCCGGACGTGCCGCCACCGGCGGTGGACCTGGTGGAGACGCTGGCCCTGCGGCGGTCCGGTTACGCGTATGCGCAACGGCCGCTGGAGCTGGCGAAGTTGAGCGCGTTGCTGCGGTTCGCGGTGGGTGTGCAGCGATTCGTGCCCGCGTACGGCGTCGACGAGCATCCGCTGGGCATGGCGCCGAGCGCGGGTGGGCTGCGGTGCGGGCGGACGTATGTGGTGGTGCGCGAGGCTTCGGGGCTGTCCCCGGGGGTGTACCGGTACGACGCGGTGCGGCACGCGTTGGCCGAGCGGTCGACGGGGGATCCGACTTCGGGGCTGTCCGGGGTGTATCTGCAGCCGGAGTTCGCGGATCGGGTGCCGGTGTCGCTCGCGTTGACCACTCGGCTGGATGTGGCCTTCGCCAAGTACCCGCTGCGGCATTATCGGACGTTGCACGTCGATACCGGGATCGCGGTGCAGAATCTGTATCTGGTGGGGACGGCGCTCGGGTTGTCCTGTTGCGCTGTCGCGGGGTATTACGACAATGCGCTTGCCGAGTTGCTCGGGGTGCCCCGGGAAGAGTTGCCGGTGATGCTCTTCGCGGTGGGGCATCCGGCGCGCTGAGAAAACCCCGCTTCTGAGCAGGGTTTCTCACCCGATCGAAGGGTTCGTTTGGACAAGCCGGATACCGGGTAGCACGATTCCGCCATATCACGCCCGGCCGTTCGGAGAATCGGATGCTCCCTGCCAGACCTCGGCGAACCTGGCCGCGAATGTTCTTCTCCGGCCTCCTGCTGTGGATTCTGGCGGTCCTGGTCACCTATCTGACCGGAAATCCGAATCTGATCCCGACGGTGATCCTGCTCGGCAGTTTCCTGGTGCCCGCGACCTTCGTGTCCTGGGCCTTCGAACGGCGTGACTCCGGCGAAATCACCGCGGATCTGGTGTTCCGCACCTTCGTGGTGGGCGGGGTGCTCGGGGTCCTGGGCGCGTCGGTGCTGGAAAGCTACCTGCTGCACCCGTCGCCGTGGCTGTTCGCCGGGGTCGGCCTCATCGAAGAGGCGGTCAAGCTCGCGGCGCTCGCGTTGCTGACGCGGCGGCTCGAGGTCAAATCGGTGCGCGACGGGATCATTCTCGGCGCGATCGTGGGGTTCGGGTTCTCCGCCTTCGAATCCGCCGGGTACGCGCTGATGGCGATGATCACCGAACAGGGCCTTTCCCTGGAGAACCTGGTGACCACCACCCTGCTTCGCGGGCTGCTGTCGCCGGTCGGGCACGCCCTGTGGACCGGAATCCTCGGCGGGGTGCTCTTCGCGCGCAGCACCCGGCGCCATTTCGTGCTCACCGGCCGGTTGCTGCTGACCTACCTCGGCGTCTCGCTGCTGCACGCGCTGTGGGATTCCATGCACAGCATCGCCGTGCTGTTCACGCTGCTGGCGACCGGGACGCCGGGGCAGGAGGAACTGCTGGCACGGGGCTGGCTCCCCCGGCCGACCGCCACCCAGGTCACCCTGATCACCGTGCTCGACTGGGGCGGGCTGGCATTGATCTCCGCACTAGGCATCGCCTGGCTGCTCGCGCTGCTGCGCTCGTCCCGCCGCGCCCCCAGGGCTCCGGTCGTGGCCTACGGCCTGGCGACCGGGCGCGGCGAGGGCCCCCGATTCACCCGGTACCGCCAACTGTAGAAACCCGGGAGGTTCCGAAATGTCCGCCACCGAACAAACCCCTTCGAGTTACACCGTCGTGCTGAGCGTGCCCGACATCGCCCGCATGATGCTGATCCGCGGCGTGGTCGCGGTGCTGTTCGGCCTGCTCGCGCTCATCTGGCCGGAACTCACCACGCTGGCGCTGGCGCTGGTGTTCGGCGTCTACGCCCTGATCGACGGGATCGGCCTGATCATCGCCGCGTTCCGGGGACACGCGGGCATGCCGCGCTGGCTGCTGGCACTGGGCGGCGTGGTCGGTGTCGCGGCGGGCCTGCTGACGTTGTTCTGGCCGGGCATCACCGTGCTGATTCTGGCGATCATGGTCGGTGCGTGGGCGGTGGTCACCGGCGTCGCGGAGGTCGTCGCCGCGATCCGGCTGCGGAAGGTGATCACCGGGGAGGCCCTGATCGCCGTGATCGGCGTGCTCTCGATCATCGCCGGGGTGCTCATCCTCTTCCAGCCGATCGCCGGGGCGATCGGGATCGCCGTGGTCATCGGCGTCTACGCGCTGCTCTACGGCATCCTGCTCGTGGTCGCCTGGTTCCAGCTCCGGAAAGCCGCGCGACGGCTCACCGGAGCCGGTACGGACGCGCCTTCAGGTACTCGGTGAGCGACTGCGGGGAATGGCCGGTCAGCCGGGCGACCGTGTCCGAAACGGTCGCCATCTCCCCGGTGGCGATGGCCTCGTACGAACTCACCCAGCCCGCCACTTCCCAGTCGGGTGCGCCGTAGCCCGCCCGGGACGCGTACGCCTCCTCGCGGGTCTCCGGGACATAGGTGACCGTGCGCCCGGCGGACCGGCTCAGCTCCCCGGCGATCTGGGTGAGCGTCAGCGCCTCCGGACCGGTGACGTCGTAGGTGGCGCCGTCGTGGCCCTCGCCCAGCAGCACGGCGACGGCCACGTCGGCGATGTCGTCATGGGACACGGCCGCGACCCGCCCGTCGCCCGCCGGGCCGCGGAGTTCGCCGCTCGCACCGGCCATGGCGCCGAACGCGGCGAGGTAGAAGCTGTCCCGCAGGAACGTGAACCGCGCCCCGGCGGACCGGATGTGCTGCTCGGTGTGCCAGTGGTCCCGGGCGAAGGTGAAGGTCGCGTCCGGGGCGGCGGCCAGGAAGGACACGTACACGATCCGCTCGACCCCCGCGGCGATCGCGGCGTCCACGGCGGTGACGTGCTCGCGCACCCGGTCGGCGCTTTCGTGCGCGGAGACCAGGAACAGGGTGTCCGCGTCGCCGATCGCCGCACGCATCGCGTCGGAATCACCGTAGGAAGCGGGTGGCGCGACGACCGCACCGGGCAGTTCCGGGATCCGCGACGGGTTCCGGCCGAGCAGGCGCTGCGCGGTTCCCGCTTCGGCGAGGCGCCGGGCGACCCGGCGGCCGAGCTGCCCGGTCGCCCCGGTGACTGCGATGGTCATGCCGCCGACGGTAACCACCGGTCGCCGGGTACTTCAAAGTGTCCTGTGCACCTCGGGGTTACCGAACCGGGCGACGTAGTGCCAGACCCGTTTGAGGTCCTGCTCGTCGTGGCGGCCGGTCCGCGCGGCGTCGCCGAGGATCCGCGGGTCGAGCCAGCCGTCCCGGGCGAGCGCGAGGCCCAGTTCGACGTACTCCGGTCCCCGGAATTCCGGGTGGCGCCGCAGTTCCGCGGTGCTCAGGCGGAAACCGCCGTGCCATTCGACCGCGCAACCGAGTTCGGCCGCGGCGCGTTCGACCTCGGTGCCGCGATAGCAGGGATCCAGGACGATCGCCTCCACATCGCGGCCCAGCGTGAGCGGCCCGTGAACGTGCGCCTCGACGTAGTCGTCCAGTGGGTCCTTGTCGTCCGCCTCGGCCAGTGCGATGAGGGCGGACGCCTTGCCCGCCACACCGAAATCGGCGGGTTCGCACACGCTGTCCGGATAGCAGAACGTCGTGCGCGCGAGGGTGTCCGCGGTGAGCCGCAGATGGGCCGACCCGAACCGCGGCGAGCCGCCGACCGCGCGGCGGCGGAAGTTCAGCGAACCGTACTTCGGCCGCTCGGCCGCGGCCACCTCGTCGTACGCCCCGGCGAACAGGCGGCTCTCCCACCGCCACCGGTCCCCGCCCGGATGCGCGGTCAGGCCGCCGTTGCTCGTCCCGGTTTCGAACTGGGAACGGTAGACGCCGTCGCGGGCCATCGCCGTCAGGATCGGCACGCCGTGCACCAGCCGGTCGGGGTGGAACTGCAGGGTCACCCGCAGATCCGGCGCGATCGGCCCGCCCCCGGCCAGCGCGGCGACATGCGCGAGCGCCCGCTCGGCAGCCGATGATCTTGCCACCGCCCGAGTATCGCGCCGACTCCCCGAACCCCTCAACGCGATTTCGCGCGCACCGGGAAGCCCCCAATGCGGCATTCGGTACCTTCAACGCCCCGAAAGCCACATTGGGTACCTGAGCGTGCGGCTTCGCGCCGTGCTCGCCGGATGCCCGGGTCGGGAACTCGCGGCAGGCGGGGGCCGCTGGCGCGAGTTCCCCGTTCCGGCCGCCGAACTACACATTCAAGCAAGTGAACTCCACACTCGGGCAAGCGAAATACACACTCGGGGCCACCCCCGACACCGATCGGCTTCCCGGCACCCACCGCGATCGGGAACCCACCAGGTACCGCACACCCCGCGTCCGGCAGCCCGAATGCGCCCCGCGGGGTCCAAACGGACAACTCGCGTGCCCGAACGTGAAACTCGCGTGCCCGAGTGTGCAACTCGCGGCGGCGGGACGGGGGACTCGGGGTCAGTGCGGGAGGGGTAGGGCGCGGCGGGTGGCCGGGTCGATCCGGGTGCCGCCGAGGAAGGGGAGCCCGGCGGCCGAGTTCGAGTACAAGCCCGGCACCAGGATCCGGACGACCGACAGGCCGGTCGGGGCGACGTCCTCGGTGGTCACGTCGACCGAGAGCACCGGGTGCCCCGCGGCGGCGAGCCGGTCGACCAGGTGCGGCAGGCCGTCCGGGCAACCGGCGAGCGCGGCGTGATCCACCTCGCCGGTCACCGCGTCCGCCAGTTCCGCCTCGAACCGCTCCTGCAGCAGGGGATCCAGGTAGAGCTGCAGATGGCAGCCGTAGTCGACGACGTCCCGGAAATCCGGGCGGTAGGCGGCCAGGTAGTCCCGATCCGGCCGCCACGGCGACAGCGGGCTGTCCGGGTTGCGCGCCGCCAGCATGTACGGGCTCTCCGGATCGTCGTACTCCGCCACGAACATCTGCAGCTGGCACGCCTCGGCGAACACCTTGCGCAGCGCGGCCACCGGATCGGCCCGGCACGCCGTGCCCATGGTCAGGTAGCCGGTTTCCGCGTCCCGGACGAGCGCGCCGACGGTGACCGGCCCGAATTCGCTCCCGAACTCGAAGTACCGCGTCGTCAGCGTCCGCCGGGCGCCGTGCCCGAGGCGCGCGAGCCAGTCCGGCGGCCGCACCGCCCGCACCCTGCCGCGGCCGTGCCACGCGCGCGCCACCGCGTCCCGTTCCAGCACCTCGCACAGCGCGCTGTACTCGGCCGCCGCGCGCCCGCGTCCGGCGGCCAGCCCGGCCTGGATGATCGGGTTCGTCGCGGGCCGCCCCGCCGCCACCGAAGCGGCCACATAGGACACCCACACCAGGCTCGCGGGCACGAGCACCCGCCCGCCGGTGGCCAGGTCCACGCCTTCGGCCCAGTCGAGCGGGAGCGCGGAGTCCATGGGGCGGAACGGAAAACCCGGCTCGGCGTACTGCTCGGCGGAGAACAGCGCCACCCGCGCGGGGTCCAGCGCGGGCAGTCCGGCCGCCACCAGTTCGGCCCGGGATCCGGTCACCAGGCCCGGCGGTACGAGGTTCCCGCAGTACCGTTCCACCGCCTCGCCGATCGCGGCGCCGTGCGCGGCCTCCGGATCGCCGAGCGCGTAGCCCGCACCCGCGGAATCGCTGGGCCAGGGCGAGAACCGCGTGGTGTCGGACAACTCCGAGGCGATGATCTCGAAGGATCGCGGCAGCTGCGCCGGGACGGGCAGCGACCGCAGCCGCCGGATGACCCCGGTGCGCTCGTCGACGAGGTTCATGCGATGTTCCGTTCAGGCCAGGGGAATCGGGTACCGGACCAGGCCGGATTCGGTGAGCGGGCCGGGCACCCAGCCCAGCCGCACGGGTTCGGTGTACAACCGCGTCCCGCCCCGGTACGGGAAGGCCGCAGGCGCGTTGCCGTAGAGCCCCGGCACGACCACCCGGACCACGTGCAGCCCGGCGGCCGCCACGTCCGCGGTGGTCAGGTCGACCTCGATCGCCCGCAGCCCGGCCGCGTGCAGTTCCTCGACGTAGTCCCCCGGCTCGGGAATCTCGTCGAACGAGGTCGCCGGACCCGTTTCCCGCAACCGGTTCAGCGGCTCCCCCTGCATCTCCGGGTCGAGGTACAGCTGGGCCACCGCGGGCAGGTCGACGAGATCGCGGAAGTCGTCCCGGAAGTCCTGCCGGTACGCCCGGTCCGCGCGCCGCGGTTTGAACACGTGCGCCCCGAGGCTCCCGGCCTCGACCGCGCGCCAGAGTTCGCTGTCCGGGGCCACCAGTTCGGCGGTCAGTTCGAGCACCGCGAACGCCTCCACCACGGCCTTGGTGGCCGCCTCCCGCGCGTCCGCCCGGCACGCGGTGCCGAACGCGATCATGCCGCGATCGGGGTCGGTGACGAACGCGGCGAGCACCGGCGCGCGGAACTGCGCGGGCAGCCGCAGCACCCGGATCTCGCGCCGCCCGGCATCGGGATCGGCGAACGCGTCGGTGACCTCCTCGGCGTCGGCCACCACCTCGGCCGGCGCGCCACTGGCCCACCACAGCGTGCTCGCGTCCCGTTCGAAGAGTTCTTCCAGCGCCCCGCGCCGCGCGTGCTCCGCGCTGACCCCGGTCGCGATTCCCGCGTAGGACAAGGCGTTCGTCGGCGGTTCCCCGGCGTGGGCGCCGCGGTAGTAGTTCAGGTACACCAGCGACGCGGGCACCCACACGTCCGCGCCGGTGCGCAGATCGGTGCCGTTCACCCACGCGACCTCCAGGTCCCGGGTGAACGGCACGAACGGGAACCCCGGGGTCGCGTGCTGTGCCGCCGAGTACAGCGCGAACTCCGCGGGGTCGACCGCGTCCACGCCGTCGGCGCGCCACGCGTCGTAGGGCCGGACGGGCAGCCGCTCGGGCACCAGGTTCCCGCAGTAGCGCTCGACCGCCTCCCCCAGCGCCGCGCCGCGCGCCCGGGCCGGATCGGCGAGCGACGCGCCGAACCCGTAGCGGTCGGTCGCCGCCGCGCCGCCGCGCACGGTGTCGGCGACCTTGGCGCTGCAGCCCACCCAGGCCGGGGGCAGGCCGGGCTTGCCGCGCTGCATCACCAGTTCGGTGACCAGCCCGAAGCGCGGATCGACCAGCAAGTCTTCCGGAGTCACGGTTCCTCCAGGATCGGCAGCGAAATCGAGGTCTGCTCCCCGCCGACGTGCACGGTCTGCTCGGCGAGGACCGTGTCGGCGGTCGTGTAGCGATCGGCCCCGGTGCCGAGATTCCTTGCCAGGAAAGGAAAGTCGCTACCGGTGATCTCCAGTTCCAGTGCCGCGCCCGCCGGAATGGTGATCCCGGCGGGGGTCAGCGGGATCCGGTGCCGGGCGCGGCCGCCGTTCGCGCGCACCGCACCGGAGGCGACCGAGCGCACCACGCCGTCCGGGCGCCGCTCGTTCAGCCGCACGATCCAGTCCGCGCTCGCCGCGGAGGTCTGCCCGGTGAGCACCACCTCCCCCGCGCCGAGCACGGTCAGCGGGCGGTCCAGCACCGGCGAGACGAACCGCACCGCGTCCGTGCGCGCGGCCAGCGCACTCCGATCCTCTCCCTCCACAATGGACGGAAACGGCGAGCGCGGGTCGCAGCGGAAGCGGCAGGCGCCCGCGGGAGTCCCGGTCAGGCCGCCGCCGGCGTCCGCCCGCCAGGTCCGGCGGTCGCCCGGCCAGGGCACGTCGTACCGCCACCCGTCCTCGCCGACCAGCCGCATCCGCGACCGCCACGCCGGGGGCCGCCCGCCGAGGGCCCGCTCCAGCCAGCCCACCAGGGTCCGGCCCAGCGGCGCGAGTTCGTGGCCCCACGGCCCCACCAGCAGGCTCGCCGCATCCCCGGCCGTGCGCCACTGGTGCAGCGTCTCCGGCAGCAGCAGATCGCGCCAGCCGCCGACGTGCAGGCTGGGCACGGACAGCGCGGCCAGTTCGGCGTCGGTGATCGCCTCGGGCGGCGGATCGGCGGACCCGTTCGCCCACGGTTCGACCGCGGACCACCACCCCGGCACCCGCGCCCAGAACCGTTCGCCCAGCCCGGAAACCGGCAGGCCGTCGAGTACCGGCGGGTGACGCCGGACGAGATCGTCCCGGCTGGTCCGGCTTTCCGCGTGGGCCAGCCACCAGTTGACGTGCTCGGCGAGCCGCAGGATGCCGCTGGGATCGAACTTCACCCGGTGCAGGCCCATCGCCGGAACCTGGCTGATCACCGCGGCCACCGGGGCGGAAACGGCGAGCGCGTACGCGGTGAACGCGGCGTAGGAGGCGCCGATCGGCACGATCCGGCCGTCGCACCAGGGCTGCGCGGCGATCCACCCGGCCAGCGCGCGGCCGTCGGCGCGCTCACCGCGGTACGGCGTCCACGTCCCGTCCGAGTCGTAGCGGCCGCGCACGTCCTGTGCCACGAAAGCGAATCCGCGCCGGGCCCAGCCGAGGCCCTCGGCCAGGTGGGCGCCGCGGCCGTAGCAGGTCCGCAGCGCCAGCACCGGGGCGCGGTCGAGGCCGCGCGGCAGGTACACGTCCGTGGCCAGCGCGGTGCCGTCCTCGGCCGGGACCCGCAGGTTGCCCCGGACCACCGGCGCGTGCGTCACGGGACGGCGAGCGGGGCGAGCCGCTCGGCCAGCCGCGGCAACGGGAGCACCGGATGGCGCGTGATCCCGGCGGTGTCCGGGTCGACCAGCAGCTGATGACCGTGCGAGGGCACCGGCCGCCCGGCGAGCCGGGCCAGGACGTCCCCGGCGAGCAGCGCGCCGAGCAGGCCACCGCCCGAATCCGGCCACCGCACCGGCGGCTTCGGCTGGTCGCCGTCCAGGTAACGCCACTGCTCGAGGAGTTCGTCGGCGACCGGGCACGCGGCGAGGCGGCGGGCCCGGGTGTCGCGGTAACCGGCGGTCTCGCCGGGCAGGAAGAAGGGGCCGAGGGCGAACCGGGTGCCCTCGGCGTGACAGCGGTGCCACGCGGTGCCGTGCGCGGCGCACCACTCGTCGACGCGCCGCCATTCGGTGTCCGGAAGCCAGCTCGCACAGCTGACCAGCACGTCGGCGTCGGCGACGGCACCCTCATCGACCGTCCCGGTGGTGACGTCGGCATGGGGCCGCAGCAGGTCCGCGGCCACCGTGCCCACCGGGTTGTCCCCGGCCACGTGGATCCGGCGCCCGCCGCCGGGCCCGCCGGACGGCTCCACCAGAACCCCGCGGCCGCGCAGCGCGGTGACCAGCTGGTCGAACGCGGCGGAGTCCTCCGGGGTCAGCTGGACGTCGGCGGGCGCACCGGTGGACAGGCGCCGGACCAGCTCCAGGAGCGGCGCGGGACCACTGATCCGCACGAACTTCCCGGCCGGTGTCGAATAACGCCACGAGCCGTCGGCGGCGGGATAGAGCTGAAATCCAGGGGCGAGGTGGAACCGTCGATGAAGGTGCCCTTCGATCACTTCTTACTTGCTCTCAGCCCAGGCGAAGGGGTTGTGCACCAGGGCGTTCGTGCCGGGCGCCTGCGGAGCCGCGAGAGCCTCGGGAGCTTCCACGTCCTCGAAGGCGAACGGGTTGTGCACGAGCGCGTTGGTGCCAGGCGCCTGCGGAGCGGCCAGGGCCTCGGGGGCCTCGACTTCGGAGAACGAGATCGCTTCCATGAATGACTCCCTACATGTTCGATCAAGCGATGAAAACGGTTTTCATCACTCCGATCGAACATACGCGAGCGGCAGATTCGTTCGCAAGGCCGCCAATTCAGTGAAATGAACGACACAGTCCGGTAACCGAAAGAACAATGCTTACCTGTTCATGCATGCAATGGTGTTTATCAATCCCGAATTGCGGGATGGCGAACAATCACGTCTCGGCAGGCTCCCGCGAGTTCCACGTTCCGGCACGCGAGTTGCACACTCGGGCACGCGAGTTACACGTTCAGGCACGCGAGTTACACGTTCGGAACCGCAGCTCGAGCAGTCGAGCGCGCAGTGCCCAGCGGGGCGCGGGGTGGTTCCGAGTGTGTAGTTCGCGTGCCCGAATGTGCGGTTCGGGTGCCCGAGTGTGTAGTTCGCGTGCGCGAGTGTGTGGTTCGCTTGCCTGAGTGTGTAGTTCGCGTGCCTGGCGGGCATCACGCTTCGAGCAGCTCGCCCACCGCTTCCAGCACCGGGACCAGGGCACGCAGCTCCGCCCGGTCGTCGCTCGCGCATTCGGTGATACCGGCGCCCACCACGTCGAACACGGCCAGCGAACGCACGGCGGCCACCAGTTCCGGGATTCGCAACCCGCCGGGCTCCGGAAAGTTCAAGCCGCCGAATTCACCCGGATCGAGCACATCGAGGTCGATGTGCACATAGAGTTGCCCGGCCCCGCTCGTGCGCACCGCGGACACCAGCCGTTCGGGGTCGGCGAGTTCACGGACGGACACCAGGGACGCCAGGCCCGCGTCGACGCCCTCCCGTTCGGCCGGGTCGAACGCCCGGGTGCCGGCCAGGACCACCCGGCCCGGCACGAGTTCCGGGGAGGCCGCGAAGTCGGAGTCCCCCTCGCCGAACGCCGAGCGCAGCACCATGCCGTGGAACGCTCCGGACGGCGAGGTCGCCGCGGTGTTCAGATCGGGGTGCGCGTCGAACCACACCACCCCGAATCCGCGCCCGTACCGGTAGCGCGCCACCCCGAGCGGGACGAGTTCCACCCCGCAGTCGCCCCCGATGGTGAGCACCGGCCCGCCGGGCGCCTCCAGCGCGCGCAGCTGGCTGGTCCGGTTCCGGATCAGCGTCTCCCGGTTCGCGATTCCGTCCACAGTGGCCGAATCCGCGCAGTCGACGTGCACCTCGTGCACCAGCTCGTCGAACACCTCGCCCACGAGCTCGGCCAGCGCACGGCAACCCCTGGGAAGCCGGTCCGCCCGCGGACCGAGTGCGCCGTGCCGCTGGGGGACCGCGTTGATCAGCATGGGAAGCAATCTAGTGAAATTCGCCGCCGATCGGCACCGCGATAGAGGTGGGTTCGGTGCGGCCACGCAGGGTGAGCTGCTCACGCAGTCGCCAGCGTTCCGCTTCCGGTGAAGCCGCGCGTTCCACGGCCGCCATGGACGCGACCACCCGGCCCGGAACGGATTTCGACAGCTCGGTGAGGCGGGCGGCCTCGTTCACCGGATCGCCGATGACGGTGTACTCGAACCGGTCCTGTGCGCCGATGTTGCCCGCCACCGCGGGACCGGCGGCCACCCCGATCCCGGCCTCGCACCCGGTCACCTCGCGCGCCAGCCGGGTGGCCATCGACCGCGCCGAAGCCAGTGCCGCGCCCGCCGCGTCGGCCAGTCCGGCGGGCGCCCCGAACACGGCGAGCGCGGCGTCGCCTTCGAACTTGTTCACGAAACCGCCGTGCCGGTGCACCTCGGCCACCACGACCGCGAAGAACCGGTTCAGCAGTTCTACCACCTCGGTGGCCGGGCGGGTCGCGGCGATGGTCGTCGAGCCGATCACGTCGACGAAGAGCACGGCGACCTCGCGCACCTCGCCGCCGAGTTCGATCTTCCCGGCCAGCGCCTTCTTCGCGACCTCGTGCCCGACCTGGCGGCCGAACACGTCCCGGATCCGCTCGCGTTCACGCAGGCCCTCGACCATCCGGTTGAACCCGGACTGCAGCAGGCCCAGTTCGGTGCCGTCGAACACGACCACCTCGGCGTCCAGGTCGCCGCGCTCGACCCGCCGCAGCGCGGCCCGCACGGTCCGGATCGGCGCCACGGTCGCCCGGGTCATCAGGACCACCAGGAAGAACCCGAAGACCAGGATGATCGCGCCGAGCACCAGGATCGCGATCGACAGCTGGGCCGTGGTCACGTCCGTCCGGATCAGCGCGAACACCGCGACGATCATCAGCCCGGTGACCGGCACCCCGGTGCCGAGCAGCCAGGCGAGCAGGGTCCGGACGGTCACCCCGGACACCAGTTTGCGCTGCGGGGGGCTACCCCCGGACAACGCCCGCGCGGCGATCGGGCGCAACGAGAACTCGGTCAGCAGGTAGGCGTTGGCGCACACCACCACCCCGGCGAACCCCGCGGTGAAGGCCACCTTGAAGACCGCGTCCGGCAGGTACAGCGCGAAGAGCGTGGTGAACAGCGCGGTGCCGACCAGCCAGAGCAGCGCCTGCATGCGGAACAGCCGCAGCGGCACGCGCAGCGTCGCCCGGCGGTCCCGCTCGTCCGGTTCCTTGCCCTCGAACGCCCACGCCAGCGCCCGCGAAGCCGATCGGGTACCCCAGAGGACCCCGATCAGCAACGCGACCGCGACGTAACAGGGCACCGCGACGAAGTTCACCGTCGTCAGGTCCGCGACGAACACGTTGGGCCCCGGGATGACCAGGGTCACCAGCGCGATCACCACCAGGGCGCCGATGATGTTGGCGATCACGAGCGAACCGGTCAGCAACACGCGCACCCGCATGCGCAAAACCGGATCGCGTTGCCGCGCGGAACCGAGGAGCCACGAACCTAACGGGTGAACAGGCACGCCCTATTCCAGCACGACGAGCAAATCGCCGCCTTCCACCTGCTGCACGGAGTTGATGGCCAGCCTGCTCACCCGGCCACCGGTGGACGCGGTGATCGCCGCCTCCATCTTCATCGCCTCGATGGTCGCGACCGTCGCGCCCGCCTCGACCTCGTCGCCCTCGGCGACCGCGAGCGTGACCACCCCCGCGAAGGGCGCCGCGATCTGCTTCGGATTGGCCTTGTCCGCCTTCTCGGTCGCCGGGATGTCCGAGGCGATCGAGTTGTCGCGCACCTGGATCGGCCGGAGCTGACCGTTCAAAGTGGACATCACCGTGCGCATACCGCGCTCGTCCGCCTCGCCGATGGCCTCCAGTTCGATCAGCAGCCGGACCCCCGGCTCCAGGTCGACCTGGTACTCCTCACCCGGACGCAGCCCGTAGAAGAAGTCCTTGCTGGGCAGCACGCTGGTGTCGCCGTAGGCCTCGCGGTGCGCCTCGAACTCCTTGGTGGGCCCGGGGAACAGCAGCCGGTTGAGGGTGGCGCGCCGGTCGCTGCCCAGCGCTTCGCGGTCCTCGGCGGACAGCTTCTCCACCGGTTTCGGTTCGGCGCGGCCCTGCAAAGCCTTGCTGCGGAACGGTTCCGGCCACCCGCCGGGCGGGTCGCCGAGTTCCCCGCGCAGGAAGCCGATCACCGAGTCGGGGATGTCGAACTTGTGCGGCTCCGCCTCGAAGTCCGCCGGTGCGACGCCCGCGCCGACCAGGTGCAGCGCGAGGTCGCCCACCACCTTCGAGGACGGGGTGACCTTGACCAGATGGCCGAGGATCTTGTCCGCGGCGGCGTACATCGCCTCGATCTCTTCGAACCGGTCGCCGAGCCCCAGCGCGATGGCCTGGGTGCGCAGGTTGGACAGCTGGCCGCCGGGGATCTCGTGGTGGTAGACGCGGCCGGTCGGCGAGGCGAGCCCGGCCTCGAACGGCGCGTAGATCTTGCGCACGATCTCCCAGTACGGCTCCAGGTCGCCGATCGCCTGCAGGTCGAGCCCGGTCGGGCGGTCCGAATGGTCGGTCGCGGCCACGATCGCCGACAGCGACGGCTGCGAGGTGGTCCCGGCCATCGAGGCCACCGCGCCGTCCACCGCGTCCGCACCGGCCTGGACGGCGGCGAGGTAGGTGGCCAGCTGCCCGCCCGCGGTGTCGTGCGTGTGGATGTGCACCGGCAGGCCGAATTCCTTGTGCAGCGCGGAAACCAGCTTCGCCGCGGCGGGCGCGCGAAGCAGGCCCGCCATGTCCTTGACGGCCAGGATGTGCGCCCCCGCGCCGACGATCTGCTCGGCCAGCTTGAGGTAGTAGTCCAATGTGTACAGCTTCTCCCCGGGATCGGAGAGGTCGGAGGTGTAGCACAGCGCCACCTCCGCCACCGCGGAACCGGTTTCCCGGACCGCTTCGATCGCCGGGCGCATCTGCTCGACGTCGTTGAGCGCGTCGAAGATGCGGAAGATGTCGATCCCGGTGGCGGTGGCCTCCTCGACGAAGGCGTGCGTCACCTCGGTCGGGTAAGGCGTGTAGCCCACCGTGTTTCGCCCGCGCAGCAGCATCTGCAGGCAGATGTTCGGCACGGCCTCGCGCAGCGCGGCGAGCCGCTCCCACGGATCCTCGGCCAGGAAGCGCAGGGCCACGTCGTAGGTCGCCCCGCCCCAGCACTCCAGCGAAAGCAGCTGCGGCACGGTGTGCGCGACGACCGGGGCGACCGCGAGCAGGTCCTTGGTGCGCACCCGGGTGGCGAGCAGCGACTGGTGCGCGTCCCGGAACGTGGTGTCGGTGACCCCGAGGTGCGGCGATTCCCGCAGCCAGCGCGCGAAGCCCTCCGGGCCCAGCTCGGTGAGCTTCTGCTTGGACCCCGCGGGCGGCGCGGTCTTGGGGACCTTGGGCAGTTTGGCCGTCGGGTTGATCAGCCGGGGCCGTTCGCCGTGCGGTTTGTTCACCGTGGTGTCGGCGAGGTAGGTGAGCAGCCGGGTGCCGCGGTCGGCGGAATGCCGGGCGGTCAGCAGGTGCGGGCGCTGCTCGATGAACGACGTGGTGACGTTGCCCGCCCGGAAGTCCGGATCGTCCAGGACCGCCTGCAGGAAGGGAATGTTCGTGGCCACTCCGCGGATGCGGAACTCGGCGACGGCCCGGCGGGCGCGGCCGACGGCGGTCTTGAAGTCCCGCCCGCGGCAGCTCAGCTTGACCAGCATCGAGTCGAAGTGCGCGCTGATCTCGGTGCCCGCGAACGCGGTGCCGCCGTCGAGCCGGATGCCCGAGCCGCCGGGCGAGCGGTAGGCGCTGATCATCCCGGTGTCCGGGCGGAACCCGTTGGCCGGGTCCTCGGTGGTGATCCGGCACTGCAGCGCGGCGCCGCGCAGGTAGATCGAATCCTGGCTCAGGCCCAGGTCGTCCAGGGTTTCCCCGGCGGCGATCCGGAGCTGCGACTGCACGAGGTCGACGTCGGTGACCTCCTCGGTCACCGTGTGCTCGACCTGGATGCGCGGGTTCATCTCGATGAACACGTGGTTGCCGTCCGGGTCGAGCAGGAACTCGACGGTACCGGCGTTGCGGTAGCCGATCTGCCGGGCGAAGGCGACCGCGTCGGCGCAGATCCGCTCGCGCAGCTCGGGAGCGAGGTTCGGCGCGGGCGCCAACTCGACCACCTTCTGGTGCCGCCGCTGCACCGAGCAGTCCCGCTCGAACAGGTGGATCACGTTCCCCGCGCCGTCGGCGAGGATCTGGACCTCGATGTGCCGCGGGTCGACGACGGCCTTCTCCAGGAACACGGTCGGGTCGCCGAACGCGGACTCCGCCTCCCGCGCGGCCGCCTCGATCGATTCGCGAAGGACCTTCGGGTCCTCCACCCGGCGCATCCCGCGGCCGCCACCCCCGGCGACCGCCTTCACGAACACCGGGAACCCGAGTTCCTCGGCCGCCGCGACCAGGGTGTCCACATCGGACGACGGTTCGGAGGAACCGAGCACCGGCACCCCGGCCTCGCGGGCGGCCCGGACCGCGCGGGCCTTGTTGCCGGTCAGCTCCAGGATCTCGGCGCTCGGGCCGACGAAGGTGATCCCGGCTTCCTCGCAGGCGCGGGCCAGGTCCGGGTTCTCCGACAGGAATCCGTAACCGGGGTAGACCGCGTCCGCCCCGGCCAGGCGCGCGGCGCGGACGATCTCCTCGACGGAAAGGTAGGCACGGACGGGGTGGCCGGGTTCGCCGATCTCGTAGGCCTCGTCGGCCTTGAGCCGGTGCAACGAGTTGCGGTCCTCATGGGGGAACACGGCGACCGTTCCGGCGCCCAGCTCATAGCCGGCGCGGAACGCGCGAATGGCAATCTCACCACGGTTGGCGACAAGCACCTTGCGGAACATGCCCGGTCCTTCCACTACGTTCGGGATCGGTAGATTCAGGACGTTACCGTGTGGGTCCCGCTACTCGGGAGTTCTGTACCAGGTGATGGACATCATGGATCTATGGGATTGAGGTTTCCCCAGCTCACCGTTGGTTACTGACCGGTAGACAAGGTGTACAGCAAGCGATTGGCAGTGCCGTTCGGCAGGCCCGTCAGCTTGTCCTTGGTCGCGTTGTCCACGAGCGCCTTCGCGGTGGCTTCCGCGGTCGCCTCGGGGTGCAGGGCGCGGTAGAGCGCGGCGGCCCCGGTGACGAACGCGGCGGCGGGCGAGGTTCCGGAGAACACCACCGACCCCGGTTTGCCGGGGACCACGGACGGGATGTTCGCGCCGGGCGCGAAGAGGTCCACCACCGAGCCGTAGTTGGACGGTCCGTACTTCGCGTCCTTGGGGTCGGAGGCGCCGACGGTCAGCGCCTCGGCCACCCGTGCGGGGGAGAAACCACTCGCGTCGCTGCCACTGCCGCCCGCCGGGACGGCCACCGGGACGACCGCGGCGAGCCTGCGCACGGCGTCGTCCAGCTTGTCGTTCGGCCCGCCGCCGAGGCCCAGGATCGCGACCGCGGGCTGGCGGGCGTTCTGGGTGACCCAGTCGATGCCCTTGATGATGTTCTCGGTGCTGCCGCTGCCGGTCTTGTCCAGCACGCGCACGCCGACCAGGCGGACGCCCTTGGCCACGCCGAACTGCTCGCCGCCGACGATCCCGGCGAGGTGGGTGCCGTGGCCGTTGTCGTCGGCGGCGTCGTCGTCGTTGTCCACGAAGTCCTTGCCCGGATCGACCCGCCCGGCGAACTCGGGATTCTTCGCGTCGATTCCGGTGTCGACGATGTACGCGGTGACCGTCTCGGCCCGGGTCTCGTAGCGGTAGATCTGATCGAGCGCGTTCTCGCGCTGGTCGATCCGGTCCAGCCCCCAGCTCGGCGGTTTGGGTTGCTCGCCACCGTTGGCGTGCGCGGGCAACGTCGTGGCGGCGATCGTCGCCAAGGTCAGCCCGGCCACTATGAACTTGCGTGTCCCGCGAATGCGCATGCGCCAGCGTTGCGCGTCGCCCATGGTCAAGACAACCCCACTATCGGAGGTTTTCGGTCAACTCCCCACGGCACGCAGAAAGTGCCGCCAGGCGGTGGCCGGAAGGACGAGCGCACCACCCGCTGGCCGCTTGGAATCCCGCACGGCGACCGCAGGTTCGACGAAGGCCACCTCGACACAGGCGGTCTTGTCATCGACAGTGCCGGACCGGCTGCTCTTGCGCCATACCGCGGCGGACAGATCGGCGGTTGCTGGCATCGCCGCTCCCTTCAGAGCCTCACAGTTCGGCGATCACCTCCTCGACCGACCGGATCGACTCTTCCGGGGGCAAGGCCATCGCGCACAGGTGATCGAAGACCAGCCTAGTCTTTCTCACCCGATCGGGTTTGTCGATGCGGACCGAGCCGCCCAGGTATTCCACGTACTGCACGTCCACCTCATCGGGCTCGGGAAAGCTCAGCACGGTGAACGGGCTGAGCATGGAGGCATGCGCACCACAGCTTGACGGAATCACCTGCAGAGTCACGGTCGGCAGGCTGGCCATCGTGACGAGTCGCTGCAACTGCTCCCGCATCACCTCGCGCCCGCCCACCATTCGGCGCAGCGCCGCTTCGTCGATCACCGCGTGCAAAAGCAGTGGTTTCTCCGTGTCGGTCAGGCGTTCCTGGCGAATCTTTCGCACGGTGACCACATCGTCCACGCGGGTTTTTGTCCCGGTGATGTTCGAGGCGGCGAAGTGGGCGCGGACGTACTCCTCGGTTTGCAACAGCCCGGGAATGGTGACCAGTTCGAAGAAAGCGGCGTGGCTGGCCGCCGCTTCGTCCTCGATGTAGAAGGGTTCGGTCGAGGGGCCGAAGAAGGCGTACCACCAACCCTTCTTCTTCGCGGCGCGGGACAGGTCGATCAGGCTGTCGTCGCGCTCGTCGTAGATGTCCATCATGCTGCGGATCAGGTGCACGTCCGCCCGGGTCTCGCCGACCTCGATCCGGTGCAGGCTGCTCCGGGTCTTGTCCAGCAGCTCGGCGGCTTCGTCCATGGTCATGTCGGCACGCTCGCGCATCTCCCGGAGCTTGCGACCGAGCCGACGTTTCTGCCGATTGGTATTACTCTGTCCGGACAACGCGGCACCTCTCTGTGCAGGGGCCGCCCATTGTTTCATCCGCACCCGACAAAACCGGAATTTCCAACCCCGCGCCCGAAAACCCGAAAATGCTACAACTTTCGTGAAGCGTGCATCTCGGGAAGGTAGACGAGCGCGTCGAAGGCCTGGACCACATCGACTTCGGAATACATATGCGCGTGGCGAATCCTCTCCGGTCCCGGGATGCCGCGAGCCCGGGCGGCGCGCAGGTCGACCAGGCTCGGCCCGCGCCCGGCGAGCGCCGCCTCGACGCTGCCCGGCTCCGGTTCCCCGAGTTTCTCCTCGTACACCCGGAAACCGAGCCGGGCATCCGGGGCCGGGGCGAGCCCGGTCGTGGTCCCGGTGCCCGCGGTCAGGGCGAGTGTGAAGTAGTCCGGGCCGAACTCGTCCGCCAGGTGCGAGCCCAGCAGCGGCGCGGTCAGGGTCGGCAGCAGGCGGCACGGCACCCGCTGCAGGTGTCCATTGTGGACCATGATGACCAGGCGGCGATCCGCGCCGAGCAGGTCCCGGAGCAGGCGCACGGTCGCGGCCATGTACGCGTCGCGCGAAGCGCTCTGCACGGCGGGCGCGCGGCCGTTCGCCAGATCGTCGAGTTCGCGCAGGTAGGCGTCCACGCGCAGGGCGCCCAGCGCGTGGTGCCGGGCGATCGCGTGCTCCGCCTTCGGCCGGTACATCGGCGCCAGCGAGTCGAGGTGCTGGAGCAGCACCGCGAGTGCCGCGGTGGCGGCATCCCGGGCCGCGGGCTCGAGCGCCGCGTACCGGCCCGGGGCGACCGCGCTGCTCGCCCCGGCGTACGGCTCGGTGGCGGCGATCGCCCGATCCGCGAGCGGCACCGCTGCCGGGTCGACCGTTTCCAGGTACTCCCGGACCGCGTGCAGCGCGGGCAGCCCCGAACCGCCCGAACTCGGCACGTCCAGGCCCGCGTAGCGGATGTCCCCGCCCGCCGCGTGGTGCTCGCGCAGCCAGGTGAGCATCGCGTGCATCTCGTCGGATTCGCCGAGCGAGAAGGTGACCCCGTCGCGGCCGATCTCCGCCACCGCGCCGGGGCCGCCCCGGATCCACTCGTCGACGAGCCGTCCCTCGGCGAAGCCGGATTCGAACCCCAGCACGCCGAACCCGAGGTCGCGTACCAGGAAGCGGAGGAGCCGGTCCCGCAGCGCGCCGAATTCGGCGATGTGGTGGTTGTTCTCGCCGATCGCCACGATCCGCGCGTCGCCGATCAGCTCGGCGAGCGGTTCCAGCTCCGCGAACGGCTCGGCGAACTCGGTGATTGACATGCTCCCCCTCTTGCCAACGGATGCGACTTAACGCAACATAGGTTGCACTAAAGCCCGCCACTAATGCAACGGGAATAGCACTTGGCCGAAGAACAACCCGGCAACCGCCGCCCCGGCGGCCGGACCGAGCGCAACCGGCTCGCCGTCCTGCGCGCCACCCTCGACGAACTGGGCGCGCACGGCTACCCGGCGCTCACCGTGGAAGCGGTGGCCGAGCGGTCCGGCGTGCACAAGACCACGATCTACCGCCGCTGGGGCTCCGCGGAGGGCCTGGTCGCCGAGGCGCTCGCCTTGGCCGTCGAGGACGACTGGGCGGCCCCGGACACCGGCTCGCTGGAAGGCGACCTGCGGGCACTGAACCACCTGATCGTGCGAAGTTTCACCGATCCCCGGGAATCCGCCCTGCCGGTCGCCGCGATCTCCGCCGCCTTCCAGTCGGACCGCGCGGCCGGGGCCCTGCGCGAGTTCTACGCCGACCGGACCGGGCGCACCGCCGAAATCGCGCGCCGCGCCAAGGCACGCGGCGAACTGCCCGCGGACACCGACGAGGCCGAGGTCGTCCGGACCGCGTGCGCACCGCTGTTCTACCGGCTGTTCATCACCCGGGAGCCGGTCGACGACACCGTCGCGGACACCGCCGCCCGCGCCGCCGCCCTGGCCGCCCGCGCCGGAGCCTTCGTGGTCGTGGGTCGTGAGTGTTCAGGCCGGTTCTATTGATTCGTAAGGCAAATATGGCGTGTCAGTCTGCGGCGTAGCGGGTT
>NZ_VTHK01000026.1 GCF_009765355.1 Amycolatopsis anabasis | reverse complement strand
TCCTCCCACGCCCGCACAGCAGCTCCCTTCACACGACCTTCACGGAATCAGTCATCTAGATGCCGCCCTCCGAGGCGGGTTTCAGCAACCGTGAACCCGGGCCGAACCGGGCCATCTGGTCGTCGTGGTTGTACAAGCCGCACTGACGAAGGGAGAGACAACCGCAGCCCACACAACCGGTGAGCCGGTCGCGGAGCCGTTGCAGCGCGTCGATCCGGGCGTCCAGCTCGTCCTGCCAGTGGCGGGAAAGCCGGGCCCAGTCGGCCTTGGTCGGCGCGTGGTCGTGCGGCAGGGTGGACAGCGCCTCGTTGATCTCCTCGAGGCTCAGCCCCACTCGCTGGGCGGCGCGGATGAACGCGATCCGGCGGAGCACCGAGCGCGAGTAGCGGCGCTGGTTCCCCGCGGACCGCTCCGAGCTGATCAGCCCGCGCTCCTCGTAGAAGCGCAGTGCGGTGTGCGGGACGCCGCTGCGTTCGGAGACCTGTCCGATGCTGAGATGGTCGGCAAGCTTGGTCACGCCGCCAGATTAGCCTTGACTTCGACTTAAGTCGAGGTTGCACCGTGGTGACATGGCTACCACCACAGAGCTGGGCTTCTCCGACCTGCCGCGGCTGGTCGCGCGGATGACCGGCGACGAGAAGCACTCCGTTGCCGCCACGTCCACAATGGACGTGCTGTGGGTGCTCTACGACCGCGTGCTGAACATCTCACCGAGGAACGTGAGCCATCCGCGCCGGGATCGGTTCCTGCTGTCGAAGGGGCACGGGCCGATGGCCTACTACGCGGTGCTGACCGCGAAGGGGTTCCTCGGCGAGCACGAGCTCGCCGGCTGGTCCTCGGTGAACTCCCGGCTCGGCCACCACCCCGATCGGGTGCGGGTGCCGGGAGTGGAGATCGGCAGCGGTTCCCTCGGGCACGGGCTGGCACTGGGCGTGGGGACCGTTCTCGGCCTGCGCGCGCAACGGCTGCGCAAGCCGCGGGTGGTCGTGCTGCTCGGGGACGCCGAACTCGACGAGGGCTCCAACCACGAGGCGATCGCGGTCGCCGCGCGGGCGGACCTCGACCAGCTCACCGCGGTGGTGATCGACAACTCGTCGTCGACGCACGGCTGGCCGGGCGGGATCGCGCGGCGGTTCGAGGTCGAGCGGTGGGAGACGCGCACGGTCGACGGCCGCGATCACGAAGCCCTGTTCTCGGCGTTCACCGAACCGCATCCCGGGCGCCCGCTGTGCGTGGTCGCCGTGGTCGAACCTAAGGAATAGCACCATGCCCGACATGCGGCAGACGTTTCTGTCCACAATCGACAAAGCACTGGACGTCGACCCGCGGCTCGCCGTGGTGCTGGCCGACATCTCGGCCGCGCAGCTCGACGACGCGCGGGTCCGGCACCCGTCGCGGGTGATCAACGTGGGGTGCCGCGAGCAACTGCTGCTGGGGATCGCGGGCGGGTTGGCGCTGACCGGGATGCGGCCGGTGGTGCACACGTTCCCGCCGTTCCTCGTCGAACGCCCCTACGAGCAGGTCAAGCTGGACCTCGGGCATCAGGGCGTCGGAGCGGTGCTCGTGTCGTCCGGCGCGTCCTACGACATGGCGGCCGAAGGCCGCACCCACCAGTCGCCCGCCGACGTGGCCTTGATCGACACGTTCCCCGGCTGGACCGTGCACGTTCCCGGACACCCCGAGGAGGCGAGCCGGTTGCTGCTCGAGTCGTTGCCCGGGGACGATCGCGTGTACCTGCGCCTGTCCGCCCAGGCCAACGCGCGGCCACATCTGGGCGTGGGCTTCCAGACCTTCCGCCAGGGCGGCCGGGGCGTGGTGCTCGCGGTGGGCCCGATGCTGGACCGGGTCCTGGCCGCGACCGAGGCCCTCGACGTGACCGTGCTCTACGCGTCGACCGTGCGCCCGTTCGACGCGCGCGGGCTGCGCGCCGCCGTGGACGCCACCGGAAACGCCGCCGTCGTGCTGGTCGAGCCGTACCTGGCGGGCACCTCGGCGCATTGCGTCGCCGACGCGCTGCGTGACCGGCCGCATCGGCTGCTCGGCCTCGGCGTCCGGCGCGAGTCCGAGGTCCGGTTGTACGGCGAGATGTCCGACCACGACATCGCGCACGGCCTGGACGAATCCGGGATCGCGATGGCCGTCAAGGAGTTCGTCGGGGAGTAGGGGACCATGGCCGGGTGACTGCGCGCTGTGTGATCGACGTCGAACTTTCCCTGACCGTCACCGCGCCGGGTGGCCTGGCGGTCTCCGTCGCGGTGGCCGGTGGCGCCGGAACGGATCGGGAGGAGCTCCGGGTCGAGGGGCCCGCGGCCGAGGCCGGGAACCCCGCGCGGCTGGTGGATTTCCCGCACGGCACCCGGGTGCACGTCCTGGACCTCGGCCGGGGCGAGCTGACCATCGGCTACCGGGCCGAGCGCAGCTACCCCGCCGTCGCGCCGGAGCCGCTCGGCGAGGCCGATCTGGTCACCTACACGCGGCCCAGCCGGTACTGCCCGTCCGATCGCCTGGGCGGTTTCGCGAACCGGGAGTTCGGCGGGCTGCCGGACGCGCGGGCGCGGGTCGAGGCGATCGTGTCCTGGGTCGGCGAGCGGGTGGAGTACCTGCCCGGCGCCAGCCGCCCGACCGACGACGCGGTCAACACCTTGCTCGCCGGTGAAGGCGTGTGCCGCGACTTCGCGCACCTGTGCGTCGCGTTCTGCCGCGCGCTCGACATTCCCGCGCGGTTCGTCGCGGTCTACGCGCCGGGACTGTCCCCGATGGACTTCCACGCGGTCTTCGAAGCCGCGATCGACGGGCACTGGTGGCTGTTCGACGCGACCGGTCTCGCGCCCCGCCCGAGCATGACCCGCATCGCCACCGGGCGGGACGCGGCCGACACCGCCTTCCTCAGCACGCTCGGCTGCGAGATGGACTTCGGCGGCACCCGGTTCACCGTGTTCGCCGAACCGGGTCTGCCCGCCGACGACCGAATCGAACTCGTCGCCCTCGCCTGACCAGCGCGGGACGCTCGTGGGATACAGGGTGCTGCTGCGCCGATACCTCGAGGACACCAATGCGGCATTGGGGGCTTCCGAGCACCACCCCGGAAGCCCTACTGAGAAAACCCCATTGTGATCATCGACGGCGAAGGCCTGGGTTTCTTCGCAGCCTGTCGCCGATCAGCCCAGGTCGCCGGACAGGCCACTGCCCCTGGGACACCACCAGCGCCGGGTGGGGTCGTGAGCGTTCCGACCGGTTCTAACCGGCCCGAACACTCACGACCCCCTCATGCCACTTCCCGGGATGCTCAGCGGAAGGCGGGGAGGCCGGTGACCGACTGGCCGAGCGAAAGCGCGTGCATTTCCTCGGTTCCTTCGTAGGTGAGCACGGTTTCCAGGTTCGCCATATGCCGCATCACCGGGTATTCCAGGGAAATCCCGTTCGCGCCGAGCATCGCGCGGGCGGTTCGGGCGACTTCCAGTGCCGAGCGCACGTTGGCCAGCTTGCCGAAGCTGACGTGGTTGTGGTGCAACGTTCCCGCGTCCTTGAGCCGCCCGATGCGGAGCGCGACGAGTCCGGCGCGGTTGACCTCGACCAGCAGATCGGCGAGTTTGCGCTGGGTCAGCTGGAAACCCGCGAGCGGTTTGCCGAACTGTTCGCGGGTCAGGCTGTAGTCCAGCGCGGCCTGATAGCACGAGCGGGCCGCGCCCACGACCCCGAACAGGATGCCGTAGCGGGCCTCGTTCAGGCAGCTCAGCGGCCCGCGCAGGCCACGGACCTCGGGGAACGCCGCGTCCGCGGGCAGCCGCACGTTGTCCAGCACCAGTTCCGCGGTCAGCGAGGCGCGCAGCGACAGCTTGTGCCGGACCTCGTTCGCGGTGAACCCGGGCGTGCCGGTCGGCACGACGAATCCCCGGATGCCGTCCTCGGTCTGCGCCCACACCACCGCCACGTCGGCGACCGTGCCGTTGGTGATCCACATCTTGGTGCCGGTGAGCACCCAGTCCGATCCGTCGCGGACCGCGCGGGTGCGCATGCTGCCCGGGTCGCTGCCCGCGTCCGGTT
This sequence comes from Amycolatopsis anabasis, assembly GCF_009765355.1. Lineage (GTDB taxonomy): Bacteria > Actinomycetota > Actinomycetes > Mycobacteriales > Pseudonocardiaceae > Amycolatopsis > Amycolatopsis anabasis. Next base: position 139,834 of record NZ_VTHK01000026.1, on the reverse strand, counting down.
CGGTCAGCCCGAAGCAGCCCAGCGCGTCGCCGGTGGCCATCCGCGGCAACCAGGTCTCGCGGTGCGCCTCGGAGCCCCAGCGGTGGATGGCGAACATCGCCAGCGAACCCTGCACGGACACGAAACTGCGCAGCCCCGAGTCGACCGCTTCCAGTTCCCGGCACGCGATCCCGTACGCGGTCGCGCTCGTGCCCGCGCAGCCGTAACCGGTCAGGTGCATGCCGAGCACGCCCAGTTCGCCGAAGCCCTTGGCGAGGTCCCGGGCGGGCAGCGAACCGCTCTCGTACCACTCGGCCACGTTCGGCAGCAGGTGATCCGCGGCGTACGCGCGCACCGCGTCCCGGATGTCCCGGTCTTCCCCGCTCAGTTCGGCGTCGAGGTCCAGGAAGTCGTGCGGGTCCGGGGTCGTGCTGCTCATCGTGGGCGCTCCCTGCGGTCGATCGGTTTACGCTCGTTCACCGTCTCACACCGGCGATGCCGCGGCGAGCGTCGCCGGAGCGCGATCGTCGTAGTGATCGCGGACGCGCTCGCCGAGCGGCCGCACACGCGGAGCACCCGGTGCCGCGGTAGCCGAAGATCGTTGGACACGGGCTTCGGAGTCGATCTACAAAGATCAAGTGTCCCCACTGCGCAATCGCGACTTCCGCCTGCTCTTGATCGGCGCGGCCGCCGTCTTCGCCGGAATCTTCCTGCTGTTGCCGGTGGTGCCGCTGTGGGTGGTCCGGCAGGGTGCGGGCGAGGCCGCCGCGGGCGCCTCGACCGGCGTGCTCATGGCGAGCACGGTCGCGGCGCAGTTCGCCGTCCCCTGGCTGGTCGCGCGGTTCGGCTACCCGAAGGTGACCATGCTGGGCGCGCTCCTGGTGGGCGCGCCGGCGCCGCTGCTCGTGGTGGCCGCGGACTGGCCCGCGGTGCTGAGCGTCTCGCTGGTCCGCGGGCTCGGTTTCGGGTTGATGACCGTGTGCGGCTCGGCGCTCGTCGCCGAACTGCTGCCGCGCACGGCGCTGGCCAACGGGTCCGGGCTGTACGGCGTCGCGGTCGGCCTGCCGCAGCTCGCCGGGCTGCCCGCCGGGACCTGGGCGGCCGAGCATTGGGGTTTCCCGCTGGTCTTCCTGGTCGCGGGCGCGCTGCCGCTGCTGGGCGCGGTGCCGTTCGCGCTGCTCCCGGCGATCCGCGCGGAACGGGCGAATGGCACGCACTGGCTGGCCACCGTCGAGGCGACCTGGCGGCCGTGGCTGGTGATGATCAGCGGTTCGATCGGGTTCGGCTCGCTGGCCACCTTCCTGCCGATCGTGTTCTCCGGTTCGCCCGGGATCGCGTCCACCGCGTTGTTCGCCGCGCCCGCGGGTGCGCTCGTCGCGAGGTGGCTGGCGGGGGTGCTGGGCGACCGGATCTCCGGCGCGGGCCGGATGCTTCCCTACGCGCTCGCCCTGTGCGCGCTGGGGCTGGGCGTGCTCGCGCTGTCCACGCACAGCGGGATCCCGGCCGTGGCCGCGGTGGCGGTGTTCGGCCTCGGTTTCGGCGTGCTGCAGAACGATTCGATGGTGGTGATGTTCGCCACCGCGCCGACCGGCCCGGCGAGCGTGGTCTGGAATGTCGCGTTCGACGCGGGGACCGGGGCCGGGGCCGTAGTGGTCGGCGCGCTCGTGGCGACCATCGGGTACCCGGGCGCGTTCGGCCTGCTCGCCTCGCTGGCGGTCGTCCTGCTTCCCGTCGCGTGGGCCGCCCGGCGGGCCCTCTAGGCTGGAGCTATGCCTCGTGTGGTGATCCTGGACTACGGATCCGGCAATCTCCGGTCCGCCGAGCGTGCGGTGCGCCGCGCCGGCGCCGAGGTCGAGGTCACCGCCGACCACCATGCCGCGCTGAACGCGGACGGCCTGGTGGTGCCCGGGGTCGGCGCGTTCTCCGCCTGCATGGAGGGCCTGCTCTCGGTGCGCGGCGAGAAGATCATCGGCACCCGGCTGGCCGGTGGCCGCCCGGTGCTGGGCATCTGCGTCGGCATGCAGATCCTGTTCGAACGGGGCGTCGAGCACGGCGTCGAGGCCGAGGGCACCGGCGAATGGCCGGGCACGGTCGAGCGCCTGCACGCCGACGTGCTGCCGCACATGGGCTGGAACACCGTGCGCGTGCCGCAGGACACCGAGTTCTTCGCCGGGATCGACGAGGGCACCCGGTTCTACTTCGTGCACTCCTACGGGGTGCGCAAATGGGAACTCGATTCGGGTTTGCGCGGTCAGCAGCCGAAGGTGACCTGGGCGCACCACGGCGAGGACTTCGTCGCGGCGGTGGAGAACGGGGCGTTGTGGGCGACCCAGTTCCACCCGGAGAAGTCCGGCGACGCGGGCGCCACGCTGCTGGAGAACTGGCTGCGGAGGCTCTGACCAGGGCGGGTTGCCTCGCGCGGAAGGGGACCGCTTAGGGTTGTCGCGTGACTTTCACGCTGCTTCCCGCCGTCGACGTGGCCGATGGCCAGGCCGTTCGCCTCGTGCAGGGCGAGGCCGGCACCGAGACCGCCTACGGGGCGCCGCTGGACGCCGCGCTCACCTGGCAGCGCGACGGCGCCGAGTGGATCCACCTGGTCGACCTCGACGCCGCGTTCGGCAAGGGTTCCAACCGCGAACTGCTGGCCGAGGTGATCGGCAAGCTGGACGTGCAGGTGGAACTCTCCGGCGGGATCCGGGACGACGAGTCGCTGGAGGCGGCGCTGGCCACCGGTGCGCGCCGGGTGAACCTGGGCACCGCCGCGCTGGAGGACCCGGAGTGGAGCGCGAAGGTCGTCGCGTCCTACGGCGACCGGGTCGCGATCGGTCTGGACGTGCGCATCACCGAGGCCGGGCACCGGCTCGCCGCGCGGGGCTGGACCCGCGACGGCGGCGACCTGTGGGAGGTGCTCGACCGGCTCGACCGCGACGGCGCCGAGCGGTACGTGGTCACCGACGTCAGCAAGGACGGCACGCTGAAGGGGCCGAACCTGGACCTGCTGCGCGAGGTGAGCGCCCGCACCGACGCCGCGCTGATCGCCTCCGGCGGAGTGTCCTGTGTGGACGATCTGCGCGCGCTGGCCGAGCTGTCCCGGGACGGTGTCGAGGGCGCCATCGTCGGCAAGGCCCTCTACGCCGGCGCCTTCACGTTGCCGGAGGCGCTCGCCGCCGTGCGCTGATCGCGCAGGAGAACCGCGCTCAGCACGGAAAGCACGGCCAGGAGGCCGGTCGCCGTCCACACCGCCGCGAGGAAACCCGGGCCGAACGCGACCGTGCCGAGCACGGCGACGCCCAGGCCCGCGCCGAGTTCGAACGAGGTTTCCTGGATCGCGCTCGCCTCCCCGGCCCGCTCCGGCCGGGCCGCGGCCATGATCGCGTCCGCGCCGAGCGTCATCACGAAGCCCGCGCCCAGGCCCGCGCCCGCGAGCACCGCGGGCGTGCCCGTCACCGCGTACCCGGCGAGGGTGACCGCGAACAGGGCGAGGCCCGCGAACACGATCCAGCGACGCCCCCACCACACGGCCAGTCGTGGCGCCACGACCGCGCCGATCGCGTTGGCCACGGCCATCGGCAGCAGGGTGCGTCCCGCGCCCAGCGGCGAATCGCCGTCCACCAGCTGGAACCGTTGTGCCAGCAGGAAAAGCAGTGCGGTGTAGCAGCCGAAGCAGCCCAGCACCGACACCGTGGCCATGGCGAACCGGCGGTCGCCGAAGAGGCTCAGATCCAGCAGCGGAGTACGTGAACGGCGCTGTCGTGCGACGAACCAGCACAGCAGCGCGGCGCCGATCGCGGCTCCGGCCGCCGCCCCCAGGTCCACCGATCCGTGCTCGCCGAACCGCTTCAACGCGAACACCGCGGCGGCCAGCCCGGCGATGGACAGCGCGGCGCTGCCGAGGTCCCAGCGGCGCGGTGCGGGATTGCGGGAATTCGGGACGAGCCGCGCGCCGAACACCAGCGCGAGCGCGACGATCGGCACGTTCACCAGGAACACCGAACCCCACCAGAACCGCTCCAGCAGCAGGCCGCCGACCACCGGGCCGAGGGACGCGCCGACGCTGTGGCTCGCCGTCCACAGCCCGATGGCCAGGGCGCGCTCGCGGTCGTCGGGGAAAACCGTCCGGATCACCGACACGGTCGCCGCCATGATCATCGCCGCACCGGCGCCGAGCGCCACCCGGGCGGCGATCAGCGGTACCGGCGCGGTGCACAGCGCCGCCGCGGCCGAAGCGAGCCCGAACACCGCGAACCCCGCCAGCAGCACGCGTTTGCGCCCGATCCGGTCGCCGAGCGTGCCGGCGGTGACCAGCAGGGCGGCCACGGTGAGCGAGTACGCGTCGACGATCCACAGCAGTTCGGTCGGACCGGGCAGCAGGCGCCGGGTGAGCGTGGGCACGGCGACGTGCAGGACGGTCAGGTCCATGCCGACCAGCAGCAGGCTCGCGCAGAGCACGGCGAGCACGGCCCACCGCCGGTCGGCCGCGGCCGGGGTCAGCGGGCCACCGCGATCGCGTCGATCTCGATCAGCCAGTCCGGCTGGGCGAGCGCCGCCACCTGGAGCAGGGTGTCGGCGGGGTAGGGCCGGGTGAAGTACTCGGCGCGCAGCTTGATGATCGTGTCCAGGTGCGCCATATCGGTGACCATGATCGTCACCTTGACCACGTCGGCCAGGGTCGCGCCGGCCCGGCCGAGCACGGTGGCCAGGTTCGCGAACGCCTGGCGCGCCTGCGCTTCGAAGCCCGGGCCCACCGTGGCGCCGTGCTCGTCGAACCCGGCCTGGCCGGAGATGAAGAGCAGGTTGCCCGCGCGGATGCCGAGCGAGATGTTGTACGGCTCGTACCAGTCGGGGTCGCCGCCGATGCGCTGCGGGGAAGTGGTCTCCGTCGTCATGCCTACAGCCTTGGTCGTACCGGCTGTTGCCACAAGTACGGTCTTTGATGTGCAATAGTGTCGGTTTGTATAGTGTCGCGGAGGTGTGCCGATGGGCGAGCGGGTCGAGGACATGCCCGAGTACTGCACCATCGAGGCGGCGATGGAGGTCGTCGGCGGCAAGTGGAAGCTGGCGATCCTCAAGCACCTGTTCGCGGGGACGCAACGCTTCGGTCAGCTCAGCCGGGCGATGCCGAGCATCACGCCCCGGATGCTGACCCGCCAGCTGCGCGAACTCGAAGCCGACGGTCTGGTGCTGCGCACGGTCTACCCGGAGGTGCCGCCGAAGGTCGAGTACTCGCTGACCGAGATCGGCCGCAGCCTGGAGCAGATCGCCGGGCTCCTCGAGGACTGGGGCCAGTGGTACCGCGACCGCCTCACTTCGTCGGCCAAATGAGGGCGGTCAGACGTCCAGGCGGATGGCGATGCCGATGGTGCGCTGCTTCCCGCCGCGCAGCTTGCTGAGGAACATGGTGACCTGGCCGACGATCCCGTATTTGCGCGCGATCGCCCGCCGCACCCGTTCGCTGGCTTCGCCGTCCAGGATGCGCGCCTGGCCGGTGACCTTGGCGCCGTGCGTCTTGTTGCCGCGGAAGTCGCAGCCCTGCACTTCCACCCGCCCGTCGCGGCGGATGCGTTTGACCTTGCCCGCGTTGCGCTCGCTCCACACGACCAGTTCGCCGTTCTGGCTCGCGACCCACAGCGGGGTCGGGACCGGCGTACCGTCCTTACGGAACGTGGTCAGGATGACGTACTGTTCCGCCCCGAGCCGTTCGATCTCCGATGCCATGGGATCACGGTAACCGCAACCAACCCCGATCAGTGTTTTTCTGAGAACTCGCTCCGCGATCACGTCGACAGGGCGCTCCTTGACGAGTCAGCTCATTTCCCGCTGTCGGGCACCCTGCCGCCGCGATAGCGGGGCCTTGCGTCGGCGAGTTCCCCGGCGCAAGTCCGCGGGTCGTTCCAGTTTCAGCCGTCTCTGTCAGGGAGTTCGGCGGCGCAGCGTGACCGCGCCGAGGACCAGGGCGAGCAGTGCGCAGCAGGCCATGATCACCAGGTTCCGCACCAGCACTCCGTCTACTGTGGACGATGTGGTGACGCGGCCGAGCGCCTCGACCGCGTAGGACAGCGGCATCACGTGGGAAAGCCAGTCGAGCAGCCACGCCATCTCGTCCCGCGGCATGAACAGCCCGCACAGCAGGAACTGCGGGAGGACGAACACCGGCATGAACTGGATCGCCTGGAACTCGGTCTGCGCGAACGCGCTGACGAAGAGGCCCAGCGCCATCCCGAGCACCGCGTCCAGCACGGCGATCAGCAGCAGCATCCACACCGAACCGGCGACGTCCAGGCCCAGCCACGCCAGCGAAACCCCCGCCGCCACGACCACCTGCACGACGGCGATCGTGGCGAACGCGATCGCGTAGCCGAACAGCAGGTCGAGTTTGCCGGTGGGCAGGGTCATCAGGCGTTCCAGGGTGCCGGTCGTGCGCTCGCGCAGCGTGGTGACCGAGGTGATCAGGAACATGATCAGGAACGGGAAGACGCCGAGGAGCGCGGGCGCGATGCGGTTGAACATCTGCTCGGAGTTGAACACGAACCGCAGCAGCACCATCAGCAGCGAGGGCACCAGGATGAGCAGGGCGACCGTGCGCGGATCGTGCCGCAGCTGGGTGAGAATCCGCCGCGCGGTCGCCGACGTGATGGCCGGATTCACGCCGCCACCTCCTTGATCAGCCGGAGGAACGCCTGTTCCAGATCGGGCGACCCGGTGCGGTGGCGGAGGTTGTCCGGGCTGTCCTGGGCGAGCAGGCGGCCCTCGCGCATCAGCAGCAACTCCTCGCAGCGCGCGGCCTCGTCCATCACGTGGCTGGACACCAGCAGGGTCGTCCCGTCGCGGGCGAGCCGGGCGAACAGGGCCCACAGATCGTCGCGCAGCACGGGGTCGAGGCCGACGGTCGGCTCGTCGAGCACCAGCAGCTCGGGCTTGCCGAGCAGTGCGACCGCGAGGTTGGCGCGGCTGTGCTGGCCGCCGGAGAGCCGGCCGATCAGCGCGCCGGCGTGGTCGGCCAGCCCGACCTCGCCGATGACCCGGTCCACATCGGCACGCGGCGCGCCGACCACCGCGGCGAAGTACCGCAGCGCTTCGGTGACCGTGAGGTCCGCGTAGATCGCCGGGTTCTGCGTCGAGTAGCCGATCTTCCGGCGCAGCGCGGCGCTGCCCGCGGGTTCGCCGAGGACGGTCACCGTGCCACCGGCGACGATCTGCACGCCGACGATCGAGCGCAGCACCGTGGTCTTGCCGCATCCGCTCGGTCCGAGCAACCCGGTCACGCTGCCCCGGCGCACTTCGAAGCTCACGCCGTGCACCACTTCCCGGCCACCACGGCTCACCCGCAGGCCGTTCACCACCACCGCGGAATTAATCATGCGTTTAATTCTGCGCTCGTTGAACTCTTCTCGTCAAGTCCACGGACGACTGAGGGCTCACCCGGCGACGGGCTCGCCGAACCGGGCGAGGGCGAGCGCCGCCGCGACGGCGAGCAGGAAGCCGAGCCCGGCGAGCACGGCGAACCCGGGCCGGGTGGTGTCGCCGAGCACGAGGACGCCGACCAGCGCGGGCACCACCGTTTCGCCGATGACCATGGTCGCGGTCGCCGCGGTGACCCCGCCGCGTTGCAGCGCGGACGCGTAGAACAGCATCGCGAGGACCCCGGCCAGCGGCACCGCGTAGGCCGCCGGATCGGTCAGGACCGCGGTGACGCTGGAGTCGGCGGTGACCCGCCCGGCGATCGCCACCACCCCGAAGCACAATCCGGCCACCAGGCCCAGGGCGGGCGTGCGCACGCGGCGGCTCGCCCGCCCGGCGAACATCCCGGCGAGGCCGAGCACCCCGGCGACGATCGGCAGGGCCACGTGGAACCCGGTGCTCGCCGGATCGGAGCCCTCGGCCTGCGCGGACGCGCCGAGCAGCCCGAGGCCCGCGCACACCGCGGCCACCGAGCCCCATTCCCGCGCGCTGAGCCGGATTCCCAGCGCGAGCGCCGCGACGGCGGTCACCGCCAGGCTCGCCGCGAGCGCGGCCTGCACGACGAACAGCGGCAGCACCCGCAACGCGGCCAGCTGGGCGAGGAAACCGAGGAAATCGAGGCCGAGCCCGAGTACGTACCGCCAGTTCCGCAGCACGCGGATCAGCAACCGCGGATCAACCCCGGCGGACGTGTCCTCGGCCGAGCGCGCCGCGATCGATTGCAAGACGGAAGCGGTCCCGTAGGCGCAGGCCGCCACGAGCGCGCAGAGAAGTCCCCACCACATTCCGCAACCCTAGACGGGGGTCGTGAGTGTTCGGTCCGGTTCCCACCGGCCTGTCCACTCACGACCGGAATGTGCTGTCGGGGCGGTTTTGCGGGCGCGGGTTTTCCGGTCGGGGGCGCGGTGGCCTGCTGGGCCGGGGCGGGCGCGGGCGAGCCGACCGCCTGATCGCCGACGTTACTGGTCCCACGCGTGGGCATGATGCCGTGTTTGCGGATCGAGGTCTGGCGATTCCGGAAATTCCCGGTCGGAATCAACCGTCGATGTAGTACTGGATCACCGGCGCCACCAGTTCGACGATCTCTTCCTCGGTCGCGTCCGCGAGCGGGGGCACCTCGAGCACGTACCGCAGCAGGGCCATGCCGACGAGCTGACCGGCGGCCGCGGAAACCCGGATCCGCGGGATTCCGCGCGCCTCGGCGACCTTGCTGAACACCGCGCTGTCGATGAACTCGCGCATCATGGCGGCCGCCTGGTCGTTGGTGGTGATCGACCGGACCAGCGCGACGAACGGCGCGCGGGTCTCCGGTTCGCCCCAGATGGTGAGGAACAGCCGCACGAGCCGTTCGCCGAGTTCGTCCGATGGCCCGGCGAGGAGTTGCGGCAGCAGTTCGGCCGGGTTGACCGGCAGGTTCATGACCGCGACGAAGAGCTGTTGTTTCGTGCCGAAGAAGTGGTGCAGCAGGGCGGGGTTGACCCCGGCTTCGGCGGCGATGGCCCGGACGGTCGCCCCGGCGTAGCCGCGTTCGGCGAACAGGCGGCGGGCGGCGTCGACGATCTGTTCCCGGGTTTCGGTCTGCCCCGGCCGCCTGCCTGCCCGTGCCATGGGTTTGATCTTATGGCCTCGACTCGACGAGCCTCACGAACTCGCGTTCCGGGTCCTTGATCACGCGGTGGATCGACCGGACCGTCGGGCACGGCCACGGCTGCTGGCAGAACCGGCACGTTTCGAACCAGGTTTCCTCGTGCTGGAGCAGCACGGAACGCACCACCACGACGAGATCGGGAATCACCTTGCGCGCGGTCGCGATATCGTCGTCGTTCCAGCTCCGGGTTTTCATCGCGAGGAACTCGGCGTCGTCGAGATGGGCATAAAGGTCTTGTGCGGTCGGATTCATCAGGCACCTCCAAGGATAGGAGAACCAATTGCCACCCCCGCAGCACATGCGCCCTTCAGGTGGACAATTTGCGTCGATACTCCGAAATCCGCGCGCAGGGGTTACTTTCGCTCCATGAAGGACAGAGAGCCCACCATACGCAGCCGGGAACTCGGTGATGGATTGCGCAAGTGGATGGTCGCCGCCGGGTTCACCGGCCGCGAGATCGCCAAGGAGCTGGAGTGGCCGGACAGCAAGGTTTCCCGCCTGCTGACCGGAAAACGCGGCGCGAGCGAGGCCGACGTGGCGGCCTTCCTGGTGCTTTGCAAGGTGCCCGCGAAGGAGCGCGCTCGGCTGCTGGCCCTACGCGCCGAGCATGACAAGCCCGGCTGGCTGCAACAGTTCGGCAAGCACCTGCCCGCCCAACTGCGCACGCTGGTCGACCACGAGGACACAGCGAAGGCCATCACCGATTTCCAACCAATGGTGATACCCGGAATCCTCCAGACACCCGAGTATGCACGTGCATTGCTGACCGGAACCGGAACACTGCCTTCCGAGGAGATCGATAGCCGGGTCTCGGCTCGCATGGCGCGGAAATCCTTGTTCGGCAGGCCAAGCTCGCCGCAGTTTACCTTCTTCATCCACGAGTTCGCTCTACAGTTGCCCGTGGGAGGTGCCGAGGTGATGTCCGAGCAGTTGCACTACTTGTTGCAGATGTCTGTTCGGCCCTATATCAGCCTGCGGGTGATTCCGGTGGAAGCTGGAGTCCATGCGGGCATCGCAGGCGCCTTCAAGCTGATGGAGTTCGAAGAGTTCAAGCCAGTGGTCTACCTCGACAGTGAGACAGCGAGCCTGTTCCTCGAGGGGAGCGAGGAGATCACTGCTTACCGGCGGGTAGTGAAGGCTCTGGTCAGAAAGGCACCCCGTGAGGAACAATCGAGAGAACTGATTGCCACCCGGGCAATCAAGGTGACCTCGTAGCTGGAGGACCGGTATGGAGTGGCGCAAGAGCAGCTACAGCACCAACAACGGGGACTGTGTCGAGGTGGCGATGCCGTTGCCCGCGGTGCATGTCCGAGACTCCAAGAACCCCTCTTCGGGTGAACTTTCCTTCCCCGCCCCCTCCTGGCAGGCGTTCGTCTGCGAGGTCGGCTCAGCGCGTCGCGGTCGGTGAGGGGACTCCTCCTTTCGCCAGTTTCCCGGCGACCGCGCGGGCCAGCCGTTCGGCGGCGAGCACCAGATCGGGCGCGCCGGGCGGGAACGTGATCCGCACGAGAACCGCGATCTGCCCGTGCAGGAACGCGACATTGCCGGTCGGGTGGCTCGTCCCGCGGTTCACGGTGGCCCGATCCGGCCAGCTGATCGATCGTTGTCCGATGCCCGGGGAGCCGATCGGCAGGTCGGACGCCTGTTGGTGGTCAGCGGGGAGTTGCGGTGTGGGAAACCCGCAGGTGTCCTCCGCTGCCGGATTCGGTTCCCGGAACTCCACGGGGCGCCAGTAGCGGCAGTAATCGGTCTGCACCGCGGGCCCCGGAGCGATCATGGGGCTGGGCTCCCCGGGGTCGAAGCTCACCGAGCAGTACAGGCGCTCGCCCACCGCGCCCAGCGGCCTCCTCGCCGCCCATTCCCGTGGAGCCTGCCCACCGTGCGCCCCGGTCGCCTCCCTGATCGCCGGTTCCAGTCCGGCGAAGCAGCCGTTGTCCCGGGGGTCGCCTTCCGGCGGTGGCGCGTTCGAGCATCCCGCCACCGCCATCCCGATGACGACCCCCAAGACTCCCCAGGTCCGGCCCACCCGGGGAATCCTGCTCCCACCCAGCCGCCGTGTCGACCTCTAGAGCAGGCTGGGCCGCGGGATCTCGGCGCCCAGGGCGAAGTGGCCGTGCCACCGGTTCCCGGTGCCGACGAACTCGGTTCCGGTCGAGGTGGCGACGTACACCTCACCGCTGGTTCCCCGGGTGAACGTGACTATGTCCGCCTTGCCGTCGCCGGTGAAGTCCGCGATCCCGGGCACCTCGTCGCCGACGGCGAAGTACCCGTGCCACTGGCGAGGCGCGCCGAACCCGCTGCCGGTCGAGGTCGACACGTTCACCTTGCCGCCGCCGAAGGCGACCACGTCCGCCTTGCCGTCGCCGTCGGCGTCCTTGAGGCCGGGCCGGGCGCCGCTCGCCACGTTGTCGCCCCATTTCCAGGCGTCCTGGACGAATCGCGTGCCATCCGACAGGGACGCGTACGCGACGCCGCCGGAGGTGAAGGTCGCGATGTCGTCGCGGCCGTCGCCGTTCAGATCGCCCACGGCGGGCATCTCGTCGCCGGTGGCGAAGTGGTCGTGCCACTTCCAGCCGTCCTGCACGAACTTCGTGCCGTCGGAGAGCGAGACGTAGACGTCGGCGGAGTTGCCGCGGGTGAAGGTGGCGATGTCGTCCTTGCCGTCGCCGTTGAAGTCGCCGACGAGGGGGATTTCGGTGCCGGTGGCGAAGTGGTCGTGCCACTTCCACGCGTCCTGCACGAACTTCGTGCCGTCGGAGAGCGAGACGTAGACGTCGGCGCTGTCGCCGCGGGTGAAGGTGGCGATGTCGCTCTTGCCGTCGCCGTTGAAGTCGCCGACGAGGGGGATTTCGGTGCCGGTGGCGAAGTGGTCGTGCCACTTCCACGCGTCCTGCACGAACTTTCCGCCATCGGACAGGGACACGTAAACATCTGCGCCGGTGCCCCGGGTGAACGTGACGGCGTCGTCCTTGCCGTCACCGTCGAAGTCACTGGTGGCCGGGCGGGTGGTGCGCGCGTACACGCGGGTCGAGGGTGCGCCGGTGTTCCCGGCCGCGTCCACCGCGACGATCCGGTAGTACCAGGTCTGGCCCACCGGCAGCCCGCGGTGCAGGAACGCGGTGACGGCGGTGGTGCCCAGCAGGTTCGCTCGCGTGATCGGCACCTCGGGGCTGGTCGAGCCGTAGACGTGGTAGCGGTGGGCGCCCACGTCGTCGGCGGCGGGTTGCCAGGTCAGCCGGAGCGCATGCGCGCGGGTCCCGGCGAAGCCGATCCCGGCCGGGGCCGTGGGTGCGGAGGTGTCCGGGGTGGGCTGGATCAGCGTGTCCGCGAAGTACCGCACGGCGGTCCACTGTGGACCCTCGGCCGCCGGGCGCAGGGTGACGGTGATCCGCGTCTTGCCCGCGGTCGCGCTGGGCGGCAGGGCGAAGGCGTCGGAGAGCCAGCGGGATCCCGGGTTGCCCAGGGGCTGGTGCCAGGTGCCGACCGGGGTGCCGTCGACGAGCACTTCGGCGCGCTGGCCCGCGCTCGCCTGGTCGCTCGTCCGGCGCAGCAGGACGCCGGTGTTGACCGGTGCCACGGCCATCCGGAACGAGAACTCGCCGGTCTGGGCGCGCACGGTGTCGCGCACCGGCAGGTCATCGTCGTCGCCTTCGAACGTGCTCTCCAGGGTGGTGTCGGAGCCGCGGAGTTCGGCCCAGCCGTGCCCGGCGCGGCTGGCCGGGTCGGCCGTCTCGATCGCGTCGGTGCGCCGGGTGGTCGGCTCGGGCCGGGTGTAGAGGTAGGCGGTGGAGCCGTAGTCGGCGTCCACGTCGTTCTGCTGGCCGTGTTCGATGCCGAAGGTCAGCGCGCTGTCGAAGGCGACCTGATCGCCGATCAGCAGCCGGTAGGTGGCGTCGCATTCCTGCGCGCAGTCGGCGGTGTGCAGGCGGTGGCGGGTGTTGCCGTTGAACGGGTTGCTGAACTCGCCGTGGTTGAAGTACCAGCCGCTTTCGTAGAAGTCCTCGGTGCCGGTGCCGTAGATCTGCGGGCTGGGCGCGGAATCGGTGCGGATGCGCTCGTCGCCTTCGAGGTAGGCGCGGGTGTTCTCGCCGCCGATCAGGCCGCGCATGGTGTGCGAGACGCCGACCAGGCGACCCCGGCCGCCGAGATCGGCGATGGTCCAGTCCTGGCCGGGCACGGTCCGCCCGGCGCGCGACTGGGTGGTGAAGTACCCGAAGTCGGCCGGGTGCTCGGCCGCCGCCCAGGTCACCTCGGAGCCGATCCCGTTGATCGGGGCGTCACCGGTGTTGACCAGTTCGACGGTCGCGGATTCCCGGTAGGGCATCGGCCACCAGCTCGAATACCAGCCGCCGGGTGCGGTGTCCATGGCGAACATCAGGGAGCGGACCGCGGTTTCGCCGAGCCCGCCGCCGAAGAACTCGCCCACCGGTGAGTCCACAGTGGACTTACCGTCGAAGTTCAGGCGCAGCCGCAGGTCGCCGAGCCGGGCGGCGTCGGTCACCGGATCGGGCAGGCGCAGGCGGAGGGCGGAAATCGTGCCGGTGCCCGACAGCCGGGCCAGCGGGATGCTCGCGTTCGCGGGCAGGTCCGCGGTCCGGGCCTCGGTGCTCGCCCCGGGCGCCGGTGGCTTGGGGTCGCGGGTACCGGCGTTGCGCAGCATCGCGAGGACGTCCTCGGCGCGGTCGCCCGGCTGGAAGGTCGGCACCCCTTCCGCGGTGGGGAAGTGGCGGTAGGTGACGTGGTAGAAGTTCGGATTGTGCTGGACGGTGATCCGCATCGAATTCCGGTACGGCATCGGCACCTTGATGTAGACCCCGCCCGAACTCTGCGCGGCGTTGGCGACCAGCGGGAAGCTGAACGGCGCGCCCTGCCTGCCGTCCACCAGTTCCTGCAGCGACCGGTCGACCACCGCGTGCCCGTCGAGTTCGATGCGGATCCACCCGGTCGCCGACACGTTCCCCGCGGGCAGGCCGTTCGTCGCCTGGGTGAACCAGATCGAGCCGATCTCGCCCGGCCCGGAATCCTCGGCGAGCACGCAGCCCGAACCGTCGGTGCGCAGGCACGAGTACGTCCCGTTGAAGCCGTCGTTGTTGCTCCCGTCCCGGGCGAAACTGGAGAACTGCCGGGTTTCCACGCCCGGGGACGCCAGGTCCGGCAGGCGGTCGAGTTGCCGGAAGGTCTCCCAGCCGACCGGGCCGTTCCCGGCGGGAGCGGCGAGCGCGGGAGTGCTGGGCAGGACGGCGAAGGTCACCGCGAGCAGGAGCAGGGTGAGCAGGGCGGAGCGGAGACGCATGGTGGCCTTTCGGGATTGCTGCGACGCGCCGGGTGGCCCCACCCCGTGCGGAGTGGGGCCATCCGGTGGGTTTACCAGAGAATGCTGCCGGGAGCGGGAATGTCACTCCCCAGGGCGAACCGGTCGTGCCACTTGACGGCTTCCCCGACGAACTTGTTGCCCGCCGAGGTGGCCACGTAGACCTTGCCGGTGTCGGCCCGGGTGAAGGTCACGATGTCGGCCTTGCCGTCGCCGTCGAAGTCCCCGATGCCGGGGATCTCGGCGAAGGGCGCGAACCAGTCGTGCCATTTCCACGCGTCCTGGACGAACTTGCCGCCGTCGGACAGGGAAACGTACACGTCACCCAGATCGCCGCGGGTGAAGGTGACGATGTCGTCCTTGCCGTCCCCGTCGAAATCGCCGACCGCGGGAATCTCGTTACCGAGGGCGAAGTGGTCGTGCCACTTCCAGGCGTCCTGGACGAACTGGCCGCCATCGGACAGCGAGACGTAGACCTTGCCCGAGTCGGCCCGGGTGAAGGTCGCGATGTCGGCTTTCCCATCGCCGTTGAAGTCGCCGACGGCCGGGATCTCGTTACCGAGGGCGAAGTGGTCGTGCCACTTCCAGCCGTCCTGCACGAACTTCGTGCCGTCGGACAGGGAGACGTAGACCTTGCCCGAGTCGCCGCGGGTGAAGGTCGCGATGTCGTCCTTGCCGTCCCCGTTGAAGTCGCCGACCGCGGGGAACTCGGCGCCGATCGCGAAGTGCGTGTGCCAGGTCCTGGCCTGGTCGAACCCGGAGCCGTTGGACAGCGCGACGTTCACGATGCCGGAGCCGCCGCGGGTGAAGGTGGCGACGTCGGTTTTCCCGTCGCCGTTGAAGTCGCCGCTGAGCGGAACCTCCTGGCCCGCCGCGAAGTAGTCCTGCCATTTCGCGGGGTTCGGGGCGAACGCCTTGCCGTCGGAAGCGGCCACGTAGACGTCGGCCAGGTCGCCGCGGGTGAAGTCGGCGATGTCGTCCTTGTCGTCACCGGTGTAGTCGGCGGCGGTGGGCACCGGGGTGGTCGCGGAGACCGTGGCGGACGGCTGGCCGTCCTGGCCCGCCGCGGTCACCGGCACGATCCGGTAGTACCAGGTCTGCTTGGCGGGCAGGCTGGCGTGCGTGAAGCCCGGGGTCGAGACGGTGCCCAGCAGGGTGGCCGGCCCGATCGGCACGTCGGCGGTCTTGGCGCCGTAGACCTTGTAGGAAGCGAAGTTCCGCCCGGCGATCGGGTTCCAGCGCAGGCCGATCGCGTGCTTGGCCGCCGGGGTCGCGGTCAGCCCGAGCATCTGCTGCTCGAGCCACCCGGCGATGTTGTCCAGGCGTGCCTGGACCGCACCCTGGCGGGTCTCGGTCTCCCCGAGACAGCCGGCCTGCCAGGAGCGGTCGTTGATCGCGACCAGTTCGAACCAGCCGTGGTCGTCCCGGAACGCCGGCGAACCGGAATCGCCCTTGCAGATGCTCGCGTCGGGCGGGGTGCGCCCGACGATGTCGAGCGTGGTGGGGGCGACGGCGGTGGTCGAGAACAGCGCGGTCTGCAGGCGGTCCGGCACCCATTCGGTCTTGGTCCGCCCGAAGCCCGCCACGCGCAGCACCTCATCCTTCTGCGGCGGCGTGGTTCCGATCTTCACCGGGGCGACGTCGGTCACCGGGGTGGCCAGTTTGGCGAGCACGAGATTGCGATCGGTGCGGGGAACCAGCTCGCTGACCGGGACCACATGGCCGTCGTTCTTGGACAGCACCGTGCGCCCGATGGTCGCCGTGGTGGCCTTCTTCGGCGGTCCCGGCTGGACGGGCTGGCCGTTCTCGGCGAAACAGCTCCCCGCGGTGACCACCCACAGCGGATCGATCAGCGCGCCGGTGCAACTGCGGCCCGGCATGTCCAGCTTCGTCGCGAACGGATAAGCGCCCTCTTCGGCCGGAGAACCACCGGCGACGGCCTGGGCGGGTGAACTTGTCAGCACACCCGCGACAAGTGTCATGGAAAGCAGACCAGTCAGCCAACCGGTCCGCACACGGACTCGTGACACAGCTATTTCCCCCTGTCTGATTTCATGGCGAAGAAAGATCGAGTCATCCGGCGGCGGTCGCCTTCAGTTCCAGCAGCGTGGCCGGTGGGCTGTTCGGGTCGGCGCCCTCGCCGATCGATTTGAACTCCGTCTTCGGGACGGTCACGGAATCGGTGCGGTCCTTGATGGTGATCGTGGCCTGGATGACATGGGAATCGGCCTTGAGGAGATAAGCCTGCGGCAATTCCATGCTCAGATATCCCGTGCTCCCGCTGACCTGGAAGCAGAACCTGCCCTTGGACCTGCTCCACGCCTCGACCAGGTCGTTGCGGTTGCCGCAGTCCACCAGCAGGATGTGGCCATCTCCCTTGCGGAGCAGGATTCCTCGCTCCTGAAAGATCTTCTCCGCGCCCGGGTAATCGTAGTTCTCCTCGGTGGGCGGTGGGGTGTCCTCGGCTGAGGAAACATTCCCGGAAAGCACTGAAACGGCTCCGG
Source organism: Amycolatopsis anabasis (assembly GCF_009765355.1). GTDB lineage: Bacteria > Actinomycetota > Actinomycetes > Mycobacteriales > Pseudonocardiaceae > Amycolatopsis > Amycolatopsis anabasis. Next base: position 122,934 of record NZ_VTHK01000026.1, on the reverse strand, counting down.
CCATACCGATGACCATTAATCGGGAAAAGAATCGAGCGCTCACGCGACTCCTTACTCGTGTCAACCAATATGAAGATCAAGAAAGATTGAGACCGCACGCGGACGCGGCGGCACCCTCCCAGTCGAGGGGACCAGCTTCCCAGTCAAAAGGTTGCACGTCAACGTCAGAAAAAGATGACGGCCGCATGGTTTCACCCATTACGCCGAACGGCACAGTCGCGAAATGTTAGCGGCAAATGGTGTGAGCTTCGACGCAGTGATCAAGATGGCCCGAATGAGGGTATGGAGGTGTTCAACCTTGTTTGTGCACAAGCCGATGCGGTAAGAAGCGAACGAGGGGATCGGCCGAATTCATCCGGGGTTGCGGGAAACGCCATCGGCCGCCAGAACTTGTTGGTTGTTACGACTTCGGTGTGTCAGAAATTTTCCGAGGGGATGCGAACGGAATGAGACCAAGATCGATCGTCGCGGTCCCGGCGCGGGTGGTGATCGCGGCGGTGGCCCTCTTCGTGGTCTTCGCCGCCACCTTGACCGTGCCGGAAGCGCCGGCGACCGCGGCGGAACCCGAGGCGAATCCTCGTGCGCAGGCGCTCGAACTGCTGAAGAAGGGCGGCCGCGGGGTTTCCGCCGCCGCCGAGACCGCCCTGATCGGCTCGGACGACGATCTGCGGGCGTTCCTGGAAACCGGTCAGCATCAGGCACGCGAACACGATGATCGAGTCCGGGTGGCGCAACTGCTCAACGCGGGCGGCCCCGGGACGAAGCAGGCCGCCCAGCAGGCGTTGACCGGATCCGTCGAAGACCTGCGCGCCTACCTGAAGGACGGTTGGCAGGGGCCTTGGCTGTCCGACCAGCGGGTCCGGGTCACGCAGATCATGACCACCGGTGGCCCCGAGGTGAAGCGCGGCGCGCAGGCGGCCCTCAACGGCACCGACGCCGACGTGCAGCAGTTCCTGCTCACCGGCCGGCAGGCCGCCCAGGACACCGACGACCGGATGCGGGTCGCCCAGATCATGGCGGCCGGTGGTCCGGCGGTGAAGAAGGCCGCGCAGGCGGCGCTCGGCGGTTCCATCGAGGACATCCGGGAATTCCTGCTCACCGGGTACAACGTGGCCAGGGAACGGGACCAGGAGAAGTTGACGGTGGCGCACCTGCTCGAGGTCGCCAAGGAGGCGGGCGCGCAGGCGGCGCGGGAAACCGAGGAGGCCAAGGAGGCTTCGGCCCGCGCGGTGCTGGCCGCGCAGCTGGCCAGGGAAGCCACCCAGCGGGCCGCCGCGGAGGCCGCCGCGGCGAAGGACTCCGCCGGGCGTGCGGCCGACGCCGCGGGCCGGGCCGCCACCGCGGCGAGTCAGGCCGCGGACGCGGCGCGGGTCGCCATCGACGCGGCCAACGCGGCCAACGCGGCGGCCAAGGTGGCCGCGAATGCCGCCGCGCGCGCGGCGATCGCCGCGGCGCTGGCGGGTGAGGCCGCGGCCCGCGCGTACCACGCCGCCGCGGCCGCGGCGGGTGACGCGGGGAAGGCGTCCGTGGCACGACAGGCCGCGGTCGACGCGCGCAACGCGGCGGCGGCCGCACGAGACGCGGCCGGGGCCGCCAAGGCTGTCGGCGACGCGGCCCGGGAAGCGGGCAACGCGACCCGCGCCGCCCTCGACGCGGCGGGCCAGGCCGATCTGGCGGCGCAGGCCGCCGAGGCGGCCGCCGGCTACGCGCACCAGTCGAGTGCGGAGGCGGCCCGGGCCCGGCGGGCCGCGCAGGAGGCGCGGCGGAACGCGCAGATCGCCTCGCGCGCGGCCAACGCGGCGGACGCGCTGTCCCGCACGGCCGCGCAAGCGGCGGCCGAGGCCTCCCGGTTCGCCAACGACGCCGCCACGCACGCCGAGGCCGCGGCGCGGGCCGCCGACGAGGCCGCCGCGCACGCCGGTGAAGCCGAGTACGCGGCACGGGAGTCCGCCGCTCATGCCGCCGCGGCGCTGACCGCGGCCGAAGCGGCGACCGCGGCGGCGAACCAGGCGCAGCAGGTGGAGGAAGCGGCGCGCAAGGCCGACGAAGAGCGGCTCGCCACGCAGACCGAGAAGGCGAAGTTCGAGGCCGAACAGGCACGCCAGATCGAGGCCGAACGCACGGCCGACCTGGCGTGGGACGCGGCCGAAGAGTCCCGGCGGGACACCGAGACGAAGCGGCTCCTCGCCGAGGCCACCGCACCCGGCGCGCCCGCCGCCACGGTGCTGGCGAACGGGCGCCGGGTGGCCGCCCGGCTGATGCACTCCGGCGGCTCGTGGACGAGATCGGCCGCCGAGAACGCGCTCGCCGGTGACGAGGCCGAGGTGCGGGAATTCGTGCGCGCCGGGGTGACCATGGCCGCCGAGCAGGACGACCGCGCCCGGGTCGCGCATATCGCGGACACCGCCACGATCCCGGCGATGAAAACGGCGGCGGTCGCCGCGCTCGGCGGCGACTACGCCGCGGTCCAGGAGTTCCTGCGGACCCGGCAGTACGAAGGCAAGGAGCACGACGACCGGATCCAGATCGCGCGGCTGCTGGAATCCGGCGGCCCGGCGATGAAGGAAGCCGCCACCAAGGCGCTCAACGGTTCCGACGCCGATCGGCAGTTCTTCCTGCGCACCGGGCAACACGTCGCCGCGGAACACGACGACCGCATCCGGGTCGGGCAGATCATGGAGGCGGGCGGCCCCGAGGTGAAGGCCGCCGCGCAGATCGCCCTGGCCGGTCCGGTCGCCTCCCTGCGCCAGTTCCTGGACGTGGAGCAGATCAAGGCGCAACGGCGAGACCTCGACACGGCGGCGCACGTTTCCGAGGTGCGCCAGTACGTCGCCGAGGCGTCCCGGATCGCGGCCACCGCGCGGGAGAACGCGGCCGAGGCCGCCCGCGCGGCCGCCATCGCCCGGAACGCGGCGGACGAGGCGGCCGGTTATGCCCGGCAGGCGCGGGAGTTCGCCAACCTGGCCCAGGACTACGCGAACCAGGCCCGCGCCTCCGCCCAGCAGGCGCAGGCATCGGCCGACCAGGCCGCCCAGTCCGCGCGGGCGGCGCGCAACGCCGAAGCGGCCGCGCACGAGAGCGCGCGGCAGGCGGACCAGTTCGCCGCGCAGGCGGAGAGTTCGGCGGCACGAGCGCACGCCTTCGCCGCCCAGGCCGCCGCGTGGGCCGCCCAGGCCCGCGCTTCGGCCATCGCGGCCGGGAAGGACGCCGCGGCCGCCGCGCAGGCCGCGATCGAGGCGACCGAGATCTTCCTGGAGAAGCAGCGCCAGGAACAGCAAGCCGAGGCCAACGGCAAACCCGCCACCTACCGCGTCGCGCAGTTCGACAACGGGACCATCTCGTTCTACGACTCGGGTGGCTGCATCATCAACGGCGTCCAGTTGCCGTTCAAGGGATTCGGGCTCACCGAATGCGAGAACCTCGCCCGCAACTTCGACGTCTGGCTGGACAACGACGGGGCCTACTACCGGCAGATCGGCCCGGCCGACGAGAAGGATCTGCCCGCGCTCTTCCTGCGGGCGTACTGTCAGACGGCGCCCAGGGCCTGCGGGTCGGAACTGCTGGCTCAGCTCGCCTCGGTGCCGGGCAACGTCGCCTTCCTCCAGGAAATGGGCATGGGAGGCCCTGCCAGCAAGTGGCTGCGGCAGATCATGAAGAAGCTGAAGCTGGGCGTCCGGCCGCCTTTCCCGGCGATCATGACGGGCCGTTCCGCTTCGGTGCTCAACAACTGGTCGAGCCGGTCGTACCAGGTGGGGGCGAACGACCAGCTTCTGCTCACCAGGGAACGGATGACCCATTTCCTCGAGCGGCACCACCCGAAGTACTGGGACGGTTCGTTCAAGGCCGATCAGTCGTTCTTCCAGAGCAACATGACCCTCCAGGAATTGGAGAGTGCGATAGGGTCCGTGCTGAATCAAAATCGGGCGTATATCGCCGAGAAGGGAATCAACGGCGTCTACCCGATCACCGGTGTGGTGAACGGCGTGAAGTACCAACTCGGCATCAACTTCGGTAAAGTAGGCCAGTTCTATCCGATAAAGTAGGCTCGTGCCATCCTGGCTGAACCAGGACAACCCCGACCGAGGTAGCCCAGAGTGATTTCGATCAGGACCTACTTGGCCTTCCCGGCCGAGTCCGGATACACGTTCGTCGACATCGCCGAATGCGACGAGCTTCCGCCACGACGTTACGCAGGAGACACCATGGGCGCGATCGAACTCAGCGTCGACGGTGTGGACATCATCGGCAAGGCGGAGGCCGATGACGTCGAGACCCTGTGGGCCTACCTGGCCAACATGGTCGAGGAATTCCGCGCGAACCGGAATTCGTCCACCCTGTTTCCGGACCAGCCCATCGAGCTTTCGTTCAAGGGCATCGAACGAGGGCGGGTACTGGTTGCCTCGACCGTCAACGGAGAACGGCGTGCCGCGCCGGTCGACGAAAACGAACTGTTCGCCGCGCTGACCCGCGCCGGTGGCGAGTTCTTCGACAAGATGGAAACCATGGTGCAGCGGTTCTACCAGCTGGAGCGAAGCAAGCTGTCGCCTCGCTGACCCTCCGGAACGGCGCGTTCGAGACGTGAGTCTTGGGCGCGCCGTTTCGTGTGTTCAGGCGTGGCGGCGGGAGGTTCGGGGTTCGCCGTGGTGGCTGACTATGAGGTTGACGATCTCCACGACGTGCGGGTCGTCGACCAGGTAGACCTGGCGGCGGCCTTCGCGGCGGGCGCGGACCAGGCCGGCGAGTTTGAGTTTGGCCAGGTGCTGGCTCACCGCGGCGACCGTCTGGCCGACCTCTTCGGCGAGGGTGCCGACATCGCGTTCCCCGCCGGATAGCAGCCACACGATCTGCAGCCGGGCGGTGGCGGCGAGCATGCCGAAGGTGGCCGCCGCGTCCTGGAGTACCGCGGGCGGCAGGGGTTCGTGGGTGGCAGGGGCCCCGGCCGGAAACGTCACCATCGCTCCTTCGCGTGTCAGGCCCAGCGTGACACGCGTCAAATCACTTGCGCAAGTACTTGAATGTCGGGCATGCTGTCAGGGCAGCGCGGGAACAAGCCTGCGCTCGACCGGCGAGTGAAAGAGAGCGAGGTGAGCGGCACATGCCAGACGACAGTATCGACGCGACTGGGCGCCCTCCGCTCACCTCGGTGGCGGTCACCGCCCGGCGTTGACGCCTGCGTTCGGTCCGCTTCCGGATCGTTCACTGTCTACTAGGTCTGGTTTGTGTGCGCGCACCCCCGGATAGGGGAGTAGCGACATGAACATCAAGGAATTCACCAACACCAACGGAAACCGTACTGAGCTGCGTGCACAGTGGACGGTCGAGAAGAGCGCGTCCGGCGCCCGCCGGCTGGTCTGCGCCTGGCGGCCGGTGGTCACGCCGCTGCCGCCGCGCGCCGAAAACGTCGCCGGCGCGTCGGAGCGGAGGGCGGGGTGAGCGAAGTGCGGACGCAGATCGCGCCGGCGCGGTTCGATTCCGTCGAACTGCGCCGGCGGTGGATCCAGCTGCCGGTCACCGACAGCGCGCTGGTCACGGACATCAGCGCGACGGTCGGGGTGGACTTCGGCGGCCGGGACACCCGGGTCCGGGTGACCGACGACTTCGTGTACTTCCCGGTCGTCGTGAACGTCCGGGGCGCCACGGAAATCCGGTGCGAGTCGCTGGTGTTCGCGCTGGGGCGCCGGTTGCTGGTGACCGCGCAGCCGGAGAAGCACTTCGAACCGTTCGACACCGGGATCGACCGGATGCGCCGCGCGCCCGAGCTGATCGGGTCCCCGCATGGGGTGATGTACGCGCTGCTGCACGCGTTGAACGACGCGGCGGCGGACGTGATCACCTACGCTGGCGGTGCGATCGAAACCCTGGACGGTGTCCATGGCACGGCGGCGATCACCCGGATGAACGACCTCGAGGAGATCGTGTCCCGGACCCGCGAGGGGCAGCTCACCCTGGCCCGCGCCGCCCGGTACCTGCGCGCCGGTTCGTCCGATGTGGACGAAAGGCTGCTCGGGCTGCTGCTCGACGACATCGACGGGATCTCCCGGCAGGCGAGTTACGCGCACGACAAGTTGCGCTACCTCGCGCTGTCGCGACTTTCCTCGTCCCGCACCAAGCGGAAGGGCTGGTTGGGCTGATGGGTGTTTCGCGGACCGCGGTGCACGACGCGGCGAGCGCCACCCCGTTCGAGTTGTTCCAGTCCCTGTCCAGTTCCCCGAAAGGGCTCACCGAAGCCGAGGCCGCGCAGCGGTTGACCACCGCGGGTGACAACCGCCCCGCGGCCTCGGCCGCGCCGGGCCCGTTCGCGCGGCTGGGCTCGGCGCTGAACAGCCCGTTCGTGGCGTTGCTGAGCGGCCTCGGCGTGGTGTTCGTCGTGGTCGGGGACATCCGCGGCTGGGTCACCGTGGCCGTCATGGTCGTGCTGAGCGTGGCGCTGCGGTACTGGCAGCGGGTGCGCTCGGACCGGGCGATGCGGGCGCTGCGCGGCATGGTCACCACCACCGCGACCGTCCGCCGCCGCGCCGACGAGGGCGAGCAGGCCACCGAACGCGAGGTGCCGGTCGAGGACCTGGTGCCCGGCGACCAGGTGGTGCTCGCGCCCGGCGATCTGGTGCCTGCGGACGTGCGCCTGCTCTCCGCGCAGGACCTGCTCGTCGACCAGTCGGCGCTGTCCGGGGAGACCCTGCCGGTGCGCAAGCGGGCCGCCACCGGCGAGGAATCGGTGTGCCACGCGGGGACCTCGGTGGTCGGCGGATCCGCGATCGCGCTGGTCGTCGCCACCGGGGACGCCACCTACCTCGGCTCGCTCGCGCGCCGGGCCCGGGCGCGGCGGCCGGACAGCAGCGTGGACTCCGGGGTGCGGGCGGTCGGCTGGACGCTGATCCGGTTCATGCTGGTGCTGGTGCCGATCGTGCTGGTCGTCAACGGCACGGTCAGCGGCGACTGGGTGCAGGCCGCGCTGTTCGCCGTCTCGGTCGCCGTCGGCCTGACGCCGGAGATGCTGCCGGTCATCGTGACCACCACGCTCGCGCGCGGCGCCGCGAACCTGGCCCGCCGCAAGGTCATCGTGAAGCGGCTGGACGCGATCGGCGACCTCGGCGGCATGGACGTGCTGTGCGTGGACAAGACCGGCACGCTCACCGAGGACCGGGCGGTGTTCGCGCACGGCATCGACCTCGCGGGCGCGCTCGACCGGGAAGTCACCACGTACGCCTTCCTCGCCGCGCACTTCCAGTCGGTGCCGCACAACCGGCTGGACGAGGCCATCACCGAATACGCCGCCGACTCCGAGGCGCTGCTCGCCGAGGCCCGGTTCAGCCGGGTCGACGAACTCCCGTTCGACCACGACCGGCGACTGTCCACTGTGGTCGTCAAACGGCAGCACGGGGAGCACATCCTCATCGCCAAGGGGGATCCGGACGAGGTGCTCACCCGGTGCTCGTTCGCCCGGCGCGGCGGGGAGGTCGTCGAGCTGACTCCTGACCTGCGCCGGCAGGCGGTGGACTTGGTCGACGCCCACCACGCGCACGGGATGCGGATCCTCGCGATCGCGGCCCGGCAGACCCCGGCCCGGCTCGGCGGCTACGGGCTGGAGGACGAATCCGAGCTGGTGCTGGTCGGGTTCGTCGCCTTCGCCGATCCGGTGAAGGCGACCACCGCGCCCGCCGTGCGGCAACTCGCCGAGCACGGCGTGGCGGTGAAGGTGCTGACCGGCGACTCGCCGCGGGTCGTGGCGCAGGTGTGCGAGCAGGCGGGCATCGATCCCGGGGAAATCGTGCTGGGCGAGGAGATCCACGCGCTCGGCGACGCCGCGCTGGCCGAGCTGGTCCGGCGCACCACCGTGTTCGCCAAGGTCACCCCGCAGCACAAGGCCCGGATCGTGGCGGCACTGCGGGAGGACGGCCACACGGTCGGGTTCGTCGGCGACGGGGTGAACGACGCGGCGGCGCTGCGCATCGCGGACGTCGGCATCAGCGTGGACACCGCGACCGATGTGGCCAAGGAAGCGGCCGATCTGGTGCTGCTCGACTCGGACCTGACCGTGCTCGCGGCGGCGGTCGTGGACGGCCGCCGCACGCTCGGCAACACGATGAAGTACGTCAAGATCACCGCCGCGTCCAACGTCGGCAACGTGTCCAGCGTGCTGGTCGCGAGCGCGGTCCTGCCGTTCCTGCCGATGCTGCCGATCCAGCTCATGGTGCAGAACCTGCTCTACGACGCCGCGCAGCTCGCGCTGCCGTGGGACCGGGTGGACGCCGATTACCTGCGGCGGCCTCGAACGTGGGACGCGCGCGGGCTGACCCGGTTCGTGCTGGTGTTCGGGCCGCTGAGTTCCCTGTTCGACCTGGCCACCTTCGCGATGCTGTGGTGGGTGCTGGGCGAGGACAGCACGCATGAGCAGGCGCTGTTCCAGACCGGCTGGTTCGTCGAGGGGCTGCTGTCGCAGGTGCTCGTCGTGCTGGTGCTGCGCGGGCGGGGCCTGAGCCTGCCGTCGCGGCCGGTGCTGGTGGCGGTCGCCGCGGTGGTGTCGGCCGGGCTGCTGCTGCCGTTCTCGCCGCTGGGGTCCGTGCTGCGCATGCATCCGCTGCCCCTGGCCTACTTCCCCTGGCTGGTGGTGATCCTGCTCGGGTACCTGGTCGCCGCGCGGCTGGTCAAGGACCGCTATGTGAACCGAACCGGAACGTGGTTGTGAGGCAACGATGATGAGCACTTGGGAGATGCTCGCCCGGCTCGGTACCGGGGTCGGGCTGGGCACGGTGATCGGTTTCGAACGGCAGTACCGCGCGCGGATGGCCGGGTTGCGGACCAACGCGCTGGTGGCCACCGGGGCCACGCTGTTCGTGCTGCTGTCCGCGCACGGTTTCGGCGGGTTGAGCGACAGCGGCAGCGCGGACCCGACCCGGGTCGCCGCGCAGATCGTGTCCGGGATCGGGTTCCTCGGCGCCGGGGTGATCCTGCGCGAGGGGCTGACCGTGCGCGGGCTGAACACGGCCGCGACGCTGTGGTGTTCCGCGGCGGTCGGCGCGCTCGCCGGGGCGGGGCTGTACCAGGTGGCGCTCGCCGGGACGGTCGTGGTGGTGGCGGTCAACGTCGCGCTGCGGCCGCTGGGCCGGGTGGTCGACCGGCGGCCGGACACCGGCACGGAAACCCCGACCTCGTACGAGTTCCTCGCGGTGACCAAGGACGATTCGGAGGCGCACGTGCGCGCGCTGCTCGTGCAGGCGTTGACCCGCACCGATTTCCGGTTGCGGTCGGTGACGAGCGCGAACAGTTCGCTCGAGGGTTATGTCGAGGTCCGGGCCGAACTCGCCGGGGATCAGCGGGACGACGCGCAGATGGAGTCCGCGGTGAGCCGGTTGTCCATGGAGCCGTCGGTGACCAGCGTCCGCTGGCAGGCCGAGGTCCGGTCCAACGGGAACGGAGCCGAGGAATGACGCTGCTGCGCTCCTTTCCCTCCCGGGACGTGCTTTCCCGGCCTCGCAGCAGCGTCGCCGATGTCCTGGTGTTCGTCGGCGCGGCCGCGCTGATGTGGCTGCTGGTGCGGCTCATGCACGGAGTCTCCGTCCCGTGGGACGAGGCCACCGCACCGTCCACTGTGTCCACCGATCCGGCGGAACTTCCTTACTACGCGGCGCGTTCACTGCTGCGCATGTTCGTGGCGCTGGCGATCTCGCTGGTGTTCACCTTCGTCTACGCGACGGCGGCGGCCCGGTTGCGGCGGGCGGAGAAGGTGCTGCTGCCGGTGCTCGACATCCTGCAGTCGGTGCCGATCCTGGGCTTCCTCTCGGTCACCATCACCGGGTTCATCGCGCTGTTCCCCGGTTCGCAGCTGGGGTTGGAGTGCGCGTCGATCTTCGCGATCTTCACCTCGCAGGCGTGGAACATGACGTTCGCGTTCTACCACTCGCTGGTCTCCCAGCCGCGCGAGGTGGACGAGGCGGCCCGGCTGCTGCGGCTGTCCCGGTGGCAGCGGTTCTGGCGGGTCGATGTGCCCAGCGGGATGATTCCGCTGGTCTGGAACGGGATGATGAGCTTCGGCGGCGGCTGGTTCTTCCTGGTCGCCTCGGAGGCGTTGAGCGTCAACAACAAGCACTTCGCGTTGCCCGGTGTCGGCGCCTACGTGGCCGCGGCGAACGAGGAGGGGCGGCTGGACCGCGTGCTGCTGGCCATGGCGGTCATGGTGATCATGGTGGTCGGGGTGAACGTGCTGTTCTGGCGGCCGCTCACCGCCTGGGCCGAACGGTTCCGGGTCGAGGAATCCGAGGCCGCCGAGGCGCCGCGCAGCGTGGTGCTGAACCTGCTGCGGCGGTCCCGGATTCCGGCTTTCCTAGCGCGGGTGTTCGGCTGGCTGGTCGCGCCGCTGGACCGGATCATGGGCGTGTTCGGGCTCGCCGACCATCCACTTCGGACCTCACCGGTGCGGCGGCGGATCGGGGACGTGGCGTTCGCGGTGGTCGTGCTCGCCGCGATCGGGTACGGGGTGGTCCGGGCGGTCGGGTATGTCGCGGTCACCGCGGGATTCGGCGAGGTCGGGCACGCGCTGCTGCTGGGCCTGGTCACCTTCGGCCGGGTGATCGTGCTGGTGGTGGTCGCGACCCTGGTGTGGGTGCCGATCGGCGTCTGGATCGGGCTCAACCCCAGGATTTCCCGGCTGGCGCAACCGGTCGTGCAGGTGCTGGCGTCCTTCCCGGCGAACTTCCTGTTCCCGCTCGCCACCGGGGTGCTCGTCGCGACCGGGATCAGCCTGGACTGGGGCGGGATCCTGCTGATGAGCCTGGGGGCGCAGTGGTACATCCTGTTCAACGTCATCGCCGGAGCCAGCGCCATCCCGAACGATCTGCGCGAGGCCGCGGCGGATCTGCGGCTGCCGCGTGCGCTGTGGTGGCGCAAACTCGTGCTGCCCGCGATCTTCCCCAGCTACGTCACCGGCGGGATCACCGCCGCCGGGGGCGCCTGGAACGCCTCGATCGTCGCCGAGATCGTCAGTTACGGCTCGACCACGCTGACCGCGACCGGGCTGGGCGCCTACATCTCGGACGCGACCAGCACCGGAAACGCTCCGCACATCCTCATCGGCGTGGTGGTGATGAGCCTCTACGTCGTCGGGCTCAACCGGCTGTTCTGGCGCCGCCTCTACGCGCTGGCCGAACGTCGCTTTTCTTTGTGAACTGGGAGGAATTCATGACCGAGGTGATCGTCAGCGTCGAGAATGTGAGCAAGAGCTTCACCGGCGCGGCGGGCGACGAGCTGCGCGTGCTCGACGGGATCGGGCTGGATCTGCGCGCCGGGGAGATCGTCGCGCTGCTCGGCCGGTCGGGATCGGGGAAGTCCACGCTGCTGCGCACGATCGCCGGGCTGATCGCGCCGACGAGCGGCAGCGTGCGGTACCGCGGCGAGGAACTCAACGGGGCCAATCCCGGGACCGCGATGGTGTTCCAGTCGTTCGCGCTGATGCCGTGGCTGACCGTGCAGGACAACGTGGAACTCGGCCTCGCCGCGCGGGGCGTGCCGCCCGCGCGGCGGCGGGAACGGGCGCTGGCCGCGATCGACCTGATCGGGCTGGACGGCTTCGAATCCGCCTACCCCAAGGAACTTTCCGGCGGGATGCGGCAGCGGGTGGGGTTCGCCCGCGCCCTGGTGCTGGAACCGGATCTGCTGCTGATGGACGAGCCGTTCTCCGCGCTGGACGTGCTCACCGCGGAGAACCTGCGCACCGAGCTGATCTCGTTGTGGGCCGGGCAGAACTTCCCGACCAAGGGCATCTGCATCGTCACGCACAACATCGAGGAGGCCGTGCTGCTCGCCGACCGGGTGGTCGTGCTCGGCGCGAACCCCGGGCACATCCGCGCCGAGGTGCCGATCGATTTGGCGCGGCCGCGGGACCGGCGCGCGCCCGCGTTCGCTGCCCTGGTCGACCGGCTGTACGACCTGCTCACCGGGCGGGAGGCGGACGTCCACGTGCCCGAGCCGACCGAGGCCACGCCGACCGCGCGGCCGCTGCCCGCGGTGTCGGTCGGCGGGCTGGCGGGGCTGGTGGAGATCGTGTCGGCCAAGGGCGGGCGGGTCGACCTGCCGGAGATCGCGGCCGACCTGAACTTCGAGATCGACGACCTGTTGCCGCTGGTCGACGCCGCCGCCCTGCTCGACCTGGTGCGGGTGTCCGGCGCCGACCTGGAGCTGACGCAGGTCGGTGAGGAGTTCATGGGCGCGGACATCCAGCGCAGCAAGAAGATCTTCGCCGAGCAGGTGCGGGAGCGGGCGCCGCTGGTGCGGACCATCTGCCGCGCGCTGGCCAGCAGCGGGGACGGGAGCCTGCGGGCGGGGTTCTTCCTCGACCTGCTGCGGCGGGGTTTCTCCGCCGCCGACGCGCGGCTGCAACTGGACACCGCGATCGACTGGGGCCGGTACGCGGAGCTGTTCGACTACGAGTCCGGCACCGACCAGATCCGCCTCGACCGGGGGTAGGAAGGGACCTTCGCTCCGGTTGTCCGGGAGCGGGGGACCTTTACTACGGTTCAACCGGAGTAAAGGTCCCTTCCTATCGCGGCTGGCGGCCCGCGATCGGGGCAGGGCCGGGTGGGGGCGGTGCCGCTAAGTACGCTGGTAGGCATGTCCGTAGCGGTGAGGGTGATCCCGTGTCTCGACGTCGACGCGGGCCGGGTGGTGAAGGGCGTCAACTTCGCCGACCTGCGTGATGCCGGTGACCCGGTCGAGCTGGCGCGCGCGTACGACGCCGAGGGCGCCGACGAGCTGACCTTCCTCGACGTCACCGCGTCCTCGGGTAACCGCGAGACCACCTACGACGTGGTCCGCCGGACCGCCGAGCAGGTGTTCATCCCGCTTACCGTGGGCGGCGGCGTGCGCTCGACCGACGACGTGAACCGGCTGCTGCGCGCGGGCGCGGACAAGGTGAGCATCAACACCGCGGCCATCGCGCGGCCCGAACTGCTCGGCGAGGCGTCCCGGCGGTTCGGCGCCCAGTGCATCGTGCTCTCGGTCGACGCGCGGCGCGGTGGCGGAACGCCGTCCGGCTTCGAGGTGACCACGCACGGCGGCCGCCAGGGCACCGGGATCGACGCGGTGGAATGGGCGGCGCGGGGGCAGGAGCTGGGCGTCGGCGAGATCCTGCTGAACTCGATGGACGCCGACGGCACCAAGGCCGGATTCGACCTGGAGCTGATCCGGCTGGTCCGCGCCGCGGTGAGCGTGCCGGTGATCGCGAGCGGCGGGGCGGGGGCCGTCGACCACTTCCTGCCCGCGGTGCGCGCCGGGGCGGACGCGGTGCTCGCGGCCAGCGTGTTCCACTTCGGACAGTTGAAGATCGGCGAGGTCAAGGACACGCTGCGGGCCGGGGGAGTTGAGATCCGGTGAAGTTCTGGCAGTCACCGGCCGAGGTGAAGGTCGTCGCCGGACTGCTGGTCGGCATCGGCCTGGTGCACACGCTGCTCGGCGTGATCATCGTTTCGACCAGCGAGGCGTCCGGGCGGACGGTGATGCTGCCGATCACCGCGCTCGTGCTGGGCTCCCTGGTGGCGGCCGGGCTGGCGCTGCGGATGCCGTCGTCGCGGATCGCCGGGTTCGCCGTGGTGGTGATCTTCGCGATCCTGCACGTGCTGGTCCTGATGGCGGGTGAACTGCTGTGGCTCAAGCTGTTCTCCGGGCTCGCGGCGGCGGGGTACGTGTACACCGGGGTGCTGCTGAACTCGATGCCGGTGCGCCGGTTCCTGCTCGGGGAGCGCGCATGACCCTGGACCCGGAACTGGCGGCCCGGCTCAAGCGCAACGCGGACGGGCTGATCTGCGCGGTGGTCGTCGACCACGAGACGTCCGACGTGCTGATGGTCGCCTGGATGAACGACGAGGCGCTGGAGCGGACCCTGACCACCCGGCGCGGCACGTACTACTCGCGCAGCCGCCAGGAACTGTGGGTGAAGGGCGAGACGTCCGGGCACACCCAGCACGTGCGCGAGGTCCGGCTCGACTGCGACGCGGACACCGTGCTGGTGCGGGTGGACCAGGTGGGCCCGGCCTGCCACACCGGCACCCGGACCTGCTTCGACACCGACGCCCGCCTGCTGCTCGCCGACGCCTAGCCGCGACTGTCATGAGGGGACCCCTCCTAACAGATTTCGTCAGGAGGGGTCCCCTCATGACACCCGTCAGCCGAGGTCGCCGGTGAGGTAGCGCTGCAGGTTGGGGGCGACCGCGGTGACCACGGTCTCGATGTCGGTGGAGGCCAGCGGCTCGAACTTGGCGACGTACCGGATCATGCCCATGCCGATGAGCTGCGAGGCGCACAGCGTGGCCCGCAGTTCCGGCCGGTCCGCGCCGAGCTGGCCCGCGAGCCTGCTGAAGATCTGCTTGAGGAACATGTCCCGCAGCGCGTGGGCGACCTGGTCGTGGCTGGCGACGCTGCGGACCAGCGCCGGGAACACCCCGCCCGCGGTCGCGTCCCACCTGGTCAGGAACGTGCGCACGATCCGTTCCCCGAGCGTGTCCGGTTCGCCGTCGAGCAGGGTCTCGATCAGTTCCGCCGGGTTGAACGGCAGTTCGAGCACGGCCTGCGCGAACAGGCCCTCCTTGCTGCCGAACCAGTGGTTGACCATGGCCGCGTCCACGCCGGCGCGGTTCGCGATCGCGCGGACGGTGGCGCCGTCGTAGCCTGCCTCGCCGAACACCTCGCGGGCAGCCTCGAGGAGGGCCGTCTTCGTGTCCTGGCCTGCGGGACGACGGCCGCGGCGCTTGACCGGTGCGGACTGCTTCGCGGGACTCACCTCCCCATGATGTACCCATCGGGGAAATAATTCAACATGTGGTGAATTATGCCCGATGTAACCCCGAATGACCGCGACGGCACAATGATTCCATGGCCAGTGCCCCAGTAACCAACGCCAGCGCCGCCGGTCTCGGCGCGGTCAGCCCCGCGCGGGAGGATTTCCGCGCCCTGGCCGAGGGCCGCCGGGTCATCCCGGTGGTGCGGCGCCTGCTCGCCGACGGGGAGACCCCGGTCGGCGTGTACCGCAAGCTCGCCGCCGACCGCCCCGGCACGTTCCTGTTCGAATCCGCGGAGAACGGCGAGTCCTGGTCGCGCTGGTCGTTCATCGGGGTGCACAGCCCGGCGGCCCTGACCGTGCGGGACGGCGAGGCCGTCTGGACCGGCACCCCGCCGGTGGGCCTGCCGACCGAAGGCAACCCGCTGTCCGTCCTGCGGGAGACCGTGCTCGCGCTGCACACCGAACCGCTGCCCGGGATGCCGCCGCTCACCGGCGGCATGGTCGGCTATATCGGCTACGACGCGGTCCGCTGGCTGGAACGGCTGCCCGAGCTGGCCGAGAAGGACCTCGACATCCCCGAGCTGACCATGCTCCTGGCCACCGATCTGGCCGCCTTCGACCACCACGAGGGCACCGTCACGCTGATCGCGAACGCGGTCAACTGGGACGACTCCCCGGAACGGGTGGACGCCGCCTACGACGACGCCGTGGACCGCCTGGAGCGGATGACCGAGCTGCTGGGCGCCCCCGCGCCGTCGACCACCGCGGTGTTCGACCGGCCGGCGCCCGAGTTCACCCGCTGCCGCGCCAAAGAGGACTACCACGCCGCGGTGGCGAAGGCGGTCGAGGCCATCCAGGCCGGTGAAGCGTTCCAGATCGTTCCCTCGCAACGATTCGAACTCGCCACCGAGGCCGACGCGCTGGACATCTACCGGGTCCTGCGCACCTCCAACCCGAGCCCGTACATGTACCTGCTGCGGCTGGACGGGTTCGACATCGTCGGCTCCAGCCCGGAGGCGCTGGTCACCGTGCGCGACGGCCGGGCGACCACGCACCCGATCGCGGGCACGCGGTGGCGCGGGGCCGACCCCGAGGAGGACGCCCAGCTCGCCAAGGACCTGCTGGCCGACGCGAAGGAGCGCGCCGAGCACCTGATGCTGGTCGACCTCGGCCGCAACGACCTCGGCAAGGTGTGCGAACCCGGCACCGTGCGGGTGGTGGACTTCTTCGACATCGAGCGCTACAGCCACGTGATGCACATCGTCTCCACGGTCACCGGCGAACTGGCCGAGGGTCGAACGGCGTTCGACGCGGTGGCCGCGTGCTTCCCGGCGGGCACGCTGTCCGGTGCGCCCAAGGTGCGCGCGATGGAGCTCATCGAGGAGCTGGAGCCCACCCGGCGGGCGCTCTACGGCGGGGTCGTCGGGTACCTGGACTTCGCCGGGGACGCCGACACCGCGATCGCGATCCGCACCGCGCTGGTGCGCGACGGGATCGCCTACGTGCAGGCCGGTGGCGGGGTCGTCGCCGACTCCCAGCCCGACTACGAGGACAACGAATCGCTGAACAAGGCGCGCACGGTCCTGTCCGCGGTCGCCGCCGCGCAGACCATGGCTCCGGCCAGGGCGCGGGAATTCCGGGGGTGACGGCACCCGTGTCCGAACCGGCCCCGCCGAACCGTAAACGTCCACTGTGGATGGTCTCGGTCGCGCTCCTGCTCGGCTCGGCCGCGTTGTGGGGCGCGTCCAGGATGACCTGGACCGCCGCGAACCGGGACGCCGGCGTCCGCGGCCTGGTGCTGGAAACCAAGACCGGCGCGGAACAGGCGAGCGCGCTGGTGCCGCTGGCCATCCTCGCGCTCGCCGGGGTGGCCGGGATGGTCGCCACCGGCGGCTGGCCGCGCCGCGTGCTCGGCGTGCTGCTCGCGCTCGCCGGGGTCGCCGCGTGCTGGGTGGCCGTTGACGGTCTGCGATGGAGTGGTTACCCGGACGGCGCCCCGTCGGCGGAGATCGTGACCGCGCATATTTTGGCGGCAGCAGGGGGAATTCTGGTCATCCTCGGTGGGTTGGCAGGTACCAGGGGCGCGGGCCGGATGCCGCGGCTCGGTGCGCGTTACGCCGCCCCGGGGGCCAAACGCGTGGCGCCCGACCCCGACACCGAACTCTGGGAGGCCTTGTCCGACGGCGAAGATCCGACCGCGGGTCGCTGACTACAACCTCGACCCGGAGCCAGTACACGCAGTTGCGCGGGTTAGCATCTTTTCGGCGGGAAGGGGAAGGTTTTTGTGAGGCACCTTGCGAGTGAAACCGTGAGCACGGCGGCCGGTGAGGTCGCCCGGTGAGCGTGCTCGAAGAAATCGTCGACGGGGTGCGGGCGGACCTCGCCGAGCGGGAGAAGGCGCTGCCCTTCGACGAGCTCAAGCGGCGCGCCGCGGACGCGCCGCCGCCGAAGGACGTGATGGCCGCGCTGCGGGAGTCCGGCATCGGCGTGATCGCCGAAGTCAAGCGCCGCAGCCCGTCCAAGGGCGAGCTGGCCGAGATCCCGGATCCCGCCGCGCTCGCCAGGGACTACGCGGACGCGGGCGCCCGCGTGATCAGCGTGCTCACCGAGCAGCGGCGCTTCGGCGGCTCGCTGGCCGATCTCGACGCCGTCCGCGCGGCGGTGGATGTTCCCTTGCTGCGCAAGGACTTCATCGTCAGCCCGTACCAGGTGCACGAGGCCCGGCTGCACGGCGCCGACATGGTCCTGCTGATCGTGGCCGCCCTCGAGCAGAACGCGCTCGCGGCGCTGCTGGACCGGGTGGAGTCGCTCGGGATGACCGCGCTGGTCGAGGTGCACAACGCCGAGGAGGCGGACCGCGCGCTGGAGGCCGGCGCCCAGGTGATGGGCATCAACGCGCGCAACCTGCACACTCTGGAGGTCGACCGGGACGTGTTCGGCCGCCTCGCCCCGGGGCTGCCGATGGACGTGTTCAAGATCGCCGAGTCCGGGGTCCGCGGGCCGGGTGACCTGATGGCCTACGCGGGTCACGGCGCGGACGCGGTGCTGGTCGGCGAGGGCCTGGTCGCCTCCGGCGACCCGAAGGGTGCGCTGGTGAAACTGGTCACCGCCGGATCCCACCCCGCCTGCCCGAGGCCGAGCCGGTGACCGAGAAGCGCCGGAAGCACGACCCGGACGAGCGCGGTCACTTCGGCCCGTACGGCGGCCGGTTCATGCCGGAGGCGCTGATCGGGGCGCTGGACGAGCTGTCCGCGGAGTACGACAAGGCGCGGCTGGACCCGGAGTTCACCGGCGAGTTCGCGCGCCTGCTCTCGGACTACGCGGGGCGGCCGTCGCTGCTCACCGAGGCGCCCCGGTTCGCCGAGCACTGCGGCGGCGCACGCGTCTTCCTCAAGCGCGAGGATCTCAACCACACCGGCTCGCACAAGATCAACAACGTGCTGGGCCAGGCGTTGCTCACCAAGCGGATGGGCAAGAAGCGAGTCATCGCCGAGACCGGGGCCGGCCAGCACGGCGTGGCCACCGCGACCGCGTGCGCGCTGCTCGATCTGGACTGCGTCGTCTACATGGGCGAGGTCGACACCGAGCGGCAGGCGCTCAACGTGGCCCGGATGCGGCTGCTCGGCGCCGAGGTCATCCCGGTGAAGACCGGTTCGCGCACGCTCAAGGACGCCATCAACGAGGCGCTGCGCGACTGGGTGACCAATGTGGACACCACGCACTACCTGCTGGGCACCGCCGCCGGCGCGCACCCCTTCCCGGTGATGGTGCGCAACTTCCACAAGGTGATCGGCGAGGAGGCCCGCGCGCAGATCCTGGAGAAGGCCGGGCGGCTGCCGGACGTGGTCGCGGCCTGCGTCGGCGGCGGGTCCAACGCCATCGGCATCTTCCACGGGTTCATCGACGATCCGGACGTGCGGCTGGTCGGCCTGGAGCCGGGCGGGCACGGGCTGGACTCCGGTGAGCACGGCGCGACGCTGACCGAGGGCACGCCGGGCATGCTGCACGGGGCGTACTCGTACCTGCTGCAGGACGAGGACGGCCAGACCATCGAGGCGTATTCGATCTCGGCGGGGCTGGACTACCCGGGCGTGGGGCCGGAGCATTCGTGGCTCAAGGACACCGGGCGGGCCGAGTACCGCGCGGTGACCGACGCGGAGGCGATGGACGCGCTGAAGCTGCTGTCCCGCACCGAAGGCATCATTCCGGCGGTCGAATCGGCGCACGCGCTGGCCGGGGCCATCAAACTGGGTGCGGAACTCGGTCCGGAGGGCCTGATCCTGGTGAACCTGTCCGGGCGCGGCGACAAGGACATGGACACCGCGGCGAAATACTTCGGCCTGGTGGACGAGGAGAAGCTCTCTTGAGCGAGCTGGACGAGCTGTTCGAACGGACGCGCGGTGCGGGGCGGGCCGCGCTGGTCGGCTACCTCCCGGCCGGGTACCCGACCGTCGACGGGTCGAAGGACCTGCTCGCCGCGATGATCGACGGCGGCGCGGACCTGGTCGAGGTCGGTGTGCCGTACTCCGATCCGGTGATGGACGGGCCGACCATCCAGGCGGCCGCGGATGCGGCGCTGACCGGCGGTTTCAAGCTGCGGCACCTGTTCGAGGTGGTCGAATCGGTGGCCGCGCGGGGTGGTCGCGCGGTCGTGATGACCTACTGGAACCCGGTGCACCGCTACGGCGTGGACGCGTTCGCGCGGGACCTGGCCGCCGCGGGCGGGCTCGGCCTGATCACGCCGGATCTGACCCCGGACGAGGCCGGTGACTGGCCGGAAGCGTCCGAGCGGCACGGGCTGGACCGGATCTACCTGGTCGCGCCGTCCTCCTCGGAGGAGCGGCTGCATCTGACCGCTAACGCGTCCTCCGGTTTCATCTACGCGACCGCGGTGATGGGGGTGACCGGGGCCCGGGAGAGCGTGGGCGCCGGTGCCGCCGAGCTGGTCCGCCGGACCCGCGCGCACACCGACCTGCCGATCGGCGTCGGGCTCGGGGTGAAATCGCGGGAGCAGGCGGCCGAGGTGGCCGGGTTCGCGGACGCGGTGATCGTCGGTTCCGCCCTGGTCACGGCCGCTGCCGAGGGCGCGGACGCGGTCCGGTCGCTGTCCGCCGAGCTCGCCGAGGGCGTGCGTCAGGCGGTCACGCCTGCCTGACGGCCGGCGGGGTTTCGGAAACTGTCGGTCCTGTGGTGGACGCTCCCCGTGTGTATATCGCTATGGGGAGGGACCGACATGTCACACTGGGAGCCGAGGGACTTGCGCGACCGTGGAGGTGGAGCGCCGTGGCCACTCCTGCTGACATCGATTACCTGTTGCCGAAGCACCACGGCGAATGGACGGTCGAGGACGTCCTCGCCCTGCCGGAGGACAACGGCAACCGGATCGAGCTGGTCGACGGGGCGCTGCTGGTGACTCCCGCGCCCACCTCCGGCCACCAGCGGCTGCTGCACCGGTTGCAGCTGCGCATGGACGCCGCCGTCCCGCCGGGCACCGAGCTGCTGCCCGGCGTGAACATCCGGCTGGGGGAGCGCCGCCTGCTGATCCCGGATTTCGTCGTGGTGACCTGTCCCGGGGTGGACACGGTGTACTTCGACGCCGCCGACGTGCTGCTGGCCGCGGAGATCGAGTCGCCGTCGACCAAGGTGACCGATCGGGTGCTCAAACGCGAGCTGTACGCCGACTGCGGGGTGCCGTACTACCTGCTGGTCAACCCGGCGAAGGTCGCCGAGGTCGTGCTGTTCGAACTGGCCAGTGAGGGGTACAAGGAGATCGCGCGCAGCCAGGACGGGAAGCTGGAGCTGATCCGCCCGTTCGCCGCCAACCTCGACCTGAACCCCTGACCTGCGGCGCGGGGCAGGTTTTAGAAATCCGTTGGCGGGCATCAAACCCGCCGAGATCAAGGGCCACCGCGACTACTTCGACACCGACTGCCCGGGCGACAAGCTGTACGCGAAACTCCCCGAACTCCGTCGCGCCGTCACCATCGCCCTCGGCTGACCCGGTTCCCGCACTTCGCCGACCAAGCGGGTTTTCTCAGGGTGCGCCTTCGCGCCGTGCTCGCCGGGGGCCCGGGTGGGGAACTCGCCTACCGAAACGGGGAACTCGGTGTCCCGAAACGGGGAACTCGCACGTCCGGAACGGGGAACTCGCGCCAACCGAACTCGGCGACTTTACCTGTCTGCGTAAGGAGGTTGTGTCGGCTGGGTGGGGCGCGGGCGTTTGTACGGGGCGTGTACGGGGAGCGCGGAGACTGCGCGCATGGTGGATTACCGGGCGCTAGACCGTCGACGGTTCCTGTTGGGCATGGGTGCGCTGGCGGGTGCCGGGATCACGGGCGAGGGCATCGCGGGCGCGGCCGAGGTCCCGCGGATCTACGGCTGCGACGAATGGGGCGCCCGCCCGCCGCGGGACCGGCTCGTCACGCTGAACCACCGGGCGAACCGCATCCTCGTGCACCACATCGCGAGCGCGAACAGCACCGACTACTCGCTCGCGCACGCCTTCGAGGTCGCGCGCAACGATCAGGCCGACCACATGGACAACAACGGCTGGTCCGACACCGGCCAGCACTTCACCATCAGCCGGGGCGGCTACCAGCTCGAAGGGCGGCACGGGAGCCTGAACGCGCTGAAGTCCGGGAACAAGATGATCAAGGGCGCACACTGCCCCGGGCAGAACGAGAACGCCATCGGCATCGAGAACGAGGGCACCTACACCTCGGTCGAACCACCGGCGGCGCAGTGGTCGTCCCTGGTCGCCCTGTGCGTATACCTCTGCGAGCAGTACGGCATCCCGCCGGAGGAGATCAAGGGCCACCGCGACTTCTACCACACCGAATGCCCCGGCGAAAAGCTGTACGCCAAACTTCCCCAGCTCCGCGGCGAGGTGAAGGCCGCGCTCGGCCGCTGAACGCTCAGTACACCCAGCGCATCGCCTCGGTGATCTCCTCGGGCGTCTTGCCCTCGAAGATTCCGATCTCGCCGCGCCGCACGTCCATCAGCGTGGTCGCCAGTGGCGCGCCGAACGAACCGGTGAGCACCGGATCGGCTTCGAACGCGGCCACCGCGTCGGCCAGGGTGACCGGCAACCGGGCGATGCCGAGGCGCTGACGGTCCTCTTCGGACAGTGAACCCGGGTCGACGTCCACCGGTTCCGGCAGGGACGTTTCTTCGTCCAGGCCCGCCAGCCCGGCGAACAGCAGGCCCGCCACGACCAGGTACGGATTGGCGGTCTGGTCGAAGCATTTCACCTCGAGGTTGGCCGCGCGCGACCGCTCCTCGGGCGCGCCGGTCACCAGGCGCAGCGGGGCTTCCCGGTTCTCCAGGCCCCAGGCGGTGTACACGCCGACCCAGTGATGGGGTTCCAGCCGGAGGTAGCTCACCACCGACGGCGCGCCGATCGCGAGCAACCCGGGCAACCGCGCCAGAACGCCTCCGCTGAAGGATTCCGCGACCCCGGTCAGGCCGAACCGGCCGTCGCCCCCGGCGAACACGTTTTCGCCTTCCTGCCAGAGACTCAGGTGCACGTGGCCGCCGTTGCCGACGCCCTGCGCGGAGAACTTCGGCGTGAAGGTCGCGCGCAGCCCGTGCTGCCGGCTCACCGTGCGGATCGTCTCCCGCACCAGCACCGCGGTGTCCGCGGCGTGCACCGGCCCGTCGGGTGCGACCGACAGTTCGAACTGCCCGGCCGCGTACTCCGGGTGGATCTGCTCGACGCGCACCCCCTGGTTGTCCAAAGTGGACGCCAGGGTGCGGAGGTAGTCCGCGTGCTGGGACAGCCGCGCGTAGCCGTAGGCCGGGCCGAGCACCGCCGAATTCTGGTCGTCCGGCGTGGTTTCCGCGGTCACCATCCATTCGATCTCGAACGCCAGCTTCGCGGTGAGGCCGCGCTCGGCGAGTTCGCGCGCCGCGCGTTTCGCGACGCCGCGCTGGTCCAGGGGATGGACCTCGCCGTCCTGGTCGTACCGGTCCGCCGGCGCCCAGGCCCAGCCGGGCTGGGCGGCGAGCACGGTCAGCCGATCCAGGTCCAGGTGCAGCCGCAGGTCGCCGACCGGCCCCTGGGAATGCGCACCGGGCACGATCTCGTCGTTGAAAGCGAAGAAATCGAACGAATTGGACGCGCCGACGCCCCAGGCCGCCGCCGCGGCGAGCCGGCGCAGCGGCACGGCCTTGGTGCGCACGACCCCGCTGTTGTCCACGAACGTCATCGCGATCAGCTCGACGCCGTGAACGGCCAGTTCCGCGGCCAACTCCTCGGCGCGGGCCGCCAGCGCCTGGCGATCGAGCCCTCCCACTTTGACCTCCGGACGGGTTGAATGCTCGTCAACTCGGACGAATCGAGGTGCGCATCGTGCCAGAAACCGCGGAAACCCGTCCAGGACTCCATCGTTCGCTGTCCGTGTGGCAGGCCGTCGGGCTGTCCGTCGCGCTGATGGCACCCAGTATGGCGGCCAACATCAATCCACAGCAGACCGCCTCCGCGGCGGGGCGCGCGGTCCCGCTCGCCTTCCTGCTCTCGGCGATCGGCGTGCTGCTCGTCGCGTACGGATTCGTCCGGTTGTGCCAGTACCACCAGCACGCGGGCTCGGTCTACGCGTTCGTCGGGTCCACGCTCGGCCCGCGAGCGGGGGTCGTGTCCGGGATCGGGCTGCTCGGCACCTACACGTTCTACGCGGTGGTCACCTGCTCGGCGGCGGGCAACCTGGGCACCGCCTTCCTCACCGCGACCGGGATCTGGCCGAACCCGCCGTCCTGGGGCCCGTTCGTGCTCGCCGCGATCGCGCTGGCCGGGAGCTGGCTACTGGCCGTCGTCCCGGCGCGGCGCGGGACCGGCCTGCTGCTGATCGTCGAGGGGGTGACGATCACGCTGATCCTGCTGATCACCGCGGTCATCGTGGTCAGGTTGGTGGCCGGGACCGCCCCGGACGGTCGGCGCTTCACGCTCGACGTGTTCACCTTCACCCCGGACATCGGGCTGTCCGGGGTGTTCCTCGGCGCGGTGTTCGGGTTCCTCTCGTTCGCCGGGTTCGAGGCGGCGGCCACCCTCGGCGAGGAGACACGCGATCCGAAACGGAACATCCCGCGCGCGATCCTCGGTACGGCGCTGTTCGGCGGTGCGTTCTTCGTGGTGGTGACCGCGGTCGAGATGATGGCCTTCGGGGCGGACGCGACCGCGTTCCACGATTCGCCGTCGCTGCTCGGTGACCTCGGCACGAGCTATCTCGGCGCGTGGGTGGGGGACGTGCTCAGCCTCGGCGCGGCGATCAGCGCGTTCGGCTGCTGCCTCGCGTGCGTGGTCGGCGGTTCCCGCCTGCTGTTCGCGCTCGGCCGCGACGCCCGCGGCGGGCGGGGGCTCGGCCGGGTCTCGGCGCAGGGCACGCCCGCGGTCGCGGCGACCGCGGTGGCGGGTGCGGCGGCGCTGATCATCCTGGTGTGCGCGGTGTTCTTCGGGGCCACCGCCGCCGACACCTTCGCGTGGTCGGGTTCGATCGGCACACTGATCCTGCTGGTGATCTACCTGCTCACCACGATCGGCTCGATCCTGCTCGTGTTCGTGCGGCGCAGGATGCGGGTTCCCGCCTGGCAGCTGATCTTCCCGGTCGGCGCGCTGGCGCTGCTCGGCTATACCGTCTACGTGAACGTGATCCCTTACCCGTCCGCCGGCCCGGCCCGGTGGTTCCCGGTGGTCGCCGCGGGCGTGCTGCTGATCGCACTGGTCGCGGTGCTCGCCGCACCCGCGTTCGCCCGGCGCGCTGGGGAGCGGCTGGCAGCCGCGGAAGGAGGAGCATGACCGAACTGCTGCCCTGGGTGGCGGAGCTTCCGCTCGTCGATCATCACTGCCACGGCGTGCTGACCGCCGAACTGGACCGGACCGCCTTCGAGGAGGCGCTCACCGAGGCGGACACGGTGTCCCCGCTGGGTACCACGTTGTTCGATTCGCTGATCGGGCTCGCGGTGCGCCGCTGGTGCGCGCCGGTCCTCGACCTGCCCGCGCACAGCCCGGCCGAGCAATACCTGGCCCGGCGCGCCGAACTGGGGGCGGCCGAGGTGAACCGGCGGTTCCTGCGCGCCACCGGGACCGCGGACTTCCTGGTGGACGGCGGTTTCCTGCCGGAAAAGCTGACCGGGACTCCCGAGCTGGCCGGACTCGCGCAGGCCCGAGCGCACGACGTCGTCCGGCTGGAGCGGGTCGCCGAGGACGTGCTGCGCACGGGCACCACCGCCGCCGGATTCGCCGGGCAGTTCGCCGAGACGCTGGCGGAACGGGCGGCCGGGGCGGTCGGGTTCAAATCGATCGCCGCGTACCGGGTCGGGCTGGAGCTGTCCGGCGAGCGGCCTTCCGCCACCGAGGTCGCCGACGCCGCGGCCGCCTGGCTGACGCGCGTCGAAGCGGGGGCGCCGGTCCGGCTGGCCGACGAGGTGCTGCACCGGTTCCTGATCTGGACCGGCATCGACCTCGGTCTGCCCGTGCAGTTCCACGTGGGCTACGGCGACTCGGACGTCGATCTGCACCGATGCGATCCGCTGCTGCTCACCGGGCTGCTGCGCGCGACCCGGTCCGCGGGCGTGCCGATCCTGCTGCTGCACAACTACCCGTTCCACCGCAACGCGGCCTACCTGGCACAGGTCTTCGAGCACGTGTTCGTCGACGTCGGGCTCGCCACGCACAACGCGGGACACCGCGCGCCCGCGCTGATCGCGGAGACACTGGAACTCGTGCCGTTCGGGAAGTTCCTGTTCTCCACCGACGCCTTCGGCCTCGCCGAGCTGTACCACCTGGGGACCCTGCTCTTCCGCCGCGGGCTGTCCGGCTTCCTGCGCGCGGGACTCGACGAGGACGCGCTGTCCGAGGCGGACGCGGTCCGGATCGCGCGGCTGGCCGGATTCGAGAACGCGCGGCGCGTCTACCGCCTGGCGGCCGCATGACGGGGCTGTGGGCCGCCTGGCTCGCCGCCGTCGAAGCCGAACTGCCCGCCGCGATCGAACTGCGGCACGCGTTGCACGCCGATCCCCGCGTGTCCGGCGACGAGGAGGACACCGCGCAGGCCGTCCTCGCCGCGCTCGGCGCCGGGGACGGGGTGCGGGTGGCGAAGACCGGGCGAGCGGTGCTGCTCGCCGGCGACCGGCCCGGCGAACCGATCGCGTTGCGGGCCGAACTGGACGCGCTGCCGGTGACCGAGCGCACCGGTGTGCCGTGGGCGTCGATGTCCGAGGTGATGCACGCCTGCGGTCACGACGTGCACCTGGCCGCACTGGTCGCGGTGTGCCGGGCGGCGGTGCGGATCGGGGTGCCGAGGCCGATCCTCGCCCTGCTGCAGCCGCGGGAGGAGACTTCGCCTTCGGGCGCGCTCGACGTCGTCGAGTCCGGGATCCTGCTGGAGCACCGGGTCGCCGCGGTGATCGGCGCGCACGTCCAGCCGCAGGTCGAGGCCGGGGTGGTGGCCGCGGTGCCGGGCCCGATCAACGCGTCCACCGACGAGTTCGCGGTCGTGGTGACCGGCGCGGCCGGCCACGCGGGCTACCCGCATCTGCTGCGCGACCCGATCCTGGCGCTGAGCCAGATCATCGTGAGCCTGCAGCAGATCGCCAGCCGGCGGATCGATCCGGTGTCCGGCGCGGTGTGCTCGATCGGGCAGATCAGCGGGGGCACCGCCGCGAACGTGGTGCCGCGCCAGGCGAGCGCGCTCGGTTCGCTGCGGCTGATGCGGGAAGCCGATCGGGAGGTGGCGCACGAACTGCTCAGCGACATCGTGCACGGAACCGCACGGGCGCACGGCTGCACGGCGGAGCTGGAGATCATGCCGTGCGAACCGGTGCTGCACAACGATTTCGCGCTGGCCACCCGCGCGCGGGAATGGCTCGGATCCGCCGGGATCGCAGTCGACACCGAGTTCCGCTCGTTCGGCGCCGACGATTTCTCGCACTACTGCGGGGCGGCGCCCGGGCTGATGATGTTCGTCGGCCTCGGCGCCACCGGCGGGGCCGGCGCACTGCACGACGAACGGTTCCTCCCGCCGGACGCCACGATCGGGCGGGTCGCGCAGGCGTACGTCGCCGGGTACCTGGCCGCGACGGGCGACCGGCCCCCGCGTGACGGCTGACGGCGTGAACCTCGAGGCGTGCGCCGACGGTGACGGCGAAGTGCGGGCCGGCTCCGGCGTGCGGATCCAGGTGCCACCCGGCTCGCTGGTCGAATCGTCGACCGTCCCCGACGCGGTGGAGCTGGCCGGGCGGGACCTCGGCAACTGCTGGAGTTCGGGTACCGGCGACGACTTCCTGCCCGGGTGTCGAGGCCGCGCAGAACTGGTCGATGCCCGCGACGGATTCACCGTGCTCAGGATCGCGCTCGCCTGACCGACCCCATAACATCCCGTCGCCCGGTTGGGCTGCGCACGGGCGGCACGTTACGGTGACCCGGTGAATTCCGCCTCGGCTGTGTTCCTCGCGACCATTCCCAGTCCCGACCGCGGGGTGTGGCACCTCGGGCCGATCCCGATCCGGGCGTATGCGCTGTGCATCATCGCCGGGATCGTGGTGGCGATCTGGTGGGGCGAGAAACGCTGGGCGCAGCGGGGCGGCACCAAGGGCACCATCGTCGACGTCGCGGTGTTCGCGGTGCCGTTCGGCCTGGTCGGCGGGCGGCTCTACCACGTCATCACCGACTACTACCGGTACTTCGGCGAGGGCAAGAACCCGCTCAACGCGCTGAAGATCTGGGACGGCGGGCTCGGCATCTGGGGTGCGATCGCCCTGGGTGGGGTGGGCGCGTGGATCGCGTGCCGCCGCAAGGGCATCCCGCTCCCGGCGGTGGCCGACGCGATCGCGCCGGGCATCATCGTCGCCCAGGCCATCGGGCGGCTCGGCAACTACTTCAACCAGGAGCTCTACGGCGCGCACACGGACCTGCCGTGGGGCCTGGAGGTCTACCAGCGGTTCAACCCGGACGACCCGACGATGCTGGACCAGGGGCCCAACGGCGTCGCGTTCGGCAACATCCCGCTGCCGGAGAGCCCGGTCCACCCGACGTTCCTCTACGAACTGCTCTGGAACCTCGCGATCGCGCTGATCATCGTGTGGGCGGACCGGCGCTTCAAACTCGGGCACGGGCGCACGTTCGCGCTCTACGTGGCCGGGTACACCGCGGGCCGGTTCTGGATCGAGCTGATGCGCACCGACGACGCCACGCACGTGCTGGGTCTGCGGGTGAACGTGTGGACGTCGATCCTGGTGTTCGCCGGGGCGGTGGTCTACCTCGTGCTCGCGGCCAAGCGAGGTCCCCGCGAAGACCCGGAATCCCTGCGCAGCAACGACGCGCCCGCCGAGGAGGAGTCTTCGGAATCCGCCGACGGCGAGCCGAAGAAGACCGAGGTGCCCCCGGCCGAGGTCTCGGCCAAGAACACCCCGGCCGAGGACGGCTCAGCGACGGACGAGTCCCCGTCCGGTGACGAGCGGAAGGTCGAGGGCGGTCAGTAGCCCCGGCGGCGCCTCGACCACGGCTGGGACGGCGTTCACCAGCCGCATCGCGGTGGCCTTCAAGCCGGCCGTGTTGTGGTCGCCGTCCGAACCGAGCAGGCGGAGGTCGAGGGTGTAGTTCGGTTCGCCGGTCACCTCGACGCGGTAGTTGCCCTGACCGGCCGGTTGCGGCCAGTCCGGGCCGAGGTCGGGGCGCAGCCGGGTGACGTGTTCGAGCACGCACACCGCTCGCCCGCCGCGCATCCCGCGCACCTCGAAGCGCAGCGCCGCCGCGGTTCCCCGGCCGATCGTGCCGGACGGGATCTCGAACGCCTCCGGCGCCGGGAGCCGTTCGTGCCGTTCCTCGACCCCGTCCAGTTCGACCCCGAGCCCGGCCGCCAGTTGCCGGACGACACTGCCCCAGGCCAGGCTCAGCACCCCCGGCTGCAACAACATCGGGGTGTCGTCGAGGTCCCCGCCGAACCCCATGATGTCGAAGAGGACCTTGTGGTTGTCGTAGGTGCTGTAGTCGAGGATCTCCAGGCATCGGACCTGATCGATCCGTTCGCAGACGCCGGTGAGGACCAGCGGTAGCCAGTCGTTGGCGAACCCCGGATCCACACCGTTCACCCACAGCGAAGCCCAGCCTGCCGCCGCCGCTTCCCGGATGGGCCGGATCATTTCGTCGGGCACCACGCCGTCCGGGAACTGCAGGAAGACCGGGCTGCTGGAGACGACGTTCACCCCAGCGCGCAGGATGCGCTCGAGGTCCGCCAGGGCCTCGGGGATCCGGTCGTCGGCCATCGCGGTGTAGACCACGCAATCGGGTTTCCCGGCGAGGAGCGCATCCGCGTCGCGGGTAGCCCGGACGCCGAGCGCGCGGCCGAGTCCGGCGAGCTCACCCGCGTCGCGGCCCGCCTTGTCCTCGCCGGACACCCAGACCCCGGCTAGCTCTAGCTCGGGGTGCGCGTCGATCCCGGCGATCGCGTGCCGCCCCACGTTTCCCGTGCTCCACTGGACCACCCGATAACTCACCAGCCGCTCCTTTCGAACACCGAGTCACAGGTCGGGGAGGCCGAGCTCGAGGTTCGGCGCCTGGAGGCCGCCGTCGACTTCGAGCACCTTGCCGGTGACGTAGGAACCCGCCGGGCTCGCCAGGTAGAGCGCGGCGGCCGCGATGTCGTCCGGATCCCCGATCCGGCGCAGCGGGGTGGCCTGTTCCATTTTCGTCCGCAGTTCGTCGTTGCCCACCACGACTTCGAGGGCCGAGGTCGCCACCGACCCGACCGCGATCGCGTTCACCCGGATCCGCGGGGCGAGGTCGGCGGCGGCGAGCCGGGTGTAGTGGGCGAGCGCGGCCTTCGCGGTGCCGTACGCCAGGAATCCCCGCCCGTGGACCCGGCCCATGATCGACGAGTTGTTGACGATCGCACCGCCTTCGCCCGCGAGCATCGCCGGCGTGGCCGCCGCGGTGAGCGCGTGCGCGGTGGAGACGTTGAAGCGGAAGGCCTCTTCGAGATATTCGGCGGAGGTGTCCAGCAGGGGACGCGGGATCGTGCCGCCGACGTTGTTCACCACAACGTCGAGGCGGCCGAACGCCTCGGTCGCCGCGGCGGCCAGCGCTCCCGCGGCTTCCGGATCCGACAGGTCCGCCGGTACGACCCGCGCGCGGCGTCCGGTCTGCTCGATCCGCCCGGCGACCTCGCGTAGCTGCTCTTCGGTCCGGGCCGAGAGCAGCACATCGGCACCTGCCTCGGCGAGGGCGATCGCGGTCGCCGCCCCGATACCCCGCCCGGCACCGGTGACCACCGCGACTTTACCGGTCAGCAGGAAACGGTCGAGGATCATGGCTCGAACTGTAACATGTTCTAGTTGGCTGGTGCGGGTGAAATGATCCACGGTGTGAATGAGGTGCTCGGCGACCCGGTTGCCGGCTCGAGTCCGGATGTACTCGGCTGGCCGTCGCGCACCCACCGGACCGGCACAGTCGAACGGCCCATGTGTCGCTTGTGGACAATGCGGGCCCGCGGTCCTACCTGAGGTCCGTGACGCCTTCGTAGTCTCCGAAGGACGCGGCGCCGGTGACCTCGTATTCCAGGAGCAGCAAGCCCTGCTTCGTGGCCTCGTGCCGCACGAGCCGCAGTCCGGTCGCCGCGGCGGGGTGGGTGAGCAGGCGGCGGCCCGACCCGAGCACGGCGGGCGCCACGGCGAGCCGGAGCGTGTCGACGAGCCCCGCCGAGAGCAGCGCGCTGCCGAGCCGGGCACTGCCATGCACCTGCAGCTCTCGCCCCGGCCGCGCCTTCAGGTCGCGGACCGCATTCGCAGGGTCACCGCGAAGCACCGTGGTCGGCGGCCAACTCTCCGCCTCGATCGTGCTCGACACGACGTACTTCGGCAGCGAGTTCATCCGCTCGGTGAACGGGTCGTCGGGGTCGGTGATTCGCGGCCAGTCGCGCGCGAACGCCGCGTAGGTCCGGCGCCCGAGCAGCAGGCCGTCCGCGAGGTCGAGCCATTCGGAGGCGCACCGGACGAACGCCTCGTCCATGTGGGGCACCAGCCAGCCGCCCCTGGTGAAGCCGTCGCTGGTGTCCTCAGTGGACGAACCCGGCCCCTGGCTCACCCCGTCGAGGGTGACGAATTCGGTGATGGCGACCTTCATCGCACAGGTCCGCCCTCGACGAGGCTGGCGAGCTGACCGGTGGTGGTGCCCCACCCCTCGGCGAAACCCAGTTCGGCGTGCCGCGCGCGGGCGGCCGGGTCGCCGTGACGCACGGTGACCCGGTAATCGGTGCCGTCGGGGCAGTCCCGCAGGACGACCTCGGCGGTCATCGGGATGGGGGCGGGACTCGCGGGGCGCCACTCGCTGTCGATCGCGTTGGTGAACACGATGCGCTCGAACTTCTCCACCACGAGGAAGCACGCGTCCAGGTGCGGGACGAACGTGTCGCCGTCGTCGCTCATCAGCGTGACGAACGCGCCGCCGGGCCGAACATCGAGCTGCTCGACGCGGCAGCACGTCGGGGCCGGCACCCACCACTGCGCCAGGTTGGCCGGATGGGTCCACGCCGCCCACACATCCTCGCGGGACGCGCGGATGATGCGGTCGATGCCGAGATCGAGATCGGGGTTCACTGATTCTCCTCAGGGGTAGTGACGAACCGCTCCAAGCGGTCGGTGCGGTCCGTCCAGATGCGGCGCTGCTCCGCGAGCCAGTCCTCGACGAGTGCAAAGCGCTCCCGGTTGAGTTCGCACGTGCGCACCCGGCCGGACTTTGACGTGCGGATTAGGCCGTTCGACTCGAGCACCCGCACGTGCTTCATGAACGACGGCAGCGTCATCGGGGCATCCCGGGCGAGGTCGCCGACGCTCGCCCGGCCGCGACCGAGTCGCCGGATCACCGCGCGCCTCGTCGGGTCGGCGAGCGCGACGAACACGCCGTCGAGCACAGCCGAATACTGATCCATGTGGCTAAGTATTGGACACGGACAACACTTAGCGCAAGGGCTAAGTGTTGCGGGTGGCGGCGCGGGGCGCATTGCCCCAGAGGTCGCGGTCGAGCGGTAGCTGTGTCACGGGCTGTGATTGATGGTCGTCTGGCGCGATGGCGGGCTGTGACGAGGATGGTCAGCAACGATCTGCGGTTGTGGCTGGCTGTCGCTCGGCCCAGGGGCCCACCGGTACCTGCTGCTGGTGCACCGATCGATCCGAGTGTCCCAACCAACGGGAAGCGCGCGATTCCGTTGTTCCGCAACGTAATTCGACACTTCTAGGCCAATCTGACCCGTCACCAACCTGATCCGTACGGGCCATCCGCAGGAGTACGCCGATCACTGGTCAGGGTGGCGGTGACTCCAGCGAACTCGCGAGAAACGAAGCCATGACCGCGACAACGTTCCAAGCGGCACAGCCTGCGGTTTGTCGAATTAGCAGGGTGGCGATTTTGGCGGTGTGGGGTTGGTGATGGGGTCGGGGGTAGTGGTGTAGGTGCGGCCGAGGTCGGAGGTCCAGAACGTTTGGCCCTGGTTGTTCTTTGTGACGTGCCAGTAGGGCGATTGTTTGCAAATGAGGTGGCGTCGGCAGAACGGGCCGCCGTGCGGTATCCGATGCTCGAAATCGCACTTCTCCGCGACCCGGTTGCAGGCGGTGTAGGAGCAGTACCGATCGCGCAGATTCACGAACTCCTTGAGCCGCAGGGAAGGCCGGTACCGCTTCGTGGCCAGCTTCTTCGCGTAACCGTGGTCGTCGACCAGCACACCCGACCACGTCGCCTTCAAATCGAAGGCGAGCTCCCGCAGGCGCTCGGCGGGAAGGGGTCCGTAGCCGCGCAGTTCTCCGGGCAGGTTGTCCAAGCCGAGCAGGGTAGTGGCGTTCATCGTTACGTACACGGTGGTGGTGACGGTGTTGGCGTTCTTGCCCAGCACCAGGTCCCGCAGGACGTCGGCGCGGAGTTGGTTCATGGTGCGGGGTTCGTCGGCGCCGCGTAGTTCTCGTGCGATCGCATCCACGCGGTGATCCATCGCGAGGACGTCTTCGGCCGGGAGGAAGGCGTGGAACCAGGACATACCGTCCTCCCGATGCTTCACCGCGGTCCGCCGCTCGGTCTTACGTGCCCGGCAGCGTTCTTCGGCGCCATCGGGGTCGAGCTTCAGCACCGCCCATCGCACCGCGTCATACAGCTGACGCGGGGTCTTCTCCGGCGCGTCGGGGTAGATCCATTTCTCCACCTCGCTTGCCTTCTCCGGGGAGAGCACCGCGGTGGCACGTTCGATCTGCGCGGCCCGTGCCGGGTCCAGCCGTCCTTCGGCCAGTGCGGCCATCGTCCCGGGCAGGCGGTGGATCAGCGCGTGCGCCAGCGCCAGATCACGGCCCGCTTTGGCGATGGTCGTCTTCGTCTCGCAGGCGACGGTGTCCGGGACTCCGGCGGCTGGGTCGTCGGGGCGCTGCTCGGCGAACCGGTTCAAGGCGCGCAGGCGGGCGGCTTCCAGCATGGACTGCACCTGACTGATCGCGCAGGCCAGCTGCAGCGACTCGGTCGCGTTGCAGGCGTCTGCTTCGATGTCGAGCAGCTCGTTGATGTCCCAGTCGGGCGGTTCGGGGTCGGGGCCAAGGTCGAGGAACTTGTCGTAGTCAATCACATGCGCTACGTTAATCGAACATACGTTCGAAAGCAAGCGACGCGTTTCAGGTGGGTCACATGGTCGGTGCATTTGGTTTGCGACCAGCGTGGTGGCGTCCTACTCCGGTAGGACACGGGATTC
Source organism: Amycolatopsis anabasis (assembly GCF_009765355.1). Classification (GTDB taxonomy): domain Bacteria; phylum Actinomycetota; class Actinomycetes; order Mycobacteriales; family Pseudonocardiaceae; genus Amycolatopsis; species Amycolatopsis anabasis. Next base: position 89,457 of record NZ_VTHK01000026.1, on the reverse strand, counting down.
GTTTTCCTGGAGGACCGGGTGGGGCTTGGAAGGCGACGCGCGGAAAGGGGGCAGCAGGGCAGATTGACCGGGCACGGCGAGAGGAGTGGCCATGATCGAGGCGTCGCGCCTGACCAAGCGTTACGGGAGCACGGTCGCGGTGGACGATCTGTCGTTCACCGTCTGGCCCGGGCGGGTGACCGGATTTCTCGGTCCCAATGGCGCCGGGAAGTCCACCACCATGCGGATGATTCTGGGATTGGACCGGCCGGACGGCGGGGAGGCGCTCATCGGCGGGCGTCCGTACCGCGAGCTGGAGAATCCACTTCGGACGGTGGGGGCACTGCTCGACGCGCACTGGGTGCATCCGGAACGGTCGGCTCGGGCGCATCTCGCGTGGCAGGCGGCGACGAACGGGATACCGCGGAAACGGGTGCGGGACGTGCTGGAGATCGTCGGGCTGGCCGAGGTGGCCGGGCGGGCCGCGGGCGGGTTCTCGCTCGGCATGTCCCAGCGGCTCGGCATCGCCGGGGCGCTGCTCGGCGATCCCGAGGTCCTGCTGTTCGACGAGCCGGTCAACGGGCTCGACCCGGAGGGGATCCTGTGGGTGCGCAAGTTCGTGCACCGGCTCGCCGCGGAAGGCCGGACCGTCCTGGTGTCCAGCCACCTCCTCGCGGAAATGGCGCTCACCGCACAAGACCTGGTGGTGATCGGGCGCGGAAAGCTGATCGCGCAGTGCACGACCGAGGAGTTCATCGCCCGCGCGGTGGACGGCGCGGTGCGGATTCGCACCCCGCACGCCGCCCAGCTGCGGGCGGCGCTGGAGCGGGAGCGGGCGATGTTCGCCACCGACGACGACGCGATCCTGGTGTCCGGAATGGACAGTGCGGAACTCGGGGAGCTCGCCCACGCCAACGGGATCACCCTGTTCGAACTGAGCCCGCAACGCGCGTCCCTGGAGGAGGCCTTCATGCGCCTGACCGGAGACGCCGTCGAGTACCACGCGGAAACCCCCGCCCTGTCCTGAAGGAGCCCACCATGCGACTGCTCGTCGCCGAACGCATCAAACTGTTCTCCATCCAATCGCCCTGGCTCTGCCTCGTCGGAACGCTCGGTGTCCTCATCGGCACCGGGGTGCTGCAGGCGGTCATGGGCAAGGGGCAGATCAGCCCGGCCGACAGCCAGGCCGGCGTGCAGATCGGCATCGCCGTGGTGCTCGTGCTCGCCACGCTGGCGATCACCACCGAGTACCGCTGCGGCACCATCCGGACGACCTTCCAGGCGGTACCCGACCGGCCGCGGGCACTGGTGGCCAAGGTCGTGGTCGTGGCGGTCACCACGGGGCTGGCCGGGCTGGTCGGCGGGTTCGGCGCTTGGGCCGCCGCCGCGGTGCTCGACCCCGACCGCACCCAGGGGCTGCACGGCTTCGCCGATTGGCGGACCGTGCTTGGCGCCTCCCTGTTGTTCGCATTCGCGGCGGTCCTCGCCGTCGCGGTCGGGACGCTGCTCCGGCACACCGCGGGCGCGGTCGCCCTGTTGCTGATCTACTCCCTGCAGGGGGAGCGGCTGATCGCGCTGATTCCCAATGCGGGCCCGGAAATCTACAAATGGCTGCCGATCCACGTCGGACAGAACTTCATCGCGCCCGGTCCAGAAGACCCGCTCGGCCCGTGGGGTTCGCTCGCCTACTTCGCGGCGTGCGCGGTCGCCCTGTTCGTGCTCTCGGCCGTGGTCGCGAACAAGCGCGACGCGTAGTTAGGTGGTCGTGTGCGGAGGTTGATGTCGTGGGTGCGCGCGCACCCGGTGGTGACGGACTGGCTGATCATCGTGGTGATCACGCTCCTGTCGGCGCCGCTGGGGGTGGTGGGCCCGGGGCCGCGCTGGCTGGACGTGGTTCTGTCCCTGGTCCTGATCGCGCCGCTGGTGGCCCGCCGCCGCCATCCGCTCCTGGCGACCTGGATCTCGCTGGCCACGCTCGCGGCCCAGATCGTCTTCGCGCTCCCGCGCAGTGGGCTCATTCCGGGGAATCTCGCCCTGATGGCGCTGATCTACGCCATCGTCGTCTACGGAAACCGGCGCGGTTTGTGGCCGGTCGTGGTGGCCGCCGAGGTGCTCGCCGTGGCCTGGTCGATCCGGGTCGGTGGCCTCCACGAGGGGACGCTCTTCCTCATCGCCCTGCTCAGCGCCGTCCTGGTGGCGACCCTGGCGATCGCCGACGGCGTCAGCGTCCGGTTGCAACAACTCGCCGAGGCCCGCGACCACGCCCGCGAGGCCCAGGAGCGGCGCGACGCGCTGGCCCGCGCCGCGGTCGCCGAGGAGCGTGCCCGGATCGCCCGGGAGATGCACGACGTGGTGGCGCACGCGGTGAGCACGATGGTCATGCAGTCCGAAGGCGCGCGGCTCATCGGCCGCCAGGATCCGGACGCCGTCGACGGGGCGCTCAAAACCATCAGCGGTACGGGCCGCGAAGCGATCGGCGAGCTGCGGCGGATCCTCGGCCTGCTGCGCGAATCCGAGGCGAGCACGGCGCCGCAGCCGGACACCGGCGCGCTGAGCGGGCTGGTCGACAGCGCCCGGGCCGCCGGGGCCGCGGTCCGGCTGGTCGTCCTGGGCGAGGCCGCCGAAGTCCCGCCCGGGGCGGCGATGACCGCGCACCGGATCATCCAGGAAGCCCTGACCAATGTGCTCAAACACGCCCCGCTCGGCGCGCACTGCACGGTCACCGTCGACTACGGAACACCCGAGGACGTCTCCCGCGAACTGGCCGTCGAGGTGCTCAACGACGCGGGGTACGGCACCGACCGCCCGGAGCCGGTCCCGCCAGGTGCGGGTTACGGTGTGCTCGGGATGCGGGAGCGGGCGATGATGTTCGGCGGCAGCCTGACGGCCGAGCCCCGGCCCGAAGGCGGGTTCCGGGTCGCCGCCCGGCTCCCGCTCAGCACCGTTTCGGAGGCCACATGACACCGCACCGCGTGTTGATCTGCGACGACCAGTCGCTGATGCGCGGCGGTTTGCGCATGGTGGTTTCCAGCGCGCCGGATCTCACCGTGGTCGGGGAGGCGGGGAACGGGCGGGAGGCGGTGGAACTGACCGCCGAGCTGAAACCCGATCTGGTGCTGATGGACGTCCGCATGCCGGTGCTGGACGGTGTGCGGGCCACCGCCGAGATCTGCGCCGCCGATCCGGACGTCAAGGTCCTCATGCTGACCACGTTTGATCTCGACGAGTACGTCCTGGCGGCCACCCGGGCCGGGGCCGGTGGGTTTCTGCTCAAGGACACCGGCGGCGAGGAGATGCTGGTCGCCATGCGGGCGGTGCTGCGCGGCGACCGGGTGCTGGCGCCATCGGTGATCGACCGGATGATGGCCCGCCACCTGCGTGCCGGGCCGGAACCCGCGCCCGATCCCCGGCTGGACCGGCTGACCGAACGGGAACGCGGCGTGCTGGTGCTGGTGGCGCGCGGCCTGAACAACACCGAGATCGCTGAGAAGCTGTTCATCGGGGTGACCACGGTGAAAACCCACCTCGGCCGCATCCTCGCCAAACTCGAGCTCCGGGACCGGCTGCAGGCGGTGGTGTTCGCCTACGACTGCGGGCTCGCGGTGCCCGGCGGGATCAGTCCCGGCGAGCCGCGCGCACCGGAACCACCACCGGATTCCCTTGGTGGTCAATGACGTCGACCTCGGCCGCGTAGTGCTTCGCGACCACCTCGCCGGTGAGCACCTCGGCGGGCGGGCCGACCGCGACCGCGCGACCGGAGTCCAGGAGCAGCAACTGGTCCGCATACTGCGCGGCGAACGTGAGATCGTGCAATGTGGACACCACGGTGGTGCCGTCCTCCCGGCGCAGCCGGTCGACGAGTTCCAGCAGCGCCTGCGCGTGCCCGATGTCCAGTCCGGTGGTGGGTTCGTCCAGCAGCAGGATCCGGGTGCGCTGGGCGAGCACGCGGGCCAGTACCGCCCGTTGCCGCTCGCCACCGGACAACGTGCTCAGCCGGCGCCCGGCGAGGTCTCCCAAGTCCAGCCGGACGAGCGTCTCGTCCACAATGGACCTATCGCGCGCACCCTCCCGGGCCAGCGGGCCGAGATGCGGGGTGCGTCCGAGCAGCACGTAGTCGGTGACCGTAAGCCCCTCCGGCAGCACCGGGACCTGCGGCGAATATCCGACCTCTCGCGCCTTTTCCTTCCGGGACAACGACTCCGCCGCCATCCCGTGGATTCGGATCTCGCCGCTCCCGGGCAGCAGTCCCGCCACCGTCTTCAGCAACGTCGACTTCCCGGCGCCGTTCGGCCCGACGATCGCCAGCCAGCCCCCGTCCGGAACCTCGACCGACACGTCCCGCACCACCGGGTCGCCGCCGTACCCCGCGGCCACCCCGGACAGGCTCAGCGATTTCACGACATCCGCTCCTTCCGGAAGGAGCGCAGCACGGCGACGAAGAACGGGGCGCCGGTGAACGCGGTGACCACGCCGACCGGGAGTTCCCCGGGCATGACCGTGCGGGCGAGGTGGTCGGCGGCGATCAGGAAGGTCGCGCCGCCGAGGAGGGACAACGGAATCACCACGCGGTAACCGGATCCGGCGAGCAGGCGGACCACGTGCGGCACCACGATTCCGACGAAACCGATCAGCCCGCTGACCGCGACCGCGGCGGCCGTCGCCAGCGAGGCCGCCAGCAGGAGCAGCAGCCGAACCCGGGCGGGATGGATCCCGAGGGACGCCGCTTCGGCGTCGCCGAGGGTGAGCACGTCCAGCAGGCGCGCGCCCAGGCAGAGCACCATGGCGGCCAGCCCGATATACGGCAACGCGAGCCAGACCTCGCGCCAGCCGCTGATGTTCAGCCCGCCCAGCATCCAGGTGTAGACCTGCCGGACCGTTTCCGTGTTGAGCTGCTGCACGAAGGTCTGCACGGCGGTCAGGAAGGACGCCACGGCGACACCCGCGAGCAGCAGGGTCGCGGTTCCCGTGCCCCCGGCGGAACGGCCGAGCAGCCAGCTCAGCCCGACCCCGCCGAGCGCCCCGGCGAAAGCGGCCAGCGGCAGCGGGCCGATCACCCAGGTGGTCAGCGCGGGCGCGAGGACCATGACCGCGGTCGCCCCGAGCCCGGCCCCGGCCGCGGCGCCCAGCAGGTAAGGATCGGCGAGCGGGTTGCGGAACACGCCCTGGAACGCCGCTCCCGCGCCGGCCAGCGCGGCGCCCACGAGCCCGGCCAGCACGACCCGCGGCACGCGCAGCTGCCACACGATGGCCGCCTCGCGTTCGGACAGCGGGGAGCGGCCGCCGGTGAGCTGGGCGGTGATCTCGCCGAGCACCCGCTGCCAGCCCAGGTCACCCGCGCCGACGAGTACGGCCAGGGCGAAGACCACGGCGAGGAGCAGCAGGCCGAGCAGCAGGACGCGGGGCCGCAGCCGCGTGGTGTGGGACTTCAACGCGGGTTACTTGCCCGCCTTGGCGACCGCGGCGGCCACCGCGCGCACCAGTTCGGTCAGCCGCGGGCTCCAGCGGGAGGCCAGATCGTCGTCCAGCGCGAAGACGTTGCCGCGCTGGACCGCGGCGAGCGTGTTCCACCCCGGCCGGGCCCCGACGGTCTGCAGGTTCTGGCCGCAGCACTTGCTGTCCGCCAGGAAGATGAGGTCCGGATTGGCCTGCAGGACGCGTTCCTGGGAGAGCTGCGGATACCCGCCCGAGGCGTTCGGATCGGTGCCGTCGGCGATGTTGGTCAACCCGAACCGGCCGTAGATCTGGCCGATGAAGGTGGCCGAGGTCGCGGTGTAGAACGTCTGGTCGAGCTCGTGGTAGTAGCTCAGCGGCTTCGCCGGTTTCGGCGCGTCCGCCACCAGCTTGTCGACCTCGGACCGGGTGCGCCGGGCCAGGTCGTCCCCTTCGGCCTGGTGCCCGGTGGCCTTGCCGACCAGCGCGAACTGGGCGTACGCGTCGTCGAGGGTCTTCGCGTCCGGCAGGACGAGCGTTTTGATCCCGGTCTTGGCCAGCGCGGCGGCCAGGTTGTTCACGTCGGCCCGGACCACGACCAGATCGGGGTTGTGCCCGGCGATCGCCTCCGGATCGGGGGTAAGGCCGGACAACTGGGTGTGCGGGACTTGCTCCGGGTAGTTCGACGCCGAGTCGACCGCGACGACCTGCTGTCCGGCGCCGACCGCGAACAGTGTCTCGGTGGCCGACGGGGACAGCGAGACGATCCGTTCGGGCCGTTTGTCCAGGGTGAGCGGCGCGCCGGCCGGCGGGGTGAGCGTCATCGGGAACGCGGTGCTCCCGGGCGTCTGGCTGGGCGCGTCCTCCTCCCGGGTGGCGCAGCCGGTGGACGCGGCGAGGCCGAACAGGGCGACGAGCAGCACGAGCAGCGACCGAAATGATCGCGAAGAGTGACCGGGCATGGGGTCCAGGGTAGTTACCAGGGCCAGGTGGGCGAATGCGCGGTAGACTCGACCAGTTCGCTCGCTCGGGTATACTTAGCGCGACGAACTACTCACGCCCCATCAAGAACGATGTCGTTCTCAGCACCCAGATCGTTACCGTTCGGATGAGCGAAAATTCGGCTTCAGCGGATGCCGCAATGTTTCCAGGGTGTTAAAGTCGCGCTAATAAGCGGGCCATCGTCGTCCCGTGCAGCAGGACCGGGGGATTTTCCGAACTGAGCACGACGACGAAGGAGGTCCCTGCATGATCTTCTCCGCCATTCCAGGCAAACAAGGACTTTACGACCCCGCACACGAGCAGGACTCCTGCGGCGTGGCGATGGTCGCCGACGTGCAGGGGCGCCGCTCGCACGGCATCGTGACCGACGGGCTGGGGGCCCTGACCAACCTCGACCACCGCGGCGCGGCGGGGGCCGAGCCGACCACCGGCGACGGCGCCGGCATCCTGCTGCAGCTGCCGGACGAACTGCTCCGCGACACGGTCGGCTTCGAACTGCCGCAGCCCGACGCACGCGGAAACCACCACTACGCCGCGGGGATCGCCTTCCTGCCGGTCGACGCCGACCAGCGCCGCAAGGCCGTCGAACTCATCCAGCGCATCGCCGACGAGGAAAGCCTGGTCGTCCTGGGCTGGCGCGAACTGCCGGTCGATCCGGACCGCGCCGGAATCGGCCGGGGCGCCCGCGCGGTGATGCCGCACTTCACCATGCTCTTCGTCGCGGGCAAACCGGACGCCGACGGGCAGCGGCCGAGCGGGATCGAGCTCGATCGGCTCGCGTTCTGCCTGCGCAAACGCGCCGAGCGGGAGAGCGAGGTGGCCGAGTGCGGGACCTACTTCCCGTCGCTGTCCTCGCGCACCCTGGTCTACAAGGGAATGGTCACCCCGGTCCAGCTCCCGCTGTTCTTCACCGACCTCACCGACGAGCGGCTGACCAGCGCGATCGCCCTGGTGCACAGCCGGTTCTCCACCAACACCTTCCCCTCCTGGCCGCTCGCGCACCCCTTCCGGTTCGTGGCGCACAACGGTGAGATCAACACGATCAGGGGAAATCGCAACCGCATGCGCGCCCGGGAGGCGCTGCTCGACTCCGAACTGATCCCGGGCGACCTGACCAGGCTGTACCCGATCTGCTCGCCGGACGGCTCGGACTCCGCCTCCTTCGACGAGGTGCTCGAGCTGCTGCACCTCGGCGGGCGGCCGCTGCCGCACGCGGTGCTGATGATGATCCCGGAGGCGTGGGAGAACCACGCCACCATGGACCCCGACCGTCGCGCGTTCTACCAGTTCCACGCGAGCCTGATGGAGCCGTGGGACGGGCCGGCCTGCGTCACCTTCACCGACGGCACGCTGGTCGGGGCGGTGCTGGACCGCAACGGCCTGCGCCCGGCGCGCTGGTGGCGCACCGCGGACGACCGGGTCGTCCTGGCCAGCGAGGCGGGGGTGCTGGACGTCCCGCCGGACCAGGTCGTCGCGAAGGGACGGTTGAAGCCGGGACGGATGTTCCTGGTGGACACCGAAGCCGGCCGGATCGTCAACGACGACGAGATCAAATCGGAGCTGGCCAAGGAACTGCCCTACGACAGCTGGCTGCACGCCGGGCTGCTGCAGATCGCCGAGCTCGCCGACCGGGACCACATCGTGCAGAGCCACGATTCGGTGCTGCGGCGCCAGCTCTCCTTCGGTTACACCGAAGAGGAACTGAAGATCCTGCTCTCCCCGATGGCGGAGAAGGGCGCCGAGCCGATCGGCTCGATGGGCACCGACACCCCGCCCGCGGTGCTGTCCAAGCGGCCCCGGCTGCTCTACGACTACTTCAAGCAGGGCTTCGCCCAGGTGACCAACCCGCCGCTGGACGCGATCCGCGAGGAGCTGGTCACCTCGATGAGCCGGATCATGGGCCCGGAGCAGAACCTGCTCGAGCCGGGACCGGCGTCCTGCCGCCACATCCAGCTGCCGTACCCGGTCATCGACAACGACGAGCTGGCCAAGCTGATCCACATCAACGACGACGGCGACCTGCCCGGGTTCGCCTGCACCGTCCTTTCCGGACTGTATGAGGTGGACGGTGGTGCGGAGGCGCTGGCCGAGGCGGTCGAGCGGGTCCGCCGCGAGGCGTCCGAGGCGATCGCCGCCGGGGCGCGCACGCTCGTGCTTTCCGACCGCGATTCCGACCACCGGATGGCGCCGATCCCGTCGCTGCTGCTGGTCTCCGCGGTGCACCACCACCTGGTGCGGACCAAGGAAAGGCTGCGTGTCGCGCTGGTCGTGGAGAGCGGCGACGCGCGCGAGGTGCACCACGTCGCGCTGCTGCTCGGCTACGGCGCCGCGGCGGTCAACCCGTACCTGGCCTTCGAGACCATCGAGGACCTGATCAACCAGGGCGCGATCACCGGGATCGAGCCGCGCGCGGCGATCCGCAACTACGTGGGCGCGCTGGTCAAGGGCGTCCTCAAGATCATGTCGAAGATGGGCATCTCGACCGTCGGCGCGTACACCGCGGCCCAGGTGTTCGAATCCTTCGGGCTCTCCCAGGAACTGCTCGACGAGTACTTCACCGGCACCGGTTCGAAGCTCGGCGGGGTCGGCCTGGAGGTGCTGGCCGAGGAGACCGCGGCGCGGCACCGGCGCGCGTACCCGGACAACCCGACGGACAAGGTGCACCGCCGCCTGGACACCGGCGGCGAGTACGCCTACCGGCGCGAGGGCGAGCTGCACCTGTTCACCCCGGAGACGGTGTTCCTGCTGCAGCACGCCAGCAAGTCGCGGCGGGACGAGGCGTACCGGGCGTACTCCGACGAGGTGCACCGGCTCTACCGGGAGGGCGGCGCGCTGCGCGGGCTGTTCTCCTTCCGGACCGGGCGTCGGGAGCCGATCCCGATCGACGAGGTCGAGTCGATCGAGTCGATCTGCAAGCGGTTCAACACCGGCGCGATGTCCTACGGCTCGATCTCGATGGAGGCGCACCAGACGCTCGCCATCGCGATGAACCGCATCGGCGGGAAGTCGAACACCGGGGAGGGCGGCGAGGACCCAGAACGCCTTTACGACCCCGAGCGGCGCAGCGCGATCAAGCAGGTCGCGAGTGGACGGTTCGGGGTGACCAGCGAGTACCTGGTCAACGCGGACGACATCCAGATCAAGATGGCGCAGGGCGCGAAGCCCGGTGAGGGCGGGCAGCTCCCGCCGAACAAGGTGTACCCGTGGATCGCGCGCACCCGGCACTCCACACCCGGCGTCGGGCTGATCTCCCCGCCGCCGCACCACGACATCTACTCGATCGAGGATCTGGCGCAGCTCATCCACGATCTGAAGAACGCCAACGAACGCGCCCGCGTCCACGTGAAGCTGGTCAGTTCGCTGGGCGTCGGCACGGTCGCGGCGGGCGTGTCCAAGGCGCACGCGGACGTCGTGCTGATCTCCGGGCACGACGGCGGCACCGGCGCGTCGCCGATGAACTCGCTCAAGCACGCCGGGACGCCGTGGGAGATCGGGCTCGCCGAGACCCAGCAGACCTTGCTGCTCAACGGTTTGCGTGACCGGATCACCGTGCAGGTGGACGGCGCGATGAAGACCGGCAAGGACGTGGTGATCGCCGCGCTCCTCGGCGCCGAGGAATACGGTTTCGCCACCGCGCCGCTGATCGTGGCCGGTTGCGTGATGATGCGGGTGTGCCACCTGGACACCTGTCCGGTCGGCGTCGCGACGCAGAGCCCGGAACTGCGCAAGCGGTACACCGGGCAGGCCGAGCACGTGGTCAACTACTTCCGGTTCGTCGCCCAGGAGGTCCGGGAAACCTTGGCGGCACTGGGTTTCCGCACCCTGGACGAGGCGATCGGGCACGCCGAACTGCTGGACACCGACGAGGCCGTCGAGCACTGGAAGGCGCGCGGGCTCGACCTCGAGCCGATCTTCGAGATGCCGAAGGAACTGCCCTACGGCGGCGCGCGGCGCAAGGTGCGCGAACAGGACCACGGCCTGGAGCACGCCCTGGACCGCACGCTCATCCAGCTCGCCGAGGCGGCGCTGGAGGACGCGCACCACGTGAACATCGAACTGCCGGTGCGCAACGTGAACCGGACCGTCGGCACGCTGCTCGGTTCGGAGATCACCCGGCGCTACGGGGGCGAAGGCCTGCCCGACGACACCATTCGCGTCACGCTCACCGGTTCCGCGGGCCAGTCGCTCGGTGCGTTCCTGCCCCGCGGGATCACGCTCGACCTGATCGGCGACGCGAACGACTACGTGGGCAAGGGCCTGTCCGGCGGGCGGATCGTCGTCCGGCCGCATCCGGACGCGACCTTCGCCGCCGAGGGCCAGGTGATCGCGGGCAACACGCTCGCCTACGGGGCGACCGGCGGCGAGATGTTCCTGCGCGGCCAGGTCGGCGAGCGGTTCTGCGTGCGCAACTCCGGCGCGCTGGTGGTTTCCGAAGGCGTCGGTGACCACGCGTTCGAGTACATGACCGGTGGCCGGGCGGTGGTGCTCGGGCCGACCGGCCGCAACCTCGCGGCCGGGATGTCCGGCGGCGTCGCGTACGTGCTCGACCTGGACCAGGCCAAGGTCAACGCGGACATGGTCGACCTGCTGCCACCGGAACCCGATGATCTGGCGTGGCTCAAGGAAACCGTCGAGCGGCACCGCGAGCTGACCGGCTCCGCGGTGGCGGCGTCCCTGCTCGGCGACTGGCCGCGGCGCAGCGCGGCGTTCACCAAGGTGATGCCCAAGGACTACCGGCGGGTGCTGGACGCGGCGCGGGCGGCGCGCGCGGCCGGGCGCGACGTCGACGAGGCGATCATGGAGGCGGCCCGAGGATGACACAGCAACGCGAAGCGTTTCGACAAGCGGGAGGGGGCGAGGGAGAGGATGGCTGACCCTAACGGTTTCATGAAGTACGAGCGGGTCGAGCCGAAGAAGCGCCCGCACGAGGAACGGCTCAGCGACTGGCGCGAGGTCTACGCCGAGGTCGACCCGGCCGAGCGCAACCGGGCGGTGCGCACCCAGGCATCGCGGTGCATGGACTGCGGGATCCCGTTCTGCCATTCGGGTTCGGCGGGTTGCCCGCTGGGCAACCTGATCCCGGAGTGGAACGATCTGGTCCGCCGCGGCGACTGGGAGGCGGCCAGCGACCGGCTGCACGCGACCAACAACTTCCCGGAGTTCACCGGAAAGCTGTGCCCGGCGCCGTGCGAGGCGGGCTGCGTGCTGGCCATCTCGCCGCTGTCCGGCGGGCCGGTGGCCATCAAACGCGTCGAGGCCACGATCGCCGAGCAGTCCTGGGAGGCCGGATACGTCCAGCCGCAGGCCGCGGTGGTGTCCTCGGGGCAGCGAGTCGCGGTCGTCGGCTCGGGCCCGGCCGGACTCGCCGCCGCGCAGCAGCTGACCCGGGCCGGGCACGAGGTGACCGTCTTCGAACGGGACGACCGGCTCGGCGGCCTGCTGCGGTACGGGATTCCCGAGTTCAAGATGGAGAAGAAGCACCTCGACCGGCGCCTGGCGCAGCTGCGCAAGGAGGGCACGAAGTTCGTCACCGGCTGCGAGGTCGGCGTCGACCTGACCGTCGAGGACCTGCGGGCCCAGTACGACGCGGTGGTATTGGCCGTCGGCGCGCTGCGCGGGCGGGACGACACGGTGACCCCGGGCCGGGATCTGGCCGGAATCCACCTGGCCATGGAGCACCTGGTGCCCGCCAACCGCGACGTCGAGGGCGACGGGCCGCCGGAGATCAACGCCGCCGGCAAGCACGTGGTGATCATCGGGGGCGGGGACACCGGCGCGGATTCCTACGGAACGGCAAGTCGACAAGGCGCCCTTTCGGTGACCCAGCTCGACCAGTACCCGATGCCACCGTCCACCCGGGACGACGACCGGTCGCCGTGGCCGACCTGGCCGTACATCCTGCGCACCTACCCGGTGCACGAGGAGACCGGCGAGCGGAAGTTCGGCGTCGCGGTGAAACGGTTCGTGGGCGACGAGAACGGCCACGTGCGGGCGATCGAACTGCAGCAGGTCCGGGTGACCAAGGACCCGGCCACCGGGCGGCGCGAGGTCGTGCCGGTGAGCGACGAGGTCGAGGAGCTGCCCGCCAACCTGGTGCTGCTGGCGATCGGGTTCGAAGGCGTCGAGCACATGCCGCTGCTCGACGAACTCGGGCTGTCGCTGACCAAGCGGGGCACGCTGTCCTGCGGCGCCGACTGGCAGACCGCCGCCCCGGGCGTCTTTGTCTGCGGCGACGCCCACCGCGGCGCGTCGCTGATCGTGTGGGCGATCGCCGAGGGCCGCTCGGTCGCGCACGCGGTGGACGCCTACCTCACCGGCGCCTCGGACCTGCCCGCCCCGGTCCACCCGACGGCGTTGCCCCTGGCCACGGTCTGACGGCACTCCCTGACCTGGTCGTGAGTGTTTCGGCCGGTTCTAACCGGTCTGTCCACTCACGACCCCCAGTGCTCGGTTCCCCGTGGCCCCGCGGAGCAGGCGCCCACGCGCAGCCTGAGGTCGTGTTTCCAGGCGGGATTTCGACCGCTGGGCCGTTCGGGTCATCACGTTTCCCATCACATCTTGCTGCCGAATGGTCTATTGCCCGCAATGTAGTCACCTGCTTACCGTCAGTCTCGGTTCACAATTCCCTTTTCCTGCTGACCCGGCGGTGAGGGCGCCGCCGGAAAGAGGTGAGGCGCGATGAAGCGAGGAACAATCCGATCGGCGATCGTGCTGGCCGCGACGGCCCTGACCGTGGCGGCGTTCGCCGCGCCGGTCTCGGCGGCCCCGCGGGGGGCGGCCGTGCACAACGCGACGAGCACGGCGACCTGGACCGCGGAGAGCATGCGCGCCGCGATTCCGATGGACCAGCTCGTCGGCAAGCGGCGGGTGAGCGTCGCGGAAGTCGCGAAAGGACTGCCGTCGGTCGTGCTGCCGATGGCGTTCCCGAACGCGGGCGGGGCCTGGACCGGCGGCGGCAAGGTCGTCTCGACGGCGGGCCGCGTTTTCTTCACTTTCGGTGGCCGCAAGGCTTCCTGCAGCGGTGACGCGGTCACCAGTGGCAACAAGAGCGTCGTGGTGACGGCCGGGCACTGCGTGAAGTACCAGGGCAGCTGGCACACCGACTGGGTCTTCGTTCCCGCCTACGACAACGGAAACGCGCCGTACGGCCAGTGGGCCGCGCGCAAGACGCTGACCACCCCGCAGTGGGAGGCCAGTGAGGACATGAACTACGACGTCGGCATCGGCGTGGTGAACCAGCTGGACGGAAAATCCCTCACCGATGTGGTCGGTAGTCAAGGCATTGGCTTCAACCAGGCGCGCAACCAGAACATGTACGCGTTCGGCTACCCGGCGGCGGCGCCCTACGACGGATCCAAGCTGATCTACTGCAGCGGCAGCACGTTCACCGATTTCCTGCTCACCCGGGACCACGCGATGTCGTGCAACATGACCGGCGGTTCCAGTGGCGGGCCGTGGTTCCTGTCCTTCAACGAGGGCGCGGGCACCGGCGTGCAGGCCTCGGTGAACAGTTTCGGCTACACGTTCCTGCCGAACTACATGTTCGGCCCGTACTTCGGCGCGGACGTCGAGAAGCTCTACAACACCGCGCAGGCCGCGTAATACCTTTGTAGACGGTCGGTTCGCCGCCGAGTTTCCTTAGCTACCGCAAGGAAATTCGGCGGCGAATTGCCGCGTGGTGAGTTGTTCCCCAGAGTGACGGCCGTCACCTGAACGGCGGAGGCGGGTTCTGGTTCACTGGTGTCAACACGGCGTGAAACCAGTGAACCCGGTGGGGGCAAACCGGGATGGTTCGCCGCTCACGATGGGGGAATCATGGGGTCGATCGCGCATTCCGACGTGCGTCCGCCTGCTGAGCGCGGGTTTTTCGCGCGCCTGGGCGTTTTCGTCGTGCACAAACCGTGGTGGGTGATCGGCGCCTGGGTGCTGCTCGCCGCGGTGGTGCTCGCCACGGCGCCCGCGTTGCCGAAGGCCGCCGACCAAAGTGACGCGCTGCCAAGGGATTACGAGTCGATCCAGGCGATGACCCTGGGGCAGCAGGCCTTTCCGAGCGCGTTCACCCCGTCGATGGTCATGGTCTTCCAGCGGGCCGACGAGAACCCACTGGGCGCGGCGGATTCGGCGAAGGTGGCCGAGGTCGTGCGCGGCCTCGAAGCCAAGCGCATCCCGCACGTCGAGCAGGTCCTGCCGGGCAACCCGTCGCCGAACGGGGCGGTGCAACTGGCCGCGGTCAAGATGCCGCAGTTCACCCAGTCGAACCTCACGGAACTGACCGACGCGGCCAAACAACTGCGTACCGAGGTCAAGGGACTGGTCGCGGGCACCGGGCTCAAGGTCGGCACCACCGGTGCGGCCGCGCAGCAGATCGATCAGGCGGAGTCCGCCAGCAGCGGGGACGCCATCGTGTTCATCGCCACGATCCTGCTGATCCTGGTGCTGTTGCTGGTGATCTTCCGCAGCCCGATCATCGCGCTGCTGCCGATCGTGCTGATCGGGATCGTCTCGCAGGTGGCCAACGGGCTGATCGCGCACACCGTCAAGCTGTTCGGTCTCGAGACCGACGCCTCGATCTCGTCCATGCTGATCGTCGTGCTGTTCGGCGTGGGCACCGACTACATCCTCTTCCTGATGTTCCGCTACCGGGAACGTCTGCGAGCGGGGGACGATCCGAAGTCGGCCATGGTGGCCGCGGTGAGCCGGGTCGGCGAGGCGATCGCCACCGCGGCGGTCGTGGTGATCATCGCGTTCCTCGCGATGACGTTGTCGTCGTTCGGGTTCTTCCGCTCGATGGGGCCGTCCCTCGCGATCGCGGTCGGCGCGACCCTGCTGGCCGGGCTGACGCTGGTGCCGGCCGTGGTTTCCCTGTTGGGCACCAAGGTGTTCTGGCCGTCGAAGGCCTGGCGCCGCGAACCCGAGGCCGCGCGGTTCGCCGCGGTCGGGCGGGGGCTGGGCCGCAAACCGGGCCTGGTGGCCGGGGTCTCCGGGGCGATCATGGTCGCGCTGGCGCTCGGCCTGGTGAACTTCAACCCCACCTTCGACCTGTCCTCGGGCTCGCTGCCGGAGACGGCCGAATCCCAGGTGGCCATGAAGGACCTGCAGAAGGGGATGCCGCCCGGCGCGACGAACCCGACCAACGTCTACCTGCGCGCCGACAACGGGTCCGCACTGGATCAGTCCACTTTGGACGAATACGCCGCGAAGCTGCGCGGCGTCGACGGGATCGGCCCGGTCGCGCCCCCGGCGGTGAACGGCGATCGCACGGTGGCCAACTTCCTGGTGCCGCTCACCAGCGCCCCGGATTCCGACGCGGCGATCGCCACGGTGGGCGGGCCGTTGCGGGAAACCGCGCACGCCGCCGCGCCGCCGGGCACGACCGCGCTGGTCGGCGGGATGACCGCGGTCTACGTGGACATCAAGGACATCATGAACCGGGACTACGCGCTGGTGTTCCCGGTGGCCGGGCTGCTGATCATGCTGGTGCTCGCGCTGATGCTGCGCAGCCTGGTGGCGCCGCTGTACGTGATGGCCTCGGTGGGCCTCGGCTTCGCCGCCACCCTCGGCGCGACGACCCTGATCTTCCAGAACTTCGCGGGCGAACCCGGGCTGATCTTCATGATCCCGCTGATCATCTACATGTTCGTGGTGGCGCTGGGCACCGACTACAACATCCTGATGATGGCCCGGCTGCGGGAGGAGGTCCGGGAGGGGCTGACGCCGCGCCAGGCGGCCGCGAAGGCGGTGCGGCACACCGGTCCGACGATCGCGGCCGCCGGGGTGATCCTCGCCGGTTCGCTCGGCGCGCTGATGCTCGCCGGCAACTCGATGCTGGCCCAGATGGGCTTCGCGCTCGCGTTCGGCATCCTGGTCGCCGCGTTCGTGATGGCGCTGTTCTTCGTGCCCAGCGTCACCGCGCTGATCGGTCACGCCGCGTGGTGGCCCGGGCACGGCGATCGCGCGAACGGCGCACCCGAGCCGACCGAACAGCTGCAGGCCGTCGGCGATCGATGACCAAGTTCGCGGGGGATTCGCGGGCGGATACCCTGGAGGCCGTGAACTGGACAGTGGACGTCCCCGTCGACACCCTCCCCGAGTTGCCTCCGTTGCCCCCCGAGCTGCGCAAACGGCTCGACGACGCGCTCGCCCGGCCGGCCGCGCAGCAGCCGGAGTGGCCGGATCCCGAGGCGACCCGGCGGGTGCGCGCGGTGCTGGAGAGCGTGCCGCCGATCACCGTGCCGGCCGAGATCGACCGGTTGCGCGGCCGGCTGGCCATGGTCGCGCGGGGTGAGGCGTTCCTGCTCCAGGGCGGTGACTGCGCGGAGACGTTCGAGTCCAACACCGAGCCGCACATCCGGGCCAACCTGCGCACGCTGCTGCAGATGGCCGTGGTGCTCACCTACGGCGCGAGCCTGCCGGTGGTCAAGGTCGGCCGCATCGCGGGCCAGTACGCGAAGCCGCGGTCCAACACCACCGACGCGCTCGGGCTGCCGGTCTACCGGGGCGACATCATCAACTCGCTGGTCGCCAAGCCCGAGCTGCGGGTGCCGGACCCGGGCCGGATGATCCGCGCGTACGCGAACGCGGGCGCCGCGATGAACCTGGTGCGGGCGCTGACCGGCGCCGGGATGGCCGATCTGCACCAGGTGCACGACTGGAACAAGGACTTCGTGGTCACCTCCCCGGCGGGGGAGCGGTACGAGGCGCTGGCCGCCGAGATCGACCGCGGGCTGCGGTTCATGTCCGCGTGCGGGGTCACCGACAGCTCGCTGCAGTCCACCGAGATCTTCTCCAGCCACGAGGCGCTGCTGCTGGACTACGAGCGCGCGCTGCTCCGGCTGGACAACTCGGAGGCGGCGAACCCCAAGCTGTACAACCTGTCCTCGCACTTCCTGTGGATCGGCGAGCGGACCCGCCAGCTCGACGGCGCGCACATCGCGTTCGCCGAGCTGCTGTCCAACCCGATCGGGTTGAAGATCGGCCCGACGACCACGCCCGAGCAGGCCGTCGAGTACGTCCGCCGGCTGGACCCGCGCAACGAACCGGGCCGGTTGACGCTGATCTCGCGGATGGGCAACGGCAAGGTCCGCGAGGTGCTGCCCGCGATCGTGGAGAAGGTGGAGTCGGCCGGGCACAAGGTCATCTGGCAGTGCGACCCGATGCACGGCAACACGCACGAATCGTCGACCGGGTACAAGACGCGGCACTTCGACCGGATCGT
The DNA here is from genome assembly GCF_009765355.1 of Amycolatopsis anabasis. GTDB lineage: Bacteria > Actinomycetota > Actinomycetes > Mycobacteriales > Pseudonocardiaceae > Amycolatopsis > Amycolatopsis anabasis. The sequence continues at coordinate 71,831 of NZ_VTHK01000026.1, read as the reverse complement.
GGACGAGGTGCAGGGCTTCTTCGAGGTACACCGCAAACTGGGCACCTACCCCGGCGGGATCCACGTCGAGCTGACCGGCGAGGACGTCACCGAATGCCTCGGCGGCGCGCAGGACATCTCCGACCTCGACCTGTCCGGCCGCTACGAGACGGCCTGCGACCCGCGCCTGAACACGCAGCAGTCACTCGAACTGGCGTTCCTCGTCGCCGAGATGCTGCGCAGCTGACCTCACGGGCAGCGGTCGTGCAGGGCGGCGACGGATTTGACGACGCCGTCGCGCAGGGAACCGAGGTCGGGGACCTCCTCGCCGTTCGCCTGTAGTCCGATGTGGACCCAGTCGCGGTAGATCGAGACCGCGATGCCCACCGCGTGCCGGGGCGCGAGCGGCACCAGCGGGTACACCTCGCGCAGCGGCGCGCCGTCCAGGGCGAGCGGAACGCTCGGCAGGGGCACGTTGGTGATCACCGTGTCGAACAGCAGGCCGGCGGCCTGACCGGCGAACCGGGTGGCGACGCGGTGCACCGCGGGCGGGAGCCGGTCGGCCAGGATCGGGATCGCGCCGGCTCCGGCCGACGATCCGGCCGCCTTGCTCCGGTTCATCGAACGCCGGACCGCGCGCAACCGTTCCACCGGATCGTCGACGTGCACCGGAAGCTCGCACAGGTAGCCGGAAAGCTGGTTCGCCGCCCGGTTGCCCTCCCGGCCCCGCAGGCTCACCGGGACCAGCGCGCGCAGCGGCCGGTCGTCGACCCGCCGGCCCCGGTTGAGCAGCCACTCGCGCAGCGCCCCGCTCAGCACCGCGAGCAGCACGTCGTTCGCGGTGCCGCCGTGCGCCCCGCGGATCCGGCGGACGTCGGCGAGGTCGAGCCGGACGAAGCCCAGCCGACGGCTCGGCGAATTCGGCGCGGACAGCGGCGACACCGGGTACGGCCGGGCGGCGCGCAGCACCGCGGACGCGATCCCGGCGTTCTCCCCGGCCTCGCTGATCGCCGCGGAAACCCCCGCGCGCAGCGCGGCGAGCGGTGAGGCGGCCCGGCCCTCGGTCCGGGCTTCGGCCGCCGCGGCGCGCCGGGTCACCGCGGTCTCGTCCAGCAGCCCGCAGGCCACCGCGAACGCCCCGGCCCCGTCGGTCAGCGCGTGGTGCAGTTTCAGCAGCAGCGCGAAGCGGTCGCCGGGCAGCCCGGTCACCACGTGCGCGTCCCACAGCGGGCGGCCGGTGTCCAGCGGCTGCTCGATCCATTCGGCGGCGTACTCGGCGAGCGGTTCCGATTCGTACAGATCGGTGAGCCGGTGCACGTGAATGTGCTCGCGCGCGTCGAACGCCGGATCTTCCGTCCACATGGCACCGCCGGGCGGGAAGATCGTCGGCCGGACCTGCCGGCGCAGCCGGGGAGTCCGGGCCGCCCGCTCGGCGAGCAGCGCCGCCAGCCGATCCGGATCGACCGGCCGCCGCGGGCGGAAGGTCACCACCGCACCCATGTGCATCGGAGAGCTTTCGCTTTCCAGGCAAAGGAAAGCGACATCCAGTCCACTGAGCTGGGTTCCGGTCATGATCGACCTCCTCACAAGGGGTGCGGCGCCGATCACCACTCCAGCAGCCGGACGTGACCGGGAAGTGGTCGACGTGTTTCCACGGTGCTAACGGATACCGCAACACCCGAACGTGTCGAAACACCGGGGCCCGGTATTGGTCCGTTCAGCGGCCGTGGTAATCGATTTCCGCGCCCGGCGGGACCATCGCCGCCGCGTTGAGTCCACAAAGGACTCTCAGGTCGGCCGCCGCGGGAGGTCCGGCCAGAGCTCCAGCGCCTCGGCGGCGGCCGCCCGGATCGCCGTGCCGTCCAGCTCGGTGCGGGTCTCCGGGACGCCCCGGGCCGGCCACTGGGTCACCACGGTCAGCGGGCCCTCCGGCGGCAGCGGTCGCAGCCGCAGGTCGTGCTGGGTGTGGAACTGGCCGCCGGTCCCGCCGATGACCACCAGCCTCGGCTGCTCCGGCCGCGCCGGGCCGCTGGTGAGGTGCCCGGTCACGGCGGCCCGGGCCCCGTCGGCGAAGAGCACGCCGATCCGGAAGTCACCGGGTTCGGCTGGGCGGCGCCGGTCGAACAGCGAGATACCCGGCGGGCGCGGCAAATCGTCCCGGCTGTGCACGGTCAGGACGAGGGTGACCGCCGCGGGCCACACCCGGACGCCCTGCAGCCGCACGAGCACCCGGTCGGCCCGGGCCAGTTCCACCCGCCACGGCAGCAGCGCGGGGACGAAGTGGTCGCCGGTCGGGCCGAAGTCCGAGCCGTCCGCGTAGGCGTACAGTTCGCGGTCCGGTTCGGGAAGGGACCGTTCCACCGGGTCGGCGTCGAAGAAGCTCATCGCCGAGTCACCCCCGGTAATCGGTTACCGCCTTCCCCGTAGACCGTACGCGGCGCTTCGAAGCCGACGACCGGAATTTCGGTACCGGATTCGAAACGTTCTCCCGATCACGGGAACGTCTTCAGCTTGACGGTGGTGCCCTTCTGCACGCGCGAGCCCGGCTTCGGATCCTGGTCGATCACCCAGCCGAAACCGCTGCCGCCGTCGTCATCGTCGCCGTGTCCGCGGCCCTTGACGTCGGGCTGCAGCCCCGCCTGGGTGAGGATCTGGATCGCCTCCGGGATCATGCGCCCGATGACCGACGGCACCTCCGAGGACTCGGACACCCAGACCGTCACGCGGCGGTCGCCGCCCTCGGCCGGAGTGGTCCCGGCCGCGGGGTTGATCCGGGTGACGCTGCCGGCGGGCACGTCGGCGGAGAACTCGGCGCCGCCGTCGACCGGTTCGAAACCGGCGGCGCGCAACGCCTTGAACGCGTCGTCCTTGGGCTTGCCGACCACGTTCGGCACCGGATTCGGCGGCGGGCCCTTGGAAATCGTCAGGTTGACCTTGGTGCCGATGTCCAGTTGCGTGCCCGGCGTCGGATCCACCTTCAGCACCTGGCCCTTGGCGACCTTGGCGTCGTAGGCCTCGGCCGCGCGCACCGGCTCCAGCTGCTGCGCCCGGATCTGCTGTTCGGCGGACTCCACGGTCGTCCCCGGCTGGATGTCCGGTACGGCCGGACGGCCCGCCGAGACCACCACGGTGACCTCTTCGCCGGGGTTCAGCTTGGTCCCGGCCTCCGGATCGGTGCGGATGACCTTGCCGATCGCCACGGTGTTGTTCCGCTCCCGTGGCGCGTATTTCGGGTTCAGCTGGAGTTTGCGCAGCTCGCTCCCGGCGTCGGCCTGGCTCAGCCCGGCGACCTGGGGCACCGGGACCGTTTTATCGCCCGCGAAGATGTAGATGCCCGCGCCGATCAGCCCGCCGAGCACCAGCGCGACCACGGCCCACAACGCGATCAGGCGGCCGGTTCTGCTCTTCTTCTTGTCCGGGGTTTCCGGTGCGGGAATCGGGTTCCCGGGCGGCGGCGTCCCCGGGGGCGGCGGAACGGCCGGGGGAGTCCGTTGCCACGGCGGGGCTTCGCCGCGCATCAGGGCGCGGGTGCCGCGCGGGCCGGACATCGGCGACGTGTCCTGGACGGCCGGGATGTTCGGGGTGGTGGCCTCGACGTCGGAAACCTTGTCGACATCCGGCGGAGGCGGCACCGGCACGGGCACCGGCGAGATCCCCAGCGCGGTGCGGACCTGCTGCAGTTCTTCGAGGAAGGCGCCCGCGTCGGCGGGGCGGGCCTGGTCGTCCCGCCGGGTGGCGCGCAGGACGAGATCGTCCAGCGCCCGCGGGATGCCCGGCCGCACCGAACTCGGGGCCGGGACGTCGTCGTTCACATGCCGGTAGGCCACCGAGATCGCGGTGTCGCCGGTGTAGGGCGCCTGGCCGGTGAGCATCTCGTAGAGCAGGATCCCGGTCGAGTACACGTCGCCGCGTTCCATCGCCGCGCCGGTGGTCACCTGCTCCGGCGACAGATAGGCGACCGTGCCGAGGATGATGCTCGAACTCGTGGTCCCGGCGCTCGCCACCGCGCGCACCAGGCCGAAGTCGCCGACCTTGACCACCCCGGCGCCCGGGGTGGCGCCGCGGCCGATGAGCACGTTCTCCGGTTTGACGTCGCGGTGCACCAGGCCCGCCCGGTGCGCGGCGGCGAGCGCGGAGAGGACCGGCTCGGCGACGCTCAGGGCCAGCGGGACGTCCAGCGCGCCCTGTTCGTCCAGCAGGTCGCGCAGGGTGCCGCCGTCGACCAGTTCCATCACCAGGAACGCGCGGCTGTTCTCCCCGACGCCGTCCACACCCTGGTCGTGCACGGCGACCACGTGCGGGTGGTGCAGTTTCGCCGCCGACCGGGCTTCGCGCTCGAAGCGCTCCACGAAGGACCGATCGTCCGCGAACCGCGGATCCATGATCTTGATCGCCACGGGACGATCCAGCCGGGTGTCCATGCCCCGGTACACCGAAGACATGCCACCGCGGGCGAGCAGCCGGTCGACCCGGTACCGCCGGTCGAGCAGCGTGCCGACCAGGCTGGTGTCCGTGCTTGTCACGGTTACCGATCGTACGGATAGCGGTGTGCGGAGTGGACGCGCCCCGGGTTCTGAATCGGACCCGTTAGGTTCAGGTTTCGTTACGCCATTGGTGCGATATTGCTGCGTGTGACGCCAGGTGTGGCACAGTGTCAGCTGTGAGTGCGATCCCAGTCGCTGATGACGTGCTCGACGCCGCGGTCGCCGTGCTTCCTCTCGACGAGGTGGGCACCGCGCTCGGGCTGTCGGCCAACAAGGTGCGGCAGATGCTGCGGGACGGCCAGCTGATCGCGGTGCGCCGCGACGGTGAACTGCTCGTCCCGGCGGACTTCCTGGTCAAGGATGGTGTTGTGAAGGGACTCGGCGGCACCATCACGGTGCTGGCCGACGCCGGGTTCAGCCGGACCGAAATGCTGCGGTGGCTGTTCACCGCGGACGAGACCCTGCCCGGCAGCACGCCGATCATGGCCCTGCGAACCAGCCACGGCACGGAAGTCAAGCGGCGCGCGCAGGCAATGGCCTTCTAGGGCCTTCTAGCCCTGCCCAACGCCAGATAGGCGAGCGCGGCGGTCAGTTCGACGGCCGCCGCGGCGAGCAGGCACGCGGTCACCGACCAGGTGGCGAGTGGTCCCGCGATCGCGGATCCCAGTGCGAACCCGGTGATCTTCACACTCGCGCCCGTGCTGAAGATCTGCGCGCGCAGGTGGTCCGGGGCTTCCCGGTGCCGGATCGCGAACAGGGCGGTCAGCTGCGGGCCCTCGCTCAGCCCGGCGAGTGCCGCGGCGGCGACCAGGAGCGCGGCGGACGAGCTCACCGCGGCCAGTGCCGTGCTCGCGACCAGCGCCAGGACGCTGACCAGGACGGTCGCGTCCGGTTTCGGCGGGCGCCGGGCCAGCGCGGCGTTGGCGAGCAGCGCCGCGACGGCGATCACGGTCAGCAGCAGCGTGCCCCGGGCGGCCCCGCCGAGCCGTTGCTCGCCGAGCAGCGGGCAACAGACCGTCAGCATGCCGACCCCGGCGAACGACACCGCCGAGGCCGCCGTGGCCCGCAACAGGGTGCGGCGGGCGGCGATCGCGGCGAATCCGGCCGCCAGCTCGCGCCCCAGGTTCGTGGCGCGGGCGGGCGCCGGGCGCCGGGGCAGGAACCAGGCCGCGGGCGTCGCGAGCGCGACGAGGGCGATCGCCGCGGCGACCGCGACCGGCGCGCCGAGGAGCTGAGCGGCGAGCCCGGCCAGCGCGGGGCCGGCCAGGCTCGCGGCGGTGAAGGTCAGCGCGTCCAGCGCGCTGCCGCGCTCGAGCGGGGTGCCGCCGAGGACGTGCGGCAGCTGGGCGGTCCAGCCGCCGGTGAGCGCCGGGTTGAGCAGGCCGGTGAGCACCGCCGCCGCGACCGCGGCGGCGACCGGCACGTGCCCCAGTCCGCCCAGGATCGCGGCCAGTCCGGCCGCGTAGGCGACGAGCGCCCCGGCCAGCAATCGTCCCGGGCGCGGGCTGCGGTCGAGCAGCGCGCCGAACACCGGACCGCCCACGGCCGCCGACACGGTCAGCCCGGCCAGCAGGGCGGACGCGGCGGTGGCCGAACCGGTGACGGCGAGCCCGAGCAACAGCAGCGCCGGACCGGACATCTCGTCGCCGGTCCTGGCCAGCGCCGCGCCGCCGAGGTAACGCACGAGCTGGTAACGGCCTCGCATTGTCAGCACGTTACACTGTGGGCGTGCCCGTACCCCAACAGGATTTTCTTCCCGGGCGTTCCGCGCGGACGGCCGCCCAGCGCGCGGTGGACCTGCTCGACGTGCTGCTGCCCGGGCCGGGCGACGTCGCGAGCGTGCTGGCGGTGCTGCGGGCCTACGGGGAGCCGGAGCCGATCACGCTGACCGCGGCGGATGTCGAGGAACTGCACGAGGCCGCGCTCGCGCTGTACGAGGTGTTCGCGGCCCCCGACGTGGACCGGGCGGCGGAGGTGCTCAACGAGTTGCTCGCGCGGCACGCCCGGGCGCCGCGGCTGACCACGCACGGCGGCACGTTCCCGTGGCATCTGCACGTGGACAGCCACGACGACGCCCCGTGGGGCGAATGGCTGCTGACCTCATCCTGCCTGGCGCTCGCCGTGCTGCTGGCCGACCGGCAGGCCCGGCCCGGCGGGATCTGCGCGTCGGCGTCCTGCCGGAAGTCCTTTGTGGACACCGGGAGCGGCGGGCCGCGGCGCTACTGCTCGGCCCGGTGCGCGACCCGCGAACGCGTGGCCGCGCACCGGAAGCGCGCCCGGTGACTCAGGCGTTCTTGTTCTGCTCGTCGCGCCACGCGACCCACTCGCGCAGCTTGCCGAAGTCGTAGTCCGGGCCGTCGGTGCCGACGGTGAAGAGGCTGACTCCCAGTCCGAGCAGCCGGTCGCCGAGCTCCTCGGGCGTGCCGTCCACTCCGACCGAGCGTTCGATCTCCGCCGGGTCGCGGCCGACCGCGGCGCAGTGCTCGTCGAGGATCTTCACCTTGCGTTCCACCACGTCCGGATCGCCGAAGCCGTGCCAGATGTCGGCGTGCTCGGCGACCATGCGCAGCGTCTTCTTCTCGCCGCCGCCCCCGATGAGGACCGGGATCTTCCTGGTCGGCGCCGGGTTCAGCTTGCCGAGGCGGTTTTCGATGCGCGGCAGGGCCTCGGCCAGGTCGTCCAGGCGGCCGCCGGCGGTGCCGAACTCGTAGCCGTACTCGTCGTAGTCCTTCTCGAACCAGCCGGAGCCGATGCCGAGGATCAGGCGCCCGCCGCTGATGTGGTCGACGGTCCGGGCCATGTCGGCGAGCAGTTCCGGATTGCGGTAGCTGTTGCAGGACACCAGGGCGCCGATTTCGACGCGGGAGGTGGACTCCGCCCAGGCGCCCAGCATCGTCCAGCATTCGAAGTGCAGGCCGTCGGGATCGCCGAAGAGCGGGTAGAAGTGGTCCCAGTTGAACGCGATGTCGACGCCGAGTTCTTCGGCCTCGGCCGCCGCTCGCCGGATGGCCGCGTATTCGGCGTGCTGGGGTTGGATCTGGACACCCACGCGCACGGGTCGTTTGACAGTGGTCATGTTTCGCACCCTATGCCCGGCGCCCGCGAGCCCGCGACCTCGAGTAAGTCCAGCATGCCTGTCAGTAGTTGCGCTGGGTCGACTTGGCGGTCAGCTCGGTGAGCCGGGTCGCCGCGGGTTCGGCCAGTTCGGCCCGCTCCAGCGCGGCCAATGCGCTGCCGGTGAGCTCGTCGATCCGCCGCTCCACCGCGTCCACCGCGCCGACCGAGGTCAGCGCCTCGCGCACCGCGTCCACTGTGGACTCGGTGAGCCCGGCGTCGCCGATCGCGCCGGCGATGAGCTCGGCCTCGGCGGTGCGTCCCTGGTCGTTCGCGTGCCGGAGCCCGAGGGCGACGAGCAGGGTCCGCTTGCCTTCGCGCAGATCGTCCCCGGCCGGTTTGCCGGTGACCGACGGATCCCCGAACACCCCGAGCAGATCGTCCCGGAGCTGGAAGGCCACCCCGAGGTCGCCGCCGAACTCCAGCAGCGTGTCGATCAGCTTCTCGTCCGCACCGGCCAGCGCGGCGCCCAGGTGGAGCGGCCGCTGCACGGTGTAGGCCGCCGTCTTCAGCCGGTCGATCCGCAACGCGGCCTCCACCGACGCGTCCCCGATGGCCTGCGTGCGCACGTCCAGGTACTGCCCGGCGAGCACCTCGGTGCGCATCGCCCGCCAGGCGGGCCGGGCGGCGGCGAGCCTGGCCGCGGGCAGCCCGGCGTCGGCGAACATGTCGTCGGCCCAGGCCAGGGCCAGGTCGCCGATGAGCACCGCGGCCGCCAGCCCGAAGTTCGCGGGCGAGCCGAGCCAGCCCTGTTCGGCGTGCCGGCGGGCGAAGGCCACGTGCACGGTCGGGAAGCCGCGGCGGGAGTCGGAGGAGTCCATCAGGTCGTCGTGAATCAGCGCGCAGGCCTGGATCAGCTCCAGGCTGGCGACCGCACGCAGGACCCCGTCCGCGAGCGGGCCCGCCGGATCGCCGCCCGCCCCGCGCCATCCCCACCAGGCGAACGTGGGCCGCAGCCGCTTCCCGCCGCCGAGCACGAAGTCCGTGAGCGCCGCCACCCCGGCGCCGACGCCGGGCTCGACGTCCAGGATCGGTTCGGCGGCCTCGCGGAGGAAGCCGGTCAGCACGCGTTCCACGTGCTCCGGCAGGTCGTGGTCGTAGCCCGGCTCGGTCATGGACCTATCGTCAAGGTTCGGCCCGCACCGGCTGTCGCCGGGGTGCCTGCTCCACTGTGGACGGTCCGGGTTCCAGCGCGCCTTGAGGGATGCCTGCCATCCTGGGGATTGCGAAGAATAAGGGTAGTCAGCGCCCTCGTCACTGCGGCACTATGAGTGATCGCGAGGAGTGACGACGACACGCCACGGAGGTGCCCGGTGGGCGGAACTGTGTTCCACGTTGCGGGAGGATTCTCCCATTCTGCGGACTTCGGCCGATAGCATGAGTGCCATGACGTCGGTAGTGGAGCGCATCCGGGGCGAGCGCCCCGTGTTCTCGGTGGAGTTCTTCCCGCCCCGCGACGCCGCCGACGAGGCGATTCTGTGGCGTTCGGTGCGCGAACTCGAGCCGTTCGACCCCGCCTACATGTCGATCACCTACGGCGCCGGCGGCACCAGCCGGGACGGCACGATCCGCAACATCGCCCGGGTCGCGACCGAGACCACCCTGGTGCCGATGGCGCATCTGACCGCGGTCAACCACTCGGTCGCCGAGCTGCGCAACGTGATCGGCTGGTACGCCGCCGTGGGCGTGCGCAACATCCTCGCCCTGCGCGGCGATCCGCCCGGCGACCCGTACGGCGAGTGGGTGGCGCATCCGGAGGGCCTGAACTACGCCGAGGAGCTCGTCGAACTGGTCCGTTCGCTCGGCGACTTCTGCGTCGGGGTCTCGGCGTTTCCCTACGGCCACCCGCGATCCCCGGATCTGGACACCGACACCGAGTACCTGGTGCGGAAGTTCCGGGCGGGCGCGGACTTCGGGATCGCGCAGTTGTTCTTCGAGGCCGACGACTTCCTGCGGTTGCGGGACCGGGTGGCCGCGGCGGGCTGCGACGCGATGCTGATCCCCGGGGTCATGCCGCTGACCACCCCGCGCACGCTGCGCAAGACGATCGAACTGTCCGGGGCCCAGGCGCCCCGCAAACTGCTCGATCGGCTGGAGCCGCTGACCGAGAACGCCAAGGCGTTCCGGGCCGAGGGCATCGACGTGGTCACCGAACTCTGCGAGCGGCTGCTCGCCGAGGGCGTGCCCGACCTGCACTTCTACACGTTCAACCGGTCGAAGGCGACCCGGGAAGTGGTGAGCAGGCTGGGGCTGGTCCCGGCGCGCACCTGAGCCCTTTCCCGGTAGCGTGCCGGACATGGCTGATACGTCCGCGCGCACCGGCGTGCACGAGATCTGTGACCGGTTCGTCGACGACTTCGCCGCGGCACACCCCGTCGCGGCGACGGAGTTGGGGATCACCGGGTACGAAGACCAGCTCACCGACTACTCGCCCGAGGGCCACGCGGCGCGCGCGGCGCTGGCCAAACGGGCGTTGCGGGCGATCGGCGAAACCGAGCCCGCCGACGAGTCGGAACGCGCCGCCAAGGCGGTGTTCACCGAGCGGGTCGGCCTGGACGTGGAACTCCACGAAGCCGGGCTGGATCTGGCGCAGCTGAACGTGATCGCGAGCCCGGTGCAGGAACTGCGCATGGCGTTCGACCTGATGCCGACCGAGACCGCCGAGCAGTGGAGCGTGATCAACGCCCGGCTGGCCAAGGTCCCGGACGCGCTGGACGGTCTGCGTGCCTCGTTCCTGGCCGCCGCGGACGCGGGGCAGGTCGCGGCGTTGCGGCAGATCGCGAAGGTGGCCGAGCAGGCCGAGGAATGGGCCGGGCTGAACGGCGGCGAGGGCTTCTTCCGCCGGTTCGTGGCGGGCGCGAACGGCGTGCCCGAGTCGCTGCGCGCCGAACTCGACAAGAGCGCCCACGGGGCCCAGCAGGCCTACGCCGAACTGGCCGGTTTCCTGCGGGCCGAACTGGCCCCGAAGGCTCCGTCGAAGGACGCGGTCGGCGTGGACGTGTACCGGCTCTGGTCGCGGTACTTCACCGGCGCCGCGCTCGATCTGCGCGAGGCCTACGAATGGGGCTGGGAAGAGTTCTCCCGCCTGGAAACCGAAATGCGCGAGGTGGCGGACCGGATCAAACCGGGCGCCCCGTTCGCCGAGGTCGCCGCGGCCCTCGACGCCGACGAGCGCTACCAGGTGCGCGGTCAGCAGGCGCTCGCCGCGTGGATGCAGGAACTGTCGGACGCCGCGCTGCAGTCCTTGCGGGACAAGCATTTCGACATCCCGGACCGGGTCATGGCGCTGGAGTGCAAGATCGCCCCGCCCGGCGGCACGGTCGGCGCGTACTACACCGGCCCGAGCGAGGACTTCACGCGCCCCGGGCGGATGTGGTGGTCGGTCCCGGCCGACCGCGAGGTCTTCCCGACCTGGCGCGAGGTGAGCACGGTCTACCACGAGGGCGTCCCGGGTCATCACCTGCAGATCGCGACCGCCGTCCACCAGTCCGGCACGCTGAACAAGTTCCAGCGCATGCTGTCGTTCACCTCCGGGCACGGCGAAGGCTGGGCCCTGTACGCCGAGCGCCTGATGCAGGACCTCGGTTTCCTCGCCGACGACGGAAACCTGCTCGGCATGCTCGACTCGCAGCTGTTCCGCGCGGCGCGGGTGATCGTGGACCTCGGCATGCACCTGGAGCTGGAGATCCCCGCCGGAACCGGTTTCCACGAGGGGGAACGCTGGACCCCGGAGCTCGGCCTGGAGTTCATGCTGACCCGGACCATCACCGACGCGGACCACGTCCACGACGAGATCGACCGCTACCTCGGCTGGCCCGGGCAGGCGCCGTCGTACAAACTCGGCGAACGCCTGTGGCTGGCCGCGCGCGAGGACGCCCGCCGCCGCCAGGGGGAGTCCTTCGACATCAAGGACTTCCACACCCGCGCCCTGCGGCTCGGCGGGATGGGCCTGGACACCCTGCGCGAACAACTCGCCGATCTGCCGTGACCGGCGGGTAGAGTGCGGATCATGCACCGGGTTTTTCTCGTCACCCCACCGCCGCGCTCCTGAGCGGGGCGGGACACCAGCCGTGCGGTCGTCGCACGGCTGATCTTTGACGTCCAGTCGCAGCGCGCGTTGACCCGTGCGGTTTCGCCCCGTCGTCGATTTCCCCATTACTTCGACGTTGGAGCGGAATTCTCATGTCTTCGGTTGTTGCTGTGCCCGTGCGGCAACGGTCGGCGCTGACGCTGATCGTTGCCGGAGTGTTGTGGGGTACCGGGGGACTGGCCGGATCGATCCTCGCGGCCCGGGCGGACCTGCACCCGTTCTCGGTCGCGGCCTATCGCCTGCTGATCGGCGGCGCCTGCGTGGTGCTGTTCCTCGCCCTGAGCGGTGGCCTGCGCGGATTCCGGTGCACGCGGCCGGTAGTGCGGCGCCTCGGCGTCGCGGGCGCGCTGCTCGGCATGTTCCAGGCGTGCTACTTCGCCGCGGTCGCCCTGAGTTCGGTGAGCATCGCGACGATGACGACGATCGGCAGCGTGCCGGTGTTCGTCGCGTTCGCGTCCGCGGTCCGGGACCGGCGCCTGCCCGGGACGGCGACCGTGGTGTCGATCGGCGCCGCGATCGCCGGGCTGGTGCTGCTGCGCTGGTCGCCGGACGGCACGGGCGGTGGGTGGCGGCTGGCCGGCGGGGTGGCGTTCGCCTTGCTGGCCGGGGGCGGGTTCGCGACGCTCACGCTCGCCACGCGCCGCCCGGTGGAGGGCCTGGATCCGGTGCGCACCACGGCATTCGGGCTGCTGGTGGGCGGGCTCCTGCTGCTGCCGGTGGCGTTGTGGTTCGGGATGGCCCTCCCGTCGCGGTTCGACGTGCTGGCCGTCGCGCTCTACCTCGGCCTGGTGCCGACCGCGGTGGCCTACGGCGCGTACTTCCGCGGCCTGCGGGACGCCCAACCGGTGCTGGCCGCCCTGTCGGCGCTGCTCGAACCGCTGACCGCCGCCCTGCTGTCGGCGGCGCTGCTCGGTGAGCGGCTCGGCGTGCCGGGCTGGTGCGGGGCGGCGTTGCTGGTGAGCGCGCTGGCGGTCAGCTACTGGCGGCGCTAGCGACCTGGAGGTACAGGCCGCCCCGCGTCTGGGCGCGGCAGGTCACCGAGGCGGTGCGCCAGCCCCTCGGTGACCTGCCCGCGAGCAGCCGCTCGCGGACGCGGGGCGCCCGGCGCGCGTGCCGGGAGAACGACCAGCCGAGCAGGACCCGGCCGCGGGAACGCTGGCCGTGCAACGCTTCCTCCGCCGAGCAGTCGATCCACAGCAGGCGCCGCGGGCGTCCGGTGAGGGCGCCGAGCGCGGCCAGCACGGCCCTGGCCGCGGCGCCGGTCGCCGGATCGTGCACCACCACCGGGCCGGGCGCCCGCAGCAGGGCGCGCAGCACCCGCAGTTCGTGCAGCACGTGGACCAGCGGACGGTACCGGCCGTACGGCGTGCCCGGCGGGAACCGCGCGGCCAGCCAGGCGCGCATCTGGTCGGTGTCCAGGATCTCGACCGGCGCGCTGGCCCGGGTGTTGCGGAGCAGGGTGCTCTTCCCCGCGCCCGGCAATCCCGCGACGACCAGAAGCTCCCGTCGTTCGATCAGCAGCCGGAGGGAGCCGGTGGGCCGGTGATCCGTGGTCGAAACGTCCATGGGACGTCAACGCGGGACCCCGCCCGGTGCGTTCCGCCCATAGCGGACAGCTAGTGCGAATCACACGTTCCGGTCGCGCCCGAATCGGGTAGTGGCAGCGTCCGGCCGAGGATCGCGAACGGCCGCGGATCGCCCGCGAAGTGGTAGTCGCGCAGGACATCGGCGAAGCCGACCCGGCGGTACAGCTTCCAGGCCCGGCTGGTCCCCTCCGGGGTCGACAGCAGCACGTGCTGGTGCGGCACGCCGTCGAGCAGCCGGCGCAACAGATCCTCGCCGATGCCGAGTCCTTGGCTGGCCGGCCGGACGTGGATCTCGGTCAGCTCGAAGTAGTCGGTGAGCCAGTGCGTGGCGGCGTGCTCGCCCGCGGCCTTGAGCAGGCCCCGGCGCACTTGTTCGTGCCACCACTGGCCGGGGGAGCCGCGGTAACCGTAGGCGAGGCCGAGCAACCGCCCGTCGGCGTCCAGCGCCGCGATGCACCGCCAGCCCTCGCGCAGCGCGTGGGTCAGCCACATCGGCGCCCGCTGCTCCGCCGTGCCCGCCGGGTAGCGCATCGCGCTCACGTAGATGTCCAGCGCCTCGCGCAACCTCGCGCGGAATTCGTCGGCGGAGAGCTGGACGAACCGGGTGTGACTCGCGGACATCGCGGTCACGGCCTCGCCTCCGCGACACCTGCGGCCTGTCCTCCGGTGAGCGCGACGAGCTCGTCGAACGTGGTGGGGAAAACCGATTTGGGGTGTCCCGCGGCGGCCCAGATCACGTCGTAGCGCCGCAGCGCGGTGTCCACCAGCGTGCGCAGCGGGGCGGGATGCCCGACCGGCGCCACTCCGCCGATCGTCTGGCCGGTGTGCTCCTTGACGAACGCGGGGTCCGCCATTTCGACGTGCGCGGCCCCGGTGAGGGCGGCGAGGGTTTCGGTGCGGGCGCGGTGCGCGCCCGAGGTGAGCGCCAGCAGCGGCGCGCCGTCCGCGCGGAAGACGAGGCTGTTCGCGATGGCGCCGACCTCGGTCCCGAGCGCCTCCGCGGCCTGCGCGGCGGTGCGCACCTCGGCGGGCAGGATGCGGATTCCTTCGGCGGCTTCTTGCTGACCCGCTTCGGCTAGCGCGGCGGCGACCTTGGCCACCGCGGGATGGTCGGAGCTGCTCATGGTGATTATCAGATCACGAACCGAACGTGGCCGCGAAGGCGTATCCGCGCTCGGCAGGGAACTCGGGCTACGAGCACGTCGAGGCCGTAATCGCGGTCACCCGACGCGAGGGTTGAACGAACAGGTGTTCGAAGCTACTGTGGAAGGTGCTCGAACATACGTTCGAGCTTCGGTGGAGCGCTCACCGGACCGGTACCCGGCGCAGGGCGGGGGAAGCGCCTCGGCGCCGGGTGCCACCCGCCGCGCTCCAGGGAGGAGGGGTCATGTCCGTTGCCGTCGTGCCCCACGCGGACGCGTTGCAGCCCGAGCTGCCGATCGCCATGCATCCGCCGGTGGCGCCCGCCGCCGTGGCGTTGCTCGCGCAGGCCAGGCGTGGGCTCGCCGACGCCCGAAGCGAGCGGGAGCCCGCTCAGCGGTTCATCGCCTCGTACTTGTCCGCGTTGCGTGCCGCCGCCGCGATCCTCGCCGCGCGCGGGCGGCCGCACCGCGGCCGGGCCAAACCGGCGAGCGTGTGGGTCCTGCTCGAGGCGGCCGCGCCGGAGCTGCGGGAGTGGGCCGCGTTCTTCGCCTCGAACTCGGCCCTCCAGGCGGCCGCTCAGTCCGGGATCACCCGCCGGGTGACCGAGGAGGCCGCCGCGGAACTGTTCGGCCAGGCCGGGCGGTTCGTCGAGCTGGCTCGCCGGTCGATCTACCAGCGTGGTGGTGCGGGGATCGGCACCGCTTCGGAGCGTCCGTCCGCCCGGGCCACCCCGTGCCCCCAGCGGCCGCGTGCTCCGAAGAGAAGCAGGAGTGGGTGATGGCCGGGCAAGCGCTGATCGATCACGGCCGGCTGCTGGACGTGCTCGGGATCGAAGGCGAGTTGCTGGGCGGCCTGGCGCACGTCGCCCCGGCGGATGCGACTGTGCCGACCTGCCCGGGGCTGACCGTCGGGGAGACCGTCCGGCACGTCGGCAGCGTCTACCGGGTCGTACTGGCCTGGCTCCGCGGGGGAAACCGGCCGCGGGAATGGCAGCGGGAGCCCGGGCCCGGTCAGTCGCTCGGCGAGTACCTGAGCACCGGGCTCGCCGAGCTGCTCGGCGAACTGGGCGAACACGAGCCGGACGAGCACGCGTCGACCTGGTGGCCGGCGGACGAAACCTACGGATTCTGGCGAAGGCGGATGGCACATGAGACCACGATTCATCGCACCGACGTCCAGACCGCCGCCGGGATGACCATCTCGGAAATCCCGGACGACATCGCGATCGACGGTGTGGACGAGATCCTGTCGCTCTGGTTCGGGCATCGGCTGCCCCTGCTCGGCCTGGCCGGCACCCGGGTGGGTTCGGTCGCGGTGCAGACCGGTGGTCACACCTGGATCGTGCACGCCGGTCCCACCGAGAACGTCGCCTGGCACTGTTCGTCCCAGGAGGCGGAACGGGCCGACGCGACACTGTCCGGGTTCCCGACCCAGGTCTACCTGTGGCTGTGGGGGCGAGCGTCCCCCACCTCGGTCCACGTCGACGGCGACCTCGACGCGGTCGGCCAGCTCTGGGCCCTGCTGCGCCTGGCAACCCGATGAACGGCTTGTGGGGAAGCAACGCCGATCATCACCAACCCAGCCGCCGCAAGCCCCAGCGCCCCGGCCGCCCGAGTTCCCCGTCCCCCGTCCCCGTCCTTGTCCCCGTCGCCGGAGCCTCTCCCACTCCAGCCGCCAAGTTCTCCGTTCCGAACACCGAACCCCACATTCAAACAAGCGAGTCCACCTTGGGGTTTTCCCAGCAGAGAATGCGCCGGTAACACAAGGACACCAATGCGGCATCGGGAACGGCAAAGGTACCCAACCCCGCATTGGATACTTCCAAGCACCACTCACCCGAAAAGCCCTACCGGGGAACCCTCACTCAGGCTAACGAACCACACACTCAGGCAAGCGAACTACACATTCGGGTAAGCGAGTTGCACACCCAGGTCCGCGAACTGCACATTCGGGCGAGCGAGTTGCACACTCGGATTCGTGAACTGCGCGCTCGGGCAGCCGAGTGCGCAGTTCCGGCACCCGGCAGGCGATCCGATTCCCATCGAGAAACCTCTGTGCCGCCCCACTACCCCGAAAGTGCTGCCTTTCGGCCGAGCGTGCGGTTCGCGTACCCGAATGAAGTTTTCTCGGTGGGCCTTCTCGGGTAATGCTCTTCGCGCTACCGGCGCAGCAGTACGATGCTCCCCACGAACACGGCGGGAAGCCCTACCGAGAAGCCTCAATGCGGTTTTCTCAGTAGGGCTTATCCAGGGGTGCTCGGAGTGCTCGATGCGGCGTGGGGAACCTCGCCTTCCCGTGCGCGCCGAAGGGTCGCATTTGACCCCCCGCCGACTCCCGGAACGGGGGACCCGCTGTCGCGAGTCCCCCGTTCCGGACGTGCGAGTTCCCCGTTTCGGTACACCGAGTTCCCCGTTTCGGTAGGTGAGTTCGACATCCGGGGAAGAAACCTCGCTGGGTCTTCTCCGCAGGGCCGGGTCCTTGGTTGCCGGGGACCGGCCGATGCTGGACAGGCTGGTCTCGGGTTCGGGCTGAGCGAGCGTCGATGCGGCGTTCGGCGCGTCCCACGTCCTGGGCACTTCCCGCAAAGTCCGAGAGGCCCTACCGAGAAAGGCTCAGTGTGGAGTCCGGCTACCGGAACGGGGAACTCGGGCTGCTGAAATGGGGAACTCGCACGACCGGAATGAGGGACTCGCGAGCCTTACGTCTATTGATTCGCCGGGGCGGCCAGGTGCAGGGCGAAACGGTGGCGGGTGATCGTGAGGTTCCGGACACCGGGGAAGTCGCGGGCGGCTCGTGCGGTGGCCGACCGGGTGCCGGTTGTGTCGAGCACGTCCTGGTGTGCCTGTTCGCTGGTCCATTCGGCGAAGTTCAGCACCTTCGAGCCGTCGGTGCTGACGTGGAAGTGGGCGGCGATCAGGCCCGCCGGGATCGCCGCGTCGGCGGCGGCCGCGTTGAACACGCCGTCCACCCAGGCGCGGGCTCGTGGGACGTCCGGGCCGTCGAACTCGACCTTGACGGTCACGAAACACCGGGGAGCCCGCGTTTCGGCGGTGGGTTCGGTGCTCCGGTACCGGCGATAGCTGGTCAGCCCGTAGCGTTCGATGCCCGGCACGGCGGTGTCGATCTCGTTGACGCGTTGCCGGCGGTGGGTGCGGACGAACGCGTGGTAGGCGTCGTCGTCGGCCCATTGCGAGTAGTGCAGCAGGGTTTCGCCGTCGGTGCTCGCGAATACGGTGTAGGAGCGCAGATCCGGGGTGGGCCAGGGCCTGCTTTCCCACGCGGCGCCGATGGCGTCCACGGCCGCCTGCTGCCGTTCCGGAGTGCCCAGGCGCCAGTTGCTGAACAGGGCAGCGCCGACGTCGGCGCGGGTGAGATCGGGAAGGGAGTCCAGCCGTGCGGTCATGAGTCAGCTCCTCGTTCGATGTCGCGTGCCTGGCTTCCCGGTGCGTCGAGGTTGAGGCTGAGGACGCGCCGGGCGTGCACCCGGATCACCTCGTCGCTGAAGCCCGGGGCGAGCGGCCTGTCGGTTTCGAGCAGTTCGGCCAGGCCGCGGATCTCGACTCCGCGACCCCAGCCGGGCCTGATCGCCCCCGGCTCGTCCGGGGTCAGATCGTCCGCGATGAAGGAGACCTTCGGATCGGTCCGCACGTTGCGGTACTTCTGGCTGGACCTCAGATTCGGGCCCCCGATGTCGATGGTGTCGTCCTCGTTGAGCCGGAAGCCGACGGGCCGGACGTGCGGGGTTCCGTCCGGGCCGATGGTCGCCAGGCGCCCGAGTCCCTGACCGGCGAGGTAGTCGCGTTCGCGATCCGTGAAGATCATGCCGGATACGCTAGAAGCTCAACCATTGTTGAGGTCAATCTCGACTGGCAGGACTTCGCCGGTATAGGCCGCTATGGTCGGACCATGCCCACCCAGCTCGTGAACGTGGTGTTCGACACGGCCAGGCCACGTGCGGTGGCCGAGTTCTGGGCGGCTTTCCTGGGCTGGCAGGTCGTCGTCGATCTGTCCGGCGAGGTCGGCGTGCGGGCTCCCGCGTGGGAGGGGACCGATTTCGATCTCACCTTCGTCCCGGTGCCGGAGCCGAAGTCGGGCAAGAACCGGCTCCACCTCGACCTGGCCAGCGGCACGCCCGCGGCACAGTCGTCCATTGTGGACCGTGCGATCGGGCTCGGCGCCCAGCACGCGGACATCGGCCAGGGCGGTGCCGAGTTGCCGTGGATCGTGCTGGCCGATCCGGCGGGGAACGAGTTCTGCGTGCTCGAGCCGCGGCCGGAGTACACCAGCACCGGGGTCCTGGCGGCGGTCGTCGTGGACGCGCACGATCCGCCGCGGCTCGCGGAGTTCTGGTCGGAGGTCATCGGCTGGGTGGTCGCCCGGCGGGAAACCGACGTGGCCGGGCTCCGGCCGCCCACCGGTCGCGGTCCGTGGCTGGAGTTCGTCCGCAACGGCGAGCCCAAACGGGGGAAGAACCGGGTGCGCCTCGACGTGGCCCCGGTGGCCCGGACCGCCGCGACCGGGGACCAGCAGGCCGTCGAGGTCGAACGGCTCGTCCGCCTCGGCGCCCGGGTCGCCGATCCGGAACCGCGCGACGTGCCGTGGCGCCTCCTCGAGGACCCGGAAGGCAACGAGTTCCGCGTCCTCTCGCCGCGCTGAGCGGGCGGGGCCGGTGTTTCGCGGGCGTTGCGGTCGGCTGGCGAGCCCTGACACGAGCGAAACACCGGCGCCCTCCGGCAGCAACACTCGCGGGGGACGGTGGAGGAATGGATATTCCGCGCGTTCGCAAGAGACCGGTCGCCGAGACGCTGGACGAGTGGTGGCCGTCCAGCGGTGACCAGGGCGGCTCCTCGGCCACCTGGCGGCTGCGGATCCGCATGGACGACGAGCCGGGAACGCTGGCCAGGATCGCGATCAGGCTGGCCGATATGGAATGCAACATCCTCGGGCTCACCGTGCTGCCGGTCCCCGGCGGCGTGCTGGACGAACTCGTGATCCGCCCTGCGACCGGGCTCACCCGGGAGCAGTTGCTCGCCGTGATCCGCGCCGAAGGCTGGGAGTGTTCCGGAATCACCGACGCGGACGTGCGCGAGCTGGTGGACGCCTCCGCGGCGACGCTCGCTTCGGCAACCCGCGCGGTCACCGATCCGGCGCGGGCCGCGGACGTACTGCGCGAGGTGCTGGCCGCCGATCTGGTGACCGTCGTCCCGGCGGCCGAGGCCAATCCGGGCCGCACCGAGGGCGGGCACCGCATGGTGTTCCCCGTGGACACCGAACGCGCCCTGGTCGCCCGCCGCCGCTGGGCGCCGTTCGTGCACCTGGAACTGGCCCGCGCGCACGCCCTGCTCGCGCTGCTCACGGCTTCCTGGGCCAACCTCTCCGGCCCCGCCGCGGTGACCTGCGCGGACGGATCGGCCGTAGTGCTCCGGCAGGGGCAGCCCGGCGACGCGGACGCGGTGTTCGCGCTGCACGATCGCTGCTCGATGAAAACGCTGTTCCACCGCTACCACACCGGTATGCGCACGGTGCCCCGCCGCTGGCTGCACCGCCTCCTGATGCCACCGCGCGGCCTCAGCCTGCTCGCCGTCTGCGGCCGCGAGGTGGTCGGGCTGGGGCAGTTGATCCCCGGCAAGACCCCGGAAACCGCCGAGGTGTCGCTCCTGGTCGAGGACACCTGGCAGGACAAGGGCCTCGGCACGGCGCTGCTGTCCCGGCTCGCGATACTCGCGGCGTCCCGCGGCCACCGGGAACTGGTCGCGGTGTGCCTGCCCGGACAGGACGCGATGATCCGCACCGCCCGGCGCGCGGGTCTCAGCCCCGAGCAACCCGAGGAGGGCGCGGGCCTGGTCCGGCTCGCGATCCCGGCGAGCGTCGCACGCGGGGGCTTCGGCGAACGGTGACCTGCCAGCTGCAGCGCACGATCACCTGATGCCCGGAACTCCTGGAAACCAGCCCGGCGGAGCAGGTCGAGGGTCCGTCCCAGCGTGGGCCGGTCTCGCGCGATCTCGGTCGGTGCCGAGTAGTTCACCGGCCCACCCATGCCCTGGCCGGACGAAGATAGAGGGTCACCTGCCCGACGGGAACCCGGTCGGCAGCGAGGGACCTTCGCTATCGTTCAACTGGAGTAAAGGTCCCTCGTTCCCGTTTCGGGGCAGCGAAGGTCCCCTGCTCATGAGGCGAACGCGGGAGGGGGCCGAAGGTCGGGCGACGCCGAACTGTCGGCCGATCGCCTCGGCGGCCCGATCGGCGAGTCGTCCGGCGGGCCGAGCAGGTCGACCAGAGCTGACCAAGATCGTTCGGCGAGGTCCGGAGTCAAATCCGCGGTCTCTCGCCGGGTTCCGGCAAATCGGGCGCGATCAGCGATTCCAGAACCAGTCCTTGCCGCGGGCCTCGCGCAGCGCTTCGCGTTTCTCGTCCTTGGCCAGCCGGTCCAGGTAGAGCATGCCGTCGAGGTGATCGGTTTCGTGCTGCAGGCATTGGGCCAGCACGCCTTTGCCTTCCACCACAACGGGTTCGTTGCGCAGGTCCACCCCGCGCACGACCGCGCGCTTGGCGCGCACGGTGGGAAACCACAGCTCCGGAACCGACAGGCACCCCTCGCCGATCGCGTGCGTCTCTTCCGAAAGTTCGACGATCTCCGGATTCAGCACGTACCCGATCTCGCCGTCGACGTTGTAGCTGAACGCGCGGAGGCTGATCCCGATCTGCGGGGCGGCCAGGCCAGCCCGCCCTGGTTTCTCGACGGTCTCCAGCAGATCGGTCACCAGCGATTCGGTCGGCTTGTCGAACCGGGTCACCGGGTCGCAGACGGTTTTGAGCACCGGGTCGCCGAAGTATCGCAACTCGCGCACAGCCATGATCAATATCCTTCCTACCTGCCGCGAAGCTTACGACGGGCCCCGCCGGCCTCGATCGCGGGCGCGCGAACCCCTGGCCCGGAGTCCGATCTCGGGTACCGGAGTGTGCATCTCGCGTGCGCGAATGTGGAACTCACGTGCCCGAACGTTGAATTCGCGTGCCCGAGTGAGGTTTCTCGGTGGGTGGCTTCGCGCCGTGTTCGTGGGGGCCCGGATCTGGAGCTGGCCTACCGAAATGGGGAACTCGGTGTGCCGAGATGGGGGACTCGCGCGTCCGGAACTAGGGACTCGCGCCAACGGGCCCCGCCTGCCGCGAGTTCCCCGTTCTGGTCGGGTGTGTTCCCCGTTTCGGTAGCCCGAGTTCCCCGTTTCGGGAGTAGGCGGGCGTCAATGCGTCCTTCGGCGCGTTGGCCGTGGGACTCGCGGGGCTGGAACGTCAGGCGCGGAGGCGGAGGCCTTTCGGGGTGGCGCGGAAACCGGCTTCTTGCAGGATGTCGGAGAGTTCGGAGGTGAGGGCCTGTTCGCCGTCGGCTCGTTGAACGGCGAGCTGGCCGAGCCAGCCTTCGCGGACGGCGCGGGACAGCGCCTGGGCGGCGACTCGCAGGATGGCCTCGTCTTCGGTGAAGGAGAGCAGGGAGCGGCCGCCGCGTTCCACGTAGAGGCCCGGTACGCCGTCGACGAGCACGGCGAGCGCCCCCGCCTTGCGCGCCGGGCGGTGCTTGGTGCCGCCGACCGGCGCGGGCCACGGCAGTGCCGCGCCGTACGGCTGCGCCGGATCGCTCGCGGCCAGCACGACCGCGTCGCGGGCGGGATCCGGCGCGCGCAGCCGGTTGCCGGTGTCGGAGACGGCACGCAGGCGGTCGACCGCGCCCCGCGCGGCGAACTGGGCCGCGCCCAACCCCTCCACGACGTAACCGCGGATCACCTGGCCCGAATCCTCCATTCCGCGCAACACCTTGTAGATCCCGGAGAATCCGCCGGTGACGCGCTCGGTGTCCAGCGCGCCCCTGGTCAGCACGCCGTGCCGTTCCAGGAACGCCTCGGTGCGCGCATGCGTGCGCCGGGTCGGATCGCTCTCCCGCATCGGGGTGAGTGCCCACCGCCCGGCGACCGTGGGTGGCCCGGTGCGCGACGGCATCGCGGGCCGGGCCGCCCGCATGCGCGCGTACCGGCCGCGCGGGGCGGATCGGCGCGGCTTGTGCGCCGCACCCCGGCCCGACACCTGCGCCCGCAACGGGCCGAGGGTGTCGCCGGTGACCAGCCCGGCCCACACCAGATCCCACAACGCGGCCACCACGTCACCGTCGTTCGGCGCGGCTTCCACGAGCGGAGTGACCCGGTCGACCAGCTGGCGGAAGAACAGCGCGCCACCATCCAATGTGGACAGTATGGCCTCGTGCAAGGGCGAGTCCGGCGCGGTTTCCTCCACGTCGGGCAGCAGCAGGTCGGCCACGTCCGCCGGGGCGAGCGCGATCCAGCCGTCGCCGCCCGCGAGCGAACCGCAGCCGCACCAGACCACCTCGCCCGCCGCGGTCAGCTCGTCCAGCAGCGCGGGCGAGTATCCGGGCAACCGGCTGGGCAGGATCAGCGACTCCACCGCGCTCGCCGGAAGCGGCGCACCCGCCAGTTGCTCGACCACCGAGAGCACGTCGTCCGCGGTGGGCGCCGAGCGCAGCCGGGTGCCGATGCCGTGCCAGGACGGCAGGAACCGGCCCAGTGCGGCCGGTTCGACGGGCTCCACCTCTGCCCGCAGCCGGGCCAGGGAAGCCCGGCGGAGCCGGCGCAACACGGCGGCGTCGCAGTATTCGACCCCCGCGCCATGCTTCTCCGGATGCCCGACCGGACTCAGCTCGCCGCGGACCAGCCGACCTTCCGAGGTCAGCCTGTCGAGCACCCCGGTGACCACGGACGTGCCGAGCCCGAAGCGTTCCGCGGCCTGCCGCGCCGGGAACGGCCCCCGGCCGCGCGCGTACCGCGCCAGCAGGTCGCCGAGCGGATCGGCCACCGGTTCGGTGAACGCCTCGGGCACGCCGACCGGCAGCGCCACCCCGAGCGCGTCCCGCACCCGGCCCGCGTCCTCGATGGCCAGGAACCGTTCCGCCCCCGCGATGCGGACCCGGATCGCGCGCCGCGCGGATTCCAGCTCGCGCAGCCATTCCGGCCGGATTCCCCGTTCGGCCGCCTCCGCCTCGGACAGGTCGCCGAGGAACCGGAGCAGATCGGCCGCATCCTCGGCATGGCGCGCGTGCCGATCTTCGTCGAGCCGTTGCAGGGACCGTTCGACCTCGGCGACCACTCCGGCGTCGAGCAGTTCCCGGATCGCCTCGGTGCCGAGCAGTTCGGCCAGCAGCGCGGAATCCAGGGACAGCGCCGCCGCACGCCGTTCGGCCAGCGGTGCGTCGGTCTCGTACAGGAACATCCCGACGTAACCGAACAGCAGGCTGCGGGCGAACGGCGACGCGGACGGCGTCTCCACCTCGACCACCCGCACCCGCCGGGCCCGGACGTCGGTCATCAGTTCCCGCAGCCCGCCGACGTCGTACACGTCCTGCAGGCATTCCCGCATGGCCTCCAGGATCACCGGGAACCGTTCGTACTTCGCGGCCACCGTCAGCAGTTGCGACGCCCGCTGGCGTTGCTGCCACAGCGGGCTGCGGCGCCGGGGATCCCGCCGGGGCAGCAGCAGCGATCGGGCCGCGCACTCCCGGAACCGGGCGGCGAACAGCGCCGAGCCGCCGACCTCGGCCACGATCAGCTGATCGACCTCCTCCGGGTCGATCAGCACGTCGTCGGCCCCGACCGTCACCTCGGCGCCCTCGGCGTCCAGCGCGTCCGGCAGCCGCAGCACGATCCCGTCGTCGGAGTGCATGACCTGCGCGTCGACGCCGCGGTTTTCCCGCAGCCGCGCCGCGATGGCCAGCGCCCACGGCGCGTTCACCTGCGCGCCGAACGGCGAGTGCAGCACGATGCGCCAGTCGCCCAGCTCGTCGCGGAACCGCTCGAGCAGGACCGTGCGGTCGTCCGGGATGTGGCGCGTCGCCTCCCGCTGCTCGCCGAGATAGCCGAGCAGGTTGTCGCACGCCCGCTCGTCCAGCCCCGCCGACCGCCCGCGCTCCCGGGCCGCCGCGGAGTCCACAGCGGACACTTCCCGGACGAACTTGCCCAGCGCCCGCCCGAGTTCGAGCGGCCGCCCCGGCGCGTCGCCCTTCCAGAACGGCATCCGCGCGGGCTCGCCGGGCGCGGGCACCACGATGACCCGGTCGTGCGTGATGTCGGTGATCCGCCAGGACGACGTGCCGAGCAGGATCGTGTCGCCGACCCGGGACTCGTACACCATCTCCTCGTCCAGCTCGCCCACCCGCGAGCCGGGTTTGTCGTCGGCACCGGGCGTCATCACGGTGAACAGGCCGCGATCCGGGATGGTGCCGCCGGAGGTGACCGCGAGCCGCTGGGAACCGGGACGCCCGCGCAGCTCCCCGGTGACCCGGTCCCAGGTGATCCGCGGCCGCAGTTCCCCGAACTCCTCGCTCGGGTACCGCCCGGACAGCATGTCGAGCACGGCGTGCAGGGCGTCGTCCGGCAGCGCGGCGAACGGCGCCGCCCGGCGGACCAGCGTGCCCAGCTCGTCCACCCGCCACGGTTCCAGCGCGACCATCGCCACCACGTGCTGGGCCAGTACGTCGAGCGGGTTGCGCGGGTACCGCACGGCCTCGATCGAGCCGCTGGTCATCCGCTCGGACACCACCGCGCAGGAGATCAGGTCGCCGCGGAACTTCGGGAACATCACCCCGGACGACACCGCGCCGACGTGGTGCCCGGCCCGGCCGACCCGCTGCAGCCCGGAAGCCACCGTGGGCGGGGCCTCGATCTGCACGACCAGATCCACCGCACCCATATCGATGCCCAGTTCCAGGGAGGAGGTCGCGACCACGCACGGCAGCCGCCCGGACTTCAGCTCCTCCTCGACCCGGGTGCGCTGTTCCCGCGACATCGAACCGTGGTGCGCCTTGGCGACCGTGGCCTCCGCGCCCACGGTGAGCCCGGATTCGCCGATCGCCTCGGCCGGATACCGCTGCCCCGGTTGCAGATCGGGCGTCTTCTCGGCGGCCAGCTCGTTGAGCCGGGCGGTGAGCCGTTCGCTCAGCCGCCGCGAGTTGGCGAACACGATCGTCGACCGGTGCGCCCGGATCAGTTCCAGCACGCGTTCCTCGACCGCGGGCCAGATCGACGGCCGCCGCTGCGGCATCCCGGAGATCTCCTCCTGCGTGCCGATCCCGCCCTCCGATGGCAACGGCGGCGCCTCGGCCGGGGCGGCGGGCGCGTCGAGCTGCCCCATGTCCTCGACCGGGACCTCGACCCGCACCTCGATGGTCTTCGCCAGCTTCGGCTGCACCACCCGCACCGGCCGCCCGCCGCCGAGGAACGAGCCGACCTCGTCGATCGGCCGGACGGTCGCGGACAAGCCGATGCGCTGGGCGGGCCGGGGCAACAACGAGTCGAGCCGCTCGAGGGACAGCGCGAGATGCGCGCCGCGTTTGGTCCCGGCCACCGCGTGCACCTCGTCCACGATCACCGTCTCCACACCGCGCAGCGATTCGCGGGCGGAGGAGGTGAGGATGAGGAACAGCGACTCCGGCGTGGTGACCAGGATGTCCGGCGGGGTGCGCAGGAACGTGCGCCGCTCGGCGGCGGTGGTGTCGCCGGTGCGCATGCCCACGCCGATGTCCGGCGGGCTCAGGTCCAGGCGGCGGGACGCCTGCGAGATCCCGGCCAGCGGCGCCCGCAGGTTGCGCTGCACGTCCACCGCCAGGGCCTTGAGCGGGGACACGTAGAGCACCCGGCACCGGTGGGTGCGTTCGGCCGGGATCGGCTCGGTGGCCAGGCGGTCCAGCGCCCAGAGGAACGCGGCGAGGGTCTTGCCCGAGCCGGTCGGCGCGACGACCAGCGCGTGCTCGCCCGCGTGCGCCGCCCGCCACGCGCCTTTCTGGGCCTGCGTGGGCGCGGCGAACGCCCCCGCGAACCAGTCCCTGGTCGCGGGGGAGAACAGCTGAAGCACGTCGGTCTCGCCCACGTCCACCATCATGAACCCGGGGTCCGACAGTTTCGCATCCGCCCTGGTCAGCGGGCCAACAGGACCCGCGCGGTGAACGAATCGAGGTCGTCGGGCGCCGCGTCCGCGTCGACGATCAGCGTGTACTCGCGATCCAGCGGGGTCCAGTACGGGAACGGATCCCGGCCGAGCTTGGAATGGTCGGCGAGCACGTACGCCTCGCGCGCCGAATGCAGCATCGCGTGCTTGAGCTGCGCCTGTTCCAGGGTCGGGCAGCACAGGCCGCGCTCGCCGAGCCCGTCCGCGCCGAGGAACACCCGATCCGGGGAGAGGTGCCGCAACTGCTGCAGCACGCTCTCCCCGAGCAGGGCCTCGTTCGGATGGCGCAGGCGGCCGCCGAGCACGATCAGGTCCACGTTCGCGAACTCCGCCAGCGCGAGAATCACCGTGACGCCGTTGGTCACCACGGTCAGCCGGTCGCGGTGGGCGAGGTGCTTGGCCACCCGGCCGGTCGTGGTCCCGGCGTCGAGCAGCACCAGTTCCCCGTCGCCGATCAGTCCGGCGGCCGTGCGCGCGATCGCGTCCTTGGCCTCGGCGTTGCTGGCGTCCTTCTCGCGCAGGCCGCGTTCCAGCCCGTGCCCGGCCTCCAGCGCGCCGCCGTAGGTCCGCACCACGTGCCCGTCCCCGGCCAGCGAGGCCAGGTCGCGGCGGATCGTCGACGGCGAGACGCCGAAGGAGTCCGCGAGCTCGGTGATGTTGCCGGAGCCGCCGCGCACCGCCTCCAGCAGCAGCGCGCGACGCTCACGCGTGTTCGGTCGTGACGTGGGCACGGGACAACTCTGGCATGCGCGTGCGGCCCCGGGGCCGCAACCCGAAGAACGCGAGGGCGGCCGCCACCACCAGGAATCCGGCCAGCACCACGAACCCGGCCGTCGAAGAGCCGGTCGCGTCGGTCAGCCAGCCCACCAGGTACGGCCCGGCGAACCCGCCGAGGTTGCCGAGCGCGTTGATCACGCCCATGGCCACCGCGACCACCTCGAACCGCAGCACCTGGCTGGGGATCGCCCAGAACGGGCCGTAGGGCATGTACACCCCGGCGGCGACCACGCACAGCAGCCCGAACCGCGCCACCCCCGGCCAGTGCATCAGGTTCCCCGCCAGCAGCCCGCCGATCGCGACCACGAGCGGCACGGTCACCGCGAGCCGCCGGTTGCCGGTCCGGTCCGACCACAGCGCGCCGCCGAGCATGCAACCGAGCGCGATGAGATAGGGAATCGCGGAGAGCAGCCCCACGGTCGTGGCGGAGCTGTCGCCGGTCATCGATTTGACCACCGACGGCAGCCACAGGCTGAACCCGTAGAACCCCGTCATCCAGCAGAAGTACACGGCGATCAGCAGCAGCACCGACCGGTCGCGCAGCGCCTGCCGGTACCCCTGGGCCACCACCTTCGGCTTCGCGGCCTCCTCCGCGGCCAGCGTGCTCTCGACGTACTCCCGTTCCGCCGCCGAGATCCAGCGCGCCTTCGCCGGGCGGTCGGCCACCGCGAACCACCACACCACCGCCCAGATCAGCGGCGGCAGGCCCTGCAGGATGAACACCCACCGCCAGGACATGTGGTCGAGCATCCAGCCGGACAGCGGCGACATCAGGATCGCCGAGATCGGCAGGCAGCTCATCCACAACGCGTTCGCGCGGGCCCGTTCGGCCTGCGGGAACCAGGACGCGAGCAGGATCAGCACCGCGGGCCACACGCCGCCCTCGAACAAGCCGAGCAGCAGCCGGGCCCCGTGCAACTGGGCCTCGTTCTGGACGACACCGCACAGCACCGCGGCGCAGGACCAGGCGAGCATCAGGATCAGCACCGTTTTCCGGGCGCTCCAGCGGGCGGCCAGGATCGCCGCCGGAATCTGCAGCACCAGGTAGCCGATGAAGAAGATCCCGCTGGCCAAACCCCTGGCGCTGGCGGAAAGCGGCAGTTCGTGGCCGACATAGGGCAGGATCACCGCGACATTCGTGCGATCCAGGTACGCCAGCATGTACATCACGACGGCGACCGGGATCACGAAGGCCCAGCGCCGGCGGGGAACCGCGGGGGAGAACGTCATCGTTGCCTCCGCTCACCGGGCGGGCGGGTAGATCTCGGGCAGTTTCGGCGCGTACGGGGCGAGGTCGACGGCGGCGCGGAACGCGGCGCGCATGGTGCCGTGCGACGCCTTCCCGGTCCCCGCGATGTCGAACGCGGTGCCGTGGTCCACCGAGGTGCGCAGGATCGGCAGGCCGACGGTCACCGAGACCGTGCCGTCGAAGTCGTAGGTCTTCGACGCGATGTGCCCCTGGTCGTGGTAGAGCGAGAGCACCCCGTCGAACCGGCCCTGAAGTCCTTGGTGGAACACCGAATCGGCGGGAATCGGGCCGACCACGTTCAGCCCGTCCGCCCGCGCCGCCTCGACGGCGGGCGCGATCGCCACGATCTCCTCGTCGCCGAACTTCCCGTTCTCCCCGCCGTGCGGGTTCAGCGCGGCGACGGCCAGCGTGGGCGCCTTCGTCCCGAACACCTCGAGCGCGGTGTACGCCTCGCGGATCGCGTGCTCGATGTTCGGTTTGGTGATCTTGTCGATGGCCTGCCGCAGGGACAGGTGGCGGGTGGCGAAGAAGATCTTCAGCCCGGCCACCCAGAACATCGTGTTGAACCGGGCCGAACCGGTCAGCTCGCCGAGCATTTCGGTGTGCCCCAGGTGTTGCGACCCGGCGGCCCAGATCGCCTCCTTGTTGATCGGCGAGGTGACCACGGCCGCGATCTCGCCGTCCAGCGCGAGTTTCGTCGCGGTCTCGATCGCGGCGACCGCCGCCTTGCCCGCGGTCGCGCTGACCTCGCCCCACGGCAGGTCCGCGGTGACGATGCCCAGGTCCAGCACGTCGATCACGCCGGGTTCGAAACGCGCCTGGCCGAGTTCGCGGATCGCGTTCACCTCGACGTCCAAGCCGAGCACGCCGAGCGCCCGCCGGAGCACCGGCGCGTCCCCGATGGCCAGCCCGCGGGCGAGTTCGGCCGATTCCGGTTCGGCCAGGGTCCGCGCGGTGATCTCCGGGCCGATCCCGGCCGGATCGCCGAGGGTGAGGCCCAGGATCGGTTTCTCGTTGCTCACGGGGAAGTCCTTTCCGTCGCGATGACGTAGTTCAGGTGTTCCAGGCAGGCGACCGCGGCGGTGCGGTCACCGATCAGTCCGCCCTTGGTGGCGAACGGAAGTCCGTCGAACGGACCACCGGCCAGCCGCCCGGCGACCGCGAGCGGCAGCACCTCGGTGTCGATGCGGAAGCCCTCGGCGCCGAGATGCGCGGTGACCTCGACCGCGATGTCGCCCCCGGTCGCGTACAACCCGCCGACGCGATGCCGATCGAGCACCCGCCGGGTGGCTTCGGCGAGCACGACCGGGACGGTCGCGGCGATCCCGGCGTCGACCGGCGCCCCAGGATCGGGCGGGCGCATCCGGACCCCGGCCACGTGCTCTCCGGCTTCGAGCAGCGCGCCCGCGCGTCCGGCGATCGCCACCGGGTCCAGTTCGTCCGCGCCGACCTCGACGTACCGCGCGCCCAGCACCTGTTCGGTCTCCAGGAGCTGGTCCCGGGTCTGGGCGGTGATGCTGCCGACGACCGCGAGCACCGGCGGCACGGTTCCGTCGCCCGGCGCGATGCCCAGCGCGGCCGCCAGGCGCACCCCGAACGGTCCGGAATCCACCGAGATCCAGCGCGTGCCCTCGGTTTCGGCGAGCTCCGCGGCGGCGCGCGCGATCGTGGCCAGGTGGCGGTTCGTGGTGGCGTCGCAGATCACCAGATCGGCGGGTGCGCGCAGCGCGTCGGCGACCGCCTTCGATCCGGCCTCGACCACGTCCAGCGGCAGTTCGGTGCTCGTGCGGCGGCACCCGAGGACGCTGGCCACCCGGGAGGAGCGCACCGGGGTGAGCGGATCGCGCGCGGCCGGGGATTCGGCGAGCGGCAGCCCGTCGACCAGGTGGATGCCGCCGATGGTGACGCGCCCGGCGTCCGGGAAGGCGGGGACCACGAGCGCCCGCGCCGCGGGGACCGCCGCCAGCACGGCCTCGGTCTCGGCGCCGAGGTTGCCGCGCAGGGTGGTGTCCACCCGTTTGACCGTCAGCGGCACCGGACCGGCCGCCGCCAGCGCCGCGCGGACCGCCGCCGCGGCGCGCTCCGGGCTCGCGTGGCGGGTGGCCAGGTTCACCACCAGCGCGTCGATCCCGCTGCCGGGGCGCAGGGCGAGCGAGTCCGGCGCCAGCGGCGCGCGCACCGACACCGCGCGCAGGCCGAACTTCGCGTACAGCGCGCCGCTGGCGTTGCTGCCGGTGAGGTCGTCGCCGAGGACGAGCACTTTCGGCATGACGCGAACCCCTTTGTTGCGTACTTTGAGCAACTCAATTAACCAGACTGCGCAACTATCGTGTGCCGACCGAGCCCGGCTCGTCAAGAACTTGCCGGGTCCGTCCCCGGCGAACGACCCGACATGGCAGCATCACCAGCGCCTGTGGGGCGTTGACGAGGGGAGAGCTGTGCGGATCCTGTCGGTGGATCTCGGTACGTCCAACACCGTCGCCGTGCTGTCCGCGCACGGCCGCCCGCCCAGGGTCGTCGAGGTGGACGGTTCGGCCACCATGCCCTCGGCCGTGTTCGCCGAGGAGGACGGCACCCTGATGGTCGGCCGGGACGCGGAACGGCGCGCCCGCCTGGACCCGACCCGGTTCGAGCCCAACCCGAAACGCCGCGTGGACGAGCAGACCCTCCTGCTCGGGGACAACGTGGTGCCGGTCAACGAGGCCCTCGCCGCGGTGCTGCGCCGCGTGCTCGAGGAGACCTCCCGGCAGCTCGGCGGTGATCAGCCCGACGAGATCCGGCTGACCCACCCCGCGCAATGGGGCCCGGTGCGCCGCAACGTGCTGTTGTCCGCGGCCCGGCTGGCCGGGATGGCCGGGGCGATCTCCCTGGTGCCCGAACCCGTCGCCGCCGCCGCGCACTTCGCCTCGTTCCCCGGGAAAACCCTCGCCCCGGGCCAGGCGCTCGCCGTCTACGACCTCGGCGCGGGCACCTTCGACGTCGCGGTCGTCGGCGCCACCCAGAACGGGTTCGCCGTGCTCGCCGAGGACGGCCTGCCCGACCTCGGCGGCCTGGACGTCGACCAGGCGCTGCTGGTGCACGTCGGCCGCGAGGTGTCCCACCGCGACCCGCAGCGCTGGCAGCGGTTGCTGCGCCCGGAATCGACCGGCGACCGGCGCACCCGGCGCGCGCTGCAGGAGGACGTCAAGGCCGCCAAGGAGGCGCTGTCCCGGCATCCGCAGACCGAGGTGCCGATGCCCGAGCCGTTCACCGACGTCCTGGTCACCCGCGCCGAACTGGAGGCGCTGGTCCGGCCCGCGATGCTGCGCAGCGTCGAACTGCTCTCCCGGACCGTGCGCTCGGCGGGGATGGCGCCGGGTCAGCTGGCCGGGATCTACCTGGTCGGCGGCTCGAGCCGGTTGCCGCTGGTGGGTTCCATGATCGCGGAGAAGCTGGGCGTGGTGCCGGCCAGCCTCGACCAGCCGGAGACCGCGGTCGCGCTCGGCGCGCACCACGTATCCGCCGACGGCATCAGCATGCGGACCCAGAACGTCGAAGGCCAGGTCGCGGCCACCGGCACCCAGGCCGTTCCGATGGGACCCGGGCAGACCGGACCGCACGCGCCGCCGCCGCAGGTGGCGTCGCTGCCCGGCGGATATCCGGGGCAGAACTACCCGAACTTCCCGCCCAGCGGCCCGCAGCAGGCCGCGCCCTCGAACTTCCCGACCTATCCGGTGGCCAAGGAGTCCGAGTCCAAGGGCAACCGGAAGAAACTGCTCATCGGGATCGCGGCCGCGGTGGTCGTGCTGCTCGGCGCCGGGGCGGCCTTCCTCTTCCTGTCGCCGTCCGCGTCGACCACGACGTACTCCGCGGACGAGTGCAAGCAGCCGGGGCAGGCCGACGACAAGGGCTTCACCGGCTGCCTGCGCCAGCTCGCCGGCAAGATCGCGGACACCAGCCAGTGCAGCGCGGGCTTCGGCAACGGGCAGATCGCGCCGCCGTCCGGGGAGAACTTCGGCGTCTCCTCGACCTGTTCGGCGCCCGCCCTGGCCGGTGCGCAGATCAGCTACATCCACGGCTTCTCGGCGGGCGCGTTGAAGGAGTACACCGACCGGCTGCTCAACTCCGCGGGCGGTGACCTGGTGGAGGCGGACTGGAAGGGCAACGGGCTGCAGGGGCGGTATTCCTCGGCCGCGGGCAAGGGCTCCTCGGTGCTGGTCTTCACCGCTTCGGACCGGCCGCTGGCGGGGATCATCTACCAGGTCAACAACACCGACCAGCCGGCCGCGTCGACGCCGTCGCAGCTGGCCGACTACTTCGAGCAGAACATCCAGCCGGGCGAGTAGGTCACTTCCCCCGGGTGTTGCGCCAGTTGCGCAGCAGGACCACGAGGGCGGCGACCAGGGTCAGGATCGAGGCGATCGCGAGTCCGGTCGAGCCCCATGCGGGGATGTCCTGGGCGAGCGGCATGCCCTCACAGTACGTGCGCGACGCCCACTACGCTGGGATCGATGCGTATCACGGTGTTCCGGCGGCTGATGGCGGAGGAGTTCGGCCCCGGCCGGGCCGAAACCCTGTCCAAAGATCACGTGTTCAGCGGCCTCGGCGGGCGCACCGTCGAGGAGGCGCTGGCGGCCGGGGTGACGGCCAAGGAGGTCTGGCGCGAGGTCTGCGCCGCTTTCGACATCCCCGCGGAGCGTCGCTGAGGATCCGGAGCCGCGAAATCTTACGCTAGGGGTGTGTCGGTTCCGGCCTCGAACAAGTGTTCGTCTAGGGTGTTGTCCACACCGGGGTCGGCTGTCCACAGATTGCCGCCGAGGCCTGGAATTGTCGGTCCCCGCCCGTAGCGTCGGACCCGAAAGCTCCGCTCCAACGAACGAGGTGGATTGAATGCCAGCAGCACCGGACAGGGACAAGGCGCTCGAGCTCGCCCTTGCCCAGATCGACAAGCAGTACGGCAAGGGCTCGGTCATGCGTCTCGGCGACGAGGGCCGGGCCCCGATCGCCGTGATCCCCACCGGCGCCATCGCGCTCGACATCGCGCTCGGGATCGGCGGGCTGCCCCGCGGCCGCGTGGTGGAGATCTACGGCCCGGAGTCCTCCGGTAAGACCACGGTCGCCCTGCACGCGGTGGCCAACGCACAGCGGTCGGGCGGGATCGCCGCGTTCATCGACGCGGAGCACGCGCTGGACCCGGAGTACGCCAAGAAGCTCGGCGTGGACACCGACGCGCTGCTGGTCTCCCAGCCGGACACCGGTGAGCAGGCGCTGGAGATCGCGGACATGCTGATCCGCTCCGGCGCGCTGGACATCCTGGTGATCGACTCGGTGGCCGCGCTCGTGCCGCGCGCCGAGATCGAGGGCGAGATGGGTGACTCGCACGTGGGTCTGCAGGCCCGGCTGATGAGCCAGGCGCTGCGCAAGATCACCGGTGCGCTGAGCAACTCCGGCACCACGGCGATCTTCATCAACCAGCTCCGCGAGAAGGTCGGCGTCATGTTCGGCTCCCCGGAGACCACCACCGGTGGTAAGGCGCTGAAGTTCTACGCCTCGGTCCGGCTGGACGTGCGCCGCATCGAGACGCTCAAGGACGGTGGCGAGCCGGTCGGCAACCGCACCCGGGTCAAGGTCGTGAAGAACAAGGTCGCGCCGCCGTTCAAGCAGGCCGAGTTCGACATCCTCTACGGCCAGGGCGTGTCCCGCGAAGGTTCGCTCATCGACATGGGCGTGGATCAGGGCATCCTGCGCAAATCCGGCGCCTGGTACACCTACGAGGGCGACCAGCTCGGGCAGGGCAAGGAGAACGCGCGGAAGTTCCTGCGCGACAACCCCGACATCGCCAACGAGATCGAGAAGCGGATCAAGGAGAAGCTCGGCCTCGGTCCCCAGCTCGACGCCGAAGAAACCGTGCCCGCCCCGGTCGATTTCTAGGAGGTTGACCGTTGCACGTTGACGGGCCGGAAGGTGACCCGTCTCCCGGCCGGGGTTCGCAGGCGGGCAAGTCGGCGAAGGACGTGTGCTTCGACTTGCTCGCGGCGCGGCCGCGGACCAAGGAGGAACTGCGGCAGGCGTTGCGCCGCAAGGGGTTTGACGAGGACACCCGGGAAACCATCCTGGGGAAACTCGACAACGCCGGGCTGATCGACGACGCCGCGTTCGCGGAGCTGTGGGTGCGTTCTCGCCATGCCCACCAGGGGCTGGCGAGAAACGCGCTCGTGGCCGAGCTGAAGCGCAAGGGGGTGGACGGTTCGGTCGCGGCGCAGGCGGCGGGCGAGGTCGACCGGGAGGCCGAGGAGGAGCGGGCGCGCGAGCTGGTGCGCAAGCGGCTCCGGAGCATGACCACGCTCGACGAGCAGACCGTGACCAGGCGCCTGCTCGGCATGCTCGCGCGCAAGGGTTACCCGCAGGGGCTGGCTTACTCGGTGATCCGCGACGAACTCCGCGACGCCGGCGCCGAGTCCACCCTCCTCGACGACGTCACCACCGACTGACCCGCCGCGCGAGCCCCGCGCTCCGGTAGCCCGAGTTCCCCGTTCCGGCAGACGAATCAACACTCGGGTAAGCGAGTTCAACGTTCGCGCACGCGAGTTGCACACTCGCGCACGCGAGCCTCGCGCTCCGGCAGGCGAATCCGTCCGGAACGCGGAACTCGCTGGACCGGAGTGGGGAACTCGCGCGACCGGAACGGGACCTCGGGACCGACGGGGCTGCGGCTCGCGGCGCCTCAGGCTCCCGGGCGCAGGGCGGCGGCTTCGCGGGCGAGGGTTTCGATGTGGGCGAAGTCTTTGCGCGCCAAGGCGTCCTTCGGCGTGAGCCAGGAGCCGCCGACACAGCCCACAGTGGACAGTGCCAGGTAGCGCGGTGCGCTTTCCACGGTGATGCCGCCGGTCGGGCAGAACCGCAACCCCGGTAGCGGTCCGGCGATCGAGCGCAGGTAGCCGACTCCGCCGCTGGGTTCGGCCGGGAAGAACTTGAGCGCGGTCAGCCCGCGTTCGCCCAGGCGCATCGCTTCGGAAACCGTGCTCGCCCCGGGCAGGAACGGCAGGCCGGTCGCGAACGCGCCGTCGAGCACCCGGTCCGTGCACCCCGGAGTCACCAGGAACGCCGCCCCCGCTTCGGCGGCTTCGGCGGCCTGTTCGGGCGAGGTGACCGTCCCGGCGCCCACCACGATGTCCGGCACCTTCGCGGCGACCCGCCGGATCGCCTCCACGGCGACGGGCGTCCGCAGGGTCAGCTCGATGACCCGGATCCCGCCGGCCAGCAGCGCCTCGGCCACCGGCACGGCGTCCTCGGCGTCGTCCAGCACCACGACCGGCATCACCGGCGACAGGTCGAGCAGGTCGGATCCCGTTGTCACGTCAGGCACCTCCACAATCGCCTCCGCGGGCAAGCCTACGTTCCTCACACCCAAGCCTCGGGCGAGGCGCCGAAGTGGCCCGGCGTCATCCCGCCGAACACGCTGGCCCCCTGATCGGCCGGGCCCACCGCGCGGCGCAGCGACGCGAAGAGTTCCCGGCCGGTCCCGACCCAGGACGCCTCGTCCGGCGGCGCGTCCGGCACGTCCCGTCCGGTCAGCTCGCGCTCGCTCACCAGCACGTCGAGTTCGCGGTTGTCGGCGTCGAGCTGGACGAGGTCGCCGTCCGCGATCCGGGCGATCGGGCCACCGGCGGCCGCTTCCGGGGTCAGCTGGATCGCCGCCGGGATCTTGCCCGAGGCGCCCGACATCCGGCCGTCGGTGATCAGCGCGACCCGGTGCCCGCGATCCATCAGCACACCCAGTGCGGGCGTCAACCCGTGCAGCTCGGGCATCCCGTTCGCCCGCGGGCCCTGGTTGCGGAGCACCACCACGACATCGCGATCCAGTTCACCGGCGCGGAACGCGGCGTCGAACGCCTCCTGCGTGGTGAAGACCCGGGCCGGGGCCCGCACCACGCGGTGCTCCCGGGCGACCGCCGACACCTTGATCACCGCGCGGCCGAGGTTCCCGCTGAGCATCCGCAGGCCGCCGTCCGGTGCGAACGGGTTGTCCGCGGGCCGCAGCACGGCTTCGTCCAGGGAGCGGGTGGGCACCTCGCGCCACACCAGGCGATCACCGTCGAGGATCGGCTCGCGGCGGTAGCGATCCAGCCCGTATCCGGCGACCGTGCGGACATCCGCGTGCAGCAGCCCCGCGTCCAGCAGCGTGCCGATCAGGAACTGCACCCCGCCCGCCGCGTGGAAGTGGTTGATGTCCGCGCTGCCGTTGGGGTAGACGTTCGCCAGCAAGGGCACGATCGCCGACAGGTCCGCGAAATCGTCCCAGGTGAGCCGGATCCCGGCGGCCGCGGCGACCGCCACCAGGTGCAGCGTGTGGTTCGTCGAGCCGCCGGTGGCCAGCAGCGCCACCACCCCGTTGACGATCGAGCATTCGTCGACCACCTCGGCGATCGGCGTGTACTCCGGCCCCCGGGAGAGCGCGACGACCCGGCGCGCGGCCTCCTCGGTCAGCGCCCGCCGCAGCGGCGTCCCGGGCGGCACGAAACTGGCGCCGGGCAGGTGCAGGCCCATCACCTCGACCACGAGCTGATTGGAGTTCGCGGTGCCGTAGAACGTGCACGTGCCCGCCGAATGGTAGGAAGCCGATTCGGCCTCCAGCAGGTCCTCGCGGGTCGCGCGCCCCTCGGCGAACAACTGCCGCACCCGCGCCTTCTCCTTGTTCGGCAAGCCGGAGCTCATCGGCCCGGCGGGCACCAGGATCGCGGGGAGGTGCCCGAACGCCAGCGCGCCGATCAGCAGCCCCGGAACGATCTTGTCGCACACCCCGAGCAGCAGCGCGCCGTCGAACATCTCGTGCGACAGCGCGACCCCGGTGGCCATCGCGATCACCTCGCGGCTGAACAGCGAGAGCTCCATCCCGGCGCGCCCCTGGGTGATGCCGTCGCACATGGCCGGGACGCCGCCCGCGAACTGCGCGACCCCGCCCGCCTCCCGGGCCGCGTCCTTGAGCCACGCCGGGTACTCGTGCAGCGGCTGGTGGGCGGAGAGCAGATCATTGTACGCCGAGACGATCGCGATACCGGGCTTGGTCAGGCCGCGGATCGCGAGCCGGTCGGCCCCGCCGCACGCCGCGAAACCGTGGGCCAGGTTGCTGCACGCCATCCCGGCGCGGACCGGGCCTTCGGCACGTGCGGCGGCCATGCGCTCGAGGTAGGCGTACCGGCTGTCGGCACTGCGCGCCGCGATGCGCGCGGTGACCTCGGCGACCACCGGGTGGACATGGTCAGGACGGGCGTTGCTCATCGGCGCCTCCGCCTCGGGAATTCAGCTGGTCGGCGGACGGCAGCGCTGGCGTCGCTCGCTGGTGACAGTGGCCACAGTACCGCTCCGGGGACGCCGAATCAAAATCGATTAAGAAGATCGTTTAAGGTGACCCCGATCACGGCATCTACGAGGTGTGTGCTACTTGTCACACTGCACATGGCAAGGCAGAGTCGGGCACAGAGGCGTTGAGACCGCCACCGCTCCACTCGACGCGCCGCCGGACTGACCCGCGGAGGTTTGGATGTCCACCACAGAAATCGCTGAACTTCGCCGTACCATCGGACAACTCAGGCAGTGCGTCGGCGCGCTGCGCTCGCGTTACGGCGACGCGTCGGCGGTGCGCAGGCTCGCGAACGACGTGGAGCGGCTGGACATCGACGCCGGGGACCTCGACGAAACCAAGGTGCCCGCGCAGGCGAAGCCGGTCGACCGGTCCAACGTCGTGGTGGTGCCCGATACCCCGTACGACCCTTCACTCTGGCAAGGCGCTGACGACGAGGGTGTCGGCGGCTACCAGCGTGACCAGCGGTGAGCGCGCCGGCTAGCAACGAGGCCAGCCGGGTGGGTACCGGGGTTCGCGCGCCGGCGCGGGCCCGGATACCCGAGCGCACCCTGCGCACCGATCGATGGTGGCTGCCGCCACTGCTCACGACGCTGGGCCTCGCGACGTTCGTCATCTACGCGACGATCCGGTCGTTCGTGCGGACCGCGTACTGGGTCGAGGACTACCACTACCTGACCCCGTTCTATTCACCGTGCCTCAGCGAATCCTGCGTTCCCGGTTCGAGCCATTTCGGCACCCCGTTCGGCGAACTGCCGGGCTTCATCCCGCTCGGTTTCGTGGTGCTGCCGTTCCTGCTCGGCTTCCGGTTGACCTGCTACTACTACCGCAAGGCGTACTACCGCTCGGTGTGGTTCTCCCCGCCGGCCTGCGCGGTCGCCGAACCGCACGCGAAGTACACCGGCGAGACCCGGCTGCCGCTCATCATCCAGAACGTGCACCGGTATTTCTTCTACGTCGCCCTGGTCGTCTCGATCATCAACACCTACGACGCGATCATCGCGTTCCACGGAAAGGGCGGCGGATTCGGTTTCGGCCTCGGCAACATCATTCTGCTCGGCAACGTGATCCTGCTGTGGGCGTACACGCTTTCCTGCCATTCCTGCCGCCACATCACCGGGGGCAGGCTCAAGCACTTCTCGAAACATCCGGTGCGGTACTGGATGTGGACCCAGATCACCAAACTGAACAACCGGCACATGTCGCTGGCCTGGACGACGCTCGGCACCCTGGTCCTCACCGACCTGTACGTGATGCTCGTAGCCAGTGGCGCCATCGCGGATCTGCGGTTCATCAATTGACAGCGTCGTCAACAAAAGGCTCCGAGGTGACATTTTCATGACCGAGGTCGAGCGGCTCAACTATGACGTGGTGGTGATCGGCGCGGGTGGCGCCGGTCTCCGCGCGGTCATCGAGGCCCGGGAACGCGGCCTGTCGGTCGCGGTGGTGTGCAAATCGCTGTTCGGCAAGGCGCACACCGTCATGGCCGAGGGCGGCTGCGCGGCGTCCATGGGCAACGCGAACGCCAACGACAACTGGCAGGTGCACTTCCGCGACACCATGCGGGGCGGGAAGTTCCTGAACAACTGGCGGATGGCCGAGCTGCACGCCAAGGAGGCGCCGGACCGGGTCTGGGAGCTGGAGACCTACGGCGCCCTGTTCGACCGGACCGCCGACGGCCGGATCAGCCAGCGCAACTTCGGCGGGCACACCTACCCGCGGCTCGCGCACGTCGGGGACCGCACCGGCCTCGAGCTGATCCGCACGATGCAGCAGAAGATCGTTTCGCTGCAGCAGGAGGACTTCAAGGAGCACGGTGACTACGAGGCGAAGCTCAAGGTCTTCGCCGAGTGCACGATCACCGAGCTGATCAAGGAAGACGGCCGCATCGCCGGGGCCTTCGGCTACTGGCGGGAGAGCGGGCGGTTCATCCTGTTCGAGACCCCGGCCGTGGTGCTGGCCACCGGCGGGATCGGGAAGTCGTTCAAGGTCACCTCGAACTCGTGGGAGTACACCGGTGACGGGCACGCGCTGGCGCTGCGGGCGGGCGCGAACCTGATCAACATGGAGTTCGTGCAGTTCCACCCGACCGGGATGGTCTGGCCGCCGAGCGTGAAGGGCATCCTGGTCACCGAGGGCGTGCGCGGCGACGGCGGCGTGCTGAAGAACTCCGACGGCGAGCGGTTCATGTTCGAATACGTGCCGGACGTGTTCAAGGGGCAGTACGCGGACAGCCCGGAGGAGGCGGACCGCTGGTACGCCGACGCCGACAACAACCGGCGCACCCCCGACCTGCTGCCCCGCGACGAGGTCGCCCGGGCGATCAACTCGGAGGTCAAGGCCGGGCGCGGATCCCCGCACGGTGGCGTGTTCCTGGACATCGCGAGCCGCCTGTCCGCCGAGGAGATCAAGCGGCGCCTGCCGTCGATGTACCACCAGTTCAAGGAACTCGCCGACGTCGACATCACCGCCGAGCCGATGGAGGTCGGCCCGACCTGCCACTACGTGATGGGCGGGATCGAGGTCGATCCGGACAGCGCGTCCTCGAGCGTGCCGGGCCTGTTCGCCGCCGGTGAGTGTTCCGGTGGCATGCACGGTTCGAACCGCCTCGGCGGGAACTCACTGTCGGACCTGCTGGTCTTCGGTCGCCGCGCGGGACTCGGCGCCGCCGACTACGTGGAAGCGCTGGAAAAGCGGCCCGCCGTAGCGCAGTCCGCTGTGGACAGTGCCGCGAAGGCCGCGCTGGCGCCCTTCGAACGGGACGCCGCGGAGAACCCGTACTCGGTGCACCACGAACTGCAGCAGACGATGAACGACCTGGTCGGCATCATCCGCAAGTCCGAGGAGATGGAACAGGCGCTGGAACGCCTCGGCGACCTGAAGGAACGCGCCGCGGTCGTCGGCGTGGAAGGCCACCGGCAGTTCAACCCCGGCTGGCATCTGGCGCTGGACCTGCGGAACATGTTGCTGGTCAGCGAATGCGTCGCGCGGGCGGCGTTGCAGCGCACGGAAAGCCGGGGCGGCCACACCCGGGACGACTTCCCGAAGATGGACGCCAAATGGCGCAACACCCTCCTCGTCTGCGCGGCGGACGGCGACGGGGTTTCGGTGACGCCCAAGGAACAGACCCCGCTCCGGCAGGACCTGCTCGAACTGTTCGAGGTGACCGAGCTGGAGAAGTACTACACCGAAGGCGAACTGACCGCGCACCCGGAGAGGAAGGCCTGACCATGAGCTACAAAGGGCACTTCCGCGTCTGGCGTGGCGACAACGAGGGCGGTGCACTCGCCGACTTCGACGTCGAGGTGAACGAGGGTGAGGTCGTCCTCGACATCATCCACCGCCTCCAGGCCACCCAGGCGCCGGATCTCGCCGTGCGGTGGAACTGCAAGGCGGGCAAATGCGGTTCCTGCTCCGCGGAGGTGAACGGGCGCCCGCGCCTGCTCTGCATGACCCGCATGTCGCTGTTCGAGGAAACCGAGACGATCACCGTGACGCCCATGCGCACGTTCCCGGTGGTCCGCGATCTCGTCACCGACGTGTCGTTCAACTACACCAAGGCGCGCGAGATCCCGTCGTTCACGCCCCCGGAGGACCTGAAACCGGGCGAGTACCGGATGCAGCAGGTCGATGTGCAGCGCTCGCAGGAGTTCCGCAAGTGCATCGAATGCTTCCTGTGCCAGAACACCTGCCACGTCGTCCGGGACCACGAGGAGAACAAGGAATCCTTCGCCGGGCCGCGGTACCTGATGCGGATCGCCGAACTCGAGATGCACCCGCTCGACGTGGCGGACCGCCGCAAGCAGGCGCAGGAGGAGCACGGGCTCGGCTACTGCAACATCACCAAGTGCTGCAGCGAGGTGTGCCCGGAGAACATCCACATCACCGACAACGCGCTCATCCCGATGAAGGAACGCGTGGTGGACAAGAGCTACGACCCGATCGTCTGGCTGGGCAACAAACTCTTCCGCCGAGGCTGAGCTCCCGTAGCCGAAATCCCCCAATGTGGCTTTCGGGGCACTCAACGCCCCGAAAGCCACATTGGGTACTTTGCACGTCCCTGAGGGCGCATTGATGCTCGCCTTCTCCCGGAACGGGGAACTCGGGCCACCGAAACGGGGAACACACGCGACCGGAACGGGGAACTCGCGGCAGGCTGAGGCCCGCTGCCGCGAGTCCCCCGTTTCGGACGTGCGAGTTCCCCGTTTCGGTACACCGAGTTCCCCATTTCGGTAGGCGAGCCCGACATCCGGGCACACCCCACGAGCACGGCACCACGCCACACAGTGAGAAAACCGCATGGGGGGCGCCACATCGCACTTTCTCAGTGACCAGAGAGCCGCAGAGGGAAACGCTAGGTGGCTAGGGCGCGGGCTTGGGCGTCGACGGTGGCGGGGGAGAGCATCTCGTCGGCGACCAGGCCCGCGAGACCGGCGAGGGTGGTGTTCTCGCCGAGCGCGCAGGCTTCGATGCTCAGCCCGTCCAGCGCGCTGGTGTGCGCGTGGGCCCGTACCACCTCGGCCAGGCCCTCGAGGAACGGCGGCAGCACGCCGATCGCCCCGCCCACCCGGACGTAGCGCGGGTTCACGATCGTCACCACGGTCGCCAGGACCGTGCCGACCAGGCGACCGGCGTCGGCGGTGGTCGCCACCGCTTCGGCGTCCCCGTCCCGCACCCGGCGCAGCACGTCGGCGGCGGAACGCACCCCGGACGACCGGAGCCGCCGGATCACCGCGCGCCCGCTGGCGAGCGCGGAGACGCAGCCGCGCCGCCCGCAGTCGCAGCGTTCCTCGTTGCCCTCGATCCGGATGTGCCCGATCTCGCCGGCGCATCCGGTCTCCCCGCGGTGCGTCCGCCCGGAGATGACCACCCCGGCGCCGATTCCGGTGCCCACCTTGACCCCCACCAGCGCCGCGGCGGGGCGGCCCATCGCGCAGTACGAGCCGAAGGCCAGCGCGTTCGCGTCGTTCTCCAGGACGACCGGCACGTTCAGCGCGTCGCCGAACGGTTCCCGCAGCGGCACGCCGGTCCAGCCGGGCATGGTCGGCGGGGCGATCGTGGTGCCGCGCTCGTGGTCGAGCTGACCCGGGATGCTCAGGCCGACGGCGCACAGGGAATCGGCGCGGCCCGATTCCGCGAGCAGCCGCCGTCCCAGTTCGAGCAGCGGCGGCAGGGTTTCCGCGGGGTGGTGCCGCGCCGGAAGGGGCTGTTCGGCCTGGCCGAGGATGGTGCCGCGCAGGTCGACCACGGCGAGCGTGGCATGCGTCTGCCCGATGTCGGCGACCAGCGCGGTCCGGCCGAGGTCATTCGCCGCGAGCACCTCCGCGGGCCGCCCGCCGCTGGACGCGCGGTGCCCGCTCGGCCGGAGCAGATCGAGGCGTTGCAGCAGGTCGAGCCGCTCGACCATGGTCACCCTGGACAGGCCGACCCGGTCCTGGAGCTCCTGCCGCGTCATCGGCCCCTCGGCCCGGAGCACCGCGAGGATGTGACCCGGCGAGGTCGCCGCCGTTGCGGCAATGTTGCGGGAATGTTCCAGGGGCATGTTGACAGCATCTCCCGATCCGACTTATGTTCAACGCCCTGACAGAAGTCTAGGTCACCAGGAGTGCGAGATGCGCGCGGTCCGACTGCCCGGCAGCGGCCCGTCTCGCCGTTCCGTGTTGCGCGGCGCGCTCGGCTTCGCGGGCGTCGCCGCGCTCGGCGCCGGGTGCACCGGATTCGCGACCACCGGCACCAGCGGGATGGTCTTCCTGTCCACGCAGTTCCGCCCGGTCGCCGAGGCGGAACGGTTCCGCGCGACGCTGCGCGAGACGGTCCCCGACGAGGTCAGTTACGTCACGGTCGAGGAGGGGCCGTTCGTCAGCCAGGTGCGCAGCCAGATCGACGCCGGTTCCACCCAGGTGGGCCTGCTCGGCGGGGTCCACGGTGACCTGGCCCCGCTCGCGAACGGGTACCTGACCGATCTCACCGACCTGCTCGCCGGGCTCGGCCCGCGCGGCTGGTCGGCCCAGCACCTCGAACTCGCCCGGCTCGGCACCGACCGCATTTGGTACGTCCCGTGGGCGCAGGCGAGTTTCGTCCTCGCGGCGCACGCGGACGCCCTGCCGCACCTGCCGCCGGGCGCGGACGTGCGGAACCTGACCTACGACCAGTTCCTGGACTGGGCGATCGCCGCCCGGCGCGCCAACGGGAACCGGCCGGTGCTCGGGCTGCCCGCCGGGCCCAAGGGATTGCTGCACCGGTTCGTCCAGGGCTACCTGCTGCCCTCGTTCACCGG
Organism: Amycolatopsis anabasis; assembly: GCF_009765355.1. Classification (GTDB taxonomy): domain Bacteria; phylum Actinomycetota; class Actinomycetes; order Mycobacteriales; family Pseudonocardiaceae; genus Amycolatopsis; species Amycolatopsis anabasis. The sequence goes on along the minus strand of NZ_VTHK01000026.1, from coordinate 27,789 downwards.
CGGCCAGATCACCACGTTCCGTTCTCCCGAGGCGGTCACCGCCTGGCAGTACCTGCGCGAACTGTGGGCCAACTGCAATCCGGCCAGCACGACCTACGACTTCATGCAGGAACCCCTTGCCGCACGGGAGGTGACGATCGCCTGGGACCACGTCGTGCGCCTGGTCTCCGCGCCGGAGGCCGAACCGGACCGGTGGCGGATGGTCCCGGCGCCCCGCGGCCCGCGCGGACTGGGGTACATGGCCGTGGTGAGCGGGCTCGCGATCCCCCGGGGCAGCACGAACGTCGAACTCGCCCGCAAGGTGATCAGCGCGCTGTCGAAACCGGAGGCACAGGTGGAAGTGTTGCGGTCCAACGGTTTCTTCCCCACGGTCACCAACGACGCCCCGGCCGATCTGCCGCCCGCGATCCGGCTCGAGGCGGACGCGGTCCGCCGCCAGCGCGAGGCCCCGGACGGGATCCTGTCGCTGCCGCCGGTCGGGCTGGGGACCCGGGAGGGCGAGGTCAGCAAGGTGTTCAAGGACAGCTTCCGCGAGATCGTGCTCAACGGCGCCGACATCCGATCCACTTTGGACACACAGGCCCGGGTGCTGCAGGGCGTGCTCAGCGAGCTGAAAGTACCCTGTTGGGCCCCGGATCCGCGCAACGCGTTGTGCGAGGTGGGCTGATGCCCCCTGCCGGACCGACGCGCGCGAGCCGCCTGGCTGGTTCGCCCTGGCTGCTGCTGGCGCCCTCGCTCGTGCTCATGCTGCTGCTCTTCGGCTGGCCCCTGGTCCAGGGCGTGCTGGCCGCGTTCCGCGACGAGGCCGGGTTCACCCTGGCCCACTGGCAGCGGCTGTTCGACGATCCGTACTTCTTCCGCGCGCTGCGCAACACCCTGCTGCTGATCGTCATCGTCGTACCGGTGCAGCTCGTCCTCGCGGTCGGTATGGCGCTGCTGATGCAGGCGCGCCCCCGGTTCCTCAGCGGACACTTCTACCTGTGGACGGTCCCGCTCGCGGTGTCCGAACTCGCGGCGGGCCTGGTCTGGTTGTCCATCTTCGCCGAACGCGGCTACCTCAACTCGCTGCTGGTTTCCCTGGGGCTGAGCGAGAACGGCGTGCAGTGGCTGGGTTACCAGAACACCGGCTCGATGCTGTTCACCGTGGTGGTCGCCGAGATCTGGCGCGCGACCTCGCTGGTGTTCGTGATCGTGGTCGCCGGGGTGCAGCTCATCCCGCGCGACTACGACGAGGCCGCGCAGGTCTTCGGCGCGAGCATCTGGCAGCGGTTGCGGCATGTCACGCTGCCGCTGCTCAAACCGAGCCTGCAGGTCGCGCTGATCCTGCGGACCATCCTGGCGCTGCAGGCGTTCGCGGTCGCGCAGGCGCTGACCGGGCGGGATTTCCCGTTGCTGGTCGGCGAAACCTATCAGTGGTACGTGAACCTGCAGAATCCCGCGGTGGCCAGCGCGGTCGCCCTGGTCGTGCTCGCCCTGTCGCTCGGCACGGCCGTGCTGTACCTGCGCGCGATGCGGGGAGGCGGCCGATGACCCCGCTGCCCCCGGTCGATCCGGCCCCGCTGCGCCGCCGCCGGTGGCGCGCGGCCGGGGTGCAGCTCGCCTGTGTCGCGGTGACCCTGTTCATGGCCGTGCCGATGGTACTCATCGCGCTCGCCGCGTTCTCGTCGGCGCCCGCGCTGACGGTGTTCCCGAAACCCCTGGTGCCCGCGGAGTTCACCCTGGACACGTTGGGCGAGTTCTTCGCCGGGACCGGCACCATCCCGGCGCTGGGCAACTCGCTGCTCGCCGGGAGCTACACCGTGGTGTTCTCGCTGCTCGTCGGCGCGCCCGCGGGATACGCCCTGGCCCGGCACACGTTCCGTGGCAAGGACGTCTACCAGGTGTTCATCCTGCTGGTGCGCGCGCTGCCGATCGTCGTGCTGTCGGTACCGCTGGCCACCATGTTCCTGCGGTTCGGCGTGTACGACACCGTGTTCTCGGTGACCCTGCTGCACACCGCGCTCGCCCTGCCGACCACGGTCCTGATCACCGCGAGCATCTTCGTCTCGGTGCCGACCGACGTCGAGGAGGCGGCGCGGGTGTTCGGCTGCGGCCGGTTCGAGGCGGTGCGCCGGGTGGTGCTCCCGCTCGCGCTGCCCGGGCTGGCGGCGTCGTCGATCTTCACGTTCGTGTTGTCCTGGAACGAGGTGCTCGGCGCCGCGGTGATCACCCTCGGGCACCGCACGCTTCCCGCGCAGGTGCTCGCCGCGCTCGCGGAGGCGCCGCAGGCGTACCGGTTCGCGGGCGGGTTCGCGCTGATCCTGCCCGCGCTGGTGTTCATCCTCGTGATGCGGAGATACCTGGTGAACATGTGGGGCACGACGTTGCGATGAAAACTCGAGGAGCCTGCCTTGGCTGAGATCGTGCTGCACGAGCTGGTGAAGACCTATCCCGGCGGGACGAGCCGGGCGACCGACGCGGTGTCGTTGCACGTGCCGGACGGTGAGTTCATGGTGCTGCTCGGGCCGTCCGGCTGCGGCAAGACCACGCTGCTGCGCATGGTCGCCGGGCTGGAACTGCCGGACTCCGGCCAGATCGTGATCGGCGGCCGGGACGTCACCTACCTGGAACCGCGGCGCCGCAACCTGTCCATGGTGTTCCAGTCGTACGCGGTGTTCCCGAACAAGAACGTCGCCGACAACATCGGGTTCGGCCTGCGCGTGCACGGGGTGCCCGCCGACCAGGTGCGGCGGAAGGTGGAATGGGCGGCGGATCTGCTGCAACTGCGCCCGTATCTCGACCGGTACCCGGCGAAGCTCTCCGGCGGGCAGCGCCAGCGGGTCGCCGTGGCGCGCGCGATCGTGATGGACGCCGACGTCCTGCTCATGGACGAACCACTGTCCAATCTGGACGCCCTGCTGCGGCTTTCATTCCGGGCGGAACTGAAGAAACTCGTCGGTGAACTGGGCACCACGACGCTGTACGTGACGCACGACCAGGTGGAGGCCCTGTCGCTCGGCGATCGGGTGGCGGTGATGCGCGAGGGCCGGATCGCCCAAGTGGGCGCGCCGACCGCGGTGTACGACGAACCCGCGGACGAGTTCGTCGGCGGGTTCCTGGGCAGCCCGCCGATGAACTTCCTCACCGGGACCGTCGGCGGTGACGGGGACGAGCCGCGGATCGACTTCGGCGGGCAGTCGCTGCCGCTGCCCGGATATCTGCGCTCGTACCGCGGAAAGACGTTGAAACTAGGGATCCGGCCGGAGGCGATCGCCGTGGAATCCGGCGACGGCGATGGCCTGCGGTGCGAGCTGCGGGTGTTCGAGCCGCTGGGCTCGTCGACCCTGCTCACCACCGAACTGTGCGGTCAGGTGCTGAAGGTTTCGGCGCCGCCGAGTTTCCGCGCGGACCCGGGCGCGCGGCTGCGGCTTCGGCCGCTGCCCGGGCAGTGCCGCTGGTACGACCCGGAAACCCAGTTGCTCCTGGAGGAGAGATGACTTTGGACATCGCGACCCGTGACACGAGCTACTCCTCGCCGTCGCTGGCCGCCCGCGCGGCGCGGGTGCTGCGGGACAACGACAACGGCACGGTGATCACCGCGGCTCCGAAGCTGTACCCGCACATGTGGAGCTGGGACGCGGCGTTCATCTCGATCGGGCTCGCGCACGTCGACGTGAGCCGGGCGATCACGGAGCTGGAGACGCTCTTCGGCGCGCAGTGGCGCAACGGCATGCTCCCGCACATCGTGTTCACCGAGGACGCGGCCTACTTCCCGGGGCCGGACCGGTGGGGGACCGAGGTCGCCGCGGACGGCCCCGAACACGTCCGGACCTCGGGCATCTGCCAGCCGCCGGTGCACGCCATCGCGGTCCGCAGGATGCTCGATGTCGCGCGGCGCTCGACCAGGGCCGACCAGGAAGAGGCCGAGCGGTTCGCCCGGCGGATCTGGCCCGCGCTGTACGAATGGCACCGGTGGCTGGTGGACTACCGGATTCCGGACACCAGCGGCCTGATCGCCATCGTGCACGGCTGGGAGTCCGGAATGGACAACTCGCCGCGCTGGGACGTGCCGTACTCGGGGGTCCGGCCGGGTGCGGGTTTGCTGCCGTACGTCCGCCAGGACCTGTTGCAGGTGTCCGATCCCGCGGAGCGCCCGTCCAGCGCCGAGTACGACCGCTACATCTGGTTGATCGAGGAGATGCGGCGCGCTGCCTACGATTCGGCCGAGGTGGTGCGCCGGTCGAGTTTTCTCGTCGGCGACGTGTTCATCACCGCGTTGTTCTCGCTGTCCTGTGAAGTCCTCGCCCAGCTGGGGCACGAACTGGGGTGGCCGGCGGGAAAGCTGTACGACTGGGCGGCCAATGCGCGAGCGGCGGTGGCGGCCAGCCGCCACCCGGTGTCCGGGATGGCGCGGGACCGCGACCTGCGCACCGGGCGCTGGCTGGACACGGAGAGCATCGCCGGATTCTCCCCGCTGCTGTGCGGCGGCATCTCCGTCCGTTCCAGGGAAAAGCTGCTGTCTACAATGGAGGGACCGCGCTGGGCGGGACATCCGGACCTGCTGGCCGCGGTCCCGCCCTCGGTTTCCCCGCTGCGCCCGGGGTTCAATCCCCGGCAGTACTGGCGGGGCCCGCAGTGGCCGGTCATCGCCTGGCTGTTCGGCTGGGCATTCGAATACCGCGGCTGGTTCGATCGGGCACGCAAGCTGCGCGAGGGCGGCCTGCGGCTGACCGAGGACGGCTCGTTCGGCGAGTACTACCAGCCCTTCACCGGCGAACCCCTCGGCAGCCACAACCAGAGCTGGACCGCCGCCGTCGTCCTGGATTGGCTCTGCACCTCCTGAGGCGGGCCGGGACGGGTCACCCGGTCGTGTCCACGGATTGATCAAACTACGCGGAAGGTGCGACGCCTCCATCGGGTACCGGCGGGAACACAGCGCGACCATCAGCGCCGGAAATCGGTCTCAAGCAGGAATCATTCACTGCATCGCGCCGCGATGCTTCGCAAGGCACCGACCCCGTGGAGATCAATTTCACTCGGAGTTCGCAATCCGATGGGCCCTCAACGGCGGGCGGTGCGGCGCGGCCGGAAATTCGCATCCATCCATCAGCGTGAATGGAATGGTTCGCCCGTACCAAATTCGCGATCATCTTTCGATACACCACAAGCGGCGGGCGGTGCGCTCGCCATCGGGAATGGAGAGTGCGGTGCGGCTGCACAAAGCCCTTGAAGGTTATGGTTATCGCCCGGTAATCGGCGGCGTCTGGCATCGGACGTTCTGGGGAGTCCAACCCCCGGACGGAACCTACGTGGATCTGCTGTGCGGGGGATCGTACCGGGTGAGCTCGCGAAAGAAGACCTGCGCGATCTACGTCTGCCACGCGTGTGAAGCGGTTCTCGCCGAGTGCCGCAGCAGACTCGCCCGGACGCACCAGGATGTCAACGCGTGGCGGTGAGCACGGCGAAAGTTGGGTTGGCCAGGAGTGGTGCCCAGAAGGCTTCGCCGCGGTCGGCCATCGCCTTCGGCGGGACCTCCGGCGGGTGGCGGCGCACGCCGGTGAATCCGGCTCGGTCCAGGGAAGCTTCGATCACGCCCGGAGGCCAGAAGTACGACTCGAAATCGAACGGCGGGTCCCCGGCGACGTGCACCACGCAGCCCTGCCGCCCCGAGGAGGTCACCGTTTTCGTGCCCCACAGGCCATAGGGCTGGTAGGCGGCGAAGTGGTCCCAGTCGAGGTCCGGATTCGGCACCAGTGCGACCAGGGTGCCCCCGGCGGCCAGGTTCGCGGCCAGCCCGGTGACCATCCGGTCCAGCCCGTCCTCGCCTTCCGCGTAGCCGAGCAGCCAGATCGCGGTCACCACGTCGAAGTCGCCGATCTTCGGGAGCGACGCGGCATCGTGCACCTCGTACGAGACGCCGAGCGGATCGTGTTCCTCGATGCCCTGCGCGTGGGAGATCATCTCCCGCGAGGAGTCCACGCCGATCACGCGCCGAGCGCCCGCTTCCCGGAACTTCCGGGGGTAGAACCCGGTGCCGCAGCCGACGTCGAGGACGGACCGGCCGCGCAGACCGGGCAGCGCGGAGAACACCGTCTCCTGTTCGGCGAGCCCCACCGGAATGTGCTTGACCCGCTCGTACAGCTCGCTGATGGCGTCGTACTGCTGGGATTCCGGCATGAACCGGACGCTACCCCGGGCGGTCCGCCCGGGGTAGCCGCCGAACGGCCAATCAGGTCAAACAGGTCAGTCAGGCCAGCCCGGTGCCGCCGCCCCCGCCCGCGACCCCGCCCATCGCGATCTCTTCGGCCTTGTGGTCGGTCAGCTCGATGTGCTTCTTGCTGCGGCGGTTGCGCCGCTCCAGGTACGTCGCGAGCGCGGTCAGCAGCAGGCACAGCGTGATGTAGATGGCCCCGGCGACGATCGTGGTCGGCACGATCGGGCGGCCGAACTGCCCCTGGGAACCGATGTACCGCGCGTAGTACAGCAGCTCGGGATAGGTGATCAGGAAACCGAGCGCGGTGTCCTTCAGCAGCACGACGAGCTGGCTGATGATGGTCGGCAGCATGGCCCGGATCGCCTGCGGCAGCAGGACCAGGAACATCACCTGGGTCTTGCGCATGCCCAGCGCGTAGGCCGCCTCACCCTGCCCCTTCGGCAGCGCCAGGATCCCGGCGCGGAACACCTCGGCGAGCACCGAACCGTTGTACAGCGTCAGCCCGAGCACCACGGCCAGGAACGGCGTCATCTGCAGGCCGGTCATCGGCAGGCCGTAGTAGAACAGGAACATCAGGACCAGCAGCGGGATCGCGCGGAAGAACTCGACCACGGCGACCGAGATCCCGCGGACCCACTTGTGGTCGGACAACCGGCCCGCCGCGAACACCGCACCGAACACGAGCGCGAGAACCGCGCCGAGGGCGAAAGCCTTCAGCGTCGCGAAGACCGCGGTGAGCAGGTCTTCCTGGACCTGCTTGTACTCCAGCCATTCCCACTTCTTGGGGGTGAACTGGTTGCTGTCGTAGAAGCGGTATGCCACATACGCGATGAGCGCGACCAGGAGGACGATGCCGAGCACCGCCATCAACTGGTGCCGCATGCGTGCCTTCGGCCCCGGAACATCGAAGAGAACACTGCTCATCGGGCCACGCTCCACCGCTTCTCGAAGACTCGCTGGACGAAGGACAGGACCGACACCAGGATGATGAACCCGAGGGCGACCCACAGCAGGCCGATCAACTGGTTCTCCCCGCGTTCGGACAGGTACTGGCGGATCGCGCCCGCCTCGGTCACCGAGAACCCGGCGGCGATCGTGGTGTTCTTCAGCAACGCGATCAGCATGCTCACCAGCGGCGGCATCACCGAGCGGATGGCCTGGGGGAGCACGATCTGGCCGAGGATCTGGGTGAAGGTCAGGCCCAGCGCGCGACCGGCCTCGGCCTGGCCGACCGGGACCGTGTTGATCCCGGACCGCACGACCTCGCAGATGAACGCCGAGGTGTACACGGTCAGCGCCACCACCGCGGCCACGAAATACGACAGGCCGATGATGTCCAGCAGCGGGTAGGCGAAGACGAAGAACACGAAGACCAGCGTCAGCGGGGTGTTGCGCACCACGGTGACGTAGACCGCGCCGGCGGCGCGGAACACCGGCACCGGGCTCACCCGCAACATCGCGAGGAACGTGCCGAAGATCAGGCTCGCCGCACCGGCGAGCAGAAAGAGCTTGATCGTGTTCAGGAAGAAGGGACCAAAGAGGTCCAGGTTATCGAGCAGGACGTCCATCGAGCCTTCCCCGCCGCGGTGCTGGTGATCCGGGACAAAGGGGTGACCGGCGGGCGCGCCCGCCGGTCACCCTGGTTACGTCAGTACCGGTTGATGACCGGCTTCTGGGCGGCGGCGCCGGACTTGCCCAGCGTGGCGTCGTAGATCTTCTGCCACGTGTTGTCGTCCAGGGCCTTCTGCAGGGTGTCGTTGATCTTGTCCCGCAGCGCCTTGTCGTCCTTGTTCAGGCCGATGCCGTAGGGCTCCTTGGAGAACGGCTTGCCCACGACCTTGAGCTGGTCCGGGTCCTGCGCGGCGTAGCCCTTGAGGATCGCGTCGTCGGTGGTCAACGTGTCGACCTGCTTGCTGACCAGCTTGTCGACGCACTCGGAGTACTTCTGGAACTCGACGATGTTGCCCGGCTCGGTGAGGTTCTGCTCGCGCACCCGCTGGATCGGGGTCGAACCGATCGCCGAGCAGACCTTCTTGCCCTTCAACGTCTCCGGGCCGGTGATCGAGTTGTCGTCCTTGCGCACCAGCAGGTCCTGACCGGCCTCGAAGTAGGGTCCGGCGAAGGAGATCTGCTGCTTGCGCTTGTCGCTGATGGTGTAGGTGCCGACGTAGTAGTCGATGTCGCCGTTGGCGATCGCCTGCTCGCGGCTGGCCGACTGGACCGGCTTGTAGGTGATCTTGCTTTCGTCGTAGCCGAGGCTCGCCGCGACCAGCTTGGCGATCTCGATGTCGAAGCCGGAGTACTTGCCGGTGGTGGCGTCCTTCTGGCCGAGGCCGGGCTGGTCGTCCTTGACGCCGATGATGAGCCCGCCACGCCCCTTGACCTTCGCGAAGGTCGGCGATCCGGCCACGTCGACGTTCTGAGCCACCTGGTAGGTGGGCAGCTGAGCCTCGTTGTTGGCGCCGGTGCCCTGCGTGCCGCCGGTCCCGGGCTCGCCTTCCTTGCCGCATGCGGTCAGCGCGAGACTGCCGACGGCAAGTCCCACCACAAGGGTGCGGATCCTCATGTGAACCTCTCCTGTTTCTTCTTCGAGCGAAGCCCGCGCGGGTGGCGCGGTTCGCTAGTGGGTCAGGATCTTGCCGAGGAAATCCTTCGCTCGTTCGGACTTCGGCTTGGTGAAGAAATCATCCGGGGTGGAGTCCTCGACGATCTCACCATCGGACATGAACACCACGCGGTGCGCGGCTCGGCGGGCGAAACCCATCTCATGGGTGACGACCAGCATCGTCATGCCGTCCTTCGCCAGGGCGGTCATCGTGTCCAGCACCTCCTGGACCATTTCCGGGTCCAGGGCGGAGGTCGGTTCGTCGAACAGCATCACCTTCGGCCGCATGGCCAGCGCGCGGGCGATCGCGGCCCGCTGCTGCTGACCGCCGGAGAGCTGCGCGGGATATTTGTCCGCCTGGTTCGTGATGCCGACCCGCTCGAGCAATTCCATCGCGGTCTTGCGCGCCTCGGGTTCCTTGATCTTGCGAACCTTGAGCGGCGCGAGCATCACGTTCTCGACGATGGTCTTGTGCGCGAAGAGGTTGAACGACTGGAAGACCATGCCGACGTCGGCGCGCAGCGCGGCGAGCGCCTTGCCCTCCGCGGGCAGCGGCTTGCCGTCCACCGAGATCTCGCCCGAGTTGATCGGCTCGAGCCGGTTGATCGCCCGGCAGAGCGTGGACTTGCCGGACCCGGACGGGCCGAGCACGACGACCACCTGGCCGCGCGGAACCTCGAGGTTGATCTCCTTCAGCACGTGCAGCTCGCCGAAGAACTTGTTCACGGCGGTCGCCTTGATCATCGGCGGCGCTGACGTCGCTGCGGTCATCTGGCCTCCAAAGGCGCTGTGGTCGTGGGAGTCGGTACGGGGGATCTAACACCGAACTCGCCCCTCGAACCCCCTATTTGGATCAAAACGCAACCTACGTGTCACGCGACCCGCGTCCCCGGGCGGGCGGTGGAGCACTTCGGCGCGCGTAACTCTAGTCACTCCGGCACGGCTGTCGACCTGGGCCTTCGCGTAGTGGCACTCGGGTAGTACCGCTGGTAGCATTCTCGGTATGAAACTGAGCGTGAGCCTGGCCGAGGAGGACGTGGCGTTCATCGACGACTACGCCGCGAAGTCGAATGTGCCCTCGCGTTCGGCGGTCATCCAGCGCGCGGTCGAACTGCTGCGCGCCTCCCAGCTCGAGGATGCCTACCGCGAAGCCTGGGAGGAGTGGTCCGCCGACGAGGACGCGCGGGCCTGGGAATCGGCGGTCGGTGACGGCGTCGCGACCCGCTGATGCGGCGAGGTGAGATCCGCCTGGTCGATTTCGAACCGGTGCGCGGGACGGAGTCGAACAAGGTCCGCCCCGCGGTGATCATGAGCAACGACGGCGCCAACGCGGTGGCCACCCGGCTCGGCCGCGGCGTGGTCACGGTGGTCCCGGTGACCTCGAACGTGTCCCGGATCTTCCCCTTTCAGGTGCTTCTGCCCGCCGGGGAATGCGGCCTGTCCCGGGACTCGAAGGCCCAGGCCGAGCAGGTCCGCTCGGTCTCGGTCGGGCGAATCGGGCGGCGTGCGGGCCGGGTCCCGGCCGCGGTGCTGGCCCGGCTGGAGGACGCCCTGCGCCTGCATCTCGGGCTGTGATCGACGGGGCTTACCCTGGAGTCGCATACGTACTACGCGACCCAGGAGAACGGGTGACCCGGAGCTACCAGATCCGCACGTTCGGCTGCCAGATGAACGTGCACGACTCCGAACGGCTCGCCGGGCAGCTGGAAGAGGCGGGCTACGTGGCCGCCGGCCCCGACGACGCGCCGGACGTCGTCGTGTTCAACACCTGCGCGGTGCGGGAGAACGCCGACAACAAGCTGTACGGCAACCTCGGGCAGCTCCGCCCGGCGAAGACCGCCAACCCGGGGATGCAGATCGCGGTCGGCGGCTGCCTGGCGCAGAAGGACCGCGGCGACATCGTGCGGCGCGCGCCCTGGGTGGACGTGGTGTTCGGCACGCACAACATCGGCTCGTTGCCGACGCTGCTGGAGCGGGCCCGGCACAACGCCGAGGCCGAGGTGGAGATCCTCGAATCGCTGGAGACCTTCCCGTCGACGCTGCCCGCCCGGCGCGACTCCGCCTACTCGGGCTGGGTGTCGATCTCGGTCGGCTGCAACAACACGTGCACGTTCTGCATCGTGCCGTCGCTGCGCGGCAAGGAACGCGACCGGCGGCCCGGCGAGATCCTCGCCGAGGTGGAGGCGCTGGTCGCCGAGGGCGTGCTCGAAGTGACGCTGCTCGGGCAGAACGTGAACTCCTACGGCGTCGAGTTCGGCGACCGGCTGGCCTTCGGCAAACTGCTGCGCGCCTGCGGTTCGATCGACGGCCTGGAGCGGGTGCGTTTCACCTCGCCGCATCCGGCCGCGTTCACCGACGACGTGATCGACGCGATGGCCGAGACGCCGAACGTGTGCCCGTCGCTGCACATGCCGCTGCAGTCCGGTTCGGACCGGGTGCTCAAGGAAATGCGGCGCTCCTACCGATCCGCCCGCTTCTTGTCCATTTTGGACAAAGTGCGCGCGGCCATGCCGGACGCGGCGATCACCACCGACATCATCGTCGGCTTCCCCGGGGAGACCGAGGCGGACTTCCAGGCGACCCTGGACGTCGTCGCGCAGGCCCGGTTCTCCAGCGCGTTCACCTTCCAGTACTCGAAGCGGCCCGGCACCCCCGCCGCCGAGATGGACGGCCAGCTGCCGAAGCAGGTCGTGCAGGAGCGCTACGACCGGCTCATCGAGTTGCAGAACGACATCGCCTGGCAGGAGAACAAGAAGCTGGTCGGCCGGAAGGTCGAGCTGCTGGTCGCCACCGGCGAGGGGCGCAAGGACACCGAGACGCGCCGGATGAGCGGGCGCGCCCGGGACGGCCGGTTGGTGCACTTCACGCCGACCGGGCCCGCGATCGACCGCGCGGTGCGCCCGGGCGACGTGGTGGAGGCCGTGGTCACCTATGGCGCGCCGCATCACCTGGTTGCCGATGGCGATCTGCTGTCCCACCGTCGTACCGTGGCCGGGGACAACGCCGAGGCCGGGCTGCGGCCGAAGACGAACGGGGTGAGCCTGGGGCTGCCCGCGTTCGGTGCTCCGGCGGCCCAGCCCGCGACGACGGGTGGGTGTGCGTGATGACCGACGTGCCGAACGGCAACTCCGCGGAGTTCAAGGAACTCGCCGCCGATGTCGACCAGGTGGTGAACCGCGCCGCGCGCACGGTCGAACTGGGGCGCCGGGGGTTCGTCATCGCCTGCGCGGTGTTCGTGCTCATCGTCGGCCAGCTGCTGCCCTGGGCGGGGGACCACGTCGGCTGGCAGGTGCTCGCCGGGCAGGGCGGCGGCGCGATTCCGCGGCTGTTCGCGGCGACCTCCACGGCGTTCGGCGTGCTCGCTTCGGTCCTCGCGCTGGCGACCCGGCGCTGGTGGCTGACCTGGGTGTGCGCGGTCGGCAGCTGGTTCGCGTTCGTCGACGGGATGCTGGCCATCTGGTCGCAGCAGTCCTCGCATTCGAACAACACCGTCGGCGAGGGGCCCGGGATCGGGATGATCCTCGCCGTGATCACCATGGTCGTGCTGGGCGTCAACTGGATGCGCGCCGCCTGGTCCCGCAGCTGACCTCGCGTTACCCGTTGTCATGAGGTCCCGGTGAGGGGCGGGAACTTGTCGACATTCCGCTGCCCGGGGTGTATACAGAGTTTCTGGATACTGTATACACAATGAGGTGGTGGGAGCGATGGCGGGGTCAGCGCTTCGTCCGGTGGCCAGGGAACTGCGCGACTTCTACGGCAGGCGTTACCGCGTGGGGGAGAGCGATCGGGACCTGGTGGGCCGCTCCCGCCGCTGGATGTTGTGGGCCGCCTGGGCCGCCATGTTCGCCGCGAGCGTCGGCCAGTACGGGTACGCCGCGCTGTTGCCGGTGGTGCGGGACGCCCACGGGTGGAGTGCGGCGCAGGGGTTCTGGGTGCTCGCGGTGTGGACGGTGTTCCAGGGCGCGACCGTGTACCCGGCGGCCACGTTGCGGCTCCGGCCGGTCGCGGCGTTGTCGGCCGGTGCGGTGCTGTGCGCGAGCGGGCTGGTGGCGCTCGGCGGGAGCGGGAGTTTCCCGGTCGTGCTGGTGAGCCACGCGGTGCTCGGGGGCATCGGGGCCGGACTGATCTACGGGACTTCGCTGAGCGTGGTGGCGAAGTGGTATCCGGAACGGTCCGGGCGGACCGCGTTCGCGAGCGGCGCGTTCGGCTACGGCGTGCTGCCGTTCCTCGTGGTGGCCGGATTGTCCGGCGGGCGGGGTGAGCTGGGGGCGTTGTTCGGGTTCGCCGGGCTGGGTGTGCTGGCCGTGGTCGGCGGGGCGGCGCTGGTGCTCCGCGAGCCGCCGGTGGACTGGTGGCCGTCCCATGTGGATCCCCGCGTGTGGGCGCTGGACAAGCGGGTCAACCCGGGACTGCGCAACAACCGCCCGGCGATCCGCCGCTATTCGCCCGCCGAACTGGTGCGCTGCCCGGAGTTCCGGTTGCTGTTCCCGACCGTCGCCGCGGCCGCCGCGGTCGCCCTGTTCGATCTCGCGTATCTCGCCGTGTTCGCCGCGGAAAGCGGCGGGTTCGCGGTGGCCGCGGTGGGTGTGCTGGCCGCGGCGAGCGGTGGTGCGCGGACGGCGGCGGGCTGGGCCGCCGACCGGCTCGGCCGCGGCCGCGTGCTGCGCGGGGTGCTGGTAGCCGGGGGAGCGGCGCAGGTGGTGCTGCTGTTCGCCGGTGACCACCGGCTGCCTGGTCTCCTGCTCGTCGGCGCCTGCCTGGCCGGGGCGGCCGCCGGAGCCTGCTACGCGCTGCTGCCCGGGCTCGTCGAGGGACACTTCGGCGACCGACCCGGCCTGCCGAACTTCGGCGCCTGCTACGCGGCCAAGGCGATCGGCGGCCTCGCCGGTGTCGGGATGGCCGGTTTTTCCGTTGCCTGGCAAGGAAAGTCGGCAGCCTTCGCGGTCGCGGCGGCGCTCAGCCTGGTCGCCGCGATCCTGGTCACCCACCTCCGCCAACCCGGCCGCCCGCACCTCCCCCTCCCCGGGGTCGTGAGTGGACAGGGCGGTTAGCACCGCCCCGAACACTCAAGACCCGGTAAGCAGGTTCCGGGCGAGTTGGGCGGTTTCGGAGGGGCTTCCTTCTTGGCGGCGGCGGTGCCGCTGGAGCCGGAGACGATGGTTCCGGCGTGGCCCATGGTTTTGCCTTCGGGGGCGGTGAACCCGGCGACGTAGCCGACCACGGGTTTGGTGACGTTGGCCTTATGTAGTCGGCGGCGCGTTCCTCGGCGTCCCCCAGAATCGCCTGCGCCTTCTCCGGACCCTGCGCCAGCTTCACACACCGGCCTTACCCCGGCCCCCGGTCTCCACCTGGGCCTTCACCACAACCTGACCACCAATAGCGGCGGCCGCGGCCTTCGGGCACTCCGTGGGAGGCGAAGAGATCCCTCGCCTGATACTCGTAGAGGTCCATAGCAGTTAGCGTAGACTGTATGCAGTATGGAGAAACCCACAATCGGCCGTGTAACGTCACGAAGAGTAGTGGCAAAGATCACCCAGAGCGGACATTTCGTTCATTGTATGCTGTAGGCAGTCGACCAATTGGTCGACGAACGCCCGGTCCTCCGGGCGTTTCCGGGATTATGGAGTAACACCATGCCGCCACGTGAGCCCTCCTTGAGCGCGCACCGGATCGACCGGCCGGTTCCGTTGCGTGAGCGCGTGTACCAGGCCATCCAGGAGCTGATCATCTCCCGGCAGCTCGCGCCCGGGCAGCACCTGGTGGAGAGCGAACTGGCGGAGCTGCTCGGGGTGTCGCGCCAGCCGGTCCGGGAGGCGCTCCAACTGCTGAATTCCGAGGGCTGGGTCGATCTGAGCCCCGGCTACGGCGCGTTCGTGCACGCGCCGACCGAGTCCGAAGTCGACCAGTTGCTGGCGGTACGCGCGGTCCTGGAAGGGGAATCCGCACGGCTCGCCGCCCAGCGCGCCGACTCCGCGGGGGTGGAGCGGCTGCGGAAGCTGTGCGCGGACGGGGAAGCCGCGCTCGCGGCGGACGAGGTGGACGCCATGGTGGCGGCGAACGCCGAACTGCACCGGTTGGTCACCGAACTGTCCGGCAACCAGGTGCTGCTCGACTTCGTGAGCCAGGTCGACCGCCGGGTGCGCTGGTACTACACGCCGATCGCCCGCCAGCGCGGCAAGAAGTCCTGGCAGGAGCACGCGAAGCTGATCGACGCCATCGAGGCGGGGGACGCCGAGGCGGCCTCCCGGATCATGCGCGAGCACACCGAACGCACGCGCCAGTCCTACCTGGAGCAGCGCAAGACCGAGGAACCGCAGGCCGCGCCGGTGCGTACCCGGCGGCGACGGACCGCGGCCCGGGGGTAGCGACCGATTCGGATCACCGGTGCCGTGGATCGCGGCACCGGGGGACGAGTGTTGTCCGCAAAGGAGGTGATGACAATGCGTACCTGGAAACAGATGTTGGAGCCGCTCACCCGCGTCCCGCGGGGCTTCAACGCCGACGGCCGTGCCCTCGGCGTCGGGCTGGCCGCCGCGCTCGAAAAGCAGCGGCGTGACCCGGCCGCCGACGTCGAAACGTTCCTTCGCCGCCGCGCCGCCGACGACCGGCGCACGACCACGTTGTCCTGAGCACCGAACCAGGGCTGGGCTGCCGCGGCCGCCAGCTCAGCCCCGCCGACCCCGGATCAGTCTCCCGAGGCCTCCGGTACGACAGCCGCCACGCGGGCTTCCTTCCGCTGGTCGGAACGCACCTTCACCAGGCTGGCCACGGTGGTGACGGCCAGGGTGCAGACGATCACCGCCAGCGAGCCGAGGATCGGGATCCGCGGCGCCCAGGAAACCCCGTCGTGGTGCAGCGCGTCCAGCACGAGTTTCACGCCGATGAACCCGAGTACCACCGCGAGGCCGATGCTGAGGTAGACCAATCGGTCCAGCAGCCCGCCGATCAGGAAGAAGAGCTGGCGCAAGCCCATCAGCGCGAAGGCGTTCGCGGTGAACACCAGGAAGGGCTCCTTGGTCAGCCCGAAGATCGCCGGGATCGAGTCGAGCGCGAACAGCAGATCCGTGGTGCCGATGGCCACCATCACGATCAACATGGGGGTGACCACGCGGCGTCCGTTCACCCTGGTGAGGATCGACGCGCCGGCGTACGAACTCGTCGCCGGAACGACCCGTTTCACCAGCCGCAGCACGGCGTTCTCGCTGAATTCCTCCTCCTCGGAATCCTGGTGCCGGAGCAGTTTCCACGCGGTGTACAACAGAAACGCGCCGAAGAAGTAGAAAAGCCACTCGAACCGCTGCACCGCCTCCGCCCCGATCGCGATGAACAGGCCGCGCATCGCCAGCGCCAGCACGATGCCGATGGACAGCACCTTCTGGCGGTACTGCTTCGGCACCGCGAAACTCGACATGATCACCACGAAGACGAACAGGTTGTCCACGGACAGCGAGTACTCGGTGATCCAGCCCGCGAAGAACTCCCCGCCGTACCGCGGCCCGGCGAGCCACACCACGGCCAGGCCGAACAGCACCGCGGCGAGCACGTAACCGACGACCCAGATCGTGCACTCCCGCAGCGAGGGATCACGCGGCTTGCGGGCGACCAGGTAGAAGTCGATACAGATGATCGTGCACAGGCCACCGATCGTGGCCAGCCACACCCACCCGGAAATGTTCATCTACGCCTTCCCGAAGTTCTCCGTGCGGTTCGCAGTTGCTGGGCGTGCGCGGCGTACCGTGCGCACACGTGTTCCGCTCGCGGATTGCGCGCCGCCACCCGATGCCACCAGCGCGGCGCGATCCGCTCGTGCAGCCACAGGAAGCCAATCGCGAAACCGGCGCTGATTATCCCCTGGTATGCGACGAACCCCAGTGGATCATCCGGTAAACCGGCGTGTCCGGTAAGCACCAGTCGAGTGAGAATCTCGTGGACGAGGCGCGCCGCCGGGAAGGCGGCGAGCCAGTACAGCGCGACCGGTGCGAACCCCCCGATCCGCACCCGGCCGTGCACGATCAGCAGCCCGTAACCGCCGCCGAACAGGCCGAGTGGCAGGCCCAGCGTCAGGGCCGTGGTCACCGCCCAGGCGACGGGCTGGCCCACGATCAGGGCCAGCGCACCGGCCGTGACCCCGGCGACGAGCCCCACCGCGAATCCGGGGAGCGCGAGCTCCGCGGCGCGAACGACGCGCGTGGCCGTCATGTCAGCCCACGACCACGCCGAACCTGAACAGGCTGTAGAACAGCATGCCCAGGTAGAACACCGCCCCGAACCCGATGACCAGGTTGGTCCACCACCGGGGCCGGATCGGCTTCGGCAGGATCCGGTTGTTCACCAGGAGCAGGACCACGCAGTAGGCGCCCATGGCGAACGTGGACAGGAACGCGAGGATGTCCAGCACCCCGCTCGGGCCGTCTGCGGGCCCGAACAGCAGGATCAGGATGCCGAAGACGATGACGCCCCACAGGAAACCCGCGTAGAGGTGGGAGATCTTGAACCGGCGGGCGCCGGGCACGAAGAAGTGGGTCATATCGGCCTGTCCCCGGGAGAACGAGTCGAACAGGCCGAGCGTGGCGTTCAGGCCGATCAGCGCGATGAAACCGAAGAACAGCCCGCCCAGCACCGGGCCACCGACCGCGGAGAACGAGTCCGACATCGCGCTCAGCGCGGCGTCCCGGTCACCGGACTCGATCAGTTCCTTGACGTTCGGGTTCTGCCGCGCCGCCGACTGCGCGAGCACGGTGAACGAGACGGTCACCAGCATGGTGATGCCCCAGAACAGCAGCAGGGCGTCGAAGGTCACCCAGCGGCGCCAGCCGCGCCACTTGGCCATCTCGTCCGGATCGGCGGTGTCGAACATGAACCCGCGTGCGGGCATGGCCTCCTCCTCGGCGGCGTGGCGCAGCCCCCGGATCCGGGGGATGTGCGCGCCCATGCCCGCGCCGCTGTCCCGCAGGTGCAGCGTGTACCACATCTGCTGCATACCGGACGGGCCCGCGAACGCGATCGAGCCGACCACGATCGGGAACCACGAACCGGACAGCGCCTCGGCGGGGAAGTACCCGAAGTGGAACAACCCGCCGAGCGTGCTCGCCAGGTCGCTCCAGTCGCCCACCAGCGAGGCGACGATCGCGGTGCCGACGACCAGGACGCCGATCAGGATCGCCAGCAGGTTCTCCAGCAGGCTGTAGATGACCCTGGCGAGGCTGAACAGGATCCCCACCAGGACCAGCGCGACGCAGGCCGTCACCACCCACGGGATGCCGGTGAGCTCCTCGAACGCGGCGGCACCGGCGGACAGGTGGCCCGGCCAGATGTAGACCAGGATCGCCACCGCGAAGAAGAACCACATGATCGGTTTGAACACCCGGGCGGCGCCGGTGAAGATGCTTTCCCCGGTGGCCATGGCGTACCGGGCCATCTCCAGCATCACCACGGCCTGGAGCGTGACGCCGATCAGGAAGAGCCATCTGATCTCCGGCCCGAACACCAGGACCAGCCTGGGCCACAGGTAGGACTCGCCCATGCCGACGCCGAGGGCCACCAGGAAAACGGTCGGGCCCAGCAGGTGGATGGACGGTGGCGCTTCGGGCAACGTGCGAATGGGCATCGGATCGAGCCGGCCGGCTCGCCACACCCGTTCCGGGCCGGGTGCGATGGCTTCGCCGCTGGGCGAACCCGCGGCCGGGGCGTTCTGAGAATCCACCGTTGGACCTCCAGTGTTCGATTCGCCTGTGCGCGTTTGCCCCCCGGCTTCGATCACCCGATCCGCCCGTGCCGGCCGATCGGAGCACCTGTGTCCGTGTCGATCAAGGGGTGAGCAGGCCGGCCGCCCTCGCCCAGCGGAACTTCGCCCCGAGCGCCGCGACCGGGCGTTCGGTGGTGTACGGATAGGCGACGATCCGGTGTTCGAAGAGGTATTCGGCGGCCTCCTCGACCTCGGTGTCGCCCGCGAGCGAGGCGACGACCGGTTTGTCGATCCCCCTGGCCCGGGCCTCCTCGACGACCCGCGCGGTCAGCTCCGCGAACACCATGGGCGGGGTGACGATCGTGTGCCAGTACCCGAGGATCAGCGCGTGGATGCGGGGATCGGACAGACCCAGGCGGATGGTCGCTTCGTAGGTCGACGGCGGTTCGCCGCCGGTGATGTCGATCGGGTTCCCGGCCGCGCCGAACGGCGGGATGAACTTCCGGAACGCCTCGTCCAGATCCGGTGGGATGTCCATCAGCGACAGGCCCGCCTCGACGCAGGCGTCCGACAGCAGCACCCCGGAGCCGCCCGCGCCGGTGATGATGACGACGTTCTCGCCCTTCGGCGCGGGCAGCAGCGGCAGCGCCCGCGCGTAGTCGAGCATCTCGTTCAGGCCGGGCGCCCGCACCACGCCCGCCTGGCGCAGGATGTCGTCGTAGACCTTGTCGTCCCCGGCCAGCGCGCCGGTGTGCGAACTGGCGGCCCGCGCGCCGAGCGCGGTCCGGCCCGCCTTGAGCACGACCACCGGCTTCTTCTTCGTCATCCGGCGGGCGGCGTCCACGAACGCCCGGCCGTCCTTGAGATCCTCCAGGTGCATGGCGACGCACTGGGTGTTCTCGTCCTGCTCGAAGAAGGTCAGCAGGTCGTCTTCGTCCACATCGGACTTGTTGCCCAGGCCGACGATCGCCGAGACGCCCATCCGCGTGGTCCGGCTGTAGCCGAGGATGGCCATGCCGATGCCGCCGCTCTGCGAGGTCAGCGCCACGCCGCCGCGCACGTCGTACGGGGTGCAGAAGGTGGCGCACAGATTGCTGGGCGTGTAGTAGTAGCCGTAGATGTTCGGCCCGAGCAGCCGGATCCCGTGCCGCCGCGCGATCGCGACGACCTCGTCCTGCAGTTCCGCGTTGCCGGTTTCGGCGAACCCGGACGGGATCAGCACCGCGGCCGGAACGCCCTTGGCCCCGCAGTCCGCCAGCGCCGCGGGCACGAACTTCGCGGGAATCGCGAACACCGCGACGTCGACCTCGCCCGGCACGTCCCCGATCGACGGGTACGCCGTGTGGCCGAGGATCTCGTCGGCCTTCGGGTTGATCGGGTGGATTTCCCCGGCGAACCCGCCGCCCAGCAGGTTCTTCAGCACCGAGTTGCCGATCTTCCCGGTTTCCGCCGAGGCGCCGATGACCGCGACCGAGCGCGGGTTCATCAACCGGTCCAGCACGCGCAGGATCTCCTCCCGCGAATGCCGGACCGGTTCGGTGCTCGCCCCGGTTTCCAGCAGGACCCGGACGTCGGCCGCGCAGGCGCCGGTGGCGGTGGCGAACACCGGGTTCAGGTCGATCTCGCGGATCTCCGGGAAATCGGTGACCAGCGCGGAAACCCGCCGCAGCACGTCGGCCAGCGCGTCCAGGTCGACCGGTTCCGCGCCGCGCGCTCCGCGCAGGACCTCGGCGGCCTTGATGTCCTCGACCATGGTCCGCGCCTCGGCGAAGTCGAGCGGGGCGAGCCGGAACGTGACGTCCTTGAGCACCTCGACCAGCACGCCGCCCAGCCCGAACGCGACCACCTTGCCGAAGGTCGGATCGGTCGTCGCGCCGACGATGACCTCCTGCCCGCCCTCGAGCAACCGCTGCACCTGCACGCCGGTGATGGTCGCCGACGGATCGTGGGCCTTGGCGCTCGCCAGGATCCGCTCGTAGGCCGCTCTGGTCGCGGCGGGGCCCTCGACGCCGACGACGACCCCGCCCGCCTCGGTCTTGTGCAGGATGTCCGGGGAGACGATCTTGCACACCACCGGGCCGCCGATCGCCGCGGCCAGTTCGGCGGCCTCGTCCGCGGTGGTGGCCAGGCCCTCGGCCGGGGTCGGGATGCCGCAGGCGTCGCACAGCCGCTTGCCCTCCGGGGCGGTGAGCGCGTTCCGGCCTTCCGCGCGGACCTTGTCCAGGACCTCCCGGACGGCCGCGGTGTCGATTTCCGTTGCCATTTCTTCAGATCACCCCGTTCGCCTTGAGGTCGGCGAGTTCGGCCTCGGCCAGGCCCAGTTCGCGGGAGTAGACGTCGGCGTTGTGCTCGCCCAGCAACGGGGAGCGTTCGACGTCGACCGGCGAGTCGGACAGTTTGATCGGGCAGCCGACCGTGGTGAACTCGCCGCGTTCGGGATGGTCCACCCGCACCACCACGCCGTTGTCGGCCAGCGAGGGGTCCTCGATGATCTCCTTCGTGGAAAGCACCGGGCCGCACGGGATGTTGTGCTCGTTGAGCATGGCCAGCACGTCCCATTTGCGGTGCGTGCTGCTCCACTCCTCGATGAGCTGGAACATCTTGTCCAGTTTGGACAGACGAGCCTCGGGGGTCGCCCAGTCCGGATCGGTCGCCAGTTCCGGGCGGCCGATCAGCCGGGTGATCGGCTCCCAGCCGACCGGCTGCACGATGACGTAGATGTAGTCGTTCGGCCCGCCGGGCGCGCATCGGACCGCCCAGCCCGGCTGGCCGCCGCCGGAGGCGTTGCCGGAGCGGGGCACCGCGTCGCCGAACTCGTCGTTCGGGTACTCGGCGAGCGGCCCGTGCGCCAGGCGCTGCTGGTCGCGCAGCTTGACCCGGCACAGGTTGAGCACGGCGTGCTGCATGGCGACCGTGACCCGCTGCCCGTGGCCGGTCCGCTCCCGCTGGTAGAGCGCGGCGAGGATCCCGGCCACCGTGTGGATTCCGGTGCCCGAGTCGCCGATCTGCGCGCCGGTGGCCAGCGGCGGCCCGTCCTCGAAACCGGTGGTGCTCATCGAGCCGCCCATCGCCTGCGCGACCACCTCGTAGGCCTTGAAATGGGTGTACGGACCCTCGCCGAAACCCTTGATCGAGGCGTAGATCAGCCGGGGATTGAGTTCGCGCAGCCGGTCCCAGGTGAAACCCATCCGGTCGACCGCGCCCGGCCCGAAGTTCTCCGCGAGGATGTCGAAGCGGGGGAGCAGTTCGGTGAAGATCCGCTTGCCCTCATCGCTTTTCAGGTTGAGCGTGATGCTCCGCTTGTTGCAGTTGAGCATCGTGAAGTACAGACTGTCCACATCGGGCAGATCACGCAGCTGCCTGCGGGTGATGTCCCCGGTGGGCGACTCCAGTTTGACGACGTCCGCGCCCAGCCAGGCGAGGATTTGCGTGCAGGACGGGCCGGACTGGACGTGGGTCATGTCCAGGACGCGGACGCCCTCGAGTGCCTTTCCCATCGCCACACCCCTTCACTTGTACATGGTTTGGTTCATGGTTCCCGGGGCGTAGACCTCGGGATCGACCCAGACGTTGATCAGCGACGGCTTGCCGGACTCGCGGGCGCGTTCCAGCGCGGGCCGGATGTCCGCCGGATCGCGCACCTGTTCGCCGTAGCCGCCGAGCATCCGGGCGAACTGGTCGTAGGGCACGTCGCCGAGCGTGTTGCCCACCCGGCCGCGATCGGCGCCGTACTTCTGGATCTGGCCGTAGCGGATCTGGTTCATCGACGAGTTGTTGCCGACGATCCCGACGAACGGCAGGTCGAAGCGCACCAGGGTTTCGAAGTCCCAGCCGGTGAGGCTGAACGCGCCGTCGCCGAACAGGCACACCACCTCGGACTCCGGCCGCGCGTACTTCGCCGCCAGGACGAAGGGAATGCCGACGCCGAGTGTCCCGAGTGGACCGGGGTCCAGCCAGTTCCCGGGTGCTTTCGGCTGCACGACCTGACCGGAGAACGTCACGATGTCGCCGCCGTCGCCGATGTAGAGCGAATCCGGGGTGAGGAACTCGTTGATCTCGTGCACCAGCCGGTACGGGTCGATCGGGCAGGCGTCGGAATGCTGGCGCGGCAGGCGTTTCTGGTAGGCCGCGACCTCGACCGCGCGCAGTTCCTCCAGCCACGGTTTCCGCGCCGCCGCGCCGTTGTCGACGCGGGCGGAGGCCGCCTGGGTGACCGCGGCGAGCACCTGCCCGGCGTCGCCGACGATGCCCAGGTCGACGTCCCGGTTCTTGCCGACGGTCCGGTAGTCGAGGTCGATCTGGACGACCGCGGCGTCCGGGGAAAGCCGTTTGCCGTAGCCCATCCGGAAGTCGAACGGGGTGCCGACGATGATGATCAGATCGGCCTCGGTGAACGCGTAGCGCCGGGACAGCTGCAGGTGGTGCGGGTCGCCCGGCGGCAACGTGCCGCGGCCGGAACCGTTCATGTACGCGGGCACGTTGAGCGTGCGCACGAACTCGGTCGCGGCGCCGGTGGCGCGGCAGGTCCACACCTGGCTGCCCAGCAGGACGCACGGCTTCTCCGCCGCCACCACGAGATCCGCCAGGCGCTCGATCGCCTCGGGGTCCCCGGGCGAGCGGGTCGACGCGCGGTAGTGGCCCGCCTTCGGCACGCGCGCGGAGTCCGCGGGCACCTTGGCGTCCAGCACGTCCCGGGGGATTTCCAGGAACGACGGACCGGGCGCGCCGTGGTAGCACTCGCGGAAGGCCATGGACACCAGATCGGCGACCCGTTCGGTGCGCGGCACGGTCGCGGCGAACTTGGTGATCGGCGCCATCATGTCCACGTGCGGCAGGTCCTGCAGGGACCCCATCTTGTGCTGGCTCAGCGCCCCCTGCCCGCCGATCAGCAGCATCGGGCTCTCCGCGCGCAGGGCGTTGGCCACCCCGGTGACCGCGTCCGTGGTGCCCGGGCCCGCGGTCACCACCGCGCAGCCGGGTTTGCCGGTGACCCGGGCGTAGCCGTCGGCGGCGTGCGCGGCCACCTGCTCGTGCCGGACGTCGATCACGTCGATGCCCTCGTCGACGCAGCCGTCGTAGATGTCGATGATGTGGCCCCCGCAGAGGGTGAAGATCACCTCCACCCCCTCCGCTTTGAGCGCCTTCGCAACCAGGTGCCCGCCGGAGGTCGTGCCGGGTTCGCCGTCGCCTGCCATCTGGTCGTCTCCTCTTATTTGTGGCTACCGCATACTGCATACAGAATCTGATCAGATGGTGTACCTCGAGGGCTGGGCTTGTCCAGAGATGAAAGTCTCTTCAGTCTCGCCAGTCGATCGTCGGCCAGTTCCGGGCGAGTAAGCCGAGCCGCGCGGCGGCCTCGGCGGGCGGGAGTCCGTGGCCGACGGCCAAGCCGAACAGGTAGATCGTCACCGGTGTGGCCGGTCTGGTCACGAATCGGCGGACCTCGCGGGCCACGGCCAGGATCAGCGCGGGGTCGGGCGGTTCGCCGTCGAGGTCCAAGCGTTCCCGTACCGCCGCGATCCAGCCTTCCAGGTCGTCCATGGCCGCGCCTCCGGCTCGTTGACCGACTCGCCGAAGACGGTATACTGCATACAATCTCCGCGCAAGAATGGAGCCACCGTGCGAGTTGCCGTTCTCGGCGCCGGTGCCATCGGCGCGTATGTCGGCGCCAGCCTCTGCCGCGCCGGAGTCGACGTCCACCTCATCGCGCGCGGACCCCAGCTGCGGGCGATCCGCGAATCGGGCGTCCGGGTGCGCAGTCCCCGCGGGGATTTCGCGGCGTGGCCGCACGCCACCGGCGATCCCCGCGAGGTCGGCCCGGTCGACCACGTCTTCCTGGGCCTCAAGGCGAACCAGTACGCGTCCGCGGGGAACCTGGTGCGGCCGCTGCTGCACGAGAAGACGTCGATCGTCGCCGCGCAGAACGGCATTCCGTGGTGGTACTTCCACGGTGTGCCCGGCGAGTTCTCCGGCCGCCGGATCGAAAGCGTCGACCCCGGTGGCGCGGTGAGCGCGGTCCTCCCGCCGGACCGGGCCATCGGGTGCGTGGTCTACGCGGCGACCGAGGTCTCCGCGCCGGGCGAGATCCGGCACCTGGAGGGCACCCGGCTGTCCATCGGCGAACCGGACGGCACGATTTCCCGCCGCTGCACCGAATTCGCCGGCGCGATGGTCGCGGGCGGCCTGAAATGCCCGGTCGAACCGGAGTTGCGGCGCGACATCTGGATCAAGCTGATGGGCAACCTCGCGTTCAACCCGATCAGCGCGCTGACCCGGGCGACGATGGCCGGGATCTGCCGCCACGCCGGCACCCGCGGGCTGGTGGTCCGGTTGATGGAGGAGACCCTGCGGGTCGCGGCCGCGCTCGGCGTGCGCCCGGACGTCTCGATCGAGCGGCGCCTCGCGGGCGCGGAACGGACCGGCGAGCACAAGACGTCGACCCTGCAGGACCTGGAGAAGGGCAAACCGCTCGAACTCGGCGCGATTCTCGCCGCGGTGGTCGAACTGGCCGAGCTCACCGGGGTCGAGGTGCCCGCGATGCGCGTGCTGAACGCGCTCGCGGGCCTGCTCGGCGAGCAGGTCGCGGGCGCCTGACCGTGCTGTTCAGCCAGCTCGAATACCTGGTCGCGCTGGCCCGGGAGGGACATTTCGGCCGGGCCGCCGCGGCCTGCCACGTCTCGCAGCCCGCGCTGTCGGCCGGGATCCGCAAACTGGAAAGCGAGTTCGACGTCCAGATCGTGCGGCGGGCCAACCGGTTCGAGGGGCTGACCGCCGAGGGGGAGCGGCTGCTGGTGTGGGCGCGCAAGATCCTGGCCGACCGCCAGGCGCTCACCGAGGAGATCCAGAGCATGCGGTCCGGGCTGCGCGGCACGCTCGGGCTGGGCTCCATCCCGACCGCGCTGCCCGCGCTGTCCCTGCTGACCGGTCCGTTCCGCCGCGCCCACCCGCTGGTGCGGCTCTCGGTGCTGTCCCTGTCGTCGGCCGACATCCACCGCTGCCTGCTCGATTTCGGGATCGCGGCCGCGGTGTCCTATGTGGACGGCGCATATCCGGCGGGGATCCGCACCATGCCGCTGTACCGGGAGCGGTACGTCCTGCTCGTGTCGGCGGGCCGGATACCGGACGCGCAGCGGTCGGTGCCGTGGTCGGCGGCCGCGGCGATGCGGCTGTGCCTGCTGACCACGGACATGCGCAATCGGAAGTTCCTCGACCAGGTGTTCGCGGCGGCGGGATGCGTGCCGCGGGTGGTGCTGGAGACGAACTCGATCTCCGCGTTGTTCGCGCACGTGCGGGACGGTTCGACGGCGACGGTCATGCCGCACACCTGGTTGCAGACCTTCGCGGTGCCGCCGGACATGCGGGTGGTCCCGCTGGTGGAACCGGTGGTCACGCACGGCGTCGGGCTCCTGCTGCCGCGGCACGAACCGGATTCCCTGCTGGCCCGCGCGTTGATCAAGGTCGTGCACCGGGTGAACATGACCCGGGCCCTGGACGCCACCCTCCGCGAGATCCTCGGCGAGGGTGGCGTTCCTCCCGGGGATCAGCGCCCGGCGGTGTAGGAGTGCGCACCGGCGCCCGCGAGCTGGCCGCCCTGCACGATCAGGTACTCGTCGCGGATCGGGCGGCCGTCGAACCAGCACTCCAGGATCTCCCGGGTCCCGGCCGCGTACCGCGCCTGCGCGGAGAGGGTGGAACCGGAGACGTGCGGGGTCATCCCGTGGTGGGGCATGGTCCGCCACGGGTGGCTCGGCGGCGCGGGCTGCGGGAACCAGACGTCCCCGGCATACCCGGCGAGCTGCCCGCTGCGCAACGCCCGGACCACGGCGTCCCGGTCGGCGATCTTCCCGCGCGCGGTGTTGACCAGGTAGGCGCCGCGTTTCATGGTGGCCAGCAGGTCGTCGTCGAACAGGTTCTCGGTCTCCGGGTGCAGCGGCGCGTTGATGGTCACCACGTCGCACCGCGGAACCATGTCCCGCGCGCTCGGGTGGAAGGTCAGGCCCAGTTCGCTTTCCACCTCCGCGGGCAGCCGTTGCTTGTCGGTGTAGTGCAGGTGCACGTCGAACGGCTTGAGGCGGCGCAGCACGGCGAGGCCGATCCGCCCGGCGGCGACCGTGCCGACGTGCATGCCCTCCAGGTCGTAGGCCCGCGACACGCAGTCGGCGATGTTCCAGCCGTTGTCGAGCACCCACTGGTGCGCCGGGAGGTAGTTGCGGACCAGGGAAAGAATCATCATCACGACGTGTTCGGCAACGCTGATGCTGTTGCAGTAGGTCACCTCGGCGACCGTGATGCCGTGTTCGATCGCGGCCTGGAGATCGACGTGATCGGAACCGATTCCGGCGGTGATCGCCAGTTTCAGGTTCGGCGCTTTCGCGATGCGTTCCGCGGTCAGGTAGGCGGGCCAGAACGGCTGGGAGATCACGATTTCCGCGTCGGCGAGTTCCTGGTCGAGAACCGAGTCCGGGCCCTCCTTGTCCGAGGTGACGACCAGCGTGTGGCCCTGGTCCTCGAGGTAATGGCGCAGGCCGAGGGCGCCGGACACGCTGCCGAGCAGTTCACCGGGGGTGAAGTCGATCCCTTGCGGGCTCGGCATGGTCTGGCCGTCGGGATAACGCTCGAGCACGGGCAGCCCGTCCCGGGCGTAGGTCTTCGGCCGGCCGTCCACCGGGTCGTCGTAAAGCACGCAGACAATCTTCGCCATGGGAAACTCCACGATTTCGGGTGCGGAAGGGATTTCTCGGCCGATGCGAAAACTCTCCCGCCCCGAAACCGGGCGCGTCAAAGCAAAGTAGGTGACCGCGCCATAACGCCCGCCTATCGCCGGGGGTCGTGAGCGTTCGGACCGGTTCTATTATAACCGGCCTGACCACTCACGACCCCGATAACCGGATGCCGGGGCTCGCCTACCGAGATGGGGAACTCGGTGTGCCGAAACGGGGGACTCGCACGTCCGAAACGGGGGACTCGCGGCAGGCGGGAAGGGTCCGCTGCCGCGAGTTCCCCGTTCCGGGAGGAGGCGAGCACCACCCGAGAAGTCCTACCGAGAAAACCTCAATGGGGCGGACATGTTCGTACCGCGTGACTCGGCGCGAATCGCCCTCCCCGCACCTGCGACGACCCCACTCGGTCCGCGGCGCCGCACCGGCGGCCGAAAGCGCGCGCTTTCAGGTTCCCAGCGGGGCTTTGCCACCGGAGCGCCGCCCGCGCGCAGGCCAGACGGGGATCGGCAGGCGCCGCCGATCGGGGTGGGGTCGTGAGTGTTCCGGCCGGGTAACTGTTCAGGTGGGTGCTGGGTTTGGTGGTAGC
>NZ_VTHK01000025.1:731-147510 GCF_009765355.1 Amycolatopsis anabasis | reverse complement strand
AACGCCATCAAACCCGGCATCTCATGCTCAGCCAGCCGAATCTCCTTACGACCGAACTCAGCGGCCTCCAGATCGGCGACGGCGAATTCGATGCCGTTGCGCGTGTCATGCCGCTTGGCAACGCTTTCGGGGGTCATGGGGCAGTTCCTCCAAGGCTCGACGACCCTTGAACAGTACCGTTGTCTGCTCAACGAACGAGCAGTCCATTTTCACTGGGCGCCGCTACCCTGAGGTAAGGAGGCTTTACTCGTGCCACTTCCCGGCCCCGACACCCGCGTCGTGGAACTCCGCGTCGCGGGTCTGATCGGCACCAGCGGGGAGTCGCTGCTGGACGCGGTGTCCACCGTCGATATCGCCGGTGACCAGCTGGGCCGGGTCGTCCGGCCCGCCGATCGGCTGCGCAGGCCCGCGCCCGGGCCGGTCGTGCAGGCGCTCGGCCGCTCGCTGCCGCGCACCCTGGAGGGCTACCTGTGGAGCGGGATGACCTCCGGCGGCGCCGCGAAGGCCACCTGGGCGCTGCTGTTCCCGTTCTCGCTGGCCAACGTGGCGCACTGGATGCTGCCGCCGGTCCCGGACGGCAACCGGTTCGCCACCGTCCTCGGCGCCGTCTGCCGGAGCCTGCTGCGGGTCGCCGCGCTGCTGCTGACCATGCTGCTGGTGAGCCAGCTCGCGGTGGTCACCCTCGACCTGCTCGCCGCGCAGTGCCTGGCCCCGGGGGTGAAGTGCCTGTCCGGGGTGCCGGACTGGATGCGGGGGTTCGGCCCGACCCGGACCGTCGCCGGGCTGCTCCCGCTGCTGTTGCTGATCCTCGTGCTGCACCAGGTGTCCGCGGTCGACTGGTCGGTGCGCACCGAGACCAAACCCCCGCGCGGCGACATCCTGCCCGGTGACACGATCCGGACGAGCCCGGACACCCCGGTGCTGCGCTGCCTGCACACCCTGGTCGCACTCGCCGTGGTCGCGCTGATCCTGCTCGGCGGCCCGTTCGTCGTGCCCACCGGCGTGGTCGACGTGGTCGCCTGGGTGTGCGCGCTCGTGCTGCTGGTCGCCGCCCTGCTCGTCGCGTCCGTCCTGCCCGAGCGGGTGCGCGCGCGCAGCCTCAACCGCTGGGGCTGCCGGATCGCGCTCACCTTCGCGGTGCTGCTGGTGGCCGTCGCGGCGGTCCTCGCCACGCCGTTGCCGCCGACGCTGTCCGGGACCGGGCTCACCACGCCCGGCATCCCGTCCGGAACCGACGGCACGGTCGAAGCCCTCGGCGCCGCGCTGATCGCGGTGTGCCTGCTGTTCGCGGTGCTGCTCATCCCGGCCGCGCTGCTGGCCCGGTCGTCCTGGAGCGCGTTGCCGCGCAGGCTGCGGCCGTGGTTCGGCGGCTGGGCCGCCGCCCCGGCACTAGCGCTCGCCGGTCTGGTCGGCGGCGGTTTCGGCGCGGGGCTGGCGGTCGCGATGCGCAAGATGCTGCGGGCCGAGGAACTGCGGCTGCCGGAGACGTACAAGCTGGTCACCATCCTGTGGGGCGGCGGGCTCGCGGTGTCCGCGATCCTCGGGAGCCTCGGGTTCGCGATCGCGGTGCCGCTGCGGCGGCGGATCCGCGGCATCCCGGACGTCGTGCGCATGCTGCAGACCACCGAACAAGATCAGCGCGAGGCCGCCGCGGCCTGGGCCCGGTCCGCGTGGGAACGGCGGCACCTGCACCGCATCGCGGTCGCGGTGGCGCTCGCCATGGCGGCGGGGGTGGCCGTCCTGCTGGCCACCCGGCTCTGGCTCGGCCACCTGCCGGAATGGCTCGACGTGTTCTCCACGCTGGGCATCGTCGCCCTGGGCGCGCTCGCCGCCGGGTTGCTGCGGGTCGTGTACACGGCGGCCAAGAACCCCAACCGCAGCCGCCACCTCGGCGCGCTCGCCGATCTGGTGTGCTTCTGGCCGCGGGCCGCCCATCCGGCCGTGCCGCCCTGCTACGCCCTGAAAGTCGTGCCGGAACTGGCCGAGCGGACCCGGGAACACCTCGCCGAACCGAACACGCGGGTCGTGCTGGCCGGGTACAACCTCGGCGGGCTGCTCGCGGTGGTCGCGGCCGCCCGGCTGGCGCACCAGCTGCCGGAAGCCGACCGCGCGCGGGTCGGGCTGCTGACCGCGGGGGCGCCCCTGCAATGGGGCTACCAGCGCGCGTTCCCCGCGGTGCTGCCGCACGAAGGGCTCGCCGAGCTGTACGGCCTGTTCGACGGGCGGTGGCGCGGGCTGGCGCGGGGCACCGACACGTTCGGCGGCGGGGTCACCACCTGGCGGCACCGGATGGTGTCCGGGCACCTGCTCGGGGTCGGCTACCAGCCCGACGGGGACGTGGGCCCGCTCGGACCGGCGATCCAGGGGCCGACCGGCGCCCTGGTGCTGGGCGGCGACCACTGGCTGCCGGATCCGGTGCGCGGCACCTGCGGGACCCGGCGCTGGGCGGCCGGGGTGCTGCGGCACGTCGACTACGTCGTGGATCCGGAATGGGACCGCGCGGTGGTGATGGCCGCCGGGCTGGAACGTCCGGACGCCCCGCCGCGACCGCTGGGCGAGCAGGTCCCGCTCTTCCCCGACCTCAACGGGCTCAACGGGCCGAACGGCTGGAACGGCCGCCGCCACGCCGACTCCGAATAGCACCGAGCCCCCGGAAGTGACGGCACTTCCGGGGGCTCGGGCGAACGGGCTAGGACGGGTCCTTCGCCACGGGCGGTTCCGCGGTGGCCGCGGGCTCGGCGGGAAGGTCGCCGTTCTGCCGCTTGCCCAGCAGCGAGGCCCGCTTGCTGTAGACGAAGTAGATGATCACGCCGAGCACCATCCAGCCGATGAACCGCAGCCAGGTCAGCACGGTCAGGTTCAGCATCAGCCACAGGCAGGCCGCGATCGCCAGGATCGGGATCAGCGGCATGAGCGGCACCCGGAACCCGCGCTTGAGGTCCGGCCGGGTCCGCCGCAGCACCATCACCCCGGCGGAGACCAGGACGAACGCGAACAGCGTGCCGACGTTGACCATCTCTTCGAGCTTGTCCGCCTCGAAGAAGGTCGCGGCGATCGCGACGGCGACACCGACCAGCACGTTCACCCGCGCCGGGGTGCCGCGCTTGCCGGTCTTCGCCAGGGCGCGCGGCAGCAGGCCGTCGCGGGACATCGCGAACAGCACCCGGGTCTGGCCGAGCATCAGCACCATCACCACGGTGGTCAGCCCGGCGAGGGCGCCGATCGAGATGATGTTGGCCGCCCAGTCCACGCCGTGCGAGGCGAACGCGGAGGCCAGCGTCTTGCGCCCGGCCGGATCCGCGTCGGTCGCCAGCTCCTTGTAGGGCACCATCCCGGCCACCACCAGCGAGGTGGCGACGTAGAGCACGGTGACGATGGCGAGCGAGCCGAGGATGCCGCGCGGTACCGAGCGCTGCGGGTTGCGGGTCTCCTCGGCGGTGGTGGCCACGATGTCGAACCCGATGAACGCGAAGAACACCAGCGAGGCGCCGGCGAGCAGGCCGAACGCGCCGTACGCGCTGCCCGAGCCGCCGAGCATCGCGGACAGCAGCGACTGGTCGACGCCACCGCCCCCGTCGCCGCCTTCCGCGGCCGGCGGGATGAACGGCGTGTAGTTGTCCGGGCTGATGTAGGCGATGCCCAGGATGATCACGAACAGCACGATGACCACCTTGATCGTGGTGATCACCAGGCTGAACCGCGAGGACAGCTTGGTGCCCAGGGTCAGCAGCGTGGCCAGCACGACGATCAGCAGCAGCGAACCCCAGTCCACCGGCAGGCCGCCGATCTCGAACTTGGTGGTCACGTTCTCGCCGAACACGTACCGCAGCACGGTCTGCAGGTAGGACGACCAGCCCTTGGCCACCGCGGCCGCGGCGACCGCGAACTCGAGGATCAGGTCCCAGCCGATGATCCAGGCGAGGAACTCACCGAAGGTCGCGTAGGAGAACGTGTACGCGCTGCCCGCGACCGGCACGGTCGAGGCGAACTCGGCGTAGCAGAGCGCCGCCAGCGCGCAGGCGATACCGGCGAACACGAAGGCCAGCGAGACCGACGGCCCGGCGATGTCGCCCGCGGTCCGCGCGGTCAGGGTGAAGATTCCGGCGCCGATCATGACCGCGACACCGAACACGGTCAGATCCCAGGCGCTGAGATTTCGGCGCAGCTTGGTATCCGGCTCGTCGGTGTCCGCAATGGACTGTTCGATCGACTTGGTACGCCACAAACCCGTTCCGGGCAACGTTGACCTCCTCGGGTGACCTGGATCGCAGGGTCGCGGTTCGTCACCCTAATGCGCGACGGATGTCAGTTGAAACCGGGCACGGTCTTACGTGTGGAATTCCCTGTCCAGGTCGGGCTCGAGGTAGATCAGGCGGGCGGCGGGGACCTTCGCCCGGACCCGCGCCTCGGCGTCGTCGATGGCCCGCGCGACCTCGCTGACGTCGAGTTTCGGGGTGAGCGCGAGTTTGGCCGCGACGAGCAGCTCGTCCGGGCCGAGGTACTGGGTGCGGATGTGGATGACGCGCTCGACCTTGCCCGCGGCCAGCTCGTCCACGATCGTGTCCAGCTCGCTCTCGGTGGCGCCCTCGCCGATCAGCAGGCTCTTCATCTCGATGATCAGGATGATCGCGATGATCCCGAGGAGCACGCCGATCATGATGGTGCCGACGCCGTCCCAGACCGGATCGCCGGTGAGCACCGCGAGGCCGACGCCGAGCAGCGCGAAGACCAGGCCGAACAGGGCGCCCGCGTCCTCCAGCAGCACCACCGGCAGTTCGGGCGTGCGCGACTGGCGGATGAAGCCCCACCACGACACGTTCCCCTTGATCTTCTTGGACTCGGTGATCGCGGTGTAGAAGCTGTAGGTCTCCAGCGCGATGGCGACCACCAGGATGATCACCGCGACGATCGGCGTGGTGAGCGGCTCGGGGTGCTGGACCTTGTGGATGCCCTCGTAGAGCGCGAAGGCCGAGCCCAGGGTGAACAGCATCAGCGCGACGACGAACGAGTAGAAGTACCGGTCGCGGCCGAAGCCGAACGGGTGCTCCTTGGTGGCCTTGCGCTGGGAGGTCTTCTGGCCGAGCAGCAGCAGGCCCTGGTTCGAGGTGTCCGCGAGCGAGTGCACGGCCTCGGCCAGCATGGACGACGCGCCGGTGACCAGGAACCCGACGAACTTGGCGAGCGCGATCCCGGCGTTGGCGCCGAGTGCCGCGAGGATCGCCTTGGTCCCGCCGCCTGCTGACACGTTTGCCCCCTCGAAACGATCGGCGAATTGTCGGAATGCAGCCTAAACGGGTCGGCCCCGCGATCCGCCCCGGGTCCCGCTCCGCAAACGCTTGCCCCTTCCTCACAAGGTCAGGAGAGGACACCAATGCGGCATTGGGGACGTTGGAGGTAACCAAAGCCGCATTGGGTACCTCCGAGCGCCACCCGTCCGGTGGGGCTCAGTCGCAGGTGCCGGCGGTGGCGCGGAAGACCTGGGAGCGGCCGGCGCCGACCGGGCGCAGGCGCACGGCCGGATCGGAGGCCGCGAGCCACATCGACTGCCCGCGTTCCAGTTTGACCTCCTGGCCGTCCGACGCGCCCGCCATCAGGGTGCCCTCGGTGCACAGCAGGATCTGCGGGCCCGCGCAGTCGACGTCGAGTTCGGTGCGGTCCCCGGCCGCCCACTCCAGCCGGGACAGCTCGAACTCCGGCGCGTTCGTGCGGTAGACCGCGCCGTGCGGACCGGGTTCGCCGCACAGCACCGGCATCTCGCCGCAGCCGAAGTCGACCACGCGCAGCAGTTCGGGCACGTCGACGTGCTTCGGGGTCAGCCCGCAGCGCAGGATGTTGTCCGAGTTCGCCAGGATCTCCACCGCGGTGCCGTGCAGGTACAGGTGCAGGTTCCCGGCCGGGAGGTAGATCGCCTCGCCCGCGCGCAGGGTGAGCCGGTTGAGCAGCAGCGCGGCGAGCACGCCCGCGTCGCGCGGGTGGGCCTCGCCGAGTTCGAGGATCGTGCGGCACTCGGTGTCGAACTCACCGTGCTCCTTGACGTGCAGCACGCACGCGTCGAGCACCTCGGGCAGCAGCTCGTCCAGGGTCGCCTGGGGCAGCGTGATCCAGGTGGTGAACAGCGCGCGCAGGCCGTCGGGGTCCGGCTGGGCGTCGAGCAGCGAGGTGTACTTGGCCAGCGCCGGGGTCTCGATCGCCCGCAGCAGCGCGACGGTCCGGCTCGGTTCCCGGAACCCGGCGAGCGCGTGGAACTCGGTGAGCGCGCACACCAGCTCCGGTTTCGCGGTCGGATCCGGGTAGTTCCGGTTCGGCGCGTCCCGCGGGATCCCCGCCTTCTCCTCGCGGGCATGCCCTTCGGCGGCCTGCTCGGCCGACGGGTGCGCCTGCATGGACAGCGGCTCCTCGGCCGCGAGCACCTTCAGCAGGAACGGCAACCGGCCGCCCCAGCGCCGGGCGCAGCGGTCGCCCAGCTGGCCGGCCGGATCGGAGTCGACGAGCTCCAGCAGGCTGCGTTCGGTGCCGTCCGGCGCGACGATGTACGACGGGTCCCCGGGGTGGGCCCCCATCCACAGCTCGGCTTCCGGGTGTGGTGCCGGCACCGGGCGCCCCAGCAGTTCCGGGATCGTCGTTCTCGATCCCCACGCGTAGGGCCGCACGGCATTGCGCAGCAGCTCCACTTCTCACCTCAACTCCTCGGCGCCGGATTCGCACCGATCCCTCATCGTCTCGCGGCGGGTTCACGCCGTGACGGGCGCGTACCTGCCGGCTCCCCCTATGCTCCCCGCCGCGAGCCCGAGGTACAGGGCGGCCAGCTCGAACCGGAGCGCGAGCAGGCCCGCGAGCGCCGGTTCGTCCGCCTCGATCTCGTCCGCCGGGGCGAGTACCTCGGCCCCGGAGAACAGGTCCTCCGCACGATTCCGCTCGGCCCGGTACACCGGCCCGGACCGCACCGAGAGCAGCACCACCTTCGGCCGCGCCCCGGCGGGTTCGTCCTCCGGGTCCGCGAAGATGTCCCGCTCGCTCGTGCTGGCCACCGCCGCGTGGCGCAGGGCCGGACGCACGAGGGCTTGATGGTAGTCGGCCACGTCGCACACCGTGGCGGCGTGGGTGGCCAGGGCGAACGCGCCGTGCGCGCCGACCGCCGCCGCGACCTGGTCCAGGCCCCACAGCAGCGGCAGCTTCCCGGAGAGCCGCAGGGCGAGCGTCTTCGCCGGGTTGACGAACGACTCGTGCGCGAGGTGGTCGCGCTCGGCCTCGGCGTCCAGCCGGTCGGCCAGCGATTCCACGTCGGCGACCAGCAGGCCCAGCGAGTTCGCGGTGAGCAGCCCGGCGGCCAGGGCGCGCGGGAAGGCGAATTCGGACGGCACCGGCACCCGGGGCGCGAGCAGCATGCCCTTGCCCGCCACCGAGGCGGCGATCGGCCCGTCCTCCGGCCCGGACAGCACGACGGTGGCGCCGTAGCGCGCGGCCCGTTCCAGGGACGCGGCCAGCTCGTGGTCCCCGGGGTCGTCGGTGTGCCCGAAGACGACGTCGAGCGCGCCGATCCAGCTCGGCACGAAATCGGAGACGACCACCGGAACCGGGCAGGACGGCGCGAACAGCGCGGCCAGCAGCCGGATGACGCTCCGGCTGACGCCCGGCCTGCTCAGCAGCACGAACGCCCGCGGCCGGCCGAGGTCGAGGCGGTCGCTCAGTTCGAGCTCGGCGGCGGCTTCGGCGGTGGCCCGCACCTGGGCGCCGGCCATCGCGGCGGCCCGCAGCAGGCCGCCGGTGTCCGCCTCCGCCAGGCGCGCCGGATCGTCCAGCAGGGTGTCGTCAAGCACCGTCGGCACTGGCGCCATCCTCGCCGCCGGGTTCACCGGCCTCGTCGAGCAACAGGACCGGGATGCCGTCCCGGACCGGGAACACGCGACCGCATTCGGTGCAGGTCAGCGCGTCCGCGTTGGGATCGCTCGGCGAGCCCGTGCGCAACGGCGCGTGGTCGGGCGACGGGCACGCCAGGATCTCCAGCAGCTGAGCATCAAGCG
Source organism: Amycolatopsis anabasis (assembly GCF_009765355.1). Taxonomy (GTDB): domain Bacteria; phylum Actinomycetota; class Actinomycetes; order Mycobacteriales; family Pseudonocardiaceae; genus Amycolatopsis; species Amycolatopsis anabasis. The sequence continues at coordinate 139,489 of NZ_VTHK01000025.1, read as the reverse complement.
TGACGGCCATGCTTCCTCCCTACCACGTGCGGTCGTGTCCGGAGGGGCACCCTCAAGACGCTTTTTGTCCGGAGGGGTCCCCTCATGACAGTCGACTCGGTCTCGTCAGTCACGAACGATCGCCAGCACTTCGTCGGTGAGCGCGCGGACGCCGTCCGCGGTGGGGGCCTCGACGTTGAGCCGGAGCAGCGGCTCGGTGTTGGAGGGGCGCAGGTTGAACCAGCCGCCGTCGGGCAGCTGCACGGTCAGCCCGTCCAGTTCGTCGGTGGTCACCCCGGACCGGGACCCGAACGCGTCCTTGACCGCGAGCATCTTGGCCACCTGGTCGGACACCGTCGAGTTGATCTCCCCGGAGGCCGCGTACCGCTGGTAGGCCGCGGTCAGCGCGGACAGCGGCCCGTCCTGCTCGCCGAGGGCGGCCAGCACGTGCAGCGCGGCGAGCATGCCGGTGTCGGCCCGCCAGAAGTCGCGGAAGTAGTAGTGCGCGGAGTGCTCGCCGCCGAAGATCGCGCCGGTCGAAGCCATCTCCTGCTTGATGAACGAATGCCCGACCCGGGTCCGCACCGGTTTGCCGCCGTGCTCGGCGACGATCTCCGGCACCGCCTTCGACGTGATCAGGTTGTGGATGATCGTGCCGCCCGGCTCCTTGGCCAGTTCGCGGACCGCGACCAGCGCGGTGATCGCGCTCGGGGACACCGGTTCGCCGCGCTCGTCGACCACGAAGCAGCGGTCGGCGTCGCCGTCGAAGGCGAGCCCGGCGTCCGCGCCGACCTCGCGGACCTTGGCCTGCAGGTCGACGATGTTGGCCGGGTCGAGCGGGTTCGCCTCGTGGTTGGGGAAGCTGCCGTCCAGCTCGAAGTACATCGGGACGATCTCGATCGGCAGCCCGTCGAACACGGTCGGCACGGTGTGCCCGCCCATGCCGTTCCCGGCGTCCACGACGATCTTGAGCGGGCGGCTGCCGGACAGGTCGACCAGTCCGCGCAGGTGCGCCGCGTAGTCGGCGAGCACGTCGCGTTCGGTGACCGTGCCGGGCGCGCCGTCGAACGCGGGCACGCCCTGCTCGACGGTGGCGCGGATCTCGGCGAGCCCGGAGTCCTGGCCGACCGGCGCGGCGCCCGCGCGGCACAGCTTGATGCCGTTGTACTTCGCCGGGTTGTGGCTCGCGGTGAACATCGCGCCCGGCAGGTTCAGCGAACCCGAAGCGAAGTAGAGCTGATCGGTGCTGGCCAGGCCGATCGACACCACGTCCAGGCCCTGGGAGGTCACGCCCTCGGCGAACGCGCGCGCCAGCCCGGGTGACGACTCGCGCATGTCGTGGCCGATCACCACGGACGGCGCGTCGGGTTTGATCAGCAGCGCGAAGGCGGCGCCGAAATCGCGCACCAGCGCGGCGTCCAGCTGATCGCCGACGACGCCACGGATGTCATAGGCCTTCACGATGCCCGACAGGTCTGACACGCCCTCTCCCCGAACTCCTCGACTGCACGAAAGCGCCGTATCCATGCGCGTCGGGAAGCCTACCGGCGGCGGGGAACGCCCCGAGTACGTACGCCGGTATGGGGCCTTACTGCTTGACCGGATCCGGCAGGACCCGCAGATGCCCGCGCCGGCCGGACGGGCCCTCGGGCTCCGGCGGCGGGGTGGGCCGATCGGGGCGGCCGGCCTCGCGCACCGCCTCGGCGAGCGCGGTCAGCTCGTCGTCGGACCGGTCCGGGGCGGCGAACTCGCCCTCGTGCCGCACGACCTCCCAGCCCTTCGGCACGGTGAGCCGCAGCGCGTGCGCTTCGCACAGGTCATACGAGTGCGGTTCCGACGCCGTCGCGAGCGGCCCCACCACAGCGGTCGAGTCGCTGTAGGCGTAGGTCAGCGTGGCGACAGCGGGATTAGGACACCCGGTCCGCGAACACTTCCGTACGCTCGACACGATCAAGGACGATAGCGCGTCCGCGGCCCGGCGTGGCGCAGGCGCACCGCGACACGTGGCCATCTCGGCTCCGGCACGTCCGGGATGCGACCGGGAACGCGTACCCTTCCCAACGTGGCGATGGCTCGTAGTTCCCGACAGCGGCGCCGCCTGCGCCGGGACCGGCACGGGCGGGGGCTGCGCGGACCGTTGTACCCGGCTTCCCTGCCGGCCGCGGCCAGCAGGGCGGAGCGGTTCGACGCGCTGGTGCTGGACGCGCTCGAACCGATCGAGGCCCGCTGGCGCGATCAGCTCACCAAACTGGACGTCGCGGTCGACGACGTGCCCGAAGTGCGCCGCGGCAGCCGCCCGATCGCCGTCGACGGCGTGCTGCACGACGGCGCGGTGCCGCTGTCCCGCCTGGTCCCGGCCGGGGTCGACCGCGCCGGGCTGCCGACCCGGGCCCGCATCGTGCTCTACCGGCGCCCGCTGGAGGCCCGCGCGAAGGACCCCGCCGAGCTGGCCGAACTCGTCCACGACGTGCTCGTCGAACAGGTCGCCGGGTACCTCGGCGTCGAACCGGACGTCATCGAAGGCGGCGACTGACCCGGCGTGAGTAACGCCACACCTCCGGTCAACCGGTCCGGTGACGGCGCCCGGGAATCGCGGTGAGCAGGGTGAACAGCACGGCGGCCACCTGGGCGAGCAGCAGGATGTTGCGCAACGTCGACGGGTGTTCGACGAGCACCTCGGACTGCCGGGTCGGCACCGAGACCGCCACCTGATGCCCCCAGGCGGGGACGATCGGCACCCGGTTGCCGTTCACGCTGGCCTGCCAGCCCGCTTCCTGTTCCGCGGACAGCACGAGCAGCCGCCCGGCGGGCCCGTCGGAGACGCGCACCCGCACGTCGGGCAGCCCGGCCTCCACCGGCACGACCCCGATGGCCCCGTTCGGCGAAGCGCCGGTCACCGCCTGTTTCGCCAGCTCCGGCGGGATGAGCACGACCTGCCCGCCGGGTGGCAGCAGGCGCAGCACCTCCCGGCCGTCGCCGGTCGGCGGCGCCTGCCCGACCAGATCCGCGCCGAGCGCCAGGAACGGCTGGGACGCCGTGCCCGGCGGCAGCACCACGAACAGCACCCCGGACGCCGCGGCCGAGAACAGCGCCTGCCGCGCGGCTTCCGGCGTGCCCTGTGCGAGGTCCCGCTGCCAGGCCGCCAGCCGTGCGGGGGTGCTCGCGGTCAGGGACAGCTGGTCGTCGCCGAACCGCGGCAGCCGCCCGCCGGTCTGGCGCGGGGGCTCCCCGCCCGAACCGAGGACCAGCACCGACCGGCCGGTGTTCGCCAGCTCCGCGGACAGCGAGGACGCCAGGTGCGTGCCGCCCCCGGCCCGCACCGGACCGGACGGCCCCTCGACCACCACCCCGGTGGCGAGGGCGAGCAGCGCCACCGCCCCGCCGAGGGCGGCGAGTTTCGGCAGCAGCGCGAGCGGCCGGGCGGGCGCGCCGTTGTCCCGCCGGCAGACCGCGAGCACGATCCACAGCAGCCCGGCGCCGGTGACCAGCAGCGGTGTCCCGGCGAAGCCCTGCGCGGCCGGCCCGCCCTGCAGCGGGGTCACCGGGACGAGCCGGAGCAGCACCAGCGCGCCGATGCCGAGCACGACCACGCCGAGCCCGGCGCTCGCCCGCGCGGTCGGCCGGAAGACCAGGGCCACCAGTGCGGCGGCCACCACCGCCACCCCGATCGGCCACGCGCCCGCGCCGCCCGGATCGAGTCCGGCCAGTTCCGCCCCGGAAGCGGGGGTCGCGGGGCCGCTGAGGCCGTGCAGCAACAGGCCCGGGTGGTTGAGCAGCACGGTCGGCCAGGGCAGCAGCAGGGCCAGCGGCAGCAGGACGACCAGGCCCACCGAGGCGATCCGGCGGGTGAGGCGGCCCGGCGGGGACGGCACCACGACGAACCCGGCGACCAGGCCGAGCAGCGCCAGCGCGTGCGCGAGCGGGGAGAACGCGCCGAGCACGGCCACGCCGAGCGCGCACAGCACGGACGCGTGCAGCCACCGCCGGTCGGTCCGGACCAGCACCCCGGCGATCCCGGCGAGCACCAGCGGCAGCAGGAGGTGCACGGCCACGACGTCGATCCGACCCTGCGCGACCGCGGCGGTGGCCGCGGGCAGCAGCGCGTAGGCCGCGGCGACGCCCGCCCGGATCCAGCGGTGGATCCGCAGTTTCCGGGTCGCCGCGTAGGCGATCAGCGCGGCGAGCGGGACATCCGCGATCAGCAGCAACGAGACCAGGGCGGCGGGCCCGCCGATCGGGGTGAAGAGCGCCCCGAGGATGCCGAGCACCGGCAACGCGGCGGGCGCCGAACTCGCGGTGCCGCCGCCGACCGGATGCCACGGCGCGAGGTAGGCCGACCACAGCTCGCCCAGCCCGCCGACCGGCAGCAGGCGGCCCCCGGCCAGATCGAGGCCGAGGCGGTCCCGGTTGAGCACCAGGGCGAGCGCGGTCAGCACGACCAGCAGCACGAACGGCGGGGCGAACAGGGTGGCGGCCAGCACCCGGCGCCGGTTCACCTCGACGAACACCAGTTCGCCCTCGTCGCGACGGCCCGGCGACGGGCGGTCCGGTGCCTGTTCGCCCATCGCGGGCTCGTCCGGTTCGGGCAGGGTCATCGCGAAGACGGAGTCCGGTTTGCGCAGCCCGGTGGCGCGGGCGCCGGTCGTGCGCAGGGCGCCCGCGGGCAACGCGTCCGGCCCGACCGGCCGGGGCGGTTCGGCGGTGGCCCTGCGCAGCGCCTCGGGCGGGATCCACGCGGACTCCTCCGCCGCGGCCTCGGGCAACCGGCCGAGCGCGGCCTCGCTGGCGACCCGGCGGCGCACCAGCGCCAGCACGCCCGCCCGGATCGCGTTGCGCAGCCGGGTGAACCGCCCGGTGAGCAGCCCGCGCGCGGTGCCGGACCGCATCCCGGCGGCCTTGCGCCGGGCGCGCGCGGCCCTCAGGTCACCCCGCCCGCGGGTCAGGTAGCCCACCGCCGCGAATTCGGCGCGGGCGCGGGTTCCCTTGCGCAGCAAGGCGAATCCGAGCCCGCGCAGGACGCACAGCACGACCAGCCGGACCAGGCCGAGCCAGAACGAGAACGCCGAGCAGTTGACCAGGAACGCGCGCAACCCGTGGGCCCGTTCGGCCGCGGCGACTTCACCGCCCACGGCGTCGGCCGCGCGGCGCCCGGTGGTCAGCGCCCGCGCGTGCCGGATCCGGGCCGCGGGCACGCAGAGCACCAGGCGCCCGGCCGCGTTCGCCCGCCAGCCGAAGTCGATGTCCTCACCCAGCAAGGGGAATCCGGGGTCGAAACCGCCGAGTTTCGCCCACAGCTCGCGCTGCACGAGCGCGCCCGCGCTGGGCACCGCGAGCACTTCGGTGCTCTGCTCCGGATCGCTGTCCTTATCGCGTCCCGCCCACCACCCCGGCAGGCGCCCCGGCAGGGCGCGTTGCCGGTGCCCGGACGCGTCGGTGGACAGCCCCGCCTCGACGATCAGCCGCGGATCGGTCCAGTCGACCGCGAGCGGCCCGAGGACCCCGGCCGACGCCGAGGTCTCCGCGGCTCGCAGCAGGAGGTCGAGGCAGTCCGGTTCGGGCGCGCAGTCGTCGTGCAGCACCCACACCCAGGCGCCCGGATCGCCCCAGCGCTCGACCGCGTGCTCGACGGCCTCATCGACCGCGGCCGCGAATCCGGTGCCGGCGGAGAGGGTGAGCACGCCGTCGAGGATCGGCTGTTCGCCCTCGACCGCGGTTTCCGGATCGGCCGCGTCGGCGAGCAACTGCGCGGTGCGGTCGGTGGATCCGGTGTCGACCGCCAGCACGTGCCGGGGCCGGATCGTGCTGCGGCGCAACGCGGACAGCGCGAGGGGCAACCAGTCCTCGCCGTCGTGGCAGACCACGACGGCCAGAACGGGGACGGTGCGGGGCGGCGGCGTGGTCGTGCGGGGCAAGAAACCCCTCCAGGGGCTACGAGTCGGTAACTGACGGCGCGCCGAAGCCTACGACGTGCCGTGCGAAACCCCTGTCGCCACACCGGGGAGTTTCTCCACTTGAGCGGAAATCGCCTATACTGCCCGCTTTTTGAGCTTGCGGCGTTCGCGTTCGGACAGACCGCCCCAGATACCGAACCGCTCGTCGTGCGCGAGGGCGTACTCGAGGCATTCGTCCTTCACCTCGCACCCCTGGCAGATCCGCTTGGCCTCCCGGGTGGAACCGCCCTTCTCCGGGAAGAACGCTTCCGGGTCCGTCTGCGCGCACAGGGCGCGCTCCTGCCATTCCTGTTCCTCGGTCACGTCGAAGAGGTCAGAGAGTTCACCCAGCTCCTGCTCCGGGTCCTCCCGCCAGTCCACGACCTGCCCCCATTCCTTCCCATCGGCGTTCAACCGCACGTCCGCCTCCTCGCTTCCACGCACTCCCCAGGCTGGCGGTGTTGAATCGGCGCCGGAACCCGATGCCCTCCGCGGACACCCTTCTTCGACAAGCCCCGACGCTTGAAACACCTTCGGCGGACTGCACGGGTGGTACTCCCGTACCGTTCCCACCTCCGGCGATGTCCTTCCCCGCACCCCTTGCGCAGCGGCGAATGACATCAATGTGATTACACCCGTGTAATGCGGCTAGGTCAAGCGGAGTAGCGAGTTTGGGGGATGCCGACGGCCCTCAGCGCAAGGGGACACGCCGTACGACACGCAGCCTGTCCGGTCTCATGTGCTTCCGCAAGCGGCACGACCCACCCCTACCTCGAGGGCGTCCGCAACCCGGGCGAACCGGATACGGAACACTGGGGGCGTGCGACGATCAGCAGTACGTCCCAGCCCGATCTTCCTCGCCCTCCTCGCCGTCACCGTCGTCGGTGGCGTCCTGGCCGCCCTCAGCGACGCCGAGACGACCCGTGATCCGCTCCTGATAGCCGGGGTGTTCATCCTGGTCCTCGGCGGCTGGGCGGTCTCCCTGACGCTGCACGAGTTCGGTCACGCGATCGTGGCGTTCCGGGGCGGCGACCACGAGGTGGCCATCAAGGGCTACCTGAACATGGACATCCGCCGGTACACCGATCCGGTGTTCTCGCTGGTGCTGCCGCTGATCATCCTGGCGATCGGCGGGATCCCGCTGCCCGGCGGCGCGGTGTGGATCAACCGCTGGGCGCTGCGGTCGCGGGCGGTGTCGACGTGGGTGTCGCTGGCCGGTCCGCTGAGCAACCTGGCGCTCGGGATCCTGCTGACCATCGCGGTCATCGTCATCCCGATGCCGGTCGGGCTCCTGATCGGGCTGTCCTACCTCGCCCTGCTGCAGGTGCTGACGTTCGTGCTGAACATCCTGCCGGTGCCCGGCCTGGACGGGTACGGCGCGATCGAGCCGTACCTTTCGCCGGAGGCCCGGGAGTTCGGCGCGAAGGCGCGGCCGTGGGCGCCGCTGATCCTGTTCGCGCTGCTGTTCGCGGTGCCGCCGGTGGCCGACGTCTTCTTCAACATCTCCTACGCGGTGTTCGACCTGATCGGCGGCGAGAAGTACCCGGCGCAGCTGGGCGCGATCACGTTCCAGTTCTGGCGGTGAGCCACTTGTCGGCGCGTTTGGCGACGCGTTTGAGGCCGGAGCGCTCGCCGAAGTAGTCCCCGGCCATGCCGACCACCGGCAGCATCCCGATCGCCCGGTGGTAGAAGCGGCCGCGCGGGCGCTTCTCCAGTTCGTCGGTGATGGCCAGGAGCGACCGGCCCAGCCGCCACAGGGTGCGCGCGCAGGCCTTGAGCGTGAGCTTGCCGTGCTTCTTCGACGCCTGGTCGAGTTCCTCGGTCAGCTCGGCGGTCTCCGCGTCCTCCGCGGACGCGTCGTGCTCGGCGTGCTTGCCCGCCGCGATCACCGGGTCGATCGTGCGGTCGAAGAGCACCCAGGCGAGCAGCCGCACCCGGTCCCCCAGCTCGGTCACCCCGTGTTCGCCCGCGATCGCGCACAACAGCAGGCCCTGCGACGCGGCGCCCAGGGCGTCCTGCACCGGCAGCCGATCGGCCAGCGCCCCGCCGAGCCCGGGAATCGCGGTCAGCAGCGCGGTGAACCGGCCGACCCGGTTCACCCACCAGTCGGTCCGCTGCGCGGCGTCCATCCCCGCCCAGGCCGCGGTCCCCGGCACCCTGACCGAGGACAGCCCGTTCAGCAGCTTCTCCCGCAGGCCCGGTTCGACCTTCGCGAGTTCGGTGTCCGCGCTCGCCCGCGCCCGCAGGCCCATCGGATCGGCTTCCCGCAGCGCGTCCAGCAGCGGGCCGGTCGCCCGCACGAACGGCCGCAGGACCGCGACCACGTGCCGGTCGGAAATCGCCTCAGCCACGTTTCTCCCCGTTGGTCTTGTTCGCCGCGCCCAGTGCCCCGCCCAAGGTCATCGCCGCGGGCAGCGCCCCGCAGGCGAGCAGCAGCAGGGCCCGCCAATCCTGCACCAGGACGACGTCCCCGCCCGGCCCGAACACGCCGACCACCAGCATCACCAGTACCCACAGCACCAGCGGCGCAAACGACACCTTGGGCGTCACCAGGCGGGCGGTCTGCCGGACCAGCAGCGGCGTGGTCAGCGCGGCGACCACCACGCTCAGCGGGAGCGGGAAGTCGGCCGCCTCGGGCAGCACCACCCCGTCCAGCCGCAGCGGCAGGAAGAACAGCTCCAGCAGCGCCAGCAGGACCGTGTCCAGCAGCAGCACCCCCAGCAGCCAGCGCTGCGCGCCCGCCATCACCGGTTCCCGAACAGGTCCGTGGCGACGCCCGCTTCCGGGCCGTGCGCGAGGACGAAGTACTCGTGGTCCGGTATCGGCTGCGCGAGGCCGTTGGACAGCGCGAACGCCGGCTGTTTCATTGGCATCCCGCCCGCCACCCCTTCCGGCACCCCGAGGACGCTGACCTGCGTCGCGTGCGCGCCCAGCGCGGCGATCTTGGCGTCCCGGTGGGCGGTGATGTCGATCGCGGTGGTGATCCGCTCGTCCGGGACGACCGGCAGCTCGCCGTCCTCGGGGACCCGCAGCGGCAGTTCGGGCAGCGCGCGCAGGGCGGCGAGGCCCGCGGCGGTCGCCCGGGCCGAGGCGGCGATGTGGAAGATCCGGCGCACCGATCCGGCGCGCGGCGCGGCGGCCATGGTGATCTCGTGCGCCCGGATGTGGTCCGGATGGCCGTACCCGCCGATCTCGTCGTAGGTGACCACCACCTCGGGGCGCACCTCGTCCAGGATCGCGGCGAGCTGGCTCGCCTGCTCGTCCAGGGAACCGCGGACGAAGGCGCGGGGGTGGTCGGCGGCGGGCGTCCCGGCCATCCCGGAGTCCCGCCAGCGGCCGATACCGCCGAGGTAACGATGTTCGGTCACGCCCAGTGCCGAACACGCGGCGGCGAGTTCACCGGACCGGTACCCGCCGAGCTGGTCGGCGGCCCAGGAGCCCAGTTCGTCGAGGTGCGGCGGAATGATCTCGCCCTCCTCGCCGAGTGTGCAGGTCACCAGCGTGATTTCGGCGCCCTCGGCCGCGTATCTCGCGATGGTGCCGCCGGTGGTGATGCTCTCGTCGTCCGGGTGCGCGTGCACCAGCAGCAACCGGCGCGGCTCGGGGGAGGTCACGGCTTGAAGACTAATTGAGCGCGGAGCGCTTCCGTTTGGGGCGGTGGGTGGGGGAAAGGGCAGGAATTTACCCCGCTCATACCAATGGTGGGCCTACCCTCAGTTATCCTCGCGCGAAGTTCACTAGGCCGTAGGCCGTGATTACCCGAACCCCCACGAAGGGCTGCTGGTGAGCACTGAGACGACGACGGCGAGCCTCGCCGGCGCTACTGGTTCCATCCTGTCCATTTCCGACCTGCGCATCTCGTTCAGCACCGAGGACGGCCGGGTCGACGCGGTCAAGGGCATCACGTTCGACGTGAAGCCCGGCGAGATCGTCGCCGTGGTGGGTGAGTCCGGTTCCGGCAAATCGGTGACCTCGATGTCCGTGCTCGGGCTGCTGCCCCGGACCAGCAAGATCGAAGGCGATCTCCGGCTTGAGGAGCGCGAGCTCGCCGGGCTCAAGGACAAGCAGCTCCGCAAGATCCGCGGCAACGACATCGCGATGATCTTCCAGGAGCCGATGAGCGCGCTGAACCCGGTGTTCACCGTCGGCTGGCAGATCCGCGAGGCGCTGCGCACGCACCAGGACCTGGCCAAGTCCGCCGCCGACGCGCGGGCCGTCGAACTGCTGGACATGGTCGGCATCCCGAACCCGCAGGAGCGGTTCAAGCAGTACCCGCACCAGCTCTCCGGCGGGCTGCGGCAGCGCGTGGTGATCGCGATGGCGATCGCCTGCGACCCGAAGGTGATCATCGCCGACGAGCCGACGACCGCGCTCGACGTCACCGTGCAGGCGGAGATCCTCGGCCTGCTGCGCAAACTGCGGGACACCCTGAACACGGCGATCGTGCTGATCACCCACGACATGGGCGTGGTCGCCGACCTCGCCGACCGGGTCGTGGTGATGTACCAGGGCGAGATCGTCGAAGAGGCGCCGGTGCGCGAACTGTTCGCGTCGCCGCGCGAGGACTACACCCGGCGGCTGCTGGCCGCGGTGCCGAAGCTCGGGCAGCGCCCGGAGGGGCAGCGGCTGCTGGAGACGACCACGGAGGCGGTGAGCAGCGAGGAGGCGGCGAAGATCGCCGAGGAGATCCGGCTCGCCGACGCGGAACTCGAGGCGCAGATCGAGGCCACCGGCCCGGCGCTGGAGATCTCGAACCTGGTGCTGGAGTACCCGGGTCGCCGCGGCCAGGCGCGCAACCGCGCGGTGGACGACGTCTCGCTGCACATCGACAAGGGCGAGATCCTCGGCCTGGTCGGGGAATCGGGCTCGGGCAAGTCGACCATCGGCCGCTGCGCGATCCGGTTGCTCAAGCCGACCGCGGGCACCGTGAAGATCGCGGGCCGGGACATCACGAACATGTCGAACAAGGAGCTGCGGCCGCTGCGCCGGTACTTCTCGATCGTGTTCCAGGACCCCGCGTCCACTTTGGACCCGAAGATGACGATCGGTGACTCGATCGCCGAACCGCTGTTGCTGCACAAGGTGTTGTCCGGCAAGGCACTTTCGGACCGGGTGGTGTCCCTGCTGGACAAGGTGGAGCTGAGCGGGCTGTACCGGAACCGGTACCCGCACGAGCTCTCCGGCGGGCAGCGGCAGCGCGTCGCGATCGCCCGGGCGCTGGCCCTGGACCCGAAGCTGCTGATCGCCGACGAGCCGACCTCGGCACTGGACGTGTCGGTGCAGGCGCGGGTGCTGGACCTGTTCCTCGACCTGCAGCAGACCCTGCAGTTCGCGTGCCTGTTCATCAGCCACGACCTCGCGGTCGTCGACCTGCTCGCGGACCGGGTCGCGGTGATGCAGCACGGCCGGCTGGTCGAGGTCGGCACCCGGGACCAGGTGCTGCACTCGCCGCAGGAGGACTACACCAAGCGGCTGCTGTCTGCCGCCCCGGTCGCCGACCCGGCCCTGCAGGCCGAGCGCCGCGCCGCGTGGGAAGCCGGAAAACTCGCCCCGGTCGCCGACTAGGCACCCGAACCGGCAGGAAGGGAGCTTTACTACGGTTTCGCCGTAGTAAAGCTCCCTCGCTCCCGTTCAACCGGAGCAAAGGTCCCTTGCTTTTTTGGTAGCCCGGCGATGGGGGTCGTGAGTGGTACGGCCGGTTCTAACCGGCCTGAACACTCACGACCCCCGGCAGCACGCGCCCTCACCGGAAACCCCAGCCCGCCACCCGCCACCCGACCCGAACGCCAACAGCGCCCCCTCCCAGCCAAGCGGGAGGGGGCGCTGTTGGCGGTACGAGCCGATCAGGCCTTCATGCGGCGCTGGCGCGGGTCGAACGCGTCGCGCAGGCCGTCGCCGATGAAGTTGATGGACAGCGAGATCAGCACCAGCACGATGAACGGCCAGAAGAACAGCCACGGCCGGGTGGAGAACTGCTGGTAGTTCTCCAGGATGATCCGGCCGAGCGAGGTGTCCGGCAGCTGCACGCCGAGGCCGATGAACGAAAGCGCGGCCTCCGCGAGCACCGCCTGCGCGACCGCCAGGGTCGCGTTCACCGTGATGCTGCCGACCATGTTCGGGATCAGGTGCTTGAACAGGATCCGCCCCGTCGAGGCGCCGGACGCCCGGGCCGACTCGATGAACTCCCGCTGCGACAACGACATCGCCTCGCCGCGGGTGATCCGGGCGATCGGCATCCAGGCGAACAACGCGAGCACCAGCGCCACCACGTACCAGCTACCGGTGAACACCTTGACCAGGATCGCCGCCGCGGCCACCTGCGGGACGATCAGGAACAGGTCGGTCAGCCGGGACACCGCGGTGTCGGTGATGCCCTGGAGGTACCCGGCCAGCGCGCCGAACACCACCCCGATCACCGTGGACACCACGGACACGGTGAGCGCGATCAGCAACGAGTACTGGGTGCCCCGCAGCACCTGCGACACCATGTCCTTGCCGACCTCGGTGGTCCCGGCCGGATGGTCGGCACTCGGCGGCAGGAAGCCCTTGACCGTCTCCTCGTAGTTGTACGGCCAGAACAGCGGCATGACGATCGCGATGAGCACGATCAGCAGCAGGACCGCGACGCTGACCATGGCCAGCTTGTGCCGCAGGAACTTGCGCAGGACCAGTTTGCCCTGACTGCGCGGTTCCGGTAGCGCCTCCGGCGCCAGCGTGCCTTCTTCGATCGGGGCGCCGGAGGTCTGCGCGCCCGCGACCAGTGAGTTCATGTCAGCCAACGCGAATCCTCGGGTCCAAGATGCCGTACAGGAGATCAGCGATGAGGTTGGCCACGATCACCGCGATGGCGACCAGGACCAGCCAGCCCATCATCACATTCGGGTCGTTCTTGTTCACGGCCTCGACCAGCACCGTGCCCATACCGTTCCAGTTGAACACCCGTTCGGTGATGATCGCGCCGGTCAGCACCGTCGCGAAGTTGACCGAGAACAGGGTGGTCACCGGGATGAGCGCGTTGCGGAACGCGTGCCGGAAGATGACCCGCGACGACGACAGCCCCTTGGCCCGTGCGGTGCGCACGTAGTCCATGTTGAGCGTTTCCAGCATCGCCGCGCGCTGGAAACGGCTGTACGCCGCGAAGCTGATCGCCATCAGTGCCAGCGTGGGCAACAGATAGGCGCCGACATACTTGATGAGGAAGTCACCGAATCCGTCGGATTTCAGATTCTCCGGGCTGGCCGTTTTCAGCCACGGATTGCCGAGCCAGTCGGTCAGGCCCAGATCCCGGACCCAGCCGTTGATCTCGATCGCGTATTCCTTCAGCACGATCGCGATGCAGAAAATGGGCATCGAGAACAACAGGAACGCGAGCGTGGTCGCGATGTAGTCGATAATGGAGTACTGCTTGACGGCGGCGAGGACGCCGACCGCGATCCCGATCACCAGCGCGAGGATCTCGGCGCCGATGACCAGTTTGAAGGTCACGCCGAACGCGCTCATCACCTTGGGGAGCACGGGCGCCATGGCGTTGCCCTGGGCGATCGAGATACCCCAGTCGCCCTGGATGAAGCTGATCAGCCAGTCCCAGTATCTCGCGAGCAGACCCTTGTCGAGGCCGAGTTCGTGAGCCGTGGCCGCGATGGCCGCCGGGCTGACGTTCGGCTGGCTGCGCAGCTCGGCGAGCGGGTCACCGGCGCCCGCGACCATCAGGTAGAGGGCGAACGAACCGATCAGCAGGATCGGGATCGAGATCGCCACTCGACGTAGTACGTAATAAACCAGGTTCAACGAAATTGCTCCTCGTCCGGGCCCGGCCCGGAAGTACTGGCGGCCCCACCCCGGTGGTCTACCGTAGTCGGGGTCACGTTTGCGTCAACAGCTACTTCCGGAGGGAACCGGGAGCCGGGCTGTTGGCCCGGCTCCCGGTTCCACCAGGTCGATCAGCGAATCGAAGAGTGGGAAGGGATCACTTGCCCTTCTTCTCCCACTCCCCGGCGTTCCACAGGGCGCCGTTGTACGACTGCATGTACACCCGGTCGATGCCGCGGAAGGCCCACATCGACGGCGTCTGGAACAGCGGGAGCGTCGCGTTCTGATCCGCGAGCGCCTGGTCCGCGTCCTGGTACGCCTTCGTGGCCACGGCCTCGTCGGTCGCCGACACCGCGGTCTGGAAGGCCTGGTCGATCTTCGGGTCGGACAGGCCCTGGTAGTTCTGGCCACCACCGGTGACGTAGATCGACGGCTGCTCGGCCTTGAACGGCGTGGACGACCACCCGAACAGCGCGATGTCCCAGTTGCCCGTGTCCAGCCGGCCCTTCAGGAAGTTCGGGTCGACCTCGTCCTTGATCTCGATGCCCGCGGCCTTGGCCTGGGCGACGATGATCTCCACGGTCTTGGTCCGGCGCGGGTTCGCGTTGTGCGTGATCGTCGCCGAGAACCGCTTGCCGTCCTTGGCGAAGATGCCGTCCGGTCCCTTGACCCAGCCCGCGTCGCTCAGCGTCTTGGCCGCGGCCTCGGCGCCCTGACCCGAGATCTTGCTGTAGCGGTCCTCGTAGCCCTGCTCACCCGGGTAGAACACGATGCTGCTCAGCGGCTGGGCGTCCGCCTGGACACCGCGGAGCAGCTTCTCGACGATCTCGTTGCGGTTCACGGCCTGGAAGAACGCCTTGCGCAGCACCGGATCGGAGAACATCCGCTTGTACTGCAGGTCCAGGTGCTCGAAGGTGAGCTGCGAAGCGGAACCGTAGGTCACACCGTCCGAGGCGAGCTTGCGCAGCGTGTCGGCGGCGGTGGTGTCCGGCTGGGTCGACGCGACGACGTCGATCTCACCGTTCTGCAGCGCGGTGGCCATCGCGGGAGTGTCCGGGAACGGCCGGACGACGATCTTCTGCGGGCCACCCTTCGCACCGGCGAAGGACTGGTTGCGCTCGAGGGTCACCGACTTCGAGTTCTCGTCGAACGCGGTGATCTTGTACGGGCCCGACGCCGGCATGATGTCCGGCTTGAAGCCCTTCCACTCGTTGTTCCAGAAGTCGCCGGCCTTCTTCAGCTGGCCCTTGTCACCGTTCGGCTTGAGCGCGGTGATGTCGGCGATGCCGGTCTTCTGCTCGATGATGTGCGCCGGCATGACGTGCGTCGGCGCGAACATGCCCTTGTAGTCGAGGTAGGGCTTGCTGAACTTCGCCTCGAAGGTGAGGTTGTCCTTGCACTCGCCCTGGTCGACGAGGTTGTACCCGGCCGGGGCCGCGGCCTTGAAGAACGGGGTGTCGCCGTCCTTGGCCTTCTCGCTGTGCGACAGCCAGGCCAGGTAGAGGTCCTTGCAGTCGTACGGCTTGCCGTCGGACCAGGTCATGTTCGGCTTGATCTTCCACTGGACGACCTGCGGGTCCTTGGAGGTGACCGTCCAGGATTCGAACATGTCGGCGTTGAGCAGCACCTTGTTGTTGCCGTCGAGCACGTACGCACCGGCCAACACAATGTTGTCCACGTAGTTGTTGTACGAGCTGTTGGTGTCCGGCGTGTCGTTGTTGTACGCCGAATAGCCCTCGTCGACACCCACCGTGACCACGTCGCTCTTCGGAGCGTCGGCCAGCTTGAAGGTATCACCGTTCTGGGCCTTGCCGGTCGCCATGCTTTTGACATCGGCGCTCGAGCCGTTGTTGTCGCCACCGTTGCCACCACCACTGCAGGCGCTCAGCACGAGCGCAGCAGCCGCGACCGCAGCGAAGGCGGAGACTGCTTTGGATCTCCTCATTTAGGTGTGCCCTCCTAGCACTGGGCCGTGGGTAGTCGGAACCCGGGCCCACACCGCTCCGGATTGTTGGCCGGAGCTTATGACACGCCAAGCGACACGCAATTGGCGCACTGCGGGAGCACGCTAGAAAGGTAGAGCACGCGGAGTCACCACTTCCCGTGCGATCGTGACCAAAGGGTGACTTCCAGGTGGCTTCAGGAAATACTTCGGTTACTTGGCGCCACGAGTCCAGTTAACGGCGGACCCAAATGGCCCAACCAGCGGTGGTCCGGGTGTCACCCCGGATACCCCCGATCCGATGGCCAGGGTGTCGGCCAGCTGGAACAACGGGACGACGACGTTTTGCCGCCACAATTCCGGTTCCAGCTGGGAAAGCGCTTCAGGAAGCGGGGTCGCCCCGGTTAGCGCCGCATCGATCGTCGGCTGCAGGGCTTGCGAACAGAAGGCGGCCGAATTGGGCGGAACGACCGGTGCGGCCTGATCGCCGGATTGCTGCCCGGGACGGCAGCCGAAGGTCGACGCGAGCACGGTCGCCGGATCCCCGCCGACCGGTTGCGGCACGACCGCGATGTCCACGCCGACCCCGCTGGTCGCGTTCTCCTGGGCCAGCGGCTGCGCCGGGCCGCCCACCGGCATGGCGAGCAGGGTGGAGAACAGTTCCCGCGGCGGCGGGGTGATCGTGCGGACCTCGATCCCGGCCGCGACGAGCTGGGTGGTGAGTTCCTTGGCCATCCCGGCGTACGGCTCCTGCTGCCCCGGCGAGGCGATGACCAGGGACAGCGACTTACCGTCCTTGCGCCAGACCCCGGCCTCCCGGCGGTACCCGGCGGCGGTCAGCAGTTCCTGTGCCTTCTGCGGATCCGGTTTCCCCGGCGCCCCGGCGGCCGGGATCGTCGGCGCGTACCCGGGCACTCCCGAGGGCGGCAGGACCTGGGCGTCCGCGCGCAGCGTCGCGGACGGCCCGCCCGCGACGCCCTTGTCGATGAGCTTCGAACGGTCGATCAGCGCGGCGACCCCGGCACGAACCTGCGCGTCGGCCAGCACACCGACCGGCCGCAGCAGCAGATCGGCCACCTTCGGGGCGGCGACGGTGTGCAGGCGGACGCCCGGGCCGAGTTCGCCGAGCTGCCGCAGGGCGGTCGCGTCGGTCCGCCCCATGGCGAACTGGTCGTTGCCGCTGCGCAGCGCGGCGGCCATCCCCGCCTGATCGATGCGGCGCAGCACGATCCGGTCCACCGCGGCGGGTTTCTCCCACCACCGCTCGTTGCGTTCCAGGATGATCTCGCCGCGGCCGGAGTCCAGGACCTTGATCGAGAACGGCCCGGCGACCGCCGGGAAACTGCCTTCGAGCGCCTGCTGCCAGCCACCCGGGGCGTCCTTGAGCAGGTGCTGCGGCAGCAGGTTGGTGAACAGCGACTGCCACGCCGGATAGGGCTTGGCGAAGACGACTTCGACCCGTTTGCCACCCTCACCGGGCCGGATGTCGGAGATCAGACGGTAGCCCGCGGGCTGCACCACGCCGGGTTGATCGCGCATGGCGTCGCGGAGGTAGACGAAGTCCTCCACGGCGATCGGCGCGCCGTCGGACCAGGACGCGTCCGGGCGGATCTCGTAGGCCACGGTGAACGGCTGCTCGGAGACGACCTGGGCGGACCGCATCAGGTTCCGGTCCAGTTCGGGCGTGCCGTCGTCCTTCTTCCGGAACACCGAAGGCAGCAGCAGCTGGGCGAGCGCGGCGGTGACCGTGGAGGAATCGGCCAGGTTGTGCGGGTTGTAGCCGCCGGCGATGTCGTCCACGCCCACCACGATCTGCGAGACGTTCTTCGCCGGACTGGTCGAGGACTGCGCGACCGGGGACGAAACGACCGGCGGGGGCGGGGTGTTGGAGCATCCGGCGGCGAACGCGGAGACGACTACCAGGAGTAGAGCCGTCGTCTTCTTCCGCACGTTGCCTCCCCCGTTTCCCACTGGGTCCGCCATGGTGCCACGCGGTCTGTCGCCGCGTCACCGAGATTGCCAGACCGGTGGCGGACAGCGATCACCGGATCGGGTACCGCCGTTCGGCAGACGTCCCGACCCGGTGTCCGGTTCCGTCGATCGCGGAGATCAGGCGTTGTTGTCGCGGCTCTTCGCGCGCGACCGCTCCTTCGCGCGCTGCGTGAGGTCGAGGGTGACCTTGCGGACCCGGACCACCTCGGGGGCGACCTCGACGCATTCGTCGACCGCGCAGAACTCCAGCGCCTCCTCCAGGCCCAGCTTGCGCGGGCGGGCGAGGCGCTCGAGCTCGTCCCCGGTGGACGAACGCATGTTGGTGAGCTTCTTCTCCTTGGTGATGTTGATGTCGAGGTCCTCGGCCCGCGGGTTCTCCCCGACGACCATGCCCTCGTACACCTCGGCGCCCGGCTCCACGAAGAACGTGCCGCGGTCGGCGAGCTGGATCATCGCGTACGCGGTGATCGGGCCCGACCGGTCGGCGACCAGCGAACCGCTGTGCCGGGTGCGGATCTCACCGGCCCACGGGAAGTAGCCCTCGAACACGTGGTTCGCGATACCGGTGCCGCGGGTCTCGGTGAGGAAGTCGGTGCGGAAGCCGATCAGGCCGCGCGCCGGGAGCACGTAGTCCAGTTTGATCCGGCCGGTGCCGTGCCCGCCCATGTGCTCCATCCGGCCCTTGCGGGCGGCGAGCAGCTGGGTGATCCCGCCGAGGTGCTCCTCGGGGGCGTCGATGGTCAGGCGCTCGAACGGCTCGTGCAGCTTGCCGTCGATCGTCTTGGTGACCACCTGCGGCTTGCCGACGGTCAGCTCGAAGCCCTCGCGGCGCATCTGCTCGACCAGGATCGCCAGCGCGAGCTCGCCCCGGCCCTGGACCTCCCAGGTGTCCGGGCGCTCGGTGGGCAGCACGCGGATGCTGACGTTGCCGACCAGCTCCGCGTCCAGGCGGGCCTTGACCAGCCGCGCGGTGACCTTGTCGCCGCCGTTGCGGCCGGCCAGCGGCGAGGTGTTGACGCCGATGGTCATCGAGATGGCCGGTTCGTCCACGGTGATCCGCGGCAGCGCCTCGGGGTTCTCCGGGTCGGCGAGCGTGTCGCCGATGGTGATGTCCGGGATGCCCGCGATGGCGACCAGATCGCCCGCGCTCGCCTCCTGCGCCGGGACGCGGGTGAGCGCCTCGGTGATCAGCAGCTCGGAGATCCGGACCGACTGGATCGAGGAGTCCTCGCGCAGCCAGGCCACGGTCTGGCCCTTGCGCAGCTTGCCGGAGTGGATGCGGATCAGCGCGATCCGGCCGAGGAAGTTGGACGCGTCGAGGTTGGTGACCAGCGCGCGCAGCGGGCCGTCCGGATCGGCGGCCGGGGCGGGCACGTGCGAGAGCAGGGTCTCGAACAGCGGGTCGAGGTTGTCGCTGTCCGGCAGGCCGCCGTCCGCGGGGCGCTCCAGGCTCGCCTTCCCGGCGCGGGCGCTGGCGTAGACGACCGGCAGGTCGAGGACCGCGTCCAGATCGGCGTCCTCGATGTCCCCGGCCAGGTCCAGCAGCAGATCGTGGGTCTCGTCGACGACCTCGGCGATCCGCGCGTCCGGCCGGTCGACCTTGTTGACCACCAGGACCACCGGCAGCCCGGCCTCCAGGGTCTTGCGCAGCACGAACCGGGTCTGCGGCAGCGGGCCCTCGCTGGCGTCCACCAGCAGCACCACACCGTCCACCATGGACAGTCCACGCTCGACCTCGCCGCCGAAGTCGGCGTGCCCGGGGGTGTCGATGACGTTGATCGTCACCGGGCCGTCGGGGGTCTGGCGCCGGATGGCGGTGTTCTTCGCCAGGATGGTGATGCCCTTTTCGCGCTCCAGCTCGCCGGAGTCCATCACCCGGTCCACCACCTCGGCGCGTTCGGCGAACGCGCCGGACTGGCGGAGCATGGCGTCGACCAGGGTGGTCTTGCCGTGGTCGACGTGTGCCACGATGGCGATGTTGCGCAGGTCGGGCCGCGTCTTACCGGACGCCGCGCCTTCGGTGCGTGAGGCGGTGACACTGGCTGCGGGCACGCGTGGGCTCCTGAAACTCCGAAGGGCTGGTGGCGCCCGCGGCACCGCTCGCCCGGCGAGCGAGGTGCACCGTGGCCGACTCTGGCCACACGCGGACTGTTCCAGGATACATTTCACGCGATTGTGAGCAGCACCACGCCCGGAAACCGGTTAGGCTCACCTAACCTGAGACGCCGCGAGCGATTCACTGGAGCGTGGTGTGGGAAAGAAGGACAGCAAGGCCGCGGACCCCCGGGCGAGGGTCCGCAAGCTGATGAAGGCCGGCAAGGTCAAGAAGAAGTGCTGCCGGTCCAAGCCTCGCTGCAAGAAGTGCCCGGTGCTCGCCCTCAAGAAGGCGAAGGCGGAGTTCGCCAAGGCCGCCTAGCCGGCGTGGGCGACGGCCTCGTTGATCATGCGCAGTTCGGGCGCGGTCCTGGTCGGCGAGAACTCGATCACCTCGTATTTCGCCATATGTTTGATCGCGAACGGATCGGTGGCCAGGATGGCGTCCAGTTTTCCGCGCAGCATCGGCCGGGCGATGATCACACCGCCGTCCCGCGGCACCCTGCGCCCGGACGCCAGGAAATAGCCATGATCGTATTGTTTGGCCAGCCATTCGACGTGGTCCGGCAGCACGTAGTCGACTTCTTCCAGCGGAGCGGTGTAGTTCACCAGTACGACATACATGCCAAGAAAGGTAACTCCGGGAGCGGGCGGTGAACCATGTTAACCGGGCGTGTCGATGCGCAGTATTGACGCGGCCCGCCCGGAATGCGAGGAGTGCTCTCTTTCGTTTTGCTCTTTCCGGTGAATTCCTTTGCTTTTCGGTGAACCTGCCGGTCGAAATTGGCACGCTTGTACCGGCCGCTACACTGGATGGCATGCGAACGCGCACCGGACAGTGGTGGCCGCCCTCGGGCGGCTCCTCGACCGTGCGCTGACAGCACAACAGGCCGCCCCGGTGGGCGGCCTGCTTCGTTTCCGGGGCCTTCTCGCCGGGCGGCGCGACCCATGGGAAGGCGAAATGAGCAGACTCTCCGGAATCACTCCGTCCGGCCACGTGCACATCGGCAACTACCTGGGCGCCCTCCAGCGCTGGGTGGCCGAAGGCGGCGAAGACGACCTGTACTTCGTCTCCGATCTGCACGCGATGACCACCACGCACAACCCGGCGAAGCTGCGGGCGCTGGCCGGTGAGCAGCTGGCCGTGCTGATCGCGGCCGGGATCCCGGCCGAGCGGATCTTCGTGCAGTCCGATCTCGCCCGTGAACTGGGCGCGCTCACCTGGGTCCTGGAGTGCACGGCGAGCTTCGGCGAGGCCGCGCGGATGATCCAGTTCAAGGAGAAGTCCAAGGGCCAGGCCGGGGTGCGGCTGAGCCTGCTCACCTACCCGGTGCTGATGGCCGCGGACATCCTGCTGCAGGGCGCCGACGAGGTGCCGGTCGGCGACGACCAGCGCCAGCACGTCGAACTGGCGCGCGCGCTGGCCCGGCGGTTCAACGGCACCTACGGCGAGGTGTTCACCGTGCCGCGGGCGGTGCTGCCGCCGACCGGTGCGCGCATCCGGGATCTGGCCGATCCGGCGCGGAAGATGTCCAAGTCGACCCGGGACTCGGCGGGTGTGGTGTTCGTGCTGGACGAGCCGGAACTGATCCGGCGCAAGGTCCGGCGCGCGGTCACCGACGGGCAGAGCACGCTGGAGTACCGGCCGGAGGACCGGCCCGGGCTGGCCAACCTGCTGGAGATCCTGGCCGCGTGCACGGGAGCGCGGCCGGAGGAGGTGGCGCGGCGGCACACGTCCTACGGCGAGCTCAAGGACGCCGTGGCCGACGCGGTCATCGAACTCCTGCGGCCGGTCCGGGAGGGGGCGAACGCGCTGCTCGCGGACCCGGCCGAACTGGACCGGGTGCGCAAGGCGGGCGCGGCGCGGGCGGCCGAACGGGGGGAACACCGGCTGCAGAGCGCGCTACGCCTCATCGGCGCGGGTTGACCGGCCGCGACTCCGTGACCCGAAAGTGCGCGCGCTTTCGGGTCACGGACGTGCCAGGAGATTCGCGAGCTCGGGCAGGAGTTCGCGGTCGGCGGGCAGCCAGTCGACCTCGCCGAGTTGCCCGGCGGCGAGCCAGCGCACCGCGCGGTGCTCCACCGCACGCGGTTCGCCGCTTTTCAGCTCGGCCGCGAAGATCCGGAGCACCTTGCCGCCGGGCAGCGCGACATCCGGGCCGACCCGGTCGCCGACGAGCACGTCGACGTCGAGTTCCTCGGCGCATTCCCGGCGCAGTGCGTCCACTTCGGACTCTTCCGGTTCGACCCGCCCGCCGGGCAGTTCCCAGCGCCCGGCGGCGTCGTCGGGCCAGGCGCGCTGCTGGGCGAGCAGGGCGCCCTCGCGCACGATCGCCGCCCCCACGATCACGGTCACCCGGGCAACGTACCCGCCGAGCGCCAGACGACCTGGAAGCGGGCGCCGCCTTCCGGGGACTCGCCGACGGTGACCCGGCCGCCCCGGCGGCGGACGGCCTCGGCGACCATCGCCAGCCCGAGCCCGGTGCCGCCCGACGAGCGCGCCCGGTCGTCGGACACCCGGTAGAAGCGGTCGAACACCTTGTCCCGGTGCTCCGGCGCGATACCCGGGCCGTCGTCGTCGACCACCACGCGCACGGTGGACCGCGCGGCGAGCACGGACACCACGATCTGCCCGTTCGCGTACCGGCAGGCGTTGCGCAGCAGGTTGTTCAGCACCAGCTCGACCTCGGCGGGCGCGGCATACGCCCAGGTCTGCGCGACCGCGCCGGTCACCCGGGCCGGGGGCGCGCCGGCCGGGAGCCGGGCGACCGCGGCGCGGGCCTCGGAGACCAGTTCGACCGGTTCCGCGGGCGGCAGTTCGCCCGCGTCCGAGCGGGCGAGGCCGAGCAGTCCGTCGAGCAGGGCGGACAGGCGTTCGGCCTCGGCCAGGATGTCCGCGAGCGTCTCCTGGGCGAGTTCGGGATCCGGATTGGCGACCGCGACCTCGGCCTGGACCCGGATCGACGCGACCGGCGAGCGCAGCTCGTGCGCGGCGTCCCCGGTGAACCGGCGCAGCCGTTCGCTGATCTCCTCCTGCCGGGCCAGCAGCACGTTGAAATCCTCGGCCAACGCGCGGAGTTCGTCGCGCGCCCCGGGCAGCGGCAGCCGTTCACCCGGCGGCAGTTCCCGCACCGACCGGCGCATCCGCCCCACCGGGCGCAGCGCCGAGCCCACCACCAGCCAGGTCGCGAGCGCGGCCAGCGCGGCGCCCGCCGAGGCGACCCAGAAGAGCCAGTGCGAACCGCCCTCGACCGCGGCGGTGAACCCGACCAGCCCGGCCCCGGCGACGACCAGCCGCTGGGCGCCGTCCGGGGCGGACACCACCGAGCCGAGCCAGCGCCAGCGCGCGCCGGTATCCCCGGGCGACCCGGTGCGCACCGGCTCGCCCGCCTTGAGCGCCCGGATGTCCCCCGGGTTCAGGTCCGCGGGCGGCAGGCCGTCCACCGGCGTGCCCGCGATGTCCAGGACGCGCACGGTGACCCCGGACGCCGGATTGGGCGGGTGACCGGCCGCGACCTGCGCGCCGGCCG
Source organism: Amycolatopsis anabasis (assembly GCF_009765355.1). Classification (GTDB taxonomy): domain Bacteria; phylum Actinomycetota; class Actinomycetes; order Mycobacteriales; family Pseudonocardiaceae; genus Amycolatopsis; species Amycolatopsis anabasis. Next base: position 116,213 of record NZ_VTHK01000025.1, on the reverse strand, counting down.
GGCCGAGGGCGTCGGCGAGTTCCCCGTCGACGGACCGGATCAGCAGCGGGCCGAGGCCCCGGCTCGCCAGCAGGGCGAGCCCGAGCAGGAACACCAGCGTGACCGCGGCGGTCTTGAGCGCGACCCGGAAGCGCAGCGAGCGGCGCAGCCACCACGACCGCCCGCTCATCACCCCGGACCGGCCGCGGTGATGACCTCGTCGAGCCGCGGATCCGAGCACAGGTAGCCGTGGCCGCGGACCGTGCGCACCACCTCACCGGCGCCGACGGCGTCGAGCTTGCGGCGCACGTAACCGACATACACCTCGACGACGTTGCGGGTGGCCGCCTGCTCGTCGCCCCACACCGCGCGCAGCAGCTCGTCCTTGGTGACCACCGTGCCCGCGCGGCCGACCAGCACCTCCAGCAGCGCGAACTCGCGCGGGCTGAGGGCGACCGGATCCTCGCCCCAGCGGACCTCCCGGGTGGCCCGGTCGACGGTCAGCGCGCCGACCCGCAGCGGCCCGCGCACGCCCTCGGCCGTCGCCCGGCGCAGGACCGCGCGGACCTGGGCCACCAGCACCACGAACGAGAACGGTTTGACCAGGTACCCGTCCGCACCGAGATCGAGCCCGTCGGCCTGGTCGACCTCGCCGTCCTTCGCCGAGATCATCAGCACCGGGGTCGGCACGCCCTGGGCGCGCAGCTGCTGGAGCACCCGGTAGCCGGACAGGCCGGGCAGCATGATGTCCAGCAGCACCGCGTCGAACGAGCCGGTCGCCGCGAGCTGCAGGCCGGTGGGCCCGTCGGCGGCGGTGACCACGTCCATGCCCTCCGCCTTGAGCCCGCGCTGCAGCGCCTTCCGCACACCCAACTCGTCGTCCACGACGAGAACCCGAGGTTTCACGACTCTCAGAATGCCAAGCCCGCGCGGTTCACGCGCGCGACCTTCAGGGATCTCTCAGCTCGCTCGCGGCCCATCTCAGCGCGATCTCAGACTCGGGAGGGAAGCCTGGGTGTCGGGAAACGAGCACACTGGGGCTCGGACACACAGGGAGATGAGCATGCAACCGAAGACGAAAGCCATCACGGCGGCCGTGACGGGCTCCGCGCTCGGGATCGCCGGGCTCGCGGTGATGGCGCTGCCCGCCGGCGCCGGTGAGGCGCCGCAACTGCCACCGGTGAGCGCCGAGGACCTGGTCCAGTCGGTGCTCACCGCGCCGACCCCGGCCCTGGAGGGCACCGTCAAGGTGGACAACAAGCTGGGCCTGCCCACGCTGCCCGGGGCCGGTTCGAACGCGCTGAACCTGGACTCCGCGCAGGTCTACAACGACGGCAACGGCCGGAGCCGGCTGGCGGTCAAGCAGGGCAGCACCGAGGAGACCGTCGTCCACGACGGCGCCACTGTCTGGACGTACAACTCCGGCGACAACAGCGCCACCAAGATCACGCTGCCGCAGGACGTCAAGGACAAAGGCATCGAGGAGGGCACGGTCACCGATCCGACGACCGCGGCGACCACGCTGCTCGGCAAGATCCGGGAGAGCAGCACGGTGTCGGTCGAGGGCACCGCGCGGGTCGCGGACCGGCCCGCCTACGAGCTGGTCCTCACGCCCAAGCCGACCGAGCGCACGCTGCTGCGCGAGGTCCGGGTGACCGTCGACGCGGAGAAGCGGCTGCCGCTGCGGTTCGCCGTGCTGACCAACGGCACCGCCGACCCGGCCCTGCAGATCGCGTTCGACGACATCGACTTCGCCGCGCAGCCCGCCGACCGGTTCCAGTTCACCCCGCCGCAGGGCGCCAAGGTGACCGAGAAGCAGCCGCAGGTCGACCGGAAGGCCGCCGAAGAGGCGCAGCAGAACGTCAAGGTCGTCGGCGACGGGTGGGACACGGTGCTCACCGGCCAGATCCCGGCCGAGGCGCTCCAGCCGAAGCAGGGCAAGGGCGGCGACGTGGACCCGAAGGCGCTCATCGCGCAGCTCGGCAAGCCGGTCAGCGGCGCGTTCGGCAGCGGGCACGTGATCACCACGAAGGTCGGCACCGCGCTGCTCACCGACGACGGCCGCTTCGCCGCCGGCGCGGTTCCCGAGCAGGTGCTCATCGAGGCACTGGGTTCGAAGTGACCTCCTCGGTATTCACGGAGTACGGCGTGGCGGTCCCGGACGGGGCCGCCACGCCCGCTCCACCGCTCGCCGCGCGCACCCGGGGCCTGCGCAAGGTCTACCGCGGCACGGTGGCGGTGGACCAGGTCGACCTGGACGTGCCGGAAGGCGCCGTGCTGGGCATGCTCGGCCCGAACGGCTCCGGCAAGACGACGACGATCCGCATGCTGCTCGGCCTGGTCCGCCCGACCGAGGGCGAGGTCGAACTGCTCGGGCAGCCGATGCCCGAAGGCGCGCAGCAGGCGCTGCCCGACGTCGGCGCGCTGGTCGAAGGGCCGGGTTTCCACCCGTTCCTGTCCGGCCGGGACAACCTGCTGCGGATGGCCGCCGCCGAGCCGCGACTGTCCTCTTCGGACGTTCCGCGGGCCGTGCAGGCGGCGCTGGAACGGGTCGGCCTCGCCGGGGCGGCGCACCGGCGCTACCGCGGTTACTCGCTCGGGATGAAGCAGCGGCTCGGCCTGGCCGGCGCGCTGCTGGTGCCGCGGCGGATGATCGTGCTCGACGAGCCGACGAACGGCCTGGACCCGGCGGGCACGCGGGAGATCCGCAAGATCATCGCCGAACTGCACGCCGAGGGCGTCACCGTGCTGGTCTCCTCGCACCTGCTGGCCGAGGTGGAAGCGACCTGCACGCACGTCGCGGTGCTGCACGACGGCCTGGTGGTGGCCCAGGGCGAGCTGGCCGAGTTGCTGGAATCCGGCAGCCCCGCCCTGATCGTGTCCACTCCGGACAGTGATCGGGCGGTCGATGTCTTGCGGGAGAACCGGATTCCCAGCCGGTTGGTTCCCGAAGGCGTCCGGGCCGACCTCACGGCCACGACCGCGCCCGAGGTCGTGGCGACGCTCGTCCGGGGCGGCGTGCCGGTCCACGAGGCGACCCGGGCGCGCACCGGCCTGGAGGACCTGTTCGCCCGGCTGACCCAGCACGAACCGGATACGTCCACATCGGACGGACTACCCGAGGTCGACGGGGAGGCAGTGGCATGACGCAGGCGGTTCTGTCCGGCGCCGCGCGGCCCGCGGCGACCACGGTCGGCGTGTCCCGGCTGATCCGCGCGGAACTGCGCTGGATCTTCCGGCGGCCGCGGACGCTCATCGTGCTCGGCCTGCTGGCGGTCATCCCGGTGGTGGTCGGGATCAGCCTGACCCTGGTCGACCCCACGAGCGCGGCGGAGCGCCCCGGCGGCGGGCCGAACGAGGGCCTGTTCACCGCCGCGATGGGCAACGCTTTCGTGCTGCCGATCGCCGTGCTCGCGTTCACGCTGCAGCTGCTGCTCCCGCTCACCGCGGCGATGGCGGGTGCCGACGCGCTGGCCGGGGAGTCCGCGCACGGGACGCTGCGCGGCTGGATGCTCGCGCCGGTGAGCCGGGGCCGGTTGCTGGCGGTGAAGGCGTTCGGGGTGGCGACCGTCGCGCTCGCCGCGGCGGTGGTGATGGCGGTGACCGGGGTGCTCACCGGGCTGGTGATCAACGGCACCGGGTCGATGTTCACGTTGTCCGGCAGCACGCTGTCGATCTGGGCGGTGCTGGGCAAGGTCGGCCTGGCGGCGGGCTGGGTGACGCTGCAGCTGTGGGCGGTCGGCGCGGTCGCGCTGGCGATCTCGGCGTGCACCGAGCACCCGATGCTGGTGGTCGTCTCGGTGCTCGGCGGGACCGTGGTGTTCTCCGTGCTGAGCCTGCTCTCCGCGGTCGACTGGCTGCATCCGTTCCTGCTCAACAATTCCTGGGACGTGCTCGCCGACGTGCTGCGCGATCCGGTGCCCGCCGGATCGCTGACCGAGGGCGCGCTGCGGGCGGTGTGCTACATCGCGATCGCCCTGTCCCTGGCCTACGCCCGCCTCACCACCCGCGACGGCTAGTCGCCCAAGTCCCCCAATGTGGCTTTCGGGGCACTGGAGGTACCCAATGCGGCATTCGGGGCGTTGAACGTCCCCAATGCCGCATTGGGGGACTTGGGTACCGGGGCGGGAGTCAGCCGATGAGGGCGATGCCGTCCGGGTCGAGGGCGAGGGTGACCAGGTCGCCGGGGTGGATGTCCGCGCCGGCCGGGGCTACGGCGTCCACAGTGGACTCGTAACCGTCCGGGCGGACCACCAGGCGGGCGTGGTCGCGGCGGTGCACCCGGCCGACCACCTCACCACCGACGCCCGCGTCGGCCACCCGCAGCCCGGTGGGGCGCAACCCGAGCCGCACCGGGCCGTCGGCCGCGCCGGGGACCTCGACCTCGCCGAGCGCCGAGCGCACCCGACCGCCGCTCGCCTCCGCGGGCAGGATCGTGGTCACCCCCAGGAACCGGGCCACCGCGTCGTCGGCCGGGCGGGACCACACCTCGGGCACCGCGCCGAGCTGGCGAATCTCCCCTTGCCGCAGCACGGCCACCCGGTCGGCGAGGGTGAACGCCTCCTCCTGGTCGTGCGTCACCAGCAGGGTGGTGATCTTCGCGCCGCGCAGGAGTTCCGCCAAGTCGATCGCCAGCTGCTCGCGCAGGCCCGCGTCCAAACCGGACAGTGGCTCGTCCAGCAGCAGCAGGCGCGGTTTCGGCGCGAGGGCGCGGGCGAGCGCGACGCGTTGCGCCTCGCCACCGGAGAGTTCGGTGACGCGGCGGTGTTCGTAGCCGGTCAGGCCGACCAGGTCCAGGAGGCGGGCGATCCGTTCCGCGTGTTCGGTCCGAGGAATGCCGTGCATGCGCAGGCCGAAGCCGATGTTCCCGGCGACGTCGCGGTGCGGGAAGAGCTGGCCGTCCTGGAAGACCAGGCCGAAACCGCGGCGGTGGACCGGCACTCCGGCGAGGTCGGCGCCGTCCCAGCGGACCGTGCCGCCGGTCATCGGTTCCAGCCCGGCGATCGCCCGCAGCAGGGTCGACTTGCCGGATCCGGAGGGGCCGAGCAGCGCGAGCACTTCGCCGTCGGCGATGTCCAGGGACACCGCGCGGACCGCCGTGAAGTGTCCGTAGTGGACGGTCAGGTCGTGGACGGACAGCGACATCGGCCTAGAACTCCCCTACCGCGGTGTGCCCGGACGCGGAGCCGAGCCGGTCGATCAGCGCCACCGCGGCCGCGGTCACCAGCATGAGCAGCGCGCAGGCCGCATAGGCCAGCTGGTTGTTCAGCTCGCCCGGCCGCCCGATCAGCGTCGAGACGGCCACCGGCAGGGTCGGCGAATCGGGCCGGGCGAGGAAGCTCGTCGCGCCGAATTCGCCGAGCGCGACCACGTACCCGAATCCGGCGGCGGCCGCCACCGAGCGGATCGTCAGCGGCAGGTCGATCTCGCGCCACACCCGGGCCGGGCTCGCGCCCAGCGTCGCGGCCGCCTGGCGGAGCCGCTCGTCCACCGAGCGCAGCACCGGCAGCACCATGCGCACCACCAGCGGGATGATCACCAGCGCCTGCGCGAGCGGCACCAGCAGCGGTGACGTCCGCAGGTCACCGGGCAGGGCGTCCAGGGTCACCAGGTAACCGAAGCCGACGGTCACCGCCGACACGCCGAGCGGCAGCATGAGCGCGGCGTCCATCGCCTCCCCCGTCGCGTGCGCCACCCGGCTCGGCGCGCGGCGCAACGACACCAGCAGCACCGAGGCGAGCACGCCGACGACCATGGCGAGCACGGTCGCGTCGGTGGCCGTGCGCAGCGACCGCAGCGCCGCCTCCCAGCCGGAGACCGCGAGCGTGCCGTCCGCCCCGTGCCCGGTCAGCGCCCGGTACCCGGCCAGGCTCCAACCGTCCGATGTGGACACCGATTTCAGCAGCAGGGCCGCGATCGGGGTCAGCAGCAGGGCCAGCACCGCGAACGCGGCGAGCACCACGAACCACTGGCCGCCCGCGGGCCGCCGCGCGAGCACGGCCGGAGAACGCATGCGCAACGCGGTCTCGCGGCGGCGCCGGGCGAGCGCGCCCAGGGCCAGCGCGGCGACCACCGCGGCCAGCTGCACCAGCGACAGCGCGGCCGCGCCGGACAGGTCGAGCAGGTTCACCGTGCGCAGGTAGATCTCCGTCTCCAGGGTCCGCAACCGCGCCCCGCCGAGCATCAGCACGACCCCGAAACTGGTGGCGCAGAACAGGAACACCACCGCCGCGGCCGAGGTGATCGCGGGCGCCAGCGCGGGCAGGGTCACCGACCGGAACGCCCGCCACGGCGACGCGCCGAGCGCCCGCGCGGCGTCCTCGGCGCGGGAGTCGAGCTGCGCCCAGAGCCCGGCGACCGTCCGTGCCACCACCGCTACGTTGAAGAACGCGTTCGCCAGCACGATCGAGGCGACCCCGCCGTCCGGCCACAGCGCGCGGAAGGCCAGCCCGACCACCACGCTCGGCAGCACGAACGGCACCAGCACCAGGGTGCGCGCCACCGCGATCCCGGGCAGCCGCACCCGCGCGAGCAGGAACGCCACCGGCATCCCGGCGAGCACCGCGACGACCGTGGACGCGGCCGCCTGGGCGAGGGTGAATCCGGCGAGCCGCCAGGTCTGGTCGTCCGCGAGCACGGTGAACACGCCGCCTTCGGCGAATCCGTGCCCGATGATCGCGGCGACCGGCCAGGCGAACAGCACGGCGAGGAAGCCCACCGGCACCACGGCCAGCAGCGCGAGGCCGGAGCCCCGGTTCCTCAGGATTCGATGAGCGAGCGCCACTGCGCGATCCACCGCTCCCGGCCCGCCTGCACCTGGTCACCGGGCAGCGTCGCCGGATTCTGCGGCAGCGGCGCGGCCTCGGCCCAGCCGGCGGGCAGGTTCACACCCTGGCGGGTCGGGTAGACGTACATATTGGCCGGCACGGTCACCTGGAACTGCTGGGAGAGCAGGAAATCGACCACCTTGCGGGCCTTTTTCGGCTGCTTGCCCCCGGCCAGCACACCGGCGTACTCGACCTGCCGGTAGCAGGTGTCCAGCAGCGCCTTGGTGCGCGGCTTGCCGTCCGGGCCGAGCTCGTTCGCGGGCGAGGACGCGTAGGACACCACGATCGGCCGCGGGCCCTTGCCCGACGAACCGGAGAAGTCCTGGGTGTAGGCCTCCTCCCAGCCGCTGACCGCCTTGACCCCGTTGGCCTTCAGCTTCGACCAGTAGCCCGGCCAGCCCTGCTCGCCGAACTTCGCGATCGTGCCGAGCAGGAACGCCAGCCCCGGCGACGACGTGGCCGGGTTCTCGACCACGGTCAGGTCCTTGTACTGGGGATCGGCGAGGTCGTCGAAGCTCGCCGGTTCGGGCAGGCCCTTGGCCGCGAACCACGCGGGGTCGATGTTGACGCAGACGTCCCCGAGATCGACCGCGGACATCCGGTGCTCGGAGTCGGCCGCGTACCGCTGCGGGCCGCGGTCGGCCTCGGGGCTGGTGTAGGGCTCGAAGATGCCCTCGGCCAGCGCGCGGGAGGCGAAGGTGGAGTCGATGCCGTAGGCCACGTCCGCGATCGGGTTCGCCTTGGTCAGGACCAGCTTGTTGGTCAGCGCCCCGGCGTCGCCCTCCTTGCGGACGACGATCTTGATGCCGGACTGCTGCTCGAACGCGTCCAGCACCTCCTGCGGCGCGGCCCAGGAGTCGTGGGTCGCCAGGGTCACCGTGGCGGTGCCCTGCTGCTGGTCGCCCGAACCGCCCAGCGTCGAGCAGCTCGCGGTGAGCGCCCCGGCGAGGCACAGCGCGGCCGCGACGCGCGGCGGGGTGGTCCTCATGGCCCCTCCTGGGCGGTGTCTTCTTGAGCGGTCTTCTTGAGCGCGAGGTGCAGCGTACCCACCGCCGTACCACCATAGGGGTCATGGCAGACCTACTGAGTGATCAAGCGATTTCCGAAGCCCTGGAACAGCTGCCGGAATGGCGCCGGGACGGCAACGCGCTGGCGCGCACTGCCGAGCTCGCCGACTTCCCGCAGGCGATCCTGGTGGTGAACCGGGTGGCCGAGGTCGCGGAGAGCGCCAACCACCATCCCGACATCGACATCCGGTGGCGCACCCTGACCTTCCGGCTGAGCACGCATTCCGACGGCGGCATCACGGAGAACGACGTTTCGCTGGCCCGGCGGATCGACGAGGTGATCGCCGCGGTGTGATCTTGCCGACCGCGGCAACATCGGCCCGGGGTCCGTGCGTTCCCCCAGTAGGAGGGAGCGCAAATGTTCAAGATCATTTCTACGACGGGTGCGCGGGTGGTGGCCGCGCTCGGGGTCCTGTTCGCGGTGCTGCTCGGTGGCGCGGCACCGGCCGGTGCGGCCGAATCCACCGTCCCGGCCCGCGGCTCGGGATCGGCCGCGGCCGCGGGTTCCGACGGCATCGCGCAGGCGGTGATCGTCGGCGGGTTCGCGTTCGTGCTCATGGTCGGCGCCGCGGCGGGGGTGCTGTGGTTCACCGTCCGCAACCGGCATCACCAACCGCGCTGACCAGCGCAGATCGCGAGGAATGGTGATCTTCGCCACACTGCGGCGGAGTTGTTAACGGATCGTGTGATCAAGGCGTTACCCCGGGCGAAAGAGTCGGCCACGCCCGTTGGGACCTCGCCATGAACAACGCCCCCGCCCTGACCTCCGCCCAGCGCGCCTGGGTCACCGTCTTCGCCACGACCGTCACCCTGCTCGCCGTGATCCTGCTCGGCGCCGCGGGCTGACCCGGGTTTCTTCAGAAGCCCGGCGCCGGGCTTCTTGCTTACCGTGCGCGGTCGAAGGATTCGCGGGCGGCGAGCAGGGTCGGCAGGTGCTCGTTCGCCCACTCCCGGCAGGCCGCGATCGGTTCGAACAGGGTGCGGCCCAGCGGGGTGAGTTCGTATTCGACGCGCGGCGGGATCTCCGGGTACGCGGTGCGGGTGATCATCCCGTCGCGTTCGAGGGCCCGCAGGGTCTCGGTGAGCACCTTCGGCGTGACCCCGCGCAACGGCACCTGGAGTTCGGAGAAGCGGCGGGGCCCGTCTTCCAGGCACAGCACGACCATGCCCGCCCATTTGTCGCCGATGCGGAACGGCGTGACGCCCGACGGGCAGGCCGGGTCGAACATGTCCGGATCCAGGGGCTGCCTCATTTCCGCGAGATTAGCCGCGCGATGAGCGGGTCGCCAGGTAGGTCGCGAGCGCGGTGACGGTCGGCCCGTCGGCGATCCGGCCGCCGGTCAGCAACGCGGGCACCTCGTCGAGGGCGATCCAGTCGATCCGCACGGACTCGGCGCTCTCCGGCTCCCCGCCCCGGACGGCACCGCTTCCGGTGAAGAACCGGAACCGGTGCGAGCTGATCCCCGACATCGGGTGGCAGATCGTCCACAGTGGATAGACAGTAGCCGGTGTCCTGCAGCACCTCCCGGCGCGTGGAGCCGTCGCATTCTCGACATCGTCGAGGTCGGCGTTGACCCAGTCCGAGGCGTAGACGCGACCCGTGCACGGGTCCAGCGGCTCGTATCCATTGCCCGAACCCACCGCCCCGCACGAGAACGCCTGCCGGGTCCGGGAATTCCGGTCCGGCAGGCGAGTGATCTCAGTCAACTGTTCAGTGGTTGTGCCGCATGGTGGTCACCCCCTTTCGCTCGGTCGCTGTTCCCGCGAAGGGACACCTCGAGGCCGTAGAGGCCGCGCTCGGTGACGTTGGGCCGGTACACCGGTTCGGCCGCGAGTTCCGCGTCCGGGTAGCGGCGGGTGATGGCGGCGAAGGCGGCGCGGGCGATCTGGACGGCGAACGGCGCGCCCAGGCAGGCGTGCGGGCCGCGACCGAACGCGAGGTGCTGGTTGGGGGTGCGGTCCCAGCGCAGGGCATCGGGGTTTTCGAAGGCCGCGGGGTCCCGGTTGGCGGCCCCGAGCAGCGCGGTCACCTCATCACCGTTGCGAATTCGTTTACCGCCGAGCGTGGTGTCCTCGACACATCCCCGGCTCTCCGCGTGCACGGGGCCCGCGAAACGCACCAGTTCATTGACCGCGACCTCGGTTTCGATCGGCTGCCGCAGCCCGGGCGGAATACGCAGAATCGCGAGCAGACCGGTGGCGAGAAATCGGCTCGCGGTCTGGAAACCTGCCTGCAGCACGACCCGGACGGTATTCCACAGAACGTCCCGGGCGATTTTCTCGGATTCCGCTTTCCGGATCACGTAGTCGGCGAACCCGCCCGGCGGCGGCGCTTTCATCCATTCGGACACCAGCGCGCTCAGTTCCGCCCGGGCCGCCACTCCCGGCTCGTAGCACTCGGGCCGGAGGGCGGCGTCCATCCCGTCGACGATGGTGTTCGACAGCGGTACGAACCAGTCCTTGTCCGGCTGGGGCACCCCGAGCAGCCCGGTCACCGCCCACAGGGTCAGCGGTTCGGCGAACGCCTTCACGAAGTCGACCGTCTCCTGGTGTTCGACCGCGGCCAGCAGCCCGTCGACCTGGCCGGGAAGCGCGGATTCCAGCTTCCGGGCGGCGTCCACGGCCTTCAGCCCCTCCAGCATCAGATGCCGGATCTCGGTGTGCGCCGGTGGATCGAGGGTCTGGATGCTCAGCAGCGAAGGGGGCGTCGTCTCCCCGATCCGCCGCCAGTCCGAACCGAACCGGTCGTTGTCCCGCAGCAGGATCCGGCTTTCCCGATAACCGGTCACCACCCAGGCGTCGATATCGGTGTCCCAGCGGACCGGTTCGTCTTCGCGCCATTCCCGGTAGAGCGGAAATGGATCGGGAAGCACCGCTGGATCGAGTAATGCCCGCACACCGGAAACGCTCACGAACCAAACCCCCTCCGAGGCTGGAAAATGTGACCTTGGATTTGAGGTTGCCGAACGTCCCAGCGCGCTGTCAAGAGTCCCTTGAGCTAGTCTTCTAAACCCCGCAACGATCAAGTTTTAAACCAGGTATTAGAACCCGCGACGATCGTCTGCCTACATTCGAGTGACCGGCTCCGCAATGGGATGACAGCAACGGGAAATCGGGTACTTTCCGGCTATGGGCGAAAATAACGGGACCCGATGACCACGGGCGCCCCCGTCCTGCCCGGTTACCGCGCGGTGCTGCGGGTGCCGGGGCTGCGCAGCGTGTTCGTGGCGCATGCGGTGTCCATGGCGGGCACGCTCGCCGCCGAGGTCGCCCTGTCCATTCTCATCTTCCAGCGCACCGGTTCCGCGTTGCTCTCGGCGCTGGTTCTGGTCTGCTCGTTCCTGCCCTACGCGCTGGGCGGCACCGTGCTGTCGTCGATCGCCGACCGGTACCCGGCGCGGCGCGTGCTGGTCTGCTGCGATCTGGTGAGCGCGGTGTGCGTGGCGGGCATGCTCGTCCCGGGGATGCCGGTGCTCGCGTTGCTGGGCCTGCTCCTGGTGACCGGCGTCGTTTCCCCGGTTTTCCAGGGCGCCCGGGCCGCCAGCCTTTCCCGGCTGCTGGACGCGGACACGTTCCCGGTCGGGCGATCCCTGTTGCGCACGATCAGCCAGACCACCGTGCTGGCCGGATTCGGGATCGGCAGCGTGCTGGTCGCCGCGATCGGACCGACCTGGCTGCTCGCCGCCGACGTCGTCAGCTTTCTGGCCTCGGCGGCCCTGATCGGTTTGTGCACCCCGGCCACCCCGCCCAACGCGGCGGACGGCGACAAGTCCGTCGCGGCCGTCGTGCGCGCCTCGGCCGACGGTCTGAAGTACGTGTTCAAGACCGCGCCGCTGCGGCGGCTCATCCTGCTGTCGTGGGCGGTGCCGCTGTTCGCCTCGGTCCACGACGGCCTCGCCGTCGCCTACACCGCCCAGACCGGCGCCGCGGTGACCGCGGCGGGCGCGTTGTTCACCGGCTACGCCACCGGAACGGTCCTCGGCGAGTTGATCGTCGCCCGCCTCCGGCCACCGCTGCGCCGCCGCCTGGTGCTCCCCCTGGTCCTGGCCAGCCAGCTCCCGGCGATCTTCTTCGTCGCGGTGCCGCCGCTCCCCGTCGCGGTCGCCCTGGTCGCGGTGTCCGGCGCGGGCTTCGCCTTCAACCAGGGCATCGACCCGCTCATCCTGACCGCAACCGGCCCGAACTACCGCGGCCGCCTGTTCACCGTCCAGACCAGCGGCCTGATGACCGTGCAGGGCATCGGGATCGCCCTCGCCGGCCTCGCCGGAACCCTCGTCCGCCCCAGCCTGGTCCTCTGCGCGGTCGGCCTGCTCGGCACCACGGCCGTCGTCCTGCTCACGCGCCGCGCCCTGCGCGAACCCCCGCAGCATTGAAGCGGAACGTCCGGAAACCGGGATCTCCCACCCAGACGCTCGCCGGTAATCTGCGATTCGTGAGCGTGGATTGGGAGGACGACGTAGTCGATGAGTGACCTCAAACTGTTCCGGATCGATCGCGGCAAGGCAAGGGAGCTGTCCGGCAGCTCGGTTGCGCTGGAGCGTCAGCTCCAACGGATTATCGAGTCGAACTTGGAAACGCTGTTCGGGGTCCGGTTCCTGGCGACGGAGTACTCGACTGGCACCAAGCATCGCGGCCGCATCGACTCGTTGGGCATTGACGAAACGGGATCACCGGTAATCTTCGAGTACAAGCGATCGCGGGACGAAAACGTGATCAACCAAGGTCTGTTCTACCTGGACTGGCTGCTCGACCATCAGGGCGAGTTCAAGTTGCTCGTGATGGAACGGCTCGGTGCGGAGGCGGCGGCACTCATTGACTGGACCAATCCAAGGTTGGTCTGCGTTGCCGGCGATTTCACCCGGTACGACGAGCACGCGGTTCGACAGAACAATCATAATATCGAGCTCGTTCGCTACCGCGATTTCGATGGCGAGCTCTTGGCCCTGGAACTGCTTACAGCGGTCAGCACAACCGCCCCCGCGCCAACGGCCACGCACACTCCCCGCCCACAGGTTGCATCGTCCGAGCAGACGGTGACCGAGTACTTGAGCAAAGCACCCGAATCGCTCAAAAATCTCTACGCAGATCTCGACGCGCAACTCATGGCATTCGGCGATGACATCCAGAAAACCACCCGTAAGCTCTACTTCGCATACAAGCGGCTGAAGAATTTCGCCTGTGTCGAGGTTCATCCACAGAGTCGCGCGCTCCTCATCTACCTCAAAGTGAACCCGGACTCGGTCGAGTTGGAAGCCGGATTCTCACGAGACGTACGCAACATCGGCCATTTCGGCACCGGAGATCTCGAACTCCGGCTGAAGAGTTCGGCCGACCTGGCGCGAGCAGAGCCATATCTGCGAGCAAGCTACGACGCCAGCTGACAGCCGTCGCTCAACGCCTGTTCCTGGGTGGTTCCTTCGCGCCCGGGATGACGTCTTTGTCAAGATACTCACTGATGAGATGTTTAAGCTCCGGCCCTTCGATCAGTCGGATGCGCTCGTTGCGATGCGCGAAGTCATGACTGGCTTTGCCAAAATACGAAGTGGTGACAAGGATTCCAGTGCCAGCCTTCTTGTCCTCCATCGTGCCCCAGAGCGCTCGCACGGCTTCGGCGGGAATTACGTTTACGTAACGCTTGGCCTGAATGACTGCCAGGCCACCCATGACCGGGTCCGGATTGACAGCGACCGCATCGAGCCCGTCATCCCGGGATGCCTGCGTCACCCAGGACTTCATACCCATCGCTTCGAACAATTCGCGGACGAGATGCTCGAATTCATTCGGCGATTGCTCGACCAGAACCGTTCGAGAGTCCAAATCGGCAGCGACGGAATGAGCGTCGACCAGGCGGAACCGGGATAGATCCGGGTCGAAGATGGGCTTGATCGGTTCGACATCGTAGGGATGCGGTGACATCAAGGCGTTCAGGTAACGTAAGCATTCCCTCGGTTCAAGACGGTCCAGCACGAGCGCGTCGAAACTGTCTCGCGAGGCGGAGACAGTGAGTAGGCACGGTCGGATCGGCTGCCCGGTCGCCCGGTCGGTTGTCGATAGGTGGCAGTTCACAGTGACTTCGCGGACTTGCTGCGCTTCTGTGGCCAAGAAGGTATCGCGCAGGGTAAGCAGTGCGATCTGAGAGATCAGGTCAGCATAACGCTGCCGCACTTCGGCTGCCTTGCGCGGCGTGGAATCGATCGTGTCGCGCGTCTTTACATACCGGAATGTGGCTTCGGTAGGAATGATGTCGGTGTCCGGCAGTTCACGAACAACTAACACCTGTCCACTGTCCGGCCGGTAGCCAACCTCGGCTTCAACGGGGACACCTCTGGGAAGAACGGCCGCTTCCAAGGCCAGCCGCAGGCAGCGCTCGACCGCATCTTGCTGATGAGCGCGGAACGCTCGTTGCAATGCATCGACTTGCGCATTGTGCTGATCAACGTACTGTTTGCGCTCGGTCTCCCGCCCGAGATGCTGCTGACGTACTCGGTCCAGCTCGGCTTTGCGATGCTCCTCTCGCTGGAGGTAAATTGCTTGCGCCTGCTCGAACCGCAGCCGAGCTTGCTGTTCGGCCTGATTCCGCCGACTGTCTCCGCCGAACATACGTGACAGCAAGCCAGGTTCGGCCGGGCGAAATCTTGCCAGCGTGGTGCTGGTTCGGCCTTACCCAGATCACCGGGTACGAAGTCCGCGGCCGCGAACGCCAGCCGCATACTGCCGAAATCAAGCGGAGTTCGGCGTTTCAACCCTGTCAGCAGAACTGTTGACAGCTCGTTGCTGCGTCGTTCTCCTGCCGCGGTGAGCTCCTCGGCCTCCGCGACCCGCTCGGCGACGTACTGAGCACGTCGCTCGCGGTCTGCCACTTCTTCGGCGCGTTTCGCTTCTCGCTCCTGGCGTTCGACCTCCCGTTTCTGCTGTGCAAGAAGCTGTTGCTGTACCTTCTGCGCTTGGAGAGCCTCCCGCCGCTGGCGCTCACGCCTTTGCTGCCCCTTGCTCTTTGCCATGCTCAGCCCGTCCCCACCTCGTCGGCCGACCTTGCCCCTGAACGAACTCTAAGTGTCTGCCTTCGCGCTGTGCGTCACAGTTTTGATGATCGTGGTCATGAATCACCCGGATGTCGCAGGCCACTATCCGCGCTCGGCGTCCGTACGGGAGATTTGCGGTGACGCTGCACGACGAAGGCGGTCACCAGGCCGGTGGGGAACAGGACGAAGTGCGGCGCCGAGATCGTCAGGTCGTGCACCAGGAATCCGTAGGTCAGCCAGACCGCGCTGGCGGAGGCCACCAGCCAGTACATCGCGGGCGACACTCCGGCCACCCGCCCGGGTTCGCGGATCACCCGGATCATCTGCGGGAGGTTCACGACCGCGGCCGCGATCACCGCGACGACGGACAGGATCGTGTGCCAGGGCGTCAGCGCGGCGACCACCAGGGTCACGGCGGCGACCCCGAGCGGGACCGTCCGCCGGGCGGTGGGCTCGCCGCGGTACACGAAACCGGCGACGATCAGGAATCCCAGCGCGATCGGCGCCTGCCCGAGGAACAGTTCCACATCGTCGGCGCGCACCGCGTAGATCGACCAGAGCAGCCGGGCGCTGTAGCCCGCGAGCACGGTCCCCAGCGAGATCCCGACGACCGAGCGGCGGGCCCGCCACACCTGCGGCCAGATGAACGTGAGGTTGAGAACGATCCCCGCCACCCCGAGCGCGTGCGCGAGCATTCCACCGACCTCCCCAGTGCCACATGCTCTAAACTTACTTAGACCATGTGTACACTAGACGCCATGGGTTCCGCATCACGCCGCCCATGGCTCACCATCGGCGGTCATGTGGCGCTGGATCTGTGCAACACGAGGGCCTGGCGCCTCGATCCGGCCCGATCGATCGATCGGCTGCACGGCTGGCCGGATCTCCTCGACTGGTACGCCACGGTCTGCCCGGACGCCGCTCCCCTCGGGGAGCAGGGCAAGCACGCCGCCGAACTGGACCGGGTCCGCACCCTGCGCGACACCACGATCGCCGTGCTGGACGCGCATCTGGACGGCCACGATCCCGGCGCGGACCAGCTGGGCCGGATCCTCACCGAATACCGGCGATTCCTCCGCGCCGCGACACCGGAACCCGGACTACCCCTGCGCCTGCACGTGACCGGGACGGACGCGGCCACCCTGCCGCCGCGGCTCTGCGCTCACGTGGTGAACCTGCTGCGCGACGCGGACCTCACCCGGCTGCGTCGATGCGACGGCCCGGGATGCGGCTCGTTCTTCCTGGACCCCACCCGCAACCGCAGCCGCCGCTGGTGCGACCCCGACGACTGCGGCAACCGGCACCGAGTCCGCGAATACGCCCGCCGCCATCCCCGAACGAGCCGGAAAACCTAGGAAACTAGCTCGGCGGAGCTTCTATCTCGGACGCCACCTCATTGTGCGCCGGAGGAGCGGGCGAGATGGCCGGCACGGGTTCGGGCGCGCGCTGGTGATAATGCGCGTGTTCCATCCAGCCTGGTGGCAGCCATTCACCGGTGATGAGTTGCGGATGCCGCGGATGCATGGTGTAAGCCCACGACACGAATACCAGCTCGGCCCAATCAGATTGTAGAATCCAGGATATCGGACCGTTGTCGCTATTTCCGGCCAAATGCACAGTCGCAGGCGCGACCATCGCCGCACTGGTCACGGCTTCCCAGTGCCACCGCATAACGCGGGGCGTGTGCAGATAGAAGCCCCGCTGACTCACATAAAGCGTTCCTTGTTCTATCGGCACCCAACGCGGTATTGCCGCCATCTGCGCGGCACGACGCGCCCGCGACTTGGCGATCGAACCCCCGATCAACGATCCGGCGACAAGCCCCACCCCGAGCGCCCCAGTGCCAAAGACCATCGGTGTGGTGACCTGCCAACTCCCGTCACCCAGCGAACGGAAGTCCGACAACAGGAACGGCCCCATCACCCACAGCCGTTCGTCTTCGGTGTTCGTGGCCGGAAAGGGGGCGAATACTTCGGCGACCTGGCTGAGATCATGTCCGCCCGCCAGCAGCGCAGCGAGGTAGCAGGTGTAGCGCAGTGCTTCGTCTCGCGGTGTCCACGGTGGTACCACGCTCTGCGGCTCTTTCCGGCCCATCGCAGGAACCTCCCACCCCTCGATGCGGTGACTGAGCGCACCAAGCCGACGGCTTAGCGTGGGCTACCATTAAACGTCGGCGACCCGCCGGAAGCAACAGCCCTGCCGTTATCGGTAGCGGAAATCCATTGTTTGACAAGAACAAATGCCCGCGAGGCGCTCAAGACGACAAGCCTCGATGCCCCAACGTCACGCCTTTCGACCAGCTAGACGTTGAAGCGGAATTCGACCACGTCGCCGTCGGTCATGACGTAGTCCTTGCCTTCCATGCGGACCTTGCCGGCGGAGCGGGCGGCGGCCAGGGAGCCGGCTTGGATCAGGTCGGCGTAGGAGACCACTTCGGCCTTGATGAAACCGCGTTCGAAGTCGGTGTGGATCACGCCGGCGGCTTGGGGGGCGGTGGCGCCTTGGGGGATCGTCCAGGCGCGGGCTTCCTTCGGGCCGGCGGTCAGGTAGGTCTGCAGGCCGAGGGTGTGGAAACCGGCTCGGGCGAGTGCGTGGAGACCCGGTTCCTCCTGGCCGACCGATTCCAGCAGTTCCCGCACGGATTCCTCGTCATCGAGCTCGAGGAGTTCCGCTTCGACTTTGGCGTCCAGGAACACAGCGTCGGCGGGGGCGACCAGTTTGGTCAGTTCCTCGCGGCGCGAAGAATCCGTGAGCACACCTTCGTCCGCGTTGAACACGTACAGGAACGGTTTGGTGGTCAGCAGGCTCAGTTCGCGGACCAGGCTCGTGTCGAATTCCTTCTGCGCGGAAAACAGAGTGCGGCCGGAGTCCAGGATTTCCTTGGCCTGCTGGGCGGCTTCCGCGGCGGGCCGGTTCTCCTTCTTCGTCCGGGCTTCCTTCTCTAGGCGCGGCAACGCTTTCTCCAGCGTCTGCAGATCGGCCAGGATGAGCTCGGTGTTGATCGTCTCGATATCGCTCGACGGGTCGATCCGGCCGTCGACGTGCACCACGTCCGGATCGTCGAACACGCGGATGACCTGGCAGATCGCGTTCGCTTCGCGGATGTTGGCGAGGAACTTGTTCCCGAGCCCGGCGCCCTCGGAGGCGCCCTTCACGATGCCCGCGATGTCCACGAACGACACGACGGCCGGTACGGTCTTCGCGGACCCGAACAGCTCGGCGAGCTTGTCCAGCCGGGGATCGGGCAGCGGCACGACGCCGACGTTCGGTTCGATCGTGGCGAACGGGTAGTTCGCGGCGAGCACGTCGTTGCGCGTCAGCGCGTTGAACAAGGTTGACTTGCCTACGTTGGGCAGGCCGACGATGCCGAGGGTCAGACTCACGACCGCGCAGTCTACGTGCCGCCCCCACCGGCGCCGCCGCCCACCCGGTTCAGCGTGATGGCGGATTTCCGCCAGTCAGGCCCCTGACCGGCTGGCAGTATCGATGCCATGACCGAACTGACCATGGTCCGTGAGCAGGGCATCTGGCGCGACACCGAGCGGTGCTACCGCGCGGTCGCCTCGCGGGACGCCCGCTTCGACGGGCAGTTCATCATGGCCGTGCGGACGACCGGCATCTACTGCCGCCCGTCCTGCCCGGCGATCACGCCGAAGCCGACGAACGTGCGCTTCTACCCCACGTCGGCCGCGGCGCAGGCGGGCGGCTACCGCGCCTGCCGCCGCTGCCTGCCCGACGCGGTGCCCGGCTCCCCGGAGTGGAACCTGCGCGCCGACCTGGCCGCCCGCGCGATGCGGCTGATCGCCGACGGCACGGTCGAACGCGAAGGCGTGCCCGGGCTGGCCAAACGGCTCGGCTACTCCGAGCGCCAGCTGGGCCGCGTGCTCACCGCGGAACTCGGTGCCGGACCGCTGGCACTCGCCCGGGCGCACCGCGCGCATTCGGCCCGCCTGCTGATCGAGATGTCCGAACTGCCGCTGGCCGACGTGGCGTTCGCCGCCGGATTCGCGAGCATCCGGCAGTTCAACGACACGATCCGCGAGGTGTTCGCGGTCACCCCGTCGCAGCTGCGCGCGGCCGCGAGCGGGGTCCGCCGCCGCGCCGGGACCACGGCGACCGAGGTCAAAGCGGGCGCACGGCTGAGCTTGCGGCTGCCGTTCCGGGCGCCGCTCGACGCGGCGGGTGTGCTGCGCTTCTTCGCCGACCGCGCGGTGCCCGGCGTCGAGGACGTCGCCGCGGACGGCGGTGGGTACGGGCGCACGCTGCGGTTGCCGCACGGCACCGGGGCCGCCTGGCTCACCCCGCGCGACGGGCACGTCCGCTGCGATCTGCGGCTGGCCGACGTGCGCGACCTGAGCAGTGCGGTCACCCGGGTCCGGCGGCTGCTCGACCTGGACGCCGATCCGGCGGCCGTGCACCGGGTGCTGGGCGCGGATCCGGCACTCGCGCCGCTGGTCGCCGCCACCCCGGGCATCCGGGTGCCGGGCGCGGTCGACGGCCCCGAGCTCGTGCTGCGCGCGATGCTCGGCCAGCAGGTGTCGGTCGCCGCCGCACGCACGGCCGCGGGCAAACTCGCCGCGGACCTGGGCGAGCGGCTGCCGGTCGAGCACGACGGCCCGACCGCCACGCTCACCACGCTGTTCCCCAGCCCGGCCGCGGTGGCCGAACGGGGCACCGAGGTCCTGCGCGGGCCTCGGCGCCGCGTCGACGCGATCCGCGCGGTCGCCGGGGCGCTGGCGTCCGGCGAGGTCGAGGTGCACGTCGGCCGGGACCCCGATGAGTTGCGGGCCGAACTGCTCGCCCTGCCCGGGATCGGCCCGTGGACGGCCGACTACGTACTGATGCGCGTGCTCGGCGTCCCGGACGTGCTGCTCACCGGCGATCTGGTGCTGCGCAAGGGCGCGGCCGCCCTCGGCCTCGGTGACGACGTCGACGGGCTCACCGCACGCGCCCAGGCGTGGCGGCCGTGGCGGTCCTACGCCGGGATGTACCTCTGGCGCGCGAGCGCCGCATAAACGTCAACAAGCACAAGGAGAATTCCATGAGCATCGCCCACTGGTCCACAATGGACACACCGGCTGGTCCGTTCACCGCGGTGGTCGCGTCCGACGGCGCGGTCCTCGCGTCCGGCTGGACCGGCGACGTCGGCGAGCTGACCCCGTTGATCTCGGCGTCCCTCGCCCCCGACGAACTGCGCGAGAAGCGCGACCTCGGCCCGGTCAGCACGGCGGTCCGCCGCTACCACGCCGGGGAACTGGACGCCGCCGCGGACATCGCCGTGCGCCAGCGTTCCGGCGAGTTCCTGCAGCGCGCCTGGGATGTACTGCGGACCGTGCCCGCCGGGAAACCGGTGACCTACGCGGACTTCGCGCTCCTGGCGGGCCGCCCGGCCGCGGTCCGCGCGGCGGCGACGGCGTGCGCGCGGAACGCGGCGGCGCTGTTCGTCCCCTGCCACCGGGTGGTGCGCACCGGCGGCGGGATCGGCGGGTTCCGCTGGGGCGTCGACGTGAAGCGGTGGCTCCTCGACCACGAGGACACCGAGAACTAGACGCCTTGCAATTCCAGCGTCGACCCGGTGCGGGCCTTGCGGACCCGCAACCGGGTCGGCACGCGCTGGCGGAGCTCCTCGACGTGCGAAACCAGGCCGACGACCCGGCCACCGGCCCGCAGTTCGTCGAGGATGTTCATCACCACGTCCAGGGTTTCGGCGTCGAGCGTGCCGAAACCCTCGTCCACGAACAGGGTGTCCAGCAGCGCGCCCCCGGTCTCCGCGGCGACCACGTCCGCGAGGCCGAGCGCTAGCGCGAGCGAGGCGAGGAACGATTCCCCGCCGGACAACGTCTTCGCCGGGCGGATCTGGCCGGAGTAGTCGTCGAGCACGTCCAGGCCCAGGCCGCCGCGCGTGCCGCGGGCTCCGGCCGCGTCCGAGTGCACGAAGGAATACCTGCCCTGGCTCATCTTCCGCAGCCGCGCGGTCGCGGCGAGCGCGACCTCTTCCAGGCGCGCGGCGAGCACGTACGAGCGCAGGGACATCTTCCGGGCGTTCTGGCCGCGGCCGTTGACCACCTCGGTGAGCGCGTCGAGTTCGGCGAACTCCGCTTCCGCGGGCGCGAGTTCCGCGGCGGCCTCGTGCAACCGCCCGGCGAGTTTCTCCAGTTCCGCGGCCCGCGCGGTCGCTCCGCGCAGCTCCGCGACCGCCGATTCCGCGCGTTCCCGGGCTTGTTCGGCTTCCCGTCGCGCGGATTCCACATCCACCTCGTCGTCCGGGGAAACCTCGGCGAGTTCGGCCAGGGTATCCCGGGCGACCGCCTCCGCTTTGTCCGCTTCGGACAGACGGTTTTCCAGGTCCGCCACGGTTTTCTCGTCACGAATGGCCGCGCGGAGTGCCGGGACATCGGCGAATTCGGCTTGGGCCAGGGCTTCTTCGAGCGCGGCGCGCTGCTCGTCGAGCCGGTCCTGAGCCGCCGCGCTCGCGGACCGGGCCTCGGCCAGCGCTTCCAGCGCGCGGACCACACCGGTCAGCTGGGCGCGGCGCGCGGCGACGTCGGCGAACTCCCCGCGCGCTTCCTCGAGGCGTTGCGCGCGTTCGGCGACCCGTTCGGCCAGGGCCCGCCGTTCGGCGTCGGCCGTGGCCGCGCGGTTTTCCGCGGTGCGGCGCTGTTCGGTGAGTTCCTCCGCCTCCCCCTCGACCGACCGCGCCTCGGCGGCGAGGCGGGCGCGGCGCCCGGCGAGGGCGGTGAGGTCCGCGAGTTCGGCGCGAGCACCGGCGAGTTCGGCGGCGAGCGCGTCCCCGGTCCGGCCGTGCAACCGCTCCCGGAGGGCGGTGAGGGCCTGCTCTGCCTCGTGTTTCGCCTTCTCGGCGGCCGTCCGCTTCCGTTCGGCGGCGGCTTCGGCCCGTTCCGCGGCCGCTTCTTGGGCCTGATCCACCGATCCGGCCGCGGGACGCGCCGGGGCCGGGTGTTCGACACCGCCGCAAACCGGGCAGGGGTCCCCGGCGGACAGGCCCGCGGCGAGTTCGGCGGCCATCCCCTCGAGCCGCAGCTCGCGCAGGTGGAGCCGGTGTTCGCGGGCCCGCTGGTGCGCGTCCGTGGCCTCGAGCAGCCGGGCGTGCGCGTCGGCGGCCTTCCGCTCGGCGCCGGGCAGCGCGGTGGCGTCGGCGACCGCGGCCGCGAGTTCGGCTTCCCGGGCGCGCACGCCGTCGAGTTTCGCCTCGGCCGCGGTGGCCTCGTTCAGCTGCTCGCGCAGTTCCTGGACGCGTTCCGGAATCCCGGCGAGCTTCTCGGTGATCGCACGGACCTGGTCGGCGGCGTAGTCGGCGGTCTCGGTGAGCCGGACGATCGCACGCTGATCGAGGGTTTGCTGCTCGGCCTCGGCGACCAGGCCGGCGAGCGCGCCCGCCTCCTCCCGCAACGTCCCGGCGCGGGCGCGCAGTTCCGCCACCGGGGCGCCGGTTTCGCGGTAGCCCGCCGCGACGAGCGCGCGGACCCGCGCGGTTTCGGCTTCGCGGGCCCGTTCGAGCTGATGCGCGTACCGATCGGCCTGCTCGGCGACCCCGGCGACGGTGGCCGCCCGCCGCGCCGCCGCGATCTCCGCCGCCCACCGGGCGCGTTCGGGCTCCTGTTCGGCGAGGGCGGCGAGTTTGCGGTGCGCGGTGCGCACGCGGTGCACGCGTTCGGCGGCCGTGCGCCGCGCGGTCAGCAGGTTCTCCGCTTCCTCGCGCGCGGTTCGTGCGCGTTGTTCGGCTTCCGCGGCCTCGGCGACCGCCCGCCGCGCGTTCTCCTGGACCTCGTCGATCCAGCCGGGCGTGACCTCATCGGGCGTTTCCTGTTGGGCCGCTTGGGAAAGCCGGGCGACCCATTCGCGCAGCGCCTGGCGCCGCTCGTCCAGCGCCCGCCTGCGCTCGGCACGCAGCTCCCGGAACCAGCGCTCGGTGTCGGCGAACCGCTGGGTGCCGAACAGCCGCTCCAGCAGCTGCTCGCGTTCGGTGGTCTCGGCGCGCAGGAACCGCGCGAACTCGCCCTGGGGCAGCAGGACGACCTGGAAGAACTGCTCGGCGCTCATCCCGATCAGCCGCTGCACCGCGCGCGCGACCTCGTCGATCCTGGTCACCGCCTCGGCGGGCCGGTCGATCCAGGTCAGCGAGGCCTTCGCCTTCTGCAAGGTCGCGCCGCCGCCGCGGCGTTTGGGCCGTTCGTACTCCGGGCTGCGGACCACGCGCAGGCGCTGTCCCTGCACGGTGAGCTCGAGGACGACCTCGGTCGGCACGTCGGCTTCGGCGAGGTCGCAGCGCAGCCGCTTCACCTGCCCGCGGGCGCCGGGCACCACGCCGAAGAGGGCGAACGCCACCGCGTCGAGCAGGGTGGTCTTGCCCGCGCCGGTGTCGCCGTGCAGCAGGAACAGGCCGTCCGCGCCGAGCGCGTCGAAGTCGACGACCTCGCGCCCGGCGTACGGGCCGAACGCGCAGACCTCGAGCCGGTGCAGCCTCACGGGTTCTCCCCCTTTCCGGCGGTTTCCAGGGCGGTGCGCAGCAGGACGCGTTCGCGGTCGTTCGGCTCGGCGCCGCGGCAGTCGGCGAGGAAGCTGTGCGCGATCTGCTCGTCGGACCGGCCCTTCGTCTGGGCGGCGTAGCGCAGCGCGGCGGAACCGGCACCGCCCTCGGGCTGCCAGTCGAGGTGCACGGCGTGCGGGAACCGGTCGCGGAGTTTCCGCATCGCGTCGACCGGGCGCACGGTGTCGGTGAGGGTGACCGAGAGGTAGTCGTCCTCCCGTTCGGCGTGCGCGGGGTCTTCGAGCAGCTCGCCGAGCCGCCCGGTGAGCGTGGCCAGCCGCCGCGGCACCGGCAGTTCGTGCCGCCGGACCTCGGCCAGGCCGCGCGCGTCGAAATCGACCAGCCACACCGATTTGCGGTGCGTGGCTTCGGAGAACGAATAGGCCAGCGGGCTGCCCGAGTAGCGGAGGTGTTCGGCGAGGCGCTGCGGGCCGTGCAGGTGGCCGAGCGCGACGTAGTCCACGCCGTCGAACACCGAACCCGGCACCTGTTCGACGCCGCCGACCGCGATCGTGCGTTCGGAATCGCTCCCGGCGCCGCCGGTGACGAACGCGTGCGCGAGCACGACGGACCGGGTGCCGGGCGGCCTGCGCGCCAGATCCTCGCGGATGCGGCGCATCGCCTCGGTGAGCACGCCGGTGTGGCCCTTCGCCTCCGGGACGCCGAGCGCGTGGCGGGCCGGTTCCGGCTCCAGATAAGGAATGCCGTAGCAGGCGACCGGCCCGTGTTCGTCGGCGAGCAGGATCGGCTCGTGCAGGCGGTCGACGCGGGTGCGCAGGTGCAGGCCACCGGCGGCGGCGAACTCCTCGAACGCGCCGAGCCGTGCCGCGGAATCGTGGTTTCCCGGGGTGATCACGAGTTGCGCGCCGGCTTCGCGGATCTTGCCGAGCGCGGTGGTGGCGACGCGGACGGCCTCGGCGGAGGGCACCGCGCGGTCGTAGACGTCCCCGGAGACCAGCACGACGTCGACCGATTCGTCCGCCACGACGGCGGCCAACCGGTCGAGGACGAATTCCTGGTCGGCGAGCAGATCGGCGCCGTGGAAGGTGCGGCCGACGTGCCAGTCCGAGGTGTGCAGCGCTCTCACGCCTTCGACGGTAAGGAAACTGCCCGACAGGACCGTGGCGACACGCCCTACCGGTTCACTCGAACGTGTGTTCGAGGCGCTGACCTCGCGCTTTCGCCGGTTTTTGTCGGTGCCCTCCGCCATGATGCAACCGTCCGGTCACGAACCGCGACCGGCACAGACAAGAACGCGCCACGGCGAAGACCCGCGATCGTGGCGGCGGGGCGACGAACAGCGAGACTTGATCCCGAGAGACCAAGTCAGAGCCCCGGCGACGCGATCGTGTCCGCGCGTTCCAACAAACACAGCGTGAGAGAAGGGGTTCTTGTGGGTTCGACGGTGCTCACCACGGCGGCGATCGTCGTCGCGGTGCTGCTGGCGCTCGCGGTCGCACTGCTGTGGCGGCTGTATTCGGAGAGCATGCGCAGGGCCGACGCGGCGGCGCAGCAGGTCGCCGCCGAACGCACCCGGGTGGATCAGCAGCAGGCGTCGCTGCGGCGGTACGAGGTCGCGTTCGCCTCGATCAGCGGGCGGGGCGAACTCGGCGAACAGGTGCTGGTCGAGACGGCGCGCGCGCTCGGCCTGCGCGAAGGGTTGCACTTCACCACGCAGACCGACCTCGCGGGCGGCGGCGCCGCGAAACCGGATCTGGTGCTGCGGGTCGGCGGGGACCGCACGGTTCCGGTCGACGCGAAGGCGAGCATGGCGTGCTGGGCGGAGGCGGTCGAGACCGACGACGCCGACGAGCGGCTCGACGCGCTGCGCGTGCACGTGCGCAACCTGCGGTCTCGGGCGGCGGAGCTCGCGGGCAAGGGATACCAGCGCTGGGCGGACGGGATCTACGGGACGATCATGTTCGTGCCCTCGGACGCGGCGGTGATCGCGGCGCTGGACACCGATCCGGAACTGCTGCGGTGGATGCTGGATCGCCGGGTCTTCCTGTGCGGGCCCACCGGGTTCGCGGTGCTCGCGTCGGCGGCGCTGTTCGCGGCCAGCGACCGGGCGGTGGTCGAGGACGTCGAGCGGGTGCGCACCGGTGCGGGCGCGGCCCACCGCGCGGCGGGGAACGCGATCGACGCGGTGAACCTGTCGAGCACGCACCTGCAGCGGTTCCTCTCCGCCCGCCGCCGCGAACTGGAGGCGCTCGAAGGCTTCCGCGCCGCGGTGTCCCCGCTCACCGAGGCCGCCGCCAGCCCCACCCCGGTCGCCCCGATCCGGAACCCCGACGAAGCCGCCGCCAGCTGACCGGGCACGGGGGTCGTGAGTGTTTGGACCGGTTAGAACCGGCCGTACCGCTCACGACCCACCCCACACGGCGGCTGCTCGCGAGAACGCTTTCGTGGTGTTCGCGGGGCAGGTGAGGTGGGTGGTGCTGGTGTGCCGTTTGGGGTGGTCAGTGTCGCGAAGGCCACCCTGGGGACATCCTGAGAACCTGGTGAGCGAGTGAACGAAAGGAGGTCCGGAAGCGTCTTGACGGTGTGTTAAACAAGCTGTTCAGCGACGGGCTACCTGCGCCTTTCCCAGCGGCGGGGTTCCCCCCTTCGCGGAGTGGTAGCGGGTTCGTGACAAGTACGGGATACGGTGTTGTCTCGTGACCGCTATTCGCGATCGCCAGAGCGATCCTGAAGCCGACGACGTGACCGTGCCGTGGGACCTGCGTCCCATCGCGGGCGCGCGGCCGGGTTTGCCCTGGTGGGGGGCGGTGCTGCTGGGCTTCGGCCTGTCGGTCGTCGCCGCGTTCGGGGACATGCAGCTGCAGAACACGCTGACCCTGCTGTTCCAGGCCTGCTACTTCCTGGGCGCGGTCGGCGCGATCTGCGCGGTGCAGCGGCGCAGCCTGTTCGGCCCGATGGTTCAGCCGCCGCTGATCCTGGCGATCACGGTTCCCGGCGTGATCCTGTTCGCCTCCGGCCTGCCCGCCAGCAGCGACACCCTGCAGAAGGCCCTCGCGGTCGGCACTCCGCTGATCAACGGGTTCCCGACGATGGCCGTCACCACCGGCGTGGTCCTGGCCGTCGGGTTCTTCCGGATCTACCGCGAGCGTGACCCGAACGCCCCGGTGAAGGTCCCGGCCTCCCGCCGCCCCGCGAGCCAGTCCCGTCCCGCGGACAAACCCGCCGGTCGCGGCGCCCCCGCCGCAGCCCGCGGCGGCCGCCCGAGCGAACGGCGCGCCCCGCAACGGCGGCCCGGCGAACCGGGGGCGACACCGCCTCCGGGCAGGCGGCCCCGGCCCGAGGACGGCGGCGGCGCGCGCAAGACTCCGCCGCCCGCCAACCGGCAGCGCCGGCCCCGGCCGGAAGACGGCGAACGCCGCCGAGCCGCCGGTGAAGGCGTCCCCGGGCGGGTCCGGCGCACCCCGCCGCGCTCGGACGATCCGCGCGCCGGTGGCCAGGGCGGCTCGCGCCGCGCCCCCGGCCGCCGGACGCCACCGCCCCGGGCCAACCGCCCCTGGGACAACGAAGACTGAGCCGGAAAGTGGCAGCACTTTCGCCGAACGCGCCGCCGAAGTGCCGTTCGTGTGCGCGCTCGTAACCCGCACTTAGCCGGAAGAGTGCGGTCCCCGCCCACGAGAGACCGCGACTCGGCGGCGCATTACGGGATCGGGGTCAGGAGCGGGGTTCGGGTTTGCGGAGTTCCCGGGGGAGGGCGAAGGCGATCTTCTCGTTGGCCGTGGTGACCTCTTCCACGTCGCCCCAGCCGCGTTCGGCGAGCCAGCCGAGCAGCTCCATCACCAGCACGTCCGGCACCGAGGCGCCGCTGGTCACGCCGACGGTGTCCACACCGGACAGCCAGGCCTCGTCGACCTCGTGCGCGTAGTCGATCAGGTGCGCGTCCCGCGCGCCCGCCTGCAGGGCGACCTCGACCAAGCGCTTGGAGTTCGAAGAGTTCTTCGACCCCACGACCAGCACCAGATCGCATTCGGCGGCCATCGCCTTGACCGCGACCTGCCGGTTCGAGGTCGCGTAGCAGATGTCGTCGCTCGGCGGGTCGGCCAGATTCGGGAAGCGCTCGCGGAGCTGGTCGACGCGTTCCATGGTCTCGTCCACGCTGAGCGTGGTCTGGGACAGCCACACCACCTTGGACGGGTCGCGCACGTGCGCCTTCGCCGCGTCGTCCGCGGTGTCCACCAGCTGCACGTGCTCGGGCGCCTCACCCGCGGTGCCCTCGACCTCCTCGTGCCCCTCGTGACCGATCAGCAGGATGTCGTAGTCCTCGCGCGCGAACCGGTTGACCTCCTTGTGCACCTTGGTCACCAGCGGGCAGGTCGCGTCGATCGTGCGCAGGTTCCGTTCCTTGGCCTCGGCGTGCACCGCGGGCGAGACGCCGTGCGCGGAGAACACCACCAGCGCGCCCTCGGGGACCTCGGACGTCTCCTCGACGAAGATGACCCCGCGTTCACGCAGCGTGTCCACCACGTGCCGGTTGTGCACGATCTCCTTACGGACGTACACCGGCGGGCCATACAGCTCCAGCGCCTTCTCCACGGCGATCACCGCCCGGTCCACCCCCGCGCAATAACCTCGCGGTTTGGCCAGCAGCACCCGCTTGGACCCAGGTGCGGACGGCTTTTCGCGCTCGGTGACCGGATTGATGGCGGCGGGCTCGATTCCGGGACTCGCGGCACTCATACCACCCAGGGTACGGCCCCGCTCCGTGTGCGCCGGGTCACCCGACACGTGCACCGAAACAACCCATCCGGTTGGGCAGGATGGCCTACGTACGGCAGGCTAGGGGCCATGAAGCCTCTCCCGCTCCCGCTCCGCGTCGCCGCCGGGCTCGCCGTGACGACGGCCGAGCGGGTCCGCGAACTCCCCAAGCAGGTCATCGGCCTCCCGGTGACGGTCGCCAGCCAGGTGCTCCAGTTCTCCATGCGCGTGCAGCAGCACGTCACCGAACTGGCCATCAAGGGCGACGACGCCCTCGCCACGCTCCGGCCGGTCGAGGACACCCCGAGCTGGGCCACCTTCGACGAGGATCTCGAGCCCGACCTCGTCGTGGAACCCATCGAAACCGAGGACGACCAGTTCGACAACGTCACGCCGCTCGGCGTCCGCGACTTCGACCCCGACGTGCCGCGGCCGCGCGCCGCGAACGGCACGAAACCCGGCGACGATCCCTGGGAACAGGAGGAACGCGCGCTCGCCGACCAGAGCGCCTCCGGCCCCGCCGGGGTCGCCGACTACGACGAGCTCACCCTCCCGCAGCTGCGCGCGCGGCTGCGCCAGTTCTCCCTGGCCCAGCTGGAGGAACTGCTCGCCTACGAGCGGGGCAACGCCAACCGCGCCTCGTTCACCGGCATGCTGGCCCGCCGGATCGGCAACGTGCAGCGCGCGAGCGAGGACGACGGCGACACGGGCGCAGGGGGCCGGTGACCAGCGAAACGCGGGAGTCGACGACGCCGGAGAACCCGTGGCCGGTCCGCACGGTCGCCCGGAAGATCGCCGACTGGATCCACCGGCTCGGCGCGGTCTGGGTGGAAGGGCAGATCACCCAGATCTCCGCACGCCCGGGCACCTCGACCGGATTCCTCACGCTGCGCGATCCGTCCGCCGACGTGTCCATGACGGTCACCTGCCCGATCCGCCTGCTGCGCTCGGTGGAGCCGCCGCTGCGCGAGGGCGCCAGCGTGGTGCTCTACGCGAAACCGGCGTTCTTCCTCGGCCGCGGCACGATCAGCCTGCGGGCCACCGAGATCCGCGCGGTCGGCATCGGCGAGCTGCTGGCCAGGATCGAGCGGCTGCGCAAGCTGCTCGCCGCCGAGGGCCTCTTCTCCCCCGCGCGCAAACGCCGCCTTCCCTTTCTGCCCAAGGGAATCGGCCTGATCACCGGCCGGGCGTCGGCCGCCGAGCGGGACGTGCTGGTGAACGCGCACGCGCGCTGGCCGTCGGCCGCGTTCCAGGTGATCAACACCGCGGTCCAGGGCGCGCAGGCGGTGCCGCAGATCATCCAGGCTCTGTCCACTTTGGATGCCGATCCGCGCGTCGAGGTGATCGTGATCGCCCGCGGCGGGGGCAGCGTGGAGGACCTGCTGCCGTTCTCCGACGAGGCGCTCTGCCGCGCGGTGTCCGCCGCCGGGACCCCGGTGGTCAGCGCGATCGGGCACGAACCGGACACCCCGCTGCTCGACCACGTCGCCGACCTGCGCTGCTCGACGCCGACCGACGCCGGGAAACGGATCGTGCCGGACGTCAAGGAGGAGACCGACCGCGTGCACCAGCTGCGGGACCGCGCCCGGCGCGCCCTGCACGGCTGGGTCGACACCCAGTGCCGCCTCCTGGACCAGCTGCGCAGCCGCCCGGTGCTCGCCGATCCGCTCGCCCCGATCGAGCGGCGCCACCAGGAGATCGAGGTCGGCGTCGAACGCGGCCGCCGGGCGATCCTGTCCACGCTGTCCGCCGAACAAGCCGCCCTGGCGTCCGCGCGCGCCCGGCTCACCGCGCTCGGCCCGGCCGCGACCCTCGAACGGGGGTACGCGGTCGTGCAGTACTCGGACGCGGCAGGCAACCTCCAGGTACTCCGATCCATCTCTGAAGTAGCGGAGGGAACTCCGCTGCGGGTACGGGTCGTCGACGGGGCCGTGCACGCGGTGACCACCGGAGGCGAGAGCCGGGAAGACGGGTGAACGGAGTGCGGATCGCGGGGACGTTCCTGCCGCTGACCACGCAGGCCGCCGCGAACGCGCGGGCGAGCCTCGTCCTCCGCCGGGTGCGGGAAACCGAGGCGGCCGCGGGCGCCTGCTGGACCGCGCTGCTGGCCGGCTGCGACTCCGCGGGCCGCTGGGGCCTGGACTCCCGGCTGCGGCAGCTGTCCGAGGCCACCTCGGTCTACGTCGGCACGAAGTGGTGGTTCGCCGAGGGTTCGGCGCACCGCCGCCGGGTCGCCCGCGCGCAGGCGGACATCGAGGACGCCGTCGCGGACGGTGACGGGCAGGAGTTCGCGCGGGCGTTCGTGGGCTACGACCACGCGATGGCCAGCGCGGTAGTGTGCGGGAAACGACCCGCGAGGAGCCCAGCACTGTGACCGACACCGAGACCGAGCAGCCGGAGCTCGGCTACGAGCAGGCCCGCGACCAGCTCGTCGAGGTGGTGCGCGAACTCGAGGCGGGCGGGCTTTCGCTGGAGCAGTCGCTCGCGCTGTGGGAGAAGGGCGAGCGGCTCGCCAAGCTGTGCGAGCGCCACCTGGAGGGCGCCCGCGAGCGGATCGAGGCCGCGCTCGCGTCAGTCGAGGACAACGGAGACGACGAGAACCGCGACTCCTAGTGACGAGGGCCATGCTTGCGCAGGACGGGCGCGCGGCGGGGTATCTGAGAGGATGAGTACCCGCCGAGCAACGCCAACTTGGAGGCAGCATGTCCAGCGGCAGCCAGTCCACCAGCACGCCCCGCCGCAAGGAAGCCCCTGATCGCAACCTCGCGATGGAGCTGGTCCGCGTCACCGAGGCGGCCGCGATGGCCGCCGGTCGATGGGTCGGCAAGGGCGACAAGATCGGCGGCGACGGCGCCGCGGTGGACGCCATGCGCCAGCTGGTCTCGACCGTTTCGATGCGCGGCGTGGTCGTGATCGGCGAGGGCGAGAAGGACGAGGCGCCCATGCTGTACAACGGCGAAGAGGTCGGCAACGGCGACGGTCCCGCCTGCGATGTCGCGGTCGATCCGATCGACGGCACCACGCTGATGGCCAAGGGCATGCCGAACGCGCTCGCGGTCCTCGCGGTCGCCGAGCGGGGCGCGATGTTCGACCCGTCCGCGGTGTTCTACATGGAGAAGCTCGCGGTCGGCCCGGAGGCCGCGGGGTCGGTCGACCTGTCCGCGCCGATCGCGGAGAACATCAGACGGGTCGCCAAGGCCAAGCACAGCGAGGTCTCCGACGTGACCGTGTGCATCCTGGACCGCCCGCGGCACGAGCAGATCGTCAAGGAGGTCCGCGAGGCGGGCGCCCGGATCCGGTTCATCTCCGACGGTGACGTGGCGGGCGCCATCGCCGCGGCCCGGACCACCACCGGTGTCGACCTGCTGCTCGGTATCGGCGGCACCCCGGAGGGCATCATCGCGGCCTGTGCCATGAAGTGCCTCGGCGGCGAACTGCAGGGCCGGTTGTGGCCGAAGGACGACGCCGAACGGGAGAAGGCGCTCGCCGCCGGGCACGATCTGGACCGGGTGCTGACCACCGACGACCTGGTGCGCGGCGACAACGTGTTCTTCTGCGCCACCGGCGTGACCGACGGCGACCTGCTGCGCGGCGTGCACTACCGCGCGGGCGGCGCGACCACGCAGTCCATCGTCATGCGGTCCAAATCGGGCACGGTCCGCATGATCGACGGCTATCACCGGCTGAACAAACTCCGTGCCTACGCCTCGGTGGACTTCGACGGCCAGCTCACCGACGCCGACGACGGCGACATCGTGCCGCCGCTCCCGTGATCGGGCGGGCCCTGGCCGCCGGAGCGGCCGCGGTGCTGGCCCTGGCCGGGCCGGCTTCCGCGGCCGAGCCGCGGATCGTCGGCGGCGCGAACGCCGATCAGCCCTATCCGTTCATCGTGTCGCTGCAGTCCTCGAGCGGTAAGCACTTCTGCGGCGGCTCGCTGATCACGCCAGCCTGGGTGGTCACCGCCGCGCACTGCATCCAGGGCAAGAGCCCGAAACAGGTCACCGCGCGGATCGGCAGCAACGACCACACCCAGGGCGGCGAGGTCATCACCTCCGCGGAGGTCGTGCCGCATCCGGACTACAACCCGAACGGCGCGGGCGGCGACCTCGGCCTGGTCCGGCTCGCCACCCCGGCCCAGGCGGCGCCGCTCCGGCTGGGCGAGGCGCCGGTGCCCGGCACCGCGACCCGGCTGCTCGGCTGGGGCCAGACCTGCCCGACGCAGGGCTGCGGCGGGGAAACGGTGATCCTGCAACAACTCGACAGCCAGATCGTCGACCCCGCCCGGTGCACGGCGGCGTTCGACCCGAACGTCGAGCTGTGCACGGACAACCCCGGTGGCACGTCCGGTTCGTGCTACGGCGATTCGGGCGGCCCGGAGATCGCGAAGGTGGACGAGCACTGGCGGCTGCTCGGGGTCACCTCCCGGCCGGGCAACTCGGAACCTACCTGCGCCACCGCGCCGTCGATCTACACCTCGGTCGTCGCGTACTCGGCGTGGATCAACCAGCGGACCGGCGGGGCCAAGCGCTGAAAACCTCGGCCCCGCCGGGAAAGCTCAGGCCGCCGACCCCACGGCCGGGCCGGGGTCGCCCAGCACGTTGACGTTGTTGGACACCCGGTTGCTGACGAACGCGGTCTTCGCGTCGGTCACCGCGACGCCCAGCGGGAACTGGCCGCGGGTCGGCACGGTGGCCCGCACCCGGTCGGTGGCGCCGTCGATCACCGAGAGGCTGTTCGACTTCGAATTGGCCACGTAGACGGTGTTCGTGTCCGCGTTGACCGCGATGCCGATCGGCTCCGTGCCCACCGCGATCGAACCGACGAGGTTGTCGGTGGCGGTGTCGATCACCTGCACGGTGCCCTGGGTGAAGTTGGTGAAGTAGAGCTTGCCGGTCTTCGGGTTGACCGCGGCCTGCAACGGCCAGAAATGCGTGCCGATCGTCTTGCCCACCGAGGGCCAGTAGTCGTTCGGCCCGGTCGCGATCACCGAAACCGTGTTGCTCTCCGCGTTGGTCACGTAGAGCTTGTTGCCGTCGGCGCTGAAGGCCGGGGAGGTCGGGGCCTTGCCCACGTTGACGCCGACCGCCCAGCCGCCGTCGTCGCCGAGGATGGTCACCGTGCCGGACTCGACGTTGGCGACCGCGATCCGGCCGTGCGCCTCGTCCACGCCGATCGAATGCGCGTGCTCGCCGACCTGGTAGGTCGCCTTGCGGCGCCCGGTGTTCCCGTCCAGCACCTCGACGGTGTCCTGCTGCGTGCCGACGTAGACGGTGTTCGTCTTCTTGTTGGTGGCGATGGCGAGCGGGGTCTTGCCGGGCAGCGGGAAGTGCGTGACGACCTGCCCGGTGCGCGTGTCGATCACGCCGACGGTGTGGTCGCCGGCCTCGGCGACGACCACGCGGTGCAGCGCGGGCAGCGCGCCGACCTGGTACGGGCTGTTGCCGACCGAGATGGACTTCCCGATCGACGGGCCGTCGGCCGCCGAGGCGGGGCCGGCCGCCAGGGCCACCGCCGCGGCGGCCACCGCGACGACCGCGCCGGGTCTGCCCAGCCGCGATATTCGATTCATGCCTGTTCCTCTCAGAGTAGGCCGAAAAACCAGGCAATAATAAGGCTAGGCTTACCTAATTGAATAGACCCGAACGCGAGCGACCCGGGTGCGCCGAACGCACACCCGGGCCGCCGCCGGCGCACCCCCGGTTACGCCGCCTGGCCGGTCTCCCCCGAGTCCGGCCCTGGATCGGTCAGCTTGTTGATGTTGTTGGACCCCTTGTTGGTGACGTACGCGGTTTTCGCGTCGGTGACCGCGATACCGAGCGGGTAGTTGCCGTTCGTCGGGACGGTCGCGCGCACGCGCGTGGTGGCGCCGTCGAGCACCGAGACGCTGTTCGACTTCGAATTGGCCACGTAGACGGTGTTCGTGTCCGCGTTGACCGCGACGTCGATCGGCTCCTCGCCGACCTTGACCGAGCCGGTCACCGAATCGGTCGCGGTGTCGATGATCTGCACGGTGCCCTCGAGCCGGTTGGACACGTACAGCTTGCCGGTGTTCGGGTTGAGCGCGGCCTGCAGTGGCCAGAACTGGGTGTTGATCGTCTTGCCCACCGAAGGCCAGTAGTCCTCCGGCCCGGTGCCGATCACCGAAACCGTGTTGCTCTGCGCGTTGGTCACGTAGAGCTTGGTGCCGTCGGAGCTGAAGACCGGCGAGGTCGGCAGCTTGCCCACGTTCACCGAGGTGGCCGCGCCGCCTTCGTCGATGATGGTGACCGTGTTGGACACGCCGTTGGCGACCGCGACCCGGTCGTTGTTCTCGTCCACGCCGATGCTGTGCGAGTGCTGGCCGGTGCGGTAGCTGGCCTTGACCGTGCCGCGTGCCCCGTCGATGACCTCGAGGGTGTCCTGGTAGGTGCCCACGTAGACGGTGCCGGTCTTGCGGTTCGCGGCGACCGACAGGGGTTGCTTGCCCGGCAACGGGATCCGCTGGGTGAACTCGCCCTTCTCGGTGTCGAAGACGCCGACCGTGTGGTCGCCGTTCTCGGCCACGAAAACCTTGTGCAGCGCGGGAAGCGCGGCGATTTCGAACGGCGAGTTCCCGGCGGGGATGGGTGCGCCGACCGACGGTCCGGTGGCGGCCGCGGCCTGCGCGGCGCCGAGGCCGACGAGCGCGGCGGAGATCCCGGCCGCGACCAGCAACCCGGTCCGTCTCGGTACGAGCGAATGCGTCATGCCTTGCCCTCCAGTAATGGCTTGGAGCCACAGACTAAGGCAAGGCTAACCTCAGTGAAAAGGTGTCGAAAGACACCATCCCGCGGTAACTACTCCACGTTGCTCGAATGGCCGGGGAACAGGTGCGCGTCCGGATCGAGGGTGACCGCGATGTTGTTGACGGCCGTGGCGGCCTCGCCGAACCCGGTCGCGATCAGCTTGACCTTGCCGGGATAGGCCGCCACGTCTCCGGCGGCGAACACCCGGTCCCGCGCGGTCTTCATGGTGGAGTCGACGGCGATCGAGCGGTGGTCGATGTGCAGGCCCCAGTTCTCGATCGGTCCCAGATCGGCGGTGAACCCGAGCGCGGCGACCACGGCCTGCGCGGGCAGGGTGAACTCGTCCTCGCCCTTGACCTTGACGCCCACCTCGGCGAGCAGGCCGTCGCCCCGGTCCCGCAACGCGGTCACCTCGGCGTCGGTGATGATCCGGATGCCCAGGTCGCGGGCCTCGCGGACGATCGAATCGGCGGCCCGGAACCGCGCGCGGCGGTGCACCAGGGTGACGCTGGACGCGATCGGGTGCAGCGCGAGCACCCAGTCGAACGCGGAGTCGCCGCCGCCGACCACGACCACGTCCTGCCCGCGGTGGACCTCCAGCGCGGGCACGAAGTGGACCATGCCCCGGCCGAGCCAGCCGTCCCCGGCGGGCAACGGGCGTGGCGTGAATTCCCCGATCCCGGCGGTGATCAGCACCGCGCCCGCGTGCACCACTTCGCCGCCGTCGAGCGTGACCGCGAGCCCGGATTCGGTTTCGGTCAGCCCTTCGGCCTTACGGCCGAGCAGGTATGTGGGTTTCCACGGCGCGGCCTGTTCGACCAGCCCGTTGATCAGATCCCGGCCGCGCACGGCGGGAAACCCGCCGACGTCGTAGATCATCTTCTCCGGGTACATCGCGGTGACCTGCCCGCCCGCTTCGGGCAGCGAGTCGACGATCGCCATCGACAGGCCGCGGAACCCCGCGTAGTAGGCAGCGAACAAACCGGTCGGCCCGGCGCCGACGATCAGAATGTCGACCGACAACGCCTCCGTGGGCGAGCTCATGGCTCACCGTCCTTCCCGCCAGTGGTGGTTGGCAGTGATCGAGAACACGTTCACCATATCGGGATTCGCGGGTGCGCAACGCCACGACGCGGCGGCCTTTGCGCTGCGCCAGACTTGGGGCATGGCTGAACAGGAATTCCGGATCGAACACGACACCATGGGCGAGGTCAGGGTCCCGGCGGACGCCCTGTACCGGGCGCAGACCCAGCGCGCGGTGGAGAACTTCCCGATTTCCGGCCGTGGCCTGGAGCGCGCGCAGATTCGCGCGCTCGGCCTGCTCAAGGCCGCGGCGGCGCGGGTGAACGCGCGGCTCGGCGTGCTCGACGGGGACGTGGCCGCGGCCATCGCGAAGGCCGCCGACGAGGTCGCCGAGGGCGAGCACGACGCGCATTTCCCGATCGACGTGTTCCAGACCGGTTCCGGCACCTCGTCGAACATGAACGCCAACGAGGTCATCGCGACCCTGGCCAGCCGGGCACTCGGCCGCGACGTGCATCCCAACGACCACGTCAACGCTTCCCAGTCGTCCAACGACACCTTCCCCACGACCATTCACGTGGCCGCGACCGAGGCCGTGCTGACCGACGTGATCCCCGCGCTGGACCACCTGGCGAGCACCATCGAGTCCCGCGCGGCGGAATGGTCGGACGCGGTGAAGTCCGGCCGGACGCATCTGATGGACGCGGTGCCGATCACGCTCGGCCAGGAGGCGGGCGCGTGGGCCGCGCAGGTGCGGTTCGGCATCGAGCGGCTGACCTCGGGGCTGGGGCGCCTGGGCGAGTTGCCGATCGGCGGGACCGCCGTCGGTTCCGGGCTCAACGCGCCGGCCGGTTTCGGCGCGGCCGTCGCCGCCGAACTGGCGAAGGTGACGAACCTGCCGCTGACCGAGGCCCGCGATCACTTCGAGGCGCAGGCGAGCCAGGACGGCGTGGTCGAGACCTCCGGGCACCTGCGCACGGTCGCCGTGTCGCTGAACAAGATCGCCAACGATCTGCGCTGGCTGGGCTCCGGGCCGCGGACGGGCCTGGCCGAACTGGCGCTGCCGGATCTGCAGCCCGGTTCGTCGATCATGCCGGGAAAGGTGAACCCGGTGATCCCGGAGGCGACCCTGCAGGTGGTGGCCCAGGTGATCGGGAACGACGCGGCGGTCGCCTTCGCCGGGGCGCAGGGCAACTTCCAGCTCAACGTGAACCTGCCGGTGATCGCGCGCAACGTGCTGGAATCGGCGCGCCTGCTCGCCGCGGTGTCCCGGCTGCTGGCGGACAAGGTCTTCGCCGGGCTGACCGCGAACACCGACCGGATGCGCGAATACGCCGAAGGCTCGCCTTCCATCGTCACCCCGCTGAACTCCTACCTCGGCTACGAAGAGGCCGCCGCGGTCGCCAAACAGGCCCTGCGGGAACGGAAAACGATCCGGGAGGTCGTCCTGGAACGCGGCCACGTGGACAACGGGAAGCTCACCGTGGCCCAGCTCGACGAGGCCCTCGACGTCCTCCGCATGGCCCGCGGCGGCAAGTAGCGAACTGTCATGAGGGGACCCCTCCGGACAAATTTTGTCCGGAGGGGTCCCCTCATGGAAGGTGCGGGGATTCTGATCGGGAGCGGGTGAGTCCGCCCGTACCACTCACGACCCCAGCACCCGGCTCCCTCGCGTAGGCGACGGAAACCAGTGTGGGCGGGAAGTGCCGCCGCCCCGCGAGTTCACGACTGGTCGAGGAGGCCGCGGGCGATTTCCTTCGCCGCGCGGACCGCGCCCGGCACCACGTCCAGCGACGCGGTGACCGTGGCGCCCTCGAGCAGGACCAGCAGCGCGTTGGCGAGTTTGCGCGGGTTGCGCAGGCCCGCCTGCTCGGCCAGTTCGCGCAGGTAGCCCAGCAGCCAGCGTTTCTGGTCCGCGATCACCCGCCGCCCGGGGTGTTCGCCGTCGGGTAGCTCGGCGTGCGCGTTGACGAACGCGCAACCGCGCGGGTTCTCGGTGGCCATCCAGTCGTCGAGCGCGTCGAACACCAGCAGCGGGCGGCGTTCCGGCGCGACCCGGGAGCGGCCGACCACCGCGCGGACGTGCTCGCGCCAGCGCTCGTCCCGGCGGCGCAGGTACTGGCCGACCAGCGCGTCCTTCGAGCCGAACCGGTCGTACAGGGTCTTCTTGGTGACCCCGGCCTCGTGCGCGATCAGGTCCACGCCGACCGCGTGGATTCCCTTGTCGTAGAACAGTTTCCCCGCCACGTCGAGCACCCGCCGGGCGGCCGGGGTGAGGGTCGTCTCCTGGCTCACCCCTTGACGATATACCGATCTGTTTAGTTAGTCTACTAACCATACCGGTCTGTTTACCTAGCAGAGGAGGCCGTGTGCGCGGGAACGGGATCGTCGCGGCGGGGTTCGTGCTGACCTGGAGTTCGGGGTTCATCGGGGCGGCCCTGGGCGCGCGGTCGGCGAGCACGTTCACCCTGCTGATGTGGCGGTTCCTCGCCGCGGGCGTGCTGCTCGGCGGCTGGTGGTGGCTCACCCGGCGGCGCGCGATCGGCCCGCGCGAACTCGGCACGCAGGCCGGAATCGGGCTGCTCTCCCAGGGCGTGTACCTGTTCGGCGTCTACTGGGCGGTCGACCTCGGCGTGCCGTCCGGGACCACCGCGCTGATCGCGGCGCTGCAGCCGATCGTGGCGACCGTCCTCGGGCAGTTCGTGCTCGGCGAGCGCGCTTCGCCGGCGCAGTGGGCCGGGCTGGCCCTCGGGCTGGCCGGGGTCGCGCTCGTCGTCGGCGGGGATCTCTCGGGCGGCGGGCACGCCCCGCCCCTGGCCTACGCGCTCCCGGTGCTCGCGATGCTCGGCCTGGTGGCCGCGACGCTGCTGGAACGCCGGATCGGCACGACCACCCCGCTGGGTGACGCGCTCGTGATCCAGTGCGTCACGAGCGCGGCGGTGTTCACCGGGCTGGCCGCGGTGACCGGCGAACTCGTCCCGCCGCCGACCGGTTCGTTCTGGTTCGCCGTGGCCTGGGTGGTCGTGCTGTCCACCTTCGGCGGCTACGGCTTCTACTGGCTCGCCCTGCGCCGGACCTCGGTGACCAGGGTCTCCAGCCTGCTCTACCTCACCCCACCGGCCACGATGGTGCTCGCGTTCGCGCTGTTCGACGAGCGGATCGACGTCCGCGGCCTGCTCGGGCTCGCCGGCTGCGCGGTGGCCGTCGCGCTGGTGCTCAGCCCGCGATTGTCGGTGCCGCGAGGCATGATGTCGACATGTTGCTCACCGACGTCGTCACCGCCTCCGCCGCGCTGAGCGCGACCCGCTCGCGCAAGGCGAAGACCGCGACCCTCGCGGAGCTGCTGCGCGCGGCCGCCCCGGAGGAGCTCGGCGCCGTCGTCGCGTTCCTCACCGGACAGCCGCTCCAGGGCCGGATCGGCACCGGCTGGCGCACGCTCGCCGAACTCGGCGCCCCGCGCGCGCCCGGCGCGTCGCTGGAAGTGTCCGAGGTGGACCGCGCGCTCGGCGAGGTGGCCGGGCTGTCCGGCAGCGGCTCGGCCCGGCGCCGCGCGGAAACGCTGCACGCGCTGTTCGCCCGGGCCACCGAGGCCGAGCAGCACTTCCTGTTCCGGCTGCTCACCGGGGAGCTCCGGCAGGGCGCGCTCGAGGGCGTCATGGTGGACGCGATCGCCGCGGCCGCCGAGGTCCCGGGCGAGGCCGTGCGGCGCGCGTTCATGCTCTCCGGCCGGCTGCCGGTCACCGCGCTGGCCGCGATGTCCGGCGGCGAGGCGGCACTGCGCGAGTTCCGGCTCGAACTCGGCCGCCCGATCCGCCCAATGCTCGCCTCCCCTGCCGAATCGCTGGCCGAAGCGTTGGCAGAACACACTTCCGCGGTCGTCGAGTACAAAATGGACGGTGCCCGGATCCAGGTGCACCGGAATGGCGACGAGGTGCGCGTGTACACCCGCACGCTGCGGGAGATCACCGGGAGCGTGGCCGAACTGGTCGACCTGGTGCGCGCGCTGCCGTGCCGGTCGGTGGTGCTCGACGGCGAGACGCTCGCGCTCACCGACGACGGCCGGCCGCGGCCGTTCCAGGAGACGATGAGCCGGTTCGGCAGCACGCGGGACGAACAGGTGCGGGCGTTGCTGCTGCGGCCGTACTTCTTCGACTGCCTGCACCTCGACGGCGCCGATCTGCTCGACGCCCCGCTGCGCGAACGCAACACCGCCCTGCGCGAGGTGGCCGGCGACCACCTGATCCCCGGCGCGACCGATCCGGCCGATCCGGCGGCGATCCTCGCCGACGCCCTGGCCGCCGGGCACGAGGGCATCATGGTCAAGGCGCTGGATTCGCCGTACGCGGCGGGCCGCCGCGGGCGCGCCTGGCTGAAGGTCAAACCGGTGCACACGCTGGACCTGGTGGTGCTCGCCGCGGAATGGGGCCACGGGCGGCGCACCGGGTACCTGTCCAATCTGCACCTCGGCGCGCGGGACCCGGACGGCGGGCCGCCGATCATGGTGGGCAAGACGTTCAAGGGCCTCACCGACGAACTACTCGCCTGGCAGACCGCCCGGTTCCAGGAAATCGAGGCCCGCCGTGACGACTGGACGGTGTACGTCCGCCCGGAACTGGTGGTGGAGATCGAACTCGACGGCGTCCAGGTGAGCACCCGCTACCCCGGCGGCGCCGCGCTGCGCTTCGCCCGGGTGGTCCGCTACCGCCCGGACAAGGACCCGGCCGACGCGGACACGATCACCACCATCCGGTCCCTGATCGGAGGAAACGTCGTGACGTGAGTGTTCCGGGCGGGTCCCCACCGCCCGGAACACTCACCACCCCCGGTTGGGCTACGCGATTCCCCGTTTCATCGCGAGCCGCCCGTGCAGAACTCCGCTCGGAGCACGTCGGTGAAGACGCCGATCGGGTTCCGCGGCTGGAAATCGCCGTCGGCCCAGTCGCCGTTGACGTTGGTCGCGACCAGGTGCCTGCCGTCGCGGGTCCCGTAGGTGTAGGACCAGGACCCGTTGATGGCGCCGCCCATCCCCCAAACCGTGGTGCCACAAGGCAGCCTCACCGAGGACATGCCGAGGCCGTAGGCGGCGTCGTCGATCCAGCCGTGCGTCGGGACCGTGGTGAACATCTCCCGCTGCTGGGCGGGCGGCAGCAACCGGCCGCCCAGCAGGGCGCCGAAGAACCGGTTGAGCTCCCCGGCCGTCGAGATCATGCCCCCGGCGGTCCAGGCCCAGGAGGAGTTCATCTCGGTCACGTCGTAAACCCGGGCACTGGGATCGGGCATGTTCAACCTCGAGTAGTGCCGCGAATGCGGTCCGCGGATCGACGGGTCGTCACCGCGCGGCAGGTACGTTCCGGTCAGGCCGAGCGGACCGGTGATCCGCCGGGCGAGTTCGCCCGCGAACGTCGCACCGGTGACCCGTTCGACGATCATCCCGGCGAGGATGAAGTTGGTGTTGGAATACCCCCAGTCCGTGCCCGGCGCGAAGGCGGGCGGATGGGACGTGGCGATCCGCACGAGCTGTTCGGGACTCGCGCCGTCGAACCGGTGCTCGAGGAACTCGGGACCGAGGTAGTGGCGCAGCATCTCCGGGTCCAGCGCGTAGTTGAAGATCCCGCTGGTCTGGTTGAGCAGCTGCCGGACGGTGATCCGGCCGCCGTCGTGGCCGTTGCCGTGCACCATCCCGGGAAGCCACTTCTCCACGGTGTCGTCCAGGCTGAGCCGGTGCTCGCCCGCGAGCTGCAGCACCAGGGTCGCCGCGAACGTCTTGGTGGTGCTCCCGATGCGGAACCGGTCCTGCGCCCGGCGCTGCCGCCCGGTTCCGGTGTCGGCCACCCCCGCCGTGCCGAACCAGCGCCGGTCGCCGTCGCGGACCTCGGCGAGGATCCCGGGAAGGCCGCCTTCGGTCACGGCCCGGTCGAGCACCCGTCGCACCCCGGCGTGGCCGTGGCCGTCCGCCGCCGTGGAAACCGCGGCGGGGACCACCAGGACACCCACCGCCGCTCCCACCGCGGTGACGATCGACAGGAGCCTTCTTCCCCTGAGTTTCATGGCTTACCCCTCGTCCCAGGTGACCGGGAGCCGCTGCACGCCGTAGACGTTCTGCTGGAACGGGCGCATCGGCACCTCCTCGGGCGGGACGGCCAGGCGCAGCGTCGGGAACCGGGCGAACAGCGCGGGGATGGCCACCCGCATCTCGACCCGGGCCAGCTGCTGCCCGAGGCACTGGTGGATGCCGTGCCCGAAGGCCAGGTGCCCGGCGGCGTTCCGCCGCAGGTCGAGCTTGTCCGGTTCGGCGAACTTCGCCGGATCCCAGTTCGCGGCCTGCAGCGAGAAGATGACCGACTCGCCCGCCTTGATCACCTGCCCGTCCAGCTCGATGTCCTCCACCGCCGCCCGCACGCCGGTGTGCGCGACGCTCAGGTAGCGCAGGAGTTCCTCGACGGCCTGTTCGGCGATCTCCGGTTCGGCGCGCAGGATCGCGAGCTGGTCGGGATTCCGGAGCAGGGCGAAGGTGCCCAGCGCGATCATGTTGGCGGTGGTGTCCAGACCGGCCCCGAGCAGGAAGGTGCCGATCCCGCCGAGCTCCTCATCGGTGAGGTCGCTGGTGGTCAGGTCGCTGAGCATGTCGTCGCCCGGTTCGGCGCGCTTGGCCACGACCAGTTCGTTCAGGTACTCCATCAGCGCGACGTACGCGGCGCCCTGTTCCTCCGGTGCGAACTCCGGGTTGCCCACTTTCGCCGCGTGCCGCTGGAAGGTCTCGCGATCGGCGTACGGGACGCCGAGCAGTTCGCAGATCATCACCGCGGGGACGGGATGCGCGAAGGCCGGTACCAGGTCGGCCTCCGGGCCCTGCCGTGCCATGGCGTCCAGATGCTCGGCGGTGATCTGCTCGACGCGTTCGGTGAGCTGGCGCATCCGGCGGACGGTGAACTTGCCGGTGAGCAGCTTCCGGTAACGGGTGTGCTCGGGCGGGTCGATCCCGGTCAGGTCCCCGACCGGCGCCGGGGGTATCTCCACGCCTTCCATCCCCGGATAAGGGAAGTGGACCAGTTCGTACCGCGAGCTGATGCGGCGGTCGGCCGCCATCGCGCGGGTCTGGGCGTAGCCGGTGACCAGCCAGCCCCGGTGCCCGTCGGGGAAGGTGATCCGGACGACCGGGCTCCGGTCGCGGATCCGCTCCAGTTCCTCGGGCGGGGCGAAGGGGCAGCCCGCGGGACGGTTCGCGGGAAACTCGGTTACTTCCGAAGGTTCGTGCTGCATGGTGGGCTCCTGGATTCGAGGTCAGCGGGCGTACTCGCGGTTGAACAGCTTCTTGGACCAGAGGTAGCCGCCCAGCGCGATGACGGCGCACCAGCCGAGCGCGATCCACGCGTCGTTCCCGATCGGCTTGTCCATCAGCAGGCCGCGCAGGGTTTCGATGATCGGCGTGAAGGGCTGGTACTCGGCGAACCAGCGCAGCCCGCCCGGCATGGAG
The DNA here is from genome assembly GCF_009765355.1 of Amycolatopsis anabasis. GTDB lineage: Bacteria > Actinomycetota > Actinomycetes > Mycobacteriales > Pseudonocardiaceae > Amycolatopsis > Amycolatopsis anabasis. Next base: position 72,796 of record NZ_VTHK01000025.1, on the reverse strand, counting down.
TCGGTGGGGACGAACCCGCTGCCGAGGAACGGCAGCAGCACCAGCGGCATGCCCACGTTGCTCGCGGTCTCCACGCTCTTGCTCACCAGGCCGAGCGCGACGGAGAACCAGACGAGCGCGAACGACACCAGCACCAGGAAACCGGCCGTGGCCAGCCAGTCGCCCACCCCCGCGGCGGGCCGGAAACCGACCAGCAACGCCACGCCGATCACGATCGCCAGGGCGAACACCGCCTGGAGCACGCTGCCGAGGACGTGCCCGGTCAGCACCGACACGCGGGCGATGTGCATGGTGCGGAACCGGGCGATGATGCCCTCGGTCATGTCCATCGCGACCGAGATCGCGGTCCCCTGGACCGCGGACGTCACGGTCATCAGAATGATCGCGGGCGCGACGTAGTTGACGTACTCCGCGCGCCCACCGGACGCTCCGCCGAGACCTGCGCCCATCGTGCCGCCGAACACGTAGACGAACAGCAGCAGGAAGACGACCGGCATCCCGACGAGCATCAGCGTCATCGACGGGTACCGCAGCATGTGCTTGAGGTTGCGGCGCAACATCGTCGCCGAGTCGCGCAGCGGGTGGAAGCGGAGTTTCACCGAAGCGGGGGCCGGGGCCGAACCGCGGAGGGCGTGGGCAGGGGCGCTCATCGGGTGGTCACCTTCTCCTTCTTGGGGTTGCCGGTGAGGGCGAGGAAAACGTCGTCGAGATCGGGGGTGTGCACGGAAAACTCGTCGACCTCGATGGCCCTGTCGTCGAGCCGGTCGAGCAGGGTCTTCAGCGACCGGAGGCTGCCGTCGCTGGGCACGCGCAGGGCGAGGGCCTCGTTCTCGCGGGACACCTGGCCCAGGACGTTCGCGGCCGCTTCGAAGCCGCGCGGGTCGGTGAACCGCAGGCGGACGTGGCCGCCGGGAATGCGGCGCTTCAGCTCGTCCGCGGTGCCCTCGGCGACCAGCCGGCCGTGGTCGAGGACCGCGATCCGGTCGGCGAGTTCGTCGGCCTCCTCCAGGTACTGCGTGGTGAGGAAGATGGTGACCCCGCCGGCCACCAGTTCGCGGACGATCTGCCACATGCTCCGGCGGCTGCGCGGGTCCAGGCCGGTGGTCGGCTCGTCGAGGAAGATCACCCGCGGGCTGCCGACCAGGGTCATCGCGAGGTCGAGCCGCCGGCGCATGCCCCCGGAGTAGGTCGAGGCCGGTTTCTTCCCGGCCTCGACCAGATCGAACTGCTCGAGCAGTTCGGCGGCGCGGCGGCGCCCGTCCCGCCGGGAGAGGTGGTGCAGATCCGCCATCAGGAGCAGGTTCTCCTCGCCGTTGAGCAGGTTGTCCACCGCGGAGAACTGACCGGTGACGCCGATCGAGGCGCGCACCGCGTCGGGTTCGGTCGCGAGGTCGTGCCCGCCGACCTGCGCGCTCCCGCCGTCGGCACTGATCAAAGTGGACAGAATCTTGACCGTGGTGGTCTTCCCGGCGCCGTTCGCGCCGAGCAGCGAGAAGACGGTGCCCCGCGGGACGTTCAGGTCGAGACCGTCGAGCACGACGTGGTCACCGAACGACTTGCGCAGTCCGGTCGCCGCGATCGCCGATTGCTGGGTGGGCATGCGATTCCTTTCGAGGTAAGAAAAATGGTCAAGAACGGCGGATCGTGATGTCGCCGTAAGAGGTGCGCCCGTGCACTTCGACGGTCTCGTCGGCGCTTTCGGGCCGGGTGGCCTCGTCCAGCAGGTTGCGCACGTGCCCGAACGAGGTGTTCACGTCGAGCCAGGCGGCGGTGCCCTCGGCGATGCCGATCTCGAGACCGCCCATCGCGGTGCCGAGCACGACCGAACCGCGGACCACCTCGCCGAGGCGGATGCCGCCGTTGGCCGTCTTCGCGTCGACCCCGGCGCCCGCCCGGTCGATGGCGATGTCGCCGTTCGCCGAGCGCGCTCGCGCGTCACCGGTGACCGCTTCGATTTCGATGTCGCCGTTGGAGTTCTTGACGACCGCGGTGCCCTCGATCTCACCGACGCGGACCTTCCCGGATCCGGTGTGGATCTCGGCGTTGCCCGCGACGCCGTCCACGGTGACGTGCCCGGCCGCCGTGTCCAGGCGCAGCGCGCCGGTTCGCTCGAGCCGGACGTTCCCGGCGGAGGTCTTGACCCGGCACTCCCCGAGCCGGCCCGCGCCGCGGAAGTCCCCCACCTGCACCTCGCCGGACACCTGCGAACCGCTCGGCAGTTCGACGGACACGTCGACCGACCTCGTCTTGCGGGAGAAGTCGAAGGGGCGCACCTTCGGCCCCCGGACGTGCAGCGTGCCGTTCGCGTACTCGACGCGGACCTGCTTCGCGGCCTTCACGTCGGAGTCGTCGGAGTCGTCGCTCGGGCGCACCTCGACGACGGTGTCGGCGCGATCGCTCGCGGTGAGCCGCACCTGGCCGGCGACGCCGAGTTCGAGCGTGACGACGATCGGTTCGGGTGTGTCGAAAGTAGGCATGGTTGTCCCCTCATCATGGGTGGGTAAGGCATCCCCGCAGGTCGGGGACGTGTGGTGAAGCGGCGCGGTGCGGCTAGCGCACCCAGCCGGTGAAGCTCTGCCGGCTCCGCTTGCCGTACGACTCGGTGCGCGGCTCGCGGTCGGGTTGCCGCAGCGCGGCCGAGGCCGCCCGGACCAGCCAGGCGTTGACCGAGCGGCCCTCCTTGGCGGCGGCCTCCTCGACCGCGGCCTTGAGCTGCTCCGGGAGGCGCACGTTGATCCGGGCCGTCGGGCCGTCCTCGGCGATCGGCGGGCCGCTGTCCGGCACGCTTTCCGCCGTCGCCGGGCCGCTTTCGGCCGCGTCCCGGGGCGGCTCGGCGGACGGCGGCGTGGTCACGACGAAGTTCGGATCGCGTCCGCGCAGGCGCAGTTCCACCGACCCCGGGGCCAGATCGCTGGTGATCTCGTCGGCGGCCGCCGACAGCGCGTCCAGCAGGGTCATCCGGATCGCCGACTCGAGCGATCCGGTGAGGCGCTCGACCAGCGCACGCGCCTCGTCGCCTCCGGCTTCGACGAGCGTGGCGAACTCACGTCCGAGGTTGTCCACATACGAGGTCAAGTCCATGGCACCACTATGGCACACGTGTGGCACCACCGCAAGCCATCATGGCTCAGCTTGATGCCACTCGTGGCTCAGTGTGCCACCTCGGGGAGAAAAGTGCAGGTCAGGCCCGCACTCGGCGGAAAGCGTTGAGCGGATCGTTGATCCCCGCGCGCACCAGCGACCGCAGCGCGCCCCGCCGCCGCGCCACCGGCTTCCCCGCCGCGACCCGGTGCATCTGCTGGGTGTGCCACTGGATTTCCAGCAGGCTGTCCGCGAGCTGGATACCGGTCCTCGGGCACAGCCGTTCCGCCCGCACGTCGGCGCCGCCGAGCAACCGGCCCGGCAGCCCGGGGTCGACGATCATCGGCCGCCCCAGCCCGATCACGTCCAGCGCCCCGGACCGCAGGGCCTCGGCCATCGCCGCCGCGGTGGCGAACCCGCCGGTGACCATCAGCGGGGTGTCGGTGACCTCCCGCGCCTTGGCCGCGTACTCCAGGAAGTACGCCTCCCGGCTCGCGGTGCTCGCCCGCACGGTCCCCATCATCACGGCCCGCTCGTAGGTGCCGCCGGAGATCTCCAGCAGATCGATCCCGGCCGCGCCCAGCTCCCGCACGACCTCCAGGCTCTCCGCCTCGTCGAACCCGCCGCGCTGGAAGTCGGCGCTGTTCAGCTTGACCGACACCGGCACCCCGGCGCCGACCTCGGCCCGCACCCGCCGCACGAGTTCGGCCAGGAACCGCCGCCGCCGGGCCGGGTCACCACCCCAGTCGTCGTCCCGCCGGTTCGTCAGCGGGGAAAGGAACTGCGAGATCAGGTACCCGTGCGCGCCGTGCAACTGGATCCCGGCGAACCCCGCTTCGACGAACGTGCGCGCGGCCAGCGCGAACCGGTCGATGATCGCCTCGATCTCCGCGGCGGTCAGCGCCCGCGGCGCCGCGAAGACCGACCGCACCCCCTTGTTCCCGAACGGCACCGCCGACGGCGCGACCGGCTGCCGGGACAGGAACCGCGGGCTCTGCCGCCCGGGGTGGTTCAGCTGCACCCAGAGCAGGGCGTCGGTCCCGGCGACCGATTCGGCCCACGGCCGGAAGTCCGCCGCATCCGGCACGGGCGGCACCGCGACGTTGCGCGGCTCGCCGAGGGCGGCCGGATCGACCATCACGTTCCCGGTGACCAGCATCCCGGCGCCGCCGCGCGCCCAGGTGCGGTACAGCTCGCACAGCTCCCGCGTCGGGCGGTTCCGCCGGTCCCCGAGCTGCTCGCTCAGCGCGGACTTGGCCAGCCGGTGCGGCAGGACCGCGCCGCACGGCAGCTTGAGCGGCTCGGACAGCGGTTCGGTGCTCGTCATCGATGCTCCCTACCAGCGGTAACCCTACTTCCGAGTAGATACCGACGGTACGTGAACGCGCGACTAAGGTCCAGGGCATGGCGGCAACCGTGCGGAACGTGGTGACCTCCGGCGTCTTCCAGCTCGACGGCGGCAGCTGGGACGTCGACAACAACGTCTGGCTGGTCGGCGACGACCGCGAGGTCCTGGTGATCGACGCGGCCCACGACGCGCGGGCCATCGCGGACGCGATCGGCGAGCGCACCGTGCGGGCGATCGTGTGCACCCACGCCCACAACGACCACGTGAACGCGGCACCCGCACTCGCCGAGCGCACCGGCGCGCCGATCCTGCTGCACCCCGCGGACCGCGTCCTCTGGGACCTCACCCATCCCGGCCGCGCCCCGGACGGCGAACTCGCCGACGGGCAGGCGCTCTCCGTCGCGGGCACCGCGCTGACCGTGCTGCACACCCCCCGGCCACGCGCCCGGCGCGGTGTGCCTGTACGCCGCCGAACTCGGCGTCGTGTTCACCGGCGACACCCTGTTCCACGGCGGCCCCGGCGCCACCGGTCGGTCCTATTCGGACTATCCGACGATCGTGAAGTCCATCCAGGACAAGCTTTTCACCCTGCCCGAGGACACCGAAGTGCGCACCGGGCACGGCGAGGGCACCACGATCGGCGCGGAAAAGGCGCGGGACCTCCCCCAGGCCTGACTCACCGCTCGACCTCCCGCAGCCCCCGGTCGGCCGCGGTGAGGCAGCACAGCGATCCGGCCACCACCGCCAGCACGAGCGCCAGCGTGCCGAGCCCCTGATCGGTCGCCGCCGGGCCGAACGACAGCGCGATCACCGTCGTCGACGCCAGCGCGCCGAGGTACTGCGAGGTGCGGAACAGTCCGGAGAGCGTGCCGATCCGGTCGGCGGGCGCCTGCACGTACAGCGCGGTCTGGTTCGCGACCGTGCTCAGTCCTTGTGCGACGCCGAACAGGAACGCGATCGCCGCCACCGTCCACAGTGGAGTACCGGCGCCCGGGACGAACAGCAGCAGCGCGCCGGTGCACAGCGATCCCGCGGTGAGCAGCAGCCGCGCGTACACCCCGAGCCCGAGCCGGTTGCCCAGCGCGGACAGGGTCACCGTGGTGATCGACATCGGCAGCAGCACCAGGCCCACGGCCTGTTCGGGCAGCCCGTACCCCTGCGCCAGCCACTGCGGGTAGCCGTACAGGAACGCGTAGATCACCAGGTATCCCAAGCCCTGCCGGAGATAGGTGGCGATCAGCGGGCGGTTGCCGCCGAGCGCGCGCAGGTCCAGGAACGGGCTCGCGGTGCGCAGTTCCTGCCAGCCCAGCACCGCGCCGAGCACCAGCCCGGCGGCCAGGAACGGCCACCGGTCGAGCGCGGGCCGCATGACGAACAGCAGCAGCGCGGTCATCGAGGCCGCGAAGAGCACGATCCCCGGCCAGTCGATCCGGGACCGGGGACCTGGCGCGGTGTGCTCGTCGGCGGGCAGCCAGAGCAGCGCGAGCACCAGCCCGGTCAGCGCGAGCGGGACGTTGACCGCGAAGGTGAGCCGCCAGTCGGCCAGCCCGACCAGCAGCCCGCCCAGCGTCGGCCCGACGGCCATGCTCGCCTGGGTCGAGGTGGCCAGGGTCGCCAGCACCCCGCCGGGCACCGCCACCTCCAGCCTGGTCGCGCGCGCCTTGACCACGGCCATCGCGGCGGGGAACCCGGTCGCCGTGCCGAGCCCGAGCAGGATCCGCACGCCGACCAGCACCGGGAACGACGACGCCAGCGCGCCGATCAGCCCCGCGGCGGCCACCGCGCACAGCCCGCCGAGCAGCACGCGCCGCGCGCCGAACCGGTCCACCAGGCGGCCCATCACCGGCTGCGCGACCGCGGTGGCCAGGTAGAGCACGGTGACCAGCCAGACGGTCTGCGCCGGGCCCACGCCGAGATCCCGGCCGATCGGCACCAGGGTGACCGCGATCATCGACGAGTTGATCGCGTTGAGCAGGGTCCCGATGACCAGCGGGGCGAGGAAGCGAGGACCGAACCCCGAGGCGGTGGCGGGCGTGGCGGAGGTCGTGGAGGTGCCCGCCGTCACCGCGCCGCCACCGGCTGCCGGTCGCGGGTCGGCACGAAGATGGTGGCTTTGGCGATCACCCGGGCCGACCGGTTCAGCACCACCCCGGTCAGCGCGCCGTCGCCGTCGCGCTCCAGGCGGGCCGAAACCACCCCGGCCGGGGTGCCGAGCCGGAGTTCGTCGAGGTCGGCCTTGACGTACCCGCCGACCGTGCTGCCGGACACCGTCGCACCGGCGGCGACCGCGACCATCGAGGTCAGCCCGATCGCCGGATGCGGCGCGTGCATCGACGCCATCCGCACGGCCACGTCGTAGTCGTCGCCGTCGACCGGCTCACCCGCGGAGGTCAGGTACGGCCGCGGCGGCCCGACCACGCCGAACTTCGGCACCGCGTGGCAGACCGGCTCGTCCGGCCGGGACAGCCCCATCCGGATCGCCGCCTCCCGCCGCAGCCCGAGGACTCCGGGCAGCCGCTCGCCGAACTCGGCGACCGTTTCCGAACCGGTCATGCCCAGCTCGGCCGCGTCGAACAGGGCCGCCGGGGCGCCCGCGTCGACCAGGGTCGCCGGCACCCGGGCGCATCCGTGGCCGAACTCGTCGACCGCCTGCCCGGTGGGCAGCAGCGTGCCGGTCGCGGTGCCGATCGGGTCGAGGAACTCCAGCCCCACCGGCACCCCGGGCGAGGCCACCCCGGGGACCACGGCGTCCCCGGTCGTGGGAACCCGCGCACCGGGGGTCGCCACGATCGCGTCGATGCGGGCGCCGCTGTTGGTGTTGCGCATGCGCACCCGGGTCCGTTCACCGCGCGGGCGCACCAGCCCGGACTGCACCGCGTAAAGGCCGACCGCGGTGGCACAGTTCCCGCAATTACTGCCCCATTCCACTTGTTCGTCGCCGACGCCGACCTGAGCGAACGTGTAATCGATATCGACACCCGGCTCGTACGATTGCGCCACAATCGCCGCCTTCGACGTCGTCGAAGTCGCGCCGCCGATTCCGTCGATCTGGCTGCGATCCCGCGAACCGAAAGCGGTGATCAGCACCTCGTCCACCGTTGTGGCCCGACCATGAATATCCGCGACGTCGAAGAGCCAGCACTTGCTCGTGCCACCGCGCACCAGCGTCGCGGTCACGCTGATCACGTCTTTTCCCTGGAAAACCACGTTAATGCCCACCATCCACAATGGAACTGGTCGAGGAGGACAACCGGTTGTGTCGCGAGCCCATCGGCAATGAGTGGCGCGCACCATAAGCGCTTACGAAGGTAATCGTATAGTAAAGAGCTTCCCCGCACAACGGACATTACGGCACGAGAACCCGGCCTTGGGGAATCCACAGTGAATTCTCATGAAGAGTTGGGGATCGCTTAACGCGGCCGATACAGCGCACCGGAAAGACGACAGTTCGCCCCCCTTTGCATGCCAGAAGAAAAGGGGGCGAAAAAGAGGTGCGTAGTATACCGATTACCCAAACGGATGTGCCTGCGGTCACAGCCGCGCGCCGCCGCCGGGCGCCCCGGACCGCCGCACCGGGTAGCCTGGTGCCTCGTGCGCTTTCTCGATGGCCACCGGCCCGCCCACGACCTGACCTACGACGACGTGTTCCTGCTGCCGAACCGTTCGGACGTGGAGTCCCGCTTCGACGTGGACCTGTCAACCGTCGACGGCACCGGCGCCACCATCCCGATCGTGGTCGCCAACATGACCGCCGTCGCCGGGCGCCGGATGGCCGAGACGGTCGCGCGCCGGGGCGGCCTGGTGGTGCTCCCGCAGGACGTCGACCCCGCGGCGGTCGCCGGGATCGTCTCCTGGGTCAAGGGGCGGCACACCGTGTGGGACACCCCGCTCGTGCTGACCGGTGGCGACGCGGTCGCCGACGCGCTGAACCTGGTGGGCAAGCGTGCGCACGGCGCGGTCGTGGTGGTGGACGCCGACGGGCGCCCGGTCGGCGTCGTCGACGAGGCCGCCTGCTCGGGAGTGGACCGGTTCGCCCGGCTCGCCGAGATCGCCGAGCCCGCGCCGGTCGTCTGCCCGCTGGGCACCCCGGCCCGCGAGGTCTTCGAACGGCTGCACGCGCACGGCGGCACGCTCGCGCTCGGCGTGGACGCCGACGGCCGCCTGGCCGGGGTGCTCACCCCGGTCGGCGCGCTGCGAGCGGAGATCTACACCCCGGCCGTGGACGCCGGCGGGCGGCTCCGGGTCGCCGCCGCGATCGGCGTGAACGGCGATGTCGCGGCGAAGGCCGAGGCCGTGCTGGACGCGAACGTCGACGTGCTCGTGGTGGACACCGCGCACGGCCACCAGGAGAAGATGATCGCCGCGCTCAAGGCCGTCCGCTCGGTTTCGCCGCGCGTGCCGGTGGTGGCCGGGAACGTGGTCACCGCCGAGGGCACCCGCGACCTCATCGCCGCCGGGGCGGACGTGGTCAAGGTCGGCGTCGGCCCGGGCGCGATGTGCACCACCCGGATGATGACCGGGGTCGGCCGCCCGCAGTTCTCCGCGGTCGCCGACTGCGCGGCCGCGGCCCGCGAACTCGGCAAGCACGTCTGGGCCGACGGCGGCATCCGGCACCCCCGGGACGTCGCGCTGGCGCTGGCCGCCGGCGCGTCCGCGGCGATGGTCGGCTCCTGGTTCGCCGGGACCCACGAGTCGCCGGGCGATCTGCGCTACGACGAGAACGGGCGGCCCTACAAGGAATCCTTCGGCATGGCGTCCAAGCGCGCGGTCGGCGCGCGGACCCGGACCGACAACGTGTTCGACCGGGCGCGCAAGGCGCTGTTCGAGGAGGGCATCTCCTCGTCGAAGATGCTGCTCGACCCGGCCCGGCCGGGGGTGGAGGACCTGCTCGACTCGATCGGCTCCGGGGTCCGCTCGTCGTTCACCTACGCGGGCGCCCGGAACATCGAGGAATTCCACGAGCGCGCGGTGCTCGGCGTGCAGTCCGCCGCCGGTTTCGCGGAGGGCCGCCCGCTCCCCGCCGGCTGGTGACGGCATTTCAGGAGAAACGTGCCGCGATTTCCGTTTTCGCGACAAGAGAAACCGAATCGGGGCAATCGATTTGCCAAGCGCCATAGTCTGGGCGTGTGCATGACGCCGTCATCCTGACCGATCTGGTCAAACGTTACCGCCGCACCGCGCCCGCCGCGGTCGACGGGCTCAGTTTCACGGTGCCACCCGGGGAAGTCTTCGGCTTGCTGGGGCCGAACGGCGCGGGCAAGACCACCACGGTCGGCGTGCTCACCACCCGGGTCGTGCCGACTTCGGGCACCGCGCTGATCCACGGAATCGACGCGGTGAAGGCGCCCAGCCCGGCACGTCAACTGCTGGCCGTCGTGCCGCAGCGCAACAATCTCGATCGTTCCCTGAGCATTCGGCAGAATCTGCTCTTCCACGCGATCTATCACGGGGTCGGGCGCGCGGAACGGATCAAACGCGCTGACGAGATCCTGGAACGGATGGGCCTGGCCGACCGCGCGAACGAACGCCTCGACTTCGTGTCCGGCGGGCAGGCCCAGCGGGTGATGATCGCGCGCGCCCTGATGCACAACCCGAAGGTCCTGTTCCTCGACGAACCGTCCACCGGCCTGGACCCGCAGGCACGGCTGTTCGTCCACGAGCGGGTCGCCGAACTGCGCGACCACGGCGTGACGGTGGTGCTGACCACCCACGACATGGACGAGGCGGCCAAGCTGTGCGACCGCGTCGGCATCGTGGACCACGGCAAGATGCTCGCCCTGGACACCCCCGCGGCGCTGACCCGCTCGCTGCCCGGCAGCACCACGCTGAGCGTCACGGTGAGCATCAACGGGCACGATCCCGCGAAGATCAGCGCCACCTTGTCCACTGTGGACGGCGTGCAACGGGTCGAACAGATCGAATGTCCGTCCGCTTCGGACACCGCGCAGTTCCGGCTGTACACCGAGTACGAACCGGCCGCCGTGCTGCCGACCGTGCTCAAGACCACGAGCGGCCTCGGCTGTGAGGTCACCGACCTGTCCATCGGCACGCCGAGCCTGGAGGACGTGTTCATCCACCTGACCGGACGGGAGCTGCGATGAGTGCGGACGTGCAGACCACCGGAACGGTCCCGGAGCGCACCGGTTCGCCCGCGCTGATCGCGGTGCGCACGTTCTTCGCCGTGCTGTGGCGGGACATCTTCGTCACCGGCCGCGAACTCGGCCCGTTCCTCGCCCAGGTGATCATCCAGCCGTTCTTCATGCTGTTCATCTTCGGCGTGGTGCTCACCGGAATCGGTTACGTGCAGGGCGACTTCGTGCAGATCCTGCTGCCCGGGATCGTCGCGCTGAACGGGTTCCTCGGCGCGCTGCAGAACACCACGATGCCGCTGATCCTCGACTTCTCGTGGACCCGCGAGATCGAGGACCGGCTGCTCGCGCCGATGCCGATCCCGCTCGTCGCGATCGAGAAGATGGTGTTCGGCGCGCTGCGCGGGATCGTCGCCGCGCTGCTGATGATCCCGATCGGCTTCCTGATCCTGGACGGGATCCACTGGCCCGCGTCCGCGTGGCCGGGGGTGCTCGGGCTGGTGTGCCTCGGCTCGCTGGCCGGCGCGGCGATCGGCATGACCATCGGCACGCTGGTGAATCCGCGCCGGATCCAGATCATGTTCGCGGTGATCCTGGTGCCGCTGATGTTCACCGGCTCCACCCAGTTCCCCTGGCACGGGCTGGCCCACCTGCGCTGGTTCCAGGTGGTGTGCGCGCTCAACCCGCTGACCTACGCCAGCGAGGGCATGCGCGCGTTGCTGCTGCCCGGCCCGGCGATCCCGCTGTGGATCGACCTGCTGGTCCTGGTCGGCTCCTGCGCGGTCTTCGGCGCGATCGGCATCAAGGGCTTCCTCCGCCGAGCCCTCGACTAGCACCCCGCGAGTTCCATGAGGGGACCCCTCCGGACAAATTTCGTCCGGAGGGGTCCCCTCATGGAAGTTCGCTCAGCGGTGATCCTCCAGCATCTCGGTCACCAGGGCGGCGATCGGGGATCGTTCGGAGCGGGTCAGGGTCACGTGCGCGAACAGCGGGTGCCCCTTGAGCTTCTCGATCACCGCGGACACCCCGTCGTGCCGGCCCACCCGCAGGTTGTCGCGCTGGGCGACGTCGTGCGTGAGCACCACGCGGGACGCGGTGCCCAGCCGGGACAGCACGGTCAGCAGCACGTTGCGCTCCAGCGACTGCGCCTCGTCCACGATCACGAACGCGTCGTGCAGCGAGCGCCCGCGGATGTGGGTCAGCGGCAGCACCTCCAGCATGCCGCGGTCGAACACCTCGTCCAGGACGTCCTGGCTGACCAGCGCGCCGAGGGTGTCGAACACCGCCTGCGCCCAGGGCTGCATCTTCTCGCTCTCCGAGCCGGGCAGGTAGCCGAGGTCCTGGCCGCCGACGGCGTAGACCGGCCGGAACACCACGACCTTGCGGTGCTCGCGGCGTTCCATCACCGATTCCAGCCCGGCGCACAGCGCCAGCGCGGACTTACCGGTGCCCGCCCGGCCGCCGAGCGACACGATGCCCACTTCCGGATCGAGCAGCAGGTCCAGCGCCACCCGTTGTTCGGCCGAGCGGCCGTGCAGGCCGAACGCCTCCCGGTCGCCGCGCACCAGCCGGATCCGCTTGTCCGCGGTGACCCGCCCCAGCGCGCTGGAGGTCCCGGCCAGCAGCCGGACCCCGGTGTGGCAGGGCGATTCGCCTATTTCGGACTGTCCGAAGTCGCCCGGATCGACCGAACCGTCCCGGAACAGCGCGTCGAGTGCCTCCTGCGGAACGTCCACATCGGCCATCCCGGTCCACCCGGACGGCGTCACCTCCTGCGCGCGGTACTCGTCGGCGTCCAGCCCGACCGCGCCCGCCTTGACCCGCAACGGAATGTCCTTGGTCACCAGCGTGACGTACTCGCGTTCCACCGCGAGGTTCAGCGCGCACGCGAGGATCCGGTGGTCGTTGCTGTCGGTGCGGAACCCGGGCGGCAGCACCGTCGGATCGGAGTGGTTGAGCTCCACGTGCAGCGTGCCGCCGGTGTCGCCGATCGGCACCGGCGCGTCCAGCCGGCCGTGCTTGCGCCGCAGGTCATCGAGCATGCGCAACGATTCGCGCGCGAACCAGCCCAACTCTGGGTGATGCCGTTTCGCCTCCAGTTCACTGATCACGACCAGCGGCAACACGACGGCGTGTTCGGCGAACCTGGCCACCGCCCATGGGTCGGACAGCAGCACCGACGTGTCGAGCACATAGGTGTACCGCTGCGATTCCGGAGATTCCGAGGCTTTCTCAGTGCCGTCGGCACTGGTCGAAGAGGGGCCGGAGGCCTTTCGGGGCAAACGCTGCGCAGTCACGACGGCATCTCCCTCGTGGGCGTGGCACCACGCCCGCACTCGCTGGGCCGGGCACTGCCCTGGTTGGTCCACTCCGGCTGACGGATTTGCGTCAGCCGGCGCGGCCACGAGGGCCTGGTGCCGGCCCCCTCGTGCGTATCGCGAACGGTTGGACCGTTCCCTCCACCACAGCCACGACCAGGGCCTCCCGCGACGACCCGCACAGGTCACGAGCCATCACTTCGGAAGCTACCTGCGATCGGCCGATCGTGCAGGCAGCCAGCTAGGTGATTCGCCGATTCGTCATCTCACGGTTAGTCGCGGGATACCAGCAGAGCGCAACCGGCTACCCTCCGTGATCATTCACCTGCTCCGGGAACCCCCGGCGGGGCCACCTCGCACATTGCTGTTACACAATTTGTTCACCCTATTTCCGGGCGTTGCCTTATAACACGCGAATTCGGCGTCCGCACGCTCGCGCCGGTTCAATGAATCAGACCGAGTGACGTCACCCGATTTGGACTCACACAATGGGGTCACCGGGCTTCAATTCGAAGGAATCAGTAGTAATTTTCACATCACCGGAGGTTGCCGGAACAGGAGATCTGGTAGCCCCCGGAGCCCAATCCTCGATCTAGGGAGTGTGCGAAGTGCTGAAGAAGGCTGGTTTCGTGGCCGCCCTGGCCGCAGGCCTGACACTGATCGGCGGGACCGCGATGGCGTCACCCGCGAAGTCCCCCGCACCCGCCCCGCGTCCCGCAGCGCAGACCCAGCAGGCCGTCGACCCCCTCGAGGGCATCCAGTTCCACGACGCATATCACCAGTTCATTGAGGGTGGCGGCGCGCTGGGCTACGGGGCCGCGTCGCTCGTCGCGGGTGCCTACGCGGGCATCGCCCGCACCCCGTGGCTCATCATGAATCCGCTGGGAGACTGAGCCCCTGGACAACCCTGAGGGCGGGCCCGGAGTCGCGACTCCGGGCCCGCCGTACTACTACGCTCCGTAGCGGCGGTGTCGCACCGCGTAGTCGCGCAGCGCCCGCAGGAAGTCGACCCGCCGGAACGCGGGCCAGTACGCCTCGTTGAACCAGAATTCCGAATGCGCGGACTGCCAGAGCAGAAAACCGGACAAACGCTGTTCGCCCGAGGTCCGGATGATGAGGTCCGGATCCGGTTGCCCGGAAGTGTACAAATGCTCCGAAATATGGTCGACGTCCAGGATCTTCGCCAATTCGTGAATTGACGTGCCCTCGTCGGCGTGTTGCTGCAGGAGTTTCTTCACCGCGTCGGCGATCTCGCGGCGGCCACCGTAACCCACCGCGATGTTGACCTCCATGCCGTTGCGCCCCTCGGTGCGCTTGGCCGCGGCGGCGAGCCGTGCCGCCGTCTCATCCGGTAGGACGTCCGGCGCGCCGACGATCCGCAGCCGCCAGGGGTTCTGCGGCTGCGCCAGCTCGTCCACGACGTCCGGGATGATCTCCAGCAGCGCGGAGAGCTCCTCGGACGAGCGGTTGAGGTTGTCGGTGGACAGCAGCCACATCGTGACCACCTCGACGTCGGCCTCGCGGCACCAGCTGAGGAAGTCGGCGATCTTCTTGGCCCCAACCCGGTGGCCGTCGCTGACGTCGGTGAACCCGGCCTCGCGGGCCCACCGGCGGTTGCCGTCGAGCATGATCGCGATGTGGCGGGGATGCCGACCGGCGGCCTGCTGGATCAGCCGCCGCGAGTAGATGCTGTAGACGACGTCGGAGAGGAAGGACCGAACACTCACGTCGCGCCAGCGTACGCAAGGCCGAAAACGTGCGGCACGCCACGGCCACTGGCGGAAAACCTACGGTCCCGTAGCCTGGTCGCGTGAGCGTAGTGACCGAGCCCCCACCCACCGGCCCAGCCACCCGTCCCCGCCTCCGCGGCCACATCCATTTCTGGTCCTTCTTCGGCGCCGTCGCCGCGGCCGCCGCGCTGATCAGCCTGGCCTCGTCCACGGTCTCCGCGACCGCCGCGCTGGCGACCTCGATCTACGGGCTCACCGTCCTCGGCGTGTTCGGGGTGAGCGCGCTCTACCACCGCCGCCTGTGGAGCCCCGCCGCGTACAAGTGGATGAAGCGCGCGGACCACTCGATGATCTTCCTGTTCATCGCCGGGACCTACACCCCGTTCACCCTGCTCGCGATGTCCCAGCCGACCGGCTACATCGTCCTCGCCGTGGTCTGGGGCGGCGCGCTCGCCGGCGTCGCCCTGAAGCTGCTGTGGCCGCACGCCCCGCGCTGGCTGGGCGTGCCGATCTACGTGGCGCTGGGCTGGGTCGCCGTCTTCGTACTCCCCGAACTCCTCAACCACGCGGGCGTGGCGGCCCTGGTCCTCCTGCTCGTCGGCGGCCTGTTCTACACCGCGGGCGCGATCTTCTACGCCATCCGCTGGCCGAACCACTGGCCGGACACCTTCGGCTACCACGAGTTCTTCCACGCCTGCACCGTCCTCGCCGCGATGTCCCACTACATCGCGATCTGGCTGGCGATGTATCCCTGACCATCGCGAGTCCCGCGTTCCGGTCGCGCGAGTCCCCCGATCCCGTAGCCCGAGTTCCTCGTTCCGGTAACCGAACTCCACACTCAGGCACGCGAGTCGCACACTCGGGACCGCGAACTGCGCGCTGAGCCCCGGAGGTAGCGGCCGCAATCCTCAACTTGATCGATTCAACGCTCCAGGAACTCGGCCAACTCAGCCGCGCCAGCGCGGATTTGGTGCAGGAGCCCGATGAACTCTGGCCACTTCGCCGGATCGCCTGGCGGCAGTAAGGCCAGGCTGTCCGGATCCAGATAGATCACCGGGGCTGCCAAGTCCGGTCCAACCTTTTGCATTCCCGCCACCGCGTCCATCCCCGGCTTCCACTGCGCGTTGAACGCCATCCATCCCACCTTCCCTCTCCGCCCAGTCCGACGCCTGCACCTCGAACGCCTCCACCGCCGAGCCGATCGCCGCGCTCAGCCACCACGGGTGCTCTCCCTGCGCACGAATAGCCCGCCAAGCCGAAGCCACCGCGGAAGACGCCGCGGCCAGGTCCTGAGCCACCGCCGCACTCGGCGAACGAGCCGCCAATCCCGACGCCACGGTGTACTCCCGGTACGCGTCCTCCCACGCCCGAATCAGCTCCGAAGACACCATCCGTTCGCTCCCCTCCGAGTCGCTCGTTGCTGACCAATCTCGTCGAATCCGCCGGACGTGTTCACCACGATGCGGGACGTCTGAGGACGTCTCGAGTACGTTCAAGGCGTCCCTACGGACATCGGGAGTGGCTATGCCGAACGAACGGCTCCGCGACGCGTTACTGCGCAACGGACTAACGCTGGAATGCGTGGCCAACGCGGTGGAGGTCGATCCCAAGACGGTCGAGCGATGGATCACCAAGGAGCGCACTCCTTATCCGAAGCATCGGCACAAGATCGCCGCTATGACGCACGAAGCCGAGTGCTACCTGTGGCCCGAGGCGGTAACGCCCGACCGCAAAGCCAAAATTGCCGCCGCTGAGGTGGTCAGCGTGTTCTCCCACCGGAACGTGATCCCGGTCGAACTGTGGGACCGGCTTATCAACGAGGCCGCTCACACAGTGGAGATCCTGGTCCATGCGGCCCTGTTCCTGATCGAACGACCGCGATTTGTCAAGGATCTGTCGGACAAGGCCGCTTCCGGAGCGAAAATTCGCCTGCTCTTCGGCGACCCAGAGGGCGACACGGTGCTCCTTCGCGGCGTAGAGGAACAGCTCGGTGACGGCACGCTCTCGGCGCGCATCCATAACGCATTGGCCTTCTATCGCCCACTGCGAAACGTTGACGGTGTTGAGATGCGATTCCACAACACAACGCTCTACAACTCGATCTTCCGCTTCGATGACGAGATGATTGTCAACACTCACGTTTATGGCGTCCAGGGCGCCCACGCTCCGGCATTTCACCTACGCCGACTTTCCGCCGGGGACCTCTTCGATACCTATGCCGAAAGCTTCGAGACAGCCTGGAAAATCTCCCACACCGCCACCTTCTAGGGGAGGCTCGCATGGCACGCGTGGACTACCTCAACGATCCCAAGGCCCCCGCCGCGAACAGCATCGCGATCGCCGTCAGTGCCTTCATTGAGAACGACACCGGCCGAGTCCTCATGATCCGACGAACTGACAACGACCGCTACGCCATCCCGGGCGGCCAGCTCGAACTCGGCGAAACCCTCACCGAGGCCGCCGTACGCGAAGTTCGCGAAGAAACCGGCATCGAGTGTGAGATCACCGGGCTCATCGGCGTTTACTCCAATCCCAACCACGTCATCGCGTACGACGACGGTGAGGTTCGGCAGGAGTTCTCGATTTGCTTCCGGGCCCGCCCACTCGGGGGTGAACTCCGCACCAGCAGCGAAAGCAAGGAAGTCCTGTGGGTCGAGGCCAGCCACCTGGACGATTTGAACATCCACCCGTCGATTCGGCTCCGCATCACGCATGGCGTCGAGAAGCGTGGTGAGCCGTACTACGCGTAGGCGGTGTGGTGCTTGACTCTCACACCGTGTGAGGCCGTGGAGTGGGACGCGTCGTGTTCAGTCCCTCGCCCGGTGGATCGACGCCAACGGCCACCGGAGCACCGGCTACCCGCGTGAGCTCTACCTCGAGTGCCCGGAGAATCCGGACGACTGGGTCACCGAGCTGCAGGAGCCCTACGCCTGAGCAAGCCTCGGCGGTCAGTCGTCGAGCAGGGGGGCGGCGAGGAACTGTTCGGGGATCGCGAACGCGTCGACCAGGGTGCGGGCGTGCGGGCGCAAACGCTTGCACAGGTCGTTCACCGCGGCGACGACCGCTTTCGCGCGGGCCGAGGTCAGGCGTCCGTGTTCGAGGAACCACGCCCGGTCGGCTTCGATGTTCGACAGCACGTGCAGATCGCACACCCGGTCCAGCAGTGCCCGGGCGTCCGGGTCCGCGCAGCGGTCGATCGCGGCGACGAACGCCTCCAGCACGATCCGGTCGACGTGCACGCGGCCCGCGCGCAGCACGTGGTCCTGGGCGTCGTTGAAGACCTCGAACGGATCGGCGTCCCCGGCGGCCGCGCGGCGCAGGCGGCGGGCCACCCCGTCCAGCACGTGCTCCTCCCGGTCCTCGAAGAGCTTCAGCTGCCAGCCGCGGTCGAACAGGACGTCCTCGTCGTCCCGCGCCGGGCTCGCGTCGATCAGGCGCTCGATCACCTTGCGCGCGGCGGTCCGTTCGATCACCGCGCCGACGAACTGCTCGGCCACGAACCGGGCGGTCGCCAGCGGGCTCAGGTCGGAGAACTGCTCCTTGTAGCTGGTCAGCAGGCCCTTGGCGACGAGTTGCAGCAACACCGTGTTGTCGCCTTCGAACGTGGTGAAGACGTCGGTGTCCGCCTTCAGCGACGGCAGCAGGTTCTCCGCCAGGTACCCCGCGCCGCCGCACGCCTCGCGGGCGGTCTGGATGGTGTGCGTGGCGTGCCAGGTGGACACCGCCTTGATGCCCGCGGCGCGGGACTCGAGCCGCCGTTGCCGCTGCTCGTCCACGCCCTCGGCGCTCTGCAGGTCGTGCAGTTCGGCGACCAGTTCCTCCTGCGCGAAGTGCAGCGCGTACGTCGTGGCCAGCGCGGGGAGCAGTTTGCGCTGGTGCGCCAGGTAGTCGAGCACGAGCACCTCGTCCGGATCACCCGGCCGCTCGAACTGCCGCCGCCGCTCCGCGTACCGCACGGCGATCGCGAGCGCGCGTTTGGTCGCGCTGCCCGCACTGCCCGCGACGCTGACCCGCCCGCGGATCAGCGTGCCGAGCATGGTGAAGAACCGCCGCCCGTCACTTTCGATCGGGCTGGAGTACGTGCCGTCCTCGGCCACGTCGCCGTACCGGTTGAGCAGCGCCTCGCGCGGCACCCGGACCCGCGAGAACGTGAGCCTGCCGTTGTCGACGCCGTTCAAGCCCGCCTTCGCGCCGCAGTCCTCGATCGCCACCCCGGGCATCGGGGCGCCCCGCTCGTCCCGGATCGGCACCAGAAACGCGTGCACCCCGCGCCCCTGGCCGCCGGTGATCAGCTGCGCGAACACCACGGCCAGCCGCCCGTCCCGCGCCACGTTGCCGATGTAGTCCTTGCGCGCCATGCGTTCCGGCGTGTCGATCACGAACTCGCGGGCATCCGGATCGTAGGTGGCGGTGGTGCGCAGGTGCTGGACGTCCGAACCGTGCCCGGATTCGGTCATCGCGAAGCAGCCGGGCAGGTCGAGGTCCATGATCGCGCGCAGGTACCGCTCGTGGTGCCGGGCGGTGCCGAGCAGTTGCACGGCGCCGCCGAACAGGCCCCACTGGACGCCCGCCTTGACCATCAGCGAAAGATCGCCGAACCCGAGCATCTCGAACGACATCACCGAACCGCCGATGTCGTCGCCACCGCCGTACTCCCGGGCGAACCCGAGCCGCGGCCGGTCGGTCTTCGCCAGCTCGCGCAACTGGTCGAGCACCTGGTCGCGATGCGCCGCGCGGTCGAGGTCGATCGGGTCGCGGAACCGGGTGCTCGCCATCTGCTCGCGGACGCTCCGGCGGAGTTCGGCCCAGCGGCCGTCGAGCAGGCCGGTCAGCGAATCCGGCGCGACCTTGGCGGGAAGCTCGGGAAGATCCATGTCCCCAAGCCTCGCGCACCGGCCCGGACTTCGCAGCGTTAAGCCAAGTCGGGGCCCTTGCTGCGCAGATCGTCCACCTTGGACATCGCCGCCCGCAGCTCGGCGAGCCAGGCGTCCGCGTGCTCGCCGACCAGCCGGACCGCCCACGCGAGCGCCTCCGACCGGGACCGCGCGACCCCGGAATCGACCAGGGTGTCCAGCACCAGCCGCTCGGGCTGGCGCAGCCGGGTCATCACCGGCGCGGAATGCGTGGTGAACAGCTCGCGCGTGCCGCCGAGCCGCGCGCCCCAGGAAACCTTGCGCTGGTACCGATGCTCGGCCTGCCGCGCGATCTCGATCCGCGCGTCCCGGGTCTCCTCGCGGAACCGGCTGATCCGGCCCGCCTCGGCAGCGGCCCGCGCCGCGTCGTCCGGGTGGTCGTCCGCCAGCGCCGGGAGCTCGCCGACGATCAGGATCTCCTCGCGGTCGATCGTGACCTCGGGCGCGCCGGTGAACCAGTCGCCGGGCAGGCGGCCGCTCAGCCAGGCGGGCGCGTCGTCCGCGGACGGCGCCTCCCCCTGCTGCCAGCCACCCTTGCCGCGCCAGCCGCCTCGTCCCATGAAGCCCTCCACCTTGAAGTGCGTGTGCATGACGATCGCCTCCGAAGCGATTACATGATTACATCGCTTCTCACGCTACGCCGGGATCACCCGATCGAGGACGTCGTTCACCCTCAGCGGACGAGGTCAGGAGAGCTGCCGGACGAGGTCGGCGGGCGTGGTGACCGGGCGGTCGCACACGTAACCGCGGCAGACGTACGCGGCCGCGCCGCCGCCGACCAGCGGGCGGTCGGCGAGCAGCGGCACGCCCTCGGCGCCCGGCTCCCCGCCGAGCACGATCCCGCCGCCGTGCACCGCCCGCGCGGCGGCCGAGCGCAGTTCGGCCCGCGCGTCCGCGTCCGGGCCCACCACGGCGACCTGCACCGGTCCGGCACGCAGCGCCTCGGCCACGGTCAGCCAGTGCCCGGCGAACCTCGGCACCCGGGTCGCGAGCCGCCCGGCCCGCCGCACCGCCTGCTCGGCGGCCTCGCGGTACCGGCCCGCCCGCTCCGGCCCGGCCAGCGCGGACGCGGCGACCAGGGCGCCCGCCAGCGCCGACGCGCCGGACGGGCTCGCGTTGTCGCCGGGATCCGCGGGCCGCTGCACCAGTTTCTCGGCGTCGTCCGCGGTGTCGTGGTACGCCCCGGGCACGCCGTCGACCGCGAACCGCGCCAGGGCGACGTCGAGCAGCCCGATCGCCTCGGTGAGCCAGCGCGGTTCGCCGGTCGCCTGGTGCAGGGCGAGCAGCCCGTCGGCGAGGCACGCGTAGTCCTCGAGCACACCGGCCGCCGCGCCGACCGCCCCGTGCCGCGAACTCCGCCGCAGCCGGCCGTCGACCAGATGGGTTCGCACCAGGTACTCCGCCGCGCGTTCGGCCGCGTGCACGTAGTGCGGCGCGTCCAGGGCGACCCCGGCCTCGGCGAGCGCGGCGATGGCCAGCCCGTTCCAGGACGCGATCACCTTGTCGTCGCGGGCCGGTTGGGGCCGCAGTTCGCGCACCGCCAGCAGCGCGTCGCGGATCCGGTCGAACCGCTCGGGGTCGTCGGGGTCCCGCCGCAGTTGCAGCGTGGACGCGCCCTTCTCGAACGTGCCGTGCTCGGTGACCGAGAACAGTTCACACGCCCACTCCGCGTCGGTTTCCCCGACGATGTCGGCGATCTGCTCAGGAGTCCACACGTAGGTCAGGCCCTCTTCGCCGTCGGCGTCCGCGTCCAGCGAAGCGATGAACCCGCCCTCGGCCGCGTTCAGGTGGCCGAGCAGGAAGCCGCCGGTCATCTCGGCCGTGCGCCGGGCGAGGCCGGAGCCGGTCCGGCGCGCGAGATGCGCGTAGAACCTGAGCAGCAAAGCGTTGTCGTACAACATCTTCTCGAAATGCGGCACGACCCAGTCCGCGTCCACCGAGTACCGCGCGAAACCACCGGCCAGCTGGTCGTGGATGCCACCGCGGGCCATGGCCTCGGCGGTCGACTCCACTATGGACAGAGCATCCGCGGAACCCGTGCGCTCGTAGTGGCGCAGCAGGAACTCCAGCACCATCGACGGCGGGAACTTCGGGGCGCCCCCGAACCCGCCGCGGTCCGCATCGGCTTCCTCGCGGAGCTTCACCACCGCCGCGTGCAGCGCCTCATCGTCCACAACGGACTCTTCCAGCGGGCCGGTCTGCTCGGTCAGGTGCGCGACGATCCGCGCCGCGCCCTCGGCGAGTTCGGCCCGCCGCTCGCGCCAGGCCTCCGCGACCGCGACCAGCAGGTGGCCGAAGGACGGCATCCCGGGGCGCGGCTGCGGCGGATAGTAGGTGCCGCAATGGAACGGCTCGCCGTCCGGGGTGAGGAAGCAGGTCATCGGCCAGCCGCCCTGACCGGTCATCGCCTGCGTCGCGGTCATGTACACCGCGTCGATGTCCGGCCGCTCCTCGCGGTCCACCTTGATGTTCACGAAGTTCTCGTTCATCAGGGCCGCGGTGTCGTGGTCCTCGAACGATTCGTGCGCCATCACATGGCACCAGTGGCACGCCGCGTAGCCGACCGACAGCAGGATCGGCACGTCGCGGCGCTTGGCCTCGGCCAGCGCTTCGGGTCCCCACGGCCACCAGTCGACCGGGTTTCCCGCGTGCTGGAGCAGGTAGGGACTGGTGGCGGAAACGAGACGGTTGGGCATGCCTCCAGGGTGTCACGGACCTCGAGCCCGAGCGCGGCGACGTGGCGTTGCCTTGGCGGCGAAGCGAAAAACACCTGTGCCGGGCACCCCGCGCGAGGCAGACTGTCCGGGTGTTACTGACGATCACCACGAACCGGCGGCCCGCGACCGACCTCGGCTTCCTGCTGCACAAGCACCCGGACAAGGCACAGGCGTTCGGCCTTTCGGCGGGTACCGCGCACGTCTTCTACCCGCGCGCCGCCGAGGACGAGTGCACCGCCGCGCTGCTCGTGGAGATCGACCCGATCGCTTTGGTGCGCGGCCGGGGCCCGGCGACGCTGACCCAGTACGTCAACGACCGGCCCTACGCCGCGGGTTCGCAGCTCGCGGTCGCGTTGCGCGCGGTGTTCGGCACCGCGCTGAACGGCCGCTGCGCCGCCCGGCCGGAACTGGTCACCGAGGAACTGCCGCTGCGGATCCGCGTGCCCTCGCTGTCCGCGCCCGGCGGGCTCGAGGTGGTCCGGCGGTTGTTCGAACCACTCGGCTGGCGGGTCGAGGGCGCCCCGGTGGCGCTGGACCCGGAATTCCCGGAGTGGGGTGAGTCCCGGTACCTCGACCTCACGCTCACCGGAACCCTGCGGCTCGCCGACGCGCTGCGGCAGCTGTACGTGCTGCTGCCCGCGCTCGACGGCGCCAAGCACTACTGGGTCAGCCAGGACGAGGCCGACAAACTGCTGCGCGCGGGCGAAGGCTGGCTGGGCGACCACCCGGAGAAGGAGCTGATCACCAACCGGTACCTGGTCCGGCGCAAGACCTATGTGGACTACGCGCTGTCCCGGCTGGCCGAGGCGGACGACCTCGAGCCCGGGGACGACGCGCTCACCGAAGCCCGGGTCACCGAGGCGCCCGATCAGCCCGAGCCGTTGAGCGTGCAGCGCCAGGGCAGCGTCCTCGCGGTGCTGCGCGCGGCGGGCGCCCAGCGCGTGCTCGACCTCGGCTGCGGCGGCGGCGCCCTGCTGCGCGTGCTGCTGCGGGAGCCGTCGTTCACCGAGATCGTCGGGCTGGACGTGTCCTCCCGCGCGCTCGACGCCGCCGAGCGGCGGCTCCGGCTGGACCGGATGCCCGAGCACGCGCGGAGCCGGATCTCGCTGCGCCAGTCCGCCCTGACCTACGCCGATCCGGCGCTCGCCGGGTACGACGCGGCGGTGCTGATGGAGGTCATCGAGCACGTGGAGGAAGACCGGCTCCCCGCGCTCGAGCACGCCGTCTTCGCGGTGGCGCGCCCGCGCACGGTCGTCGTCACCACCCCGAACGCGGAGTACAACGTGCGGTTCGAGACCCTGCCCGCCGGGACCTACCGGCACAGCGACCACCGCTTCGAGTGGACCCGGGCGCAGTTCCGCGGGTGGGCCTCGCGCGTGGCCGCTTCGCACGGGTACCAGGTCCGGTACCTGCCGGTCGGCGTGGACGACCCCGAGGTGGGCCCGCCGACCCAGCTCGCCGTATTCACCGAAGCCGAAGGGAGTGCGAAGTGAAGCTGACCATCCCGGCGATGTCGCTGGTCGCGCTCGTCGGCGCGTCCGGTTCGGGGAAGTCCACGTTCGCGCGGACGCATTTCGCGCCGACCCAGGTGCTGTCCAGCGACACGTTCCGCGGGCTCGTCGCCGACGACGAGAACGACCAGTCCGCCTCCGCCGAGGCGTTCGACGCGCTGTACTACGTGGCGGGCAAGCGGCTCGCGGCCGGGCGGCTGACCGTGGTCGACGCGACCAACGTGCAGCGCGGTTCGCGGGCCGAGCTGATCCGGCTGGCCAAGGAGCACGACGTGCTGCCCACCGCGATCGTCCTCGACCTGCCGGAGAACGTCTGCCAGGCGCGCAACGCCGACCGGCCGGACCGCGACTTCGGCCCGCACGTCGTCCGCCGCCAGCGCGGCGAACTCCGGCGCTCGCTGAAGTCCTTGCAGCGCGAGGGTTTCCGGCGCATCCACGTGCTGCGCACCGAGCAGGAGGTGGCCGAGGCGGAGATCGTCCTCGAGCCGCTGCTGAACGACAAGCGCGAGCTGACCGGGCCGTTCGACGTGCTCGGGGACGTGCACGGCTGCCGCGAGGAACTGGAGGAACTGCTCACCGAGCTGGGATACCTGATCGAGCGGGACGACCGGGGACGCGCGGTCGGCGCTCGGCACCCGGCGGGCCGGACCGCGGTGTTCGTCGGCGACCTGGTGGACCGGGGGCCGGACACCCCGGGCGTGCTGCGGCTGGTGATGGGCATGGCCGAACGCGGCGACGCGATCGTCGTGTGCGGCAACCACGAGCAGAAGCTGGTGCGCGCGCTGCGCGGCCGGAAGGTGCGGGTGTCGCACGGGCTCGCCGAATCCCTGGACCAGCTCGCCGCGCAGGACGAGGAGTTCCGCGCGCGGGCCGAGGCGTTCTGCGACGGGCTCGTCGCGCATTACGTGCTCGACGGCGGTTCGCTGGTGGTCGCGCACGCCGGGCTGCCGCAGCGCTACCACGGGCGCGCGTCGGCGCGGGTGCGCAGCTTCGCGCTGTACGGCGACACCACGGGCGAAACCGACGAATACGGCCTGCCGGTGCGGCTGCCGTGGGCCCGCGACTACCGAGGCCGCGCGATGGTCCTCTATGGACACACGCCGACGCCGGAAGTGGAGTGGATCAACGGCACGATGTGCCTGGACACCGGGTGCGTGTTCGGCGGGAAGCTGACCGCGTTGCGTTACCCGGAACGGGAAGTCGTCGCGGTGAAGGCCAAGCGGGTCTGGTACGAGCCGACGAAACCCTTGCTGCCGCGGGAAGAACTGCCGCCGGTGGCCGAGGATGTGCGCCGCCGGGAGCCCGCGGTGCTCGAACTCGCGGACGTGACCGGCAAGCGGGTCATCCACACGCGCGACCACGGGCGGGTCGGGGTTTCCGCGGAGCAGTCCGCCGCCGCGCTCGAGGTGATGAGCCGGTTCGCGACCGATCCGCGATGGCTGCTGTACCTGCCGCCGACCATGGCGCCCGGTTCGACGTCCACTGTGGACGGATACCTGGAGCATCCGGAGCAGGCGTTCGCGGAGTACCGCGCGGCAGGCGTGCAGTCCGTGGTGTGCGAGGAGAAGCACATGGGCTCGCGGGCGGTCGTGCTGGTCTGCCGCGACTCCGGCGTCGCGCCGGAACGGTTCGGCATCGCCGGTGACGGGGCGGTCTACACCCGGACCGGACGCCCGTTCTTCGCGCGCGCCGGGGAACTGCTCGCCCGGGTGCGGGCCGCGGTGACCGCGGCCGGGTTGTGGGACGAGCTGGACACCGGCTGGCTGCTGCTGGACGCGGAGCTGATGCCGTGGAGCCTGAAGGCGGGTGCGCTGATCGCGGATCAGTACGCGTCGGTCGGGGCGGCCGCGCAGGCGGTGCTTCCCACGGCGATCGACGAACTGGCCGCAGCGGGTGAGCGGGGCGTCGACGTGGCCGATCTGCTGGCGCGGACCCGGCAGCGGGAGGCGGACGTGACCGGCTACCGCGCGGCCTACCGGCGGTACTGCTGGCAGACCGAGGGGCTCGAGGGCGTGCGGCTCGCGCCGTTCCAGCTGCTGGCTTCGGAGCGGACCGGGTACCACGACCGCCCGCACGCGTGGCACCTGGCGCTGGCCGAACGGCTGGCGGCGGTGGATCCGGACCTGTTCGCGGTGACGGCGAACCGGACGGTCGACACGACCGACGCGGCCGCGGTCGCCGACGCGACCGCGTGGTGGGAGGAGCTGACCGGCGCGGGCGGCGAGGGCATGGTGGTCAAACCCGCGGACAACCTGACCAAGGGGGCGCGCGGGCTGGCGCAGCCGGGGGTGAAGGTGCGCGGGCGGGAGTACCTGCGGATCATCTACGGGCCCGACTACACGCTGCCGGAGAACCTGACCCGGCTGCGGGACCGGAGCCTGGGCCGCAAGCGGGCGCTGGCGCTGCGGGAATACGCGCTCGGCCTGGAGGCCCTGCACCGGCTCACCCGCGGCGAACCGCTCTGGCGGATCCACGAATGCGTCTTCGCGGTCCTCGCCCTGGAATCCGACCCCGTCGACCCCCGCCTCTGACCCGAAGGGGGTGGCGGGGAAGCGCCACCGCCCGGCCCGAAAGTGCACGCGCTTTCGGCGCGTGCCGCTAGGCGGGCGGGCTCTTCGCCTCGTCTTTCCTGGCCGCCTCGGCGGGCTTGGTCTCGGGGGTGGGCTCCGCGGCCTCTTCCTTCGCCTCGGGGATTTCCGACTGCTCGGGTTCGGGGTCGAAGGTGGCCGGGACGCGTTTGAGGTGCTTGGTCATCGAACGGACCAGCAGCGCGACCGCGATCAGGAACAGGATCAGGATCAGCAGCCCGAGCGGCGAGGACTTGCCGAAGTCCTCGCCCTGGCCGCCCTTGTCACCGCCGTTGCCCGGCTGCTGGGCCAACACGATCGCGGCTTTGTTCAACCCGATGGTCAGCACCGGCGCAACACTCATATATCCACCTTCTCCCGGACGCCCGCGAACAGATCGTCCTCCGGAAGCGTGCTGTCCACAAGTGAGCGGACCAGCTCGTACTCCTCGGTCGGCCACAGTTCGCGCTGCATCTCCAGCGGCACGGCGAACCACCGGCTGTTCGGGTCGATCTGGGTGGCGTGCGCCTTGAGCGCCTCGTCCCGGACCTCGAAGTAGTCGGCGCATTCGACGCGCGTGGTCACGCGTTCCATGATGTCGGCCTTGTCCGGATCCCACCGCTTGAGCCAGTCCTCGTACGGCGACTCCAGGCCCCGCTCGGTCAGCGCTTCGTGGAACGCCTGCATCCGGGCCCGGGAGAACCCGTGCAGGTAGTAGAGCTTGAGCGGCTGCCACGGCTCGCCGGCGTCCGGGAACCGGTCCGGCTCCGCGGCCGCGTCGAACGCGGCGACCGAGATCTCGTGCGTGCGGATGTGATCCGGATGCGGGTAGCCGCCGTTCTCGTCGTAGGTGAGGATCACGTGCGGCCGGAACTCGCGGATGACCCGCACCAGCGCCTCGGTCGGTTCCTCGAGCGGAACCACGCCGAACGAGCCCTCCGGCAGCGGCGGCAGCGGATCGCCCTCGGGCAGCCCGGAGTCGACGAAGCCGAGCCACCGGTGCTGGACGCCGAGGATCTTCGCCGCGCGGGCCATCTCCTCCCGGCGGATCTCGGTCATGTTGGCCCGCACCTCGGGCGTATCCATCGCCGGGTTGAGCGGGCTCCCCGCCTCGCCGCCGGTGCAGGTCACCACCATGACCTGGTGTCCCTCGGCGACGTAGCGGGCCATCGTCGCCGCACCCTTGCTCGACTCGTCGTCCGGATGCGCGTGCACCGCCATCAGCCGCATGCCAGCCCCCATCTCAGCCGCTCTCCTCTGGTCGTCGGATCCCACCATGCGAAAAACGACCCTCTCTGTACTGGTATTCCCTGCGACCCCGATGCCGCCCCGCGCAGCGCCCGCGCGGATACTGACCATTGTCCCCACGGGTACGACAAGATCGATCGGAGGCCCGCGTTTGAGCACCGGATCCGCCCCGGCGAGCAGCAGAGGCCGGGCGCTGCCGGAGGGACGCTACGGCTCCACGCGCCGCGGCGCCCCGCCGAAGTGGCGAATCTGGGTGTTCGGCGCGATCGCCGTGCTGGTCGGCGCCACCATCGCCTATGTCGGGTACCGGAATCTGGGCGCCGCGCCGATCGAGGCGCAGCGGATCGGGTTCGAGGAGAAGCCCGGCAACGCCATGTCCATCACCATCGACGTGACCAGGGACGATCCCGGTCGCGCGGGGGTGTGCATCGTGCGGGTCCGTGACCTTTCCGGCGCGGAGAGTGGCCGCAAGGAGATCTTCGTCCCACCAGGTGGCACGAGCACCACGCTGACCACTGTGATCAAGAGCATCGACCGTCCGGTGACGGCGGATATCTTTGGCTGCTCATATGACGTACCGTCATACTTGTCAACCCCGTAGCGGCCAACGGGGTGAAACCAGCGCCTAACGTCCGAATTGCCGCAAAACGGGCGGCGGTCGACT
The DNA here is from genome assembly GCF_009765355.1 of Amycolatopsis anabasis. Taxonomy (GTDB): domain Bacteria; phylum Actinomycetota; class Actinomycetes; order Mycobacteriales; family Pseudonocardiaceae; genus Amycolatopsis; species Amycolatopsis anabasis. The sequence continues at coordinate 44,610 of NZ_VTHK01000025.1, read as the reverse complement.
GCGCCCCCGTGTTATCCTGATCTACCGGCACGGCCCCTGGCGGGCCGTGTTTTTCCTTTATCTCAGCCGTGCGGGCACGCCATGTCCGCGCGGCCGCCGGTCTGTATACCCAGGCCCGGCAGGCACTATGAGGAGATGGTGGCCGTGAGCGACACCCAGGTGACCTGGCTGACTCAGGATGCCTACGACAGGCTCAAGCACGAACTCGAGGAGAAGATCGAGCTTCGTCCGGTCATCGCCGCGAGGATCAACGACAGCCGGGAAGAGGGCGACCTCAAGGAAAACGGTGGCTATCACGCGGCCCGCGAGGAGCAGGGCCAGAACGAGGCCCGTATCCGGCACCTGCAGGAGTTGCTCCGCGCCGCGAAGGTGGGCGAAGCACCCGCGAACGACGGTCTCGCCGAACCGGGCAAGATCCTGACCGTCCGCTACGAAGGCGACGACGAGGACGAGAAGTTCCTGCTCGCGACCCGGGAAGAGGGCGCGGAGGGCGAGCTCGACGTGTACTCCCCCGAATCCCCGCTGGGCAAGGCGCTGCTCGGCGCCAAGGAAGGCGAAGCCCGCGAGTACGAGCTGCCCAACGGCAGCATGCAGAAGGTCACGCTGGTGAAGGCGGTTCCCTACACCGGCTGAGGCCCCGCGGCCAGGTCACGAAGTTCCGTTTCGCCGTGCCATTCCCGGCGCGGCGGAACGGAACGTGACCAGTGCGAACATCAATACTGGCGCATGGGTTCTCGTTCGGACTAACGTTTGCGGCACACCGGAACACGGGGGTGCCATGACCGGCGAGAACGACCCGACGCTGCCCATCTGCGTCACCTGCGGCATGCAGTACGACCAGCCGCGGCCCGACTGCCCGATCTGCGAGGACGAGCGCCAGTACGTGCCCGCCTCCGGGCAGCAGTGGACCGATTTCGCCGAGCTGGTCGCAAGCGATCGCGTGGCCCGGATCGAGCCGCAGGGCGAAGGCGTCCTCGGCATCGGCAGCACACCCGGGTTCGCCATCGGGCAGCGCGCGCTGCTGGTCCGGGCCGAGTCCGGGAACTTCCTCTGGGACTGCGCCGCCTACCTCGACGACGAGATCGTCGCGAAGATCAACGAACTCGGCGGCATCACCGGCATCTCGATCAGTCACCCGCACTACTACACCACGATGATCGAGTGGAGCCGCGCCTTCGACGTGCCGATCCACCTGCACGAGAACGACCGGCAGTGGATCGGGCGGCCGGACCCGGCCGTCGAGCTGTGGAGCGGGACGACCAAGCGGCTCGCCCCCGAGCTGACCCTGATCAACCTGGGCGTGCACTTCGCGGGCGGCACGGTGCTGCACTGGCGCGACGGCGAGCGGGGCAAGGGGGCGTTGCTGTCCGGGGACATCGTGCAGGTCATCCCGGACCGCACGCACGTCGGCTTCATGTACAGCTACCCGAACCTCATCCCGGAACGCCCGAGCATCGTGCGGCGCGCGGCCGAACTGCTGGCGCCCTACCAGTTCGAGGCGATCTACGGCGCCTGGTGGGACGCGGTCGTCCGGACCGACGGGCACGAGGTCGTCCAGCGCTCCGCGAAGCGGTATCTCGAGCACGCGATGGACACGGTCATCGCCGTGCCGTCCGCTCCAGCAACGGGCGCACCCGAGGCGGCACCGGCGTAGACAGCGCGATCGAGGTGGACGTGCGCCGGACGTCCGGCACGCCCACCACCTCGTCGATCACCCGCTGCAGATCGTCGTTGTCCCGCGCCACCATCCGCACGAACAGGTCACCCTGGCCGGTCGTCGCGTGCACCTCGCACACCTCGTCGATGGCCGCCAGGGCCGCGGCGACCTGCGCGCGCCGCCCCTGCGCGATCTCCAGCACCGCGAACGCGGTGAGCCCGTAGCCCATCGCGGCCAGGTCCAGCTCGGGCGGGAACCCGCCGAGCACGCCGCGCGCGGCGAGCCGGTCCAGCCGCGCCTGCACGGTCCCGCGCGCCACCCCGAGCCGCCGGGCACATTCGAGCACGCCCAGCCGCGGCGTGTCGGTGAGCAACAGCAGCAGCCGCGCGTCCAGCGCGTCGAGCGGTTCCTCGGCCATCTCCAACCTCCTGCGCAGATTGCCCAGTTTGACCTGCCGACTTCGCCGTGCGCTGGTCAGATTGCCCAGCAAATCAGCCGACTGTTGCTCATCTTGCCTCCTCACGCGCATTCTGCGAAGTACCGCTTGTCCCACCACTGGAGGAGTCATGACGCAGACCGTCGATCCCCAAGGCACGAGCCCCGCGCTCGATGACGTCAGCTACGACCAGCTCCGGCAACTCGTCGGCCTGGTCGACCACGACTCTTCGACCGACCCGTTCCCGGTCAAGGCGCTGGACGCGGTGGTGTTCGTCGCCGGCAACGCGACGCAGACCGCGTGGATGTACCAGTCCGCCTTCGGCATGCGGCTGGTCGCCTATTCCGGCCCGGAGACCGGGAACTTCGACAGCAAGGCGTTCGTGCTCAAGTCCGGCTCGGCGCGGTTCGTGATCACCGGCGGGGTGAAGCCGGATTCGCCGCTGCTCGACCACCACCGCCGGCACGGCGACGGCGTCACCGACCTCGCCCTCGAAGTGTCCGATGTGGACAAATGTGTCGCGCACGCGCGGGCCCAGGGCGCGACGGTTCTCGAGGAACCGCACGACGTCTCCGACGAGCACGGCACCATCCGCCGCGCGGCGATCGCGACCTACGGCGAGACCCGCCACTCGCTGATCGACCGTTCCCGCTACTCCGGCCCGTACCTGCCCGGGTTCGAGGCCCGCGAGAGCACGGTGAAGCGCCCCGAGGGCGCGCCGAAGCGCCTGTTCCAGGCCGTGGACCACTGCGTCGGCAACGTCGAACTCGGCAAGATGGACTACTGGGTGGACTGGTACCACCGCGTGATGGGCTTCGTGAACATGGCGGAGTTCGTCGGCGACGACATCGCGACCGAGTATTCGGCACTGATGAGCAAGGTGGTGTCCAACGGCAACCACCGGGTGAAGTTCCCGCTCAACGAACCGGCGATCGCGAAGAAGAAGTCGCAGATCGACGAGTACCTGGAGTTCTACGACGGCGCGGGCTGCCAGCACATCGCGTTGGCCACCAACGACATCATCACCACGGTGACCGCCATGCGCGACGCGGGCGTCGAGTTCCTGTCCACTCCGGACTCCTACTACGACGACCCGGAACTGCGGGCGCGGATCGGCGAGGTGCGGGTGCCGATCGAGGTGCTGAAGGAGCACCGGATCCTGGTCGACCGGGACGAGGACGGCTACCTGCTGCAGATCTTCACCAAGCCGATCGGCGACCGCCCGACCGTGTTCTACGAGCTGATCGAACGCCACGGCTCGCTGGGCTTCGGCAAGGGCAACTTCAAGGCCCTCTTCGAGGCCATCGAGCGCGAACAAGAACGCCGCGGCAACCTCTGACCGGGAAGTTTCATGAGGGGACCCCTCCGGACAAATTTCGTCTGGAGGGGTCCCCTCATGAAACGACGGTGAACCCGGCGTGGTGGAGTTCGGCGGCGACTTCCGCGCAGTGTTCGGGGCCCCGGGTCTCCAGGTTGAGCGCCACTTCGACCTCGCCGAGGGCCAGGGCGCCGGAGATCCGCGAATGCTCCACGTCCAGCACGTTCGCGCCGAGGTCGCTCACCCGGGACAGCACGCTCACCAGCGATCCCGGACGGTCCGGCACGCGCAGCCGCAACTTCAGGTACCGCCCGCCCGCGGTCATCCCGTGCTGGATGATCTGCAGCAGGAGCAGCGGGTCGACGTTCCCGCCGGACAGGATCGCGACGATCGGCGGTTCGAAGGCGCCTGGGTGCTGCAGCAGCGCGGCGACCGCGGCCGCGCCCGCCGGTTCGACGACCAGTTTCCGCCGCTCCAGGCAGAGCAGCACGGCCCGGGACAGCGATTCCTCGGTCACCGTCACCACGTCGTCCACCAGCTTGGCGACATGCGCGTAACTCACCGGCCCCGGTTCCCCCACCGCGATGCCGTCGGCCATGGTCTGCAGGCTGCGCAGCCGCCGCGGTTCCCCGGCCGCCAGCGAGGGCGGGTAGGCCGCGGCCGCCTCCGCCTGCACGCCCACCACGCGGACGTCCGGGCGCAGCGCCTTCACCGCGGAGGCCACCCCGCCGACCAGGCCGCCCCCGCCGGTGGCCACCAGCACGGTCGTCACGTCGGGCACCTGCTCCAGCAGTTCCAGCCCGACGGTTCCCTGCCCGGCGATGACGTCCGGGTGGTCGAACGGGTGGATGAACACCGCACCGGTCTTCTCGGAGAACGCGATCGCCTCGGCGAGGGTCTCCTCCAGCACGTCCCCGTGCAGGTGCACGTCCGCGCCATACCCGCGGGTGGCCGCGAGCTTCGGCAGCGGCACCCGCACCGGCATGAACACGGTCGCCTGGGTGCCCAGCAGCGCGGCCGCGAGCGCGACGCCCTGCGCGTGGTTGCCCGCGCTGGCGGCCACCACCCCGCGCTCCCGCTCGGCCTCGCTCAGCCCGTGGATGCGCGTGTAGGCGCCCCTGATCTTGAAGGAGCCGGTGCGCTGGAGGTTCTCGCATTTCAGGTGCACCGCGCCGCCGTGCATCTTGCGCAGATCGCGCGCGTGCTCCATCGGCGTCTTCCGGACCACCCCCTCGAGCAACCGGCGGGCCTGCCGGACCTGATCAACGCTCACCAGCCGCATGACACCGGATGATGCCAGTAAATGACACGTGAAGTGACACCGCCGGGCTCCGGGTAGTCTGTGGGGCGGGCCATTGGTGACAAAGGGCGCGAGTCAGGGAGCGAACATGCTAAGGGGGAACGAACCGGGCAGAGCGAGATCTCGTCGCGCCGCCCGGACTGCCGGTGCGATGCCGCTGGTCGCGGCCGTCATCTCGGCGGCTGCCCTCACCGGCGCCGCCTTCTACACCGTCGAACAGGCGACCTGTGGTGATCCCGCCCAGTACATCCGCCACGACGACCACGTCGAGCTGATCGGCGGCTGCGTGCGCGGGAGCGAACTCCCCCAGGTGAACGCGCCGAACCAGGATTTCGGCGCGTCCCTCCCCGCCGAGGCCCACCACAACTACCGGCCGTAGCCCCGGGTACTACCCCAGCGCGGCCCGCAGGTCGGCGACCAGGTCCCGGCCGTCCTCGATCCCGACCGAGAGCCGCAGCAGCTCCGCGGGCACCTGCAGCAGCGATCCGGCGACGCTCGCGTGCGTCATCCGGCCCGGGTGCTCGATCAGCGACTCGATCCCGCCCAGGGACTCCGCCAGGATGAACAGCTCGGTGCGCGCGGACGCGTCCAGCGCCGCCTGTTCGCCGTCGGCGTGGGTGAACGAAACCATCCCGCCGAACCGGCGCATCTGCTTCACCGCGACCTGGTGCCCGGGGTGGTCGTCGCGGCCCGGGTAGTACACCTTCGTGACCTTGGGATGCGCGGCGAGCGCCTCGGCCACCAGCTCGGCGTTGTCGCAGTGCCGTTCCATCCGGACCGCCAGGGTCTTGATGCCGCGCAGCGTCAGCCACGCGTCGAAGGCGCCGGGCACCGCGCCGGAAGCGTTGCGCAGGAAGAACAACTGCTCGCGCAGTTCGTCCTCATCGGTCAGCACCGCGCCACCGACCACATCGGAGTGACCGCCGAGGTACTTGGTGGTGGAGTGCAGCACGATGTCCGCGCCGAGGGCCAGCGGGTTCTGCAGGTACGGCGTGGCGAAGGTGTTGTCCACCACGAGCCGGGCGTCCGCGTCGTGGGCCACCCCGGCGAGCGCGGCCAGGTCGGCGATGCCGAGCAGCGGGTTCGACGGGGACTCGCACCAGATCAGCTTGGTCTCCGGCCGGATCGCGGCCCGGACTTCGTCCACTTTGGTCAGATCGGCGACGGTGTACTCGACGCCCCACAACGTCAGCACCTTGTCGATCAGCCGGAAGGTGCCGCCGTAGGCGTCGTTGCCGAGCACGAGGTGGTCGCCGGGGCGCAGCACCGCGCGCAGGACCGCGTCGGAGGCCGCCATGCCGGACGCGAACGCCAGCCCGTGCCGGGCGCCTTCGAGCGCGGCGAGTGCCTGTTCGAGCGCGGTGCGGGTGGGGTTCGCGGTGCGCGAGTACTCGTAGTCGCCCTCGCGGGTGCCGCCCACGCCGTCCTGGGCGTAGGTGGAGGTCTGGTAGATCGGCACGATCACCGCGCCGGTCCGCGGATCGGGCGTCTGTCCGGCGTGGATCGCGCGTGTCTCGAAACCGAACCTGGAGGCGTCGTCAACCATGCCGTCCAGCCTACGACCAGTGCGGACCCGATCCGCCAGGCGGGACCGGCTTGTGGTGTTTCACCCAGCGGGCGGTCGGCGGGAGGCTCGCCAGGACGATCGTGGCGATGGCGGGCAGACTGGTGACGAGCAGCGCGGGTCCACGCGGGAGGGCCAGTGCGGTGAGGAAACCTTGCCCCGCCAGGGAAAGTGCCAGATCCGCCAGGTACGCGCACAACGCCAGCGAGGCGGCGACGAGGACCAGGAGGCGACCGGCGGGTTTGCGGACCAGCAGCAGGGTGCCGCCGGTGAGCAGCCCGGCGGCGAGCAGCAGGTGCACCAGCAACGCCAGCGCCAGGCGACCGAGGGCATAACTCCCGTCGCCCAGCGCGATCGCGTGGCCGGCCACGCCCAGCAGGTGCCAGAGCCCGCCGAGCAGGGCGAGCACTCCGGCGGTGATCGCGGTGCCCCCGCTCGGCGCGGGCGGCGGATACCCGGCCGCTCCGGGGTACTGCGGGTAGTTCACGCCGTCCCTCACCAGCCCTGTGGCGGGTAACCGGGCGGCGGCGCGGGATACGGCGTGGGATACCCGGTCGGCAGCACTCGGTGCCGCACCCAGCGACCGGTCGGCGGCAGGCACGCCAGCACGAGCACGGCCACCTCGAACAGGTGCGCCAGGAGCGATTCCAGGGTCATCCCGAACCGCAGCCCGCCCAGCCGGGCGTCGGTCAGGTCGAGGACCAGGATGACCAGGCCGTACAGGATGCCCAGGGCGGCCCCGGTGATCACCAGGAACCGGCCCGCGGGCTTGCGCAGGAACAACAGCAACGCGCCGAGCAGCACCAGGACCGCGAGCACGAGGCTCAGCACCGTCGGAATGATCAGCCCGGGCAGGAAGAACCGGTGGCCCACCAGGTGCACGACCGTCCGGACGAGGCCCACCAGGTGCCACAGCCCGACGATCACGGCGAGCACGCCCGCGGTGATCGCGGTGCCCCCGCTCGGTTTCCGCGGCATCGCCGGGTACGGGTAACCGGCTTGCGGGGGCGGGTATCCGGGCGCTCCCGGGTACTGCGGATAGCTCACTGTCGTTTCCTCACCAGCCCTGTTGTCGCGGATACTCCGGCGGCGGGCCGTACGCCGGGACCATGGACGGCTGGAAGCGCAGATACCGGAACGTCGGCGGCAGGACGGTCAGGAAGAACGTGATCGGGCCGAACACCAGCCCGGCCGCGCGCACGAACGAGGCGTCGTCCAGTTCGAACTCGAAGACCAGTTGGAAGTACGTGCCGAAGTCGCCGTGGTACATCAGCGCGGGTTCCAGCAGCACCGCGGCGAGCGTCAGCAGCGCCCCGATGAGCAGCAGGACCGCGCCGGTCAGCGCGCGCAGGAAGGTCACCAGCGCGCCGATCAGCAGGAAGATCGCGGCGGCCAGGTAGAGCCCGAGCATGGTGAGCAGTTCGCCGGGCAGATCGCCCAGGCCGAACCCGGACGGCATGTCGATGAAGTACCGGACGGGGAGGTAACCGAGGACGAAGGCCAGCCCGAGCGCGAGGATCCCGGCGATGATCGCGGTCGCGCCGTTGGGCCGCTTCGGGAGAACGTAGCCGCCGTACGGAGTGCTCACAACGCCCCCATCGACTGAGTACGAGTGGTAGGCGCTCACCCTAACCGCGGGTACGGGCTCACCACACGGGTTTGGGAGAAGCTGTGTGCCATCGGTTACCGACCGCGAAAACACCGGTGCCCCCGGCCGGGAAAGGCCGGGGGCACCGGGAACTGGCGTCAGTCGCTCACCACTGCTGCGGCGGCTGGTTGAACCCGCCGCTGGACGGGTTCTGCCCGCCCGGCTGCTGGCCACCACCCGGCGGCTGCTGGCCGTACGGACCCGGCTGACCGAACTGGCCCGGCTGGCCGAAGCCCGGCGGCGGGGTCCCCGGCTGCTGCTGCCCCGGCTGGCCGTAGCCACCGGGCTGCGGGAAGCCGCCGCTGGACGGGTTCTGCCCGCCCGGCTGCTGGCCGCCACCCGGCTGCTGCTGCCCGAACGGACCGGGCTGGCCCGGCTGCCCGTACGGACCGGGCTGGCCGAACTGCTGGGGCTGACCGGGCTGGCCGAACTGCTGCGGGCCGCCGGGAGCACCCGGGCCACCGGGGCCGCCCCCGCCGAAGCCGACGAACTGCGCGGTCTGCGGGAGGAGGCCCAGCACGCCGACCGCGAGCACGAAGATGCCCGCGATCAGGTACACGACCTGGCCGTTGCCGAACTTGATCCGCGCGCTGTCCGGGATGTCGATCGCGAACTGGATCATGATCAGGATCGCGACAATCAGCAGCACGGCACCGGCCGCCGTGGCGATGATGGAGGCGATCTTGTTCTTCAGGAAGGTGAAGACCGATGCCGCGAGCGTGCCGAGCGAGGCCAGCAGCACGATGATGTAGTAGATGTTCAGCGCGGTGGGCGAGATCCACTGGTTGGCGTCCTTGGCACGCTGGATGTCCGCCTCGGACGCCTTGCCGACGTTGTCCGCGTAGTCGCTGAAGTCGCCGTCGAACATGTCGACGAAGAAGAAGATCAGGGCCAGCAGGCCGAACAGCGCGAGCACACCCGCCGCGATGTAGCCGAAGAGCTGGTTGTTGCTGACCGAACCCCCACTCGCCGGGGGCGGGCCGTATCCCGGCGGCGGCGCGCCGAAGCCCTGCTGCGGGGGCGGGCCGCCGAAGCCACCGGGCTGGCCCGGCTGGTTCGGGTCGAACCCGCCCGGCTGGCCGTAGGGCCCGGGCTGCTGCTGGCCGAACCCGCCGGGCTGCTGGCCGAAGCCACCCGGCTGCTGCCCGAAGCCGCCCTGCGGGTTCATCGCGGCCGGGTTGTCCGCCGCGCTCGGCGGCGGGGCGTACGGGATCGCGGGCGGCGGCTGCGAGCCCGGCGGCACCAGTTGCGTCGACTCCGCGCCCGGGGCGCCACCACCCTGCACCGGATTCACCATCTGGGTGGCCTCACCCGTGGACGGCGGCACCGCCTGCGTCGCGCCAGGGTCGGCGCCCGGCTGGGCGGGCTGCACGACCTGGGTCGGTTCCGGAGTGTCACCGAACTGGCCGCTCTGCGGCTGTTGCGGCTGGCCAGGCTGCACCACCTGGGTCGGCTCCGGCGAGCCGAACGGACTGTCTTGCTGCTGCTGGGGGCCACTCGGAGGGCCCTGCGGTGGCTGCCCGCCACCCCACGGCTGGTTCGGTGGCTGCGGAGCACTCATGTGGGTCTTGAACCCCCTTGACGAGGACCTGAAAACTTAACTCGGGCACACGCTATCGGATGGCCGACCCGGGCGCTCGTAACGCCCCGGCCCGGCCACACGATGAAACCCAGTTCACCGCCCGGCGAGGAAGCCGAGCAGGTCTTGCCTGGTGACCACCCCGGCAGGCTTTCCGTCGACCAGCACGAGGGCCCCGTCGGCGTCGGAGAGCGCCTTCATGGCGGAACCCACCTGCTCGCCTGCCCCGATGGTAGGCAGCGGCGGCGACATGTGCTTGTCCAACCGGTCGGCCAATCCGGCTTTACCGGTGAACAGGGCGTCCAGCAGTTCGCGCTCGTTCACCGCGCCCACCACCTCGGCCGCCATCACCGGCGGCTCGGCGCTGACCACCGGCATCTGGCTGACCCCGAACTCGTGCAGGATCGCGACCGCCTCCGCGACGGTCTCGTTCGGGTGCGTGTGCACCAGATCCGGCAGCGAACCGGTCTTGGCCCGCAGCACGTCCCCGACCGTGGCGCCGGTCGAATCCGGCGGGAGGAACCCGTAGGACGACATCCACGTGTCGTTGAACACCTTGGTCAGGTAGCCGCGGCCGCCGTCGGGCAGCAGGACCACGATCACGTCATCCGGGCCGCTGCTTTCGGCCAGCCGCAGAGCGGCGGCCACGGCCATCCCGCACGAGCCGCCGACCAGCAGGCCCTCCTCGAGCGCGAGCCGCCGGGTGATGGTGAAGGAATCGGCGTCCGAGACCGGGATGATCCGGTCGGCGATGTTCCGGTCGTAGGTGTCCGGCCAGAAGTCCTCGCCGACGCCCTCGACCAGGTAGGGGCGCCCGGAGCCGCCGGAGTAGACCGAGCCCTCCGGGTCGGCGCCGATGACCTGCACCTTCCCGTCGGACACCTCCTTGAGGAAGCGGCCGGTGCCGGAGATCGTGCCGCCGGTGCCGACGCCCGCGACGAAGTGGGTCACCCGGCCCTCGGTCTGGCGCCAGATCTCCGGGCCGGTCGAGTGGTAGTGGCTTTCCGGGTTCTGCGGATTCGCGTACTGGTTGGGCTTCCAGGCGCCGTCGATCTCGCGGACCAGCCGGTCGGAGACGTTGTAGTAGGAGTCGGGGTGCTCGGGCGCGACCGCGGTGGGGCAGACGACCACCTCGGCGCCGTAGGCCTTGAGCACGTTGCGCTTGTCCTCGCTGACCTTGTCCGGGCAGACGAACACGCACTTGTACCCCTTGCGCTGGGCGACCATCGCCAGCCCGACCCCGGTGTTGCCGGAGGTGGGTTCGACGATCGTGCCGCCGGGCCGCAGTTCGCCGGACCGCTCGGCGGCCTCGATCATGCGCAGCGCGATGCGGTCCTTCACGCTGCCGCCCGGGTTGAGGTACTCGACCTTGGCGAGCACCAGCGGCTCGAGCCCGTCGGCGAGTGCGTTCAGTCTGACCAACGGGGTGTTGCCCACCAGGTCGACGACATGCTCCACGTAATCCACCCGCTCAGCCTAGCTTCCGAGGCTTGCCACACGTGGATCACTCGATCAGGCTTGGCTACGGAACGCCCGCGGCTTGAGTACGCACGGCAACAGAGGACGTTGTGAACACCGAGTTGAAGGTTTACCTCTTCGGTCCGGACGCCCATTCCTTCGACGATCTGCTGCGGCCCCGCGGCCCCCGCGAACCGCCGCTCGAGCAGGCGCCCCCGGCCCCCGGGCTGGCCTTCCCGCACCAGCTGTGGCGCCTGTTCACGGTCAGCCCCGAACCCGGCTGGGCGGCCTACCTCGGCGAGCGGTTCGACCTCAGCTGGGAGCCGGCCTACAGCCATTCGGCCGTGCTGCTCGCGCAGATCGACGGCCGGTTCCTCGCGGTCACGTTCAACCGGGGTTCCTCGGCGCTGCGGCGCGAGTTGCTGGTGAACGACTTCGGCCGCCGGGTGGCCGCGAACTGGACCCCGGCGGACGGCCTGCGGCGGGTGCACAGCCGCACCTACGGCCACCGGATCCGCACGTCGACCACGGCGTTGAACCAGGCCGGGCAGATGTTCGACTTCGGGGTCGACACGAACCGGGAGATGGTGCATTCGCTCGGCGGGCTGAGCGAATCGAAGTTCGCGGTGCGCACCCGGGGCGACATCGCGCTGCGCGTCGGCCCGGAATCGGAGTACGCGAGCATCGACCGGCTCGAGGAGCTGCTGCGCGGCGCGCTGGAGGCCTACGCCGGGACCGAATACCGCGCCAAATTCCCGTTCCTGGACGACTACACCGAGCTGCACCCGGACAGCGGGCTGGCGCGCGGCCTGACCCGGGACCTGATGGTGCGGATCCGCGCCGGGGAGTCGGCGAGCGCGGACGTGGACACCGCGCCGCCGGACGAGCTCTGGGAGTACACCGACCGCGGGACCACCCGGTTCCGGATCCGCGGCGACCGGGAGACCCGGCTGCTGGACGAGGTGACCCTGGCCGACGTGCGCCGGCACGTGCACCAGGCGGGCGACGACGCGCTCACCCGGCTGGAAGTCCGCCTGGTGGACGCCGAACTGCACGAGCACCACCCCCGGCCGCTGCTCTCCTACCTGACCGCCGAGACCCGGCGGGACGCCCGGCATTTCGTGCTGGCGAACGGCCGGTGGTACGAGATCGGCCACCGCCTGCTGGAGTACCTGGCCGCCCAGCTCGCCACGATCCCGGACGCGCGGCTGGAACTTCCGCGCTGGCGAGCCAAGGACGACGAGGGCGCCTACAACGCCTCGGCCGCGGCGCAGCGCGGCTGGGCCCTGCTGGACAAGAAGGACTTCCGGTTCCCGGGCGCGCGCGGCACCGTCGAGATCTGCGACCTGCTCACCCCGGACCTGGAACTGATCTGCGTCAAGAAGATGAACAAGTCGGAAAAGCTCTCGCACCTGTTCGCGCAGGGCCGCGTCTCGGCCACCCTCTACGCGAGCGATCCGGACTACGCCGAGGCCGTGCACCGCTACCACGACGACCTGCGCGGCCGGGCTCAGCGGCGCCGCCCGAAGCCGTCGATCGTGTACGCGATGGGCACGCCCCGGCCAGGTGACCTGCGCGAGTTGCTGCCGTTCTTCAGCAGGCGGAACCTGGTCACCGAGGCCCAGAACGTGCGGGACGCGGGCTTCGAGGTCGCCTTGGCCAAGATTCCGATGGACCGGCGCTGAACGTGTTCCGGGTCGCCTTCCGGTTTGACCCGGGGCCGCCAGGCGGCAAGATGTACTAAGCGCCCGCTCAGTACTGAGCGCCACCGGATTCAGCGTCGCCACAAGGGAGTGTCCGCCATGCCAGAAGCCGTGATCGTCTCCGCCGCCCGGTCCCCGATCGGCCGCGCCAACAAGGGCTCGCTGGTGAGCATGCGACCCGACGACCTCGCCGCGCAGATGGTGCGGGCCGCACTGGACAAGGTGCCCCAGCTCGACCCGGCGGAGATCGAGGACCTGATGCTCGGCTGCGGGCTGCCCGGCGGCGAGTCGGGTTTCAACATGGGCCGCGCGGTCGCCGTCGAACTCGGTTACGACCACCTGCCCGGCTGCACGATCACCCGGTACTGCTCGTCCAGCCTGCAGACCACCCGGATGGCACTGCACGCGATCAAGGCGGGTGAAGGCGACGTCTTCATCTCCGCGGGCGTGGAAACGGTCTCCCGCTTCTCTCGCGGCAGCGCGGACTCCTGGCCCGACACCCACAACCCGCTGTTCGCCGAGGCCGAAGCCCGCACCGCCCGCGTCGCCGAACAGGGCGCGGAAACCTGGACCGACCCGCGCGAGACCGGCGACCTGCCGGACGTCTACATCGCGATGGGCCAGACCGCCGAAAACCTGGCCCGCCTGAAGAACGTCACCCGCGAAGAGATGGACGAATTCGGCGTCCGCTCGCAGAACCTCGCCGAGAAGGCCATCGCGGACGGCTTCTGGGCCAAGGACATCACCCCGGTCACCCTCCCGGACGGCACCACGGTCGCCGCCGACGACGGCCCCCGCCCCGGCGTCACCCTGGAAGGCGTCGCGGGGTTGAAGCCGGTATTCCGCCCGGACGGCCGGGTCACCGCGGGCAACTGCTGCCCCCTCAACGACGGCGCCGCGGCGCTGGTGATCATGTCCGACACCAAGGCGCGCGACCTCGGCATCACCCCCCTCGCCCGGATCGTCTCCACCGGCGTCTCCGGCCTCTCCCCGGAAATCATGGGCTACGGCCCGGTCGAAGCCTCCCGCCAGGCACTGGCCCGCGCCGGAATGGCGATCGGCGACATCGACCTGGTGGAGATCAACGAGGCGTTCGCCGCCCAGGTCATCCCGTCCTACCGGGACCTGGGCATCGACCTCGAACGCCTGAACGTCAACGGCGGCGCGATCGCCGTCGGCCACCCGTTCGGCATGACCGGTGCCCGGATCACCTCCACCCTGATCAATTCCCTCCAGCACCACGACAAGCAGTTCGGTCTGGAAACCATGTGTGTCGGCGGCGGCCAGGGCATGGCCATGGTCCTCGAACGCCTCACCTGATTCCCCCAATGTGGCTTTCGGGACATTCAACGCCCCGAAAGCCGCATTGGGTACCTTCAACGCCCCCAATGCCACATTGGGGGACTCCCGTGATGCGAGTGGGACTTTCGTGCGGTCCTTACGCGGGTTTTGTCGGTCGGTGTGCGCATGCTCGTCGTGTGAAACGTGGACATTGGACCCAGCACCCGCTAGTGCGGGATCACAAGAACAATTCAGCGGTGGTTCGTGCGATGGCTCTCGAAGACATCGGGGTGCCGCGCAAGACCATCTACCGGCGGTGCCTGCCGGGAGGACCGTGGCGGCGCCTGCTGCCCGGCATCATCCTGCTCGCGCCATCCGAACCGACCGACGAGCAGCGCATCCGAGCCGCGCTGCTCCGCGGCGGCGAGGGCGCCATGGTGACCGGCTTATGGGCGGCACGAAGATTCGGGCTGAAACGCATCCCGCCACCGGATCCGGATGAGATCCACCTGCTGGTGCCCGGCAAGCGGGAGATCACCAGCGCCGGCTTCGCCCTGGTGGAACGCACGACCAGGTTGCCGTCGCCGGTCGTCCGCGACGAGGTCCCGGTCGCGCCGCTGCACCGTGCCGTACTCGACGCGGCACGGCGCATGCGCGATTTCGACGCGATACGGGCCATGCTGGCGGAGGCGGTGCAGCGCCGACGATGCAAGCCGGAGGCACTGGCCGGCGAGTTGGAACGCGGGAGCCAGCGCGGCTCGGCACTTCCCCGTCGAGCGATCGCCGAACTGCTCGACGGCGCCGAATCCGTCGCCGAGGCCGACGCGTTGTGGCTGTGGAAACGCGCCGGACTGCCGGAATGCGAACGCAACGTACCGGTGTACGACCATTCGGGCGGCTACATCGGCAAACCGGACGCGTGGCTCGACGCGGTCGCGTTCGCCTGGGAGATCGACTCACGCGAATTCCATTTCGAGGTGGAGGGCTACGCGGATACCTTGGCGCGCAATGCGCGATACGCGGCGGCGGGAATCGTGGTGCTGCAGACGCTACCTAGCCGCTTGCGCACCGAACCGGCCGCCGTGATCGAGGAACTCATGGCCGCCTACCAGGCGGCGCGCAACCGCCCCCGCCCCGCGGTCCGCACCGGCTGAGGGCGTGGGCCCCCAATGTGGCTTTCGGGACATTCAACGCCCCGAAAGCCGCATTGGGTACCTTCAACGCCCCCAATGCCACATTGGGGGAAACGCTAGAGGCGGGGGCGGGTGAGCATGATCGGGTCGGCGTCGAAGGTGACGGGGGCGTCGGCCGGGGCGGATTCGACCCGCGTTGCGGCCGGGTCGACGCCTGCCCAGCGGCGGACGGTGACGGTCGCTTCGGCGGCCTGGTCCGGTGGGAGCTGGGCGATCCGGGCGCCGTGGTTCCCGCCGGGGACGGTGTAGCGGTAGGAATCGTGGCGGCTGGGGTGGAAGGCTTCGGCGCCCCACGGGTCGTTCTCGCCGTAGACGAACAGCATCCGATCGCTTTGGGTGCGGACCCAGAAATCGATGTCCGGCATCGCGAGGTAGTCGAAATGCTTGCGCGGCACGGATTTCGGCACGAAGGTCCACGGCTGGTTGGTGCCCGGGTAGCGCAGCAGATCGCGCAGGTAGCTTTCGTACGATTCACCGGAACCGAGCTGGACCGCGGCCTGGTAGTAGTACGGGACGTACCGCTCGAGTTCCTGGTCGGCATAGGTGACCAGGCTTTCCGTGGTGTCGTAGTACTCGTAGAGCACCTCGGCGGGCGCGCCCGGGGCCGGGATGCTCGCGCAGTCGGCCTGCTTCCGGTACTGCCAGAACGCCCAGTAGGAATCGATGACCGCGATTTCCAGGGATTTGTCGAGTGAGCCGAGTGTGGTGAAGGTGTAGCCCTTTTCCGCGGCTTCCTTCGCGGCAAGGGCGCCCAGTTCGTCGCGGCGCACCAACGCGTCGCGCTGGATCGCGCGCAGGGCCGCTCGGCAGGACGGGTCGGTGCCGACGCGGGACAGGAATCGGTTGTAGTTGTCGATCGGGTCGAGTACGTCGTTCGGGGCGACATAAGGGATCGTGCCGTGCACGTCGCCCGGGTAGAAGCGGCGGAAGTAGGTCGCGGTCATCCCGCCCTTGCTGCCGCCGGTGGCCAGCCAGTTCGCCTGGTAGATCGATTTGAACGCGGTCGCGATCCGGTGCTGGTCGGTGGCCGCCTGCCAGATGGTGAGCTGACCGGACCAGTCCGGCGGGGCCGGCCGCGACGGCGTGAAGTAGCGGTACTCCATCGACAACTGGTTGCCGTTGACCAGTTGCGTGGGTTCGGACCGGTTCGGCGTGAGCGACACGTTGTACCCGCTCGTGTACATCACCATCGGGGCCCGGACATCCCGGTGCAGCAGGGTCAGCCGCTGCTCGAAGGCGCCCGCGCCGGGGTTCCGGTGGTCGGCGAACTGGCGGAAGGTCAGCACGAAGAAGCGGTAACCGGCGGGCGCCGGATTCTCCGCGACCACGGTCAGCCCGGGGACGCGGTCGAGTGCGGCGCGGATGTCGTCGGGCGGGGCCGCGTTCGCGGGCGCCGCCGCGAGGCCGAGCACGGCCAGCACGGCGACCGCGGTCGCGGAAAGTCGCAGCAGCAAGGCGCGCATGGCTCCTCCGAAGGGTTCCCCGTGCGCGCCCGGCCGTCCCGGGGCGCTGGCCGAATCCTCACACCGGCGCGCGCGAGCGACAACGGCCGTTCGTCGGAACCTCAGCAGACGCTGTCGGAGGGTTTCGGGTTCGCGAGGCCGAACAGCGGGCGGATCCGGAGGCCGATCCAGGTGCCCAGCAACGCGAACGCGCCCCACAGCCAGCCGTGCAGGCTGCCGGTGGAGATCCCGGCGAGGTACGCCCCGATGTTGCAGCCACCCGCCAGCCGCGCGCCGACGCCCATCAGCACGCCGCCGAGCACCGCGGCGACCGCGGTGCGCCAGGGGATCTCGCTGCGGATCTTCCACGCACCCGCCGCCGCGGCCGCGACCGCCGCGCCGAGCATGATGCCGATGTCGGTCAGGCTGGTCTTCTCCGTCCAAATCGGACCGGCGAGCGTCTTCGCGTTGGCCGGGGTCTGCCAGAACTCCCAGGTTTCCGGGTGCAGCCCCAGCAACTGGAGGAACTTCGCGCCCCACAGGCCGAAGGCGTAGGTCACGCCCCAGGTTCCGCCGGACACCAGGAAGACCGCCGCCGCGAGCACGCCGAGCACCACCGCGCCCGCCAGCACCGGCCACGAACCCCGGAACACCCGGGCGAACCCGCGCGCGGTCGGCACCACGTCGACCGGCGGCGGGGTCCGGCGCGCCTGGATCACCCGGGTCAGCAGCACGATCCCGAGCAGCACGGCGATCGTGATCGCCCACGACCCGAACCAGCCGACGTGCTCGGACAGCAGGAAACCCGACACCTGCGGCCAGCCGTCGAAGATCGGGAAGGCCCAGGTGTAGAGCACCGATCCGGCGATGAAACCGCCCAGCGTCAACACGATCGTCGACTGGCCGGAACCGACCGCGAACAGCGTGCCGGACGCGCACGCCCCGCCGAGCTGCATCCCGATCGCGAACACCGCGGCGCCCGCGAACAACCCAAGCCCGATCGGCCCGGCGGTGACCTTCGGCGTCGCCCCGAACAGGCCAGAGCCGGTCGAGGCGATCAGCGCGATCAGCGTGGCCGCGGTGCCGAGCAGCAACGCGTGCGCCCGCAGGCCCTGTCCGTTGCCGACGGCGATGAGCTGCCGCCACGCCGAGGTGAACCCGAACCGGGAATGGAACAGCGCGACCCCGAGGAACAGCCCGAGCACCAGCAGGGCACCGAACTTCCCGCCGTAGGTGGCCCAGACGTACCAGCTCAACGCGATCGCCCCCGCGGCGGCGATGGCCAGCGGGACAACCTTGACCGGTTCCCCGGGCCGCGGTTGCGGCGCCGCGCAGGAAGTCGGGAACGACAGCAGGTTCCTGCCGGGTTTCTCTTCGGTCGTCGCGGACACCATGCCTCCCAGGCGCGCTTGGCTCCAAACGGAGCATTCAGGCTAGGGCGAAAAGGGCATCGGCCGACATTCGTCCCACGGAGTGCGACGAATCGGCAGTGCGGCCAGCTACCCCTGACAGCTGGGAGGTAGCACCATTTCGGCGCGCGGGAGCACGGTCATACCCTCCTCGGTCATGGTGCGGTATCTGCTCGCGGTGCTCCTGGTGGCCATCGGCGCGGTCGGGGCGGTGGCCGGCTTCTGCCGGCCGTGGCGGGGCGGGCAGCACGCGGCCGACTTCGCCCTGACCGATCTGCTGACCCCCGGCCAGTCCACCGCGTCGCCGGGGTTCGCCGCCTCGGTCGCGGGCGCGGTGCTCGTCGGCCTGCTCGCCGCGGCGATCGGGGTGCTCGTGCGGGTTCACTGGCTCGCCGTGGCGGGCTGGCTGGTCTGCGCGGTGCCGACCGGGCTGTGGGCGTTGCAGGCGGCGGACGACGAGTTCATGATCCCGGACCTGCAGGCCGGATTCACCAACGCGGCGATCGCGATCGCCGCGCTCCTGCTCGCCCTGCTGGTCGTCCCGGCGCGGCGGGCGCCCGAAGCGGCGCCGGAACCGCGGGCCCTGGAAATGGAGAAGGGCGCCCGGTGACCCGGACGCCCTTCGACGGAACGGAAGATCAGGCTCCCGTGTCCGGTTTGGTCAGGCACAGCGTGGTCGGCGGCTGCGCGTAGACGAGCGCCTTCACCGGGTCGATGCCGTCGCAGGCCTTCTCGTCCGCGGTACCCGGGACGACCTTGACGAACTTGCCGTCGGCCTTCGGGTCGGTGCACGGCACCCGCTGGTAGCCGTCCGTGCCGGTGTCCAGGTTCGACCAGCACTCACCCTGCTTGGCGTTGATCATCAGGCAGAGCTTGTAGGACCGCTTCCCGGAAACCGAGTAGGTGTCGTAGAACTCGCCGGGGCACTTGTCGCTGGAGTTGTCCAGCTTGACGCCGATCTTGACGTTCGCCTCGGGCGCGTTGCAGTCGACCTTGGCCGGCTCCTCGGTGTTGTTCTTGAACTCCTTGACGTTCAGGCAGTCACCGGCGACCGCGCTGGCGGCCGAGTTGGTGAAGTTCACCACGCCGAAGACGACCGCCGCGATCACGACGACGGCCGCGATCAGGATGCCGATCAGGCGCCCCTTGCCCTTCTTCTTCGGCTGCTCCGGGATGCCCGGTGGCGGGCCGAAGGCCCCCGGCTGCCCCGGCGGCGGCAGCTGCCCGGGCGGCACCTGCCCTGGGGGCACCGGGCCGCCGGGTGGCGGGCCGAATCCGGGCTGATTGGGGGGCGCGGCACCGAAGCCTCCGGGCTGACCGGGAGGCGGGGCACCGTACGGACCGGGCTGCCCGCCGGGCTGACCGGGGGGCGCAGTGCCGAACTGGCCGGGTTGACCGGGCTGGCCAGGCTGGCCGGGCTGCCCCGGCGGAGGGGGGACGCTCACCGCGAACCTCACAAATGTGAAAAGACTGTTGGGACCCGGGCCATCAAACACTGTGTGTAAGACAACCCGGGCAGCACCCCCCTGAACGGCGCAATACATAAGCAGAGGACGCCCGGTCGATTACCGAGCGTCCCCTGTCCTTGGCGGCGGTTGTCAGTCGTTCTGTAAATACGAGAGCAACCGCAGGATCTCCAGGTACAGCCAGACCAGCGTGGTCATCAGGCCGAACGCCGCGAACCACGCCCACTTCGCGGGCATGCCCTCGCGGATCATCCGGTCGGCCATGTCGAAGTCGAGCAGGAAGTTGAACGCCGCGATCCCGATCACCACGAGGCTGAAGATGATCGCGAGCGTGCCGCCGTCGCGCAGGCCCATGTTCACGCCGAACAGGCCGAGCACGAGGTTGGCGAGCATGAGGATGGCCGCACCGGCGGTCGCGCCGATGATCCACTTGGTGAGCTTCGGCGTGACCTTCACCGCGCCGGTCTTGTAGACGACCAGCATCGCGACGAAGACCCCGGCCGTGCCGAGAATCGCCTGCAGCGCGATGCCCGGGTAGAGCATCTCGAACAGACCGGTGATGGCACCGAGGAAGACGCCCTCGGCGGCCGAGTAGAGCAGCGTGAGCGGCCCGCTCGGCTTCTGCTTGAAGATGATCACCAGCGACAGCACGAGGCCGACGAGCATCGCGCCGATCATCACGCCGAGGATCGGCCCCATGGCCTTGCTGGCGGCCTCGCCCTGCGCCCAGATCGCGGCGATGATGCCGGTGATCAGGGCCGTGCCGAGGCTGAGCCCGGTCTTGATGACGACGTCGTCGACGGTCATCGGGCGGTCGGCGGAGCCGGCGGGCGCCTGCGGGACTCCGTAGCCGGGCACACCGCCCTGTGGTTGGTTGAAGCCTACGTTCGGCCCGTACTGGCCGTATGCCGCGTTGTTGCCCAACGGCAACCTGCGGAACGCGGGATTGCTTGTGGAACGCACCTGATCCTCCTGGATCTCCTGGCACCTGCATGGGGACAACGACCGCGCGTGCCGGTCAGTTCCCGTCGGTAAAGACGACTTTACCCACATCTTCCCGGATGCCCGGTATGGACACCTCGGGCCCCTACCCTGCCGTTTCGCTCCGGCCGCCCGCCGAACACCCTCACTTGGCCTATTGCCACCCGCACTCCTTCCGGGCGACTCTCACCTGGCGTGTCCGAACAGTCACCCCGAGCCGTGACCAAAAGGAGTCGGCACATCATGGGCCCCGTATCCCCGAATCGACGTGGCGTCCTCGGTTTTCTCATCGTCTGCCTGCTGGGCGCGTTCACCCTGGTCGGCTTCGCCGCCCCGGCGGCGGCCGACTTCAAGGAGAAGACCGGCCACAACGTGCCGGGCCAGGCGTACAAAGGCAGGCCGACCAATCCCGGGCAGGACTGGCTCGGCTCCTACCAGGTCGGCGACCAGCAGGTGTTCTGCGTCCAGTTCCAGTTCAAGGCGCCGGACACCGACGAGCAGTACCAGCCCGGCGACGAGCTGAAGACCAAATGGGGCGACCCGCTGGCCAAGGACACCGCGGCGAACATCTCCTACCTCCTGCTGCGCTACGGCGACACGAAGAGCAACGACGAGGCCGCGGCCCTGGCGCACCTGCTGCACTCCTGGACCTCCCCCGCGCGCGAGGGCAAGGACGACCTGAACCCGGGCAACGACTTCCGGCACATCGGCTACGACGAGAAGTACCACTTCGACGGGCTGCCCGCCGCGGCGAAGGAAGCCGTGGACAAGCTGCGCGAGGACGCCGAGGCCAACCGCGGCCCGTGGACCGCCGCGGTGACCCCGCCGAAGGGCGAGCAGACCATCGGCACCCCGGCCGAATGGACCGTCGCCGTGCGCAACGCCCAGGACAAGGGCGTGCCGAAGGTGCCGGTGAAGCTCGAGGTGACCGACGCCACGCTCGACGGCGGCAAGGACACCGTGACCACCGGCGAGGACGGCACCGCGAAGATCAAGGTCACGCCGACCGGCGCCGCGCCGAAGCTGGTGGCCAAGCTGTCCGGCCCGGCCGACAAACCGATCGCGGGCGAGCCCGTCGAGACCAACACCCAGCGCGTGGTGTCCACCGGCGGGGAGAAGGAACTGACCGCCGAGGGCGCGGCCAAGGCCCGCACCCAGCCGGGCGTCGTGGCGGTGACCAAGACCAACGCCAAGACCGGCAAGGGCATCGCCGGGGTCGCGTTGCGGCTGACCGGCAAGGACAAGACCGCCCCGGCCACCGGGCAGGACGACAAGCCGCTGGTCGGCGCGGACGGCAAACCGGCCGTGGTCACCACCTCCGGCGAGGAGGGCAAGGCGTCCGTGGAGAACCTGCGGACGCCCCAGGAGATCTGCGTGGTCGAGGTGAGCCCGCCGGACGGCTTCGGCCAGAGCTTCGATCCGAAGAACCCGCCCGCGGCCTGCGGTGAGGTGAAACCCGGCGAGACGCTGGCCCTGGAGATCAAGAACGTGCCGAACGAGGTCCCGCGGACCATCCCGGCCGGTAACCAGCCGCCCGCGATCGCGCACGGGGTCACCCGTACGAGCGCGTCGACCGGTGCGCTCGCCGGGGTCGGGGCGCTCGCCCTGCTCGGCTCGGCGACGCTCGGGCTGGTCGCCCGGCGGCGGTTCGGGCGGCGCTAGGACGACCGTGGCGGAGTATCGGGAACGCCCCAGGAGGATCGGACCGTTCCTCCTGGGTGTGGCCAGCGTGCTCGCCGCCGAGCTCGCGATCGCCGGCGTGCTCGCGTGGCGGCCGACGGCCGCGGTCGCGGGCAGCCCGCACCCCGGCGCTCCGCCACCCGCGGTCGCCGCACCGGCCGCGGCGCTGCCGCAGGCCCCGCCGCCCGCGCCGCCGCGCTCGGCCACACCCCCGCCGGTCACTTCCGCGCCCCCGGCCCGGGACGCGAAACCGGCGCCCGCGCAGCGTCCGGGCACCATCCGGCTGCCCGGTGGCGGCACGGCGACGCTGGTGCGCAAGGAGGTCGTCGGCCCGAACGCAGTGCTCCCGGTGCCGGAGAACCTCGGCGAGGCGACCTGGTGGGGAGCGCGGCTGGACGCGGCCGCCGGGGCCAGCGTGTTCGCCGGGCACGTCAACTGGGGTGGCCGGGTCGGCCCGTTCGCCGAGCTGTGGGACGCCCGGATCGGCGGGCCGGTGACCGTGGCAGACGCCGCCGGGAAGACCTGGAACTTCCGGATCGCCCAGCTCGTCACGTTGCACAAGGACGAGCTGCCGCGGCGGGCCGACGAGCTGTTCGGCCAGGACGGCGCGCACCGGATCGTGCTGGTCACCTGCGGCGGCCGCTGGCTCGGCGGTTCGGCAGGATACGCGGAGAACCGGGTCGCGATCGCCGAACCCACCTGATCGTGTGGTGACGGCTTCCGGCGCAAGGCAGAATGCCCAGTGACTTGGGCGGCGACCGGGAGGCATCGACATGGCCAGCTACCTCGTGACCGGCGCGACCGGGTTGATCGGTCGCCACTTCACCCAGCTGCTGCTGGCCCGCGCGGACACCGAACGCGTCACGCTGCTGGTCCGCGAATCGTCCCGCGACCGCCTCGCCGGGCTGGTCAGCAAGTGGCCGCACCCGGAGCGCGTCTTCCTGGTCACCGGGGACCTGTCCCAGGACCGGCTCGGTGTGGACGAATCGGCGCGGGACGAGCTGCGCGGGAACGTCGACCACGTCGTGCACCTCGCCGCGCTCTACGACCTCACCGCCGACGAAGAGGAGAGCGTCCGGGCCAACGTCGAGGGCACCCGGCACGTCCTCGAACTCGCCGCCGACCTCCGCGCGCGCTGCCTGCACCACGTCTCCTCGGTCGCGGTCGCCGGGGACCACGAGGGCATGTTCACCGAGGACATGTTCGACTGCGGCCAGCGCCTGCCCACCGCGTACCACCGCACCAAGTTCGAAGCCGAACGGCTGGTGCGGGAACAACGCGAGGTGCCGTGGCGCGTGTACCGGCCCGCCGTGGTCGTCGGTCACTCGAAGACCGGCGAGATGGACAAAGTGGACGGTCCGTACTACCTGTTCAACGCGATCAGCCGGCTCACCGGGCTGCCGAACCTGCCGGTCGTCGGCCCCGACCTCGGCGACACGAACGTGGTGCCGGTCGACTACGTCGCGCAGGCGCTGCTCCAGCTCGCCACCACCGAGGGCCTCGACGGGCGGGCGTTCCACCTGGTCAGCCCGGAACCGCAGTCGGTGGTCTCGGTGTACAACGCCTTCGCCCGGGCCGCGGGCGCGCCGCCGGTCCGCGTCGAACTGGACGAGCGGCTGTCCAAGGGCATCGTGGCGCTGGCCAAGCTGACCGAGCACGTGCCGGGGTTCACCATCGCCCGCGACGCGGTGCTGGAACGGCTGGGGATTCCGCCGGTGCTGCTGGAGACCCTGTCGTTCCCGTCGGTGTTCGCGTCGGCGGCCACCCGCAAGGCGCTCGCCGGATCCGGCATCGACGTGCCCCGCATCGAGGAGTACGCGCCCGTGCTGTGGCGGTACTGGCGCGAGCACCTCGACCCGTTCCGCGCGCGCAAGCACGGCCCGCGCGGCGAGCTCGACGGCCGCCGCGTGATCATCACCGGGGCGTCCTCGGGCATCGGGCGGGCGACCGCGCTGAAGGTGGCCGCCGAGGGCGGGATCCCGCTGCTGGTCGCCCGGCGGCAGCACGAGCTGGAAGAGGTGCGCGACGCGATCCTCGCGGCGGGCGGGTACGCGTCGGTGTATCCGGCGGACCTGACCGACGAGGAATCCGTGCACAAGGCCGTCGACGCGATGCTCGCCGAGCACGGGCGGATCGACATGCTGGTGAACAACGCCGGTCGCTCGATCCGGCGGTCCATCAAACTGTCCTACGAGCGCTTCCACGACTACGAGCGCGCGATGGCGATCAACTACTTCGGCGCGGTGCGGCTCATCCTCGCGGTGCTGCCGCACATGTCCGAGCGCAAGTTCGGGCACATCGTGAACGTTTCGTCGATCGGGGTGCAGGGCATCGCGCCGCGGTTCTCCGCCTATGCCGCGTCCAAGGCCGCGCTGGACCACTTCAGCAAGATCGCCGCGACGGAGACCCACGGCGACGGGATCACGTTCACCACCATCCACATGCCACTGGTGCGCACGCCGATGATCCGGCCGACGAAGATCTACGACGCCTTCCCGACGAAATCGCCCGAGCAGGCGGCGGACATGGTGCTCAAGGCGCTGAAGGAACGCCCGAAGCACATCGGCACGCCGATCGGGCAGGCCATCGGGCTCACCTACGCGCTGGCCCCCGGATTCACCGATGCCGTTGCGTACCAAGGATTCCGGATCTTCCCGGATTCCGCGGCGGCGGGCGGCACCGGCGAACTGAAGATCGGCCGCGGCGAACGGCATCTCTCGCGGGCGGCCGCCGCGCTGGCCCGGCTGACCCGCGGGTTCCACTGGTAGTTACTCAGCGCAGTCCCGGGGCGGCCAATCGGTGAGGAATGTCCAGGTGGGAGTGAAGACACGCGAGTGAAACGCCCCGCCTGACGCCGACGACACGCGGTACGCAGGTACCGTCGTTGCCATGGTTTCCGAGCGCGACAATGGCCTTATTCCCCTCCGGCGTGAATACGACCAGGCCTGGCACGGCTTCGATCGCAACCAGGTGCGCCAGTACCTCGACCACCTCGAGGCGCATCTGCGGCGCATCATGTCGGAACGCGATTCGGCGGTCGTCCAGGCGAACACGCTGTCCCGGGAACTGGACAACGCGCGCGGCGAGATCATCCGCCTGCGCAACCGCGTCGAGGAGCTGAAGAAACCGCCCGAGCGGCTGGAGGATCTCGACGAGCGCATGCAGCGCACCGCCGAGCTGGCCAACGCGCGGGCCGAGGAGATCGTCACCCGCGCCCAGGTCGCGGCGGAGAAGCACTGGGCCGCGTCCACCGAGGTGTCGACGCAGCTGCGCGAGCGCTACACGAAGCTGATCACCGAGCTCGACGCGCACGCCGAGGCGCTGCACGCGGAGCACCAGGCGGCGCTGGAGGCCACGCAGAACGAGGTGCGGCAGCTGACCGTCGAGGCCGCGCGGCGCCGGGAACAGCTCGACGCCGAAGCCGAACGCAAGCGCCGCAACATCGAACGCGAATTCGACGCGTCGATGACCGCGCAGCGCAACGCGCTCGAGAAGCACGTCGCCGATCAGCGGACCGCGAGCAAGAACCAGGCCGAACGGCGGATCGCCGAGGCCACCGCGGAGGCCAAGCGCCGCCTGGACGAGGCGACCGCGGAGGCCAAGCGGCGGCTGGACGAGGCCACCCGGGAGGCCGAGCAGCGGACCACGGCGGCCACCGAGAAGGTCGAGAAGCTCGCCAAGATCCGCGAGGAGGCCCGCACGCGGCTGCAGGCGGCCGACGAGATCCTGGCGCGCAGCGAATCGGCGCTGACCCCGTTGAAGGAGGAGTCCTCGGTCGCGGACAACTCCGCCCCGGTCGGCGAAGCCACCGAGCACCCGACGCAACCGGCGACCAAACCGGCCCCGGGCCCCCGCGACAAGAAGCAACCCCAACCCGCCGCCAAGGGCTGACCCAGCTTCCCCGCCCACCCGTCAACGCCCCGAACGCCGCATTGGGTACCTTCAACGCCCCCAATGCCGCATTGGGGGACTTCGGTACTTGGGTGAGGGCGCGCTTCGTCGGCGAAGTGCGGGGTCCTTGCGTGCGCAACAAGGGCACGCTTCCCCCAAAGTGCCACCTCCCCGGCAAGCCGCGCCCCCAATGCGGCGTTCGTAACCCTCAACGCCCCGAAAGCCACATTGGGTACTTCCAACGCCCCGAATGCCACATTGGGATCACGGGGTTCCCGGGGTGCGCGGCCACGGGTTGACGCGTTCCAGGTAGGCGGCGAGGCCGAGCAGGCGCGCCTCCCCGCCGGGCGCGGCGACCAGCTGCACCCCGATCGGCAGGCCGGTCGCCGGATGGCGCCCGACCGGCACGGTCATCGCCGGATAACCCGCGAGGTTCCACAGCCCGGCGAATCCGGCGAGCCGGATCGACGGGAAGGCGTTGGCCGGCCAGGACCGCTCGTGCCAGCGGCGAGCCTTCGGCGGCAGGGTCGCGAGCATCGGGGTGACCAGGACGTCGTGCCGGGCGAAGAACTCCTCGGCCCGCGCGATCCACCGGTTCGCCGTCCCGGGCCGCACCAGCCCGGCGCCGCGCAGCACCTGGCCGACGCGCACGTGCACGCGCGTGCGCCGCTGCAGCAGTGCCGGATCGAGCCCCTCGGCGGCCACCTGCGCGGCCGGTCCGGCGAACCAGCGCGCGAGGATCCCGGCGACCGGTTCCACGCCGTAGCGCGGGGTGTCCGGTACGACCCGGTGCCCGGCCGTGGCGAGCAGATCGCCCACCCGGCCGACCGCGGCGCGCAGCGGCCCGGGCACCGGCGCCCGGGTCAGCGGCACGCGGGTCGACACGGCGATCCGCGATTCACCGGGTTCGGTCAAATCGGCGAGCTCGGGCCGTTCGGCGAGCACCCCGAGCAGCAGGGCGGCGTCGGCGACCGTGGTCGCCAGCGCGCCGTGCGTGGACATGCCGTACCAGCCCGGCGCAATGGTTTCGGGAATGACCCCGGCCCCCGGTTTGATCCCGACCAGGCCACACATCGCCGACGGCAGCCGCACCGAACCGAGGCCGTCGGTGCCGTGCGCGATCGGCACCATCCCGGCCGCGACCGCCGCGGAACTGCCGCCCGATGAACCACCCGAGGTGTACGCGGGCTCCCACGGGTTGCGCGCGATGCCGTCCGGGCCGTCGCTCATCGGCCAGACGCACAGTTCCGGCACCCGGACCAGCCCGACGATCACCGCACCGGCGGCCCGCAGCCGGCGCACCACGTCGTGGTCCGCCGTGGCCGGGATGTCCGGGAACGCCCGCGATCCCCATTGCGCGTACTCGCCGGTGACCTCGGCGACGTCCTTCACCGCGACCGGCACCCCGGCCAGCGGCAGTTCGGCGAGATCGGCCCGCCCGGCCAGCGCACGCGCCTCGGCGAGCGCCTGTTCGCCCCGGACCAGCCGGAACGCCCCGACCACCGGATCGGCCGCCGCGATGCGGTCCAGCGCCCGCCGGGTCACCTCGACCGGATCCAGTTCACCGCCGCGCACCGCCCGCGCGAGCTCCGCCGCCGTCGTCACCATGATCGGACTCTAACGGTTCCGCGGCCACCTGTGTCCACAATGGACCTATATTCGGGTTGCCGGTTCGGGTACGACGAATGCGACCGGCCGCCGAATCTGACACGATTACTGACTCGGCGGACATGCCGCGCGGGTGCGCGCGGCCGGAGATAACCGAAGGCGATTGCGGTGGTGGTCGGCGAGGGCACCGGCGGTGTCGACCGGGTCGCGCGGGTGTGGGCGTGGGTCTCGGAGTACGCGGGAAGTCGGGATACGACGGATTCGGTGGGTGCCCTGTGCGAAACCATGGTTGCCCGGCTGGGGGTGTCCGGCGCCTGGCTCACGGTTTTCGGCAGCCGGCAGACCTCCGACGAGCGGTACACCACCGGCGAACTCGCCGTGCGGTTGGCGGATCTGCAGGTCATGGTCGGCGAAGGGCCGTCCGCGGATGCCCGGCGGACCGGGGGCCCGGTGCTCGTGCCCGTCCTCGACGCCCAGGAGGTGCAGCGCCGCTGGCCCCTGTTCGTGCCGCTGGCGGTCGAGGCGGGCGCGCGGGCGCTGTTCACGTTGCCGCTGTCCGTGGGAGCGATCCGGCTCGGCGTGCTGGCGCTGTACCGGGTGGAGCGGGGCCCGCTGCCGCCCGACGGGCTGGCGGATTCGCTGATCTTCGCCGGGCTGGCCCGGCAGCTGCTGCTCGCCGAGAAGGACGGGTTGCTTCTCGGCGAGCACGGCGCGGCCGGCCTGGGCTACCGGCTCAGCAATCCGCGGATCCATCAGGCCACCGGGATGATCGCCGGACAGCTCGGCGTGGGCGTGGAAGAAGCCTTCGCCCGGCTGCGCGCGCGAGCGTTCGCCGACCATCGTCCGCTGGCCGAAGTGGCCGCCGACGTGGTGACCCGTCACCTTCGATTCGAGCCGGGAGGGGAGACCGAATGAACCGCACACCCGCGCACGCGATGCTCGTATGCTGGGAAAGCTGGAGGAGGCGAACGAGATGAGTCAAGAACGCCTCGTCGACGCTTTCGTGGAGCTCGCGGACACGCTGATCGACGATTTCGACGTGCTCGAATTCCTGCACCTGCTGGTCGACCGGTGTGTAGAACTGCTCGATGTCGACGCCGCCGGTCTCCTGCTGGCCAACGCGACTGGCGAACTGCAGCTGATCGCCAGTTCCCACGAACAGATCCGGGTCCTCGAGGTTCTCCAGTTGCAGCACAACGAAGGCCCGTGCCTGGAGGCCTACCGCTCCGGGTTACCGGTGAGCGACCTCGACCTGACCGCCAGCCGCGAACGCTGGCCGCATTTCACCCCCACGGCCCTCGCCGCCGGTTACGGTTCGGTGCACGCCCTGCCCATGCGCCTGCGCACCGATGTCATCGGCGCCCTCAGCCTGTTCCGCGTCACCACCGGCGCCTGGAACCGGACCGCCCTGCGCACCGCACAGGCCCTCGTCGCCGTGGCCACCATCGGCCTGCTGCAGGAACGCGCGATCCGGAGCCAGGAAATGCTCACCGAACAACTCCAGACCGCCCTGAACAGCCGCGTGGTCATCGAACAGGCCAAAGGCCTGCTCGCCGCCCGCCTCGGCGTCGACATGCCCCAAGCCTTCACCGCGCTTCGCTTCTACGCCCGGACCCACAACCTCAAACTGAGCGAGGTGGCGGACAACGTCGTCACCGGCTCCATCGACCCGAACGGCTTCGCCACCCCACCCACCTGACCCCGAAACCCAAGCAAGCAGCGAACAATCTGCGACGGTTTCCCAATGCACCTACCGGGCGGGGTGTGGGGGTCGCACCCCCACAAGACACGACGAGCGATCCCGGTCCGCGCTCCCCGCGGACACACTCCGCCCAATCAGCGAGTGCCCCCGACGGGGTTCGAACCCGCACTGGGTCGATTTTAAGTCGACTGCCTCTGCCAATTGGGCTACGGGGGCACCGCTCAGCCTAATGCGGTGCCCCGCGGGTCAGGACTGGGAGGCCCTGGCGAACTCTTCCTTCGGGTTGTTGATCTGCCCGAGCGAGATGACTTCGCGGCGGAACAGGCCGCCGAGGGCCCAGTCGAAGACGATCCGGACCTTGCGGTTGAAGGTCGGCATGGCCTTGACGTGGTAGGCGCGGTGGAAGACCCAGGCCGGGAAGCCCTTGATCTTCAGGTTCAGCGCGTCCGCGACGCCCTTGTGCAGGCCCAGGCTGGCCACGGCGCCGAGGTTCTTGTGGAAGTAGTCCTTCGCCTTGCCGCCGCGCAGCACCTTGATGATGTTCTTGGCCAGGTGGCGGGCCTGCCGGACGGCGTGCTGGGCGTTCGGCGGGCAGGTCGCGGTGGGGTCGGCCTCGGTGCGCGCGAGGTCCGGCACGGCCGCGTTGTCGCCGGCGCTCCACACGTCCGGGTGGCCGACGACCTGCATACCGGCGGTGACCTGGACCCGGCCGCGCTTGTCGATCGGCAGGTCCGAGTTGGCCAGCACCGGGTTGGCCTTCACCCCGGCGGTCCAGATGATCGTGTCGCTGTCGAACTCGGTGCCGTCGGAAAGCACGACGTGCCCGCCCTCGAACGACTTGGCGGCGGTCGACAGGAAGACCTCGATCCCGCGCTTCTCCAACTGCTCGACGGTCCACACGCCGAGGGTCTCGCGCACCTCGGGCAGGATCCGGCCGGCCGCTTCGACGAGCACCCAGCGGATGTCCTCCGGCTC
This sequence comes from Amycolatopsis anabasis, assembly GCF_009765355.1. Lineage (GTDB taxonomy): Bacteria > Actinomycetota > Actinomycetes > Mycobacteriales > Pseudonocardiaceae > Amycolatopsis > Amycolatopsis anabasis. The sequence goes on along the minus strand of NZ_VTHK01000025.1, from coordinate 14,319 downwards.
GATGTTCTCGTAGTAGCGGCACGCGAAGCGGGTCATGTCCTCCAGCTCGGCCAGCGCCTCGATACCCGCGAACCCGCCGCCGACGACGGTGAACGTGAGCAGGCGCTTGCGCAGGTCCGGATCCAGCGTGCTGGCGGCCTCGTCGAGCTTGGTCAGCACGTGGTTGCGGAGGTAGATCGCCTCGCCGATGGTCTTGAAGGCGATGCCCTGCTCGGCGAGCCCCGGGATCGGCAGAATCCGGGCGACCGCGCCGAGGGCGACCACCAGCACGTCGTAGGACAGCTGCTCGACGTGCCCGTCGGCGGCTTCGACGGTGACCGACTTGCGCTCGTGCTCGATCTTGGTCACGCGGGCGGTGAGCACATGGCATCGCCGGAGCGCCCGGCGCAGCGGAACCACCACGTGCCGCGGCTCGATCGCGCCGGCCGCCGCCTCCGGGAGGAAGGGCTGGTAGGTCATGTGCGGCTGCGGGTCCACCACGGTGACGGAGGCTTCGTTGGCGCGCAGCTTCTTTTGGAGGCCCAGCGCCGTGTAGAGCCCGACGTACCCACCACCGAGGATCAGGATCCGAGTCGGTTCCGCCTTTGTTGCCATGGTTATATCCTCCCACCTCTTCCCGCAGGTCGCTCGCGGACCCCGCGCCGCTGTGACCCCGGTCGCCGCCATTTCGGCAACGATTCAGTCCTGGTAGCTCAGTGCCCTTCCGAGAACTCGCTCCGCGATCACGTCGCCAGGGCGCTCCTCGACGAGGCACGCTCGGCTTCATGCCGTCGGGCGCCCTGCCGCCGCGATAGCGGGGGCCTTCGGCCCGGCGAGTTCCCTGGCGCGAGTCCACAGGTCACTTCTGTTTTCAGATGCACTGTCAATTCCTACTCCAGCTTCACCCGCCGTACCCCACGCGCGCGAGGGATCAACGGTCGCGTTCTGCCCGGGACCTAGGTCCCGTCCCCGAGCCCGGCCTTGCGCGCCGCGTCCGTGAGGACCGCGCGCAGCATCGCCGGGGTCAGCCGTCCGGTCTGGGTGTTGCGCTGCGACACGTGGTAGCTGCCCAGCAGGTGGAGTTCGCTCGGCCCGCCGAGGACCAGGCAGGCGCCGTGCCCGAACACCGGCCGGGGCCGGGGGATCCGCCAGCCCGCGTCGGCGAGCACCGGGAGCAGCGCCTGCCAGCCGAACGCGCCGAGCACGACGACCGCCCGCAGGGTCGGCCGCAGCAGCTCGAGTTCCCGGGCCAGCCACGGGCGGCAGGCGTCCCGTTCGGCCGGGGTGGGCTTGTTCTCCGGCGGGGCGCAGTGCACCGGCGCGGTGACCCGGGTGCCCCGCAACTCCAGGCCGTCACCGAGGTGGGTCGACTCCGGCTGGGAGGCCAGTCCCACGTCGTAGAGCGCCTGGAAGAGCACGTCACCGGACCGGTCGCCGGTGAACATCCGGCCGGTGCGGTTCCCGCCGTGGGCGGCCGGGGCCAGGCCGACGATGGCGAGCGCGGCGTCGGGCGGGCCGAACCCCGGGACCGGGCGACCCCAGTAGGTCTCGTCCCGGAACGCCGCGCGCTTGGTCCGGGCGACGTCCTCCCGCCACCTGACCAGTCGCGGGCAGGCCCGGCAGCCGCTGACCGCGGCGTCCAGGCCGGCGAGCGTACTGGGCGGTCGCTTGGTCACCGGACCATTGTCCTCGACTAGGTTTGATCTCATGCCGGACACCACCGAGGAGCCGACCACCGAGTCCGCCGCCGAGCCGACCGACGACCTGGTCACCACGCAGCACACGCTGACCGTCAAGCGCCGCAAACTGGCCTATACGGCGCAGACCGGACGCATCGTGCTGCGCAAGGAGGTGCTGACCGACGGCAAGTTCGACGGGCACGTCGCCAAGGCCGAGGTGTTCCTGACGTCGTACACGCTGGACGGGGCCGAACCGGGCACCCGGCCGGTGACGTTCGCGTTCAACGGCGGGCCCGGATCGTCGAGCGTCTGGCTGCACATGGGCATCCTGGGCCCGCGCCGGGTCGTCTCGGGTGACGTCGACTCGCCGGAGCCGCCGCCGTACCGGCTGGTGGACAACGCGGACACGCTCCTCGCGCAGAGCGATCTGGTGTTCATCGATCCGGTGTCCACCGGGTACTCGCGGGCGGCGACCGGCGAGAAGCCGAAGGAGTACCACGGGTTCACCGCCGACGTGGAGTCCGTCGCCGAGATCATCCGCCTGTGGACCTCGCGCAACGGCCGCTGGCTGTCGCCGAAGTTCCTGGCCGGCGAGTCCTACGGCACCCTGCGCGCGGCCGCGCTCGCCGGGCACCTGCAGGACCGCCACGGGCTGTACCTGAACGGCCTGCTGCTCATCTCCTCGGTCCTGGACATGGGCACGATCCGCTTCACCGAGGGCAACGACACCCCGTACCCGCTGTTCGTGCCGACCTACGCGGCGATCGCGCACTACCACGGGCTGCACGGCGACCGGCCGCTCGACGACGTGCTCGCCGACGCCGAGGACTTCGCGTCCCGCGACCTCCCCTGGGCACTCGCCCGCGGCGCGCGGCTCTCCGCGGCCGAGCGCACCGAGGCCGTCCGCACCCTCGCCTCCCTGACCGGGCTGGACGAGTCCTATGTGGACCGGGTGAACCTGCGCATCGAACACGTCCGCTTCTTCACCGAACTGCTGCGCGACCGCGGCCTGGTGACCGGCCGGATGGACGGCCGCTTCACCACCTGGGAGCCCGACGGCGGTCGCGAGCTGATGAGCGACGACGCCTCGATCTCCCGCATGATCGGCGCCTACGCGGCGGGTTTCAACCACTACGTGCGCGGGGAACTGGACTACGCCAACGATCTCCCCTACGAGATCCTCTCCATGGACGTGAACCGCGCCTGGTCGTACGCGGACTTCGAGGGCCGCGCGGTGTCCGCTGTGGACGGTCTGAGCGCGGCGATGCGCGCGAACCCGCACCTGAAGCTGCACGTCGCCATGGGCCACTACGACGGCGCGACCCCGTACTTCGCCGCCGAACACGTGCTCGCGCACCTCGCGATTCCCGACGAGCTGCGGAAGAACATCGAAACGGCGTACTACCCGGCCGGGCACATGATGTACGTGCACGAGGAATCCCGGGTACGGCAGGGCAAGGACCTCGCCGCCTTCATCCGCTCCGCCTCGAACCGGTGACCGCGGATCAGCGCCACGAGGGCAGCCACAGTTCCGCCTGCCAGTGGTCGTTGGTGATCGGCACGGCGTTCAGGACCGGCCAGAGCCACGCGAAGTTGGCCACCACCAGGCCGATGTAGCAGGAAACGGCGAGGAGGCCGGTGCCCCGCCGTTCGAAGCCCGCCTTCGCCGCGCCGAGCACCTGCCCCAGGACCAGGACGACGCCCAGGACCAGGAAGGCCGCCACGGGCGTCATGTAGAAGAAGTACATCTGGCGGTCGAGGTTGGTGAACCACGGCAGCAGCCCGCCCAGGTAGACGGTCAGCACGGCGGCATAACGCCAGTCCAGCCGGAACACCGCGCGCCACAGGCCCCAGCCGAGCACGGGCAGGGCGAGCCACCACAGGGCGGGTGTGCCGATGAGCATGGTGGCCCGGACGCAGCCGGAGCAGCCGGTCTGGTGCGCGTCGTAGGAGTACAGCATCGGGCGCAGCCCCATTGGCCACGTCCACGGTTTGGATTCCCACGGATGGGGATCCCCCGCGGGCGTCGCGAGGCTCTCGTGGAAATCGAGGACCTTGATGGCGTTGTACGCCAGCGAACGAAGCGCGCCAGGGACGAAGGTGAGCGTGTGCGCCACCGCGTACTCGGTCTCGGCGGCGTGCCGGTCGATGCCGGTCTCGCTGGCGAACCAGGCCCACCACGTCGCGAGATAAACCCCGATCGGGATGAGCACCAGCGCCCACAGGGCGGGCGCGACGTCCCGGCGCAGCGTCCCCAGCCAGGGCCGGTCCACGCCCGCGGTTCTGCGGGCGGTCGCGTCGAACAGGACGCTCAGGATCCCGAGCGCCAGGACGAACCACAGGCCGCTCCACTTGACCCCGCACGCGAGTCCCAGGCAGACCCCGGCCCCGGCCCGCCACCAGCGGACGCCGAGGCGGGGACCCCACGGGGACGTGAGCCAGCCCCGCTCGACCGCCTCGGCGAGCCGGTTCCGCACCTGGGCGCGGTCGGCCAGCAGGCAACCGAACGCACCCAGGATCAGCGGCGCCAGAAAGGCGTCGAGCATTCCGATCCGGGATTGGACGTGCGAGAAACCGTCGCAGATGAGCAGGATTCCGGCGACCGCGCCGAGAAAGGTCGAACCGGTCAGCCGCCGGGCGATCCGGATGATCAGCAGAATCGTCAGCGTCCCGGCGATGGCCGCGGCGATCCGCCAGCCGACGGGCTGGTAACCGAACAGCCACTCGCCCAGGGCGATGAACTGCTTGCCGAGCGGCGGATGCACGATGTACCGGTAACCGGGGTTGTCCTCGTAGCCGCCGTTGCGCAGCATCTCCCACGCCTGCCGCGCGTAGTACTTCTCGTCGAAGATCGGGGTGCCGCCGTCGGTCGCGTAGCCCAGATCCCGCAACCGGACGAAACCGCCCACCACCGTGAGCACCAGGGTCACGACCCACGACCGGAGCTTGTCGCCGGGCAGCTGCTGCCCGCGCAACAACCGAGACCGCTCAAGATCGACCCCGGTACCCATCAACCCCCGAACCTACCTACTGGTAAACCGATGTCATGAGGGGACCCCTCCAGACGGAATTTGTCTGGAGGGGTCCCCTCATGGAACTCGCGGGGTCAGCGGAGATGGGCGGCGCCGCGGGTGACGGCGGACCAGGCGTCCACCGCGCCGTGGCCGTAGAAGCCGTTGAAGTCCGGGGTTCCCTCGCAGGTCGCCGTGAAGGAGGCGTCCCGGCCTTCCTTGAGGTAGTCGACCGTCCGCGGCACCGGGCAGGCGATCTTCGCGGCCGTGCCCTCGAGCACCCGCTGCACGGCGTCCGGGTTCAGGCCGAAGCCGCCGCGGCCCGGTTTGCCGTACTGCGAAACGATCAGCGCGGCGACGCCGGACGCGTGCGGGGCCGCCATCGAGGTGCCCTGCAGGTACTGGTAGTACCCGACGCTGCCGTCGGCGGCCACGGCCTTCTGCACGCCGGCCGCCTCGCCCGCCGGGGTCACGTTGCCCGCGGCGTCGATCTTGCCCGAGGCCACGCCGACGTTGCGCGGGTAGGTGGACAGGATCTGGTTCTCGTTGGTGCGGTACCACGGGGTGCCGTAGTAATCGCGGAAGTAGCCGCCGGGGGCGGAGACGGAAATCTGCTCCAGGCCGTAGTTCGAGTAGTCGGCCTTCGCCTGGGACGGCCCGAAGGACGACACACCGAGCGCGTGGTTCCCTTCGACCGGCAGCGAAACGCACGAGGAGTTGTCGATCGTGCGGGGATGGGCGCTGTCGCTCGGGTAGTTCGGGCTCGAGGTGTCGGGTTGCGGTGCGCCGAGGTCGCTGTGCTGGTTGCCGAGCGCGGCGATCTCGGTGACGCCCTTGCGGTGGGCGTAGTCGAGCGCCCGGTTCACCGCGGCGGTGATGGTGCGTTGCTCGAGCTGCTGGGCGGGGGTGTCGGCCGGGTTCGCGGCGCAGTTGTAGAGCCACGGGTCGACGTAGTACGACATGTTGACCACGTCGATGCCCGCGTCGCCCGCATAGGTCAGGGCGTCGACGGTGGGCTGGAGGAAGAAGCTGCCCGAGTCCTGGCCCGCGCGGATGTTCACCAGGGTGACCCCGGGCGCGACGCCGGAGACGCCGAACCCGTTGGCGGCCGCGGCGATCGTGCCCGCGACATGCGTGCCGTGGCCGTTGTCGTCGTGGTCGGCCGGGTCCACGCAGCCGCGGTACTCGCACGGCCCGTCGACGACGGCGCCCTTCTCGTCGGTCGGGATGTCGCGGGTGAAGTTCCGCGATGCGGCGGCGTCGAAGTTCGGCGCGATGTCCGGATGCGTGCCGTCCACCCCGGTGTCGATGACGCCGACCTTGACCCGCTTGCCCCCGGGCTGCTTGGTGCGCGCGAGGTCCGAGCGGACGGACTTCAGGCCCCAGAGCTTGTCGTCCAGGGGGTCGAGCCCGGTGGGGGCGGCCGCGGCGGTCTTGCCCTGGGGCGCGGCCTGGCGGTCCGAGTGCTGGCCTTCCTTTTCCACGACGTCCGGTTTCGGGGCGGGCTTCCGGGTGGGCGCCTTGCCGATGGCCTTCGCCTTCGCCGCGCCGTAGATCACCCGGTTGGCCGACACCCGCTCGGCGAAGCCGTTCTCCGGGGCGGTCGCGGTGATCAGGCCGACCGCGGAGTTCGTGTGCACCACCGTGCCGCCGGAATCGCGGATAGCCTGTTCGGCGGCGGAAACGCTCTGCCCTTCGGCGGCCAGAACCGTGAATTCGGTGGCGGCGCCGGAAAGTTCGGGTTGTGCCGTGGCAACGGGAGCGGCGACGATTCCGCCGACCAGCGGTACCGCGAGGGCGGCAATTAGCAGCCTGGTTTTCTTCACTGACTCCTCCTCGGAAAACGGTAATCGCAACGTACAGAAAGGGTGGCGGGAATGGAACGATTTACCGACGAAAGTCAGGGGACGACGACCTTCTCTTCGGCGAAGTGGCAGGCACTCGGATGCTCCCCCGCCCGGGTGAGCAATTGCGGGGTTTCCGCCGCGCAGAGGTCCTGGGCCTTCCAGCAGCGGGTGCGGAACCGGCAGCCGGACGGCGGGTCGATCGGGCTCGGCACATCGCCTTCCAGCCGGATCGTCTGGCGGCGCCCGCGCAAGGCCGGATCGGCCACCGGCACCGCGGAGAGCAGGGCCTGGGTGTACGGATGCGCGGGGTGGCTGTAAATCTCGTCTTCGGTGCCTATTTCGACAAACTTTCCCAAATACATGACGGCGACCCTGGTCGAAAGGTGCCGCACCACCGAAAGGTCGTGCGCGATGAAAACATAGGACAGGCCGAATTCGGTTTGCAGTTCGTCGAGCAGGTTCATCACCTGCGCCTGGATCGACACGTCGAGCGCCGACACCGGCTCGTCGCAGATGATCACCTTGGGGCGCAACGCGAGCGCCCGCGCGATGCCGATCCGCTGCCGCTGCCCGCCGGAGAACTGGTGCGGGTACCGGTTGATGTGCTCCGGATTCAGCCCGACGACGTCGAGCAGCTCGCGCACCTTCGCCGCCCGGGAACCCTTCGGCGCCACCTCGGCGTGGATCTCGAACGGTTCGCCTACGATGTCGCCGACGGTCATCCGCGGATTGAGCGAGGTGTACGGGTCCTGGAGCACGATCTGGATGTCGCGGCGCAGCCGCCGCAGTTCCGGTCCGCGCATGGTGAACATGTCGCGGCCCTCGAACAGCGCGGTGCCGCTGGTCGGTTCCTCCAGCCGCATGAGCACCTGCGCGAGCGTCGACTTCCCGCAGCCGGATTCGCCGACGATCCCGAGCGTTTCCCCGGGGTAGAGCTCGAACGACACCCCGTCGACGGCCTTGACGTGCCCGACCGTGCGCTTGAACACCACGCCGACCTGCACCGGGAAATGCTTGACCAGCCCGGTGACCTGGAGGATCGGATCAGGCACGGGAAACCACCTCTTCGGCGAAATGACAGGCGCTCACGCGCCCGAAACCGATGCTGTGCCCGGCGGGCTGCTCGGTCCGGCAACGGTCCTCGGCCCGCTTGCAGCGCGGGTGGAACGGGCAGCCCGGCGGGATCTTCAGCAGGCTCGGCGGCAGGCCGGTGATGGTCTCCAGGGTCTTGCCCTTGAGGTCCAGCCGGGGCAGGGAGTTCATCAGCGCCGCCGTGTACGGGTGTCCCGGCGCGCGGAACAACTCGTGCACGTCGGCCTGCTCCACGATCCGGCCCGCGTACATCACCGCGATCCGGTCCGCGACCTCGGCCACCACGCCCAGGTCGTGGGTGATCAGGATCAGCCCCATCCGCCGCTCGGCCTGGATCTCCGCGAGCAGGTCCATGATCTGCGCCTGCACGGTGACGTCCAGCGCGGTCGTCGGCTCGTCGGCGATCAGCAGTTCCGGGTCGAGCGCCAGCGCCATCGCGATCATCGCGCGCTGCCGCATCCCGCCGGAGAACTGGTGCGGGTACTCGCGCACCCGCCGGGATGCCCCCGGGATCCGCACCTGGTCGAGCAGTTCGATCGCGCGGGCCTTCGCCTCCCGCCGGGACATCCCCAGCCGGAGCCGGAGCTGCTCCTCGATCTGGAAACCGACGGTGAACACCGGGTTCAGCGCGGACAGCGCGTCCTGGAAGATCATCGCGATCCCGCCGCCCCGGATCTCCCGCCGCCGCTGCGGGCTCGCGGTCAGCAGATCCTCGCCGTGGAACCGGATCGTGCCGCCGGTGACCACCGCGGGCGGCACGTCGAGGATGCCCATGACGGTCTGCGCGGTCACGCTCTTCCCCGAGCCCGACTCGCCGAGCACGGCCAGCGTCTCGCCCGCGCGCACCCGGTAGTCCACGCCGTTGAGGACCTTGGCCACCCCGTCCGCCGTGCGGAACTCGACGTGCAGATCCTCGATCTCCAGCAACGTTTCCGCATCCTCCACTGTGGACATTCAAGTCACCTGGCCTTGGGGTCGAGCGCTTCGCGGATGGCATCGCCGAGCATGACGAAGGCCAGCACGGTCATGGTCAGGAAACCCGCCGGGAACAGCAGCAGATGCGGCGCCGCGCGGATGTAGTTGCGCGCGTCGTTGATCATCACGCCCCAGGACACCACCGGCGCGCGCAGCCCGATGCCCAGGTAGGACAGCGTGGCCTCCAGCGCGATGAACGCGCCGAGCGCGATGGTGGAGTAGACCAGCACCGGGGCGAGGCAGTTCGGCAGCAGGTGCCGGACGATGATCCGCCAGCCGCTCGCGCCCAGCGCCTTCGCCGCCTTCACGTAGTCCTGCTGCTTGGCGGTGATCGCCGTGGACCGCATGATCCGCATCGACACCGGCCAGGACAGCACCGCGATGGACAGCACCACCTGGATCACGATGCGCGCCGCACCGGCGTTGCCGGCCGCGTTCAGCGTCGTCAGGATCACGATCGCGCCGAGCACGAACGGCAGCCCGAAGAAGATGTCCGCGATCCGCGAGGCGATCGTGTCGAGCCAGCCGCCGTAGAAGCCGCCGACGATCCCGAGCACCCCGCCGAGCAGCACCGCGCCGATCGTCGCGAGCAACCCGACCACGATCGACGCGCGGGCCCCGTGGATCACCCGGGCGTAGATGTCGTAACCCTGGTTGTCGTAGCCGAACCACGCCTGTGCCGACGGGCCCTGCCGCTGCCGGGCCAGGTCCCCGACCGTCGGGTCGACCGAGGTGAACAGCTGCGGGAACGCGGCCATCACCAGGACCAGCACGATCAGCGCCGAGGAGATCCAGAACATCGGGCGGCGCCGCAGTTCCCGCCAGGCGTCGCCGAACAGGCCCCGCGGTTTGCCCGGCTCGCCGCCGGTCTCGGGCGCGGTGACGAACTCCCCGGCGTGTTCGGTGAGCGCGGCTCCAGAGGCCGCGGCATTGGGATCAGTCATAGCGAATCCTCGGGTCGAGCACGCCGTAGAGCAGGTCGATCAGCAGGTTCATGAACAGGTAGACCAGCACGAGCAGGACCACCAGGCCGGTCACCGTGGCGCCCTCCTTGGTCTGGATCGACTTGAAGATGAGCCCGCCGATCCCGGGGATGTTGAAGATCCCCTCGGTGACGATCGCGCCGCCCATGAACGCGCCGAGATCGGTGCCCAGGAAGGTGATCACCGGGATCGCGGAATTGCGCAGCATGTGCACGCCGACCACCCGTTGCGGGGTGAGGCCCTTCGCGATCGCCGTGCGCACGTAGTCCGAACGCCGGTTCTCGGCGATGCTCGCCCTGGTCAGCCTCGCCACATACGCCATGGACAGGCTGGCCAGCACGAACCCGGGCACGATCAGTTCGCCGAAGGTCGCCTCGGAGGAGACCGTCGGGCTGATGATTCCCCATTCCATCCCGAGAACGAGCTGCAGGACGTAACCGGTGACGAACACCGGAATGGAGATCAGGAACAGCGTGGACACCAGGACCAGGCTGTCCAGGAAACCGCGCTTGCGGAGTCCGGTGATGATGCCCGCGGTGATCCCGATGACCGCTTCCACGATCAGCGCGACGATGGCCAGCCGCAGGGTCACCGGATAGGCGTTCGCGATGTGCTCGCTGACCGGCACCCCGGAGAAGGTTTCCCCGAAATCGCCCTGGAGCAGGTTCCAGATGTATTTGACGTACTGGATGAAGATGTTGTCGTCGAGGTTGAACTTCTCGCTCATGGCGTCGATGTAGGCATCCGGGCAGTCGCGTTCACCGCACTTACCGGCGAACGGGTCCCCGGGCACCGCCCACACCATGACGTAGATCAGGAAAGTGGTGCCGAGAAAAACCGGAACCATTTGCAATAGCCGGCGAAGGACGTAACGACCCACGATAACTCCTCGGAAACCGGATTCGGGCCCGCCCCAGCGCGGTGGGCGGGCCCGAATCCGTCGTCACGCGACTTCGACGGTGGCGAGGTCGAGCTTGCGGAACGGGTCGAGTTTGGCCACCTTCAGGCGGTTCGACTTACCGCTGATGGTGTTCTGCGTCCACAGTGGAACGACCGGCATGTCCTGCAGGATCATGCGTTCCGCCTCGAGGTAGAGCCGGATGCCCTCGTCCTCGCTCTTCGCGTGGTCCGCTTCGGCCAGTTTCGCGTCCACCGCGGGGCTGGAGTACTCGCCGTCGTTGGACGAGGTTCCGGTCTTGTACAGCGGGTTGAGCCAGTTCTCGATCGACGGGTAGTCGGCGATCCAGCCGGCCCGGTACATGTCGCTCATTCCGCGCGAGTTCACCTTCTGGCGGAAGTCACCGAAGCTGGTCGCCGGTTCGAACACGCAGTCGATGTTCAGCGTGTTCTTGATGCTGTTGGCCACCGCGGTCGCCCATTCCGAGTGCCCGCCGTCGGTGTTCGACAGCACCTTGAGCTGCCCGGTGAAGCCGGACTTCGCCAGGTATTCCTTGGCCTTGGCCGGGTTGTAGGTGCAGAACTCGCCGCACTGGCCCTTCAGGTAGCCCTTCATCAGCGGGTGCACCAGGCCGTCCGCCGGCTGGCGGCTGCCCTCGTAGATCCGCTGCGTGATCTCCTCGCGGTTGATCGCCATGGAGATCGCCTTGCGCAGGTCCGGGTTCTTGTACTTCTCCTGGTAGAGCGGGAAGGCCAGGGTCTGGTTGTTCAGCGTCTGGCGTTCGATCGCGCGGTCGGCGAGGTCGGTCTTGTACTGCTTCCCGGCCATCGCGTTCGGCGGCAGTTCCTCCATGAAGTCCAGCTTGTTGCCGACGATGTCGGCGTAGGCGGCTTCGCGGCTCTGGTAGACCTTGAACGTCAGGTCCTTGAACTTCGGCTTGTCCGCCCCGGTGTACTCGTCGAACCGGGTCAGCTTGATCTCGGTGCCGACCTGCCGGGAAACGAATTTGAACGGCCCGTTGCCGATCGGCTTGGCCTCGAACCCGGCCTTGTCGGCGAAGAAGGAATCGGGCATCGGGGAGAACGTCTCGTAGCCCAGTTTCGTCTTGAACACCGGTGACGAATCGCGCAGCGTGACCTCGAAGGTGTGGTCGTCGATCACCTTCAGCCCGGACATCTTGTCGGTGGCGGGCGTGGGCGCCTTCTGCGGGCCGCTCTGGCCGTCCGGGTCCTTGGGGTGCACCTCGTCGTAGCCCTGGATGTCGGCGAAGAAACTGCCACCCTGCGTCGCGTTCGGGCCGTAGGCGCCCCAGTTCCACGCGTCGACGAAGTTCTTCGCCTTCACCTCGGTGCCGTCGTGGAACTTCCAGCCCTTTTTGATCTTGATGGTGTAGACCTTGGCTTCGACATCGGTGATCGAATCGGCCATCGCGTTCTCGACCGCGGTGGTGTCGGAGTTGTATTCGACCAGGCCGGTGAACAGCGCGCTGATCACCTGGCTACCGCCGAATTCCGTGGTGTTGCTCGGCACCAGCGGATTTTCCGGTTCGGTGTTGAACACCGTGATACCGGCGTCCTTGTTCGTCGTTCCCCCGGAGTTGTCGCCGCCTCCGCCGCAGCCCGTGAGTACCAGCGCCGCCGAAGTCATCAGCGCCCCCGCCGCGGCCCATCGCGATCTCCGCATATCCCCTCCAACTCGGGTTGACCCGGGACAACGCACGTGGGTGGCACCGCGTCTCCCGCAAGGTGAGAAGACGTTAGCCGGATGGGTTATCCCGATCACAGAAGCGGACATTGCGAAAGGGTCACGATGAAGTGCCGACCTCGATCGGCTCAGCACTTTAGTCGTATTTGGTCCACCGGACGGGCTAGGCGGATTCGGCGAGTGATAACGCGATGCCGTCCAGGATGTCGTGCTCGCTCACCACGAGATCGGCCGGGCCGCCGCGCTCGGCGAACTGCTCGGCGAGCGCCTGGACGACCACCGCGCCGCCGCCGATGACGTCCACCCGGCCGGGGTGGATGACCGGATTCGCCGCGCGCGTGGCGTGGTCGACGGTGAGCAGTTCGCCGGCCACGCGGTCGATGTCCGCGCGGGACAGCCGGGACAGGTGGGTGCGCTCGGAGTCGTACTCGGGGAGTCCCTGCGCCACCGCGGAAAGCGTGGTGATGGTCCCGGCGACGCCGATCCAGGTCTTCGCCTTCGACACGTCCACCGCGTCGAACGCCTCGGCGAGGACCTCGGCGGCGAGCGTGCGCGCGGCCTCGACCTCGGCCGGGGCGGGCGGATCGGATTTGAGGGCGCGTTCGGTGATGCGCACGCAGCCGATGTCCACCGAGCGCGCGGCGGTCACCTCGGCCCGGCGGCCGTCCCAGTCGCCGAGGACCAGTTCGGTGGAGCCGCCGCCGACGTCGACCACGAGGAACGGGCCGTCGTCCGGATCCTGCTCGCCGACCGCGCCGGTGAACGACAGGCGCGCCTCCTCGTCGCCGCTGATCACCTCGGCCTCGGTGCCGAGGACCTCGCGGGTCATGGCGAAGAACTCGTCCCGGTTGCTCGCGTCGCGGGTGGCCGAGGTCGCGACCATCCGCACCCGCTCGACCCCCTTGCGCCGCGCGGCGACCGCGTAGTCGACCAGGGCGACCCGGGTGCGCTCGAGCGCTTCGGGCGCGAGCCGGCCGGTGGCGTCCACGCCCTGGCCGAGCCGGACGATCCGCATCTCCCGGTGCAGGTCGCGCAGGTCGACCGTGCCGTCGTGGCGATGCGTCAGCTCGGCGACGAGCAGGCGGATGGAGTTGGTCCCACAGTCGATGGCGGCAACACGAGGCATACCGCCACCCTAACCAACCTCCCCGCAGGTCACGTGCTCGGCGACGGCGGAGTGGACGAGCCGCTGGTCGGACACGGCGGCAATGTGGGTGAGGTCGGCGGTGTCGGACTCGTGGTCTGCGTCGTACACGTCGGTGGATTCGGGCTCAGCGTCGGAGGCTTGGAGCTGGGGCCCGTGTTCGGCGGGAGCTGCGAGCCGGTCGTGTCCTTGGTGCTGCTCGACGGCGGCGGGTTGCTGCTCTGCGGCGGCGCCGGGGTGGTGATCGGCGCGGGCGGCGGTGGCACCGGCGGGGGC
>NZ_VTHK01000025.1:0-721 GCF_009765355.1 Amycolatopsis anabasis | reverse complement strand
GAGGGCTTCGACGGGGTGGTGGGACTGGTCGGCGGGGTGGTCGGGCCGGTGGGCTGGGGGGTGGTGCCGGGCGGCGTGGATCCAGGCGGGGTGGTCCCCGGTGGGGCAGTACCCGGCGGAGTAGCGCCCGGTGGGGTGGTTCCGGGGGGAGTGGTGCCCGGGGGCATCGGTACCGGGGCGGCTTCCAGGGGTGCGCTCGGGGCGCCGATGGGCACCTGGCTGTCGGGGAGTTGCGCGACGCCGGTGCGGTAGGCCTGGGCCCACAGGATGACGGTGTTCACGTAGCTGTCGGAGTTGTTGTACCGGTAGATCGCGGTCCGCAGCTGGTTCGGATCGGCCAGGTCGAATCCGCCGGAGCAGAGGTAGCGGCCGGTGGCGAGGGTGGCGTCGTAGATGTTGTTCGGGTCGGCGTTCCCGTCGCCGTTGCCGTCGGCGGCATATCCCCACCAGGTGGAGGGGATGAACTGGGTCGGGCCGACCGCGCGGTCCCAGACCGTGTCGCCGTCGAACCGGCCGCCGTCGGTGTCCGGGATCGCCGCGACCGGGCCGACCCCGTTGAGCACCGGCCCGAGGATCCGCTCGAGGGTGTTGCCGTTCGCGTCGACGTACCCGCCGCGCGCGTGGTTGGACTCGATCCGCCCGATGCTGGCGATCAACGCCCAGTCGATGTGGCAGTTCGGCTGCTCCCGGGCCAGGATGTCGGCCGCGTTCCGGTACGCCT
>NZ_VTHK01000024.1 GCF_009765355.1 Amycolatopsis anabasis | reverse complement strand
GCCGCACCCATCACAGCCTTGACACCCCCCACCCAGCCCTAACTACCCGGCATTGGGTTCTAACCGGCCTGAACACTCACGACCCCCAGTACTTGGTTCCCTTACACGAGACGGTGACCGGCCTGGGCGTGCAGGTGCCGCCTGGCTGCCACCCCGATGCTCGTCGCACTGTGTCGGCCAAGAGGGACCGCAACTAGCTGTGCTCGTCGGGGTGCCCGGGGGCACCTGCCGAAATGGGGAACTCGGCCTACCGAAACGAGGGACTCGCACGTCCGAAACGGGGGACACGCGCCAGCGGGTTCCCCGCCCGCCGCGAGTCCCTCGTCCTTGGTCGCGTGTGTTCCCCGTTCCGGTACCCGGAGGACACCAATGTGGCTTTCGGGGCGTTGAAGGTACCGAACGCCGCATCGGGTACCTCCGAGCACCACCACCCGCGCGGTGTCGCACTGTGTCGGCTAAGTGCAGCTCGTCGAACGGAAACGCCAGGTCACAAGTAGGCGACCAAATGAGAGTCCGCTCTAACCGGCCTGAACACTCACGACCGCCCGAAACCCGCGCGACCGGGTTGGCGGGGGTACGCCGAGTGGGGGAACGCAATACGATCACGGGGTGCGTAGGGTCACGGTTCCGGCGAGGTTCCGCCTCGCGCTGCGCACCGGCCTGGGGTTCGCCGCGCTGGGCTTCGGGTCGAGCGCCGGTGGTTCCGGGGTCGTCGCGCTGTTGCTCCTGCTCCAGGGCATGCCGCGCCAGATCGGCGGCAACGGCTGGATCCTCGCGGTATGCGCCGCCGGGTACGTCGCCCTCGCGCTGCTCGTCGGTTCCGCCTGGACGACCTGGCTGCAGCGCCGGACCGCGGTCTGGTTCCTGCTCGGCCGCCTGCCCTCCCCCGCCGAAGCCCGCCGCGCCCTGCGGCTCCCGGTCGACATGGCCGTGGTCAGCGGCACCCTCTGGCTGATCGGGACCGTGGTGTTCGGCGTGCTCACCGGCATCCTCGGCTCCGCGATGGACGCGTTCGGCGTCGCGCTGACCGTCGGGCTCGGCGGGCTGACCACGGTCGGCCTGACCTACCTGGCCGCCGAATGGGTGGCCCGCCCGGTGATGACACTCGCCCTGGACGTCTGCCCGCCGAAGGGCTCGCTGCCGGTCACCGTGCTGCGCCGCCTGGTCCTCACCTGGGCGCTGGCCAGCGGCATCCCGCTGCTCGGCGTGCTGCTGGTCGCCACCCCGCCCAACCTCGGCCAGGGCAACCCGTCCGCGAGCCTGATCATGCTGGCCGGGATCGGCCTGATCCTCGGCGCGCTGGGCACGGTCCTGCTGGCCAAGGCGGTCGCGGCGCCGCTGCACCGGCTGCGGCTCGCGCTCGGCGAGGTCGCCCGCGGCCGGACCGACGTGAGCGTGCCGGTCGACGACTCCAGCGAGATCGGCATGCTGCAGACCTCGGTCAACGACATGGTCGCCGGGCTCCGCGAACGCGAGCGGATGCGGGACCTGTTCGGCCGCCACGTCGGCGACGACGTGGCCCAGCACGCGCTCGAGTTCGGGGCGTCGCTGTCCGGGGACGTGCGCGAGGCGACCGCGCTGTTCGTCGACGTGGTCGACTCGACCGCGCTGGCCTTCGGCACCCCGCCCGAGGAACTGGTCCGCAAGCTCAACCGCCTGTTCGCGAGCGTGGTGCGCGAGGTCTCCGCGCGCGGCGGCCTGGTGAACAAGTTCATGGGCGACGCCGCGCTGTGCATCTTCGGCGCACCCACCCGGCTCGCCGATCCGTCCACCGCCGCCCTCTCCGCCGCGCGGGCGATCCGCGACGCGGTGCGCAAGGCCGACGAGCTGGACGTGGGTATCGGGGTCGCCAGCGGCCCGGTGTTCGCCGGGCAGCTCGGCACCAGCAGCCGGCTGGAGTACACCGTGATCGGCGACGCGGTGAACGAGGCCGCGCGGCTCACCGAGCACGCGAAGCAGGTCCCGGGGCGGATCCTCGCCAGCGACGCCGTGGTCGACGGCACCGACGGCGGTGAGCGCGCCAACTGGAAATGGCACGCCACGCTCCAGCTGCGCGGCCGCCGGGAACCGACCGGCACCTGGGCGGACTGAGCACAAACAGCGCAAATCGAGAATCGCGATAACAGTCATCGGCCGCCACGACTTGCGGTTATCCCGGGCCGGAGCAGAATGGGAATCACCGAACAATCCCGAACTGCCCGAGAAGGGGGATTTCCTACTATGTCCGAAATAAACCGGCGCAAGGCGATCGGCACCGGCCTGGCTCTTGGCGGCGCCGCGGCCGTCGCCGGAGCCGGTGGCGGCACCGCGGCCGCGGCGGGAAATGGCAGCGCGGCCCCGAAAACCGACCCGAACCTCAACCCGAAACCGCATCTGTTCAAACTGACCCAGGCCCCGCCCTCCAAGTTCGACGGCGGAACTCTCCAGGGCGCGCACGAAGAAAACTTCCCGGTGCTGCGGGGGCAGCAGGGTTCGGTGTACTTCGTGCACCTCGAGGTCGGCGGGATCCGGGAGCCGCACTGGCATCCGACCGCCTGGGAGCTGAACTACATCATCTCCGGGAAGGCCAAGTGGACCATTCTCGGCACGCATCCGGACGGCGCTTACCACAATGACGTGTTCGAAGCCGAAAAGGGCGATCTGGTCTTCGCGCCGCAGGGATTCTTCCACTATTTCGAGAACGGCAGCACCACCGAACCGCTGGACGTGCTGGTGATCTTCAACACCAGTTCGATCGAACCGAACGACGATATCGGGATCGTCGGCACGCTCAACTCGATTCCGCGGGATGTGCTCGCCGCCTCGTTCGGCATCCCGGTCTCCGCGTTCGACCAGGTGCCCAAGGACATCAAACCCGTGGTCATCACCAAGCGGAAATAGGATCTTCGACACCTCGGCGTACCACGGCACCCCCACCGTGGTACGCCGTAATGGTGTTCGACCCGGTTCTGCTGAAAACATTTCTCGCGGTCGCCGAAACCGGCGGCTTCACCCCGGCCGCCCGGCGGCTGGAGCTGAGCCAGTCCACGGTGAGCCAGCACGTGCGCAGGCTCGAGGCGGTCGCCGGGAAGCAGCTGTTCGTCCGCGACACCCACACCGTGGAACTGACCGGCGACGGTCAGGCGATGACCGGGTTCGCCCGCAACATCCTCGAACAGCAGGAGCGCGCGCTGAGCTACTTCGCCGGGCCGGGGCTGCGCGGCCGGGTGCGGCTCGGCGTGTCCGAGGACCTGGTGCTGGGCCGCCTGCCGGAGATCCTGCGCCGGTTCCGGACCGGCCACCCCCTGGTCGACGTGGAACTGACCGTGGAGCTGAGCGGGATCCTGCACGACCGGCTCGCCGCCGGGGAGCTGGACCTGGTGTTCGCCAAGCGCCGGAACGGCGAAGCGGACGGCCACCCGCTGTGGCGCGACCGCCTGGTGTGGGCGGGCGCGCCCGGATTCGCCCTCGGCCCGGACGAACCGGTGCCGCTGGTGCTCTACCCGCCGCCCAGCATCACCCGCGCCCAGGCGCTGGACACCCTGCGGCAGGCGGGCCGGGAATGGCGCATCGGCTGCGCCAGCGGGCGGCTCAACGGGCTGCGCGCGGCGGCGCTGGCCGGGCTCGGCGTGGCCGTGTTCGCGCGCTCGGTGCTGCCGTCCGGGCTGGTCCCGGTCGATCCGGAGGCCGCCGCGCTCCCGGATCCGGGCGCGGTGACGTTCGTGCTGACCAGCCGCCGCCCCACCTTGCACGGTCCGATCGCCGCGCTCGCCGACACGATCGGCCGCGAATGCCCGGAACCGCTCACGGCTCCACCGTGACGTCCGGCCAGGTGAGCAGGGTGGATCCCCAGGTCAGCCCCGCGCCGAACGCGCTCAGCAACACCCGGTGGCCCGCGCGCAGGCTCCCGTCGCCGGCCGCGTCGGCCAGGGCCAGCGGGATGGAGGCCGCGCTGGTGTTGCCCACCCGCTCGATGTTCACCACCAACCGGTCCTCGGGCAGCCCGAGTTGCCTGGCGACGGCCTTGAGGATCCGGATGTTGGCCTGGTGTCCGACGAACCGGTCGATCTCGTCGACCTTCATCCCGGCCCGGTCGAGCACGGCCAGCGAGGATTCGGCCATCCGGGCGTTGGCCTGCCGGAACACCGCGGTGCCCCGCATGACCAGGAAGTGGTCCCGCGGCTCGTCGGAGACGCGCTGCTTGGCGCCCCCGGCGGGCACCACCAGCAGTTCGGCCAGTTCACCCTCGCTGTGCAGGTCGAACGGGCCGAGCGCGCCCCGCTCGTCCGGCGAACCCGCGCGCAGCACGACCGCGCCCGCGCCGTCGCCGAAGATCGGCACGGTGGTGCGGTCCGCCGGGTCGAGCAGCGTGGTGAAGGCGTCCGAACCGACCACCAGCACCCGCTCGGCGACGCCACCGGCGATCAGCCCGGCCGCGGTGGCGAGCGCGTAGACGAATCCGCTGCACACCGCGTTCACGTCGAAGGCGGCGATCCCGCTCAGCCCGAGGCCGCTGGCCACCTGCGGCGCGCTCGCCGGGCACGGGTGGTCCGGGGTCGCGGTGGCCAGCACGAGCGCGTCGGCCCGCTCGGAACCCGCGCTGCGCAAGGCTTTCCGCCCGGCCGCGATCGCCATGTCCACTGTGGACACTCCGGGATCGACGACCCGGCGCTCGTGAATCCCGGTTCTGGTGCGAATCCACTCGTCCGAGGTGTCCAGGCGCCGGGTCAGTTCTTCGTTGTCCACCACTCGCGGCGGCAACCAGGCGCCGAGCCCGGCGAGCACCGCAGCCTGGATAGGCACTGACGAATCCTCCTGCGACCCGGAAAAGCGAAAGGGAGGGAAACGGGTACGCCGTCCCCGCGATACTTGTATGCGCTACCAATCGGTAGACCTCGGGAATGTGACCCGGCTCTCAACTTGAATCATTTTCACCATGTCTTGGTGGCGGAACTCAGCCCAGATAGGCCAGCACGGCGAGCACCCGGCGGTGGCCGCTGTCACTCGGCGGCAGGTCGAGCTTGGCGAAGATGTTGCCGACATGTTTGTGCACGGCCCGCTCGGTCACCACCAGTTTTCCGGCGATTTCCCCATTCGTGTAGCCCTGCGCCATCAGATCGAGTACTTCGCGCTCGCGCGCGGTGAGCGCGGCCAGCGGGTCGTGCCGCCGGGTGAGCAACTGCGCGACGACTTCCGGATCGAGCGCGGTTCCGCCCGAGGCCACCCGATCGAGCGCGTCGAGGAATTCCTCGACCCGCGCGACCCGGTCCTTGAGCAGATATCCGACCCCGGGGCGGCCGTCGGAAAGCAGTTCGCCCGCGTAGGTCTCCTCTACGTACTGGGAAAGCACCAGAACTTTCTGCCCCGGATGGGCGCGCCGCACCCGCAAGGCGGCGTGAATGCCCTCGTCCCGGAACGACGGCGGCAACCGAACGTCCACAATAGACACATCGGGCCGGTGCTCGTCGACCGCGGCGACGAACGCGTCCGCGTTGTCGACCCGCGCCACCACCTCGTGCCCGGCCGTGGTCAGCAACAACCGAAGTCCCTCGGCGAGCAGGACGTTGTCCTCGACGATCACGACCCGCACGGGCACTCCACGAGAATGCGAGTCGGTCCGCCGGGCGGGCTGTCCACCCACAGGGTCCCGTCCAGTGCGGCAATCCGGCGGCGCATCCCGGCGATCCCGGTTCCGCCGCCCTCGTCGGCGCCACCTCGGCCGTCGTCGGTGATCTCCACCCGGAGGGTGTCGGTGTCCCGGCGCACGGTCACCCGCGCGCTCCCCGCGCCGCTGTGCTTGACCACATTGGTCAGCGCCTCGGTGACCACGAAGTAGGCGGCCGCCTCCACCGGCGCCGCCAGTTCGCCCAGGTCGCCGACTTCGAGTTCGACCGGCACCGCGCACCGGGCGGCCACCGCGGACAGCGCGCCGTCCAGCCCCCGGTCGGCCAGGATCGGCGGGTACATCGTGCGCAGCACGTCCCGCAGTTCGGTCATCGCGTCCTCGGCCCCGGCCCGCGCCTCGGCGAGCAGGGTCGCGACCGCCTGCGGATCGCGGTCGAGCTGCCGTTCGGCCAGGCCGAGCCGCATCGCGATGGACACCAGCCGGGCCTGGGTGCCGTCGTGCAGGTCCCGTTCGATCCGGCGCAGCTCGGCGCCGTGCGCGTCCACCGCCCCGGCCCGGCTCTCCCGCAGGTTTTCCACCCGCTCGGCCAGCTCCTCCTTCGCCGAGGGCGCGAGCAGCGCCGCGTTCACCCAGGCGCTCGCGCTCGCGAGCCACCGGGGCAGCACCAGCGCCAGCGCCGCGGTGACCAGGACCATCGGGATGCCCGCGTAGGCCGCGCTCGCCCAGCTGTCGACCGGGACGCCCATCACCTGGATCGGGGCGTCGGCCGGGAACGCCCACCACGCCAGGACCGCGGCCAGCGCGCCGAGCGGCAGCAGGGCTAACGTGACCCCGATGAGGCCGAGCACCGGCCCGATGATCATGTTCACCGGCACCCACCGCAGGTCCCGGGCGGTCGCCGGGGCGGCCAGCAGCTCGCGCAGCCGCCGCGCCCGCCGGGGCGGCAGCGGGATCGTCCGGCCCAGCCACCGGCCGGAGAGGCGGCGTTCGGCGTCGGCGATCCGGCCGAGCAGCCGGAGTTCCGGGGGCAGCAGCACCAGGCCGACGCCGACCAGGCAGAGGACCGCAGAATAGAGCAGGACCGGCAGGGCCAGCATGCAGGCCAGGCCGGTGCCGAAGGAGGCCAGGCAGTATCCGGCGGCGTCGCGGGCCCCGGCGAGGCGGTGGCCCAGGTTGAGCGTCATACCGGTGATTCTGGTCCACCGGCCTGGGCGCCCGCGGTGAAGCTGGCTACACCATTCGCCCGGTGGTCCACAGCGGACACTGTCCCTTGTGGACGCTTCCGCCGCGCGGGACGGCTCCCGCGCTAGCCTGGAGCGCGTGCGGCCCCCTGACCTCGACTCCGTTGACCACGAAATCCTCGCCAGCCTGCAGACCGACTCCCGGACGATCGCCGAGACCATCGGCGCCCGGGTGGGCCTGTCCGCCGCGGCGGTGCAGCGCCGGATCAAACGGCTGCGCCAGACCGGCGTGATCGCCCGCGAGGTCGCGGTGCTCGATCCGCACGTGCTCGGCCTGGCCATGACGTTCGTGGTGACCGTGGAGATGGAACGCGAACGCATCGAGGTGATCGAGGGGTTCCGCAGCCAGGTGCTCGCCGACGAGGCCGTGCAGCAGTGCTACTACGTCACCGGGGCGGCCGACTTCGTGCTGGTGGTGTGCTGCCGCGACATGGCCGACTTCGAGACCTTCACCCGGCGCATGTTCTTCGACAACCCCAACGTCCGCCACTTCACCACGAGCGTGGTGATGGACCGGATGAAGGTGGGCCTGACCGTGCCGGTACGCCCCGCGCAAGTTCGCTAGCCCGTTCGGCTCAGTGATCGACCGCTGTCAGCGCGTAGTCAGGATCCATAAGCAACCGTTCATATCGGAGCGTGACCGCTGACCGTTAGCGATGTGGATCACATACACCAGATCAAGTGAATACGAGTGGTGCCGCGTCACTGCCCGCGCCCCAGGGCCTCTCTCGGTTGAAAGTTTCGTTGAGCACCGCGAGGAGTGGCCCGTGCAAACCGACACCGTCTGCCAGAGCCAGTTCGTGTCCATGAACGGGTCCACCACGCCCGTGCTGTCCAGACTGTCCTACCTGGCCAGTGAGCCCTTCGCGGTGACCATCGCGTTCCGGACCGACCGTGGCCACTGGATCGAATGGGCGTTCGCCCGCGACCTGCTGGTCGAGGGCATGCGCAACCCGACCGGCATCGGGGACGTGCGGATCCGCCCGGACCTGTCCACGCACGAGGACATCCTCGCGCTGGAGATCGAATCCCCGGAGGGCTACGCGCTCGTCGAGATCGAACGCGACGACGTCGAGGCCTTCCTGGACCGCACGCTCGCCATCGTGCCGCTGGGCGAGGAGAGCGAGAACTTCGACGTCGACGCCTTCATCGAGGAGATCACGAACGTCTGATCAGGGCGCGGAACGCCGAAGGGCCCCGGGTGAATCGCTCGCACCCGGGGCCCTTCGGTCTCTTGGCTAGCCGATCACCAGCCGCGCGCCGGTCGCCTGCAGCGCCGGGTTCACGGGCTGGAAGAACATCGTGCCCGGGCTGCCGCCGGAGAGCAGGCCCTGGGCCTGGTTCCCGGCGATCACCGAACCGCCGGAGTCCCCGGAGTCCGAGCGGATGTTGGTCTTCGTCATCCCGTACACGGTGCCCTCGGCGTACCGGACCGTCTGGTTCTTCGCCTGGATGGTGCCGCAGGTCCAGCCGGTGGTGGAACCGGACTTGCAGGCCGACGCGCCGACCGCGGCCTCGGTCGAACCGGCCACCCGGGTGCCGTTGTTGATCACGCCGCGCGGGGTCCAGTTCGAGTTGGTGTTGGCCCGCGCGTAGTCGCTGCCCGGGAACCGGTAGGTGCCGAACGAGCCCATCGCGACCCGGTTGAACCCGGCGATGCTGTTGCCGATCTGGGCGCAGTGCCCGGCGGTGACGAACCCGCCCTGGACCGAGAAGCCGACCGAGCACCGGCCCCGGTTCGCGATGTAGTAGGCGTCCCCGCCGCGGACGTCGTAGCGCGGCCGGGGCTGTTCGGCGGATTCCACGACGGTGGCCACGGCGCCCAGGCCGTAGCCGCTGAGCAGCGAGTTCGCGGCGTCCCGCTGGCCCGGGGTGACGGTGACGGTGACCCGGTTGTTCGCGGTGTCCACGCCCCAGCTCGTCACCGAGCTCGGCAGGCTCGCTTCGGCGGCGTTCAGCCGGTCGACGGCCGCGTCGAGCTGCCGCTCGCTGAACCGGGCGAGGAAGGCGTCCGCACCGCTCGCGCGCACCTGGTCCAGCTGGGCCGCGTCGGTGACGCCGACCCGGAGTTTTCCGCCGCGGGCGTCGTAGAACGCGCCGCCGAAGGCGTTGCCCAATCTGCCTTCCAGCGTCTGTTCCAGCGTGCTCGCCCGGGTCTCCGAGGCCAGCTGGGCGAGCGCCTGGTCGTGGGTGAGCCCGAGGTCCCGCTGCAGGGCGGTGACCATCCCGGGGTTCAGTGCGGAGAAGTCGCTTTCCGCTCCGGCCGGGGTCACGCCGGTGAACAGGGCACCGATCGTCGCCGCGGCGACCGCGGCACCGGCGAACTTGTAGACGTTCATGTTTCTCCTCGCAGGGTGAGTCCCCTCCACCCACCGACCCTCGTGAGCGGCAGATCGGGGAACAATCCGGAGCGAGCGCGGATAGGTATACGCATTCTTTATATGCCCTACGAAAGTTTTCACCCGTTCGGGTACATACGCAAGTAGGGTTTTTTGGGTACTACTCACTGTTACGAATTTTCCCACACCATCGGGTGGCCCAGCATCGATCCGGGGATTCCTGCGGAATCTCACACGGTTCGTAGCCGATCAAGAAGCGCAAGTCGGCATCGCGGTGACGCAGGGTTTCCGTCCGGGGCAACGCCTGCCCGACCTGCTGCGTTATGGGCGGTTTACGAACACTCGTGCGCTCCATAGGCTCCCCTTCGGACGTGGCGAGGCGGCATCCAGCCGCTCGTCCATGGAGGAGCGAGCCATGGTGCGGATGGCAGCCCAATCCCCTGCGACCTCGGTGTCGGTGCGGACGAGTTCCCCTGTCCTCGTCGGCCGCGACGCCGAACTCAACGCCCTGGTCGAGGTCGTCGCGCGACGCCCGTCGGCGGTGCTGGTCGAGGGCGAAGCCGGCATGGGCAAGACCCGGCTGGTGCGGGAACTGGTGCGCCGGCCGGAACTCGACGGGCTGCGCGTGCTGACCGGCACGTGCCAGCCGCTGCGCGAGCCGTTCCCGTACGGGCCGGTGCTGGAAGCGCTCCGGCGCGTCTCCGGGCTGGTGATCGGCCCGCTCAGCCCGGTCGCCGGGGTGCTCCGCCCGCTGCTGCCGGAAATCGCGGACCTGCTCCCGGCCCAGCCCGAACCGCTCGCCGATCCGGTCGCCGACCGGCACCGGCAGTTCCGCGCGATCCGCGAACTGCTCGAAGCCTGCGGGCCCACGCTGCTGGTGATCGACGATCTGCACTGGGCGGACGAACAGACCCGCGACCTGCTCCGGTTCCTGGTGTCCGGGCCACCGGCGCAACTCGGCGTGATCGTCACCTACCGTAGCGATCAGATCGGCGCCGGGGTCCCGTTCCGGACCGCCGAGACCGTGCGCACCGCCCGGGTCCGGCTCGGCCCGCTCGACGTGCCCGCCGTGCGCCGGCTCGCCGCGGGACTGCTCGACGTGCCGCGCGTCGACGAGGACTTCGCCGCCAAACTGCACGAGTGGACCGCCGGTATCCCGTTCGTGGTCGAGGAGGCCCTGCGCGCGCTCCGCGACCAGGCGGGGGCGGACGCGCCGATCGACCGGGCGTTCACGCACCGGACGCTGGAGGCCATCGAGGTTCCGGTGCTGCTGCGCGAGGCGATGATCGAGCGGCTGAGCACCCTGCCCGAGGCCGCGGTGCGACTCGCTCGCGCGGCGGCCGTGCTCGGCATGCCCGCCGAGAGCGCGCTGATCGGCGCGGTCGCCGGGGCGCGGGGCGTCCGGCTTCCGGCCGCGCTCACCGAGGCGGTGAACGGCGGCGTCCTGCACGAGATCGACCGCGGCCGGTACGGCTTCCGGCACGCGCTGGCCGGCAAGGCCGTGTACGACACCATCAGCGGGCCCGAACGGCAGGCGCTGCACGCCCGCGCGTTGCGGGCGCTCGCGGACACCGTGCCGCAGCCGCTGTTCCAGCTCGCCGAGCACGCCCAGGCCGGTGGCCTGACCGAGCAGTGGCGGCGGTACGCGGAATCGGCCGCGGACCGCGCGATCGAGGTCGGCGAGACCGCGCTCGCCATCGACACGCTCCAGGCGCTGCTGGAGGGCGCCGCGCTCGCCGAACCCGACGTCGAACGGATGGCCACCAAACTGTCCAAGATCGCGTTGCGCGGGCTGCGCCCGGACGTGACGGTGACCCTGGAACGGGTGCTCGCCGAGCGCAGCCTGTGCCGGGCCACCCGGGGGACGATCCGGCTGAGCCTGGGGATGCTGCTGGTCCGCAAACCCGGCGAACTCGGCCGCGGGCGGCGCGAGGTGGAGAAGGCGATCGAGGAACTCGCCGACCGCCCGGAGCTCGCGGCCCGCGGGATGAACCTGCTCGCCCAGCCGCTCGACGGGCTCACCCCGCTCGCCTGGCACGAGGACTGGGCCCGTCGCGCCGACGAGGTGGTGACGCGGCTCGACGATCCGGAACTGCGGCTCACCCTGCTCGCCGACCGGATCTCCTGCCGCGCGCACATCGGCGACGGCACCGCGTGGGCCGATTTCGAGGCGCTGCCCGAGCACACGGCGACGGTCGGCGAGCGCGTGCAGCTTTCCCGGCTCTGGTGCAACCTGGCCGACGCGCAGTCCTGGGCCGGGCACCTGGCCCGGGCCGAACGCCTGCTGCGCACCGGGCTCGGCATGGCCACCACGGCCGGGGCGGTGTCCATGGCCGAGATCAGCCGCGGCACCCGGCTGCGGTTGGACTGGGTCACCGGGAACTGGACCGGGCTCGCCGAAACCGGCCTGGCCCTGCTGGAGAAGTACCCCGATCTGCGCCCGGTCGCGACCGAGTCCGCGCTGGTGCTCGGCGCGCTGGCGGCGGTCCGGGGCGAATTCGCCGACGCCGAGCGGCATCTGACCGCGACCAGCATGCTGTCCCCGGAACACGGCGTGATCCCGGTGGTGCTTTCCGCGGCCGGGGTGCTCACCCGGGTCCGGCTGGCCACCGAGGACGTGGCGGGCGCGTGTGCCGTGGCCGACGCCGCCCTGACCGCCGCGCGCCGCAAGGGCGTCTGGGTGTGGGCGGCGGACCTGATCCCGGCGGCCGCCGAGGCGTACGCGCTCGCCGGGCGGGTCGAGGAGGCGGAGGGGCTCGTCGAGGAGTTCGCGTGCGGTATCGACGGCCGGGACTCCCCGGTGGCCGGCGCCGCGCTGCTCGCCGCGCGGGCCGTGCTGCTGGAAGCGCGCGGGGACCAGCCGGAAGCCGCGAAACGCTTCGACGAGACGGCCACCCGCTACGCCGATCTGCCGATGCCGTACCCGGCGACCTGGGCCCGCGAACGCGCCGCGCTGTGCCGCCTCGCGCTCGGCGAGAGCTCCGCGACCGGTGAGCTCTGCGAGGCCGCCGAGGCGTACGAGAAACTGGGCGCCACCAGGGACGCCGGGCGCTGCCGGCACCAGTTGCGCGAGCACGGCGCGTGGACCCCGTCCCCGCGGGGACGCCGCGGCTACGGGCAGCAGTTGTCGCCGCGGGAACGGGAAGTGGCCCGGATGCTCGCCGACGGGCGGACGAACCGGGAGATCGCGGACGGGCTGTTCCTCTCCCCGCGCACGGTCGAGCAGCACGTCGCGAAGGTGCTGCGCAAGCTCGGCGCGCGTTCGCGGACCGAGGTGGCCTGGCTGGACCACGATTTCGCGGAGATCGGGAAGGGCGCCGGCCGCGTTCCGCGGCAGGGCAGGGGAAAACGGGTGAGCGCGCTGGAGTTGAGGTAATTAATTACGTACCCCTCGCGGATTGTTCGCCCTAGGTATTCGCCCCGACGCTCGAAGGCAGGCGGCCTACCGGTCGCCGAGCTAAAACCCTGCTTTAGCGAACGGGAGTACCGATGCGGAACGCGAAACCGAGCCGTGCCCGAAACCTGCGCAAGGGCCTGCTCGCAGGCGCACTGGGAATGGGACTGGCGGTGGGCGGTGCGGTGGGCGGCGCCCAGGCCGCCCCGGCCGAGGGCCAGATCATCAACGCCGGTGCACCGGAGGCGGTGGCCGGCAGCTACATCGTGGTGCTCAAGGATTCCCCGGCGGCGGCCGGTGACCTGGTCGGCCGGTACGGCGGTCAGGTCAAGCAGACCTACACCACCGCCCTGCACGGCTTCGCCGCTTCGATGAGCGAGCGGCAGGCCAAGCGGCTGGCGGCCGACCCGCGCGTCGCCTACGTCGAACAGGACGGCGTCGCGCACCTGGCCGGCACCCAGGACAACCCGACCTGGGGCCTGGACCGGATCGACCAGAAGGCGCTCCCGCTGGACAAGAAGTACACCTATCCCAACGAGGGCGCGGGCGCCACGGTCTACGTGGCCGACACCGGCACCATGCTCAACCACCCCGACTTCGGCGGGCGTGCGACGAGCGGTTACGACTTCATCGACAACGACAGCAACGCCTCCGACTGCCACGGCCACGGCACGCACGTCGCCGGGACGGTCGGCAGCGCGACCTACGGCGTGGCCAAGAAGGCCAGCATCGTGGCCGTGCGCGTGCTGAACTGCCAGGGCTCCGGCCAGTACTCGCAGATCATCTCCGGGATCGACTGGGTGGCGAAGAACGCCAAGAAGCCGGCCGTGCTGACCATGAGCCTGGGCGGCGGGGCCAACTCGAGCGTGGACTCGGCGGTCAAGCGCGCGGTGGCCGCCGGGGTCACCACCACGGTGGCCTCCGGAAATTCCAACACGAACGCCTGCAACACCAGCCCGGCCCGCACGCCCGAGGCGATCACCGTGAACGCCACGGACAGCAACGACAACCGCGCCAGCTTCTCCAACTACGGCTCGTGCACCGACATCTTCGCGCCCGGCGTGAACATCCTGTCCACCAAGAACGGTGGCGGGACCACGACGATGCAGGGCACCTCGATGGCGACGCCGCACGTCGCGGGCGCGGCGGCGGTCTACCTGTCGGCCCACCCGGACGCCACTCCGGCGCAGGTCGACACCGCGCTGAAGAACGGGGCTTCGAACGGGGTCGTGAAGAACCCGGGCTCCGGCTCGACCAACAAGCTGCTCAACGTGGTCGGGTAAGGCCGCTCGCTCCAGCGGGCGCGGCGCACCGGGCGGTGCGCCGCGCCCGTCGTTACGGTGAGCCCGATGGAACCCGCTGCGATCCCGGCGTGGCGCCGCCGGACCCGGGGCGAGCACCGCTGGCCCGCGATGGCCGTGGTGTTCGGCACCCTCGCCCTGCAACTCGCGCTGCCCGGCGATCTGGTGCTGCGGCCGTGGTGGCTGCTGCCCTCGGTGTCCGCCCTGTTGATCGTCGCGTTGCTGCTGATCAATCCGGGACGGATCGACCGGCGCAGCCGGGTCGAGCGCACGATCTCGCTGGTCGTGGTGGCCGCCGTGAGCTTGGCCAACGGCTTGTCCGCGCTGCAGCTCGTGGCGGGCATCGCGACCGGGTCGATCGGGGACCGGCCGGTTCAGGTGCTGGTCAGCGGCGGCATCGTGTACTGGACGAACATCGTGGTTTTCTCGCTCTGGTACTGGGAATTCGATCGCGGCGGCCCCGCCCGCCGGGCCGCGGGCGAGGCGCAGCACGCGGATCTGCTGTTCCCGCAGATGGAGAATCCCGAGCTGAGCCACGGCGAATGGGAACCGGACTACTTCGACTACCTCTACCTCGCGTTCACCAACGCGGCCGCGTTCAGCCCGACGGACGTGATGCCGCTGCGGCGGTGGGCGAAGCTGACCATGATGCTGCAGGCCGGGATCTCGATGCTGCTCGCGCTCATGGTGGTGGCGTGGGCGGTCGGCGCCTTGCGGGGTTGACGAAAAGCCCGTTGCCACCTGCCTTATACACGTTGTATACAAGATGTATGACAGACGTTCCCGCGCGGACCCCGGAGCCCCCGTACTACGCGGTGATCTTCACGTCGCGGCGCACCGGCGACGACGGCACCGGCTACGGCGCGGCCGCGGACCGGATGCTCGAACTGGCCGCCGGGCAGCCCGGCTACCTCGGCGTCGACTCGGTGCGCGAGCCGTCCGGGCTGGGCATCACGGTGTCCTACTGGCGGGACGAGGAGTCGATCGCGGCCTGGCGGCGGCATGCCGAGCACACCGCGACCCGCGAGCGCGGGCGGGAACGGTGGTACGAGACCTTCCAGGTGCGGGTCGCCAAGGTGGACCGGGCGTACGGGTTCAGCCGCTGAGTTCTTCCCTGGCGCACAAAGAAAAGCGCTACTCGCGAGGCTTGCCGGGCATGGCGTCGAGCATCGGGCGGAGGACGTCCGCCATCGGCGCGACGGCCTTCGCCATCTCCTCGTGCACGGCCGCCAGCGGTCCGGCGGCTTCTTGCGGCCGCGGTTCGATCGGGTCGGAACGCACCTGCGGGGCGGTTTCCGGCACGCGGCGGGGCGCCGGGGTCTCGGCGACGGCCTTGGTGGGCTTCGCGGGCTGGTGCCGCGTGACCGGCGGCACGGCCACCGGGGGCTGGGCGGCGGGCGGCGGGGCGGGCACCCGCACCCCCGGGACGATCGGGACCTCTTCGTAGGCGTTCCCGCTGTAGGCCACGGCCGGGGTCGTCGGCTCGCCGCCGCGCGGGATGCCGAACATGCCGCCGCCGACCCAGCCGATCACCAGGAACGCGAACGCCGCGCACGCGACGAGCCCGTACCGCCGGGCGGGTGACGGCGCCGCGGAGACGGGCGCGGGATCGACTGCGAACGGCTCGTCGTCGGGCAGCTCGGGACGCGGGACCGCGAGGCTGGCGGCGACGATGCCGGTCCGGTCGACCAGCTGGACGTCCGCCACGGTGCTACCCGACCTGCTCCGCAGGGCCGTGCGCGCCATCTGATACCTCCCCAAAGGACCGGCAATTCCAGCCCCGACCGCGCGGCACAAACAACGCATTCACGGCGAAGGACGAGGCCGAGCAGGAAGCTACCAGCGGGATCGATTCACCGATGCCCGCGGTGGCCCATTTTCTACCAAGGCTGTCGAAAATAGACTCGATGGAGTGACCGAAAGCCGCAATGACAACGTTGAGTCATACTAAAAGTGTCACCTATTCGGTTGAACACTCCCCTAACCGTCCGTTGTGGACACCGAATGGGGTAGGCGCACCGCGAAATGATCAATGCCCTCCAGCGACAGCGTCGCCGGAGGGCACCTGGCGGATCAGCGGAGGCGGATCCGGCGGAGCAGCTGCGCGTTGAGCGCGACCACGATGGTCGAAAGGCTCATCGCGATCGCCCCCGCGGCGGGCGGCAGCACGAACCCGATCGGCGCGAGCACCCCGGCGGCCAGCGGCACCGACAGCACGTTGTACCCGGTGGCCCAGGCCAGGTTCTGCCACATCTTCCGGTAGCTCGCGACGGACAGCCGCCGCACCGCCAGCACCCCGCGCGGATCGTCCGACGCCAGCACCACGCCCGCCGATTCGATCGCCACGTCGGTCCCCGCGCCGATCGCGACGCCGACATCCGCCCGGGCCAGCGCGGGCGCGTCGTTCACCCCGTCGCCGACCATCGCGACCCGCCGCCCCCGGCCCTGCAGTTCGGCCACCGCGGCGTCCTTGTCCTCGGGCAGGACCTCGGCGAACACCTCGTCCACGCCGAGGTCCGCGCCGACCGACTCGGCCACGTTGCGGGCGTCCCCGGTGATCATCACGACCTCGACGCCCGCCGCGTGCAGCGCGCCGATCGCGTCGCGCGATTCCGGCCGGACCTCGTCGGCCAGCGCCAGCGCGCCGATGATCGCGCCGTCCCGCAGGACGTGCAGGACCGCGGCGCCGCGCCCGGCCCATTCGGCGGTGTGCCGGGCCAGTCCGGCATCCGGTTCGACGCCCCGCTCGCGCAGCAGCGCCGGGCCGCCCACGGCGATCTCGTGACCGTCCACAGTGGCCGAAACCCCGCGCCCGGTGATCGACCGGAAGTCCCGCACGGCCGGGATTTCGCCGCGTTCGGCGGCCGCCTCGACGATGGCCCGGGCCAGCGGATGCTCGGAGTCCCGCTCGGCCGCGGCGGCCAGCGCCAGCACCTCGGGCGCACCGGACACCTCGGTGACCGCGGGGCGCCCCTTGGTGAGCGTGCCGGTCTTGTCGAACAGCACCGCGTCCACCGTGCGCATCCGCTCCAGCGCGAGCCGGTCCTTCACCAGGATGCCGGCCTTCGCCGAGATCCCCGTGGAAATCGCGATCACCAGCGGAATCGCCAGCCCGAGGGCGTGCGGGCAGGCGATGACCAGCACGGTCACCGTGCGTTCCACGGCGGTCGTCGCGTCCCCGATCAGCATCCACGCGACGAACGTGACCACGCCCGCGGCGAGCGCGAACCAGAACAGCAGCGCCGCCGCGCGGTCGGCCAGCGCCTGCGCGCGGGACCGCGAACTCTGCGCGTCGGCGACCAGCCGCTGGATCCCGGCCAGCGCGGTGTCCTCCCCGATCGCCTCCACCCGGACCCGGATCGCCGAATCGGTCGCCACCGTCCCGGCCACCACGCGGTCCCCGGCCGCCCGGCGGACCGTGCGCGACTCCCCGGTCACCATCGATTCGTCGACTTCCGCGACGCCGTCGGCCACCGTGCCGTCGGCGGGCACCCGGCCGCCGGACCGCACCAGCACGGTGTCGCCGACGCGCAGGTCGGCGAACGGCACCGGCCGCGCCTCGCCGTCACCGGAGATCCGTTCGGCGGTGTCCGGCAGCAGTTCGGCCAGCGCCTCCAGCGCCCCGGACGCCTGGCCGAGCGCGCGCATCTCCAGCCAGTGGCCGAGCAGCATGATCACCACGAGCAGCGCCAGTTCCCACCAGAAGTCCAGGTCCAGGCCACCGATGCCGAGCGTGGTCAGGCCGCTGGCGACGAACGCGACGCCGATGGCCAGCGCGACCAGCGTCATCATCCCCGGCTGGCGGCCGCGCAGTTCGCTCACCGCGCCGGTCAGGAACGGCCAGCCGCCGTAGAGGAAGACCACCGTGCCCAGGACCGGCGCGACCCAGCCAGCCCAGGACGGGACGTGGTAGCCGAACAGCTCCGCCACCATGTGGCTGGCGGCGACGGTCGGCACCGACAGCGCGAGGCTCAGCCAGAACCGGTCGCGGAAGACCGCCGCGTGGTCGCCGTGCCCGTGGTGGTCGTGCTGGTGGTGCGCGTGCGCCTCGGCAACGGCGGTGTTTCCGTGCTCATCCATCGCCCTCACTCCGTTTCTCCACTTCAGTCGCCACCAACATACCCCTGGGGGGTATAAGCGCAAGGGGCAGTGCGCTGTCCCACACCGCTGGCGGAGAACTACCCCCCTGGGGTATAAAGCAAACAGGAGCCCGCCGTTCCCCCGATCGGACCCGATCGGCCGCGCGGCGGGCCGGACCCATGGGAGGAAGACGATGCGGGGCTACACCGAGAGCAAGGAAGGCCACCAGCGTCGCCTGCGCAGGATCGAGGGGCAGATCCGCGGGCTGCAGCGGATGATCGACAACGACGAGTACTGCATCGACATCCTGACGCAGATCTCGGCGGCCACCCGGGCGCTGCAGGCCGTGTCGCTGTCGCTGCTGGACGAGCACCTGCAGCACTGCGTCAGCGCCGCCATTTCCGAAGGCGGCGCCGAAGCGGACGCGAAGATCCGGGAAGCGACCGACGCCATCGCCCGGCTCGTCCGTTCCTGAACCGGAAACCGGAAAAGGAATAACCAACAAAGCGGAAACCGTTGTCCCCCAGGCTTTTCGAGTAGTCGGGGGAGCAACGACCAGTAGTCGCGAAAAAATACTCTTCCGGCTGTTCCCATTCCGCCCGAAGGGTGCTTAGGTGGGCTCCCCACAACGGAGCCCACCGACCAGCCGGGAACGAAAGAGTTGCCACGCCACGCCCGCATTCCGGCCCCGAGATCGCACTGGCTCCTGCTCGGCACCGCGCTGGTCGCGGTGGTCGCCCTGCTCTCCCTGCACGCGCTCGCCCTGGGCTCCCCGGTGGACGAGACCACCCCGCCGGGCGACGCGGACGAGGTCCCGGCCGGATTGCGCGCGGGCGGCCCGGTGCTCGACGCCCGGCAGGACGCGCCGGTCGCGCTCCGGCCGCGGGACAAGACGCTCGCGCTCACCTTCGACGACGGCCCGGATCCCGTGTGGACCCCGGCCGTGCTGGCGACGCTGGACCGGCTCGGCGTGCACGCGACGTTCTTCGTCACCGGCGCCCGTGCCGCGCAGCATCCCCGGCTGATCCGGGAAATCCTGGCGCACGGCCACGAGATCGGCGGGCACACCGCCACCCACACCGATCTGCGCGCCGCCGGCGCGCTGCGCACCCAGCTCGAACTGCGCGCCACCGACCTCGCGCTGGCCGGCGCCGCGGGAATCGCCACCTCCCTGGTCCGCCCGCCCCATTCGGCGACCCCGGACGCGCTGGACGACGCCGCCTGGCAAGCCGCGCGAAGGCTGGGCCGCGAAGGCAAGCTGGTGGTCCAGTCCGATTTGGACTCCCAGGACTGGCGGCGGCCCGGGGTCGCCGCGATCGTGGCGAACTCGGCCCCGCCGGACGACCGCGGCGCGATCCTGCTCATGCACGACTCGGGCGGCGACCGCTCGCAGACCCTGGCCGCGCTGGACGTGCTGGTGCCGCGGCTGCGCGCCCAGGGCTGGCGG
This sequence comes from Amycolatopsis anabasis, assembly GCF_009765355.1. Classification (GTDB taxonomy): domain Bacteria; phylum Actinomycetota; class Actinomycetes; order Mycobacteriales; family Pseudonocardiaceae; genus Amycolatopsis; species Amycolatopsis anabasis. The sequence goes on along the minus strand of NZ_VTHK01000024.1, from coordinate 128,399 downwards.
CTGGACACGGTGAGCGGCGCGCTGGGCATGGCGCGGGCGGCGACCGGCGCGGGAGCCGGGGCCGAGGCGGGCGGCGCCTTCCTGGTCGCCGCGGTCGGCGCCGGTGACCTGCTCGCCGCCGTCCTGTCCGTGCTGCTGGTCGTGGCCACCGCGCTCGCCGCGCTGCGCACCCTGCTCGTACTCGCCACCGCCCGCGTCCACGTGCGCCGGCACCGCTTCCGGGCACCTCGGCAGGCCGACGAACCGGTGACCGTGATCATCCCGGCCCGCAACGAGGAAGCCGGGATCGAGGGCACCATCCGGTCGGTGCTCGCCTCCGACCACCCGGTGCGGGTGGTCGTGGTCGACGACGGCTCCACCGACACCACCGCCGCCGTGGTGGAGGGGCTCAACCTGGCGCGCGTCCGGCTGATCCGGCAGGCGAACGCCGGTAAGGCCGCGGCGTTGAACACCGGGCTCGCCGCCGCGCGGACCGAGTTCGTCGTCCTGGTCGACGGGGGCACCGTGCTCGAGCCTTCGGCCGTGCGGACCCTGGTGCGGCATTTCGCGGACCCCGCGGTGGGGGCGGTGTCGGGCAACGCGCGGGCAGGCAACCGCGGCGGCCTGCTCGGCCGCTGGCAGCACATCGAATACGTCGTCGGCTTCAACCTCGACCGCCGGATGTACGACGTGCTGGAGTGCCTGCCGACCGTCCCGGGCGCGGTGGGCGCGTTCCGCCGCTCGGCGCTCTGGCGGCTGGGCGGGGTGTCCCCCGGCACGCTCGCCGAGGACACCGACCTGACCATGGCCCTGGAACGCCGGGGCTGGCGCGTGGTCTACGAACCGGACGCCCGGGCCCTGACCGAGGCGCCCGCCACCCTGGGCGGGCTGTGGAAGCAGCGTTACCGCTGGTGCTACGGCACGCTGCAGGCGGTGTGGAAGCACCGGGCCGCGGTGACCGAACCCGGCGCCGCCGGGCGGCTCGGCCGCCGCGGGCTGCCCTACCTCCTGCTGTTCCAGGTGGTGCTGCCGGTGCTCGCCCCGCTGGCCGACGTGGCCGCGCTCTTCGGCCTGTGCACCGGGGACCGGCCGCACGCGGCCGGTTTCTGGTGCGCGTTCCTGGTGCTGCAGGCCGTGCCCGGCATCGTCGCGTTCCGGCTGGACGCGGAGCCGCTGCGCCCGCTGCTCACTCTGCCGCTGCAGCAGTTCGTCTACCGGCAGCTGATGTATCCGGTCGTGGTGCAATCGGTGCTGACCGCGCTCGCCGGAGCGCGGCTGCCCCGGCAGAAACTCGAGCGCCGCGGGATGGCTTTCCCGCCCCCGCGCCGCAGCCCGCACAATTAACGGGAATTCTACACCTCCTTTTTCGCCGAAAACGCCTGGTAGCTATCAGGAACTTTTCAGGTTCAACCACTGAGACGGGTCGTATCCGGTGCTAATCTTTAGTCAGTTCTGTTGCCACGCAAGAGTTTCAGCGCGGATTCGAGCGCGAGTAAAACATTGGCAAAATTGCACGGGCTCTGTCATGGAAAGGTTTCGCGGTGACAGTTGAGGAAAGTGCTGTCCGGCTCAGGATCGACCCGAAAGTGTCTTTGACCATTGCCGGGCAGGCGGTGTACCCGGATGTTCGGCCACCGGCTACCCGGACGTTGCTCGACGTTCTGCGCGCCTCGGTCACCGCCTGGCCGGACGCGCTCGCCGTGGACGACGGCGACACCCGACTGTCCTATCGCGACCTCGGCCGCGCGGTGGCCGAACGGGCCGGCAGGTTGCGCGCGCACGGCGTCGGCCGGGGCGACCGGGTCGGGGTGCGGATGCCGTCGGGGACGGTCGAGCTGTACGTGTCGATCCTTTCCGTGCTGGCGGCGGGCGCGGCATACGTACCGGTGGACGCCGACGATCCGGAGGAGCGCGCCGAACTGGTGTGGCGCGAATCCGGTGTGTGCGCGGTCCTCGGCGCGGATCGCGCGGTGACCCCGTACGCCCCGGCGGGCGGGGACGCCGGTGAGCCCGGCCCGGAGGACGACGCGTGGATCATCTTCACCTCGGGTTCGACCGGGAAACCCAAGGGCGTGGCGGTGTCGCACCGCGCCGCGGCGGCGTTCGCCGACGCCGAAGCCCGGCTCTTCCTGCCCGGCGACCCGATCGGGCCGGGCGATCGCGTGCTGGCGGGACTTTCGGTCGCGTTCGACGCCTCCTGCGAGGAGATGTGGCTGGCCTGGCGCAACGGCGCCTGCCTGGTCCCCGCACCCCGGGCGCTGGTGCGCACCGGCGCGGACCTCGGCCCCTGGCTGGCCGACCGCGAGATCACCGTGGTGTCCACGGTCCCCACCCTCGCCGCGCTGTGGCCCGTCGAGATGCTGGACCGGGTGCGGCTGCTGATCGTCGGCGGTGAGGCGTGCCCGCCGGAGGTGGTGCGCCGCTTCACCCGCGAAGGCCGGGAGGTGTGGAACACCTACGGCCCGACCGAGGCGACCGTGGTCTCCTGCGCGGCCCGGCTGCTCGACGGCGAACCGGTCCGCATCGGGCTGCCCCTGGACGGCTGGCGCCTGGCCGTGGTCGACGGCGAAGGCGTCCCGGTGGCCTGGGGCGAGGCCGGCGAGCTGGTGATCGGCGGGGCCGGGCTGGGCCGGTACCTGGATCCGGTGCGCGACGCCGAGAAGTTCGCGCCCCTGCCCGCCTTGGGCTGGGAACGGGCCTACCGCAGCGGCGACCTGGTGCGCGCGCTGCCCGAGGGCCTGGAGTTCGTCGGCCGGGCGGATGACCAGGTGAAGATCGGCGGGCGGCGGGTCGAACTCGGCGAGATCGAAGCCGCCCTGCTGGACCTGCCCTCGGTGGCGGCCGCGGCCAGCCTGGTCCAGCGCACGGCGGGCGGGCTGGACGTGCTGGTCGGGTACGTCGTGCCGGTCGACGGCGACCCCCGCCGGTTCGACCGCGCCGAAGCCGGGCGGCTGCTGCGCGAACGCCTCCCGGCGGCCCTGGTGCCGCGGCTGGCCGTGCTCGCGGACTTCCCGACCCGCGGCTCGGGCAAGGTCGACCGAGCCGCGCTGCCCTGGCCGCTGCCCGCTGAAGCGCACGAACACGTCGACACCGACGAGACCACGGCCTGGCTCATCGAGCAGTGGAACGACCTGCTCGGCGCCCAGGCCGGCCCCGGCGACGACTTCTTCGACCTCGGCGGCAACAGCGTCGCCGCGGCCCGGCTGGTGTCCGCGCTGCGCGCGCGGTTCCCCGAGGTGTCCGTCGCCGATGTCTACCGCCACCCCACCCCGGCCGCGCTGCGGACCCGGCTCGCCGCCGCCGAAGGCCATCCGGCCGAAGAACGCGCGATCGCGCCGGCCCCGCGCTGGACCGGGTGGATCCAGGCCGCGATCCAGCTGGTGCTGTTCACCGTGGCCGGGGTGCGCTGGGTGCTGGCCATCGCGCTGATCGGGAACGTGTTCTCCGCGTTCGTCCACGAATCGTGGCTGCCGCGGTTGTCGTGGTGGGTGCTGGTGCCCGCGTGGCTGGTGCTGTTCAGCCCGCCGAGCCGCGCGCTGGTGGTGGGTCTCGGCGTGCGCGCGTTGCGCGGGCGGTTGCGGCCGGGCAGTTACCGGCGCGGCGGCCGGACCCATCTGCGCCTGTGGGCGGCCGAACGGCTGGCCGCGTCCTTCGGGCTCGGCTCGGTCATCGGGACGCCGCTGGCCGCCCGCTACGCGCGGCTGCTCGGCTGCCGCGTCGAAGGGCGCGCCGACCTGCACGCCCCGCCGCCGGTCACCGGGCTCGCGACGTTCGGGGACGGCTGCGCGGTCGAACCGCAGGCCGACCTCGCCGGGTGGTGGCTGGACGGCGACCTGCTGCACGTCGGCGCCGTGCGGGTCGGCGCCGGGGCCAGGGTCGGCGCGCGCAGCACGCTGCTCCCCGGGGCGGACATCGGCGACCACGCCGAGGTGCTCCCTGGCAGTTGCGTGGCGGGCCCGATCCCCGCCGGGGAAAGCTGGGGCGGCTCCCCGGCCACCCGGCGCGACGCGAGCCCGGACTGGCCGGAGGCGCGACCGGCGCGCTCCCGCGCCTGGCTGCTGGCCGCGCTGTTGACCTCGGGCCTGCGCGGGCTGCTGCTGTGGATCGCGGCGGCGCCGGTCGCGGTGCTGGCGTTCGTCGCGGTGCCCGACGACGCGAGTTTCGCCGCCGCCGCACTGCGGTTGCTGCTGTGGACCCCCGTGCTCGTGATCGTCGGCATGGTCGTGCACGCGGCGCTGATCGGGGTCGCGGTGCGGCTGGCCGGGCGGGCGCTGCGGCCGGGCACGCATCCGGTCTACAGCAAGGCGGGCTGGGCGGCGTGGCTCACCCACGAGTTGCTGGAGATGTCGCGGCGCACGCTGTTTCCTTTGTACGCCAGCTTGTTCACGCCTTCCTGGCTGCGCCTGCTCGGGGCCCAGGTCGGCCGGTCGGTCGAACTGTCGACCGTGCTGGCGCTGCCGAAACTGCTGCGCGTCGCGGATTCGGCGTTCCTCGCCGACGACGTGCTCGCCGCGCCCTACGAACTGCGCGGCGGCTGGCTGCGGCTGGGCCGGTCCGAGGTGGGTTCCCGGTCCTTCGTGGGCAACTCCGGCATCGTTGGTCCTAATAGGACGGTTGGCGACGGCGCGTTGATCGGGGTGCTGTCGGACGCCCCGGAATCGGTGCCGGAGGGCACGTCGTGGCTGGGCCGCCCGCCGATGCGCCTGCGCCGCACCGCCGAGGAGCACGATCCGGCCCGCACCTACGCCCCGCCGCGCGGGCTCGTGCTGGCGCGCACCGCCGTGGAACTGTGCCGGGTGGTGCCGCTGGTGCTGGCCGGTTTGCTCGCACTGGCCACCTTCGAAGCGCTCGATTTCGCGTGGAACGAGGGCGGGGTGTGGCTCGCGGTGGCACTGGGCGGGCTCGTGCTGGCCGTCGCGGGAATCGTCGCCGGAGTGCTGACGACCGCGGCGAAATGGTTGCTGATGGGGAAGTTCTCCTCGGCCCACCATCCACTGTGGAGTTCGTTCGTCTGGCGCAACGAGCTCTACGACACGTTCGTCGAGATGCTCGCCGTGCCGTGGCTGGTGTCGTCCTCGATCGGCACCCCGGTGCTGAACTGGTGGCTGCGCAGCCTCGGCGCGCGCGTCGGGCGCGGGGTGTGGTGCGAGACGCACTGGCTGCCGGAGCCGGATCTGGTCGAGGTGTCGCGGGGCGCGAGCGTGAACCGGGGCTGCGTGCTGCAGACGCATCTCTTCCACGACCGGGTGATGCGGCTGGATCCGGTGCGGCTGGGCCGCGGCGCGACGCTGGGGCCGCACAGCATCGTGCTACCCGGCAGCCGGGTCGGCACGGCCTCGACGATCGGCGCGGGGTCGCTGGTGATGGCCGCGGAAACCGTGCCGGACCACGGGCGCTGGCAGGGCACGCCGATCATCAGGTCGGTGTGACGCCGAGGAGTTCCGGCTTGGTGGCCAGCGTGCGCCAGTAGCTCGCGGGATCGGGCAGCAGGCGGCGCGCGTCCAGATCGAGCAGGCCGGAGACGCTGGTGATCTCGGCGACGAGGGTGCCGTCGGCGCGGTGGATCTCCTGGCTGGCGCGCGAGGTCTTGGCCTGGGAATAGGCGAACTCGGTGGAGACCACGAACTCGTCGCCGGGGCGCAGTTCGCTGCGGAACTTGCAGGTGGTCTCCAGGTTGACCGGGCCGATGCGGCGGCGGGCGAGTTCGTCGAGGGACACGCCCGCCGCACGCACGCATTCCCAGCGGGCGTGGTCGGCGTAGTCGAGGTACGCCGGGCCGCGGACGTGCCAGTTCGTGTCGAGATCGGAGAGGCGGACGGTCAGGGTGACGGCGAAGGGCATGGATCGAGTCTCAGGCGGATCCCGGCGGGAGTCTTGAACGTTTCGGCCCGATCCGTTTTTCGAACATACGTTCGACAGATGTGGTAGTGTCGACGACATGAACACCACCAATCCCGCACCACCACCCGCTCAGTCGTTCCGGGCGGGCCGAAGACCACTCAGCCCGGGTGCTCGCCGTGCGCCGCCCAGCGCTCGGCGAGCGCGCGTGGCGACGAACCGGACAGGCGTCGGCATTCCCGGCTGAGATGCGCCTGGTCGGCGTAGCCCGCGTCCGCCGCCGCGGCACACAGGCCGACGCGTCCCGTCGCGACCGCGCCGATGCCGCGTACGAACCGTTGGAACCGCAGCACGCGGTGTAACGACTTGGGCCCGATGCCGACTTGCTCGTGGCACCGGCGGCGCAGTTCGCGGCCGCTCAGCCCGACCGCGCGTGCGATCCGGGCGACATCGGCGTCCGGCGCCGCGAGCCTGGTCGCGGCTTCGAGCACGCACGGATCGAGCCGGGCATCGGCCACCTGCCGTTCCAGCAGCTGCCGCGCGAGGTCGTGATCCAGCCCGCGCAGGGCGTTCGTGAAGTGGCGAGCGCGGGCGCCCCACAACTGCTCCAACGGCACGGGCCAGCCCGCCGCGGCGAGTTCGGACACCGGGACGCCCAGCACCGCGCCCGCCGTACCGGGCCGGAGCCGAACCCCGACGTTGCGCTCACCCGCGCGCAGCGGATAACGGGCCGGGCCCAGGTGCGGTGTGGCCACCCGGATCGCCTCGCCGTCCCAGGTCAGGTCGACGCAACCGTCCGGGAGAACCCGCAGCGTGCGGAACCAGCCGGGCACGCCCTCCCAGGTGCACGCGGCCACCGCCGAGACGGGCGCGAACTCGCGGTACGAGGAGCGCGCCCGCGCCGGACCGAACACGGTCCCTGCCCGAAGGGGAATCGACACGAACCCAGTATTCCACGCACCACCGACACCGCAGACCTGCGACGATGCCGGTCGTATTGTCCACTATGGACACTGCCGGACGGCCACGTTCACGAACCGTTGGCTTGACATCGACACCGAATCGTGAACAAGCACCGAGCCCGACCGCGGAGTCCTTCGCGCGCAAGACAACCGGGTTTCGACCGCGTTACGGATTTCCCAACACCCGCCGACGCAATCCGCCAACCGGAGGAAGTCAAACCTGGGCTTATACAAGTACTTTCGCCCGCCGTCAAGGGAAATTCCCTAGATTGAAGGGAGGTCGAACCACAACTGAATGTCCGGCGCGAGCACCGGTTGTCCACAGATCGTTCCACAGCCTGGGGAAAACCCCGCCACACCGCGTCGACTGTCCTTTGTGGACGAGTAGGTTAGGCCGCCGATCTTCGTTGTACGGGGTCAGCGCGTTGAGCACCCCACGCTCCCGCCAGCGCCCTCCGCTGCACGCACCCCGGCAACCGATCTTCGGACCCCACTCGCGAACAAACGAACAACTGCGCGCCACCACTGCGGACCGCCGAACAAGCGCGACTTCGCCGAGCGACCCACCCAGCTCGGCCGACCGCGCTACGACTCACGCGGACAAGGCACCCCGAGGACGAACGAGGCCGTCGCCGCGCCAAGCCACCAAGCAGCGCGAACCAAGCCCCACGACGGCGGCCGAGCGAGATGAAGCCGGGCCGGACGGTCCCCGGTCAGCGCTCGCCGATGGTCCGCGGCACCCGGGCACCAAACCGACTCACCGATCTCGATCAACTCGCGAGCCGAACCGCGAGATACCGATCCGATACTGCTGATGCCCGGCCGCAGACGCCGGACAACCAAGGACGAACCTCATCCAAGGACCGCCAAGCAGCGCGAACCACGCGCCGCCACAGGGCCAAGCAGAGGACACCGGAGCGAACCCGCGCGGTCAACGCTCGCCGATGGTCCGCGGCACCCGGATGCCGAGCGACTCGCCGATCTCGGTCAGCTCGCGGTACAGCTGCGCGGTCAACGGCACGCCGAGGGCCTGGCATTCGTCGGCCCGCTGCGCTTCGCGCCAGCCCGGGTACCGGTCCGGCGCGCCGTCCTGCCAGCCCAGCAGGCTGCCGAACAGCGCGCTCGCGTCGCGATAGAAGCCGTCGGCGCTTCGCAGGGTGGCCGGGGCGATGGCCAGGACCAGGAGCCCGGTGTCGTCCTCGTGCCCCGCGGCGCCGGAAACCAGTCCGGCGAGGGCCTGGACCAGCAGCACGAAACCGGTGGCGGTATGCGCGTCGGAGACCGGCATCCCGGCGGCGTCGAGATCGAAGACGAAGGGCGGATACGCGCCTCCGGGCACCGCCACGCCCAGCGGGTTCGCGCTCGGCGACGAGGGGCCGCGGCGGCCGCCGCTGGCCAGGACCAGTCCGATCATGCCGCAGGCGAGGGCCCGGGTGGCGTGGTGCGCGGCGCAGCCGAATTCGGTCACCCCGCGCATCGACACCAAACCGATGCCGTGCCGCCCCGCCCGCAGCACCGCCCGGTCCATCGCGTCGCTGACCGCCCACAGCCCGAGTGCTCCGCGGTAGTCGACCAGGACCGTGGCGCCCCGGTCGGCGATGACCAGTGGTTCGGCGTACGCGCGCGCCCGGCCGGTGGCCAGCATGGGCAGGTGGGCGTGGCCCAGTTCGGCCAGCCCTTTCGCGGGGGTGCCGGTCACGTCGCCGTAGCAGAGGGCCTCGGCCGCCATCCGAGCCGGTCCGGGTGGGGCGCCGTGCGCGGCGAAGACCTGGGTGACGAACTCCAGCAGCTCGTCCTGCTGAACGCGGAGCCGGGTCTGCTCGGGAATCTGGGCGAACTCGGGCGTCGCCGGGGCGGACTGCCGGACCGGGTGGGGGCGCACCCGATCCACATTGCTGAGGGCCCGGGAGGCTGTCAACGAAGACCCGGAACCGCTACCCGACCGTGTAGTCGTTCCGTTGTGCCGTAACGCGCGTTCCCGCTCCCTAATGGGCGACCGCGTTCGCCAGGACCTGCCACGCGATCCGGGGCCGGTGGCGGCACAGCCCGGCGAACCACTCCGCCGGGATCTCCAGTGCCTTGGTCGGCTCCACCACCTCGACCGTGGCCACCGCACCGCCCTCGTCCACGGCCGCGCGGTCCCCCACGATGTCCCCGGGTGCGAGCCGGGCCAGCACCACCCGCTCGCCGTCCAGCCCCGTGCGGAACACCTCGACCAGCCCGGCGTAGATCAGGTACACCGGCGCCGACCGCTGCGTCTGCCGGCACAACAACGCCCGCCGGGGAAAGAACCGGACCGATCCCACCGCGTGCAGGGCGAACCTGTCCACGGGATCCAACGAGCCCCAGAACGTGGCCGATCCGGCGTCCGGCAACGGATCGCGCCACAGCGGATTCCTGCCCATCACGTCCCCTCAGTCACAACACCGTCTACCCGAGATGATGTGGCCCAGGCAGGCACAAATACGCTCCGCCACGAAAAACCCCCAGTTGCCGCAGCCCGAACATCCGACCGTAACCGGCCCGGAATGCGCACTAGCCCAACGAGGGCAACCCGCCTACGCACAACCGGGCCCCCGCCCGCACCCCAACCGGGACAAACCGGAACAGATGGTGACGATCCCGCGTCACCACACCCCCATTGTGCCCAGCCCCCCTGACAAAAACCTTTACCGCACAACACAACCAAGAAATTCCCCAGCACCGCCCGACCCCGGGCTCCCACCTCAAACAGGCACCAACGAAGCCCCAGCCACCTACCAGGCCCAAGCCACCCCGCCACCCGGCACCCCACACAGATCCGGCACCTACGACAAACCCGGCTACCTGCGGGGGTCCGGGGGCTCGCCCCCGGCGCGGGGCCTGGGGGCTCGGCCCCCAGAAAGCACGGCTGGAGCAACCCGGTCCGCGCGGTCCGCGGACACACTCCACCCAGTTGCGGAAGCGGAGGGATTTGAACCCCCGGTGGGTTGCCCCACGCTCGCTTTCAAGGCGAGTGCATTCGGCCGCTCTGCCACGCTTCCCGGTGCCTTCGAGCGTAGCCGTTCAGGGTTCGAGGTCCGTCAGGTGTTCGAGGACGCGGGTGAAGGCTTCGCCCAGGGTGGCCTGCTCGTCGACGGTGAGCAGGTCGATCAGGTGCGCGCGGACGCCTTCGACGTGGGTGGGGGCGGCCTGTTTGAGCAGGGCCTCGCCTTCCGGGGTCAGTTCGGCGATCACGCCCCGCTTGTCCTCGGGGTCGGCGGCGCGGCGGAGGAAACCGGCGCCTTCCATGCGGCCCACCTGGTGCGAGAGGCGGCTCTTGGTGGAGCCGAGCATCGCGGCGAGCTCGGTCATGCGCATGCGGTTGTCCGCTCCGGAGGACACGCACACCAGCACCTCGTAGTCGGCGAGGGATACGTCGTGGGCCTCGGCGAGCTCCCGGTGCAGGCGCTGGCGCAGCCGGAGGGTGGCGACGATGTAGGAACGCCACGCGAGCATCTCGGTCTCTGACAACCAGCGCACTCGGTCGGGTTCCTCGCTCATTCCTCGCAGAGTAGAACCTCCGTCCCAGACTCACTCACCGGTGGTAGGCGGATACGCCACGAGGCCCGGGCGCGCCGGGGCCCCCCGTCCGGGGGTGGGCGCGCAAGGTACGCGAATTTCCCCTGAAGGGGGATTACGAAATGGTTGAGACTCGGCCCCAAAAGGCGCATCCTGGAATTCCAGCGGATGGTCGGACCGGCCACGGCGCACTGCCCCGGAGCGCCGGGTTCGGGCCACCAACCGGGAGAGGGTCAGGTGGTTCAATGGCAAATGATCCCATGCGGTTGAACACCAGCTGTGTACCCACGGCTGGGGTGGTGAAACCAGCCCGGTCGCGATTGTGAGCAGCACGGGTATCCACATGGTGCGCTCGACAACTTCTCGCGCATTTCGGCGTCGTTCGAGCCTGTTCTCGGCGCGGCCTCTGTGACCGTGCCGGCAGAGCTACTCGCCGGCCCGGGACGTGTGCAACCGCAATACAATGACAACCTCGGTAGTCCTGGGTGCGGTTCCCGACGGGTGACCGCACCCAGGCTTGTGCCCACGACAATCGAGGGAGCCCGCGGTGCGGTTCAACGACGACGTCGGCCTGGACACCTCAGAGGTCCAGGACATGCGCGACGGCGGCGGGGGCATCGGCGGCCGGGTCGCGCTCGGCGGCGGCGGGCTGGGCGTGGTCGGCCTGGTGATCTACTTCCTCTTCTCGCAGTTCGGCGGGATCGGCGGCGGTGGCGCGCACAGCGCGACCGGCCTGAGCGATCTCGGCTCGGGCCAGCAGGTGGACAACGGCTCGCTGTCCCGGGAATGCCGCACCGGCGCGGACGCGAACCGCAACCACGACTGCGCGATCGTCGCCATGGTCAACTCGATCCAGGACTACTGGACCGGGCAGTTCGCCCGCTCCGGCCAGACGTACCGCAAGGCGACCACCAACTTCTTCCGGGGCGGGGTGCGCACCGGCTGCGGCAGCGCGACTTCCGACGTCGGCCCCTTCTACTGCCCCGCCGATTCCCAGGTCTACATCGACCTGTCCTTCTTCAACGAGCTGCAAACGCGGTTCGGCGCCAAGGGCGGGCCCTTCGCCGAGGCGTACGTCCTCGCCCACGAATACGGCCACCACGTGCAGAACCTCCTCGGCAACTCGGCCCGCGCCGGGAAGGGCAGCGGGCCGGCCTCCGGTTCGGTGCGGCTCGAGCTGCAGGCCGACTGCTACGCCGGGGTGTGGGCCAACCACGCGCAGACCACCCCGACCGAGAGCGGCAAACCGCTGATCAGCGAGGTCACCAGGGACGACATCAACCGCGCCCTGGACACCGCGGCCCGCATCGGCGACGACTACATCCAGCGCGAGCTCGGCGGCGGCCGGGTCGACCAGTCGAAGTTCACCCACGGCACCTCCGCCCAGCGGGAGAAGTGGTTCACCACCGGTTTCTCCACCGGCGACCCGGCCCGCTGCGACACCTTCAACACCCGCGACCTCGGCTAGCTCAACGCCCCCAATGTGGCATTGGGGGCGTTGGAAGTACCCAATGTGGCTTTCGGGGCGTTGAAGGTTCCGAAAGCCACATTGGGGGATTCCGGTTAGCTCGCCAGGGCGTGCGGGTCGGCGCCCGGGGAAGCGGCGGCGCGGGCGACGCGCTGGGTGGAGCGTTGTTCCGCGCGCAGCTGCTTCGTCTTGGCCGACGACGGCGACACACCGTTGACCGATTCGGTGCTGATCGCGTAGGTGGCGACGCCCCATGCGATACCGTCGGCGTTGCGGTCGAGCGCGACCCGGTCGACGTTGCCGAGGTTGTCGCAGGCCTGGTGGTAGCACGGGTCGTAGGCGATCCCGGCCTGCCCGCCCCACTTCGCGGCCTGCGCGGCGGTCTTGATGCCCTCGGCGCCGGTGGCCAGGCCGCCGGCCGGGATCCCGACTGCGATGAACTGCCCGTAGTCGGACCGGCCGGTGAAGTCGGTGCCTTCGACCGGAACGCCCTTGGTGCCCAGGTAGTCGACCAGCAGCTTCTCGATCTGCGCCGAGCCGTACGGGCCGGGGCCGGCGCCGACCTGGTCGGAATCGTCGCCGTCATAGGCGAAGTAGCCCGCGTTCGGCGAGCCGACCATGTCGAAGTTCAGGTACAGGGCGATGTCGAGCTGCTGTTCGAAGGGCAGGGAGTTGACGTAGTAGGTGGAGCCCACCAGGCCGAATTCTTCGGCGCCCCAGAAGCCGAAGCGGACGGCGTTGTTCACCTTGGGCGTGCTGCCCAGTTGCAGGGCGGTTTCCAGCAGGGCGGCCGAACCACTGCCGTTGTCGTTGATACCGGGGCCTTCGGGGACGCTGTCCAGGTGGGCGCCGGCCATGACCACGTTGTCCTTGCGGCCGGTCTTGGTTTCCGCGAGGACGTTGTAGGTCTTGCGCTGTTCGGTCAGCGAGCGCAGTTCCAGGGTCACCGGGGCGCCGTTCTGCTTGGCCAGCGCCTCGCCGTCGGCCTGCGTGATGCCGCCGGTCGGGATCTTCGCGTTCGCCGGGTCGCCGAGGGTTCCGTTCAGCGCGCCTTCGGCGTTGTTGTAGATCACCGCGCCGATCGCGCCCGCTTCGGCGGCGGCCTGCTGTTTCTGGGCGAACGAGCACGCGCCGCGTTTGATCAGGGCGATCTTGCCCTTGACGTCGCCGTAGTCGGCGGCCTCGCAGCCGAGGGTCTCGTCGACCGGGACGACCGCCAGCGGCGCGGTGATGCCGCCGACCGGGGTCGACGGGCTGTAGACCATCAGCACGATCGGCACGTTCGCCCCACCCGCGGTCAGCTTCTCGGCGAGCGTTTCGCTGTAGGTGAAGGGGAATTCCTGCCGGGTCACCGCGTACCCGGCGGCCTCCAGCTTGCCCGCGACGTACTCCGCGGACTTCGCGTGCCCCTGGGTCGCGGCCGCGCGGGTGCCGCCGTTGGTATCGGCGATGCGCTGCAACGCGACGAGGTGGCGGTTGATCCCGTTGGCGGTGACCTTCTGCGCCAGCTGCTTCGCGAGCGCCGGGTCCGCCGGTTGCGCCGCCGACGGCTGGGCGGCGGCGCCGGGCGCACCGGCGATCACCAGGCCCGCCGCGGCCGCGAGGGCGATCGCGGGAGCGAGTCGTTTCCTGACCGATGACATGAACCAGTCCCCAATCCGATCGGAATCGCTCCGGCCGCCTGCCCTTGCCCCGACGTGGCCGGTCACGTCCGATGCCGGATCACTTTTATGCGTTTTGCCGCATGGGTCAAGAGTCGTTCGGCGGTATTTCCGCCGGTCAGCGGCGGACGGCTCACACGGCTGCGCGGCGGTGGGCCGGGCGGCCTAAAGTCGGGCCCATGCGTGCGATCACCATCCGCGAACCAGGTGGCCCGGAAGTGCTGGAGTGGACCGAGGTCCCCGATCCGCGGCCGGGCCCGGGCGAGGTGCTGATCGAGGTCGTGGCCGGTGCGGTGAACCGCGCCGACCTGCTGCAACGGCAGGGCCTCTACCCGCCGCCGCCCGGCGCGAGCGAGATCCTCGGCCTGGAGTGCTCCGGCACGATCGCCGAACTCGGCGAGGGGGTCGAGGGCTGGCAGGCCGGCGACGAGGTGTGCGCGCTGCTCGCGGGCGGCGGCTACGCGGAGCGGGTCGTGGTGCCCGCGGTCCAGCTGCTGCCGGTGCCGGGCGAGGTCGACCTGATCGCCGCCGCGGGCCTGCCGGAGGTCGCGTGCACGGTGTGGTCGAACGTGGTGCTGGGCGCGAAGCTGCGCGAGGACGAGGTGTTCCTGGTGCACGGCGGCGCCGGCGGGATCGGCACGCACGCGATCCAGGTCGGCAAGGCGCTGGGTGCGACGGTCGCGGTGACCGTCGGCTCGGACGAGCGCGCCGAACGGTGCCGCCAGCTCGGCGCCGACCTCGCGTTCAACTACCGCGAGCAGGACTTCGTCGCCGAGCTGAAGAAGGAGACCGCGGGCGCGAACGTCATCCTGGACAACATGGGCGCCTCCTATCTGGGCCGCAACGTCGACGCGCTGGCCACCGGCGGGCGCCTGGTCATCATCGGGATGCAGGGCGGGGTCAAGGGCGAGCTGAACGTCGGCAAGCTGCTCACCAAACGCGCCAGCGCCACGGCCACCAGCCTGCGCGGGCGGCCGACCGCGGAGAAGGGCGAGATCGTCGCCGACGTCCGCGAGCGGCTGTGGCCGCTGGTGGAGCGCGGGACGGTCCGGCCGGTCGTGCACCAGGTGGTGCCGATGGCGGAGGCGAGCGCGGCGCACACCGCGATGGACGAGAGCGGGGTCTTCGGCAAGGTCCTGCTGGCGGCGCGCTCCTAGCGGAGTTCTTCGAGCACCCGGACCAGCTGGTTGATCTCGAAAACGTTGGAGTAGTGCGCGAGACCGATCCGCACCGCGCCGCCGACCTCACCGACGCCGAGCGAGGCGAACACCCCGCTCGAGCCGTCGTCGGCGAACGCGCACAGCCCCTGCGAGGCGAGGTACTCCGCGATTTCCGGCGCCTTCTTGTTCGCGATCGTGAACGCCAGCGCGGGGATCCGGCGCATCGCGTCGCCGATCACCATCACGTGCCGCAGCGAACGCAGTTCCGTGCTCAGCTGCGCGAGCAGCCCCGCGTGGTACGACTTCGCCGAACCCAGCGAGGTGACCAGGCGCTCGCGCCGCGAGCCGGTGGCGGCGTCGTCCAGCCCGGCCAGGTAGTCGATCGACGCGACCAGCCCGGCGAGCAGCGGGTACGGGTGCGGTCCCAGCTCGAGGCGGGCCGGTCCGCGTGCGTTCGTCTCCAGCGACACCGACGGCAGGCGCTCCAGCATCTCCGGATCCCGGAAGACCAGCGCGCCGACCGAGGGACCGCCCCAGGCCTGCGCGGACACCACCATCACGTCGGCGCCGAGGGCGGGCAGGTCCAGCGGCAGGAAGGGGGCGGCGTAGGTGGCGTCGACCACGACGACCGCGCCGACCCGCTTGGCGAACTCGACGATGGTCGGCACGTCCGGCCGGGTGCCGACCGAGCCGGAGGCCGCGGTGACGGCGACCGCCTTGGTCCGCGCGGACACCAGCTCCTCGTACTGCCAGGCGGGCAGCTCGCAGGTCTCGATGTCGATCTCGCCCCAGCGCAGGACCGAACCGGTCCGCTTGGCCGCGGCCCGCCACGGCGCGAGGTTGGCCTGCTCGTCGAGCCGGGAGACCACGACCTCGTCGCCCAGCGTCCAGCGTTCCGAAAGCGCGTCGACCAGCCGCCGGAGCAGAACCGACGAGCTCGGCCCGAGCACGACGCCGGCAGGCTCGGCCCCGACCAGGTCGGCCACCGCACGCCTGGCCGCGGTCACGATGCTCTCCGCGCGCTGGGAGGCCGGAAACGCGCCCCCCGGTCCGGAAACCGGCGCACGCATCGCCGTCGACACGGCCGAGGCGACCTGTTCAGGTACCAACATTCCGGCGGTGCCGTCGAAGTGAATCCAGCCGTCACCCAGCGCGGGAAACAACCCACGAATTCGAGCGACGTCGAACGCCATGGGCACACCGTACGGAGGCACATATCGGGCGCGCTACCGGGGTTGGCCTGGTGGGCACGCGGTGCGACCATCCCGGCTACCCTCGGGCACGGACGACGCGAACGCCCTGCGACGCGTTCGGAGACCTGGGCCAGGATGGAGCATATGACCGAGCCGAATTCCGCACAGTCAAGCGCAGCCGGTAACTCCGAGGCCGAACCGGCTCACCACGTGGTCGTCGTCGGGCCGGACGGCTCGCCCGTCGGCACGGCCCGCATCGCCGGGGACACCGAGGCCGAGGGCGCCGACGAATCGGTCGGCGACCTGGTCGAGGAGCCGGCCAAGGTGATGCGCATCGGGACCATGATCAAGCAGTTGCTCGAGGAGGTCCGCGCGGCGCCGCTGGACGACGCGAGCCGCGACCGGGTCCGCCAGATCCACGAGACCTCGATCAAGGAGCTCGAGCAGGCGCTGGCCCCCGAGCTGCAGGACGAGCTGGAACGCCTGGTCGCGCCGTTCCGCGACGACGCGACCCCGTCCGACGCGGAGCTCCGGATCGCGCAGGCCCAGCTGGTCGGCTGGCTGGAGGGCCTCTTCCACGGCATCCAGACCGCGCTGTTCGCCCAGCAGATGGCGGCCCGCGTGCAGCTGGAGCAAATGCGCCGCGGCCTGCCCCCGGGCGCGTCCGCCGGTGGTCAGGAAGGCCACGGCCACGGCATCACCGGGACCGGGCAGTACCTCTGAGCTAGCAGGTTCCGCACCGCGCGGCGACCCCCGTCCGGGTGTAATCATGGGTGTGGTGACCGCCCATGAGTAAGGACCTGACGTAGGCTCCGCGCAATCCGCGGTGCTGGCACTTCGAGGGGAGGCTGGGCCGACATCCGACCGTGCCGACCAGCACGAAAGGAGCGCCGATGCTCGCCAAGCTACGCGATCTGCTTCGCGCGGAAGCCCTCCGGAAGGCCATGCGGGACAAGACCATGCACGCGGTCGAGGAAGTCCTCCGGCCGATGCACGACGAGCAGCTCCGCCGGATCGAGCAGCTGGAACGCGTGGTGGCCGACCTGCGCACCGAGCACGAGGCCCAGTCCCGGCGGGTGTTCGACCGGCTCATCGAGTTCGAGATCCGCTCGCGGCGCGACATCGTCTACGCGGCCGACCGCGAGGCCGCCCGGGAGTCGAACCGGTTCGTGCGCGAGCACATGCCGACCGCGCCGCATTTCGCGGAACCGGTGGCGACCCTGGAACACGCGCTCTCCCTCGCCCCCGGTGGCGGGATGGCCCTCGAATTCGGGGTGTACACCGGCGGCACCCTGAAGGTCATCGCGACCGCGCGCCCCGAGGGCGGGGTGTACGGGTTCGACTCGTTCGAGGGCCTGCCGGAGAACTGGCGCAACGGCTTCCCGGCCGGGACGTTCTCGGTCGACGGGCTGCCGGACGTCCCGGGGGCGGAACTGGTCGTCGGCTGGTTCGACGAGACGCTGCCGGACTTCCTCGCCGCCCACCCCGGCCCGGTCGACTTCCTGCACGTCGACGGCGATCTCTACAGCTCCGCGAAAACCGTCCTGGACCAGGTGGGCCCCCGGCTGCGGCCGGGCAGCGTCATCCTGTTCGACGAGTTCTTCAACTTCCCGGGGTGGCAGGGACACGAGGCCCGCGCCTGGCACGAGTACGTCGAGCGGACCGGGATCGAATTCAGTTACGAGGGTTACACCTATGCCAACGAACAAGTGGTGGTCCGCGTCCTGGAAACATGACATTGGCTAGCCGACGCCCGGACGAACCCGTGGGGCAGGCGTCGGTACCCTCGTTCTCCGTGACCGCCCCCAGCACCGTTCAGGCCGCGAGCCCCGCCGCGGCGGCCCCTCCCGCACCGCCGCCGGACCGCCGTAGTTTCACCCGTGCCTTCGCCGATCTCCGCAGCGGTTTCGCCCAGCGGGAGCTGTGGACGCACCTCGGCTGGCAGGACATCAAGCAGCGTTACCGGCGTTCGGTGCTCGGCCCGCTGTGGATCACCCTCAGCATGGGCATCACGGCGCTGGGCCTGGGCCTGCTCTACTCGCAGCTGTTCGGTTCGCCGATCTCGACGTTCCTGCCCTACATCACCACGGGCTTCATCGTCTGGAACTTCATGCTCGGGTGCATCACCGAGGGCACCGAGACGTTCATCGCGAACGAGGGCCTGATCAAGCACCTGCCCGCGCCGCTGTCGGTGTACGTGCTGCGCACGGTGTGGCGGCAGATGATCATGTTCGCGCACAACCTGGTCATCTACTTCATCATGCTGGCGGTCTTCTGGGGCGGGATCACGAAGTCCGGCTACGTGATCACCGAGGGTGGCGTGCCGCAGCCGGGCCTGAACTGGAGCGCGCTGCTGGCGATCCCCGGGTTCGCGCTGATCGCGCTGAACGCGGGCTGGGTGGTGCTGCTGTTCGGCATCATCTCGACCCGGTTCCGGGACATCCCGCAGGTGATCAACAGCCTGATCAACCTGCTGTTCTTCATGACGCCGATCGTGTGGTCGACCGACATCCTGAAGAAGAAGTTCGAAAGCTCGGCCGCCTGGCGCGAGTACATCGCCGAGCTGAACCCGCTGTACCACTTCATCCAGATCGTGCGCGCGCCGTTGATCGGCAACGAGCAGAGCTGGCACCACTGGGTGGTCGTCGGCGGTTTCGCCGTCGTCGGCTGGACCCTCGCGCTCGTGGTCATGCGCAACTACCGATCCCGCGTCTCGTATTGGGTGTGACACATGGTCCGCATTGACGTCTGGAACGCTTCGGTCGACTTCCCGATCTTCGACGCGAAGAGCCGTTCGCTGAAGAAGAAGGTCCTCGGCAAGGTCGGCGGGAAGATCGGCACCGAGAGCAAGGTCCCGGTCATCGAGGCCCTGCACGACATCACCATCTCGGTTTCCGACGGCGACCGGATCGGCCTGGTCGGCCACAACGGCGCCGGGAAGTCGACCCTGCTGCGCCTGCTTTCGGGAATCTACGAGCCGACCCGGGGCGCGGCCCGGATCGAGGGTCGCGTGGCGCCGGTGTTCGACCTCGGAGTCGGCATGGACCAGGAGATCTCCGGCTACGAGAACATCCTGATCCGCGGGCTGTACCTGGGCATGACCCGCAAGCAGATGGAGAAGCGGGTCGACGACATCGCGGAGTTCACCGAACTCGGCGACTACCTGTCGATGCCGCTGCGCACCTACTCCACCGGTATGCGGGTCCGCCTGGCGCTCGGCGTGGTCACCTCGATCGACCCGGAGATCCTGTTGCTGGACGAGGGAATCGGCGCGGTGGACGCCGCCTTCCTGAACAAGGCCCGCGACCGGCTGGTGGATCTGGTGAAACGGTCCGGCCTGCTGGTCTTCGCTTCGCACCAGGACGACCTACTGTTGGAGCTGTGCACCTCGGCCGTGTGGATGGACGAGGGGCGGATGAAGATGCGCGGCGGGCTCCGCGAGGTGCTCACCGCGTACAAGGGCTACGACCCGTTCGAGAACATCACCCCCGAGGCGGCCGAACGGCTCGCGGCGGCACCGGCGGTCAAAGGCGGCGAGTGATGGCAGCGGAGACGCGGGAACTGCGTGCGGGTGCCGTGGTGGCCGTGGTGGTCACCCGGCACCGGCGTGAGCTGCTCGCGGACTCGCTGAAGATCATCGCCGCGCAGACCCATCCGGTCGACCACCTCGTGGTGGTGGACAACGGGCCCGACCAGTCGGCCCGGGACGTGGTGGAGTCGTACCCGCTGCCGCACACCTACCTGCCCTCGCACCGCAACCTCGGCGGCGCGGGCGGGTTCGCGCTCGGCATGCTGCACGCGTTGTCGCTCGGCGCCGACTGGGTGTGGCTCGCCGACGACGACGGCCGCCCCGCCGACGAGACCGTGCTCGCGGTGCTGATGGACGAGGCGGTCAAACGCGACCTCGCGGAGATCTCCCCGGTGGTGGCGAACATCGACACCCCGGCGAAGCTGGCGTTCCCGCTGCGCCGCGGGCTCACCTGGAAGCGCTCGTCGGACCAACTCGGCGTCGACTTCCTGCCCGGCATCGCGTCGCTGTTCAACGGCGCCCTGTTCCGATCGTCCACTTTGGACGTTGTCGGGGTGCCGGATCTGCGGCTGTTCTTCCGCGGCGACGAGGTCGAGGTGCACCGCAGGCTGGTGCGGTCCGGTCTGCCGTTCGGCACCTCGCTCAAGGCCACCTACCTGCACCCGGACGGTTCGGACGAGTTCAAGCCGATGCTCGGCGGCCGGTTCCACGCGCAGGACCCGGAGAACGAGGTCAAGCGCTACTACACCTACCGCAACCGCGGTTACCTGCTCTCCCAGCCGGGTATGCGCAAGATCGGCGCGCTCGAGGTGCTGCGGTTCGGCCTCTA
Organism: Amycolatopsis anabasis; assembly: GCF_009765355.1. Taxonomy (GTDB): domain Bacteria; phylum Actinomycetota; class Actinomycetes; order Mycobacteriales; family Pseudonocardiaceae; genus Amycolatopsis; species Amycolatopsis anabasis. The sequence goes on along the minus strand of NZ_VTHK01000024.1, from coordinate 108,240 downwards.
CTTCGTCGGCGTGAAACGCGACCCCAAGGCGTTCCTGCAGTGGCTGCGCCTGGTCCGCCAGGGCCGCCGGGAGAAGTTCTTCCGCTACTGATCTTCCGGTGCTGAAACGGAAAACGCCCCGGCCGCGAAGCCGGGGCGTTCTTCGTTTCGTCCTTACTCGCCGATGACCGGCGGCGCGGTGCGCTGGTCGGTGCCGAACACCTCGTCCGGATCGCCTTCCAGCAGGAACGAGGGCCGCTGGTGCTCGGCGTCCTCCTCGCCCTTGCCGCGCCCGGCACCCATTCCGCCCATCCCGGCGGGGCCGCCCTTACCGGCCGCGCCCGCGGCGCCGATGCCCCGGCCCGCCGCGGCCTCGGCCGCGCCGACCCCGCCCGGTTTGGCCGCGCCGGACGCGCCACCGGCGGCCGCGGAACCACCGCCGCTGCCACCGGGGCCGAAACCGCCGCCGCGGCCGACCTTGCTGTTGTACTCGTTGCCGTCGAGCCCGGCGCCGAAGCCACCGGCCATGCCCATCGGCATCGGGCCCATCCCGGTGAGGCCGGGGTTGTGGTTCGGGTTGGACGAGGACGTGGGCAGGTTCGACGGTTTGTAGCCGGTCGGCGCGGTGCGACCGGCGCCGATCGGGATGCTGCCCGAACCGGTCCGCGGGCCGCCGCCGACCGGGGGCAGCGGGGCCGGCGTCGGGGTGGGCGGGTAGCTGCCGCCGCCGCCCCCGAGATTCGGGCTGCCGCCCTGACTGCCGCCGCCCGGGTTGCCGGAGCCCAGGTTGGTGCCGGTGTAGCCGGACGAGTTGGTGTTGCCGTTGCCCGGGTCGATCGAGCCGTCGACCCGGCCGCTGATGTGGTGCGAGCCGCCGCCGCTCTCGAACTTCGGCGGCGGGCTGAACACCGGCTGCTGGTGCGACGCCTCGTAGAGGCCCTTGTCGTAGGCGGCCATCACGCCGACGGCCTCGTCATGCGCCTTGTTGCTCGCCTGGTAGGTCTCGAAGGACTGCTTCACCGAGGAGCCGAAGTCGAAGGGGCCCGCGGTGGCCCACTTCTTCATCTCGTCGTCCCAGTTGAACTTGACCTCCTCCGGCATGGCGTTCTTCGCCTGCTGGGCGGCCTGCGACTGGCTGTACACGCGGTCCGCCGCCAGCTGGGCGGTCTTCCCGCTGTCGTCGCTCCACTTGCTCAGCCCGGAAACGAAGTTGTACGCGGACTCCGCCGCGTCGCCCTTCCAGGTGGCGCCGGACTTGGTGGCCGCCTGGCCGAGGTTCTGGCCGAAGGTCGCCATGGCGTTGGCCAGATCGGTCCACGCGCTGGACACGCTGGTGACCTGCTCGGTGTTGATGGTCGAGACCATCTCCTTGAGCTTGGCGTGGTCGTAGCCCTGGTAGTCGGCGTTCGACGGCGACAGGCCGTCGCGGTATTCGGCGTGCTTGCCGAGCTGCTGCGCCTCCTTGGCGGCCTGCTCATTGGCCTTGGCGGTGCCGACCGCGCGGGCCTTGAGGTTGCTGAACAGGTCCCAGAAGCTGTCCGTGGTCGGGTCGTAGCCCTCCGCGATCAGCTGCTGCTTGAGCGCCTCGTCCCGGGAGACGTACGGCCCGCTCGAACCGGCGTACGGGTTGTCCGGCTGGCGGTACCGCGCCGCATAGCTCGCATCGGGCTGCCGGTCGCTCTCGTAAGGATTACCCATGGCTCGTTCCCCCTCAGGCCCGCACTCCGCCGAAGGTCTGCACACCTTCGCCGTCGATCCGGGAATACTGCTTCTTGGCCAGCTCGAAGGCCTCGCGGGCCTGCCGCACGATCTCGCCGAGCGAGGTCAGCTGCGTCTCGTAGGACTGCTCGTCGCCGCTGGCCATCAGCCGGGTGCGGTCGGAGATCAGCGTCGCGTAGTTGCTGCCGCCGAGCTTGGGCTCCTGACCGGCGGTGTCCAGCTTGCGCTTCACCGAGTCCAGGGCGTCCTCGAACTCGCGGAACACCCGGATGTACTCGTCGGCGCCCTGCTCGCTGATCGCGAACCCGCCCGAACGGGCCGAGTCGGTGAGCTTGCGCGCCTCGGTCTTGGTGGCCTCGATGGCCTGCTTGCTCAGCACGCCGCCCACCGCGGCGCCGACCGCCGCGCCCACCGAAGCCATGAACCCCGAGCCCTGGGCATCCGGATCTGCCATCGCAGCCCCACATCCTTAGCCGATACGTCTGCTGCCGGGAAGTCTACTAGCCGGGCACCGCGCACAAGGCGCGTTTCGCCCGGCCATCCAGCACTGCGACGCACCCGGACGGCGAACGGTTCCGTTCGCGAATGGACGGCTTACAGATGGCCTTCGAGCTGGGCATACAGGTGCTGGGCGATCCGCGCGTTGTCCGCCGGGGCGTAGGTGATCCAGGTCTGCCCGTCCGGCGCTTCGCGCAGCGTCATGAAGTACCGGCCGTCCTCGGTGTCGAACCACGCCGTCGGGTCCAGCATCGCGCCCGGCACGAACACGGTGAACTGGCCGACCCGCTTCTTGGGCTTCTCGAAGATCCGTTCCACCATCCGCAGCTGACCGCCGCCGTGCGACCGCGGCGCGGCGACCCCGGCGAACGGGTCGTAACCCTCGTCGGAACGCGGCCCGCGGACGGGCTGGGCGGCCGGTTGCGCGATGGTCACCGACTGGCCGGGCGCCGCCGGGGTCAGCGGAAGCAGGTCGACGATCGCCGGGACGATCCCGGTCGGGCGGGCCTCCTCGAACACCAGCAGGTTCTCGTCCTGCCGCACGACCACGGCGTACTGGCCGTCCGAGCACGCCCGTGCGAACAACCGCTTCCCGTCGCTCTCCAGCTGCGCCGCCGCGGTGATCGCGATCGGGGACCGGGCGAACGTCCGCAGCGCGAGGTCGACGTCGTCCTCGAGGTGCTGCCCGCGCATCAGGCCCCGGGTCCGGAGGTCGTCGAAGACCGCCTCACGCACCTGGGCCCGCTGGTCGTGCGTGGTGCCGATGTGCGGCACCTGGAACGGGAACGGCGCACGCGGGGTCCCGGCCTGCTCCAGCAGCATGTCCACGGCCGCCAGCGACAGCGAGAACGAGTAGGCCATGACCGGTTATCCCCCTGGGCGTGCTCGGCAGCGGTCGGCTGGTCACGTTAGCCGACCGCGTGCGACCACCGCAGCCGGAGCGCGCTATTGCTCAGCCGTCAGCGAAAGCGCTTGCCGCGCATGATCGGCCACTGCTGTTCTGGATGCCATGGCCGATACGAAACCCGCACTCATCCTGCATCTAGCCGCCGGTGGCGAACCCCTGGTGTTCGCGCTGCCCACCGAGGAGGAAACCGATCTCGAAAGCAAGCTCGCCAAGTTCCTCAAGGCCGGTTCGGTGGAAACCTTCCGCACCAAGGAGGGCGCCGAGGTGACCGTGAACTTCGCCCAGGTGGCGGTCGCCTACGTCGACGATCTGCAACGCAAGAGCAAGGTCTTCGGCCTGCATTAGGGCGCGAGCAGCCCCAGCAGGCCCGCCTTGACCTCCGGGCGGCTCGCCGCGACCAGGGTGAAGGTCGCCTCGCGCACGAGCCGCTCGGCGGTGTGCCCGCCGAGGACCGCACCGCTGCCGACCGTGGTGACCAGCGCACCGGTCGCCCGGAACGCCAGTTCGGACGCGGCCGCCCGGGCGGCGGGCAGGGCCGCCGGATCGGCGAGCCCGGCGTCCAGCCGGGCGCGCACCTGGTCCTGTTCGGCCCGCAGCCGGTCGGCGACCTCGGGTTTCCCGGCGTCGGCGATCAGCCGGGCGGCCCGCCCGGCGAGGCCGAGCGCCACGCAGCCGTTGAGCCGGGAGCCGATCGTGCTGGTGGCGACGAAGTCCGCGTGGGTGACCCGGGTGGTGATCCGGTCGTCGGGCAGGAAGTAGCCGGTGAAGTGCAGGCGCACGGTGTTCGTGCCCTGCGCGGCGACCAGGCGCAGCGGCTCGGCGGTCAGCGACTCGCCCGCGTTCGCGTCGATCAGGCCGCTGACGATCACCCCGCCCCGGCCCTCGGCGTCGACCGTGGCCGCGTCGCGTGCCGAGATCTGCAGCACGTCGACCAGGCCCCAGCCGCTGACGAACGGCGCCTCGCCGTCGATCAGGTAGCCGCCGTCCGCGCGCTTGGCCCACAGCCGGGGCGGATGCGGGATCGCGCCCGCGAAGGCCACCCCGCCGCGCAACCGGCCGCGCACGGCGTCGGCGAGGTGCCGTTCGCGCAGTTCGGCGTTCTCGGACGCGACCAGGCCGTTCACCACGCCGTGGTGCTGGATCCAGGTGAACGTCGTGGCCAGGCAGCCCCCGGCGAACGCCTCCAGCGCGGCGACGATTTCGCCGAACTCCAACCCCGGGCCGCCGTGTTCCGGCGGCGCGGCCAAACCGTAGAAACCCTCGTCGGCCAGCAGGTCGAAGTGGCCGGGCGGGATCTCGCCCCGCTCGTCCACTTCGCCCGCGGCCGGAAAGAAAACCTCGTCGGCGATCCGGGTCGCCTTCCCCAGCATGTCGGTCATGCCGGTTAGGCTACCCTAATTCCGGCTTACTGAAAACGGATTTCAGTTAGAGGCGGTACAGGCGCTTCCAGTTCTCACGGCTGGTCAGCTCGGGCAGGGCCCGCTTGTACTGCGCCTGGACGGCGTGGCCCTCCTTGCGCAGCCGGTTGATCACCTTGGCGGCGCGCCGGGCCAGGCTGAACATGCGCTCCCGGTCGTACTTGCGGACCCGCACGCCCTCCTGCGAGGCGTCGGTGACCACGGCGGTCTCGAACAGCGAGACGTGCCACCAGCTCGCCTCGTCGTTCGGCACCGCGCCGAGCGCGAAGCGGTGCCGGCCGAGGACCCGGTCGAGGATCCGCTTGAGCAGGATGACCCGCTGCATGCTGGGCCGCGGCGCGGCGTTGATGATGCCGATGTCGTTGGAGGCGATACCGGGCACGTCGGTGGCCGGGTGCCGCTTGGTCTCCGGGTACCGCGCCCGGATCTCGCGGATCTCCTTCATCGCGGCGACCCCGCCGTCGGCCAGGATCTCCGGGCCCTCCAGGAAGTCCTCGACGGCCTTGATCAGGGTGTGCGTCAGGCCGTACTGCATGCCGAGCAGGTACCGGACGACCTGGGCCAGCAGCACCCGGGACAGCAGGTTCAGGTTGAACGGGCTGTGCAGGGCCGCGGTGATGATCGAGTTGCGCAGGTTGAAGTACCGGTGCCACTCGTCCCAGTCCTTCCAGTGGAAGTCCGCGTGCCAGACACCGGCGCCGGGCAGCGTCACGGTCGGGAAACCGTGCGCCCGCGCGCGGTAGCTGTACTCGGCGTCGTCCCACTGGAAGAAGAACGGCAGCGGGTAGCCGATCTCCTTGACCACCTCGTACGGGATCAGGCACGACCACCAGCCGTTGTACCCGGCGTCGAGGCGGCGCTCCTGGCGGTTCGGCTTGAGGGTCTCCTCGTCGATGCCGAGCAGATCGGCGGTCTCCAGGCTGTGCTCGACCGGCTGACCGGGCTCGAGCGTGTTCAGCCGCGCGTACTCGGCGCCCACGTGCAGCTGGTGCGGGTGCAGCAGGTTGAGCATCTGGCCGCCGACGATGATCGGGTTCGCGGCCTTGTTGGAGAACGCGGTCAGCCGGATCACCAGGTCCGGCTCCAGCAGCACGTCGTCGTCCATGAACAGGACGTTCGCGTGCTCGGTCTCGGTGTGCCCGGCCACCTCGTACAGGCCGCGGGTGAAGCCGCCGGCGCCGCCGAGGTTCGGCTGGGTGATGTACCGCAGCTTGTCGCCGAGGTCGGCGGCCACCTGGGCGAACCCGGCGCGCGAGTCGACCCGGTCGGTGCCCTGGTCGGCGACGTAGATCGCGTCCAGGGTCTCCAGCGAGGACAGGTCACCGGCGAGGGCTTCCAGGTTGGACAGGCAGTCGTCGGCGCGGTTCATCGTGCAGATGGTCACCGCGGTCGGCCGGATCTTCTCCGGCGCGTCGACGGTCCAGCGCACCCGCTCGACGGTCAGCGTCTGCGCGGCCTCGGTCTCGAAGTCCAGCCACAGCGCGCCGCCGTCGTAGAACTTGTCGATCTTGGCTTCGAGCGTGACCAGTTCCTGCTCGGCGCCCGCGATCTCCTGTGCCGCAACGACTCGCGGCTCACCCTCCACATCGGACGCACCGACCGAGAGGTGACCGGAGCCGGTGACCACGGCTTCCACGGTGACCGAGCCGGCGGTCGTCCAGCGCTGCCAGTAACTGGCCGGGAACCGGCCGAAGTAGGTGTTGCCGGACACGCTCGCCGACTCTTCGAGGGTGATGCTGTCCCGGCGGCGGGTGACCACGCCGAAGAGCACCTCGGCGTAGAGGTCCTTGGTCACCTTCGGGGACGGGCCCGAGTACAGCCCGCGCTGGGCGAGCAGGCGGCCCTGCGGGGTGCGTTCGGAGAACGTGGTCTGCTCCTCGGTCCGGGCGCTCGCGTGGCTGCCGTTCGTCTGGGGCGCTGCCTTGGCCACCGCGGCCGATCCGGTCGCTGTTTTACCGGGCATTAATACTCAGTCCTCCCAAGGGACAATCATCACGCACAAGCCAAGGTACAGGTTCGATCCGAGAAGGCTTCACAGCCGGTCACGCGGTTTGTTCGGTACGCGGCGTATCGCGAAACACGACCCACTTGAGCATCACGAAATTGATGCACGTCGCGGTTGCCTGCGAGATCACCCAAGCCAGGCTGGCCTTCCAGGAGGACTCCGGCAGCAGGTGCAACATCCAGCGGTTCACGCCGACCGCGACGAAGAACGTCACGCCGTAGAGCAGGATGAAGGCGCCGATCTGTCCCATCCCGGACTTGCGCCCGGCGGAGAAGGTGAACTTGCGATTCAGGAAGTACGCGGTCGTGGTGCCGATGATGAAACTGATCGCCCGGGCGATGTCGACCCACGGCGTCGCGTCCATGCCGAGGGCGCGCAATGCCTGGTAGGAGCCGAAATCGACGAGCGCGCAGAAGCCGCCGATGAGCCCGAAACGGATGAGCTGCGCGAAGAGGCCCGGGGAAGCCGTTGTCGCGCCGGCCTGCGGTTCGGTCGCCACCACTGCACTACCTCACTCAACTGGAGGTTCACGGACCCGGAAAGTGTAGAAGCGGTCACCGGAGGGCTACATATCGGCCCGGGAGCGGCGTGGCTACCCTGGTCGCGTGACTCAAGGGACCCCTGAACCAGGCATCGAGCGGCGGACCCTCACCGGCTGGGCACGCACCGCGCCGACCGTGTGCGACGTGCTGACCACGCCGGACGTCGAAACGATCGCCCGCGCGGTGACCCGAGCCGGGGAACGCGGCGTGATCGCCCGCGGCCTGGGGCGTTCCTACGGCGATCCGGCGCAGAACGCGGGCGGCCTGGTCGTCGACATGACCGCGTTGAACAGAATTCATTCGATCGACCCGGACAGCGGGCTGGTCGACCTGGACGCCGGGGTGAGCCTGGACGAGCTGATGCGCGCCGCGCTGCCGCACGGGCTCTGGGTGCCGGTGCTCCCGGGCACCCGGCAGGTCACCATCGGCGGCGCGATCGCCAACGACATCCACGGCAAGAACCACCACAGCGCGGGCAGCTTCGGCAACCACGTGGTGTCGATGGACCTGCTCACCGCGGACGGGCAGCTGCGGCGGCTGACCCCGGACGGCCCGGAAGCCGAACTGTTCTGGGCGACCGTCGCGGGCTGCGGCCTGACCGGCATCATCACCCGCGCCACGGTCCGGATGACCAAGACCGAGACCGCGTACTTCATCGCGGACCTGGACCGGACCGCCGATCTGGACGAGACGATCGAGCTGTTCAGCAACGGTTCGGACGACAACTACACGTACTCCTCGGCGTGGTTCGACACGATCTCCACCGGCGCGAAGCTCGGCCGCGCCGCGTTCGGCCGCGGTTCCCTGGCCCGGCTGGAGGATCTGCCGCCGAAGCTGAAGGCCGATCCGCTGAAGTTCGACGCGCCGCAGCTGGCGACGCTGCCGGACGTCTTCCCGAACGGCCTGGCGAACAAGCTGACCTTCGGCGCGATCGGCGAGCTGTACTACCGCAAGACCCCGAAGGCGGCGCGCGGCAAGATCCAGAACCTGACCGCGTTCTACCACCCGCTGGACCTGTTCGGCGAGTGGAACCGGGCGTACGGCTCGAAGGGCTTCCTGCAGTACCAGTTCAGCACCCCGCCGGGCGCGTACGACGAGCTGCGCCGGATCGTGCGGAAGGTCGCCGAGTCCGGGCACGTGTCGTTCCTCAACGTGATCAAGCGGATGGGCGAGGGCAACCGGGCGCCGCTGTCCTTCCCGCACCCGGGCTGGATGATCTGCCTGGACTTCCCGATCAAGGACGGGCTGAGCCGGTTCTGCCAGGAGCTGGACGAGGACGTGCTCGGGTTTGGCGGAAGGCTGTACACCGCCAAGGACTCGCGGACCGGTCCCGAGCAGTTCGCCCAGATGTACCCGCGCCTGGACGAATGGCGCAAGGTCCGCCACTCGGTGGACCCCGATGGCGTTTTCGCTTCAGACATGAGCCGAAGGTTGGAACTGTGATCGACGCTGTGGGCAACCCCCAGTCCCTGCTGCTGCTCGGCGGCACCTCCGACATCGCGCTGGCGATCGCGGAGAAGTACCTGGCCGAACGCCCGCTGCGGGTCGTGCTCGCCGCACGGCCTTCGCAGCGCCGCAAGGAAGCCGCGGAACGCTTGCGCACCAAGGGCGCCGAAGTGTCCGAAGTGGACTTCGACGCGAAGGACACCGCGTCGCACCCGGCGGTGCTGGACGAGGCGTTCGCCGGGGGCGACATCGACGTCACGGTGGTGGCGTTCGGGTTGCTCGGCGACGCGGAAGAGCTGTGGCAGGACCACGCCAAGGCGGTCGAACTGGCCACGGTGAACTACACCGCCGCGGTGTCGGCCGGGGTCGCGCTTTCGGAGAAGCTGAAGAAGCAGGGCCACGGCGCGGTGATCGCGCTGTCCTCGGTCGCCGGGGAACGGGTCCGCCGCTCGAACTTCGTGTACGGCTCGAGCAAGGCCGGTTTCGACGGCTTCTACCTCGGCCTCGGCGAGGCGCTGCGGCCGTTCGGGGTCAAGGTCACCGTGGTCCGCCCGGGTCAGGTCCGGACGAAGATGACCGAGGGCATGGGCAAGGCGCCGCTGGAGCAGACCGCCGAGCAGGTCGCCGAGGTCGCGGTGGACGCGGCGCGGCGCGGCAAGGGCCTGGTGTGGGCGCCCGCGCAGTTCCGCCTGGTGATGTCGGCACTGCGCCACGTGCCCCGCCCGATCTTCCGCAAACTCCCCATCTGATCGGTCGTTCCATGAGGGGACCCCTCCGGACGGATCTCGTCTGGAGGGGTCCCCTCATGACACCTCACCGGGCAGGCTACCGGGTGAGGTTGAGGAATTCGGCCTGTTCGCGGTCGTAACGGCGGATCAGGCCGTTGCCGTAGCGGTCCCACCAGTTCTGGGTCTGCCCGCCCTGGTGCGTGGTGGTGTGGCCGTAGATCTCGCGGTCGTAGGCGATCCGGGCGTCGCGGAACTGCTGCTGGAACTCCTCCGAGGTCATGCCCCGGATCGTGTCGATCGCCTCCTGGCTCAGCGTCGCGCTGCGCTCGATCTCGGCCCCAGCCATCGAGTTCAGGATCGCCTGCACGCCGCCGACCCCGCGCATGTGCGCGCCGGACATGATCGCCGCCTGCACGCCCGCGTCGGTGAAGTGCAGCGCGCCCGCCTGCCGCGCCCGGGCCGTCATCAGCTCGGTCACCACGGCCCGTTCCTCGGCGCTGCCTGCCCCGTGTTCCCGCCGGGCGGCCATGATCTCGTCGTAGCCGTTGTGCATGTGCTCCCGGAAGCCGTACGCCTCCCGCACCCCGCCCTGCTCCCCGCGCACACCCTCGGACCGCATGATCGACTCGACGACCCGCGGATCGAGCCCGCCCGGGTTCGCGGCGCGTTCCTGGCCACCGCCGCCGTAGCCGCGCGCGGTCGCCTGGTCCGCGTCGTCGTAGCCGTCGGCGACGGCCTGGACGCCCGAGCTGATGTCGCTCATCAGCCGGATGAACTTGCTCAGCCCGCCGACGAGCTGCCGTTGCAGCGCCGCGTTCGCCCCGGCCACGCTGCCCCCGATGGCCGCGAACGCCAGCCCGTCGAGGACCAGCGTCTCCAGGTCGCGGGTCACCGATCGCGCGCCCGCGTTGAGGTCGCGGACCGTGTCGTTGATCGATCGGACCGCCGCGGGTTCGACTCGGTAGCTTGTCCCGGCCACGGCAACTCCCTCCAGTGAACGTCTCCGGCTAGACCATCCCCCATCGGCGAACCCACGCGGACGGCCGAATTACCCACCGCGGCGGTGGCCGTAGTACCGGCAGCTCCACCGATCGGCGGAGGCCGGGAATCGACCAGTCGTGCGGAAAGACCCGCTTCCGGGTCGATGCGCGCGCGGGCCCGGCCGAGCACGCTGGATGCCAGGTCCGTTACCGCAGGTCACGAGGGGGAAAAGGGCGCATCCGGGCGGTACGATGCCTCGCCTGGGAGCGCCCACCCCACTGGGGAGGAACAAACCGTGAACACCTCGATCGCCATTCCGCCCGCCGGTGAGTACGTCATCGACACCGAGCAGTCGAGCGTCGCCTTCACCACCAAGCACATGTTCGGGCTGGGCACGGTCCGGGGCACGTTCGCGCTCGGCGGCGGCCGGATCCAGGTCGCCGATCCGGTGACCCGGTCGGTCGCCGAGGCCGATGTCGACGCCGCCAGCTTCACCACCGGCACCCCCGCGCGCGACAACGTGGTCCGCTCGCGGCAGTACCTGGACACGGCCCACCACCCGGTGTTCCGGTTCACCGGCGGGCGCGTCCGCCAGGCTTCCGAGGTGTGGCTGCTGGAAGGCGATCTGACCGTGCGGGGAGTGACCCGGCGGGTCAGCCTCGGCCTGGACCGCGTCGAGGTGCACACGGGCACCTTCGAGGCACGCGCGCGGACCCGGATCGACCGGTACGAGTTCGGCATCACCACCGCCAAGGGCATGACCGGGCGGCACCTGGACCTGGTGCTGACGGTGCTCGCCTACCGGGCCTGAGCGGCCAGGGCGTCCCGGATCGCGGCCGCGCCGGCGGCCGGATCGTCGGCGTAGAACTTCAGCACGCGGGCGGTCCCGGTCCGGCCGAGCGGACGGGTCACCGTGACCGGTTCGCTCAGCTCGACCACCAGGTTCGTCTCCCAGTTGAGCGCGAGCACGAACTCGCCGTCCGCGAGCGTGATCATGCGCTTTCCCTGGTGGTTCTCGGGTTTCCGGTGCACCGCGCACACCTGGCGCACCGGCACCCGGAGATCGAGGAAGGCGCCCAGCCGGATATGTAAGTCCTTTGTGGACACCGCATGCGGGCGGACCACGGTGGCCGCGTAGACGCCCAGCACCAGCAGCACGCTGTAGAGCTCCAGCACGAGCAGCAGCCCGTGCAGCGCCGGGCCGAACGGCACCAGCAGGAACAGCGATCCCTCGACGAGGGTCAGCACGCCGGTGACCAGCAGCAGATGCCGTTGCGCCCCGGCGTAGCCGATCTCGGTGGCCCCGGGCGCGAGATTCCGGCGGCGGCCCAGCAGCAACCCCAGGCTCGCGAACGTCCGCATTTCGTTGCGCAGGTACCGCCGCCACGCCCGCATAGTCCCCCAACCCCCGGTGGTCGGGTCAGAGTTTACCGGCTCCGCGCGCCCAATCGTCGAACAGCAGGTCCACGTGGTGCTCGTGGTAGCGGGCAAGATCGAAGACGGGCACGGACTTCGTCCACCGGCCGTCCGCGCCGTGGGTGAACCCGTCCTCGGCGGCCTTCTCCGCCTTGCCGAGGTGCAGCAGGGAAACCGTGCCGTCCGAGTCGATTTCGTCCACCTGGCAGGGATGTCCGCGGTACTCGGCGCGGGTGGTCACCTCGGCGAGCCGCGCACAGCGGCCGACCGGGACCTCGGCTGTCCACATGCGACTGTCCGGGCCCTGGGAAAACAAGGCGGGGTCGGGATTGTCCGCGCCGGAAACGGAAAGGACGATCCGGCCGCCCACCGGATACCGGGCCGGGTACTCGGCTCCGGAAACCGTGGCGAGAATTCCCGACCGCGGGCGGTCGTCCGGCGCGGGGGCGGGCGACCGGCGCGCGAACCGCCGTTCCACCCAGCGGTCGAACAGCAGATCCCGTTGCCGCTCGTAGTACCCGCTCAGCTCGGTGATCGGGATCTTCTTGCGGAACTCGTACCGGTTCTGCTGGATGAAGCCGTTTCCGGTGGCCCAGGCCGGGTCCCATTCCGCGTACCGGACGCCCGCGAGCCCGGTGTCACCGATGTTCTCGATCAGCACGCTGTGCCCGCGGTACTGCGCGTAAACGTCCACGGAATACACCCGGACGCACCGGTCCGCCGCGATCCGCCCGCACCACTGAGCGTATTCGTCGTTCCAGGAGAACAACTCCGGATCCGGGTTCTCCGCCTGCGGCGAGTTCAGGTGCACGGTGTCGCCACCGGTGTACGAAGCTTCGTGCAGAACACCGCCGACCAGCGCGAAGGTGCCCCGACGGAACGCGGGATAGCGCACGGCGTCCCCACTTCCCCGACTGCCTGTTCAGTTGCCTACTTTGCGTGATATCCAAACACACCTTCGCGGGAACCGCCTTTCGTGCCGGCGACGGACGTTAACGGGCGGTCAAACTTGGGTAAGCAGTACCACTGCCGGGCCGCCGGGCGTCGGGCGACAAGATCGACCTCAACTAGGGTGCATGCGGTGCGCACAGTTTCCCCCGACTCGTCCAGCCGCATGACCGGCCTCCGGCGCTGGGGCAGCGCCGGGCTCGGGCTGCTCTCCGCGGTGGCCGCCGTGTTGTTCGTGCTCGCACCGGCCGAACAACACGTGACGACCTACGAATGGCCGTCCGCACCGGGACCGCAGAGCACCGCGCTCCCGCTTTTTCCTTACCAGCCCGAGAGATTCGACGCGAACTTCGACTGCCCGCAACCGCGCGACGGGCTGATCCTGGCCAGCACGCCCCCGGCCGGGCAGACCGGGGAAAAGCTCGGCGGGCCCGAACTCACCGTGCGCGCGGAAAGCGGTTCCGCGGTGGTGAAGGTCGGTTCCACCGAAGTGGCGAAGCGCCCGCTCGGCGGGGCGTGCGCCTGGCGCGTCCACGTGGACGCCGGGGGCACCACGGTCGAAGTGGACGGTCAGCCGGTCGCGCACCATCCACAAAGGCCGATCGTGAGCGGCCTGTTCACCGAGTCGCCGAACCCCTCCCTGCACGTGAGCGTGGTCGCCGACACCCGGTTCGACACCGACGCGAGCGTGCTCAAGATCTTCTTCGGGATCCTCGCCGCGCTGAGCCTGCTCGCGCTGCTGGTCCTGACGATCCGCTGGGACGCCCGGTTCACCCGGCGCGCCCGGGTGCTGCCGCGGCGCTGGTGGCGGCCGCGCCCGGCGGATCTGGTGGTGACCGTGGTCCTGTTCGGCTGGTCGGTCATCGGGCCGCTGACCGTGGACGACGGCTACATCGTCAGCATGCTGAAGTCCCGCGCGGACGCCGGGTTCGTCGGCAACTACTTCCGCTGGTTCAACGCGCCGGAGGCGCCGTTCGGCTGGTTCTACGAGGTCTACCGGCTGCTCGCCGGGATCAGCGCGCACGAGGTGTGGCTGCGGCTGCCCTCGGTGGTGATCGGGCTGGTGTGCTGGATCCTGCTGGACCGGCTCCTGCTGCCCCGGCTGATCGCCCGCCCGACGGCGTGGACCCGCTGGGTGTGCGCCGCGGTCTTCCTGCTCTGGTACCTGCCGCTGAACATCGGCGTCCGGCCGGAACCGTGGATCGTGCTCGGTTCGCTGGTGGTGTTCGCGCTGGTCGAACGCGCGCTGGCGACCAACGCGGTGGCCCCGCTCGCGATCGGGATCGTGGTCGCCGGCGCCACGGTCGCGGTCACCCCGACCGGCGTCGCCGCGTTCCTGCCGTTCGTCGCCGCGATCGGCGGGGTCCTGCGGCTGCTGCGCCGCCGCCGCGACTTCACCTGGCCGCCGCTGATCGGGCTGCTGTTCGCGACCGGCGGCAGCGCGCTGCTGTTCATGTTCTACGACCAGACGCTGAGCACCGTGCTCGAAGCGACCCGGATCCGCACCCAGATCGGGCCGTCGTACGAATGGCAGAAGGAGATCACCCGGTACACCACGCTCCTCGACCCGACCGTGGTCGAGGGTGCGCTGAACCGGCGGGTCCCGATCCTGCTCATGCTGTTCTGCCTGGTCGCCCTGGCCGCGCTGCTGCTCTACCGGCGCACCCCGGGCCTGGCCGCCGCGGCGAACCGGCGGCTGGCCATCTGCAGCGCGCTTTACCTGGTGGCGCTGATGTTCACGCCGACCAAGTGGACGCACCACTTCGGCGCGCTCGCCGGGTTCGGCGTGCTGCTCATCACCGTGGTCGTGCACACCATCGCCCGCGGCGCGCTGCGCGCGGTGTGGGCGCGTTCGGTCACCGTCGCCGTGCTCGCCGCGGTCGTCGCGCTGGCCCTGTCGGCCCCGGACCGCTGGTGGTACATCTCCGGCCTGGGCGTGCTGTGGACGCGGGACAACCCGTCGGTCGCCGGGTTCTCGGTGGCCAACCTGGTGCTCGCCGGGGGCGTGCTGCTCGCCGTGGCCGGTGGGCTGGTCGGCACCTGGCGGCACGCGGGCGACCGGCCGGCGGACCAGCGCGCGGTGCGGTGGCTGCCGTCCGCGGGGAGCCTGCTCGTGCTGGTCACCGTGGCCACCGTGCTGCTGGAGGTCGGTTCGATGGTGCAGGCGGTGGCCAAGCGCTGGGACACCTACACGATCGGCCGCGCGAACCTGGCCTCGCTCACCGGGCGCACGTGCGGGCTGGAGGACTGGCTCGGCGCGGAACCCGACCGGGGCGCCGGGGTGCTGCGGCCGGTGTCCGCCGAACCCGCCCGGCTGGCCGGGTTCCTCCCGAACGCGGGCTTCCCGTCCGCTCCCCCGGCACCCTACGGCTCGGACGCGGCGCACCCGGTGTGGGGCAGCTACCAAGTCCCGAGCGTGTCCGGGGCGCTCACCTCGCCCTGGTACGCGCTGCCGCCCGGGGCGAGCGCGCCGGACGCCCCGCCGCTGGTCGTGGCGCGTGCGGGCTCCGGTACGACCAGCCTGCGGATCGAGTACGCGCGCGCCGACGGCTCCCCCGCGGGCGCCCAGGACGTCGACGCGGGCACCGACGGCGCGTGGGAAGACGCCCGGCTCGACCCGGCCCAGGCGCCCGGCGCGGAGCGGGTGCGCGTGGTGGCGAACTACGACGGCGTCGGGAACTGGGTCGCGGTGAGCGCGCCGCGGCTGCCGGTGCTGGTGCCGACCACCCGGCTGGTGCCGATCGACGAACCCGTCGCCGTGGACTGGCCGAACGCGTTCGTGCTGCCGTGCCGGCGGCCCGCGTCGCTCGCGGACGGGAAGGTGCAGCAGGTGAAGTACCGGTTCGCGCCGGGCGCCGACCGGGAACTGGCCGGGATGGCCTACGACCCGGCCTCCGGCGGCCCCTACGCGCCGCTGGTGCAGCTGGCGAACTCCCGCGAGGTGCCGACCTACCTGCGCGGGGACAAGCTGCTCCAGGAGCCGGTGACGGTGTTCCGGCTGGACTACACGGTGACCGAGCGGGGCATCCGCACCACGCGCACCACCCGCCCGGTCAGCAGCCTGGCGGGCGGCCCGCCCGTCGGCTAGCCCCTGGCCGCGCCCCCGCCAACCCGCACGGAACCGGGAGGAAGGGACCTTTACTCATGTTCTAGTGGAGTAAAGGTCCCTCGCTCACGTCTCGCCGGAGCGAAGGTCCCTTCCTGCCGAGCCGTCGCGGTGGCCCGGGCTCCGGATGTCATGAGGGGACCCCTCCAGACGGAATCTGTCCGGAGGGGTCCCCTCATGGAAACGAAGAGCCGGGATTACTGGGTGTAGTAGGCGACGACCAGGGTGGCGAGCCAGAGGACGCCGAGCAGCTGGAGCACGCGGTCCCGGAGGACGATCTCCTCCGGTTCGCCGCCCTTGCCGCCGTCCACGTCGACCGCGACCCGCAGGATCGCGATCACGAACGGGATCATCGAGATCACCGGCCAGATCGAACCCTCGGTCCGCTCGCGCAGTTCGAACGCCCACAGGCCGTAGGTCATGATCGTGATCGCCGACGAGGTCGCCCACACGAACCGCAGGTAGCTCGCCGAGTACTTCTTGAGCGACGACCGGATCTTCGCCCCGGTCCGCTCGAACAGCATGATCTCCGCGTACCGCTTCCCGGCCACCAGGAACAGCGAGCCGAACGCGGTGATCAGCAGGAACCACTGGGACAGCGTGATCCCCGCCGCCGCGCCACCGGCGATCGCGCGCATCAGGAAGCCCGAGCCGACGATCGCCAGGTCGATGACCGGCTGGTGCTTCAGGCCGAAGCAGTAGCCGAGCTGCACCACCTCGTACACCGCGAGCACGATCAGCAGCTGCCAGTTGGCCAGCAGACCGATCGCCATCCCGCCGAGGAAGAACGCCACCGCGGCGCCGTAGGCCAGCGGCACGGGCACGATCCCGGCCGCGATCGGCCGGTTGCGCTTGGTCGGGTGCGCCCGGTCCGCCTCGACGTCGATCGCGTCGTTGATCAGGTAGATCGAGGACGCGACCAGCGAGAAGGCCACGAAGGCGACCAGGGCGTCGAACAGCACCGTGGTGTTGCCGATGTGGCCACCGGTGAAGGGCGCGGCCAGGACCAGGACGTTCTTCACCCACTGGCGGGGCCGGGCCGTCTTCAGCACGCCCAGCGCGGTCCGGACCGGGCCTCTCTGGGGTGCGGGAGCCTCCACCTCGGCCGCGGCCGGTTGTTCCTCCGCGGGCTGGGCGCCGGAAGTGTCCGGTTCGGCCGAATCGGTGGGACTGGTCGCGGTCTTGTTGGAGGTTTCGCTCACTACCGGCTCCGCTTGTCGCGTTTCATCAGTCGTCGGACCACGCCGCCGACCACCCCGCCGAGCACCGCTCCGGCGAGAACGTCGGTCGGGTAATGCACGCCGAGCACGAGCCGGGAGGCCAGCATCGGCGGGACCAGGGCGGGCACCAGGTTACGCCCGGTCAATCCCGAGTACACCACCGCCGCCGCGGTCGTGGAGGTGGCGTGCGAGGACGGGAAGCTCAGTCGGCTCGGGGTGCCGACCAGGACCTGGACACTCGGGTCGTCCGGCCGGGGGCGCCGCACGACCCGTTTCACCGCGATCGAGGCGGCGTGCGCGCCGACCACTCCGAAGGCCGCGGTGACCCACTCGCGGCGGCGGGGCTTGTCCAGCGCCGCGCCGAGCAGCCCGGCGGCGAACCAGCCCGCGCTGTGCTCGCCGAAGTGGGACAGCCCGCGGGCCGCCTTGACGGTGACCGGGCGGGCGATGGCGCCCTGGACCTTGGCCAGCAGGGCGACCTCGCCGGTGGGGGTGGGTCGTGAGTGGCTAGCCTTTTCACTCACGACCCCGTCGAGGAGGTAGGGCTCAGCCATCGAGGGATCCGTCCAGGGGCGCGCCGTCGGTCAGGTGCGGGGCGATCTTGTTGTCGAACGCGGACAGCGCCGAGCCGATCGCCATGTGCATGTCCAGGTACTTGTAGGTGCCCAGGCGGCCGCCGAAGAGCACGTTGCGCTCGCGCGCCTCGGTCTTCGCCAGCTCGCGGTAGCGCTCGAGCTTGTCCCGGTTCTCCGGGGTGTTGATCGGGTAGTACGGCTCGTCGTCGTCCTTGGCCGACCGCGAGTACTCCCGCACGATGACCGTCTTGTCGGTCGGGTACTCCCGCTCCGGGTGGAAGTGCCGGAACTCGTGGATCCGGGTGTAGGGCACTTCCTGGTCGCTGTAGTTCATCACCGAGGTGCCCTGGTAGTCACCGGTGGCCACGACCTCCTGCTCGAAGTCGAGCGTGCGCCAGCCCAGGCGGCCCTGCGAGTAGTCGAAGTACCGGTCCAGCGGGCCGGTGTACACGGTGGGCGTCCCGGCCGGGATCGCGGCGCGCACGTCGAAGTAGTCGACGTTCAGCCGCACCTCGATGTTCTCGTGGTCGGCCATCTTCTCCAGCCACGCGGTGTACCCGTCGACCGGCAGGCCCTCGTAGGTGTCGCTGAAGTACCGGTTGTTGAAGGTGTAGCGCACCGGCAGCCGGGTGATGATCGAAGGCGACAGTTCCTTCGGATCGGTCTGCCATTGTTTCGCGGTGTAACCCCGAATGAACGCTTCGTAAAGCGGTCGGCCGATCAGTGAGATCGCCTTCTCCTCGAGGTTCTGCGCGTCCTTCGTGTCGATTTCGCTGGCCTGTTCGGCGATCAGCGCGCGCGCCTCGTCGGGAGTGTGCGACTTACCGAAGAACTGGTTGATCATCGCCAAGTTCATCGGGAGCGGATAGACCTGACCTTGATACTTGGCGAACACCCGGTGCTGGTAATCGGTGAACTCGGTGAACTGGGTGACGTAGTCCCACACGCGCTTGTTGGAGGTGTGGAACAGGTGCGCCCCGTACCTGTGCACCTCGATCCCGGTCTCCGGCTCGGCCTCGGAGTAGGCGTTGCCACCGAGGTGGCTCCGCCGTTCCAGCACGAGGACCCGCTTTCCGAGCTGGCTGGCGGCCCGTTCGGCCACGGTCAGACCGAAGAAACCGGAGCCAACTACGATCAGGTCGTAACCGGCGAAATCGTCTTCAGTAATCTTTGGGGGGTTCGTGTGCGCGCTCACGGGCGCTCAGGGTACCCACGTGCCCCGCGCGGACCGCACCGCCCATTCGTTTTCGCGACTGACGACTTGTAGGTAGCCGTGCCAACACCGGACACGTTCTGGACTTACCTGAGCACGATCAGTGTTTATCTGGTCGTGCTCGTGGTCCCCGGCGGTCTCATCGGGGTCGCCGCCGGTCTGCGCGGCTGGGCGCTCGCCGGCCTGACCCCGCTGCTCACCTATACGGCCATCGGCCTGGCCGGGCCGTGGCTCGGGCTGATCGGGCTGCCGTTCAACCCGGCCACCGCCGCCGCGTGCACGGCACTGCTCGCCGCCGCCGCGTACGGCCTGCGCCGGCTGGGCCAGGCCCGTGGATGGAACTCGAAGGATCCGGACCAGCCGCCGACGGAGTGGACCGGGCGGGCACATCTGGCGGTCGGCGCGTGCGTCGCGCTGGCCACCGTGCTCTCGATCATCGTCGTGCTGAACGCCTCCGGGGGCGCGAGCGCGGTCTTCCAGCGCTGGGACACCGTGTTCCACGCCAACGGCATCCGCTACATCGCCGAAACGGGCGACGGCTCGCTGTTCGGCATGAGCACGATCAACTACTACGAGCCGGGCGGCGCGCAGTTCTACCCGAACGCCTACCACCTGGTCGGCGCGCTGGTGTACTCGATCTCCGGGGCGAGCATCCCGGCCACGCTGAACGGCATCACCGTGCCGATCGCCGGGATCTTCGCGCTGTCCCTGGTCGCCCTGGTCCGCCAGTTCGGCGGGCGGGCGGTGCTCGCGGGCAGTTCGGCGATCGTCGCGGGCGCGGCCACCACCGGCGCGTACGAATCGGTGTCGAGCGGGCTGCTGCCGTTCGCCCTCGGCATCGTGCTGACCCCGCTGGGCGCGGTCGCGCTGCAGCGGTTCCTGACCCGGCCGGGCCTGGACACCGGGTCGGTGCTGGCGCTGGCCGCGATCGGCCTGCTCGCCGCGCATTCCAGCGCGCTGTTCGGCGCGATCCTGTTCTGCGTCCCGCAGCTGCTGCAGCGGTGGTTCCAGCGCGAGGGCAAACCGCTGAAGGACATCCTGCGGGTACTGCCGTTCGGCGTCCTCGCCGCGCTGCTCGCCGCACCGCACCTGCTCGGCGCGCTGGGCTTCACCTCGGGCAGCTACCCGTACACGCCGTGGGCGTCGAAGATCCCGGTGACCTCCGCGGTCGCCCAGCTGCTGACCTTCCGCCAGGTGCTGGAGCACCCGCAGGTGTGGCTGTCACTGCTGCTGGTGTTCGGCATCTTCATGGTGCGCACGCTCGGCACGCTGCGCTGGGTCGGCCTGGCCGCGATCGGGCTGTCCGGGTTGTTCGTCCTGGTCGCCTGCTACGGCGCGAACCCGTGGGTGATCGCGTTCTCCCGGCCGTGGTGGAACGACCGGTACCGGCTGATGGCGCTGGCCGCGATCCCGCTGTGCCTGCTCGCCGGGCACGGGCTCGCCGAGATGCAGCGCCTGCTCGCGCGCGCGGTGTCCAAGTGGTCCTGGGTCCAGGAGAACCCGCGTACCTCGGCCCGCCTCGGCCTGGCCACCGCGGTGCTCACCGTGGTCGCGCTGGGCGGGGTCACCAACGGCTTCTACACCACCGCGAACGCGACCGCCGTGGCCTACGCCTACTACAACGGGCCCCGGTCGGAGAACCGCGAGGTGCCGGTGACCCGGGACGAGGTCGCCGCGATGATGGAGCTGAAGAAGTACGCGGTGCCGGGCGAGAAGGTCCTCAACGACCGGCTGGACGGCACGGCGTGGCTGTACGCGATCACCGGCATCCGCCCGGTCGCCGGGAGCTACGACCCGGGGGTGCCGCCGAAGGACGCCGCGTACCTGGCCAACCACTTCCGCGAGTACGACCGGAACCCCGAGGTGCGGGCCGCGGTCGAGCGGCTGAACGTGCGGCACGTGCTGCTCGGCCACGGCTCGATCAAGCCGGAGATGATCCGCGCGCCGGGGATCCGGGATCTGGACGGGCTGCCGTTCCTGCGCCGCGAGTACGCCAACCCGGACGCGGTCATCTACACGTTGCTGCGCTGATTCCCCGCGGAATTGACCGGGCCCCCGTGCGGTACGGCCACCCCTTCCGTAGCGCACGGGGGCCCGCGGTTCCCCCAGCACCCCCGGGGCGAGCTCTTGTACTCCCGTACTACCTGAAACGACGACCGTCGTGGGAAATCGGTTTCCCACCGTAGTCATGATCACCCGAACGGGGTAAGTCCTATGTCGCTTGCAGTTTCGGCAGGACGTCATCGGCTACACGTTCGAGCACGGCTTCGCGTCCTTCGTACGGTCCGCCGGACCGCGGCCAGTGCGTGACGATGTCGGTGAACCCGAGTTCGGCCGCCCGGCCCGCGGCGTCGGTGAACGCCTCCACGCTGGACAGCGAGTACACCGGGGCGGCGTCCAGGCTGAGCACGCGCTGCACCGAGGTGCGCTCCCGGCCCGCCGCCGCGAGCTTCTCGTCGAACCGCGCCGCCTGCTCGGCGACCGCCGTCCACCACTCGTCGAGCGAGTCGACCTTGCGGCCGGTGGTGACCCAGCCGCCGCCGTACCGGGCCGCCAGGCCCATCGTGCGCGGCCCGTTGGCCGCGACCAGGAACGGCAGCCGCGGCCGCTGCACCGGACCGGGCAGGTTCCGCGCGCCCTGCGACCGGTAGAACTCGCCGGTGTAGTCGAACTTGTCCGTGGTGAGCAGCCCGTCGAGCGCCTCGACGAACTCGATGAACCGGTCCGCGCGCTGCTTCGCGGTCAGCTCGGGCTCGCCGAGCACGGTCGCGTCGAAGCTCGGGTGGCCGACCCCGGCGCCGACGCCGAGCACGAACCGGCCGTCGGAGATGTCGTCCAGGGTGATCAGCTCGCGCATGAACGGCACCGGATGCCGGAACACCGGCGAGGCGACGAAGGTGCCCAGCCGGATTCGCGAGGTGACCATCGCGGCCGCGGTCAGCGTGGGCAGCGCGCTGAACCACGGGCCGTCGACCAGGGATCTCCAGCCGAGGTGGTCATAGGTCCAGGCGTGGTCGAAGCCGTACTCCTCGGCGGCCCGCCACTTGGGCTCGGCGGCCCACCAACGATCTTCCGGAAGGATCACGATGCCTACGCGCACGTGCCCAAAGCTAGTGGTGTCCACCGACACTCCGGGCAACGGGCACTCTCGGGGACAATGACCTTGTGGAGAAACCCCGCCTGATCGCCTCGGACGTCGACGGAACCCTGCTCACCCCGCTGGAGAAGCTCAGCGAACGCACCCGCGGCGTGGTGCGCCGGGTGCTCGCCGACGGGGTCCCGTTCGTCCTGGCCAGCGGCCGCCCGCCGCGGTACATCCCGTCGGTCGCGAAACCGGCCGGGCTCACCGGGTACACGGTGTGCGCGAACGGCGCGGTGCTCTACGACGCCGGGGCCGACCGGGTGCTCGAGGTGCTCGGCAAGCTGACCCCGGAGCTGCTGCACGACGTCGGCGTGGCACTGCGCACGGCGATCCCCGGCTGCCGGTTCGCCGCGGAACGGGTCGGCGAGCGCGCGCTCGACCCGGGTTTCCAGAACCTGGTGGCCGAACCGTCCTACTTCAACCCGTGGGGCGACACCGACTGCCACACCGTGCCGCTCGCCGAGGTGCTCGGGCACGACGCGGTGAAACTGCTGGTCAGCCACACCGAAATGACCTCGGACGCGATGGCCGAGGCGGCGCGCGAGGTGCTGGACGGCTCGGTGGACATCACGTTCTCCGCGGGTGGCGGGCTGATCGAGGTCGCCGCGCACGGGGTGACCAAGGCGACCGGGCTCGCCGAGGTCGCCGAGCGGCTCGGCATCCCGGCCGAGCGGACCATCGCGTTCGGCGACATGCCCAACGACCTGGAGATGCTGCGCTGGGCGGGACACGGCGTGGCGATGGCCAACGCCCACCCCGAGGTCCTGGCCACCGCCGACGAGATCACCGCGCCGAACTCCGAGGACGGCGTGGCCCAAGTCCTCGAACGCTGGTTCTGACCTGGCGATCCGCCCCTGCCCAGGCCCCCGCGATAGCGAGGGACCTTTACTCACGTTTTTCCGGAGTAAAGGTCCCTCGCTATCGAATTGCCGGAGCGAAGGTCCCTTCCTCCCCCGGCCCAGCGGATAGGGAGGTGGCGGGATCTCTCGGTCGCTGAGCGAAAGCACGGAGCCTAGTCGCGTCGGCGGTCGAGGTCGGCGGCTTCTTCCGGGGTGGGGGCGGTGCCGCCGAGGTGGGCGGGCAGCCACCAGCGCTCGTCCTCGGTCTTCGGGATCTCCGGGTACTCGGCCTGCACCCGGTCCAGCAGGCCGCCCATCCGCACCCGCAGCTCCTTGGTGAGCACCTCCGGATCCTCGTCCGGGCCCGGCCGCATCGGCTCGCCCGCCAGGATCGAGATCGGCACGTGCCGCCTGGTCAGCGTGCGCGGCCGTCCCTTGGTCCACAGCCGCTGCGTGCCCCACACGGCCATCGGCACCACCGGGACGCCCGCCTCGGCGGCCATCCGCATCGCCCCGGACTTGATCTCCTTGACGGTGAACGAGCGGCTGATGGTCGCCTCCGGGAAGACGCCGACGACCTCCCCGGACCGCAGCCGCTCGACCGCCTCCCGGTAGGACTCCAGCCCGGCCGCCCGGTCGACCGAGATGTGGTGCATCCCGCGCATCAGCGGCCCGGCGATCCGGTTGGCGAAGATCTCCTTCTTGGCCATGAACCGCACCAGCCGCTTCGCCGGGCGCGCCCCCAGCCCGCAGAAGATGAAGTCCAGGTAGCTGACGTGGTTGCAGGCGATCACCGCCCCGCCGGTGGCCGGGATGTGCTCGGTGCCCTCCACCCGCAGCCGGTTGTCGAGGACGCGGAACATGGTCTTCGCCGCCAGGATGACGGGCGGGTACACGAGCTCAGCCATGCCGACAGGCTACGCGACCGTAGGTTACCCACGCGTAGCCTTGTGACCTACGCCGGGCAGGGCACGTGGACGAACCTCGGATCGGCGTCCAGCGCCTGGATCTGCGCCCCCGCCTGCTCGCTGCGCGGGTACACCGCGATCCACTTCGACGTCCCCTCCCGCCGGAACGTCGCGACCTGGTAGCGGTCGGCGTACACCGGGTCCACCGCGCACCGCTGCTTGGCCGAATACCCGTCGGCGGTGGTGACCGCCAGGGCCGGGCGCCGCACGTTGACCACGTAGTCGTAGTCGTTCGCGACCGTGCCGCGGGCGGTCACCACGCGCTCGCCGTCGCGGGCGATGTGCGCGTCGGTGAGGCCGAGCACGTCGACCACCACCAGCTGCCGCCCCGCCCAGTACGCGAGCGGACCGTTGGCGTAGGTGGCCACCACCGAACCGGACGGCAGCCGATCGCCCAGCCAGGCGCCGATCTCGGCCAGTTCGGCGGTCCGCACGCGGCCGTCGCGGATCGCCGGGAGGAACTGGTCGCCGTGGACGGACACCGCCAGGCTCAGCCCGGTGACCGCGAGCCCGGCCGCGGGCACCCAGCGGCGTTCGGTGAGCGGCCGCCGCGGGCGCGGGGACGGCAGGCCCCGCGCCGCGCCCCGGACACCGCAGGCGGCGATCGCGCCGACCGCGAGCAGCGGTGGCACCGCGGCCAGCAGCCGGTAGCCGGGCTCGCCGTCCCCGCCCGCGAAGACGACCGCGACGGAGAGGCCGAGGGCGACCACGAAGATCAGCCAGACCAGCGAGCGCGCGTTCGCCTCGTGCACCCGCCAGCCCCGGCTCCGGCGGGCGAACAGCACGAGCGCGACCCCGGCCAGCACCAGGAAAGCCAGGTGTGCCAAGGAAAAACCGGCGAGGTAGCGCCAGCCGCCGGCCAGCCGTTCGCCGAGCGGGCCGCCGAGTTTCACGACCACCGCGTTGGGCACCGGCTCCCCGTAGTAGAGCACCCGCCACGCCGTCCACGGCACCACCAGCACCAGCGCGCCCAGGGCGAACCCGGCCGGGGCCCACCAGCTCGCCCGGTTCCGGGCCGCCTCGAAGACCAGCCACAACCCGGCGAGTAGCGCGAGCACCAGCCCGCCCGGCCGGGTCATCATGGCGAGCGCGACGAGCACCCCGGCCACGACCGGGCGCCGCGCCGCGAGCGCGGTCAGCACGGCGAGCACGCCGAAGACGAAGAACGGCGTCGCGCTGCCGGAGGGCCCGTACGCGGCGAGGCCGTTCGCCCCGGCGGTCAGCACCGCCGCGAGGACGCCGAACGCGGGCCGTTCGCGGGCCGGGTCACCGGCCGCGCGGGCGACGATCCGGTTGACCAGGAAGTACGCCAGCAGCACGCAGCCGAGGGCGCACAGCACGCCGAGCACCGCCGCCGAGGCCGGGATGTCCAGGCCGAACAACGCCTTCGACCACGCGATGAGCACCACCCAGGCGAAGTCCGAGTAGCCCTCCACCCGCTCGCCCTGGTTGAAGACGGCCCCGCTCCCGTCGGCGATGTGCTGCGCGTAGCGGAACGGGACGAACGCGTCGTCGGTGATCGTGGCGAACAGGAGCTGGTGAGCGACTGACAGGGAAAGGACGAGCAGCAGGACGCCGCCGCGCCAGCCCGGATCGGCGTTCAGCCGCGGCCATCCGGCGAGCACGAGGACGGCCAGCAGCAGCCACGCGCCCGCCACGACGACCACCACTGTCCCTCACCCTCTGGGGGACGCCCCCACCCGAGCGCGCCTGGCATGTCTATGCACAAGTATCGACCACCACCGCCAAACGTTTCTATTGGGTGACGATCCGGGTTTCCGGGCAACACCACCCGAGCCGGTGAACTCGCCGGCGAATCGGTTTCCGGGCGCGCATAACCGGTCGTCGACAATTCACCACTTTCGAGTGAAATGTGGCCACGCTGCGCGGCTCGGCGCAGTGCCGAGGACCATTCGCCTCATCAGTTCCAGTGACGATTGCCACTGGTCATCGAATTGCCCGCCGAGGCAACCACGCTGGGTTCGGAAACGTAAAAGCGATGTACCACCCCGGGCACCCTCGTGTTTCCGGCACGCTCGTTATCAGTAGTCCGGCCCGGCCGTCCCGCGACGGCCCCGAAACCTCACGGATGCCCGGTTGCCTCTCTTTGTTCCTGCCTGGTCCACGGCCGCGGTCGTCGGGGGCTTCCTGCTCGTGCTCCTGGGGCCGGGGCTGCTGATCGGCGTCGCGGGCGGGCTGCGGGGCTGGACGCTCGCCGGAATGGCGCCGCTGCTGAGTTACGCGGTCGCCGGGATTTCCGGTCCCCTGCTGCCGATGCTCGGGCTTGGCTTCACCTGGGCGACCTACGGCATGTCGACGGCCCTGCTGGCCGCCGCGTTCGCCGGGGCCCGCCGGCTGACCGTCCGGTTCGGACGCGCGGAGGAAACCCCGGACAAGGCATGGACTCCCGCCGGGCAGCTCGCGGTCCTCGGCTGCCTGCTGCTCGCCGCCGGGACCAGCGGGTACGCCGTGCTCACCGGGATGGGAAACCTGGGCGCCATCCCGCAGGGTTTCGACGCGCCCTTCCACGCCAACGGGATCCGGTACCTCGCGGACACCGGCGACAGCGGGCTGTTCGGCATGGGTTCGGTCACCTGGTTCGACGGCGGTTCGTTCTACCCCAACGGCTACCACCTGCTCGCGGCGCTGGCCTACCAGCTGTGCGGGGTGAGCGTGCCGGCGATCCTCAACGCGCACACCGTGCTCGTGGTCGGCCTGCTCGCGCTGTCGACGGTCACCCTGGTCCGGCATTTCCGCGGGCGCGCGGTCCTCGCCGGTTTCTCCGCGCTGACCGTGGTCGCGGCCACCATGGTCACCTACGGCACGTGGAGCAGCCCACTGCTGCCGTTCACGCTCGCGCTGGCGCTCACCCCGCTGGTCGCGGTGGCCGGGCACCGGTACCTGGTCCGCCCGGCCCCGGACACCGGTCTGCTGCTGGCCGTGGCCGTGGTCGCCCTGCTCGCGATCCATTCGAGCGCGCTGTTCGGCGCGGTGGTGTTCGCGGTGCCGGTCCTGGTGCAGCGCTGGTGGTCGGCGCGTTCGTGGCGGGTGCCGGGCCGGGACGTCCTGGCCCTGCTGCCGGTCGCCGCGGCGGGGGCGCTGCTCGCCCTGCCCCATCTGCTCGGCGCCCTCAAGCTCGCGGAGAACTTCGAATACACCGGCTGGAAGGCCAACTACACGCTGCCGAGGGCACTGGGCGAGTTGCTCGCGTTCTCGCACAACTCCCGGGAACCGCAACTCTGGCTCGCGGTCGCGTTGCTGATCGGGGTGGTCTTCGCGTTCCGGCTCGGGGCGCTGCGCTGGCTCGGCGGCGCCGCGGTGGCGTTCGGCTTCCTCTACGTCGCGGTGGCCGTTTCGGACGCGGACTGGGTGATGACGCTGTCCCGGCCGTGGTGGGACGACCGGTTCCGGCTGGTCGCGCTCGCCGGTCTCCCGATGTGCGTGCTCGCCGCGCACGGCCTCGCCGAACTGCAGCGCGGGCTGCGCCGGATCGCCCGGCCCCTCGGGCGCGCGGCGGGCGCGGTCGCCGCGGTCGTGGTGCTGGCCGCGTTCGGGCTGGCCACCCAGGGCGGGTACTTCCGGGCCAACGCCGACTACGTGGCGCTGACCTGGGGGAATTCCACCCCCCGCGCGGAGGGGATGGTGGTGAGCCCGCAGGAGGTCCAGGCCATGCTGGAACTCGGGAGGCGCGCCCGGCCCGGGGAATGGGTCCTCAACGAATGGTTCGACGGGACGGCGTGGAGTTACGCGATCGGCGGCGTCCGGCCGATGGCCGGGCATTTCGAGAACGTCGGCGCGCCCGCGGACACCCGGTTCCTGCTCGAGCGGTTCCGCTTCTACGACCGGGATCCCGCGGTGCGGGCCGCCCTCGAGCGGCGGAACGTGCGCTGGGTGCTGGTGACCACCGGGCGCATCTTCGGCGACACCGAACGCCCGCCGGGACTGACCGCGCTCGACGGATTGCCGTTTCTCGAGCGGATTTACTCGAACCGGGATGCCGTGCTGTTTCAACTCAAGGGGTGAACCACATGCGGAAGTTACCTGCACGCAACGTCTGGTTAGGGTGAGCCGTGCCCACGAGTACCAGCCCAGCCTTCGACGCGGTGACGATCGCGGTTTATGTCCTGGTTCTGCTGATTCCCGGTCTGGCGACCGGCCTCGCGGTCGGTCTGCGCGGCTGGGTGCTCGCGGCGATGGCGCCGCTGTTCACCTACGCGATCGGCGGGCTGGCCGGGCCCTGGTACGCGGCCATCGGCGTGCCGTTCAACGTCGGGACCTTCCTCGTCGCGACGGTCCTGTTCACCGGTGTGGCGTTCGGGCTGCGGTGGCTCACGGTCCGCCGGTACCGCGCCAAGCACGACGGCGCGAGACCCGTGGTGGAGGCGCTGTGGGCCCGCCACGGCCACCTCGCCGTGCTGGCCTGCCTCCTGCTCGCGACCGCGGTGGGCCTGTACACGGTGTTCCACGGCCTGGGCAAGCTGAACTCGATCGCGCAGGGCTTCGACGCGGTCTACCACGCGAACGGCATCCGCTACATCACCGACACCGGCGACGGCTCGCTCTTCGGCACCGGCCAGACGAACTGGTACGGCGACGCGGCCGGGGTCTTCTACCCCAACGCCTACCACCTGATCGGCGCGATCGCCTACCAGCTGACCGACGCCTCGATCCCGTCGATCCTGAACTCCAACACCGTGCTGCTGCCCGGTTTGCTCGCGCTGTCGCTGGTCGCCGTGGTGCGGGAGTTCCGCGGCCGCGCGGTGCTCGCCGGCGCGGCCGCCCTGGTCGCGGTGGCCCCCGCGACGGCGCTGTACGAATCGATGGACCGCGGCCCGCTGCTCCCGTTCCTGCTCGGCCTCGCGTTCACCCCGCTCGGCGCGGTGGCCCTGCACCGGTACCTGACCCGTCCGGCCGCGGACACCGGGTTCGTGTTCGTGGTCGCCGCGGTGGGCCTGCTGACCGTGCACTCGTCGACGCTGTTCGCGGGCATCCTGTTCGCGCTGCCGATGCTGATCCAGCGGTGGTTGAACGCGGCGACACCGAAGCGCCGCACGATCGGCCGGGACCTGCTGGCACTGCTGCCGATGGCGGTGGCCAGCGTGCTGGTGGCGTGGCTGCAGCTGTTCGGCGCGCTCGGGCTGGCCAGCGGCAACGTGCCGTACTGGGGCTGGCCGCCGGAGGGGAAGGCGAGCACGGCGCTCGGTTCGCTGTTGCTGTTCCAGCACTTCGAGGCGAACCCGCAGGTGTGGCTCGCCGCCGCGCTCTTCCTGGGGCTGGTGTTCTTCGCGCGGCTGAACGGTTTGCGCTGGATCGGCGGCACCGCGCTGGTCGTCGGGATCTTCTACATCGCCGTGTCCTCCGCCACGGATTCCGAGCTGGTGAAGGCGCTGTCCCGGCCGTGGTGGGACGACCCGTTCCGGTTCATCTCGATGGCCGCGGTGCCGCTGTGCCTGATCGCCGCGCACGGGCTGGCCGAGACGCAGTCGTGGCTGCGCGACCGGATCGAGGCGCTGCCGAAGCTGCCGCCCCGGGTCAAGGGCGCGCCGTGGCTCGCCGCCGGGCTCGCGGCCGTCGTGCTGGTCGGCTTCGCGGGCGTGAGCAAAGGCCTGTACACCCGATCGAACACCGCGCTGGTCGCCCCCGGTTACACCCGGCCCGACAAGCACGACATGCCGGTCAGCGCGGACGAGGCGCAGGCCATGCTGGAGCTGGGCAAGCGCGCGAAACCGGGCGAGTGGGCGATGAACGACCGGTTCGACGGGACCGTGTGGACGTACGCGATCAGCGGGGTCCGGACCGTGGCCGGGCATTTCGACGAGGCCGTGCCGCCGTCGGACGCGCTACTGCTGGGCGACCACTTCCGCGAGTACGACACGAACCCGAAGGTGCGCGACGCGGTGCGGCGGCTGAACGTGCGCTGGGTGATCGTGGGCCGCGGCGGCTACCCGGCGCACCACCCCCGCCAGGAGGGCCTGATCGGCCTGGACACGCTGCCGTTCCTGGAACTCGTCTACCGCAACGCGGACGCCTCGGTGTACCGCCTCAAACCCGAACCGGGGCAGCCCTAGTCGCCGATTTCATGAGGGGACCCCTCCGGACAAATTTCGTCTGGAGGGGTCCCCTCATGACAGGGCCGGGGCGCGGATCGCTTCGGCGCGGGGGTTGCGCTGGAAGCTCGACCAGGCGGGGTCGTCGCAGAGGCGGCAGGCGGGGCCGAAGAACTCGCCGCGGGCCTGCTGGTCGCCCATCAGCCAGAACCGGAACCAGGCCGTCGTGGCGCCGCGGTAACCACCGCCGTCGCCGGTCGGGGTCCCATGGGTCGCGCCGGCGAGTTCACCGTAGATCGCCGGAATCTGGGTCGCCTGGCGGTAACGCGGGATGACCAGCAGGGGTGGGAAGACGATCAGGTCGCGCTGCCCGGCGAGGATGAACATCGGCCCGCGCAGCGCCTTGACCGACCCCTGCGGCCCGGGCTGGATCGGGACCGTGGTGGTGATCCGCGGATCGGCCCCGGCCGCGATGGTGCCGCCGCCACCCTGGGAATGACCGGACGCGCCGATGTGCGCGAGGTCGACCTTGCGGAAGTACGGGCTGCCCTCGAGATCGTTCTCCCAGGCGAGGGCGGTCGCCCCGGCGAGCATCTCCTGACCCGAACCGGACCACGCGGTGTTGGCGGCCGCCACGATGAACCCGTGCGAAGCCCAGTGCCGCAGGAGCCCGTCGTAGACCGGCGGGGTCGCGAAGGTGCCGTTGCCCCAGACGATCACCGGATGGCGCAGGCCGTTCTGGCCGAGCGTGGCCGGCCGGTAGACCGTGTGGTCCGCGTCGAGCGCTTCCACGGCCACCGGGAACGGCCCGGGTTCCGCCCAGCGGCCGCCGACCGGAGGGAATCCGGTGGCCGCTGCCGCCGGTGGCGCGGCGACCAGCGCGAAGCCGGTGATCAGGACGAGGAACAGGGACCACAGCCGGGCTCTCGGTTGCATCTTCGCCGCCATTCCTGTCACAGGTCAGGACGGTGAGTAAGCATGCCACGACCGGGCGAAGTTGGATACCGGCGAGTAGGTGGCGTTCAGCGCCGGATGTAGGCGGCCACGGCCGCGCCGCCCGCGGTGATCAGGTCCGCGACGATGAACATCACCCGCGACACCACCGCGCAGGCCAGGGCGGCCACCGTGTCGATCCCGCTGGCGGTCAGCACCGCCACGATGACGGCCTCCCGGACACCGACCCCACCGGGCAGGATGAACGCGAAGTTGCCCGCGGTCATGGAGATCGCCATGGCGCCGATGCACATGATCAGCCCGCTGAAACCGGGAGCGCCGATCGAGTTGGCCAGCAGCCACAGGTGCAGGCCCTGCAGCGCCCAGGCGGCGGTGCAGCCGCCGAACACCTTGCCGATCGTGCGGTAGGTCAGCGGATGGTCCAGCGGCGGGCGCCGCAGGATCCGCAGCACCAGCGAGGTACCCCAGGTGAGGATCTTCGGGTGCAGCGCGGTGAACCCGAGCGGCAGCAGTACGAGCAGCCACCAGGCGTTCGGGCTGTTCGCGAACACTGCGGGCATCGCGAACAACGACAGCACGAGCGCCGCCACGATGCCGACGCCGAGCTGGATCAGCGAACTCGTGAAGATTCGCGCCCTGGCCAGGCCGACCTTCTTGCCGAGTTCCATCTGGAGCAGGTACTGCCACACCGAGCCGGGCAGGTACTTCGCCAGCGCACCCACCAGGTTGATCTGCGCACCCCGCGCGTAGCCGATCGGCTTGCCGAGGTCGTCGACGATCACCTGCCAGGCGTAGACCCCCGCCGCGATGCTCGCCACCAGGGCGAACTGGCTGAGCACCGACGACTGCCACGGGATGTCCTTGACCTTGAGCCAGAACTCGTCCCAGTTGCTCGCCAGCTTCCACCCGGCGAGCCCGAGGACCACGATGATCGCGACCCAGCGGGCCACGTCGATCAGCTTGGCCTTGGTGGACTTCGGCGCGGAGACCGGCTTGGCCAGTTCCTCCGCGGTCGCCTCGGGCTCGACCGTGGTCATCTGATGTCGTGTCTCCTCATGGGCCACACCGGCACAATAGGGGTTAATCAGTTCGTAACAGTGACCAGGCGGCTGAACTCGGTGAGCAAGTCGTAGCCGTCCCAGATCGCGGAGAAGGTCAGCGCCGAACCGAACGGAACAATTCGGTCAACGCCCCGGCCCGCCAATTTGCTTGCGAACTCAACCAATTCTTCGCGGGTGAACCCGAATTGGCTGACGGTTTGATCTTTGCGCACCACGACCGGCACGAGTTCGTCCAGGGTAAGCACCGAGCCGTGGCCGAACGTCCCGGCCCCCAGCCACTCGCGCGGCAGCGCGGCCGGTTCGGCGAGCTGCAGCGTCGCGACGCCGTTGGTGTCGGCGCCCGCCCCGGCGAACGAGATGCGGGTGATCAGCCCGTCGACCGCGGCCCCGTACGCGGACACGCGCTTCTGCACGGCCATCGCGGGCTCGGTGACGTGCTGCTTCTCGGCGAGCACCCCGGCCAGCAGGGTCTGGAACTCCTCGCCCGCCGCGGTGGCGGATTCGGGATCGCCGACCCAGAAGATCGCGCGCGGGGACGAGCAGGCGGCCTGGTCGAACCAGTACGAGTCGTTGTAGAAGCCCTCGGCGGCGGCCTTGCGCTCGGCCTCGGACGCCGCCTGCCAGCCGCGGACCGAAGCGATCGCGAAGGAGGAGCGGTCCGGGAAGGTCAGGTCGCGGGCGTGCGGCGCGAGCGGGTACTTCCGCAGCGCGTTCACCGAGCCGTCGCCGCCCCAGATGACGCGCAGGTCGGCGGCCTGGGAAAGGGCGCCGCTGATCGCGTCGCTGCGGTCGTAGGTGACCATCCGCTGGGTCGCGGTGATCGCCCGCGCGGTCGCGGAGTCCACATCGGACAGTGCGGCGTTCAGCGCCTCGAGCACGGTTTCCGCGGCCCCGGCCGAACGGGACGACACCCGGACCACGTTGTGGTTCCCGGCCAGCGCGGACAACGCCCACGAGTAGACGAAGATCGTGTCCACATTGGCGGGCGGTACGTGGAACACCAGCCCGCGCGGGAAACGCAACGCGTCTCCGGAAGTCTCCAAACGGGACAACGCCTTGGCGATTTCGCCCTTGCGCAGGAAGAAACCCAGGGACGCGAGTTCCGGGAACCGGCGCGCGGTGGCCGGGGCGAGCAGTTTCCGGGCGAACTTGGTGAGGAATTCGACGACCCGTTCGTCGCCGACCTTCAGGCGGCCACCCTCGGGTTCGGCGCGCAGGTCCTCGACGAGCGCGTCGACCTCGACCGCGTCGCCGAGCGGGAAACGCTGGGTGAGACTCATGCCGCCTGCCCCCCGGAGAAGGTGTCGGAGCAGCCGCGGGCCTCGGCCTTGGGCAGGCGGCCGAGCACCGAGAAGTGCTTACCGGGCCAGTCGCCGTCGTCGATGCCGTGGTACACGCCGAGGTCCTCGGTCAGCAGGACGTGACCGGGGTACGAATGCGGCAGTGTGCTCACTACTTCAATGACGCCCGGCTCGCCGACGGGTTGCTCCGCCCAGGTCTCCGGGTCCCGGATCACCACGTCCGCGAAGTCGGGGCAGTAGAGCGAGTTGCCGGACGGGCCCTCCAGGAAGACCGTGCCGATCTGCTCGATCATCCCGTAGTAGTTGTGGATCCGGGTGAGCCCGGTGTCCTCTTTGAAACGCCGCCGGAACTCGGTGTTGTCCACGGCCCGGTCGATCAGCTTCTTCCAGCCGCCGGAGTGGATCAGGATCCCGTTGGACAGGTCCAGCCGGTGGTCGCGGGCGACCTCGTACAGGTACTGCCACACCATGAAGGTGAAGCCGAAGATCAGGAACGGTTCGCTCCCGTGGCGTTCCAGGAAGCCCTTGACCGCCTCGACGTCCGGTTTGTCGTTCTCGTCCAGGACGTACACGTGCTTGCGGCCGAAGTTGGCCATGCCCAGCACGCCCGCGCCGCGCGCGGAGAACGAGCGCCGGTTCTTGATGATCCCGATGGTGTCCACCATCAGCATCGGCAGCCGCTGCCCGCCGAGCACGGTCTGCAGGGTGTCGCCGAGGTGCTTGGTCTGCGCCGCGGCGGCCGCCTTGTCCAGGTAGATCCGGGACGCCCCGGCGCCGGTGGTGCCCGAGGAGGTCAGCGTCTTGAAGACCTCGGCGTCCGGCACGCTCTTCAGGTCGTGCGTCTTGAACATGCGCACCGGCAGCCACGGCAGGTCGGCGATGCTGTCGAACCGGGCGTCGCGCGGGATGCCGAGCGAGGACAGGATCCGGTCGTAGCCGACCGAGTTCTCCCGGTGGTGCGCGGTCAGCTCGGCGAGCCGCGGCAGCAGCGTCGCCTCGCGCTCCGCCTGCGAGAGGCTGAAGACGCTCATACCTGGGCCTCCAAGGTCCGGTAGTCGATCTTGCCGCTGGCCAGCAGCGGCACGGTGTCGATGGGCCGGACGTCGAAGCCGCTGGTGTGCAGGTGGAGCCGTTCGGAAAGCGCGCGAGCGGCGGCCTTGCAGGTGTCCTTCTCGACGCCTTCGGCGAAGAGGACCACCTTGTCCCCGGCGGGTACCGCGGCCACGACGTCGATGCCCACCGAAGCAGAACGCACGGCCTGCTCCAGATCATCCAGGCTGACCCGGTTGCCGAAGACCTTGCCGATCCGCTTGAGCCGCCCGGTGATGAACAGGAACCCGTCCTCGTCGAGGTAACCCAGGTCGCCGGTGGCGAGCACGCCGCCGACCTCGTCGCCGTGCGCCAGCTCGGCCTCGTGCTCGGCGTACCCCATCATCACGTTCGGGCCGCGGTAGACGACCTCGCCGGTGATCTTGGGCTGGGTGGTCTCCGAACCGTCGTCGCGGCGGATCGCGAAGGCGCCGCCGGGCAGCGCGGGGCCGGCCGAACCGATCTTCTCGGCGAGCCGCTCGGCGGGCACGGTGGCCATCCGCGGCCCGGCCTCGGTCTGGCCGTACATGACGAACATCTGCCCGCCCGCGCCGCGGATCTTGTCGTTGAACTCGGCCACCAGATCGGTGCGGAGTTTGCCGCCCGCCTGGGTCAGCGTGCGCAGGCTCGGGTACTTCTCCGGGTCGAACTTGAGGCGCCGGAGCATCTCGTAGTGGTACGGGACCCCGGCCAGCGAGGTCACCTTGTGCTCGGCGACCGCGTCCCAGAACCCGCGGCCCAGCACCCCGGACGGCTCGACGACCACGGTCGCGCCGCGGACCAGGTGCGAGTTCAGCACCGAGAGCCCGTAGCTGTAGTGCAGCGGCAGGCTGGTCGGGGCGATCTCGTCCGCGTCGATGCCCAGCACCTCGGCGATCGCCTCGGCGTTGGCCAGGATCGCCGTGCGGGAGAGCCGGACCAGCTTCGGGTTGCCGGTCGAACCGCTGGTCGGCAGCAGCACGGCCAGGTCCGGATGCGGGACGACCCCGTTCGGGTCCGTGCGCACCCAGTGCCCGTCCCGCGCGGTGTACCCGGCGGGCACCGTGCTTTCGGTGCCCTCGGGGGCCGACAGCACGGCGGCCGGGCGGAAGCGTTCGACCAGCCCGGCCAGCACGTCGGCGTCCAGGGCCGGATCGATCAGCGCGATCGGCCGGGCGGCCTCGAACGCGCCGAGGTAGCGCAGCACGCTGTCCACGTCGACCGCGGTGCGCGCGAACAGCACGCCCTGGCCCAGCGCGGCCAGTTCCTCGCCCGCGCGGGTGACCGCGGCGGCGAGGTCCTCTCCGGCCAGCGTGCGGCCGCCGGTCGCGTCGACCAGCCGGGCCCCGTCGCCCACCAACTTCACAGCACCAAGCCTCCGTCAACGCCCAGAATCTGCCCGGTCACGAACGACGCCTCGTCGCTGACCAGGAACCGGATGGCCTTCGCGACCTCTTCGGCCTTGCCGAGCCGCCGCAGCGAGGTGTCCTCGATGCGCCCGGCGATGATCTCCTCGCCGAGGTGCTCGGTCATCGCCGTCTCGATCACGCCCGGCGCGACGCCGTTGACCCGGATGCCGTAGCGGCCGAGTTCCTTCGACGCCGAGCGTGCGATGTTGCCCACGGCGGCCTTGGACGCCGCGTACGCGGTCTGCCCGGCGCTGCCCTTCTCGCCGACGATCGAAGCGAGCACCACGATCGCGCCGGTCTTCTTGCGCATCATCGCCCGCGAAGCGGCCTGCACGGTGTGCAGGGTCCCAGCCACGTTGGTGGACAGCATCCGGTCGATCAGGTCTTCCTTGATCATCCCGAGCAACGCGTCCTCGAGGACCCCGGCGTTGGCGACCACGATGTCCAGCTGCCCGTGCTCCTTGGCCACGCCCCGGACCACGGTCGACACGGCCTTGGCGTCGGTGACGTCCAGCGCGAGCCCGGAGACCTGGCCTTCGACCGAGCCCGCGGCCTCTTTCGCCTTGGCTTCGTCGCGCCCGGTGAGCACCACCGTCGCCCCCGCCTCGGCCAGCGCGCGGACCGTGGCCAGACCGATACCCCGGGTGCCGCCGGTGACCAGCGCGACCTTCCCGGTGAGATCAGTCATTGGTTGCTTGCAGCTCCTTCACCATGTCGACGGCGACCTTGAAGCTGCTCATGTCGATCACCTGGTCGGTGTCGAACTGCACATCGAACTCGTCCTCGATGGCGGCGACCAGCGCCATGTGCCCGACCGAGTCCCAGGCCTCGATGTCGCGGTACTTCAGGTTCTCGACGTTGACATCCCCGTCGAGGTCGAGGGCCTCGACGAACACCTCGCGCAGCTTGTCAGCGATCTCCGCCATTTCGTTCCTTTGCTCGTCAGTCGCGCGGACGCTCGTCCCACGCCTTCACCAAGGTAGAGAGGTCCGCGGGCAGCCGGTCGACCAGCCCGTCCGCCGGGAGCTCCCCCTTGCCCTTGAGCCACGGCTCGAGGGCCTCGATGGTGGCCTCGTCCAGGCCACGCCGCTGCAGGCCCACCACGTTCACGCCGGTGACCCGGGCCGGGTTGCCGACGCTGATCGTGAACGCGCCCACTTCCCGGCGCACCGCCGAACCCATGCCGACCATCGCGCCCGGCCCGATCCGGCCCTTCTGGTGCACCACGGTGCCCATGCCCAGGTTGGCGCCGGACCAGACGTGGGTGTGCCCGCCGAGCAGCACGTCGCAGGCCAGCGTGACGCCGTCGTCGACCACCACGTCGTGCCCGATGTGGCTGCCGCGCAGCACGTAGCTGTCATTTCCGAGCGTCGAGGCCCGCCAGGTGCCCTGCTGGATGCTGACGTACTCGCGGATGCGGTTGCGGCTGCCGACGCGCACCCCGTGCCCGTCCTGGGCCGGGTCGCCGGTCGGCGCGTCCTCCCAGGCCACCGGGTGCGGGCCGTGCCGGTCCTCGCCCGGGGTGCCGATCGTCACATGCGGGCCGATCCAGTTCCCGTCGCCGATGACGGCGGGGCCCACGATGACGGTGTACGGGCCGATGACGTTGTCGTCACCGAGTTCGACGCCCTCACCGAGGACAGCGGTCGGATGGATGCGGTTCGGCACTCAAGTTCCCGTTCGTAGGCGGCTGAGTTACAACCTGGTTTCATGGGTGGGCGCGTACGCCCGGTAACGTGTGGCCCGCGTTTGGCTCGGGCCGGCCGTACGAACCGGGAGCCCACTGTACCGGACGCACCCATAACGTCCGCCAACAGCGAGAGACTGCCGATGATCCCCATTACCGTGGTCGATGTCCGCGACGCGGAAGACCTTGTGCTCGAGGTGCTGCGATCCGGCGCCATCGCGCAGGGCAAGATGGTCAAGCGCTTCGAAGACGCGTTCGCCGCGATCTCCGGCACCAAGCACGCGGTGGCGGTGAACAACGGCACGACCGCGCTGGTCGCCTCGCTGCAGGTGCTCGACCTGAAGCCGGGCGACGAGGTGGTCACCTCGCCGTTCACCTTCGTCGCGACCCTGAACGCGATCCTCGAGGCGGGCGCGACCGTGCGTTTCGCCGACATTTCGCGGGACGACTTCGCGATCGACCCGGACCGGGTGGCGGCCGCGGTCACCGATCGCA
This sequence comes from Amycolatopsis anabasis, assembly GCF_009765355.1. Taxonomy (GTDB): domain Bacteria; phylum Actinomycetota; class Actinomycetes; order Mycobacteriales; family Pseudonocardiaceae; genus Amycolatopsis; species Amycolatopsis anabasis. Next base: position 70,568 of record NZ_VTHK01000024.1, on the reverse strand, counting down.
CCAAGGTCCTGATGCCGGTGCACCTGTACGGGCAGACCGCGGACATGGGCAAGCTCGCGCCGCTGGCCGCCGAGCACGGCCTGCACGTCGTCGAGGACGCCGCGCAGGCGGTCGGCGCCTCCTTCGAGGGCCGCCGCGCCGGGTCCTACGGGCTGGGCTGCTTCTCGCTGTACGCCACCAAGAACATCACCACCGCCGAGGGCGGCGTGATCACATGCGATGACGACACCCTCGCCGACCGGCTGCGCGTGCTGCGCAACCAGGGCATGCGCGCCCGCTACCAGTACGAGATGGCCGGGCACAACTACCGGATGACCGATCTGCACGCGGCGGTCGGCGTCCCGCAGCTGGAGAAGATCGACTCGCTCACCGCGGCCCGCCAGCGCAACGCGAAGCGCCTTTCCGAGGGGCTCGCCGGGACGCCCGGGCTGGAGCTCCCGGCCGTGCAGCCGGGCCGCGAGCACGTGTGGCACCAGTACACCGTCCTGGTCGGCCCGCACGCGATGCTCTCGCGCGACGAACTCGCCGCCGCGCTGACCGAAAAGGGCATCGGGAACGGCATCTACTACCCGAAGATCGTCTTCGACTACGAGTGCTACCGCGGCCACCCGCTGATCCCCGGCGCCTCGGTCGAGGACTTCCCGGTGGCCGCTTCCGTTGCCGCACAAGCACTTTCGCTCCCCGTTCACCCCGCGCTCACGGACGAGCAAGTCGACACCGTGATCGCCACCGTGAGAGAGGTTCTCGGCGCGTGACGCACCGCATCGCCCTCGTCGGCACCGGCACGATGGGCTCGTTGCACGCCCGCGTGCTCTCCCAGAACGACCGGGTCACCCTGGCCCGCGTCGTCGATCCGCGGGAGGAGGCCGGTCGCGCGGTCGCCGACCGGTTCGGTTCGCAGTGGTCCCCGGAACTCGGCTCACTGTCCGATGTGGACGCCGTGGTGGTGGCCGCGGCGACCGAGGTGCACCACGAGATCGCGCTGGAGATCCTGCGCCAGGGCAAGCCGTTGCTGGTGGAGAAGCCGGTTTCGAACAGCCTGCCCGCGTCGGAGGAGATCGTCGGGCTCGCCGCGGAGAAGGACGTCCCGCTGATGTGCGGGCTGCTCGAGCGGTACAACCCGGCGGTGATGACCGCGCTGCAACTGGTCAACGAACCGGTGCACCTGATGGCCCGGCGGCACGGCCCGTACGCGCCGCGGATCAAGACCGGGGTGTCCTGGGACCTGCTGGTGCACGACGTGGACATCGCGATCCAGTTCTTCGGCGGCGCCACCCCGTCGCGGGTGACCTCGGGGGCCGGGTACTTCCACCCGTCCTCGGTCACCGGCGCGGAGGACACCATCGAAACCGTCCTGACGTTCCCGTTCGGACTGGCCACGGTGTCGGCGTCGCGGCTCGGGCAGCGCAAGGTGCGTTCGCTCGTGGTGTCCGAACTGGACCGGCTGATCGAGATCGACCTGCTGCGCCGGGACGTGACCATCTACCGGCACGTCTCGCACGACGCGGCGACCCCGGACGGGCTCGGCTACCGGCAGCAGACCGTGATCGAGATCCCGGAACTGGTCACCGCCCGCGAACCGCTGGCCACCCAGCTCGACCGGTTCGTGGACCTGCTGGAGGACAAGGTCGACGCCAAGGCCGAACGCGACTCGATCCTGCCCTCGCACCGGGTCGTCGCGAGCGTCCTGGCCCAGGCCGGCACCTGACCGATCGGCGAGGCGGGCTCAGCACCCCGCCCGCCGTCGCGGCACCGGCAGCCCGTGCCGGATCGCGTGGCCCGCGTGCACCCCGTAGACGAGGTCCGCGGCCAGGTTTCGCAATGCCCGCAACAGTTTTGCCATGATTTCCTCCTTCTGCTCGCCCACCAGGCTGCCCGCACGGAGGCCGCAAAAACAGTGGCGCTGACGACGGCGTGCGCTAAGATCCCGCCATGGGTTCCACCGCGTCGCATCAGGTGGCCGTACTCGCCTACGAGGGCATGACGTCGTTCGAAAGCGGGATCGTCACCGAGGTCTTCGCCCTGCGCTGGCCGGATCTGCCGCTGCCGGACGACTGGTACGAGGTGCGGCTCTGCGCGGAGCGGCCGGGCCCGATCCCGGTGCTCGGCGGGGCCGAACTGCACGTCCGGCACGGCCTGGACACCCTCGCCGCCGCGCGCACGATCGTCGTGCCCAGCGTGCGTGACGTGCACGCCGAGGCCTCCCCCGAGGTGATCGCCGCGCTCCGGCTGGCGCACCGCCGCGGGACGCGCGTGGTGTCGATCTGCTCCGGCGTGTTCGCGCTCGCGGCGGCCGGTCTCCTCGACGGCCTGCGCGCCACCACCCACTGGCGCTACGCGGATCTGCTGCGGACGCGGTACCCGCGGGTCTCGGTGGACCCGCACCCGCTGTACGTCGACAACGAGTCGGTGCTGACCAGCGCGGGCTGCGCGTCCGGGATCGACCTGTGCCTGCACCTGGTGCGCAAGGACTTCGGCGCGGATCTGGCCAACGCGATCGCGCGCCGGCTGGTCATCCCGCCGCATCGCGACGGCGGGCAGGCGCAGTACATCGAGAGCCCGGTCGCCGCCGATCCCGAGGACGACCGGATCGCCCGCAGCATCTCCTGGGCGCTGGAACACCTGACCGAACCGATCTCGGTGGACACCCTGGCCGCGCGGGCGAACATGTCCGCGCGCACCTACCTGCGGCACTTCGCGCGGTGCGTGGGCACCAGCCCGATCAAATGGCTGATCGCCCGCCGGATCCAGGCCAGCCTGCCGCTGCTGGAGACCACCGAGACCCCGATCGAGCGGGTCGCCACCTCGGTGGGTTTCGACACCGCGGTCACCTTCCGCCAACACTTCGGCGAAGCCATGCACACGTCCCCGTCCGCCTACCGGCGCGCTTTCCGGGCAGCATGAACGTCGACTACCGGTGGCGAGCCGAAGTGGGCGATGACGAACTGGTCGCGTTGACCCGCTCGCACGGCGGCACCCCGGAACCGGGCTGGTGGGACCGGATCCGGCCGCACAGCCTGGGCTGGATGACCGCCCGCGAGCCGGACGGCGGCTTGATCGGCTTCGCGAACGTGGCGTGGGACGGGGCCGATCACGCCTTCCTGCTCGACCCGAAGGTCCGGCCGGACCAGCAGCGCCGGGGCATCGGGACCGAACTCGTGCGGCACGCGGCGGCGGAGGCCCGGCGGGCCGGATGCGCGTGGCTGCACGTGGATTTCGAGGATCACCTGCGCGGGTTCTACTTCGACTCGTGCGGCTTCCGGCCGACGCACGCGGGCCTGATCTCCTTGGCCTGACCGGGAATCGCGGGGTCAGTAGCCGTAGCCGCCGTCGGCGGTGGGTTTCGCGGGCGCGCCGCCCGGCTGGCCCTGGGCGGTCACGGCGTGCCAGGTGAAGAACCCCTCGGCGAACTCGTCGGCCAGGTTGTCGCCCTTCGCTTCTCCGGGCGCCTCGTCGAACTTGAAGGTGTACAGCGGCATTTCGTCGTAGGTCACCTGGCTGCCGCCGCCGTCCGGGCGGGTGAGCACGCCCAGCTTCCCGGGCAGGCCCGCGGGGGCGGCGGGTGGCGTCTCCGCGATGACCGGGCGCCAGATGTCCAGGCACGAGTTCGTGCAGGCGACCTTCCCGCCGCTCTCCTGCTCGGAGGTGTAGACCGTTCTGCCGTCGACGCCGGCCAGCACGCTCCCGGCCCCGGGCACGTCCCGGATCGCCCACCCGCCGGGGGCCGCGTCCGGCGAGGCGGGGTCGCCGCCCGAACCGCAGGCGGCGAGGAAAAGGGAACCGAAAATCACCGTGGATACCACGGTCCGATGTGCCATGGCGGACTCCTCACGCGTACCCGACCGTCACGGGCACGCAACCGAAGACACGAAGTCCACCGCCCCGGGGTTCACCGGTACGCGCCGGAAAGCCTGCCGTAGGCGACGATGTTGTCGACGTATCGCAACGGTTTCCGCAGCTCAGGCCTCCGCCGCCCGCTTAGCGGCAAGGGCGCCGAGGTCGATCGTGATCGGGACTCCGAAGAGATCCAAAACCGTCTTTCCGGTGTGCTCGCCGAAGTCCTCGTAGTCCTCGCCGACGAGGCGGAAAGTAGTGAGACTGATCGGTTCATTGAGGTCGACAATCCAGTAGTGCTCGATTCCAACCTCGGCGTATTCAGAGAATTTGGTTACCCGGTCGGTCCGCACCGTACCCGGCGAGATGATCTCCACGACGAGACCCACCTCATCAGGGTTCCAACGAGGTCGATTCCGATCGATGGCATCAGATGAAACCACCAACAAATCAGGAACTCGTACCGTCGCGGTGGGACCGCGCTCAATCACTACCTCGGCCTCGGTCAGCACGCCCCATTCGGGTGGCAGAGATGGCTCAAGAAGCGCCGCGAGCCGCCATATTGCGCGCTGATGCCGTGAAGCCGGCCTCGGCGCCCCCTGGAGTACCCCTTCCGCCAGCTCAAAACGCCGATCGGTGTCCTCGGGAAGGGCGATCCAGTCGTCGAGGCTCAGCAGGTGCCCGGGCCAGGGGGATATGCTCACCTGGGGCTCCTTCCTGCTGCGACAGCGCCGTGAACAGTGTCCCACAAGTCTGCCGTCCGGGGCGGGGGTGCGGAATGCCCTCGATGGGGTGTCCGGCCGGGGAGCCACGCCGGCCCGGCTGCCTGCGATACCAGGCCGACGTGGTCTTACCCGGATGAGATCAGCAGGGGTCAGCTGATCACATCGTTGGCCTGCGCGTAAGAATTATCGCGGAAAGAATTCCCGGTGGAACAATCGCTTGCGGTGGATCCCACTCCGTTTCCTGCTGGTTCGCGGCATGCGAATACCCCTTGCGGATGCGGATTTCGCCCCCGTTGGCGACGTTTATCTCAATGCTACTGAACCGCGACCGGAAAACGCCCGGACATCACTCGGACGGCGGCGCTTCCGGCCGGAAATCACCCGAAGGAGCGCCCCATCCGGACGAATCTTGTCCGCGTTCGGCGGAAAGCTCGCGGCGGCGCTCGTTCTCCGCGCGCACCCGCTCCACCTCGCCGGCGATGTACTCCTCGTCGTAGCGCTGGAACACCCGCGCCGGGTTACCCGCGACCAGCGAGCGCGGCGGCACGTCCTTGGCCACGACCGAGTTCGGCTGCACGGTGGCGAAGTCCCCGATCGTCACCCCGGCCATGATCACCACGAGCCCGCCGATGAAGCAGCCCTTGCCGATCTTCACCGGCTTCCGCTCGATCAGGTCGCTGCCGGAGTGGTTCTGCAGCGTCATGTTCGCCAGCCAGCTGGAATGCGTGAAGACCAGCGTGTTCAGCCCGATGCTGGTGTGCTCGCCGATCTCCAGGCCGCCGCTGGCGTCCAGCACCGCGCCCTCGCCGATCCAGCAGTGCTCGCCGATCTTGAGGTTCTCCGGGCTGACGATCTTCGCGCGCTGCCGGATCCGGGTGGTCTCCGGCAGCCCGTACAGCTTCGCCCGCTCGACGTCGTTCATGTACTCGCCGACGAGCTCGGTCAGGATCTGCGGGCGCAGCCGGTTGCTGCGCTCGTCGTCAAAGAACAGGCTCAACGATCGGCCACCATCTTCTCGAAGGTGCGCAGGTGCTCCCCGGCCACCACGTCGAGCGCGAAGTTGTCGCGCACCATGGCGCTCTGCCGCTTCGCGATCTCCGCGCGCTTCACCGGATCGTCGAGCAGCTCCAGCACGGTCCTCTCCACCGCCGCCGGATCGTCCGGCGGGACCAGCAGGATGTTCTCGCCGTTGTGCAGCTCGATGCCGGGGTAGTTGTCCTCGGTCACCGACGCGATGGTCGCGGTGCCGGACAGCATGGCCTCCAGCGACGCGGTGCCGCAGCCGCCGTTGAGGTCGTGCGTGACGATGTCCGCCGCGGCGAAGTACGCGGGCACGTCGTCCTTGGGCACCGCGCCCTTGACCAGGAACGCGTCCCGCACGCCGAGTTCCTCGGCGCGCTTGAGGAACGCGTCGTGGTACACCCGGCCGACCACGATCACCTTGGTGTCCGGGTGCTTCGCCAGGATGGCCGGCATCGCCTCGACCAGCGGGAGCCGGTTGCGCAGCGGGATCACGTGCCCGAGCGAAACGATCAGCGGCGCTTCGCCGATCTCGTTCTCCGCCCGGACGTCCTTGGTCAGCGGCTTCTCGAAGTGCTCGGTGTCGACCGCGATCGGGAAGTACTCCGAGTTCTCGTCGCTGGTCTTGTACCGGTCGACGCAGTAGTCGACGCCGAGCTTGTCCAGGATGACGTACCGCGGTTTGAGCAGCCCGAGGATCGGGCGCACGAGCAGCGCGTCGAGCATCCGGAACACCGCGCCGTACAGCTTCTTCTCGCTGATCAGCAGGGTGTGGATGGTGAGCAGCAGCGGAACGCCCCGCCGCCGCCCGTACAGCCCGGCCATCCAGGACAGGTCGAAGAACTGGCCGTGCAGGTGGATCGCGTCCGGTTTGAACTCGTCCAGCAGCCTGAACAGCTTCCGCCAGTTCCCCGGCCGCACCGCGGCGAAGGTCATGTCGAAGTCGATCGACAACCCCAGCTGCGGCATCTTCATCGCCGGGAACCGGACGACGCGGTAGCCGTCCTTCTCCTCCTCCGCGGGCGCGTCCCCGTACGCGGCGGTGATCGCGAGCACCTCGTGCCCGCTCGCCGCGTACTGTTCGGCGAGCGAGGCCGACATGTGCGCACTTCCCCCCACCCGGGGCGGGAAGAAGTTGTTCACCACCACTATTCGCATTGCCCGCCCTTTCGCAGGACCCGCCGCGGGATTCATCAGGCGGAAGCCTTGACCAGCTCGGTCATCCCCTGCTGGACCGAGATCTCCGGTTCCCAGCCGAGCACCTCGCGGGCCCGGGTGATGTCCGCCGCCCGGCGCGAGACCAGCACGTCACGCGGGTTGAACTGCGGCTCGACGTCGACGCCCACCGCGTCGATCAGGATCTTGGCCAGGGTGGCGATCGAGGTGTCGATGCCGGTGCCGATGTTGATCGGCAGGTTCGCCTGCTCGGACTCCAGCGCGGCGACGACGGCCTTGGCCAGGTCGGTGACGTGCACGAAGTCCATCGACTGCTCGCCCTTGCCGTCGATGATCGGCGGCTGGCCGGCGCGCAGGCGCTGGATGAAGTGGTTGATCACCGAGGTGTAGTAGGCCTCGATCTTCTGGCCGGGGCCGTACACGTTGAAGAAGCGCAGCGCGTTCCAGGACAGGCCCTTCTGGCGCTGGTAGAAGCCCAGCAGGTCCTCGCCCGCGCGCTTGGAGATGCAGTACGGGGTCAGCGGGTTGAGCTGGTCGTCCTCGTGCATCGGCAGCTTCTGCGGGTCGCCGTACACCGACGCCGAGGAGGCGAACACCAGGCGTTCCACGCCCTCGTCCGCGGCGGCCGCGAACACGTTGTGGTTGCCGGTCATGTTGATGTCGATGGACTCGTGCGGGTCCGCGATCGACTTGTTGATCGACACCGTGGCGAAGTGGATCGCGTGCGTGCAGCCGCGGATGGCCTCGCGGACGCCGCCGCCGTAGCGGACGTCCTTCTCCACCAGTTCGACCTTGCCGGTCTGCACGAACTCGTTGACGCGGTCGCGGTCACCGCGGGTCATGTTGTCGAAGATGCGCACCGAGTACCCGCGCTCCAGCAGGATCGGGATGGTGTGCGCCGCGATGAAACCGGCTCCCCCGGTGAAGAAGACCTTCTTGTCGGACATGTTAACTGCTCTCCTCGTCGGCGTTCGTGGCGCTGATCAGGCGAAAGGGTCTGGTTAGGACAGTTCGGTGACGACTTCGCGCACGGTGTCGGCAACCCGCTCGACCTGGGCGTCGGTGAGGTTGGAGTGCATCGGGATGGCCAGGTGCCGGGCGAAGATGTCCGCGGACACCGGCAGCGGCGCCTGCTTCCCGTAGACCGGCTGGACGTGCGAGGCGTAGGTGCCGAAGTTGCACTGCACGCCGCGTTCCCGCAGTTTCAGCGCGACCTTGCCGCGGCTGATCTCCGGCGCGATGGTCAGGATGTACGCCTGCCAGGGGTGCTCGCGGTCGGGCAGGGCGACCGGCACCTCGACGCCGTCCAGGCCGTCGAACGCGTCGTGGTAGCGCTTGGCCACCGAGCGGCGCGCGGCCAGCAGGTCGGGCAGCCGGTCCAGCTGCACGTTCATGATCGCGGCCTGCACGTCCGAGAGCCGGAAGTTGAACCCGGCCTCGTGGAACGTGGGAATCGGCAGTTCATCGGAGCCTTCGCGGGCGATCGCGGGCTCGATGCCGTAGGTGTGCAGTTTGCGCGCGTGCGCGATCAGGTCCTCGCGGTCGGAGACCAGCGCGCCACCTTCGCCCGCGGTGATGCCCTTGCGGCCGTGGAAGGAGAACGCGGCGAGATCGGCGAGGCTGCCCGCGGGCCTGGTCTTGTAGGTCGCGCCCGCGGAGCAGGCGGCGTCCTCGAACAGCCACAGCCCGCGGGAGTCGGCGATGGCCCGGTACTCGTCGAAGTCGCCGGGCTGCCCGGCCACGTCGACGGCCAGGATGCCGACGGTCTTCTCGGTGATCAGCGACTCGACGTGAGCCGGGTCGGCGCTCCAGATGTCCGGGCGCACGTCCGCGAAGACCGGGGTCGCGCCGGCCTGCAGCACGGCGTGCCCGGTGGCCGGGAAGGTGTAGTCGCCGACGATCACCTCGTCGCCGGGTTCGACGCCGAGCACGCGGAGCCCGAGGTACAGGGCGGAACCGCAGTTGCTGGTGGTCAAGGCGTGCTTGGTGCCGACGACCGAGGCGAACCGCTCCTCGAACTTGCGGCAGGTGGGGCCTGCCCCGGCGAGCCAGCCGGATTTGAAGACCTCGGCCACCGCGGCGAGCTCTTCCTCTCCGACGGTGGGCTGGCCCAGGGCAATCACGTCCTGGCTCTCAGACATACCTCTCCCGTTGCACTAGATCGTGTCGCAGTGTATTAGAGCTGCCGATCTCTCCCCGCAGCCCATACCCCGACGCACCAGCGCGCTCGAAGGTTGCCTGTCGGGCACTGTGACGCGGAAGGATGGCGGCATGCGTTTCGGCATCCTGGGCCCCGTGCTGGCCCTGCGCTCCGACGGGAGCCAGGCCGCGCTCGGCGGGCCGCGGGTGCGCGCGCTGGCCACCCTGCTGATCGCCGACGCGGGGCGGATGGTCTCCGCCGAACGCCTGCTCGAGGGCGTCTACGGCGGTGATCCGCCGGACCGGGCCGCGAACGCGCTGCAGTCCCAGGTCTCCCGGCTGCGCCAGCAGCTCGGCGACGGTGAGCTGGTCGAATTCGGCGCCGCGGGCTACCGGCTGGCGGTCGATCCGGGCGAGGTCGACGCGTTCCGGTTCGAGCGGCTGGCCGCCGAGGGGCGCAAGGCGCTGGGCGCGGGCGAGTTCGGCGCGGCGGACCGGCTCCTCGGCGAGGCGCTGGCCCTGTGGCGCGGGAACGCGCTGGCCGACGCGCCGTACGCCCAGGCGCAGGCGACCCGGCTGGACGAGCTGCGGCTCGCGGCCACCGAGGACCACCTGGACGCGCTGCTCGGCCGGGGCGAAGCCCGCGACCTGGTGCCCCGGCTGCGGGAGCTGATCGCCGCGCATCCGCTGCGCGAACGCCTGCGCGGGCAGCTCATGCGGGCCCTGCACGGCAGCGGCCGGCAGGCCGAGGCGCTGGCCGTCTTCGAGGACGCGCGCCGGACGCTGGCCGAGGCGCTCGGCGCCGATCCGTCACCCGAGCTGGCGCGGACGCATCTCACCGTGCTGCGCGGGGAACGAGCGGCGGCCGCGAAGCCGCTGCCTGCCCAGCTCACCAGTTTCGTCGGCCGGGCGCCGGACCTGCGGCGGCTCGGGGAGCTGCTGGACCGGCACCGGCTGGTCACGCTCACCGGCCCGGGCGGCGCCGGGAAAACGCGCCTGGCGGTGGAGGCGGCGGGCCGGGCGGGTGGCCCGGTCGCGTTCACCGAACTCGCGCCGCTGGCCGCGGGCGCCGACGTCCCGCAGGCGGTGCTCGCCGCGCTCGGCCTGCGCGAGACCGCCCTCGGCCGGGCCTCGACGCCCCCGGCGGACCGGCTGGTCGCCGCGCTCACCGAACGTCCGGCGCTGCTCGTGCTGGACAACTGCGAGCACCTGGTCGACGCGGTGGCCCGGCTGGCCGCGACGCTGCTCGCCGCGTGCCCCGGCCTGCGCGTGCTGGCCACCAGCCGGGAGCCGCTCGGGATCACCGGCGAGGCGCTGTACCCGGTGCCCCGGCTGGACCTGCCCCCGGCCGGGACGGGCCTGGCCGAGGCCGTGGCCGCCCCGGCGGTCCGGCTGTTCGCCGACCGGGCGGCCGCCGGGCGCGCCGATTTCCGCGTCGACGAGCACAACCTGGACGACGTGCGGCGGATCTGCGCGGCCCTGGACGGCCTGCCGCTCGCGATCGAACTGGCCGCCGCGCGGGTGCGCACGCTGCCGGTCGCCGAGATCGCCGCGCGCCTGCACGACCGGTTCGCGCTGCTGTCCCAGGGCAGCCGCACCGCGGCGGCGCGGCACCGGACGCTGCGCGCGGTCGTGGAGTGGAGCTGGGACCTGCTCTCCGGCGCGGAACGGGACCTGGCGGCGAAGCTGACCGTGTTCGCCGGGGGCGCCACCCTGGACGCGGCCGCCCGGGTGTGCGGGCTCGCCGACGCCGTCGGCCCGATGACCGGCCTCGCCGACAAATCCCTGGTCGAGGTGTCCGGGGACCGGTACCGGATGCTGGAGACGGTCCGCGCGTTCTGCGCCGAACGGCTCGACGATCCCGAGGCGACGCGGCGGGCCCACGCCGAGCACTTCCTCGCCCTGGCCGAAACCGCCGAACCATGGCTGCTGGCCGCCGACCAGCTCGAGTGGCTCGCGCGGCTGGACGCCGAACACGACAACCTGCACGCCGCGCTGCGCTGGGCCATCGGCGCGGACCCCCGGCTGGCGTTGCGGCTGCTCGGCGCGTTGTGCGCGTACTGGACCCTGCGCGGGCGGCAGTTCGAGGGCGCGGTGCTCGCGCGGGAGCTGGCCGACCGGCTCGGCCCCGAACCGCCGGAGGACCTGTCCGAGGAGTACCGGCTCTGCCTGCTCAGCGCGTTGTACGCGGCGGCCGACGACGAGGGGCTGCGGCGGCGGTTCCAGGCCGCGGATCCGGGCATAGTCCGGTGGTCGCCCGAGCCGCGGCATCCGATCCTCTACCTGCTCAGCGCCGGATTCACCGGCCCGCCGCCGATGGGCACCGAGGCACTGGCCGAGGAGTCGGCGCGGGTGATCGGATCCGACGGCTGGGCCCGGGGGCTCACCGCGGTCGGGGTCGGGATGACCGCGTTCATCCGGGGTGATCCGGGGGCGGCCGAAAAGCACCTGAGCGACGCGTTGCGGCGGTTCCGCGGCGAGGGCGAGCGGTTCGGCACCTCGATGGCGCTGGCCACGCTGGCCAAGCTCGCGAGCTGGCGCGGCGAGCACCGCCGGGCGCTCGCGCTCTTCGACGAGGCGATCGAACTGACCCGCGAACTCGGTTCGCCCGAGGAAATCGCGGACCTGCTGACCGAGCAGGCGGACTGCCTGGTGCTGATGGGCGATCCGGCCGCCGCGCGGGCCAACCAGGAGCGCGCCGCGGAGCTGGCGGGCCGGGTCGGGTCGCTGGTGAAGCTGGCGGCGGCCCACCTCGGACTGGCCGAACTCGCCCGCCTGGACGGCGATCACGAGCAGGCCCTGGCCTGGTGCGCCCGGGCGATCGAGGAGTGCCCGAAGACCGGGTTCGGGCCGTCCGAGGTGCAGGCGCAGGCCCAGGTCACGCTCGCCAGGATCCACCTCGGCCGGGGCGACCGCACCGAAGCGAAGGCGCTGCTGGACCGGGTGGCCGCAACCGCGCGGGTGCTCGGCAACGCGGTGCTGGCGGCGCAGGCCACCGAAGCGCTCGCCGAGGTCGCGCTGGGCGAGGGGGACGCCGAACGCGCCGCCCGGCTGCTCGGCGCGGGCGCCGCCGCCCGGGGCACGGCCATCGCGCACGATCCGGACGTCACCCGCACCGGCGCGGCCGCCCGGGAATCCCTGGGCGCCGAAGCGTTCGACGCGGCCTACCGCGCGGGCGCTGACGACCGGGCGGGAGCATGGTCAGCACTTCGTGCGTGACCGGTCAGCGCCCGCGGCGAACGTGGGGGCATGAACGAGAACTCAGTGGTGGCCGGTGGCCCCGACGACTTCCTGACCGTGCGGCACTTGATCCTGTCCGGGGCGTACTCCGCCATCGGGCACGCGCTGGCCGAAGAGGCGCGGACCCGGGCGAACTGGGCGCCGCGCCGGATCGATCCGGTGGTGAACCGGGCGCGCTGGACCTGGTTCGAGCGGAACTGGCCGCAGCAGCACGCCCGGATGTCCGGGGTCGCGGCCGCGTTCGACGTCGACCCGGAACGCGACGACCTGTGCCTGGACGGCCTGAGCGGGTTGCCGGTCGGCTCGGGGTGTTCGGCCGTCTACTGCCCGGCCGCGGGATCGGCCGACGGCCGGGGCCGGATGGGCCGCAACTACGACTTCTTCACGATGAGCGAGCGCCAGCTCGGGGCAGCGTTGGCGGGTGAGGAAATCACGCCGGGCGACGACCTCCCGATGGCGTCGCGGCCGTACGTGATCACGACCTACCCGGACGACGGCCTGGCTTCCACCATCCTGACCATGTCTACTTTGGACAGTGCGATGGAGGGGATCAACGAGGCCGGGCTGGCGGTCGCGCTGCTGATCGCCGACGTCCAGGCCGCCCAGCCGCCCGCCGAGACCGACGCGCCGCAGGTCGGGATCGACAGCGCCCAGCTGCCCCGGTTCGTGCTGGACACCTGCGAGAACGCCGAGCAGGCCAAGCAGGCGCTGCTCGGCGCGAAGCAGTACTACCACGGCGCGCAGCTGCACTACCTGATCGCGGACGCGGCGGGGAACGCGTTCGTCTGGGAACCCGGGGCGAACGGCACCGAGCACATCATCGAGGCGCCGCACGGGCCGCTGTGCGTGACCAACCACCCGCTGCACCGCTACCCGGACGTGGACGAGCTGCCCGCCGACACCGCCGAGTCGTTCGGCACCTACGAACGGGCCCGCACGCTCACCAAATCCGTGTCCGGCGCCCCGGCCTCCGGCGAATCGCTGCGCGAGTCGCTGGACGAGGTCGCGACGAAGATCCAGCCGGAGGAGCCGTGGCGCACCCTGTGGCGCAGCGTCTTCGACTTCGAGGCGCGGACCATGTCCACCCGGTTCTACCTGGGCGACAACGCCGACGGGACGGCCCGCCGCAGCGAGGAACTGGTGTTCGGGGCGAAGCGGCCGTGATCTCGCCGGGGGTCCGGAAATGGGGCACGCTGGCGGTGGCGTGCCTGGCGATGCTGCTGCTCGCGGTCGACCTGACCGTGCTGCACCTGGCGATGCCGAAACTCGTCGAGGACATCCGCCCGTCGACCGAGCAGTTCCTGTGGATCGCCGATGTCTACGGGTTCGCGCTGGCCGGATTCCTGGTCACCATGGGCGGCGTCGGCGACCGGATCGGCCGCCGGAAACTGCTGCTGATCGGTTCGGGCGTGTTCGGCGCCGCGTCCGTGCTCACCGCGTTCGCGCCGAACGCCGAAGCGCTGATCGGCGCCCGCGCGCTGCTCGGGATCGCGGGCGCGACCGTGATGCCGTCCACGCTTTCGTTGATCCGCAACGTGTTCACCGATCCGAAGGAGCGGACCGCGGCGATCGGCCTGTGGAGCGGGATCGGCATCGTGGGCTTCGGGGCGGGCCCGCTGGTCGGCGGCGCGCTGCTCACCCATTTCTGGTGGGGTTCGGTGTTCCTGCTCAACGTGCCGGTGGTCGTGGTGATCATCGCGCTCGGCTCGGCGCTGGTGCCCGAATCGCGCGATCCCGCGCCGGGACGGCTGGATCCGGCCAGCGTGCTGCTGTCGGTGGTCGGTGTCATCGCGATCGTCTACGCGGTCAAGGAAATCGCGCACCAGGGCTTCGGGCACGCGGACGTGCTGATCGCCGTGGTGCTGGGCATCGGCGGGCTGGCCGCGTTCACGAGCAGGCAGCTCCGGTTGCCCGAACCGCTCATCGACGTCCGGTTGTTCCGGCAGCGCGCGTTCGCCGCGACGGTCGGCTCCACGCTGATCGCCGTGTTCGCGATGCTCGCCATGTCCCTGGTGGTGGCCCAGTACCTGCAGCTCGTCGCGGGCTGGTCACCGTTGCGGGCGGGCCTGGCCGGGCTGCCCGGACCGGCGGCCGCGATCGCCGGGGCGCTGCTGACCGCGCCGCTCATCGCGCGGTTCGGCCGGGCCGGGACGATCGCCGCGGGGATGGGCCTGTCCGCACTCGGTTTCCTGCTGTACGCCCGGATCGGGACGGAGGTCGACTACCCGTTCCTGGTGGTGGCCATGGTGGTTTTCGGGGCCGGGCTGTCGATGACGTTGACGGTCTCCACCGACACCGTGCTCGCCACCGTGCCGAAGGAACGGGCCGGGGCGGCTTCGGCGATCTCCGAAACCGCGAACGAACTCGGTGGGGCGCTGGGCATCGCGGTGCTCGGCAGCGTGCTCGGGGCGGTGTACCGGGACAAGTTGGTGCTGCCGCCGGACTTGCCCGAGGCCGCCGCGGGGCCGATCCGCGAATCGCTCGGCACCGCGGTGGGCATGGCGGCCGAACTGCCGCCCGCGCTGGGGGTGCGGGTCGTGGACTCGGCGAGGGCGGCGTTCCTGGACGCCGCGCACCTGACCATGTACGGCAGCGCGGCCCTGCTCGCCGGGCTCGGGGTGAGCGTGCTGTTCACCCTGCGCGGGGTGCCGAAGGTGATCGACGAGGTCAGCGCCTCGGCCCCGCCAGCGGAACCCCGAACCGGTCCCCGCTCCTGACCAGGGACAGCAGCGGCCGGGTCGCCGCGGCCAGGAACCGGGCCGCGGCGGGCCGGCCGTTGGCGCGGGCGATGTCCGGGCCGAAGGCGGCCATCAGCCGGACGAGACCGGGCAACGGGCGGACGAACAGGGTGGCCTCGGCGATCTTGCCCCGGTCGTCCAGCCGGAGCACGGCGGTTTCCTCGAGTTCCTCGCCGCGGATCCGGGCCGTGTAGACCACGACCCGGGTCCGGTCGTCGCCGGTGTCGGTGTGGCAGCGGACGTCTTCGAGGTGGCGGTAGGCGACCTCGATCAGCGGGCGCAACTCGGCGTGCCCGGTGAAGCGGATCCGCCGCGTCAACGGCGAACGCACCACGGCGTCCTCGGCGAAGGTGCTCAGCGCCAGGTCCACGTCCCCGGTCTCGACAGCACGGCGGTACCGCTCGGTGGTCTCCTCGGCTGTGCTCATGACTCGTCCCCTTTCGTGAGTTCGCGCAGGCCCCGCCAGAGCAGGTCGGCGGTCAGCGCGACGACGTGGTCGGCGGGAATGTCCCGGTTGCCCCACCACCAGGTGGCGATGGCGTTGAGCGCGCTCTTCGCGGCTTCGGCGAGCACCTCGTCGGCCCGGCGCCGCTCGATTTCGACGGACAGGTCGAGCCGGGGCACCAGGGCGAACAGGCCCGCGAGCTGCGCGGTCGCCCGGGCCTGGCCCCGGTGGTGGGCGCGCGCGACGACCTCGTCCCCGGGCGGCTCGCCGAAGATCATCCGCCAGGCGAGCTCGTTGCGTTCGATCCACGCGTAGATCGCGCGGACCCGGCCGTGGAACAGCTCGTAGGTGCTGACCGGAGTCTCCGGCATCGACCAGTCGTCGATGAGCGCGTCGACCTGGCGCTCCAGCAGGGTGGCGTACAGGTCCGCTTTGGACGCGAAGTGGTCGTAGAGCACCGGGGTGCTGATCCCGGCGCGCGTGGCGACCTCGCGCATCCCGGCCCCGGCGTACCCGCTCGCGGCGAACACCTCCGCCGCCGCGGCCAGGATCCGCTCCCGCCGCTCCGCCCTGGTCAACCGCTTACCTGACATCGGTTAGGTACGGTACCAGACAAACCTGACGAGTGTCAGGTTCCTGTGCGCCCGCCCACCACCGCCGGACAGCGGTGATCGCTTCGCGTAGGGTTCGCGGTGCGGTCCGCTCAGTTCTGCCTCGGGCCGCGTTCCACGTCGACCACCACGCGCCGCGACCGACACGGGTCTGCGCCGGGCAGGACGACCCTTCTGCGTATGGAGATCCCATGGCGGCAAGCCGCCCCTTGACTTTCACCGAACTCGGCGTGCCCGAGTCCCTGACCACAGTGCTCGCCGCCCAAGGCGTCGTCGAGCCCTTCCCCATCCAGGCGGCGACCCTGCCGCATTCGCTCGCCGGGCGCGACGTGCTCGGGCGCGGGCGCACCGGCTCGGGCAAGACCTACGCGTTCGCGCTCCCGGTGCTCGCCCGGCTCGCCGCGTCGCGCGGCAAGCGCCGCCCCGGCCGCCCGCGCGCGCTGATCCTGGCGCCCACCCGGGAACTCGCGAACCAGATCGACGCGTCGATCGCGCCCCTGGCCGAGGTGCTCGGGCTGCGCACGCTGACCGTGTTCGGCGGCGTGAGCGCGAACCCGCAGATCGCCGGCCTGCGCGCGGGCGTCGACATCGTGGTCGCGTGCCCCGGGCGGCTCGCCGACCACCTCGGCTCCGGCCACGTCCACTTCGACGCCGTCGAGATCACCGTGCTCGACGAGGCCGACCACATGGCCGACCTCGGTTTCCTGCCGGTCGTCCGGCGGCTGCTCGACCACACCCCGCGCGACGCCCAGCGGCTGCTGTTCTCGGCGACCCTGGACGCCGGGGTCGACGTGCTGGTGAAGCGGTACCTGACGGATCCGGTCACGCACAGCGTCGACTCGGCGCGGTCCCCGGTGTCCGCGATGACCCACCACGTGCTGCACGTGCGCGCCGACCAGCGGATTTCGGTGCTCGTCGAACTCGCCGCGGCCCCCGGGCGCGCGGTGGTGTTCGCCCGCACCAAGCACCGGGCGAAGGCGCTGACCCGGCAACTCGTCGCCTCCGGCGTGCCCGCGGTCGAGTTGCACGGGAACCTCGGGCAGACCGCCCGCACCCGCAACCTCGGCGCGTTCAGCGACGGCACCGCGAACACCCTGGTGGCCACCGACATCGCCGCCCGCGGCATCCACGTCGACGACGTGGCACTGGTGATCCACGCCGATCCGCCCGTCGAGCACAAGGCCTACCTGCACCGCTCGGGCCGGACCGCCCGTGCGGGCGCGAGCGGCACCGTGGTGACCCTGATGACCGACGACCAGGTCGCCGACGTGCGGGACCTGACCCGCAAGGCCGGGATCAAGCCGACCACCACGAAACTCGGCCCCGGGCACTTCCTGCTGGCCAAACTCGCGCCGGGCGAACGCACCTTCACCCCGCCCGCGGAAAAGGCCCCCGCCCCGGCCCAGCCTCGCCGCGGCAACCGGGGATCCGGCAAGGGCCGAGCCACCCAGCAACGCGGCGCCACCCGCACCGAACCGAAGCAGGAGACCCGCTCGAACCGCGGCCGCCGGAACCCCACCGGCGGCTCCCCGCGGCGCTCGGGCGCGGCCGCCTTCTCCGCCGGAACCCGAGCCGGAACCCGCCGCCGCGGCCGGTGACCCGGTCACCACTCCCGCACGATCATCGGCTGGTGCGCCTCCGGCGCCAACCGCACGTAACCGTCGGGGATCCGATGCGTGTGGTGGTAGGCCCTGGTGCAGGCGTCGTGCAGCACCAGGGCGGGCGAAACGCGCAGCGCCACGCACAGGTGCACGAACCGCTCGAGGCTGATCGCCTGCTTGCCGTTCTCCCACCTGCTGAGCGTGGACACCGAAGTCCCGTCGCCGAGGCGAGCGCGAAGTTCCCTGAGCGAAAGCCCTCGCTCGGTCCGGGCGCGCGCCAATTCCGCTCCCACCGCATCGCCGAGATCCCGATCGAAGGGCGGGCAAGTCACCGCTTCCGCTCCCGCCGAGCGCGCCGCGAATCCAGCAGCGCCCACACCACACCCCAGACGACCGGCCCGAAGAACACCGCCAGCGCGTACCAGCCGATCCAGCCCAGCTCCGCCAGCTTGTTCACGACCCGACCACCCACCGGGTCGGCATGCGCTGATCGGCGTCCTCGTGCAGCAGCTCGCCCAGATCGACCAGCAAGGCCGCGAACTCACGTTCCTTGTCCGCGCTCAACCGATCGTCCAGCAACGCGCGAACCACCTCCGGCACCCGGCCGTTGACCGCCTCCAGCGCGTTGACCACCGCTCGCGTTTCCAGATTCACAATCGCCGCCAGACCGAACCCAGCACGATGACTCCCTCGAACCAATTCGCCGAACCGATGAATCCATGACACCGTGCCGGGGCTGGCCGGTGGAAGATGACAATCGGTGACATCCGGGAGGAGCCGTTGAGCGTGGTACAGGCTGTGACCATCACCGGGACCCGGTCAGTCGATTCCCGAACCGCCGCGGAGTTCGGCGGTCTGCTGGACACTTACCTGCGGCCGTTTCTCACACCGGAGACGCGCTGCTACGTCGGTGGGGCGATCGGAGTGGACACTCTGGCCCTGGAGTGGCTGGCTCAGCACACGTCAACGCGGATCAGTGTGGTCGTTCCCGGCACCGTGCCCGATCAACCAACCGCGGCAAGGGAAACGATCAACCGGTGGAACGATCGCGGCCGAATCGCCGAAGTGGTGGAGTTGGCGGCACCGCGCTTGGAATCATCCGCGTATCACTCGCGCAACCGATGGATGGTTGACCACAGTGAGTTCGTCATCGGATTCCCGCACGGCGACGACCCGGCCAGCGGCACCCGGTACACCCTCGGCTACGCGAACCAGCAGGGCAAACCGCATCTCGTCGTTCCTCTCTAGGGCACGCTGGGTGATTTACTGATTACCGTGACGGCTATCGACCGGGCCGCTGGCGCGGTCCTGCTGAGACAACTGCGGGAATCCCGGGGCTGGTCCTGGACCGACCTCGCGAGGGCACTGCGGGAGACCGCGCGCTGCCTTTCAGTGCCGACGTTCGAGCAGCGCCAACTGGCGAGCATTCAGCGCACGGTCGCGCGCTGGGAAAGCACGGCGGACCGAACCGCTCCCGGCGACCGCTACCAGCTGCTTCTCGCACACCTCTACGCCCGCACGAAAACGGGTTCGCTCGAACTCAACCGGGGTTCGGACTTCGACACCCTGCTCACCGCACTTCGTTGCTTCGGGACACCAGCTCAACGTGTGCGCGATCTCGCCAACCTCGTCAGGAAGGCAGCGGAAGCCCCCGAGGAAGGCGGGGAAATGACGATCGACCAGGTCGCCGAATCGGTCACGCGGATCAACGCGCGAGTCGGAGCCGTGCCGGTCGTCCAACTGCAGCTCCAACTCGCGCCGGTCCTGTCGAGCTGCCGAAGGCAAGGCGGTTACCAGTCATGGCCCGAGCTGCGGCCGATCGCCGCGGACGCACTCGCCTTGGGTGCGCGCCTCGCTTTCGAAACGCGGGACGACTCGACTTCGGCGTCCCTCTACGCGGAAGCGACGGAAATCGCCGGAAGATCGAGCGACCCGCAGCGCCGGGCCGAAATCGGTACGAGCCGCGCGATGGTCACTCTGCATGCCACCGGCGACCTCAGCACCTCGGGCACTATCGCGGAGGCCGCCATCCGCGACGCCAACCGCTGCGGAAGTTACGCGGTCCGGGCCCGCGCCTTCGCTGTTCACGCCGAGATCCGCGCGCGGGAAGGACGAGCCGAATCGGCTTCGTCCGGTTTGGACCAAGCCTGGCGAGCCGCCGAACGGCGCAGCCCGTCCCGTGGCTTCAACGCAGGTCCGCTCCACGGTTTCGAAGGCGTGTGCGCACTCCACCTCGGAGACGCCGACCGGGCACACCGCCACCTCGAGCGATCGGCCGCGACTTTGCGGCAACCGCGCGATGCCATCCAACGCGCGATCGTCAGCGCTGATCTCGCGTTGGCTCGGCTGCGCCTTGGCGATCCGGACGCGAGTGCCGAAGTGCTGCATGAGGTGGTCGACATCGCGGCGCGCACCGGTGGCCGGGTTCCGGTTCAGCGCTTGCGGCAGGTGCGCGGCGAACTTCGACCGTGGCGCGCCGAAGCTTTCCTGGCTGACCTGGACGACCACATCCACGACACCTTGCTGGGCGGGTGACTCGCGCGAGCGGGCCGGAACGGGGACTCGCGCGACGGGAACGGGGGACTCGCGAGGTGAGATCGGCCGCGTCGGGAGTCACAGTGGTGGGGCGGCTACGCTCATCGTCCGTGCGCAGAGTTGTGGTGATCGGCGGCGGAATCGTGGGGCTCGCGGTGGCCTGGGAGCTGACCAGGCGCGGCGCGGCGGTCACCGTGCTGGAGAAGGAAGACCACTGGGCCGCCCACCAGACCGGGCACAACTCCAACGTGGTGCACGCCGGGCTGTACTACAAGCCCGGTTCGTTCAAGGCCCGCATGTCGGTCGCCGGTAACCGGTCCATTGTGGACTTCGCCCGGGAGCACGGGGTGGGGGTCGAGGTCTGCGGCAAGCTGGTCGTGGCCACCGACGAGAGCGAGCTGCCCGCGCTGAACGTGCTCGCCGAGCGGGCCGAGGCCAACGGGGTTCCGGCGAAGCTGATCAGCCGGGAAGAGGCGCTCGAGTACGAGCCCGAGGTCGCCTGCGTGCGGGCGCTGCGGGTCGAGTCCACCGGGATCATCGACTTCCCGGGGGTCTGCGCGGCACTGGTCGGCCTGCTCGAAGCAAAGGGCGCCGAGCTGCGGCTCAACACGCCCGCGCTCGGCATTCGCGCCGGGTCGGCCGGTGGCGTGGAAATCGCCACCGGGAGCGAGGTGCTCCGGTTCGACGCGCTGGTCAACTGCGCCGGGCTGCATTCCGACCGGGTCGCGCGGCTGGCCGGGCTGACGCCGCGGGCCCGGATCGTGCCGTTCCGCGGCGAGTACTACGAACTGCGCCCCGAGCGGCGGGGCCTGGTGCGCGGGCTGATCTACCCGGTGCCCGATCCGACGCTGCCGTTCCTCGGCGTCCACCTGACCCGCATGCTCGACGGCAGCGTGCACGCGGGACCGAACGCGGTGCTCGCGCTGCGCCGCGAGGGCTACCGGTGGGCCGATGTCTCCCCGGCCGATCTGGCCGAGGTCGCGCGGTTCTCCGGCGCGTGGCGGCTCGCCCGCAAGTACGCCTTCCCGACCGGCCTGGACGAGGTCCGGCGCTCGTTCTCCAAGCGCCGGTTCGCGGCGAGCCTGGCCCGGCTGGTCCCGGCCGTGCGGCCCGAGGACATCGTGCGCCACGGCTCGGGCGTGCGGGCGCAGGCGCTGCTCCCGGACGGCTCGCTGGTCGACGACTTCCTCATCGAGACCGCGCCGAACCAGGTGCACGTGCTCAACGCGCCCTCCCCGGCCGCGACCAGCGCCCTGGAGATCGCGAAGCACGTGGCCGACGCGGTCTGACCGGGGCTCAGCCCTGCGGCAGGTTGCCGTTGACCATCGGGATCGCCTGCCGGAGCACGTCGCAGCCCTTGGCGGGGTCCTTGATGTTGCCGTTGGTGATCTTGACCGAGGACTCTTCGCCGAAGCCGGCGATCGCCATGCAGCTGCCCTTGATGCCGTTGGCGTCGGCGAACAGTCCCCAGTTGCGGTTCCCGGCCTGGACCTGCTCGTCCGGGGTGTCGCCGTAGGCCACGTCCTCGGCCGATTTGTCGGTCGCGACCGAGACGTACAGCATCTGGAACTCGTTGCCTTCGGCCGCCTCCCACTGGCACCCCGGCGGGGTGGCGGAGCCGCCCTTGCGGCCCTGCCCGGTCGCCTCGCCGTTGGTCCGGTACTTGAGCTGGGTGAGCTGGTCCGGCTTCATCAGCGCGCACGGTTCGACCCCGGCGAGCGGGCTCGGCGGCGGGGTGGGTTTGGGCGTGATCCGCGGCGCCGGGGCCCCGCCGGGCAGGTGGGAGGACACGAACGGCGCGGCCGCCTTCGCCTCGTCGCAGGCCTTCGCCTTGTCCTCGTCGTTCTCGCTGGAGATCATGACGAACGAGACGTCCGACAGCTTCACTCCGAGGTCGCAGTAGTCGTCGCCGAGGAACGCGGGATAGCGCGCCCACTTGAGGCCGCCGATCTCCACCTCCTCGATCGGCGCGGCCCCGTTGCCGCCCTCGTACTCCTCGAGCGACTGGTCGACGCTGTAGACGAGGCTCACCCCGGCGTACGGTTTGGCGTCCTCGTCCTTCGCCCGCCAGCGGCAGCCGGGCGGGACCCGCTGCTTCGGGTTCGCCTTCTGGGGTTCGCCCTGTTCCTTGAGATCGAGGTGGGCCGCCTGTTCCGGAGTGAGCAGCCCGCACGGGTCGTTCGGATCGACCGGTGGTTTGACCGGCCCCTGCCC
The DNA here is from genome assembly GCF_009765355.1 of Amycolatopsis anabasis. GTDB lineage: Bacteria > Actinomycetota > Actinomycetes > Mycobacteriales > Pseudonocardiaceae > Amycolatopsis > Amycolatopsis anabasis. Next base: position 48,290 of record NZ_VTHK01000024.1, on the reverse strand, counting down.
CGGGATCGGCTGCGCGCTTCCGGCCACCGTGCTGGCGCAGCCGCCGAGCAGGCTCGCCGCGGCCAGCACCACGGCCACTAGGTACTTGCCTCGGGTCACCGCCCGATTCTCCCCTCCCCGGCACGTTGTTGCCGCCGGATTACCGAAATCACCCGCGTCCCGGCCCGTTCTTCTCCGGCGCGTTAAGTCGCGTTAGGAGCCGGTGAAGCCTTGCGGGCACATCTTCGCAGTTCAGCGCCTGCGAACTTAGCGTGTCCGGTACCCGGTGGTGCCCACCGGGCAGCGAGGAGCGGCGCGATGATCAACAACTTGTTCCAGGCGGACACCGGCGACCAGACCGGCATCGGCGTGGTCGCGCCGTTCGACTTCGCGCTGGACCGCGAACTCTGGCGCTGGATCCCGCACCACGTCACGCTGCACACCACCCGGCTGCCCTACCTGCCGGACCCGGTCACCGTGCGGCTGGCCGCGGCCCTGGGCAACCCGCACGGCGTGCGCCGCGCGACCCGGGACGTGCTCGTGCCCGAGCCCAGCGTGGTGGCCTACGCCTGCACCTCGGGCAGTTTCGTGGACGGCTCCTCGGGGGAGGCCGCGCTGGTCGCGGGCATGCTGGACGCCGGCGCGCCCGCCGCGGTGACCACCTCCGGCGCGCTGGTGCGGGCCTGCGACGCGCTCGGCGTCCGGCGGCTCGCGGTGATCACCCCGTACGTGGACGAGGTGACCGATCGCCTGGTGCGGTTCCTCGCCGAGCACGGCATCCGCACCTGCTCGAGCCTGGGCCTGGGCCTGTTGGGCGGGATCTGGAAGACCACCTACGCGCAGGTCGTGGCCGCGGCCGCGGAAATGGACCTCACCGGCGCCGACGCGCTGTTCGTGAGCTGCACGAACGTGCCGACCTACGATCTGATCGGCCCGCTCGAGGCGCGGCTGGGCATCCCGGTGATCACCGCGAACCAGGTGACCATGTGGGCCGCTCTGCGCCTGGCCGGGGTCACCGGCGCCGCCGCGCAACGCCTATTCGACGCGGGCGAGGACCTCGCGCCCACCGAGATAGGGGCGTAGCGCCTCGGGCACCCGCACCGAACCGTCTTCGAGCTGGTGGTTCTCCACGATCGCCACGATCCAGCGGGTGGTCGCGAGGGTGCCGTTCAGCGTGGCCGCGATCTGCGGTTTGCCGTTCTCGTCCCGGTACCGCACGCCCAAGCGGCGGGCCTGGAACGTGGTGCAGTTCGAGGTCGAGGTGAGTTCGCGGTAGGCCTGCTGGGTGGGGACCCACGCCTCCGAGTCGAACTTGCGCGCGGCGGAGGTGCCCAGATCGCCGCCCGCGGTGTCGATCACCCGGTACGGCACGTCGATCTTGGCCAGCATCTGCTCTTCCCAGTCCAGCAGCCGGGCGTGCTCGGCCTCGGCCTCCTCCGGGCGGCAGAAGGTGAACATCTCGACCTTGTCGAACTGGTGCACGCGGATGATCCCGCGGGTGTCCTTGCCGTACGACCCGGCCTCGCGCCGGTAGCACGACGACCAGCCCGCGTACCGCTTCGGGCCGCCGCTCAGGTCGAGGATCTCGTCGGCGTGGTACCCGGCGAGCGGCACCTCCGAGGTGCCGACCAGGTACAGGTCGTCGTCGGCCAGGCGGTACACCTCGGACGAGTGCGCGCCGAGGAAGCCGGTGCCCTGCATGATCTCCGGCCGCACCAGCGACGGCGTGATCATCAGCGTGAAACCGTTCTCGGCGGCCTGCGCGGCGGCCATGTTCAGCAGCGCGAGCTGCAGCTGCGCGCCCACGCCGGTGAGGAAGTAGAATCGCGAGCCGGACACCTTCGCGCCGCGTTCCATGTCCACCCCGCCGAGCCCCTCGAGCAGCTCGAGGTGGTCGCGGGGGGTGAAGTCGAACTCGCGGGGCGTGCCGACGTGCTTGAGCACGGCGAAGTCGTCCTCCCCGCCGGGCGGGACGTCCGGGTGGACCAGGTTCGGCAGCCGCCGGTGCAGTTCGGTGAACTCCTCCTCGGCCTGCGCCTGATCGGCCTCGGCCGCCTTGACCTGCGCGGCCAGCTCCTTGCCACGGGCGAGCAGGGCCTCGCGCTCGTCGCCGGAAGCCTTGCCGATCTGCTTGCCGAGCTGCTTCTGCTCGGCGCGCAGGGTGTCGGCGGTGGAAATCGCGGACCTGCGCCGGGCGTCGAGGGCGAGCAGCTTGTCGACCGCACCCTCGTCTTCGCCGCGGGTGCGCTGCGAGGCGCGCACGGCATCCGGGTCTTCGCGCAGAGTCCTGGGGTCAATCACGATCCCAGAGCGTAGTCGCCGCCCGGTTCCGCCCTCGAACCAGTTTCGGAGTTACCGGGAAGCGAACTCGGCGACGACCCGGGCGAGCTCGGCTCCCGCGTCCTCCTGCAGGAAGTGACCCGCGTTCGCGATGGTCGGATGGGTCAGCGCCGCCGCACCGGGCATGGCGCCGCGCAGCACCGGTTCCATCGGTCCGGTGATCGGGTCGCCGTCGGAGAACGCGCAGAGGAACGGGATGTCCAGCTTGCCCAGGGCCTGCCACGCGGCCCGGTTGGCCGGGGTGGCCGGATCGTCCGGGCTGGTCGGCACCAGTCCCGGCATGGCCCGCGGGCCCGCCTTGTACATCTCGTTCGGGAACGGCGCGTCGTAGGCCGCCCGCACCCCCGGCGCGAGTTCGGTCCGGCAGCCGGACTGGACGAACCGGCCGATGTCCATGACCTGCACGCTCTCCACGGTGTCGTGGAAGGCCCACCACACCTTCGGCATTTCCTGGTCGCCGGTCGGCAGGCCGGTGTTGGCGGCCACGACCCGGGCGAACCGGTCCGGGTGCTCGGCGACCAGCCGCAGTCCGATCAGCCCGCCCCAGTCCTGGCCGACCAGGGTGACCTCGCGCAGGTCCAGCACGTCGAACGCGAGCGAGCGCATCCACTCCACGTGCCGCGCGTAGGTGTGGTCGGCGATCTCGGCGGGTTTGTCGGAGCGCCCGAACCCGACCAGGTCCGGCGCGATGGCGCGCAGCCCGGCCGCGGCGAGCGGGGCCAGCAGGCCGCGGTAGAGGTAGGACCAGGTGGGCTCGCCGTGCAGCAGCAGGACCGGTCTTCCGTCCGCCGGGCCCGCCTCGAGGTAGCCGATTCTGATCACACCGCCGTGCGGATCGTCGATTTCCGCGTAGCGCTGGTCGAAATCGAACTCGGGCAGGTCTGCGAACCGGTCCTCCGGTGTCCTGAGCAGGCGCACACCTTGAAGGCTAGTGGTCAGGAGATGCCGACCGCGACCACCAGACCGAGGGCGAGGTGCGCCGCGGCGACGACGACGCTGGCCGGAGCGAACTTCTCGCTCTCGATGGTGGAGCCCACATCGATCCGGGTCGCCCACTCCAGCAGCCGCACCGCCAGCACCTGCACCACGATCCCGAGGAGGCCGTAGACCAGCGAGGTGATCAGGCCCTCGGTGAGGTCGCTCGCCGAGTTGAAGATCGCCACGACCACGATGAACGCCATCGACAGCAGCCCGGAGGCGGTCACGATCACCGCGTTCGGCAGGCCCCGGCGGACCAGATCGGACAGTTTGCCCGGGGTGGTCCAGTCGATCGCGTAGAAGCCGAGCAGCATCAGCAGCAGCCCGATGACGCCGTAGAGCAGGATCGCGCCGATCCCCTTGACGAGGTCGGAACCGAAGGTGTCGGACAACGCGAGGGTCGTCGTCATTGGAGTGCTCCCAGAGGTCGAGTGTGATCGCGCCCGAATTCTGCCGGTTGCGCGCCTTCTATCACGACTCGGGGATGCGGTGGGGGACGAACGCGGCGCCGTCGTCGGTGACCAGCCCGGCGGTTTCCCGGATGCCGAGCCCGGCGGCGTTGTCGCCGACGACCCAGGCGCCCAGCGCGGGGCGGAAGCCGTCGAACTCGGGCAGCGGGTCGAACGCCTGGTAGATGAAGCCTTCCGCGCCGTAGACGCCGCCGGTCTGGGTCTCGTAGCCGGGCGCGACGATCTGCACGTTCGCGCCCTCACGCCCCAGCTTCGGCTTGCGGACGTATTCGGTGAGCAGGCCCGGATCGTCCAGGAACGCGGGGAGCAGGTTCGGGTGGCCGGGGTAGTTCTCCCACAGGATCGCCAGCAGCGCCTTGTTGGACAGCAGCATCTTCCACAGTGGCTCGACCCACAGCGTCTTGGGCAGGGATTCGACCGCGTACCGGCCGAACTCCTCGTCGACCACCCATTCCCACGGGTACAGCTTCACCACCGTGTTCATCGGGGCCTCTTCGAGGTCGACGAACCGCTTGAGCAGCGGATCCCAGCCGATCTCCTCGATCGCCAGGCCGACCGTGTCCAGGCCCCCCTCGGCCGCGGTCTCCTGCAGGTAGGACGTGGTGATGTGGTCCTCGCCGGTCGGGTCGGCGGTGGACCAGCTGAAGTGCAGCTCCTTCGACGGGAGCAGGTCGCCGACCTCGGCCCAGCGCTCGACCAGCTTCTCGTGGATGGAGTTCCACTGGTCGTCGTCCGGGAACACCTCGGTCTTCCAGTGCCACTGCAGCACCGCCGCCTCGAGCAGCGAGGTCGGGGTGTCGGCGTTGTACTCCAGCAGCTTCGCCGGGCTCTTGCCGTCGTAGCGCAGGTCGAAGCGCCCGTAGACGTGCGGATCGCGCCGCCGCCAGGACTCGGCGATGTGCGGCCACACCCATTCCGGGATGCCGAACGCGGCGTACCGCTCGGTCAGCACGACGTTGTCGACGGCTTCCAGGCACATCGAATGCAGCAGCTCGACGTCCGCCTCTACGGAGAGCACCTCGTCCATCGGCAGCACGTAGTGCACCGATTCGTCCCAGTAGGGCCGGTCCTGGCCGGAGCCGTAGCGGGCCGGGGTGCCGAACACCAGCCCCTGCTCCTCGACGATCCGCTGCCAGTCCCGCCTGGGGGTGCTGGTTTCCCGATGCACCTAGGAACCTCCGCTCTTCCCGGTGCCGGTGCTGCTCTTGCCGCTGATGCCGAAGCCGCCGCGCTGCACGGTCTTGCCGGAGTTGGTGGTGATGTTGGCGTTCGACGGGCGCTCGTAGGTGCCGCCGGAAACCCGGCTGCCGATCGTGCCGGTGCCGCCGTAGTTGTAGTGGTACTGGCCGCCGCCCATGAAGAGCGGGAGAACCCAGAGCCCGGTGGTGGGGTTGTAGGTGGCACCGTGACTGCGCAAGTAGTCTTCGTCGCAGTTCTCGTCCGGGGCCACGGTGCCCTTGTCGTCGGTGCAGACCGCCCGGACCTCCTCGGGCATGCCCACCAGGTACCAGGAGGCCACCAGGCCGACCAGGCCCACGGTGACACCACTGCCGATCATCACCTTGCGCTTGGTGGACGCCTTGCGCTCGGCCTCGGCCCGCGCCTGCTGCTCGGCGATCTCGCGGTCGCGTTCCTCGGCCTCGGCCTTGCGCCGCGCCCGCTGTTCGGCGAGCGTGGGTTCGCGAGGCGTGGTCGTCTCGGCGTCCTGAAAACGCATCGATCCGCGCCTGGGCTGCTCCGGAGGCTGCTGCTCCCCCGAGGTGTTGTCTTCCGTCATCGCGCGCTCCGTAACCACTGGCAACCACGAACCTGAGCCACCGGCCCCATACTTCACACTATCCACCCACGGGGTGTTCAGGTGGGGCGGCGCAGGCATCATGGTGTCGATGCCTGTCGACCTCGATCGGTTCCGGTCCGCGAAGAACACGCTGCGCACCCGCCTGGTGATGGTGGGTGTGTTCGTCGGCGCGATCCTCGCGCTCTCGCTGAGCGTCACGTTCTCCTGGGGCAACGACGCCAAGGGCGGCGCGGGCGGCGGCCGGGCGGAGATGTCCGAACAGGCGCAGGCCGCGTTCCACTCCCCGCCGGGCAGCTGCCTGACCTGGACCCAGCCGGACGCGAGCGATATCCGCACCGTGCCGTGCGCGGAGAAGCACCTGTTCGAGGTGACCGGGGTGGTCGACATCGCCGACCAGTTCCCGCCCGGGGCGCCGTCCCCGGACGTGGCGAAGTGGCGGGAGATCGCGCAGGCCCGGTGCTCCGACGGCGCGAAGACGTACCTGGGCAAACCGCTCGACCCGTACGGCAAGCTGACGGTCAGCGCGCTGCGTCCCGCCGACGAGGAGTGGAACGACGGGGCCCGCGAGCTGCGCTGCGTGCTGCAGTGGGCCGGGCCGGGCGGCGGGCTGCAACCGCTGACCGGACCGGCGAAGGACCAGAAGCAGGCCAACATCTGGGAGCCCGGCACCTGCCTGGCACTGGTCGGCAAGACGGTCGGCGATCCGGTGGACTGCACCCAGCCGCACGCCTACGAGATCGTCGGCGAGCTGGACCTGAAGACGAAGTTCACCAACGGTTATCCGAAGCAGGACGACCAGAAGGCCTGGCTGGACACCGAATGTTTCAAGGCGGTCCAGGAGTACACCGGCGGAGACGACTTCTCCGCGCAGAAGCTGATCCTGACCTGGGACGTGCGGGAGCAGGAGAGCTGGGACGCCGGATCGACCCAGGTGAACTGCAAGGTCGGCGCGAAGCTGCCGGACGGGTCCGGGCTGTCCCCGGTGACCGGCAGCATCAAGAAGTCCACCCCGCCGCCGGGCACGGAGCCGCCCTCCCCGCCGCCGAGCAGCACCGGCGGCGGGTGAGCCGATGGCGGTGGAGATGACGGCGGCCCGGTTCGAGGAGCTCGTGGCCGACGCGCTGGACGAGGTGCCGCCGAAGTTCGCCGCGGCGATGGACAACGTCGTGGTGCTCGTGGAGGAGTACAACGACGAGGCCCCGGACATCCTCGGGCTGTACCACGGGATCGCGCTGACCGAGCGGACCTCGGACTACGGCGGGGTGCTGCCGGACCGGATCTCGATCTACCGGGAGCCGATCCTGGCGATGTGCGACACCGAGGACGAGGTGGTGGAGGAGGTTCTCATTACCGTGATCCACGAGGTGGCCCACCACTTCGGCATCGACGACGACCGCCTGCACGAACTCGGCTGGGGCTGAGTTGGTTTCTCCGCCCGCCCGCCCCAACCCTCCACCCCTCCGTGCTCGGTTGCCCTGACCGCGTTTCGGGGCATTGCCCGGCGCAATGGCGCCATTTGCCGGAACGGTCTACCTCTGACGTCATGCTACGTAACGAACACGTTGAGCTACTCGATTTCGCGACCGGGAACGTGTTGTCATGGGACAATCGCCATGAGTGTCTGGGGAAGCACTATGAGTGAGACAGTGGAGCCATGAGTCCCGGCGGGGACGGCCGGTTGGCCTGGCTGCTGTCGTCGAGCGCGATGTCCAACCTCGGCGACGGGATCGGCAAGGTCGCCTTCCCGCTGCTGGCCGCGACCCTGACCCGGGATCCGGTGCTCATCGCCGGGCTGTCCGCCACCCAGTTCGTGCCGTGGCTGCTGTTCGCCGTGGTCGCCGGCGCCCTGCTGGACCGGGTCGACCGCCGCCGGGCGGTGATCGTGGCGAACCTCGCGCGGGCGCTGGTGGTCGGCGGGCTCGCGCTCGCGATGGCGCTCGGTTCGGTGTCGATCTGGCTGGTCTACCTGGCCGCGCTGCTCATCGGCACCGCGGAGACGGTCGCCGACAGCGCGGCGAACGTGCTCATCCCGAGCGTGGTGTCCCGGGATCGCCTGGCGGGCGCGAACAGCAAGCTGCAGGCGTGCGAGATCATCGGCCAGACGTTTCTCGGCGGGCCGGTCGGCAGCGCGACCTTCGCCGTCTTCGCGGTCTTCCCGTTCCTGCTGAACTCGGCCGGTTTCGCGATCGCGGCGGCCCTGCTGGTCGGGCTCACCGGGAACTACCGCCCCCGGCCCGGGCCCGCGGACGGCGTCGCACGCGGAACCCTGCGCGCCGAACTGGCCGACGGTTTCGGGTGGCTGCGGCGCAATCCGGTGCTGGTCCGGCTGGTCACGGTCGCCGCGCTGGTCAGCCTGACCAGCGAACTCGCCCAGGCCCAGCTGGTGCTGTACGCACTGGAGGACCTGCGCCTGAGCGAGGCGGCGTTCGGCATGTTCGCCCTGGTCGGCGGCATCGGCGGGCTCGCGGGCGCGGCCGTGGCACCCCGGCTGATCGGCGCCTGCGGCCGTCGCGCGGTGCTCGCCGCCGGGATCGCGACCGCCGGGATCGGTTTCGCCGCGATGGGCGTGTGCACCCAGCCGGTGGTCTCGGCGGCACTGTTCGGGCTGTTCGCGGCCGGGGTGGTCGCGGGGAACGTGGTGCTGGCCACGGCCCGGCACGCACTGGTGCCGGAGGCGCTGCTCGGCCGGGTGCTGGGGGTGTGGCGGACGGCCGTCTGGGGCGCGATCCCGCTCGGTGCCCTGCTCGGCGGCGTGCTCACCGATGTGCTGGGCAGTGCGCGCGGCACGTTCGGGGTGTCCGGCGTGCTGCAGCTGGGACTCGCGGTGTTCGCGTGGTGCGCCCTCCGCGGCGCCGCGCTGGAACCGGATTCCGCGCCCGCCCGTGACCTGCGCGAAGTGGAGAACGCGGGCTGAAGCCCGGCAACGATTTGATCGCCGTGCTGATTCGGCCGTCGTTTGGTGCTGGAATAACGCATTCTCACCCGGCACCAAGGGAGGTCCGACCGTGCCGAACGACGATTCCCCCGCGGAACCGCCGGAAGTGGCCCATCCGGCCCGGCGGCCGCTGGTGCTCGCGGCGGTCGCCGGGTTCGCGCTGGGCAGCGCGGTCTTCGGTCTGCTGTGGGCGTCGTCCGGGTCAGCGACCGGCCCGGCCGAGGACGCGCGGGCGGCCTGCGCGGCGCTCGCGCGGGCGGCCGGGGAACTCCCGGGACCGCGGCCGGACGTCGAACTCGGGCTCAGCCCGGGCCTGCTACGCCGGATCGCCGCCGCGCGGGAGCTGTCGGCGGCGGCCGCGGAGATCAGCGGGACCTATCGCGAACTGGCCAATCACCTGGACGGCGTGAGCCGGATGGTGGTCAGCCTCAACTTCGCGGATCCGGCCGGGCGCTGGCACCTGACGCGGGCGACCGAGATGTGCGGCCACGTCTAGGTTTCAGTCGCCGCCGCCCTTCACGATCGACTTCACCGTCAGCTGGTTGCCGGGGATCTGGTCGCCGGCGCAGCCGGTGCCGTTGTACTCGACGAACTTCGACTCGGTCTCCTGCGGCGGGTAGACGCGCAGGCCGCGGACCGGCTGGGGTTTGCAGACGCCCGGCTCGTAGTTCTGGACGGTCACGAACCCGACGTCGGCGAAGGCCGTTTCGCCCTTCTTGAGCAGCACCGGGCCGCCCTTCTGGCCGTCGCGGAACGCCGCCGGGCCGACCTGGTGGCCGTCGTCACCGGCCACATAGGACACCCCGGGGAAGCCCTGGATGGTGCACGGCTGGTCGCCGGTGTTGGTGAACTTCAGCGGCCGGTACACGGTGCCCGCCGCGCCGTCGCCCTGGCCGAGGGACAGCTGGAGGTTCGCGGATTTGCACAGCCCGTTGTCCGGTTGCGCCGGTGGCGGCTGCTGGCTCGGGCCCGGCGTGGAGGACGCGGGCGGGCTGGAAGAGCTCGGCGTCTCGCTCGCCGATGTCGTCGGGGCCGAGCTCGTGGACGGCTGGGCGTTGGGGGTGCCCCCGTTGCCGCATCCGGTCAACGCGACCGCGAGCGCCGCGCCGGTGACCGCGAGCCCCAGCTGGGGAATCCTCGTTCGGACCATTGATCGTTCGCCTCCCTGTGCTGGGTGACTAACTACCCGGTGGACGTGTGGGCCGCAGCCCGGGTTGCGTCGGTACCTTCGGTCGGGTTACCCCACCGAGCAGGGAGAACACCTGATGACGGGATTTTGTGACCAAGCGTGGCAGCACACGGTGAAATTACAACAGGCCGTGCTCGAGCACCCGTTCAACACGGAACTGGCGGACGGCTCGCTGTCGCGGGAGCGGTTCCAGTTCTACCTCGCCCAGGACGCGCGGTACCTGATCGGTTTCGGTCGCGCGCTGGCCGTGGCCGCCGCGCGGGCGCCGGAGCCGGAGGACCTCGCCTTCTTCGCCGGGGCGGCCCGGGAATCGGTGGTCGTCGAACGCGGGCTGCACCAGGGCTACTTCGAACGGTTCGGGCTGAGCGAAGCCGACCTGGACGCGATCGAGACCTCGCCGACCTGCCTCGGCTACACGTCGTTCCTGCTGGCGACCGCGCAGTCGGCGGGCTATCCGGAACTGATCGCCGCGCTGCTGCCGTGTTTCTGGGTGTACCAGCACGTGGGCACCGACATCCTGCGGCGGCAGGCGGACGGGGTGGGCAACCCGTACCGGATGTGGATCGACACCTACGCGGACGAGGAGTTCGCCGAATCGGTCGCCACCTGCCGGGCGGCGGTGGACCGGGCCGCCGCGACGGCCGACGAGGCGACCCGCGAGCGGATGCTGACCGCGTTCACCCGGGCCAGCGAGTACGAATGGCTCTTCTGGGACAGCGCCTACCGCCTGGAGACCTGGCCCACCGCCCCCCTCCGCGGCTGAAGAAATTCGAACTCCCCCGCCAAACCCCACCCCCCACCGCTCCCAGGGGGGCGACCCCACGGCAATCGTATCGCCGGGTCCCCGGTGGAAGGGGGTGCGAACGAAATCTGTGGATGGGCGGAGCCGATGTGGACAACTCGGCTACAGGGGTGTGCCGACCCAGCTCACGCAGTGCCAGCCGTCCGGGGTGGTCTCCAGCACGACGATGCCGGTGTTCGGGATCAGGCCCTCGTCCGCGACCTCCGGGCGCACGTTGTCGGCCAGCCATTCCGCGCCGAGCCGGATCACGCCACCGTGGCTGACCAGCGCCACCACCCCGTCCGGATCGGCGGGTTCGTGCTTGGCCCGCAGTTCGGCGACCGCGGTGACGAACCGGTCGCGCACCTGCAGGCCGGATTCGCCGCCCGGCATCGACCCGCTCAGATCACCCCGCGTCCACGGGTGCACCACGTTCACGTAGGCCATCATCGACTCGCGGTCGGTACGCCCTTCCAGATCGCCCACGCCGACCTCGTGCACACCCTCGACCAGCTGCACCTCGGTCGCGAGCGCCGCGGCGAGGGGCGCAGCGGTCTGCCGGGCGCGGGTCGCGTGGGAGGCGTACACGGCGACGATCGGTTCGCCGGAGAGGTCGTTCGCGAGCGCCGCGGCCTGCTGCTGCCCGAGGTCGGTGAGCGGCGGACCGGGCAGCGCGGTGTCCAGCGCCTTGCGCACGTTGGCGGTGCTCTCCGCATGCCGGATCAGGTACAGCTTCATGCCAGCTCCCCCTTGCGCACGGCCGCGACCCAGTCGACGGCGTCGGTGAAATCGTGATTGCCCGCGTTCGGCTCGATCGTCGCCCGCACGCCGTCGGCACGCGGATGCGAACCGAGAAAGCGCACATTGCTGCACCGGCGGCGGAGCGCGGCGAGCGCGTCCCCGATCCGCGGTTCGGCGACATGGCCCTCGAAGTCGATGAAGAACAGGTAGTGGCCGAAGTTCTCCTTGATCGGCCGGGCGTCCAGCCGGGTGAGGTTGATCCCCCGGAACGCGAGCTCGGTGAGCAGTTCGGACAGCGCGCCGATCCGGTTCGGCGCGGCGGCCACGATGGACGTGCGGTCGGCGCCGGTGGGCTCCGGCAGCGCGCCCGGGCGGCGGACCAGCAGGAACCGGGTGCGGGCGTCGGCGACATCGGCGACCCCGGTGGCCACCACCCGCAGCGGGTAGTGCTCGACGGCGACCGGCGCGGTCACCGCGGCGTCGAACTCGCCGTTCTGGACCGCCACCGCCGCGGCCGCGGTCGACGAGGTGGCGACCGGCCGCGCGCCCGGGAGATTCGCCTCGACCCACCGGCGGACCTGGGCGAGCGCGTGCGGATGGCTGGCCACCGTGCGGATCTCGCCGGCCTCGGCCCGGGCGAGCACGCTGAAGTGCACCGGCAGCAGCGCCTCGGCCACCGCGACCAGCGGCTCGTCCTCGGCGAGGCTGTCCAGCGTCGCGGTCACCGGGCCTTCCACGGAGTTCTCCACCGGGACGCACGCCGCGTCGGCCTCGCCCGCGCGCACCGCGGCGAGCGCGGACGGGGTGGTCTCGACGGGAACCAGCTCGTCGTCCGGGGCGAGCGTGCGCGCGGCCTGCTCGGTGAATGTTCCCTGGGGCCCGAAGTAGGCGATCCGTGACACGTGGCCAGGCTACGCAGCCGGGGAAAGCAAGCGCGGGCGGGGACTTTCACTCGGACAGCCGGTAGGCAACGTGGTTACGACGAGTGGCATTTTTTGCAATGCTGTAGATGTGACCGCCGAATCAGGCACCCACGCTGGCCGGAAGGGCGTTGACGAACAAGTTTCAGCTCGTACCCCGGAACTGGTGCTGTGCGCCCTCGACGAACCGCTGGCCCGCGCCTGGCACACCGTGCTGGACGCGGTCGACGGTCCTGTCCGCGTGCACCGCGGATCCGTGCTCGACGTGGTCGCCCAGGCGGTGGTCAGCCCGGCGAATTCCTACGGCTGGATGCGCGGCGGCGTCGACGCCGAATACGCGCGGGCATTCCCCGAGGTCGAACAGAACGTTCGCAGCGCCATCCTCGCCTACCACGGCGGCGAGCTGCCGATCGGCGAGGCGGTCGTGGTGCCCACCGGTGAACTCGAACCCGCCTGGCTGATCAGCGCGCCGACCATGCGCGAACCCGGCGAACACCTGCCCGCCGACACCGTGCACCCCTACCTCGCGGCGCGGGCGGTGTTCCTGCAATGGCGCGAGGGCAAACTCGAAGAAGGCCTCGACGTGCGGCGCGCGGTGGACACCATCGCGATGCCCGGCCTGGGCACCGGAATCGGCGGTGTCGCCCCGGAAACCTGCGCCCGCCAGGTCGCCGCCGCCTGGGACGAAGTCTTCGGCACCCGCTGACCCCGCCACGGCGGCAGCAAGGGACCTTTACTCCGGTTCAACAGGAGCGAGGGACCTTTACTCCAGTCAAACCGGAGCAAAGGTCCCTTGCTATCGCGGATCCGACCGCTCAGGCGTCGAGGGCCTTCGGCGTGGTGCGGACCTCGATCTTGCGCGGCTTGGGCGCCGGCTTGGTCACGTCCCGCACCCGGACCCGGAGCAGGCCGTCGGTGTACTCGGCCTCCACCGAGTCACCGGTCACGTGCTCGGGCAGCGCGAACTCGCGGCGGAACTCGCCGGCGCGGATCTCGCGGATCAGCACGCCGCCGTCCTCGCCGCGGCTCTCCTCCTCCCGTCGGCCGCTGATGCGCAACCGGCCGTCGGCCACCTCGACGTCGAGGTTCTCCGCGTCGATCCCGGGCAGCTCCAGCGTGACGACCACGTCGGTGCCGTCCTTCACCACGTTCGCGGCGGGCACGAACCCGGCGCTCGAACGCTGCGCACCCCCGAAGGCGCGCCGCACGATCGTGTCGAAATCGGAGTCCAGCTGACGGACCAGCGAAGTGAACGGGTCCCATGTGGAACCCCGGACAGCGATAGCCATGGGGCATCCCTCCCTGCGTAATCCCACACCGAGCGAATTAGCACTCGGCTTACATGAGTGCTAACGCGCGCCCCTCGCCGAGTGTTCCCACGCAGGTCAGCGCGCCCGTCCCAAGTTCCGGCAACGCGCCCCCAGTGCCCCTCGTTCCGCACTTGTTCCGTGGCGACCGAACCGTCAGTCAATGGCGCATAGTGACCGAATTTTTATTCGCGAGGACCGCTTGTGAGTGCTGCCACGCGCTCGCCGGGACCCGCTGAGACGCAGGTCAGGGACGCGTGCGCGGGTACCGGAGTGATCCGGATCGAACGAGGTGTACTAAGTCACAGCCCGTTCACGGCCGGTAAGCCCTACCGTTGGAACCGCGTTACGCAGTTGTCGGCGCCGGCCCATCGACGGGCAAGGAGTGTGCGAATGTCGCGGGTCCGTGAACTCAGCCCCTACGTCGAGCTGCATCGAGAGCAGTGGAGAGAACTCCGCCGCGCCACCCCGCTGCCGTTGACCGCCGAGGAACTGCTGCGCCTGCGCGGGCTCGGCGAACAGGTCGATCTCGCCGAGGTCGCCGACGTCTATCTGCCGCTGTCCCGGCTGATCAACCTGCAGGTCGCGGCGCGCCAGCGGCTGTACGAGGCCACCACGACCTTCCTCGGCGAGGATTGCCGGGGAACGAAGGTGCCCTTCGTGATCGGCATCGCGGGCAGTGTCGCGGTCGGCAAGTCGACCACCGCGCGCCTGCTGCGGACGCTGCTCGCCCGCTGGCCCGACCACCCGCGCGTCGACCTGGTCACCACGGACGGCTTCCTCTACCCGCGGGCCGAACTGGTGCGGCGGGGCATCATGCACCGCAAGGGTTTCCCGGAGAGCTACGACCGCCGCGCGCTGCTGCGGTTCGTCGCCGACGTGAAATCCGGCGCCGACGAGGTCAGCGCGCCAGTGTACTCGCACCTGGCCTACGACATCCTGCCCGGCGAGGCGCAGGTCGTGCGCCGCCCGGACATCCTCATCATCGAGGGCCTGAACGTGCTGCAGCCCGGCCCCCGGCTCACCGTGTCCGACCTGTTCGACTTCTCGATCTACGTGGACGCGCACACCGAGGACATCGAGCACTGGTACATCGAGCGCTTCCTCAAGCTGCGGCACACCGCGTTCGCCGATCCGGCCTCGCACTTCCACCACTTCGCGGGCCTGCCCGACGACGAAGCCCGCGCCGAGGCGCGGCACCTGTGGCGCACCATCAACGAACCCAACCTGGTGGAGAACATCCGGCCCACCCGCCCGCGCGCGACCCTGGTGCTGCGCAAGGATTCCGACCACTCGATCAACCGGGTTCGCCTGCGCAAGCTCTGATTCCAAGTTGTGACTCGGTGCGCCCTAACGGTTTCCGGCGGGGCGCGACTAACAGGCCGTCAGCCGTCCTTCTGCGACAAGGATCGCGATGCGCCGAACAGCAGGCATTCTGGTCTCGACGGTGCTGGTGGCCGGTTGCGGCGGGGGTTCGGCGACCCCGTCGATCACCGGAAGGCCCTACGCCCCACCGCCCGAGCCCGCCGCCGAAGCCACTGTTTCCCCGGAACCGGCGGGAATCGCCACGATGCCGAACGTGGTGGGAATGAACCACCAGCAGGCGCAGGATACCTTGCGGACAGCGGGTTTCCGGTACCTGAGCGAGGAGGACGCGACCGGGCAGGGCCGCCCGCTGCTCGACGACCGGAATTGGATCGTCGTGCGGCAAGCACCCGAATCCGGAATCCCGGTGTCCCAATCGGCACGAATCCTGTTGCGCGCCAAGAAGTACACCGATTCCGGCGAGCCGTAGCGGGGATCCCGGTCTTGCCCGCGACGACGGGGACGGTCACCATCGGCGCCGTGGTGTTCGCGCTCCAACGCAGGCTGCTCTACCTGCCCGCACGCGGGCCGGTGCCCGCCGCCGCGCGCTTCCTGACCGGCGGGCGGGACGTCGCCCTGCACACCGAAGACGGGCTGACGCTGGGCGCGTGGTTCTTTCCCACCGCGGCAACGGAAACGAAGGCCGCGGTGCTGGTGACCCCGGGCAACGCGGGTGATCGGTCACTGCGCGTGCCGCTGGCCGCGGCGCTGACCGCGCGCGGGCTGTCCGTGCTGCTGCTCGACTACCGCGGCTACGGCGGGAATCCCGGCTCACCGAGCGAGGACGGACTCGCGGCCGACGCGCGCGCCGCCCAGGACTTCCTGCGCCGGGAAACGGACCTTCCCCTGCTGTACTTCGGCGAGAGCCTCGGCGCGGCCGTCGCCGCCGCGCTCGCCGCCGAGCGCCCGCCCGCCGGGGTCGTACTGCGCTCCCCGTTCACCAGCCTCGCCGCCATCGCCCGCCACCACTTCCCCTTCCTCCCGGTGCGATGGCTCTTGCAGGACAGCTATCTCGTTTCGGAGCACGTGTCACGAATAAGAGCACCGCTCTCGGTTGTGTACGGCGCTTCCGATTCAGTGGTCCCACCCGATCAAAGCCGCGCGGTGGCCGCAGCCGCGGCGGCGGGGTCTGGGGCGCACACGGTCGAGGTACCCGGAGCCGACCACAACGATCCGGTACTCCTCAACGGGCCGCAGCTCATCGCCACGATCACCAGCCTCGCCCCTTGACCCAGTTGCCGCAGACTACCCAGTGGCCGCAGGGCGGGTGTCTCATTGCGGAGCACTAGTCACAAGCGAGAGCACTGATCTCCGTCGTGAGCGCCGCTCTCATCCACAGGCACTGCTCTCAATCGCGGACACCAGTCTCCATCGTGAACACTGCTCTCAGCCACGGGCACGGCGCTCAGCCGTGATCATTGCTCTCGATTGCGAGCACCGCTCTCGTCCGCAAGTGCTGCTCTTAGTCACGGGCGCCAGCGTCGGCCGTGAACGCCACTCTCGGCCACGGCACTGCTCTCAGCCATGTGCGCTGCTCTCGATCGCGGGCACCGCTCTCGCACGTGGGCGCTGCCCTCGGTCGCAGGCACCGCTCTCGCACGTGGGCGCTGCCCTCGGTCGTGGGCGCCGCTCTCGGACGTGGACACCGCTCTCGATCGTGGGCGCCGGTCTCAGGTCAGGCATTGCTCTCGGTTGTGAGCGCTGCTCTCGATTGTGGGTAGTGCTCTTGGCTGGGATCGCTGCTCTTGGTTGCGAGCGGTGCTCCGCTGTGGGCGGCGTTCACGAGCGAGAGCGGCGGTGCTCTTGACGGTGGGCGGTGCTCTTGACTTTGGGTGGGTGTTTCTGCGGGGGTGGTGGCTTCCGCGGGGTGGTGCTGCCCTGGTTACGGAGAGTCGCCGGGATTTTCCCGCAGGCGGCGGGTTTCCGCGCGAAGTAGCGCAGCGCGACCACCGGAGCGTTCCGGTTCGGCCAACCGGCCGATCCCGGCTCCGCCAGCACTAACCGGTTGGCCGATACCGAAACCGGCACGTCAAAGGTGACCCTGGAGTGAAGAAACGCACCTCGACCAGGGAGGAGGCACGTCAATGTTCTCCATCATCCTGACTTGGGTCGGCGCCCTACTCGGCATTGCGGTCCTGCTGACGATGGCATTCGGCGCGTTCATCCTCGAATTCGACGATGCGCTGGGTGACCGCGGCAGGAAGGACGCGGACGTCACCGACGGCTCGCTTCAGTAAGGCGCTCACGGAATCCGGAAGACGCCGGCACCATACGAACCGACCGTGGCATTGCGGTCCACCGCGCCCGCGATACCCGGCACCGAACCCTGACTGCTGTGCTGATGCAGCGCGAGTTTCGGATGCGACCACCCCGGATTTCCGGGATCGCCGTTGTAGCGCGCGATCCAGAGCAACACATTGTCGTCCGCCCAGCCGTCAGGCTTCAGAATGTTCTTCCACCAGTTCAGATTCGCGTACACCAGCATTCCCTGCACACCGGTGCGCTGCCGGAACTGGCCGATGAAGTCCTTCACGAAAGCGTTCGGATCGGCGAACCCGTTGGCCTCCATGTCGAGCGCGGGCCACACGCTCCCGGTGGCGAGCAGCCCGCGCTCCTTGAGTCTGTCCGCGAAATGCGCGACCTGCGCGGCGACGTCAACCGGGCGGGCGAAGTGGTATCCGCCCGCCGCGATCCCCGCACCGCGTGCCCCGTCCGCGTAGGCTGCCGACTTCGCGTCGACGAAGTCCACGGATTCGGTGACTTTCAGTAAGACAAAGCTGATGTTATTGCCGTGTACGGCATTCCAGTCCTGCACGTCGTTGTGATGGGAAACATCGACGCCGTAGTCGGTCATGACAAGCCTCCGGTCCCCGAAAACGGTTTCGCTTGCCGTACTCATTTTCCCGGGACCGGAGGCGAGCCGGGACCGCCGATGGGGTTCAGCCGAGATCGTTCAGCGACCGGCAGTAGTCGTCGAGATCGAACTCCAGACTGTCGCCGGTCGCGGGTTGTAACCGCTCTTCGAGCACCCGGCCCAGTTCGTCCAGGATCTCGTCGCGTTCCAAACCCTTCTCCTGCAACCGCCCGACCGCCTGCCACACCTCGGGCGGTTCGTCGTCCCAGAGCTGGTCGACCAACGCCGTCCGGACCGCGAGCTGCGTCCGGGCGTCGTCGTCGAAGTCGTCGTCGGCGAGCGCGTCGTGGTACTCGGGGAAATCACCGATCACCAGGAGCCTGCGCTGCTCCGGATCGGCCGGCTCCAGTTCCAGTTCCTCGTCGCCGATGACCGTGTGCACCGACGGGACCGCGAACATCCGGCGGTCCAGCAGCTCGGTCAGCTCGACCGGGTCGGCGAACTCCTCGGTGCCGTCCAGGTACGCGTCGATCACCGTCTCGTCGGTGGTGAACTCCTCGAGACATTCCTCGAGGACCTCGAGCAGCGCGGTCACCGCCGGTTCGGGCAGGCCGTCCCGCGTCCCCGCCCACCGCGCCCAGGCGAGCAGCACCGAGGGCAGCGCTTCCTGCGCGTCCTCGTCGACCTCGACTTCGCTTTCCAGCAGGGAATCCAGGAACACCGCGAGCTTCTGCGGCCCGACCCGCAGGGGCCGCCGCGGGTCGTGCTCGCAGCCGAAGTCCACCAGCAGGCGGGCGCAGGCCCGCGCGCCCGGGGTGTCCTCGAGCTCGGCCTCACCCAGGAAGGTCGCCACGATCTCGTCGCGCTCGGCCGGGGACAGCACCTCCGGCTCGGGCAGCGGCTCGCCGTCCGGCAACGCCCGCGCACGCGCCAGCGCCAGCGCGCGGAACCGGACGAACTCCTCGGTGACGTCCGGGTCGGCGAACTGGTCGGTGCCGACGAGCGCGTTCTCCAGCAACTGCCCCGCGTCGCCGGGCGACACCACTTCCAGCTCGGCGTCCTGGTCGCGCAGCTCGGCGAGCACATCCTCCGGCGATTCGACGACCACGACGTCCTTGGCCCAGCCGCCGAACTCGTTGAAGTCGATCAGCGCGAGCACGCCGTGCACACCTTCGCCCGCACCGAACACGATCAGCAGCGACGATTCGTCGCCGTAGACATCGGTGGTGCGCCAGCACTCGCCGACGGCGACCTCGCCCAGCGAGGCCGCCCATTCCGGCTCCTCCCGCTCGGCGAGCGCCTCGGCGGCCGCCGCGCGCTGGTCCGAAGTGATGGCGAGTTCGCGCAGCGCCGCGAGCAGCGCGGTGGCCGCCGCGCCCTCGTCGCCGGCGGCGAACTCGATCAGCTCGGCGGTGAGGTCGTCGTCGGCCTCCCACCAGCGGCCGATGACCTCGGACACGAGCAACTCGACCTGCAGCGGATCGGGCTCGTCACCGAGGTCGGCGAGGTCGGCGAGGACGTCTTCGCCGAACGCGCCAATATCGAAGAATTCCGTGTCCTCACTGGACAATTGACTGTTGGACCCATGACTGACCTGGCTCATGGCGCACATGCTTTCACCGTCGCTCCACCGACTCGCGATCAGTCCCGGCGAGTCGCCCGACCGAGTTCAGCAGCCCGGCGAACGCGTCTTCCGCGATCACCGGAATGCCATAATCCCGGGCCTTGCGAGCCTTGCCGGACACGGTGTCGGGATCCGCGGCGACCAGCAGTTTGACCTTCTTCGTGACGGCCGGATGCGCCACCAGGCCCGCCTCGGCCGCCGCGCGTTCCCATTCCGGCCGCGGGCGCCGGGTCTCGCCGGTGAACGCGACCCGGTCGCCGGGGGCCAGGGTGAAGCGCGGCACGGCGAGTGCCCGGCGCGGCCGGTCCGCGCGCAGGGCCTCGTCGACCCGCCCGGAATCCAGCCCGAGCAAATCCGCGACCTGGTGCAGATCGGCGCGTTCGGTCGCGGTGATCTCGCCATCGATGGCCGCGACCAGTTCGTGCAGGTACGTGGTGTGCAGTTCGAGCGCGGCCGCGCGGTCGATGCCGAGTTCGGTCGCGGACGCCACCAGCGCGTCCGCTTCGGCCACCGAGATGTGCCGGTCCAGCAGGGCCTGGTCGAGCAGCGCGAGGTAGGCCAGGCACGGATCGCTCGCGCACCCGCTAGGCAGCGAATCGACGAGCCGGGTGAGGAAGTGTTCCTCCCGCGCGGCGGCGTGTTCGCGCGGAAGCCAGCCGGTTTCGGAGAACGGGATCGACGGCCACGGCAGTTCCCCGGCCGCGCTCAGGGATTCGGTCCAGCGCTCACCGTCCGGGTCCAGGCGCAGGTATCCGGCGAGCAGCCGGGCCGCCGCGAGGGCGTCGGCGCTGGCCCGGTGCGCGTCCTCGATCGTGATCCCGAACGCGGCGCAGCAGTCGGCGAGGCTGCGCCCGGCGCCGGGCAGGTAGTCGCGGGCCAGCAGCATCGTGCACAGGCCGTGGTCCGGGCCGAGCGGCACCGGGTGGTTGTGGCGCGCGAACTCGGCGGCCAGGAACCGCCCGTCGAACCGCAGGTTGTGCGCGACCACCACGCGCCCGGCGAGCAGTCCGGCGAGCCGCCCGGCGATGTCGCCGAAGGTGGGCGCGCGCAGCGTCTGGGCCGCCGTCACGCGGTGGATCCGCTGCGGCCCCAGATCGCGCGCCGGGTTGACCAGCGTCTCCCAGCTCCCGGTGATCTCGCCGCCCGGCGACACGTGCACGACGGCCACCTCGACGATCCGGTGGTGCCTGCCGGGGTCGAGCCCGGTGGTCTCCAGGTCGACGACGGCATAACCGGGCATGCGCACTCCTCGCGTTCGTCGGGCGGGTGCGGAAATACTGCCGTGGCGTCAGTTGACGGCTTTCGGCAGGGCGATGCGGGCGTTGCGGACCTCGGCGAGCAACCGGGTCTTGCGCTTGTGCGTTTCCATCAGCTCGGCCAGGTAACTGCTGAACTCCTCCGCCTTGTCCGCGCGTTTGTGCAGGGTGCGCAGCTTGCGCAGGTGCAGCGCGGCCTGCCGGTAGCCCGAGGCGTCCTTCTGCGTGATCAGCCGTTCGACGTGCATGCGGTACACCGGGATGACGTCGACGGGGTGGTCGGCCTCGCGGTACCCGGCGAGTTCCAGGCGCAGGTCCAGCGAGCAGTGCTCGGCGATCCGCCACGCCTCGTCCGGCTGGTTCTCGGTGAGCAGGACCCGCACCAGTTCGTCGGCGGCGGCCGGATCCCGTTCGGCCCGTTCGCGCAGCAGCGCCAGCGCCGCGTCCCGTTCGTGCCCTTTCTCGTGCGCGAGCACCTGCGCCGCGTGCGCGATCGCCTCGGTGTGCCGTCCGGCGGCCCGCAGCGCGCGCACGATCTTCAGACTGGTCTCCAGGCCCGGCGGTTTCGCGGCCAGGAGCGACAGCAGCGCGTCGACGTCCCCGGTCACCTCGGCGACCTCTTCGGCCAGGGCCTGCGCGGCCTCCGCGCCGTCCGCGAGCATTTCGTCCACTGTGGACCGGATCTTCCGGATTCCCTTGTCGCCCAGGGCCTGCGCGAAGTCGGCAAGCTCGATCTCCGGCCATCCGGGCTCGAACCGGGTGCGCAGGAACCAGTCCGCGAGTTCCCCGGGGTCCGGCGGGTGCGTGGCGCAGGCCCGCGCGTAGAGCGCGACGGCCCGCCGCAGCTCGGCGGCGACCGCGGGGTCGGCGTGCGGCCCGGCCGCCGCGGCGATCCGGTCGACCGTGCGCCGCGCGAGCGGGGTGAGGTCGGCCGGGCTCCCCGCGTCGAGGAGGCGACGCAGGGTGTCCAGAATCGGGGCCGCCTTGGCCGTCTCATCGAGCGGGATGATCTCCGGCGGCGCGTACTCGTCCGCGTCGGCGAGCGCGCGCAGTTCCAGTTCGCGGCGCAGGCGCGGATCCCGTTCGGCCTGCTCGGCCAGCAGCTCGGCCAGGGTCGCCGCGTCCAGCGACCGCAGGTAGGCGCGAAGGTCCGGGCTCACCCGGTCAATACTGCCGCAGCGGACCGTCTCGGAACGTCGGCCACCTGCGTACTCTTTTCGGCCTAAACCGATACGCTGAGTGGCTATCCCAGCTGGCGCAGCTCAGTCTTGTAGGCGTCCAGGTCGTGGTCTTTCCCGGCCAGATGCCCGGCGAGCACGAGGGCCAGCTCGTGCAGGACCTCGTCGCGGTCCTTGCCCGTGTCGAGCAGGCGCTGGGCAGCGTCCCAGGCCTCCGGCGGGTCGTCCGTCCAGAGCTGGTTGACCAGGACTTCCTTGACGGTGAGGAACAGCCGTGCGCGCTCGTCCGGTTCGTCGCCGAACTCGGGATGCTCGGCGATGACGGCCCGGCGCCGGTCCGCGGGGTCGGCCGGGTCGACGTCGTCGCCGGCCAGGGTCACCGCTTCGAACGGCACGGCGAACCGCCGCCGCTCGATCGTCTCCCCCGACTCGTCACCGTCCAGATAGGAATCCAGCGGGAAGTTCCGCGCCTCGATCAGGTCCTCCGGGTAGTCCTGCACGAGTTCGCCGATTTCCTCGACCAGCTCTTCGACGGCGGCTTCGGGCAGGTCCGAGCGGCGGGCCGCCCAGCGCGTCCAGGCGGGCAGGGCCTCGCGCATGGCGGGCAGCTCCGGCGCGTCGAGCGGCAGTTCTTCGGCCAGCCAGTCGTGGAGCATGACCATGGCCTTGTCCGGCGACATCCGCAGCGGGCGCCCGAGGTCCTCGTCGCAGCCGTAGCGGACGATCAGGCGCGCGCACGAACGCGCGGTCTCGCCGTCGCCGATCTCCCCGGCCGCGAAGAACTCGTCGACGAGCGCGGTGCGTTCGGCTTCGGTGTACTCGCGCGGTTCCGGCGCCGGTTCGGGCGGGGGCAGGATGCGGCAGCGGGCGAGCGCGAGCGCTCGGGTCGCCGCGAAATCGCCGTCCCGGTCGGGTGGCGGCAGCACTTCGGCCAGGGCGAGGCCGCTTTCCACGAACCGCCGGGCGCGCGGCGCGGGAATCCGTTCCAGCACCTGGATTCCGTCGCTCTCCTCCGCCTCGTCGCGCATCGAGTCGAGGGCCGCGTCCGGGTTGTCGGTCAGGTACAGGAGGCTGACCGGGCCGTTGGGGAGGTCGAGGTCGACGATCAGCCCGTGGGGCCGCCCGGCGTGGGCGAACACGAGCAGCAGGGTGGCTTCTTCCTCGTAGACGTCGGCCAGGTGCCAGGCTTCGGTGAACGTGACGTCCTCGAGCGCCCCGGCCCACACCGGTTCGGCCAGGCCGCGGGCGGCCAGCCGCTCGGCGCCCGCGCGGGCCTGCTCGCGTTGCGCCTCGGTCGCCCCGAGCACCGCCAGCGCCCGCAGCAGCGCGAGCGCGGCGGGCGTCGCCTTGCCCGCCGCGTACCGGATGAGATCGAGGCCGACGCTGCGTTCCGGCTCGTCGGAGACCCCGGGCAGCCACCAGCTGCCGACCAGATCCGAGGTGTGCAGCTCGACCTGCAGCGGATCGGTTTCGGACACCAGCGGCACGAAGTCGCGCAACACCTCGCCGTACACGGACTTGGTCCGCGGGGTCGCGCCCTTGGGCTTCTTCTTGCTCTTGCGTCCGCGGCTGACGGGGCTCATGCCACCTTATGGTGCCCGGTCAGCCCCAGAACACTCCGTCCGGGTTGCGGTCGATTTCGGCGAGCAGCGCCACCGGGGTTTTCGCCTGCGGCACGTCCGGATGCGGCAGCCACCGCCCGTTGCGGTCCGCCCAGTACACCGACCATTCGCCGCCGTCGGAGTCGTACCGCAACTGGGCCACGCGCTGCTCGGTCCACTCGGTGCCCAGCTCCGACGACCACGGCGCCCGGCGTTCGAGGATCGTCACCGCACTACCTCGTCGTTTGCATTCGATCCGGATCTCGTCGGCCAGGTCCGGCGGCACGCGCTTAGCACACCACCGTTCGATCTGTCGTTGCTGGAACTCCGGTATCGGCGACATAGGGTTAGTGATACCGCACCGACCGCCGGGTAACCTTTCCGGCTCGGTCACG
Organism: Amycolatopsis anabasis; assembly: GCF_009765355.1. Classification (GTDB taxonomy): domain Bacteria; phylum Actinomycetota; class Actinomycetes; order Mycobacteriales; family Pseudonocardiaceae; genus Amycolatopsis; species Amycolatopsis anabasis. The sequence continues at coordinate 24,579 of NZ_VTHK01000024.1, read as the reverse complement.
GTCATACTGCAAGATCATGACACTCGACGAGTTGACGCAACGCTTACGCCAGTTCGCCGCCGCGCGCGAGTGGGAGCCGTTCCACACGCCGAAGAACCTGGTGATGGCGCTGGCCGGGGAGGTCGGCGAGCTGACCGCGCTCTTCCAGTGGCTGACCCCGGAAGAGTCGGCGGCCTGGCAGGACGATCCCGAGCTGGCGGCCAACGTGCGGGACGAGATCGCCGACGTCACCCTCTACCTGCTGCAACTCGCCGACGCGCTGGGCGTCGACCTGCTCGCCGCGGCGAACGCGAAGATCGACCGCAACGAACTCCGCTTCCCGGCGCCGGATCCGCGACCGGCCCCGTAATCTCGGGGTATGCCGATCCAGGTGCTGCTTGTCGACGATCACGAGGTGGTGCGGCGCGGGCTGCGGGAGTTGCTGTCCGACGAGCCGGATATCGAGGTGGTCGCCGAGGCGAGCAGCGTGGACGAGGCGCTGGCGGTGGCGATGCACGTCGAGCCGGATGTCGCGGTGGTGGACGTGCGGCTCGGCGACGGGGACGGGGTGCACCTCTGCCGCGAGTTGCGGGCGAAACCCGAGCCGCCGCAGTGCCTGGTGCTGACCGCCTTCGACGACGAGGAGGCGATGGTCGGCGCGATCATGGCGGGGGCCTCGGGGTATCTGCTGAAGCAGGTGCGCGGGCAGGACGTGGTGAACGCGGTGCGCGAGGTGGCGGCGGGCCGGTCGTTGCTGGATCCGGTGACCACCGCGCGCGTGCTGGACAAGCTGCGCAATCCGCCGGAGGACGAGCTGGGCGCGCTGACCGAGCGGGAACGCAGCGTGCTCGATCTGATCGGGCAGGGGCTGTCGAACCGGGAAATCGCCGAGCGCCTCTTCCTGGCGGAGAAGACCGTGAAGAACTACGTGACCTCGGTGCTGGCGAAGCTGGGCATGCAACGCCGCACCCAGGCCGCCGCCTGGGTCGCCCGCCGCGGCGGGCAGCGCGGCGACTAGAGCGGCAGGTCGAAGGCGACCATGGTGCCCATGCTGGGCGAGGAGTTCACCGCGAACTCGCCGCCCGCGGATTCGGCGCGTTCGGCGAGGTGGCGCAGGCCCCGGGTGGCAACCCCTTGCGGCACACCGGATCCGTTGTCGCGCACGCGCAGGTGCACCCCTTCGGCGTCGCGGGACAGGGTGACCCGGGTTTCGCTGGCTCCCGAGTGTCTGACCACATTGGACAGTGCTTCCCGGAGGGCGGCGCGGATGTGGTCGGCGCGTTCGGCGGGGATGTCGGCGAATTCGCCGGAAAGTTCCAGGGTGGGCGGGTAGCCGAGGAGTTCGCCGGCGATGCGGACCTCGCCGCGGGCGGATTCGGCGAGATCGGTGGCGGGCGCGGGTTCGCTTTCCGGTTCCGGGGAACGCAGGGCGCGCACGGTTCCCCGGATCTCCTCGATGGTCTGGTCGAGCTGGTCGATCGCCTCGCCGAGCCGGGCGCCGTCGGCCTGCGCGAACCGTTTCCGCATCCGCTTGCGCACCCGCTCGAGCTGCATTCCGGCGGCGTACAACCGCTGCACGATGACGTCGTGCAGTTCGCGGGCGATGCGTTCGCGCTCCTGGTACAGGGTGACCCGGTGCCGGGCGTTGGCGCCTTCGGCGAGCGCGAGCACCACCCCGGCCTGCGCGGCGAACGCGGTGAGCACGTCGACGGACACGTCGGCGAACGGCTCCCGGGCCTGCTCCCGGTACACGGTGAGCGCGCCGAGGACCCGCCCGCCCGAACCGAAGGGCGCGGCGGCGAACGGGCCGTAGCGGCGCAGTTCGTCCGGTACGTACGGCGCGGTGCGCGGGTCGGTGGTGACGTCGGCGGTCACCACGGTCTCCCCGCCGCGCGCGACCCGTCCGGCGGCCGAATCGGCGGGCAGCACCAGCCCGAGCAACCCGCTGTCCGGGTCCCCGTGCGCGGCCTCCACGGACACGTGGCCGTCGTCGGCGCGCACCATCACCAGGCCCAGGTCGGCCTCGGCGAGTTCGGCGGCGCGTTGCACGACGAAACCCAGCACCGCGCCCGGGTCGTCTCCGGACAGCGCGGCGGTGGTGATCTCGGTGGCGGCGGACAGCGCCCGCGCGGCAAGGGTCGGTTCCATGAGCAGCATTCAGCGTAGGACCCCGTCCCGCTGGTGCGCGCGGACCCGCCCGTCCCCGACCTGGAGCACCAGATCGGCGTCCGCGGCCTCTTCCGGGCTGTGCGTGACCCGCACGACCGTGCGCCCGGCGAGCGCGACGCGCAGGTTCGCCCGGAGTTCCCGTGCCGTGCTCTCGTCCAGGTGCGCGGTCGGTTCGTCGAGCAGCACGAGGTCCGCGTGCGGTGCGGCGACCAGCGCCCGGGCCAGGGCCAGCCGCTGCGCCTGCCCGCCGGACAGGCCCGCGCCCGCGCTGCCGAGCACGACGTCCGGTGCGAGTTCCGGCAGGCAGGCCAGGCGCAGCGCCTCGGCGAGGCGGTCGTCCCCGGCTCGCGGATCGGCGAGGCGGAGGTTCTCGGCGACCGTGGTGGACACGAGCCGCGGCTCCTGCGGCGACCACGCGACCCGTTCGGGCACGGTCGCTTCGCCGCGTTCGGGCGGGAGGAACCCGAGCAGGGCGGCGAGCAGCGTCGACTTCCCGGCCCCGGACTCCCCGATCACGGCGACCCAGGCGCCCTCGGGGATGTCCAGGTCGACTCCGGTGAGGGTCGGTTTGGGAGCGCCTGGCCACCGGAAATCGGCTCCTCGCATGCTGACGGGTCGTGAGTGTTCCGGCCGGTTAGAACCGGCCGGAACACTCACGACCCCCGAAAGATCGGCGAGGCGGGCGGCGGAGGTACGCAGGGGGTCCCAGTGCTGGGCGGCCGGGGGCAGCAGGGCGAGGGCCTCGGCGAGCGCGAGCGGTACCAGGGCGAGCACCGGGGCCAGCACGGGATCCAGGCGGCCGTCGGCGACGGCGTTCGCGGCGAGCCAGGTGCTCGCGACCGCGGCGAGGCCGGTGGCCAGCGTGATCAGCGCGTCGGCCGCGCCCGCGCCGAGGGCCTGCCGCCGGGCCGCGGCGGCCAGGCGGGCGTCGGCCGCCGCGAGTTCGGCGCGCCGGTCGCGGTGGCCGCCGAAGGCCAGGAGTTCCGCCGCTGATTCGAAAAGCTCGAGGATCCGGGCGCTCACGTCCCGGCGGCCCTCGGCGAGGGCGGCGGTCGCCCGGCGTTCCACGCGCAGGGCGAGAGCCGGGGCGGCGAGCACGCCGACCACCACGGCGAACAGGAGCGCGAGGCCCGCGGCGGGCAGGATCAGCGCCTGCACCGCGATCGCGCCGGTCAGGGCGAGCGCGGCGATCATCGGCGGGGTCACCACCCGGGGCAGCAGGTCGCGAACGGTGTCGGTGTCGGCGACCAGGCGGCGCTGGCCTTCGCCCCGGCGCAGCGCGAGGGTGCGGGCCGGGCCGAGGCGGACCAGGGACCGCCAGAGGTCGACGCGCAGGCGGGTGGCGACGCGGAACGCGGCATCGTGGGTGACCAGCCGTTCGGCGTAGCGCAGCGCGGCGCGGCCCAGTCCGAACGCGCGCACTCCGACCACGGCGACGGTCAGCGTCAGGATCGGCGGTTGCTGCGAGGCCTTCGCGATCAGCCAGCCGGAGGTCGCGGTCAGCGCGATCCCGGCGAGCAGCGCGCACGCGCCGAGGGCGGCCCCGGCGAGCAACCGGCGATCGGCCAGTCCGCGCAGGCGCGCCCCGCGGCGACCCGGCAGTGCGCGTGCTTCCGGTGTTTCGAGGTCGGCAACACCTGCCTCTTTCGGGGGAACGTCGAGGGCGGGACGGTCGTGGGCGGCGATGACCACCGCGGCGCCCGCGCGTTCGGCGTCCCGCACGGCCGTGAGCACGCGTTCCGCGTTCGCGGCGTCGAGGTGCGCGGTGGGTTCGTCGAGCAGCAGCAGCCACGCGCCGTGCCGCGCCCGCAGCAGTGCGCGGGCGATCGCGACGCGCTGGCGTTGCCCTGGCGACAACACCGTCACCCGTTCGGCCGCCAGATCGGCGAGGTCCAGGCTCGCGAGTACCGCGTCGACTTCGCCGGGCTCGGGTCCTTCCGGGCGGTCGGCCAGGGCGAGTTCCAGTTCGGTGCGGACCGCGGCGCCGGTGAACGCGGGCGCCTGCGGGACCCAGGCGACCTGGCGGCGCCAGTTCGGCAGGTCGACGTCCTCGAGCGGGATGCCGCCGATCGTGACCGTGCCCGCGGCCGGGCGTACGAAACCGAGCAGGGTGGCCAGGGTGGTCGATTTCCCGGCGCCGCTCGGGGTGCGCAGCCAGACCGTTTCGCCGGGCCGCACGGCGAAGGACTCGCCATCGGGCGCGAACCCGCCGCGCCGCGCGACCCGCAGGCCCTCGACCCGGACCTCGCCGCAGGCGGGCGTTTTCGCGCCTTCGGGGGCGAGGGGTTCGGCGAGCACCGCGGCCACCCGGCGGACCGCCTCGACCCCGTCCTCGCTCGCGTGGAACGCGGCCCCGACCGCGCGCAGCGGCTGGTAGCACTCGGGGGCGAGGATGAGCACGCCGAGCCCGATCGCCAGCGGAAGGTCCCCGGACACCAGGCGCATGCCGATCACCACGGCCACCAGGGCGACGGACAGGGTGGCGACGAGTTCCAGCACGAACGCCGAGGAGAACGCGACGCGCAACGTGGACACCGTGGCGCGGCGGTGCCGGTCGGACACCCGGCGCACCGCTTCCGCCTGGGCCTCGGCCCGCCGGAACGCGGCCAGCACGGGCAGCGCGCGCACCAGTTCGAGCAGGTGGCCGGACAGGCGGTGCACGGCGTCGGTCGCGGTGGCCACCCGGTCCGCGGTGTACTTGCCGACCAGGATCGCGAACATCGGCAGCAGCGGGACGGTGAGCGCGATGATCACCGCGGACGGCCAGTCGGCGAACAGGATCGCCGCGCCCGCGCCGAGCGGCACGACCGCCGCGGTGACCAGGGCGGGCAGGTAGTCGGTGAAGTACGCGTCGAGCGCGTCGAGTCCGCGGGTGGTCAGCGCGGTCAGCTCGCCGGTGCCGCGGGCGGCGATCCACTCCGGGCCGAGCCGCAACGCCCGGTCGACCGCCGCCGCGCGCAGTTCCTCCTTCGCCCCGGCCGCCGCGCGGGCGGCGACCATCCGCACCGCCCAGCCGATCAGCGCCCGCCCGGCGACGACACCGAGCAGGGCGATCAGCTGGGCGGCGCGGCCCCCGTCAGCGTGGTCTCCGACGATCGAGGCCAGTACGGACGCCAGCAGGAAGGCCTGCGCCACCAGGGCCGCCGCGTTGAGCAAGGCCAGCACACCGACCAGGGCCAGCGCCCGGCGCGCCGAAGCCGACAGGCTTGGCAGCGCGCCGAGCGGACCCTTTCCCGGCCGCGCGGGGTCCACTGTGGACACCTTGGCGGAAAGGGGCGCGCGCCCGGGAAAGCCGATCATGGTGCGTGCACCGGCGGGATGTGGTGCGTGCCGATGCGCTTGCGGAACACCCAGTAGGTCCAGCCCTGGTAGATCAGCACGGCCGGGGCGCCGAACAGCGCGACCCAGGTCATCACCTTCAGGGTGTACGGGCTGGACGCCACGCCGTCGACCGTGAGCGAATTCGCGGCGTCCACTGTGGATGGAAGGACGTCCGGGTAGAGTGCGCCGAACAGGGTGATCGCGGCTCCGGCGATCACGACGCCGAGCGCGGCGAACGCCTGCCCGTCCCGGCCCCGGGCCAGGCGGGTCCAGGCGGTCACCGCGGCGACGACGGCGGCGAACAGCGGCACCAGCGTCCAGCCGACGCCTTCGCGCCACTGCACGAGCACCAGCAGGGCGAACAGCGGCAACAACGCGACCGGCAGCGCGCGGGCCGCGATGCCCTTGGCGCGCGTGGAGAGTTCGCCTTCGGTCTTGAGCGCGAGGAACGCGGCGCCGTGCACGAACGAGAACCCGGCGACCGCGACCGCACCGAGCAGCGTTTCCCAGCGGACCGCCTCGAACGGGCCGCCGACGCGGTTGCCCGCGGCGTCGAGGGGCAGGCCGAGGACGGTGGTCGCCAGGACCAGCCCGACGCCGAGCGGCGGGATCCACGAGCCGATCACGATCACCCGGTCCCAGGTGCGGCGCCAGCGCACCGAATCGACCTTGCCGCGGTACTCGAACGCGACACCGCGGCCGATCAGCGCGAGCAGCACCAGCAGCAACGGCAGGTACGCGCCGGAGAACAGCGAGGCGTACCAGCCGGGGAACGCGGCGAACATCGCGCCGCCCGCGACGATCAGCCACACCTCGTTGCCGTCCCAGACCGGGCCGATCGTGTTGACCAGGACCCGGCGCTCGGTGTCGTCCCGCCCGAGGATCGGCAGCAGCATGCCGACCCCGAAATCGAAGCCCTCGAGAAACAGGTAACCCAGCCAGAACAACGCGACGACGCAGAACCAGACGGTTTCCAGGCTCATAGCACAAACCCCCGACTCCCGGCGACCCGCTTGCTCGGAGACCGGCGAGTTGTCCACATCGGCCCCGCCTGTCCACAGATTTCCCGCACCCCCCGGATTCCGCCTCCCCCGGCGGTACGCTGACCGAGGGGTCGCCCCCCGGGAGCGGTGGGGGGTGGGGTGAGGTAGGCGGGGGTGTCATCGCCGCGGCGGGCGATCGGGTTGGTCTTGGTGGTCATGTCGCGCTCCTAGTAGGCGAAGGCCAGGGTGTCGCCGGAATCGCGGTCGGAGTCGTCGTCCGGCTCGGGTTTCGGCGGGAGCACCGCGTCCACACCGCCGCGCACGTACTTGCGCAACAGGAACACCTCCACCACCCCGAGCGCCGCGTACAGCGTGGTCAGCGCGATCAGCGACGTCCACACCTCGCCGGTCGTCAGGTTCGACACCGCCCGCGCGGTGAACATCCAGACACCGTCCACACCGGACGGATTCGGCGCGACCACGAACGGCTGCCGCCCCATCTCGGTGAAGATCCAGCCCGCGCTGTTGGCGATGAACGGCGTCGCGATGCCGAGCAGCGCCATCCGCGGGAACCACTTCGTGTCCGGGATCCGCCCCCGCCGGGTGAGCCACAGCGCGAGCACTCCGGCGCCCGCCGACAGCGCGCCGAACCCGATCATGATCCGGAATCCCCAGTAGGTCACCGGCAGGATCGGCTGGTAGTCGATCGGCTTTCCGGCGAGCTCGCCCAGTTCGGGATAGTCCGGGTAGTGCGTGCCGTACTTCGCCTGGTACTCGCCGATCAGCTGCTCCACGCCCTTCACCTCGGTGGAGAAATCGTTGTGCGCCAAGAAGGACAGCAGCGCGGGCACGTTGAACGTCTTCACGTCCTCGCAGTTCTTCCCGGACACGTCGCCGATCGCGATGATCGAGAAGCTCGCCGGTTTCTCGGTGTGGCACAACGCCTCCGCCGACGCCATCTTCATCGGCTGCTGCTCGAACATCAGCTTGCCCTGCATGTCACCGGTGATCGCCAGTACCGCGAACGCCACCACCCCGGTCCACGCGCCCAGCCGCAGCGAGGACCGCCACACCGCGCGGTGCTCGTCGGCTTCCTTCCGCTTGCGCCACAGGTGCCACGCGGCGATCCCCACCAGGAACGCGGCGGCCACCGAGAACGCGCCGGCGATCGTGTGCGGGATCGCGGCCAGCGCGGTGTTGTTCGTGAGCACCGCCCAGATCGAGATCATCCGGGGCCGCCCGTCCACCAGCTCCACGCCGACCGGGTGCTGCATCCACGAGTTCGCGGCCAGGATGAAGTACGCCGACGCGACGGTCGCCAGCGAGAACGCCCACGCGCACGCCAGGTGCACCTTCTTCGGCAGCCGGTCCCAGCCGAAGATCCACAGGCCGAGGAACGTGGACTCGACGAAGAACGCGACCAGGCCCTCCATCGCCAGCGGCGCCCCGAACACGTCCCCGACGAACCGCGAGTACGCGTTCCAGTTCATCCCGAACTGGAACTCCTGCACGATCCCGGTCACCACGCCCATCGCGAAGTTGACCAGGAGCAGCTTTCCCCAGAACTTGGTCATCTTGTAGTAGCGCTGGTCGCCGGTTCGCACCCAGGCGGTCTGCATCCCCGCCACCAGCACCGAAAGCCCGATGGTCAGCGGGACCATCAGGAAGTGATAGACGGTGGTGATTCCGAATTGCCACCGCGCTAGCTCCAGGACCTCCACGCCGTCCACCCTTCTCCTCCGCGCCGCCGGCCATCAGGTCCCGGGGTCCTGATCTTGCCGGGACCTTGGTCCCAAGAATCCCAAGATCCGTATCGACCACCCCCGGAGCGACCTGAACGGCCCGCACGAGCGACTTGATCACACCTTTGACAACCGGGGCGAGCGTTCCGTATGTTCCTAAACGGGTCCACCATTCCGTTTAGCACCATAAGGAGTAACCAACATGGACAAGCTCGTCGTGGTCACCGGCGCCACCGGACAGCAGGGCGGCGCGGTCGCCGCACGCCTGCTCGCCGACGGCTGGCGGGTGCGCGCGCTCACCCGGGATCCCGCGTCGGCGAAGGCCCGCGCCCTGACCGACGCGGGAGCCGAAGTGGTGGCCGGAAACCTGGAAGACCGCGCCTCGGTCGAGCCTTGTATACAAGGCGCATACGGAGTGTTCAGCGTGCATCCCGGCCCGCTCACGCCTGGTCAGGACGAGTTTCTCGCCGGGAAGAACGTCGTGGACGCAGCCCTGGCGCACGGAGTCACACACCTCGTATACAGCTCGGGCGCGGGCGCCGACCGCACCGCGGCGCTCGGGCTCCAGCAGGAGAAATGGGCCGTCGAGCAGTACCTCGCCGGGGCCGGGATCTCCGCGACCGTCCTGCGCCCGGCCTCCTTCATGGAGAACTACCTGAACCCGCTGTTCGGGCTGAGCCGCGGCGGCCTCACCACCGCGGCCGGACCCGAGGTGCGCCAGACGCACATCGCCCTGGACGACATCGCCGCCTTCGCCGCGCTCGCCTTCGAACGGCCCGAGGCCTACCGCGGGCGCACGCTGGAACTGGCCGGCGACGAGATCACCCCGCCGGAGGTCGCCGCGGCGATCTCCGCGGCCACCGGGCACACCGTCGAGTACTCCCGGCTCTCGCTCGAGGTGCTCCGACGGCACAACGAGCGGTTCGCCCGCGGTTACGAACTGCTGAACTCGGCCGAGTTGCCCCGGCCGGACATTCCCGCGCTGCGGGAACTGCACCCGGACCTGATGGACTTCCGCACCTGGCTGGACCGCACCGGCGGCGCGAAGCTCAAGGAGTTCCTGAACTCGGACCGCTGACACCACGCGGCGGGCCTCGCCGGAAATCGGAATTCGGCGCGCCGAAAACAAATATACGCCGTCGCACGAATTGATGCGCTCCTCGGCCAAAACCCTCGATTCGCATTTCCCATCTCCTTGGCTTTTCCGATAGCCACCTTTACCGTTGCGGTGAAAGGGGTGGAGAAATTCCGATGTCTTCCGCGCTGTGGGCGTTCGCGGCCTCGTTCGGGCTGATTCTGGCCGTCGAACTGCCGGACAAGACGCTGGTCGCGACCCTGGTCCTGACCACCAGATTTCGCGGCTGGCCGGTTTTCGCCGGGGTGTGCGCGGCCTTCGTCGTGCAATGCGTGATCGCGGTCGCGTTCGGCAGCGTGCTCACCATGTTGCCGGAGACGCTGGTTTCCCTGGTGGTCGCGGCGATGTTCGGCATCGGCGCGTTCATGTTGCTGCGCGAGGGATTTTCCCCGGACGCGGACGGCGGCGAGGACGCGTCCCGGATCGGGCCGGCCCCGGTGTCTTTCCTGCGCTCGGCGCTGACCTCGTTCGGCGTGCTTTTCGCCGCCGAATGGGGCGACGCGTCCCAGCTCGCCACCGCGGGCCTGACCGCGCGGTACGGGCAACCGCTCGCCGTCGGCCTCGGCGCCCTCACCGCGCTGGTCGGCGTCGCGGGCATCGCGGTGATCATCGGCCAGAAGGTGCGCAGCCGGATCCGGCCGAAGATCATCCAGCGCGTGGCCGGTTTCGTGTTCGCCGGGTTCACCCTGTTCGCGCTCTGGGGCGCGCTGGCCTAGTCGATCAGCCGCAGGTCAAGCCCGGGTGAAGGCGGTTTGCGTTATCGGGGCGTAATCGGCAATCCTGGCTGACGTCCAGATGAGGGCAAGGCGAACCAGCGGTGACGCCGAGGTTGCCTTGCCCTCATCCGCTGTCCGGGGGAACCGCAGAGGAGCTCGCGCTGAACGCCTTGCCGACCGTCGTGCGCCCCGGCCCGGCCGCCGCCGCCCACGGCAGACTCGCGATCGCCGGAATGGTCGTCGCCGTGGCCATCTCCGCCGATCTGCACCTGCGCCTCGCGGACCAGATCAGCCCGATCACGCAAACGCTGAGCGAGTACGTCTACGGGCACCTCGCCCCCGCCGAGTCGGCGGCGCCGCTGTTCGGCGCGATGTGCCTGGCGCTCGCCCTCGGTTCGGTGGCGCTGCTCGCCGGGATCGCCAAGGCCCGGCGCGGTTCGCTGCCGGTGCTCGCCCTGCTCGGCCTGTGGTCGGCGGGCCTGCTGATGTGCGCCCTGTTCCCGGTCGACCCGCCCGGCGCCGCCCGTTCGGTGAGCGGCGACCTGCACAACTACTCGGCGCTCGCCGCCTTCCTCGCGCTGCCCGCCGCGGCGTGGCTGCTCACCCGCAAGTCCAACCCCCGCTGCCCCTGGCAGCCGCGGCGCACGGTGATCCGGGTGCTCGCGGTCGCCAGCCTCGCCGGGCTCGCCGTGGTGCTCACCGGCTTCTGCTGGGTCCTCGCCACCGCACCGCATCCGGTGGAGGTGTCGCTCGGGTTGTTCGAACGCGCGCTGTTCGCCATCGACCTGGCGCTCCTGCTGTCCATGGTGCGCCCACTGCTCAGCGCAGCACCTCGGTGAGCGCGGTGGCCGCGGCCACCACCCGCGGCCCGATCTCCTCCGGGTTCAGCGGATCCAGCGAAACCACCCCGACGCTCGCGCGCAGTCCCGGCACCCCGCGCACCGGCGCGGCGACCCCGGACGCGCCCGCCTGCAGTTCCCCCCGCGTCGACACCCAGGTCCGGCCGCCCTGGCGCAGGGTCATCGCCTTGCCCGCCGCCCCTTGCGAAAGCGGATGCCGGGTGCCGACCCGGTAGGCCACGTGGAAGTTCGTCCAGGACGGCTCGACCACGGCGACCGCCTGCGCGTGATCGCCCTCCGCCACCGACAGGTGCGCGGTCGCCCCGACCTGCTCCGCCAGCTCGCGCAGCACCGGATGCGCCGCCTGGCGCAGCTGCGGCAGCACCTGACCGGCCAGCCGGAGCACCCCGACGCCGAGCCGGACCTTGCTGCCGTCGCGCCACACCAGCCCGCGTTCGGACAGCGGCACCAGCAGCCGGTACACCGCCGCGCGGCTGGCCCCGATCTTCGCCGCGAGCTCGGAGATCGTCGCGGCCTCACCCCCGGCGTCGGCCACCGCCTGCAACAGGGCCAGGCCCCGGTCCAGGGTCAGCGAACCTTCGCGGCTCGTCACAGGAGGCGCAGCTCCTCAAGATCCTTCACCGGCTCGGAGAACGTGGCCACCGCGTAGGACGCGAACAACGACCGGACCGCCTTCGCGGCCGGTTCGCCCAGTTCCCGCGCCTCCTGGGCGAGCGCCTCGCCGTCGGTCGACTCCAGGGCCTCGCGCACGTCCCGCCCGGACAGGCAGCGCGCGACCGCCACCAGCAGGTTCAGGAAACCGTGGTGGGTGAAGCCGGACTCCGGATCGGTGTGCCGGACCGCGCGGTGCAGGCTGTTCGTCGCCTTGAAGGAAGCCCCGGAGAACCCGCTCACCACGGCCAGGAAATCGGCCACCTCGTCCACGCTCGGGAAGTTCTCGCTGGACAGCCCGCCGCAGCGGATCTTCGGCCAGCTCCCGTGCTCGATCACCTTGCGCACACCGTCGAGCCAGCCGACCCCGCGGCGCGGCTCCACGACCCGCACCACGTCCTCGGGCACGAACTCGGAGACCCGTTCCAGCCACACCTCGTCCACGTCCGAGGGCGCGGGCATCTCCACCATCCGCAGCGCGAGCAGTTCGTCGCGCGATTCGACGATCGAGATGGCCTTCGGGACCCCGCCGAGGCCGGTGTCGATGATCAGTGACAGCGGCAGCGGCTCCTTCGGCTTCATCTTGATCAACTCGGTGATCAGCTCCGGCAATCGCGAAGCCTGGCAGAGGAAGACCCCCAGCACACCGGAGTGGTCACCGCCCCGGGTTTCGAAGTGCGCCCGCAGCGCTTCGGGCATCGTCGCGTCGCCGGGCGGGAAGAGCGCCGAGTCGTCGACGAGCCGCGCGAACAGGGGAGGAATTCCTCGGGGGCCGGGGGGAGTGAGTTCCACAGCGCTTGACACGACTGACACGCTAGTAGCGTACGACATGAGGACAAACTTGTCCGCTAAACGGACACCGGAATCGCGATCGCAGGGAGGGTCGAATGCCGTACTACCGCCAGGTAGGCGAGATCCCGCACAAGCGGCACACCCAGTTCCGCTCGCCGCAGGGCAGTCTCTACGCCGAGGAGCTGATGGGCGTCGAGGGCTTCTCCGCGGACTCCGCGCTGCTCTACCACCGCAACCTCCCGACGGCGATCGTCGACGCGGTCGCCGTGCCGGACGAGCGCGGGCCGCTGCAGCCGAACCACCCGCTCAAACCGCGGCACTTCCGCACCCAGGACCTCAAGTTCCCACCCGACGCGGACGCGGTGACCGACCGGCGGCGGCTGTTCGGCAACGCCGACGTGACCATCGGGTTCGCGGTCGCCACCACGCCGAGCCCGCTGTACCGCAACGCGGCCGGGGACGAGCTGCTCTACGTGCAGGGCGGCACCGGCATGGTCGAGACGGTGTACGGCGCGCTCGAGGTCGGCGACGGCGACTACGTGGTCATCCCGACCTCGTGCACGTACCGGGTGGTCCCGAACGGCGAGATGCGCTTGTACATCCTGGAGGCGCGCGGGCACATCGGGCCGCCGAAGCGGTACCTGTCGGACAAGGGCCAGTTCCTGGAGCACTCGCCGTACTGCGAACGCGACCAGCGCGGGCCGACCGAACCGCTGCTCGCCGAGGGCGAGGACGTCGAGGTCCTGGTGCGCCACCGCGCCGGGCTGACCCGCTACACCTACGCCCACCACCCGTTCGACGTGGTCGGCTGGGACGGCTGCCTGTACCCATGGGCGTTCAACATCGACGACTTCGAACCGATCACCGGGCGCGTGCACCAGCCGCCGCCGGTACACCAGACGTTCGAGGGCCCGAACTTCGTGGTCTGCTCGTTCTGCCCGCGCAAGGTCGACTACCACCCGGACTCCATCCCGGTGCCCTACAACCACGCCAACGTCGACTCGGACGAGCTGATGTTCTACGTGCGCGGGAACTACGAGGCGCGCAAGGGTTCCGGTATCGGCATCGGCTCGCTCTCGCTGCACCCCTCCGGTTTCACGCACGGCCCGCAGCCGGGCGCGGCCGAGGCGTCGATCGGCGCGGAGTTCTTCGACGAGACCGCGGTCATGGTGGACACCTTCGCGCCGCTGGACCTCGGCGAGGCCGCGGACGCCGCGGAGGACCCGGGGTACGCGTGGACCTGGTCCGGCCGGGGCCCGGGCAGCTGAGTCAGGGCCGGGTCTCCCACGCGAGCCGCACGCCGAGGGCCACCAGCAGCGTGCCGGTGGCGGCGTCGATCGCCCGGCGGACCCGGCGCACGCTGAGGATCCGGCGCATCGCGCCCACGACGTTCGCGACGAACAGGAACCACAGCGCGGTGCACAGCACGGGCACCGCGGAGATCAGCACGGTGTCGCCGGCGGTCGGGGCCGCCGGGAGGAACTGCGGCAGCAGCGCCACGAAGAACACCGCGCATTTGGGGTTGAGCACGTTGCACAGCAACCCTTCGCGGAACGCCCGCGACGCGCCGGTTTCGGTGGCGAGCGGGGCGAGGTCGTGCGCCTCGCCCCGGCGGGCGGCCAGCAACGCCCTGACGCCGAGGAAGATCAGGTAGGCGGCGCCGACCAGTTTCACCACCAGGAACGCGGTGGCCGAGGCGGCGAGCAGTCCGGCCAGCCCGAACGCGGCGACCACCGACCAGACGAAGATCCCGGCGGTGATGCCGAGCGCGGTGGCCATCCCGGCCTGCCGCCCGGACAGCGCGGAATGCCGCAGCACCACGGCGAAATCCGGCCCGGGCGACATCGCGCCGAGCAGTACCACCCCACCGAACGGAAGAAGCTGTCCCCAGGCCGTCATGCCTCCCAGCTAACCACGGGAAACGACATGGGCGAGCGGGATGCTGCCACGCCGCCGAGACGATCCTTCCCAACCCCCGCGAAGGCAGGTTAGGCTCACCTAACTAGGAGGTGAGCCGTGACCGAGACATCCACCCGCCGCCCGCCCGCGCCGAACCCGGCCGAACGCGCGAAGACGATCGCCACCCGGAGCGGTCCCGCGACGTTGATGCCCGCCGTCGAACGCACACGCGGGGAGGCCGAACGCGTCGTGCCGGTGCTGCACCACGTGCACCCCAGCGGCAGCGTGAGCGTGCTGCTCCCGGACGAGCACCCGCTGGCCGCTTCGGCGCGGGATACCGGCCGGGGCGAACTGGCGGTGATGTTCGAGCTGACCGATCAGGCGCCGGTCGCGTTGCGCGAACCGATCCGCGGGCTGCTGTGGATCACCGGCTGGCTGCGCCCGCTCAACGAGGTATCCGCGCGGGCGCGGGCGGTGTCGATCGCCGAGGCCCGCCCCGATCCGCGGCTGCTGGACGTCGGCCACGGGGTGACCGTGCTGCGGCTGACCCCCGCCTCCCTGGTGCTCGCCGATGCCGAGGGCACGCATTCGCTGCGGCCGCACATGTTCAGCGCGGCGACCCCGGACCCGTTCCACGACTACGAGGCCGAATGGCTGCGGCACCTGGAAACCGACCACGCGGACGTGGTCGAGCGGCTCGCCCGGCACCTCCCGCCGCAGCTGCGCGAGGGCCGCATTCGCCCGCTCGGGCTGGACCGCTGCGGCCTCCGGCTCCGCGTCGAGGCCGACGGCGGCGACCACGACGTGCGGCTCGCGTTCTCCCGCTCGGTGGCGAACCCGCCGCAGCTCGCCGTGGAGCTGCGCAAACTGGTCGGCTGCCCGTTCTTCGCCGAAACCGCCTAGGCGAGTTCGGGTGGGAACCCGCCGGTGGCGATCGGGCCCCAGCGCTCGATCGTCACCCGGATCAGGCACTTCCCCTGGTCGCGCATGGCCTGGCGGTACTCGTCCCAGTCCGGGTGCTCGCCGGAGATCGCGCGGAAGTACTCGACCAGGGGCTCCAGGGCACCGGGCAGGTCGAGGACCTCGGCCGACCCGTCCACCTGGACCCAGGGCCCGTTCCACTCGTCCGACAGCACGCAGACCGACGCCCGGCCGTCCCGGCGGAGGTTGCGCACCTTCGCGCGCCGGGGGTAGGTCGCGATCACGATCCGGCCCTCGGCGTCCACCCCGCTGGTCACCGGGGACAGCTGCGGGGCGCCGTCCGCGCGGGTGGCCATCAGGATCGCGTGGTGGCGGGGCCGGAGGAACTCGACGAGCTCGGACCGGCCGACCCGGTCGTTGGTGGCGATGCTGCGTGGCATGGTCGCGAAGGTAACGTGCGCACGTGCCCACCCCCGCGCGTACCTGGCTGAACCCGCCGCGCCCGGACACGCCCGAGATGCTCGGCGATCCGGCGCGGCGCCGCCGGATCACGATCGAACTGGTCATCGTCTTCGCGATCACGCTCGGCCTGTCCGGCGCGCGCAGCCTGCTGTCCCTGATCGATTCGCTGCTGCGCCCCGAACCGCTGAACCAGCAGCAGGTGGCGATCAACGTCCCGCAGGCCGCCGCCGATCTGATCGATCTGCTCAAGCAGCTGCTCGGCGCGGTGCAGCTGGTCGGCTGGGGCGCGCTCGGCGCCTACCTGCTCTACAGCGGCGGGATGCGCCTGGCGGCGATCGGCCTGGACCGCACCCGGCCCGGCCGGGACCTGCGCTGGGGCCTCGGGCTGACCGCGCTGATCGGCATCCCCGGGCTGGCACTGTACTTCATCGGCTGGAAACTCGGGTTCAACCTCGCCGTCCAACCGTCCACTTTGGACGACACCTGGTGGCGGCCGATCAGCCTGACGCTGTCCGCGTTCGGCAACGCCTTCGCCGAGGAGGTCCTCGTCGTCGGCTACCTGATCACCCGGCTGCGGCAGCTCGGCTTCCGCGAGAACGCGTCGCTGTTCGCGGCCGCCGTGCTGCGCGGTTCCTACCACCTGTACCAGGGGCTCGGCGGGTTCGTCGGGAACCTGGTGATGGGCCTGGTGTTCGGCCGCGTCTGGCAGCGCACCACCCGGCTGTGGCCGCTGATCGTCGCGCACACCCTGCTCGACGTCGTCGCCTTCGTCGGCTACGCCCTGCTCCGCGGCCGGGTCGCCTGGCTGCCGTGACCGGTCACAGCGTCAACGCCGCGGAGCCGAACGCCACGTTGAACCGGTCGCACCAGATGACCACGCTGCGCAGGCCGGGCAGCGACGCGTCCGGCGGGATCGCGTAGTTCTGGTTGCCGTCGGTGGCCTTGATCTTGCCGAGTTTCACCGCGCGGCCGTCGTCGTAGGTTCCCCAGCCACCGCCCGCCGCCTGATCGGTGAGCCAGACGTGCACGTCCGGACCGTCCGAGGTGGCGAAGTCCTCCAGCCGCAGCACCCGCGATCCGTCGCCGAGTTCGAGCACCCGCGCCCGGCCCCGGGTTTCGTGTTCCTGGCTGACGAACGCCCCGCCCGCCAGTTCCCGGGGAGCCGCGGGCGGCGCACTCGTGCCCACGCTCGCGCTGCTGCTCGGCGCCGCCGGAGCCGCGGCGGGCAGGGCCTCGTCGACCGCGCTGCGGGTGAACGCCCGCCACGGTTCGAACAGCACCAGCGCCGCCACGGCCACCACCGCCGCGACCGCCAGTACCGCTTGCACCCACCTCCGGCGCAACAGACCGCGCATCGCCCGTTCCTTTCGTTCGTTCCCGCCCGTTCGGAGTTCTCATCCGATCCAACGCCACGCCGACTCATTTCGGGGGCACCCACGGGCTTACCGAGTCATTACGCTCGACCACCGTGATCAGTGAATCCGCCACCCCGAGGGTGGACAGCGAGGTCGGACCGCTGCGCGCGGTGCTGCTGCACCGCCCCGGCGCCGAGCTGAAGCGGCTCACCCCGCGCAACAACGACCAGCTGCTCTTCGACTCGATCCCGTGGGTCGGCCGGGCGCAGGAGGAGCACGACGCGTTCGCCGAGGTCCTGCGCGGCCGCGGGGTCGAGGTGCTGCTGCTCGCCGACGTCCTGCGCACCGCGCTGGAGGATCCGCGGGCGCACGCGGCCGGGGTGCACGCGGCGGTCGACGACCGGCGGCTCGGCACGGACCTCGCCGATTCGCTGCGGTCCCACCTGTCCGGGGTGGCCGCGGGCGGGCTCGCCGAGGTGCTGATGTCCGGGATGACGTTCGAGGAACTGCCCGCCGCCGAGGGCGCCTCGCTGGTGCGCAAGATGAACCACCCGCACGATTTCGCCGTCGATCCGCTGCCGAACCTGCTGTTCACCCGGGACTCCTCGGCCTGGATCGCGGACCGGGTGGCGATCTCCTCGCTCACCATGCCCGCGCGGCGGCGGGAGACCGCGCTGCTGGACCTGATCTACGCCTACCACCCGCGGTTCCGGCAGGCCGCCCGCGCGTACGGCGCGCATTCGGCGCCGATCGAGGGCGGTGACGTGATGCTGCTGGCGCCCGGGGTGCTGGCGGTCGGCGTCGGCGAGCGGACCACCGCCGCCGGGGCGGAATCCCTGGCGCGTTCGGTGTTCGCCGACGACATCGCGCACACCGTGCTGGCCGTGCCGATCGAGCAGACCCGCGCCACCATGCACCTGGACACCGTGTGCACCATGGTCGGCTCGGACGCGGTGGTGATGTACCCGCTGGCCCGGGATTCGCTGGTCGCGTACACGATGCGGCCCGACGGCGACGGCTCGGTGCGGGTGGACGGGCCCGCGCCCTTCCTCGCCGCGGCGGCCGAGGCGATGGGCATCGAGCGGCTGCGGGTGATCGACACCGGGCTGGATCCGGTCACCGCCGAACGCGAGCAGTGGGACGACGGCAACAACACCCTGGCGCTCGCGCCCGGGGTGGTCGTCGGCTACGAGCGCAACGTGGAGACGAACGCCCGGCTCGAGGAGGCGGGGATCGAGGTGCTGCCGATCGCGGGCTCGGAACTCGGGTCCGGCCGGGGCGGGCCGCGCTGCATGTCCTGCCCGATCGTGCGCGATTCGGTCTGACACCAATTGGCAAGGCTTGCCTAACAAAGAAACGGGAACCAAAGAAAGGCTTGCCTAATCCCTTTCCGATTCTTAGGTAAGCCTCATCGAAATAAGCATTACCTAGCCAAGGAAATGCTACACAAATAGGTGACAGATCACCAGGTCGGAAGTAGAAAAATGCACCCGATTACGCGTATCTTTTAGCTTATGGTCACGAAGAAATCAGAACCCCGCTCGAAGTTCTACGAGCTGCTGCAGGCGCAGGTGCACAACGAGTTCAACGCGTCGCAGCAGTACATCGCGCTGGCGGTGTGGTTCGACAACGAGGACCTCCCTCAGTTGGCGAAGCACTTCTACAAGCAGTCGATCGAGGAGCGCAACCACGCGCTCGCCCTGGTCCAGTACCTGATGGACACCGATCACCACGTGGAAATCCCGGGCACCGGCGAGGTGCGCAACGATTTCTCCGATCCGGCCCAGCTGGTCGAGCTCGCGCTCGAGCAGGAGAAGGAGGTCGCGTCGGACATCAAGACGCTCGCCAAGGCCGCCCGCGCCGAGGACGACTACCAGGCCGAGCAGTTCATGCAGTGGTTCCTGAAGGAACAGGTGGAAGAGATTTCCCAGATGTCCACCCTGCTCAACGTGGTCAAGCGCGCCAAGGGGAACATGTTCGACGTCGAGCAGTTCCTGCACCGCGAAACGGTCGGCGACGGCGGGGACGACCCGACGATGCCGCCGGTCGCCGGTGGCGCGCTGTAAATACTCGCGCGACCGAAGAACCCGGGCTCTCCCCCTGGAGCAGCCCGGGTTCTTCGCGTATTGCGGGGTTATCCCACGCAGTCCTGGTTGACTTGCCGCAGCGCGACGGAACTGACCTTCTGGCCCGCGTCGAGGCCGAAGTAATAGCTGCCGATCGAGCCCGCCGGAGCGGTGAGCCCGGCGCCCGAGGCCTCGCTCGCCCCGGGATAGACCTGAAACACATCGGCCTTGGACGAGCCCTTGCCGATCCGCTCCGGGGTGTGCGCGGCGACCGACGGGATGATGCTGACGACGCCGAGGCTGGCCGAAACGACGACCTGCCCGGTGCTCGGCACCGGCCCCCCGCTGAAGCTGTACGACTGGCATTCGCCCCCGGAGCTGTCGCCGCGCAACGTGATGCCCTGCGCGGTGACCTCGTCGGCGGTCATCGCCAGCTTCAGCTTGCCGTAGCCGTCCGGGCCGAGCTGCGGGCCGGTGAGCACCGGCGGCACCCCGTTGGCCCGCTGCGACGAGGTCGGCGGGGACGGCTGGCTCGTCCCCGACGAACCGGGGGCCGGGTTCATCGGGGGGATGCTCCCGCTGTTGGCCGCGCTCGGCGGCAGGCTGGTGCCGACGATCGACGGCGGCGGCGCGGCGATCGACGGGGCCGAGGCGGTGGTGGAGCTCGCGTCGGCGGCCTGTTGCAGCGCGGGCTCCCCGCCGCGCAGCTGGTGGAACACCACCCCGCCCGCGACCAGGACGACCGCGGTGGCCACGCCACCGGCCGTGGTCAGCATCGCCCGGCGCCGCCGGAGGCGCTGCGCGCCGGCGACGATGGCGTCCCCGGCGCCCGCACGCGGCAGGACGCCGAGCCGCTCGTCGTCGAACAGCCTGCGCAGCTCGGCATCGAGCTCGTCGTCACTGGAACTCAAGCCCATCCCTCCCTCCGGCTTCCTCGACAGCCGGGGTCATCTTGACCCGAAGCGAGGCGATGGCCTTGCTCGCCTGGCTCTTGACGGTGCCCTGGCTGACGCCCAGGGCCTCCGCGATCTCGGCTTCGGACAATCCTTCGTAGTAACGCAGCACGATCACGGCTCGTTGCCTCGGCGGCAGATCGCGTAACGCCTGCCACAACGGCTCGTGTTCGAACGGGTCCGGCGGCGTGACCGGCTGCGACTCCGGGATCTCCGCGACCAGGTTCTCCTTGCGCACCCGCCGCCAGCGGCTGATGTGCGCGTTCGCCATCGACCGCCGGATGTAGGCGAGCGGGTCGCCGGTCTTGCGCTGCACGTGGGTCCAGCGCGAGCCGATCTTCTCCAGCACGGTCTGGACCAGGTCGGCGGCGTCGTGCGGGTTGCCGGTCAGGGCGTGCCCGTAGCGGAGCAGGCCCGGCAGGCTGGCCTCCACGAACTCACCGAAGTCCGTGAGTTCGCCGGGCACCGCCTGTTCCCTCCCTCGGCGTGCAGTGACCATCCAGTCCTCTCCCCCCGGAATGACTGGCACGACTGTGGTCACCGTAACGCCTCCCTTCCCCGACGACACAGCACCGCCCTGTGCAGAACGCATCAACAGCCCCCCAGGTTGTCCCCCGCCGATAACTCGTTCGGAGGACGCCTCGGGGTGGGGTCAGTTGCCCGCGGTTACCGATTCGCGATGGCGTCCGGGAGCGTGAAGGCGCCGTCGGGGCCGGGCGGGAAGGCGTGCACGGCGGTGACCGCGGCGTGCGCGATCGGGCCGTACACGTGCGGGAACCAGATCCCGGCGGGGTGCGGGGGCACCCCGGGTTCCCAGCGCAGCGGGGCCATGAGGCGGTCCGGGTCGACGCACAGCAGGACCAGGTTGGTGCGCCCGGCGTAGAGCGCGTTCGCGGGCAGGTGCGCGGTCCCCGGATCGGAGCAGTGGATGAACCCGGCCTCGTCCAGCGAGGGCGCCCGGTACTCCCCGCCGGCGGGCACCGCCGCCCAGTCCGCGGCCGCGCAGATGTGCAGGATCATGCGTCAGCGCAGGGTGAGCTGGCGGCCGATCAGGCCGTCGCGGGACCGTCGTTCGGCGGCGGTCAGCGGTTCGGAGTCGAGCGAGGCGAGGGCGGTCTCCAGCCGGGCGCCGAGTTCCTTGGCGGGGTCCTCCCATTCGCGCGCGTGCGCCTCCGGGTCGAGGTCCCAGACCGGCACCAGCAGACCGTGCGCGCGGAAGGACCCGGCGTAGCGGGACCCCTCGCCGAGCCCGAGTTCACCGGCGGCCGACAACCGGGCCAGCGCCTGGAGCAGCAGGTTCTCCGGTTCGCGGCGGACCCAGCGCAGATGCGCCTTCTCCCCGGCGTCGACCCAGTAGGCGCCCTGCCCGAGGCGTTCGGTCGGCATGATCGCCGCGTTGGCGCGTTCCAGGGACATCGCCACGTCGCCGCTGGCCTCGGTGTCCTCGGGCAGCCACCAGGAGAAGTCGGCGTGCAGGGTCACGTCGAGTTCGGCGCCGGCGACCAGGAGGTCCTGCAGCCGCTCCCCCTCGGCGGGCGGGCTGGTGGTGTCCGGCGCGGACAGCACGTCACCGGGTTTGGCCTCGAGCGCCCAGCACACCGATCGGCCGAGGTCCCGGCTGATGTCCGAGGAGCGCGTCTGCACCTGCATGCCGACGAACACCTCCCCGTCGGTCCGCACGAACGCGGCCGCCGCCATCGGCAGCACGGTGCCCAGCGTGACCGTCTTCTCCGGACTGTCCACAAGGGACAGTTGCGCGGTCGCGGACGGCACGAACTCGCGCAGGGCGATCAGCTCGGGCTCCGCGGCCAGACCTTCGAACGGCTGGGCCACGAAGACGTCGCGCACCTTCGGCGCCTTGTCCTTCTTGGGACCCTTCTTCCGCGCACCCTTGCCCACGTCGGCCTCCTCAGTCGTACTCGGCCGCAGACGCTACCGAACACCGCGGCGGGATTCGCGGCCGGTGTTCGCGTGCCCCGGGCGGCTAGGCTCGCGGTGTGTTCGATCCTGGTGATCCGGAGTTCCTCGCCGATCCGTATCCCGCGTTCGCCCGGCTGCGGGCCACCGGGGAGGTGCACTGGCACGAGGGGCTGGGGCTGGCGGTCGCCGTGTCGCACGCGGCGGCTTCGGCGGTGTTGCGGCACCGGGACCTCGGGCGGATCTGGACCGACGCGAGCCCGGCCGAGCGGTTCACCTCGTTCAACCTGCTGCACCGGAACTCGTTGCTGGAGAACGAACCTCCGGAGCACACCCGGCTGCGGCGGTCGATCGCGGGGGCGTTCGCGCGGGGTCATGTCGAGCGGTTGCGGCCGCGGGTGGCGGAACTGGCCCGGGACCTGGTGGACGAGCTGGCCGGGCGGATCGACGCGGACGGGTCGGCGGATCTGCTCGAGCACCTGGCGCAGCCGCTGCCGGTGGCGGTGATCGCGGAACTGCTGGAGGTGCCGGAGGCGGATCGGGCATCGCTGGTCCCCTGGTCGAACGCGATCGTCAAGATGTACGAGTACGGCCTCCCGCTGGAGGGGCAGCTCGCGGCCGAGCAAGCGGCCGCCGAGTTCGCCGGTTACCTGCGGGAACTGGCCGCGAACACGCGCGAGGGGTTGCTCGCCGATCTCGCCGACGCCGGGCTCGGGCCGGACGAGGTGGTGGCCACCGGGGTGCTGCTGCTGATGGCCGGGCACGAGGCGACGGTCAACGTGCTCGGCAACGGGGTGCACGCGCTGCTCGGCCAGCCCGCGCAGTGGCGGCGGCTGGTCGGCGACCGCGCGTTGCTGGAACCGGCCGTCGAGGAGCTCATCCGGTACGACTCGCCGCTGCAGTTGTTCGAACGCACGGCCACCGCCGACGTGGACATCGCCGGGTACCGGGTCGCGGCGGGCACGAAGATCGGCGCGCTGCTCGGCGCCGCGGCCCGGGATCCCGCGGTGTTCGCCGAACCGGACACCCTCGACATCGGGCGCGCGCCGAACCAGCACCTCGGGTTCGGCGCCGGGATCCACTACTGCGTCGGCGCGCCGCTGGCCCGGATCGAGGTCGCGGCGGCGCTCGGCGCGCTGGCCGATCGGCTGCCCGGGTTGTCCGCGGCGGGCGCGCCGGAGCGGCGGCCCGAGTTCGTCATCCGCGGCCTGCGCACCCTGCCGGTCGGCTCAGCGGGCTGACCCCGCGGGGCGGGCCGGGCGGAGGGCCGGGTCCGGGGCGCCGGTGACCTTGAGGACCCGCCAGGACCGCAGCCGCTGCTGGTCGACCGGGGCGAGCAGTTCGGTCAGCCGCCGCACCACCAGCGCGCTCGCGGCGGCCAGCCCGGCCGCGGCGAAGTCGGTCAGCGCGTGCAGCACCACGCCGTCGGCCAGGGCCTGCGTGCCGTCGCGGAACAGCCACCAGATCGCCACCACCAGCAGCACCCAGTTGGCCACCCAGGCCGCCCACCACCAGCGCACCAGCCGGGACGGCCGCGGCCGCCGGTCGGCGGGGCGGCGCAGCACCGTGTGTTCCAGCTCGGCGAGGATCGAACCGCTCAGCACCAGGTTGAGCCCGGGCACCAGCACGCCGACCAGCACCTGCCGGCTCGACCGGGCCGGAACCTGACCCGCCTCGTCGGCGGCCGCCGCCCGGGCGACGAACAGCCACCACAGCGCGGATGCCGTCGCGATCAACGCGAACGCGCAGGTCAGCAGCGACGCGGTGATCACCAGCGCGTCGGAGACGCCGACCACGTCGGTGTCCAGGGCCGAGGTGCGGCTCCGCACCAGCAGCGCGTACCGCCAGACCTCCGCGCCCCCGGAGATCACCGCGAGCGCGGTCAGCACCCACAGCACGGCGACCGCGTTGCGGGCGAGCAGCCGCACGCGTTGCACCGCGCGCGGCTCGTCGGACGCGGTGCCCGGTACCGCGGTCGGGAACCGCCAGGTCAGGTTCGGAAAACCCCAGCGCGGCGGAACCGGGTAGGACGGCGGCCCGAGGTAGCGCTCGACCGGGATCGCCCGGCGCGGCGGGTTCACCCCCGGTGGAATGCTCGCCACCCAGCGCACCCGGTGCCGGGCACGCGGCGGCCCGGCCACCCGCGGTCCCGGCGCGGGCGGCCTCGGCGCCTGGTAGTGGCCCGGGTGCATGCGGCTAGAGGATCTCCGGATCGGCGCCCGGCCGGTCACCGACGACGGGCCGCCCCTCGGTGAGCCAGGACTTCATGCCACCGGCCACGTTGACCGCGTCCCAGCCGCTCGCGTTCAGCCACGCGGCGGCGCGGGCGGACCGGCCGCCGGTGCGGCACACCACGTAGATCGGCTGGTCGTCGGGCAGTTCGGCCAGTTCGTCGACCCGGGCGGGCAGCTCACCGAGCGGGATGTGCACCGCGCCGGGCGCGTGCCCGGCCGCCCACTCGTCGTCCTCGCGGACGTCGAGCAGGGTCAGGGCGGCGTCCTGCGGCAGGTCGCGGACCGACGCCGTGGGGAGTTCTGCGGGGTTCACCACCCCTTCATCGTCGCATGTCCGGCCGTGGGACGCGTGTGAGCCAGGGCTCGGTCAGTGGGTGGTGGCTTTTTCGGCTCCGGCTCCGGTGAGGGAGCGGACTTCCATTTC
>NZ_VTHK01000023.1 GCF_009765355.1 Amycolatopsis anabasis | reverse complement strand
ACCGCACACTCGGCGACAAACCCGGCCTCGCCTGGGCGCTGAACAACCTCGCGTTCCGGTACTCCGCGGCGGGCAAGGCCGCCGACGCGGCGGTGGCGCAGAAGGAGGTGCGGGACATCTACCAGGCGCTGTTCGACGGCGGCGGCGCGTACCTGCCGCAGCTGGCCGAGGCGGCCCTGGTGCTGGCGAAGTTCCTCATCAGCGCCAACCAGCACGCGGAGGCGAAGCAGCCCGCGCAGCAGGCGGTCGACCTGTACGAAAGGCTCGCTGCCGCCGATCCCGGGTACGCGCCCCGCTTGCAGGAGGCCAAGGAGGTGCGGGCCCGGCTCGGCTGAGCCGACGGCGTTCCGGCCGGTTCCCGTGCACGTGCGGGAACCGGCCGGAAAAGCACGTACGTCCCGGCCGCGTCGACCCCGCCCTCGCGGACACGATAGGATGACGACGTCGGCGCCTTCACCGGCTCTGCCCGTCGACTGATCTCGGTTGCGGTGTTTCAGTTCTGCCCGCGCCGACACGCTCCCTGCGCATCAAAGCGGTGAGCACCTCGAACGCCTCGGCGGCCCCAGCTCATCGCAGCTCCTGGACGCGTCGTCCCTGTCCTCGAACCGACCAGACCGATCGGAAGCCCATGAGTACCAACAGAATCACCAACGGCATCGAACGAGTGATCATCGAGAACATGCTCGATCGCAACCGCGAAGCCCTGATCGAGACCGCACGCGGCCTCTCCGAAGCCGACGCCCGCCGCCGACTCGTCGCTTCACTGACGACACCGATCTCGTTGATCAAGCATGCCGCGGCCGCCGAACGGATCTGGTTCCAACGATTTTGGGCGGGCCTCGACGAATCCGAATGCGACGGATACTCGAACCGGGACGAGGGCACCTTCACCGTCGCAGACGACGAGCCCTTGGCCGACGTGATCGCCGAGTTCGAACGCGCGAGCCAACGATCACGTGAGATCGCCGCCCGCTTCGACCTCGACGACACCAAGGACAACCCCCGCGAAGGAACAGTCAGCATGCGATGGACCCTGCTCGCCATGATCGAAGAATTCGCACGGCACGCGGGACACGGCGACATCCTTCGCGAACAGATCGATCAGGCCCCACATCGAGAGCCGAACCCGTGAGACTTCGGTGCCGAGTGCCTGCCTGATGTGGGTCCCTGGGACCGTTCGGTCGAGCTGTGCATGCGCGGGGTGCGGTGCGGCCGACCGCGAGAGTTTCGCGGTCCGGGCCAGCCCCATGCGATGTGGTCGACCGCGAGAAATGGCTCGTTGACCACGGTCGTGGGGGTCAGCCCGGTGAACGCCAGCACGTCGCGGTGCAGATGGGACTGGTCGGTGTAGCCGCCGTCGGCCGCGACTCCGGCCGCGTCCTGGCCCGCGACCAGGTGGTGCACGGCATGGTCGAAGCGGACCAGCTTCGCGGCACGCTTGGGCGGCAGGCCGAGCTGCGACTGGAACCGGGACCACAGGCGTTTGCGGCTCCAGCCGAGTTCGGCCGCCAGGTGCTCGATCCGGATCGCGCCACGGCCGGCGACGATCTGGTGCCAGGCCCAGGCCACCTCCGCGTCCACCCGCGACGCCGCCGCACATCGGCCGGTGAGCCAGCCATCGATCCACGCGAAGCGTTCCTGCCAGGAGGAAAAGTCACCCAACTGCTCACTGAGCCGCGCCGCGTCCCGCCCCCACAGGTCGTCGAGGGTCACCACGGCGCCGTCGAGATCGGCCACCGCGGCCCCCAGAACCGCGTGCGCGACCACCGGCGACAGGCGCACCTGCAGGGCCTCGAAGCCCTCCGCCCGCAGCACGCGGAGGGCTTCGCCGAACCCGAGCCCGGTGACGAAGCTGCCCCGCCACCGCCGACCGGCGTCTTCCACGGCCATCGTGCCGCCGAACACCAGAACGAGGGTCACGGCCGGGTGCGGAATCAGCCGGAAGCCGGGCGGGGTGAGGCCGCGGTCCCGGAACCCGGCCATGGTGACACCGGGCACGCGGCTGGGCCGCTTCGGGCATGCGATGTCCCACAACACCGCATCGTCGGTTTCGGACTCGCCGGACCACACGCCGCCATGCTACGCACGCCGGCCGAGGGGAACATTTGTCCAAGCCACCGGCACGCACCAGCGGCGACAGTGCACGCATGACTGATTCCCACGCCAAATCCCCCACCCAGGCCACCGGGGAGTCGACCCGGCCCCTGGACGACGGCGAGATCCACGTGTACCAGGACGGCCCCCGCGAGGCTCCCGCGCTCCTGCTCATCCATGGAACCGCGATGTCGGCCCGCTCGTGGGACCCGATGGTTCCGCTGCTGACCGGATCCCATCGCGTCATCCGGATCGACCTGCTCGGATGCGGCCGGTCGGCCAAACCGGACGGCGCGAGCTACGCGGTCCCCGACCAGGCCCGCCGGGCCGGCGCCGTGCTGGACCGGCTCGGCGTCGAGCACGCCATCGCCGTCGGCCATTCCAGCGGCGGGACGGTCGCCACCGCACTCGCCGAGCGACGACCCGACCTCGTGACCGCGCTCGCCCTCATCAACACCGGACCGACAATGGCCGCCTATCTCGGGGAGGGAGCCGCCATCGACCCGAAACAGTCGCCGAATTTCACCGACGAACAGCTCCGCCAGGCCATCAGCTCCGCGTTCGCCCCGGGATACCAGATCCCCCCATCATTCCTGGACCAAGTACGCGACATGGACTTCCCCGTGTTCGCCGCGACCTCGCAGGCGATCCGCGCATACCTGGACGAGCGGTCGCTCCCGGTACGGCTGGCGCCCCTGGGCAAACCGCTCCTGGTGCTCTTCGGCGAGCGGGACCGCAGGTGGCGCCCCTCGTCCGCCGCCGACTACCGCGCCGTGCCCGGCGCGACAGTCACGATGCTGCCCGGTGTCGGGCACTCACCCAACCTCGAGGCCCCACCGCGGACCGCCGCGCCCCTCCTGGCCTTCACCGCGAACCACGCCCCACAATCCGACTGAAGCCGGTATCACCGACAAAAGACGATTGCGCCGTTCCGGTGGCCGGGGCGGTGGCGGTGGTCAGGCCGTAACCGGCGTCGATGCCGTACTGGGGTGGTCGAGACCGTGTCCGGGACACCGTCGGACTCCGACGGCGATCGCGATGACGGTGATGACCCGAAGTGCGAAACGCCGTTGCCGCGAAAGTGTGGCATTTTCGTGGCAACGGGGTCCGGAGCGGTTTGTCCGGACACCGCGATATGCGGCCTGAGCAGGCGCGCCGTGCCCCCGGCAGGACTCGAACCTGCGACCTAGAGATTAGAAGGCTCTTGCTCTATCCAGCTGAGCTACGAGGGCCTGGTGCCGACGACCACCACGGCCGTGAGTTACGTCCGAAGTTTAGTCAACGCCACTCACTCGATCGTTCGACACCGACGAATCGTTTCAGTCTGCGCGATCACGCGCCGAACTCTTCGAAGTCGCAGGTCAGGGCGGTTCTGTTTCCGAAGCATTTGGGTCAGCCTCGCCCGAGGAACGGCATCTTGGTGGCCATGACCGTCAGGAACTGGACGTTGGCCTCCAGGGGCAGGCTCGCCATGTAGAGCACCGCGCGGGCCACGTGCGCGGCGTCGAAGGTCGGTTCGGCGACGACACGACCGTCCGGTTGCCGGGCGCCGGTCGCGATGCCCGCGGTCATCTCGGTGGCCGCGTTGCCGATGTCGATCTGCCCGCAGGCGATGTCGTGGGCCCGGCCGTCCAGCGAGATCGACTTGGTCAGACCGGTGATCGCGTGCTTGGTCGCGGTGTAGGCGACGCTCCCCGGCCGGGGTGCGTGCGCCGCGATCGAGCCGTTGTTGATGATCCGGCCACCCCGCGGCCGCTGCTCCTTCATCATCCGCACGGCGTGCTGGGCGCACAGGAACGCGCCGGTCAGGTTGGTGTCCACGGTCCGCCGCCAGTCCGCGTACGACACCTCGTCCACCGCCCCCGCCGGGCCGAACGTGCCCGCGTTGTTCACCAGCAGGTCCAGCCTGCCCCACTCCTGGCGCACCGCGTCGAACAGGCGCTCGACCTGGGCCGGGTCGGCGACGTCGGCGGGTACGGCGAGCGCCGACGGGTGCCCGTCCGCGGTCTCGGCCAGCGCGTCCGCCCGCCGCCCGGCCAGGGCCACCCGGTACCCCTCGGCCAGGAGCGCGCGGGCGATCTCCCGGCCGATCCCGGACCCGGCACCGGTGATCAAGGCCACTCCCCCGGTCGTCATCCGGCTTCCCCTCCTGATCGCCAACTTGGTCAGGCTACCTCGCGGGGCGCCCGCCGAGGTGTTCACCTGGTGGCCGTCGCGCCTTCACCCGAAACGGTAACCTTTTCGGCTTCCGCCCGCGATTTACCCGGCAGAAACTGTGGGGATTTAACCGGATACGGACCGCGAGCGTACAAATGCATACAGCGAACTACCGCCGAACGGCCGAATGCCCGCCGGGCGGGCGAGCATGAAGAAATCGCCGAGATTCCAGCTCATCGGCGCGCAGCACAATGCCGTCCGCTGGCGGCTGCTCGGCGGAAACAACACATCGCTGGGACTCGGCGCCATCACCTATTCGGGCAGCCCGGAATGCCTCGCCGGGATTCGCCGGCTCCGCGCGCACCTCGGCGGCGCGCGAGCCGAGTTCAGCCATACCGGGGGAGGTCAGTGGCGTTGGCTGCTGTACGCCGACGCCGAACTGGTCGCCCTGGCCGGCCATGCCTACGGCCGGAAAATCGAGGCGAAACACGGGCTCGAACGATTCCTGGCCGCCGTTCCGGTGGCCACCATACTCGGCGATGACGAAAGAATCGCCGACTGGCGCGCGAAATATCGCATCGGCACCGCGGATAACCCGCGCAGCCCGTAGTGACCGGATACGGGCAGTGCGTTCGTCGGTCATTAACCATTGTGCCGTCGGGCGGGAACGCAAAACACCGGCAATGGTCAGTCCGCTGCGGCGAACTGTACGGGTCACGGAATCCCGTGGCGAGTGGCAGAACAGGAAGAGAGTGCAGAGAACATGCGTGCTCGTACTACTCGGCTTCTCGGCGTTACCGCGATGGCCGCAGGCGCCTGCCTGATGCTGACCGGCACCGCCTCGGCGGTGCAGGGCCCCAACAGCAAGCAGGAGGTCCTCGCGGCCGCCGGTTCGGACACCACCCAGGACATCTCCGCCGCGATCCTGGCGAACGCCAACGGCGCCTCCTGGAACACCGACCCGGACAACTACGTCAACATCGCGCCGGTGCTCACCGACCCGTTCACCGTGCCCGGTGACCAGTTCTGCGCGGCGAAGACGTACGGCCCCGGCGGCATCGCCGTGCCGAACGGCTCCACCGCCGGCAAGGACGCCCTCAAGGCCTCCGCGAACAACGGTGACGGCTGCATCGACATCGCGCGGTCCTCCTCGCGCCGGGGCGCGAACGACCCGGCCACCTTCGAGTACTACGGCTTCGCCCGGGACGGCGTCAGCTGGTCGGCCAAGGCCACCGGCGCGGGCGCCGGGGTCACCCTGTCGCTGGGCCAGCTGCGCGACATCTACCGCGGCACCATCACCAACTGGAGCCAGGTCGGCGGCGCCAACGCCCCGATCGAGCTCTACCTGCCGCAGACCGGTTCGGGGACGCTGAGCTTCTTCACCGGCACGGTGCTGGGCTTCGACCCGGCCACCATCCCCGGCCTCACCGTCAACCGGTTCCAGGAGCACGACGCCACCTCGATCGACCCGGCCAAGGAGGCCAACGCGATCGCGCCGTTCTCCACCGCCCAGTGGATCGCGCAGGGCAACGGCGTCGTGGCCGACAAGCGCGACGGCTTCGTCGTGGGCACCCTGACCGGGGCGGGCTCCGACGGCGCGCCGGTGTCCGGCACCGCCGGCAACTACGTCCCCGCGTTCGCCGACGGCTTCCTCGGCGCGCGCGTGGTCTTCCACGTGGTCGACACCCGCACCCCCTCGTACGGCCAG
This sequence comes from Amycolatopsis anabasis, assembly GCF_009765355.1. Classification (GTDB taxonomy): domain Bacteria; phylum Actinomycetota; class Actinomycetes; order Mycobacteriales; family Pseudonocardiaceae; genus Amycolatopsis; species Amycolatopsis anabasis. Next base: position 143,671 of record NZ_VTHK01000023.1, on the reverse strand, counting down.
GCGGTCAACGCCATCGGCTTCGACGCCGACGGCCCCAGCCCGCTCTGCGCCGGCGACCTCGCCGGCACGCTCAGCCAGTTCGGCTTCAAGCCGCTTCCGGCCGACGACGACGGCATCACCTGCACCAAGTCCTGATTCGCGGGGTGTACGAGAGAGCGGGGTCCGGCCACGTGCCGGGCCCCGCTCCTCCCGCTTCGGTTACTTCGGCACGACACCCAGCGCGGCGAGCGCCGGATCGGCGAGGATCACCCCGGCGCCGGTCACGAGGTCCACGCCCACGGCGCCGAGGTCCGTGGCGCTGGACACCAGCGCGGTGCGGATCTGGTCCGGGGTCGCGGTCGGCTTGCCGGACAGCAGCAGGGCCGCGATCGCCACCGCGTGCGGGGCCGCCGCCGAGGTGCCGTAGAACGGCTGGAAGCCCTTGACCGAGGTGGCCACGCCGTCCGCCGCGGTGATGTCCGGTTTCTGCCGGATGGCACCCCCCGTGGGAGGGCCATGGTTCTCCAGGTTGTCCATATCGGACACATCGGGCAACTCGGCGGGCGGCGCGTGGATAATGATTCGCGGCATGCCGCCCGGAAACGGTTCAATGTCACGACATGACCGTCTTCGGACCCCCGATCGACACCCGGCCCCTGTTCCCCCGCGAGCGGGCGGCGCTGCTCGAGCTGCTCGGCGCGCTGGACGAGGCGGACTGGGCGCGGCCGACCGTCTGCCCCGGCTGGGACGTGCACGACATCGCCGGGCACGTGCTCAACGACTACCTGCGGCGGCTGTCCGGCAGCCGCGACGGCCACCCCGGCGCCGTGTTCGCCAACGACGAAACGCTGCCCGCCTACCTGGCCCGGACCAACGACGAGTTCGTGCGGGCCACCCGCCAGTGCAGCCCGCGGGTGCTGATCGACCTGCTGACCCAGCTCGGCCCCCAGCTCGACGCGTTCTGGTCGAATCGCGGGCTGGACGAGCCCGCCGATCTCGACGTGTCCTGGGCGGCGCCCGATCTGCCCAGCCCGGCGTGGCTCGACCTGGCCCGCGAGTACACCGAGTTCTGGGTCCACCAGCAGCAGATCCGCGACGCGGTCGCCCGTCCGGGCGCCGACGACCCCGAGTTGCTGGGCCCGGTGCTGGACACCTTCCTGCGCGCACTCCCCCAGGCACTGCGCGCGGAGAACCGGCCCGCCGGCACGACCGTGCGCTTCGAGGTCACCGGCCCGGCCGGGGGCACGTGGTTCGCCACCCGCGGCGCCGACCGCTGGGAGATGGCCTCCGGGGGCGAGCCCGCCGCGCGGGTCACCATGCCGCAGGACACCGTCTGGCGGCTGGCCACCCGCGGGATCACCGTCGAGGAGGCGCGCGAGCGGTCCGCAGTAGACGGTGATCCGGGCCTGACGCGGGCGGCGACCACGCTGCTCGCGATCGTCTGGTGATCAGGCCCAGGCGGGCAGCAGGCGCCAGACGGCCAGCGCGGCGAAGGTGGCCAGGGCCAGCAGGGCGGGCGCGGTGATGATGTACGTGGACACCGGGCGCCACCGGCGGTACAGGTAGGTCGCCCCGGCCGCCGCGGCGACGAACCCGCCGAAGGCCAGCGCCAGCGCGGCCCACGCTCCCGGTTCGCCGGACCGCCCGTCCTGCGCGTCGGCCTTGCCGTTCTGCGGGGTGGGCCGGAACGGCTTGCCTTCGAGCGCCGCGGTCACCACGGTCGCCTCCTCCGACGCCAGCGGCCACCACGAGGACGAGGTGACCAGGGTGAGGCGGTCGTTCTCGGTCTTCCCGTAGTCGGCGCCCTCGTCGAGCGCCCGCCGCGCGGTCTCGGCCACCCGGTAGACCGAACGCCCCTGGGTGGTGGCCAGCACGATCTCGTCCCCGGCCGCCAGTTCACCGAGCCGCGCGAACGACCCGCCGTAGCCGGAATACCGGCCCGCGACCGCCGCGTTGCCGGGCTGGCCGAGGCCCGCGGTACCGGGCACGTGGCCGGGCCCGGACGCGGTCTCGCTCGGCGAAACGCCCTCCAGCACGACCTGCCGCACGTCCAGTTTCGGGATCTCCAGCACGGCGACCGGCGTGCCGAACTCCTCCGGCCTGGTCGGCGGCGCGGCGCCGACCAGGCTCTGCGACTCGCCGAGCGCGTGGTCGATCCGGCCCCGGATGTCGCCGAGGGCCGCGCGCTGGTCGCCGTCGGCGAACATCGGCCCCAGCGCGTAGACCACCAGGGCGAAGCACACCGCGGTCGCCAGCACCCAGGCCAGCACCACCACGGCTATCCACTGTGGAGTGAACGCGGTGAACGCTTCGTCCTCGCGCGCCTCCTCGACGAACGTGCTCACGCGCCGCCTCCCGCCGGGGCCAGGCGGGTTCCGTTGCGTGTCAACGCATCCCCGAAGCGTCGCAACGTCCGGACGAGCCAGGGCGGCACCGGGCGACCGGCGGCCAGATACGCCGTCGCCGACGGCAGCACGACCAGGACCACCAGGGCCAGCAGGGGAATCAACGCGCCCAGCACGCCCCCGCCGAGCGGTGGCGGAATACGCGTGGCATCGGCGAGTTTCTTGGCTTCCTGCACGCTGGCCGCGGTGGGCGCCTTGGCCGTTTCGGGGGTACCCGCCCCGTTGTCCGAGGTGTGCCCAGCGGGATTTCCGGTGGCCGGGGCGGTCGTGCCCGTCCCCGCCCCGGGAGTGGGACCGGTTCCCGCGCCCGGGTCGCCCGCCGCGGCGGCCCGTTCCGCGCACGCGTCCGCCACCGTTCCGGTGCCCACCGCGGCCGCGGCCTGCTTGGCCTGTTCGAGCAGCGCCGGGGTGAGCGAGACCAGGCCGGGGCCGAGCGCCTGCTGCCCGCCACCGGTCAGTGTCGACAAGTAGGCCCGCAACGACTGCTGCTTCTCCTTGAGCGGTACGCATCCCTCGCCCACCAACGGATTCCGCGGCGCGGTCGCATACTCCACAAAGGACAGCGGATAGGCGCCCGCATCCGCGCCGGTGTCGCCCGGCCGGAGCGTGCCGTCCTCGGCCTTGGCCAGGTGCGCGGCCCCGGCCGCCACGGCGGCGGGCGTCGGCGCGACCAGCTGCCCGGCGGAGTTCGGCAGCGCCACCGGCTGCCAGCCGAACTCGGTCGCGGTGGCCAGATCGGTCACCACGAATCCGACGCACGCGCTCTGCTCGGCCGAGCACCCCACGCCCTCGGTCAGCGGTCGCATCGCGGAGCGGAGGGTGACCTTGCTGCTGGCCGCGGGCTGCAGGTTCGCCGAGCTGGCCGGGCTCAGTTCCAGGAAGTCGGTGAGCACGCCGACCGGTTTCCCTGCCTTGTCCCCCGCCACCGCCGGTTTCTCCGAGAACACCCACTCCTTCGCCGCCTTCGCGGTCAGCTGGGAACTCAGCAGCAGCGGAACCGAATCCGGGCCGATCATGCCGCCCAGGGCGGTCAACCGGTTCTGCGGCAGCGCGCCGGACAGCAGCGGATTGCGCGCCACGAGCGGGGTGCCGTCCCGCATGACCCCGTTGAAACTGCTGTTCTCCTGCCGCCGCGCGAGAATCGCGGCCAGTTCGGGCCAGTCGAACTTCAGGACGTCGGTGATCGGGCCGAGGATCGGGGTCGCCGACGCGCCGTCCTGCACCCCGACCTGCTGCCGTCCCACCGCGGCGAGCACCACCGCGTTCAGCGCGGCCGGGACGTGGACGCGTTCGCGGGTGGGATCCTTGCTCAGCGCCGAACCGACGCCGGTGAAGGCCACCTCGCGCTGACCGGAGTCGAAACCGGCGACGACATCGCCTTCCCGCAACGCGAGCGCGGCGGGCGGTGGCGGGGATCCGGTCTGCGCGCACAGGATTTCGGTCCACCGCTGGTTCGACTTGGACCACCGCTCCGGGAACGCCACGTTGACCGACGAATTCGGGTTCGGATCGGCGCAGCCGGGCGGCAACGCGTTCGCCGGGCGCGGCGCGATCTTCAGGGAGTTGTCCAGCCAGGTCGTGTTCTTCGTGCTGCCGGGGAATTTCGCGGCGAACGAGAGCCACAGGGCACACGGATTCTGCTCGTCGCAGCGATACGTGTAGTGGAAGGGCTTGTCGGTCTTCGTGACCGGATCCCATTCCTGGATGTCCAGCCCGTTCCCGATTCCGCCGCGGGCGACCGTGTAGTTCAGCACGATGGTCTGCGTGTTCGCGTTGCGGGGCGCGGAGACCTTGTTGGCCACCAGATCCGGGATCGACTCGCTGCTCACCGGCTGGCAGTAGGCGTTGAACCGGGCCGTCGTGGTGCGGATCGCCAGGTTGTCGCGCATCGGATCCGGGCACAGCGCCGCGGTCGCGGTGGCGCGCGCGGGCAGCCCCGCCACGGTGATCCGCACCTGGTCGCCGTCCTGCACCCGGGACAGGTCCGCGGGTTCGGTGGTGATCACGGGTTTCGGATCCTCGGCGTGCGCGACCGGGGGCACGACGAGCAATCCGGCCGTCGCCAGCAGCGCGCACCACACGACTATCGGCAGCCGCCGCACGAAGGAAATCACCACACCGCTCCTCGACCGCGAAGGGAAACAAGCCATACGTTCGGGCACCGGCCACGACCGGTCAACGCGCGAACCGGGCAAAAGATCGTGATTCATCATCATCCCGTCGGGCGTTCACCCTTGCATCACCTACTACCGCCCCGGTCGGCCGCATACTGCGCCTCGTGACCTCACCGGATACCCCAGTGCGCAGGCGGATCGCGGATCTCCCGTCCCGCGCGGACAAGGCGTTCCGCCGCCTCAGCACCGCGGGCGGCGTCACCGTGCTGGTGTTGCTGGTGCTGATCGGGTTCTTCCTGATGCTGCAGGCCGCGCCCGCGTTCCGGTTCTCCGGTTTCGGTTTCTTCACCACGATCCGGTTCGATCCCGGCGGGGCCGATCCCGCGCTCGGCGTGCTCGGGCTGCTCACCGGCACCATCACCGTCGCGGTGATCGCGGTGGCCATCGCCGTGCCGATCAGCATCCTGGCCGCGCTGTTCATCACCGACTACGCGAGCGGGCGGCTGCGCAGCATGCTGACCGCGCTCGTCGATCTGCTCGCCGCCATTCCCAGCCTGCTGTACGGGTTGTGGGGGTTCGGCTTCCTCGGGCCGAAGATCGGGCTGGTGTCGGCGTGGCTGACCGAGAACCTCGGCTGGATCCCGATCTTCGCGACCGATCAGGGCGCGAGCACCACGAGTTCGATGTTCATCGCGGGAATCGTGGTGTCGCTGATGGTCCTGCCGATCACCACCTCGGTGATCCGCGAGGTGTTCATGCAAACGCCCCCGGGCGAGAAGGAAGCCGCGCTCGCCCTGGGCAGCACGCGGTGGGGCATGGTCCGCAGCGTGGTGCTGCCGTTCGGCCGGGGCGGCGTGATCGGCGGCTCGATGCTGGGCCTCGGCCGCGCACTCGGCGAGACCATCGCGGTTTCCCTGCTGCTGCCCCAGATTCCCGAAGTGAGCGCGAAGATCCTGCAGGAAGGCGGGGCGACCATTTCCGGATTCATCGCACGCAACACCGGGATCACCGATCTGGGTCTGAACGGCCTGATGGCGGCCGGGCTGGTGCTCTTCCTGTTCACGCTGGCGACGAACTTCACCGCGTCGGTGATCATCGCGCGCAGCCGGTCCGGCGCGGGGGTGGACGCGTGACCGCGACGATGGCCCGCCCGGCGACCACGCGGCGCCTTCCAGCCAAGCGGCGCACCGCGGCCACCACCGGGGAGGACCGGCTGGTGGCCTTCGGCTGCGCGGTGTCGGCCGCGCTGCTGACCTGGTTCGTCCTGCACCTGCTGCTGACCTCGCCGGGCTGGCTCGCCGATCTGCTGGTCGGCTACGCGCTCTTCCTCGCCATGCTCTACCTGGTCACCCGCGACCGGCTCGGCCGACTGGCCGCGACCGACAAACTGGTGTCCGCGATCGTGGTCACCGGCGCGCTCGGCCTGCTGGTGCCGCTGCTGTTCCTGCTCGGCTACGTGATCGTGCAGGGCGCGCCGCATCTGCGCTGGGAGTTCTTCACCACGGATATGGGCGCGGTGGCGACCACCGATCCGTCGACCCGGGGCGGCGGGCTGCACGCGATCATCGGCACGCTGGAGCAGACCGCGATGGCGCTGCTGCTCGTGGTGCCGCTCGGCCTGCTCACCGCGGTGTTCCTGAACGAGACGCGCTCGCGGTTGCGCCGCCCGGTGCGGATCATGGTCGACGCGATGAGCGGGCTGCCGTCGATCGTCGCCGGGCTGTTCGTCTACGCGGCGCTCATCATCCCGAACGCGCAGCGGGGTTCGGTCCTGTTCAACTACAACGGCCTGATGGCCAGCCTGGCGCTGGCCATGGTGATGCTGCCGACGGTCACCCGCACGGTCGACGTCGTGCTGCGGCTGGTGCCCGACGGGCTGCGCGAGGCTTCCCTGGCGCTGGGCGCGAGCCGGGCGCGCACGGTGTGGTCGGTGGTGCTGCCGACCGCCCGGACCGGGGTGACCACCGCGATCATCCTCGGTGTCGCCCGGGTCGTCGGCGAGACCGCGCCGCTGCTGCTCACCTCGTTCGGCGCGACCCTGCTGAACGCCAACCCGTTCGCCGGGCCGCAGGAAAGCCTGCCGATGTTCGTCTACCGGTTCGTCCAGCTGCCGCTGGAGGCGTTCCGGGAACGGGGATACGTCGGCGCGCTGGTGCTGATCCTGCTGATCTTCGCGCTGTTCGCGCTGGCCCGGCTGATCGGGCGGGACCGCTCCCAGCGCAAGGCGAAACGAACCAAGGAGACCCGGTGACCGAGTTGACCGACCCGTACGGCATCGACTACCTCGAGGCCGAACCCGAGGAGGGCCGGGAGGCCACCACCCGCGAGGTGCGGCTGATCGGCGGGCCACCGGCCGGGGCCGCCACCCTGGAGGCCCGCGAGGTCGCGGCCTGGTTCGGCGACCGGCTCGTGCTCGAGGGCGTTTCGCTGGAGATGCCCGCCCGCGAGGTCACCGCGCTGATCGGCCCGTCCGGCTGCGGCAAGTCCACGTTCCTGCGCATCCTGAACCGGATGCACGAGCTGGTGCCCTCGGCGAGTCTCGGCGGGGAGGTCCTGCTGGACGGCACGGACATCTACGCCGACGGCACGCGCGCCCAGCACGTGCGGCTGCGGATCGGGATGGTGTTCCAGAAACCCAACCCGTTCCCGGCGATGTCCATTCGCGACAACGTCCTTTCCGGACTGAAGCTCGCCGGGATCAAGTGCGACGACAAGGAAGCGCTGGTCGAGCAGAGCCTGGAGCGGGCGGGCCTCTGGCGCGAGGTCCGGGACCGGCTGAACGCGCCGGGCGGCGCGCTGTCCGGTGGGCAGCAGCAGCGGTTGTGCATCGCGCGCTCGCTGGCCGTGCGGCCGAACGTGCTGCTGATGGACGAACCGTGCTCCGCGCTGGATCCGACCTCCACGCGCCGGATCGAGCAGACGATCGCCGAGATCGGGCACGAGGTCACGGTCGTCATCGTCACGCACAACATGCAGCAGGCCCAACGGGTTTCCGATCACTGCGCGTTCTTCCTGGCCGCGGAGAACGAACCCGGCCGGGTCGTCGAGCACGGTCCGACCGACAAGGTGTTCACCGATCCCGACGACGAACGCACCTACGACTACGTCAACGGCCGCTTCGGCTGATTCTTTGGGGGATTCCTTGCGCCGCATCCGGTTCGCCGCCCTGCTGGGCTGCCTCGCCCTGCTCCTGTCCACCGCCGCGCCCGCGTGGGCCGCGAGCACCGCGATCGGCGGCGGCTCGAGTTACGTCGCGCTGGCCATGAACGACTGGAAGACCGGCGCCATCGGCAAGGGGATTCCGGTCGACTACAACGGGAACCTCGGTTCGCCGGACGGGATCGTGCGGTTCGGCGCGAACACCGTGACCTTCGCGGGGACCGAGGCGGAGGTCAGCTCGCTGGAGAAGGCCGGGATCGGCGGCGCGGCCACCCGGCAGCGGGGTTTCCAGTACATCCCGGACGTCGCCGGTGCGATCGCGGTGATGTACAACGTCACCGACGCGGGCGGGAAACCGGTCAACTATCTGCACCTGGACCAGCCGACCATCGGCCGCATCTTCAGCGGGGACATCACCCGCTGGTCCGATCCGGCGATCACCGCGACCAACGGCGGGAAGGCGCTGCCGGACCAGCCGATCAAGCTCATCGGGCGCGGCGGGGATTCCGGGACCACCGCGTTGTTCTACGATTTCGTCGCGCACGCGGCCCCGGAAGCCTACCGGACCTTCATGACCCGTTCGGGCATGGCGAACTTCCTGCCCGACATCCGGCCGATCAACCTGCAGAACGCCGAGCTGGCGCAGATCTACTTCAGCCTGCAGGCGAACTCGGACAACATCGCGTCCACGGTGAAGACCATGCCGTGGTCGATCGGGTACGACGAGTTCGCCTACGCCAAGTACCACCAGGTGCAGGCGGCCTGGGTGCGCAACGCCGCGGGCCAGTGGGTGCAGCCGTACGCCAAGAACATCGCGGCGGCGCTGACCAAGGCCGATCTGCGGCCGGACCTGTCCCAGGAACTGAGCGGGGTCTACACGAACCCGGACCCGCTGACGTACCCGATCTCGGCGTACTCCTACATCATGGCGCCCTGCCAGGTCTCCCCCGACCGGGACACGTGCAAGGGCGGCTATCCCGATCCGGGCGTCACCGAGACCATGTCGCGGTTCCTGGACCACATCGCCTGCGCGGGCCAGGTCAACATGGCGGCGATCGGCTACTCGCCGCTGCCGCCGAATCTTTCGCAGGAGATGATGAACTCCATCGGCCGCCTGACCGGGCAGCCGCCGAAGCAGCTCACCCCGGCGAACTGCGCGAATCCGACCTTCCACGGCAGCCTGGGCGCCGGTTCGGAGAGCCCGCCCGATCCGTTCGCCGCGATGGGCGGCGTGGACAAGCTGACCAAGGGCGGCACCGGCGACGCGAATACTCCGGCCGACTCGTCCGGTACCGAAACCGCCGCGCAGAACGCCGGGCAGGCCAGTGCCGACGCGGGCGAGGAGGACCTCGCCAACGGCGGCTCGAAGAACTGGCGGAACGCCGAACCCGCCGCATACCAAGGAAACTCGCTCGGCGGGTTCGGCGCGTGGGCCGCGCTGGTGCTGTTCGCCGCGATCGTCCTGCCGCTGGTGGTGCGCGGCGTGATCCGCAAACTCCGCGGCGCCCGTTAACCCGGGAGCCCGCCGCCAGCACGACCCCGAACGTGCAACTCGCGTACCCGAACGTGCAACTCGCGTGCCCGAGTGTGTAACTCGCTTACCGGAGTGTGTAACTCACCTACCGAAACGGGGAACTCGGTGTGCCGAAACGGGGGACTCGCACGTCCGAAACGGGGGACTCGCGGTGGGGGGTGGGTCCGGATCGAGGTTGGGGGCCTCGATCCGGACGGGTGCTACAAGGTGTTCAGCAACTCCAGGGGGAAGGGCGGCTGGGCCAGGGGCCGGGCCGCGATCCTGATCAGTTGCAGCGGGTTGTCGTCGCCCGCGGTGCGGTTGGCGCTCAGCGCGTCGCAGCCGGTGCAGCGGTGGATGAGGATCCATTCGCCGTCGCCGCGTACCGCGACGGAGATGGGTTCCATGCGGGCGTGGCAGTCGGCGGCGCGATCACCGGAGACGAACGCGTCGACGTGCTTGCTGTACAGGCAGTTGGGGCAGTGGTTGCGATGTGCGGTGCCGGGCGCCCGCAGTGCGACGTCTAACCGGCAGTGGTGGCAGCGGAACGATTCGGCGCGCGGCCGAGTACGGCGTGCGGACAAGGTGAGTTCTCCTCGGCGGATGGGTGTCCAGGACGGCGAAGCAAGCCCTCCGCGACCGCGCGGAGGGCGCGCCGGGTCCGAACCGCGCTGGACACGAACTCACCACTTTCGTTGCTCATGAGGAAAGCCGATCAACCACAGTGAAGCCGAGGCGCTGGGAAGAGGGCAACCGATTAAAACCCCGGACCAGGCGTCCCCCCATATGGCGGACTTCGCATACGTCACTCGGGAGGCGGTATAACGCTCCGCGCTGCCTGCCTAGCGTCGAGTGACGGAAGTTCGCGAAGCCGAAAGGACGATGGTTGCGATGGATGGCTGTGGATGTTGCGGTAACTGCACCGGCCCCGGCTGCGGCTGCTGCGGAAGCTGCTAGACAACCACCGGGCGCGCCCCGAGCTTCAGCGCGGTAACCAGGAAGCGGCGAGGGCATACGGGTCCGCGCTCTCGGCGCGCCCGGTGCCGATCCAGTCCACCGCCACGTCGAGCATCGACCCGGCGTGGTCCCGGCCGACCCCGGCGGCATCGGCCCGATCCCAGAACCATGCCTCGTGACCAGGCATTTCCGCCACTCTCCGGGAGACGACCGAGCGCAACTCCCCCAAGACGCGTTCCATGCGCGTTTCCTCCCCGCGGCTTCTCCTCAACCTTCGGACGTGAGACGGAGAAGCCTCTCCATCATGACGCCAACCAGGCTTGCTTTGGGTGAAGCCGCGCGAAATGCGCACATCCACTACATATTGATCATGTGACCGGCTAATCCGTGGATGGCTTCCTTCACGGCTTCGCCGAGGGTGGGGTGCGCGTGCACGTTGCGGGCGACCTCGTGCACGGTCAGGTCCCACTGCTGCGCCAGGGTCAGTTCGGGCAGCAGTTCGGTGACCTCGGGGCCGATCAGGTGCGCGCCGATCAGTTCGCCGTACCGCGCGTCGCTGAGGATCTTGACGAATCCGCCCGGGTCGCCGAGGCCGTGGGCCTTCGCGTTCGCGGTGAACGGGAACTTCGCGACCTGGACGTCGTACCCCTTCTCCCGCGCCTGCTCCTCGGTGTAGCCGAAGCTGGCGATCTGCGGCTGGCAGTAGGTGGCGCGCGGGATCATCGCGTAGTCCAGTTCCATGGTTTCCGCGCCGCCGATGGTCTCCGCCGCGATGATGCCCATCGATTCGGCGGCGTGCGCGAGCATCAGCTTCGCGGTCACGTCGCCGATCGCGTAGATGTTCGGCACGTTGGTCCGGCACCGGCCGTCGACGTCGATCGCGCCGCGTTCGGTGAGCCGGACCCCGGTGTTCTCCAGCCCGTACCCCTCGACGCGGGGCTGGAAGCCGATCGCCTGCAGGACCTTGTCGGCCTCCAGGACCTGCTGCTGCCCGTCCTTGCTGACGGTGACCCGCACCTTCGCCCCGGAATCGTCGATGCCCTCGACCCGGGTCGAGGTGAGCACGTCGATGCCCAGCTTCCGGTACCGCTTGGCCAGTTCCTTGGACACCTCGGCGTCCTCCAGCGGCACCACCCGGTCCAGGAACTCGACGATGGTGACCTTCACGCCGTAGTTGTGCAGCACGTACGCGAACTCGACGCCGATCGCGCCGGCGCCCGCGATGATGATGCTCGCGGGCAGCTCGCGTTCCAGGATCTGCTCTTCGTAGGTCACCACGCGGTCGCTCAGCGTGGTGCCGGGCAGCAGCTTGGTCGTCGCGCCGGCGGCGATGATGCAGTTGTCGAAGGTCACGGTCTCGCCGCCGACCTGCAGGGTGTTCGCGTCGACGAAGGTGCCGCGGCCGGAGTACTCGGTGATCTTGTTCTTCTTCATCAGGAAGTGCACGCCCTTGACGCGGCCCTCGGCGACCGTGCGGCTGCGGTCGAACGCGGCGCCGTAGTCGAACCGGATCTGCCCGTCCGACTGGATGCCGAAGGTCTTCGCCTCGGAGGTGACCAGGTGCGCCAGTTCGGCGTTGCGCAGCAGGGCCTTCGACGGGATGCACCCGACGTTCAGGCAGACGCCGCCCCAGTACTTCTCCTCGACGACCGCCGTCCGCAGCCCCAGCTGGGCCGCCCGGATCGCCGCGACATAACCGCCGGGACCCGCGCCCAGCACCACAACGTCGAAGTGTGCGCTCATGCCTGCAGCCTATGCCTCTTGTGAGTGACGGTCAGGGCCTCCCCACCGGGCCGGGTGACCGCGGCCGGAGAACCACGATCACCCGTCCGGTTCGTCAGACCCGCTCCAGCACGACCACCGGGATCTCGCGGTCGGTCTTCTTCTGGTACTCGTCGTAGTCCGGCCACACGGCGGCCATCTTCGGCCACAGCTCGGCCCGCTCGGCGCCCTCGGCGGTGCGCGCCCGGGCGGTGAACTTGTCGGCCTTGACCTGGACCCGCACCTCGGGGTTCGCCTGCAGGTTCAGGTACCAGCCCGGGTGGGCCGGGGCTCCGCCCTTGGACGCCACGATCACGTAGTCGCCCTGGTGCTCCTGGTAGATCAACGCGAACTTGCGGTCCTCACCGCTCTTGCGGCCCTTGGTGGTCAGGATGAGGACGGGCGCGCCCTTCTCCCAGTCGTGCCCGACTTCGCCGTCGGTCTCCTCGTAGCGGCGCACGTGCTCGTCACCGAACAGCATGGGTCCCCTTTCGTAGCGTGATCTTCACGCTAACCGCAACGCACGCCGTCCGCTCGTTAATCCACCCGGCTAGAACCGCAGGTCAACCAGGTACTGGTAGCCGACGCGGGCGGTGTGCAGCGGATCCGCGGGCTGGTCGTGTTCCACGATGTAGTGACGGACCCCACCGCGCCAGGTGTCGCGGAAGATGCGCCGGAAGTCGATCGTGCCGGTGCCCGGATCGGCGAAGTCCCCGTTCGGCGCGCGGTCCTTGACGTGGAACTGCCGCACCCGGCCGAAGTTGCGGTAGAACAACTCGACCGGGTTCACCCCGCCGGTCACCGCCCAGTACAGGTCGACCTCCAGGTGCACGAACTCCCGGCTGGTCTCCCGGGTCAGCACGTCGTACGGCCGGACGCCGTCGATCGCCTGGAACTCGTGTGCGTGGTTGTGGTAGCCGTAGCGGATCCCGGCCCGGCGGAACGCCCGCGCGGCCCGGTCCAGGCGCGCCGCGAAGTCGCGCCATTCCGGGATCGTCCGGTAGTTCGCGTAGGCGCAGACCGCGTGACCGTGCCCGAGGGTCTTCGCGTCGGCGATCAACTGGTCCACGTCGGCCCCGTCGAAACCGACGTGGCTGGACAGCGCCACCAGGTGGTACCGGTCGAGCAGGGTCCGGAACTCGGTGGCCGACCGGCCGTGGGTCCCGGCCAGTTCGACGCCCCGGTACCCGATGTCGGCCAGCGCCTCCAGGGTGCCGGGCAGGTCCGCCTGCAGCAGGGCGCGCAGCGTGTAGAGCTGGATGCCGATGCGCTCCCGGGGAATCCGCAACTTGCCCGGCCACCGGTCCGCAGCCCGCGCGGTGCCCGCGAGCGCGCTGGTCGCGCCCAGTGCCGCGGCCGTCCCGGCAGCCGTCCGGAGCATCGATCTGCGCGAAACCGGCTCACCCATCGCCCTCGTCCTTTCCGGTGCTGAACGCCGCGTCGAAGGCCGCGGCGGGTTTGTCGAAGACCAGGTTCCGGACGAAGCGGACCGCTTCCGCCGCGCCGCGGAGGCGGTCCATGCCCGCGTCCTCCCATTCGACCGAGATCGGGCCCGCGTAGCCGATCGCGTTCAGCGCGCGGAACGCGCTCTCCCAGTCCACGTCACCGTGGCCGGTGGACACGAAATCCCAGCCGCGCCGGGGATCCGCCCAGGCCAGATGCGAACCGAGCCGCCCGTTGCGCCCGTCGAACCGCTTCTTGGTGTCCTTGCAGTCGACGTGGTAGATCCGGTCGGCGAAGTCGAGGATGAACCCGACCGGATCGAGGTCCTGCCAGACGAAATGCGAGGGGTCCCAGTTGAGGCCGAACGCCGGTCGGTGCCCGATCGCTTCCAGGGTCCGGCGGGTGGTCCAGTAGTCGTAGGCGATCTCGGACGGGTGCACCTCGTGCGCGAACCGCACGCCGGCCTCGTCGAACACGTCCAGGATCGGGTTCCAGCGCCGCGCGAAGTCGGCGTACCCGTCGTCGATGGCCGCCTGGGACACCGGCGGGAACATGGCGACGTACTTCCAGATCTTCGACCCGGTGAAGCCGACCACCGTGCCGACGCCCAGTTTCGCGGCGGCCCGGGCGGTGTCGGCGAGTTCGGCGGCGGCGCGTTTCCGGACGCCTTCCGGTTCGCCGTCGCCCCAGACGCGGGCGGGGAGTATGGCACGGTGCCGCTCGTCGATCGGGTCGTCGCACACCGCCTGCCCGACCAGGTGGTTCGAGATCGCCCACACGCCCAGCCCGTGCGCCTCGAGCAGCGCCCGGCGCCGCGCGACGTAGTCCGGTTCGGACAGTGCCCGATCGACTTCGAAGTGGTCGCCGGAGCAGGCGATCTCCAGCCCGTCGTAACCCCATCCGGCGGCGAGTTCGCAGACCCGTTCGAACGGCAGATCGGCCCACTGGCCGGTGAACAACGTGATCGGCCGGCTCATACCCGCACTCCCATTCCCTGCAGCGACAGCAGCAGATCGCGAACCTCGGTCGCCTTCACCCGGTCCCGGACATCCACTGTGGACGTATCCGAGCAGAGCAGCACCGGACCGTCCGCGGCCGAATCCGGCAGTCGGCCGTGCGAGCCCCGGACCCAGCCCGGATCGAGCGGCACCACGTTCATCGCGTACCGCAGCCCGGCCTTCTTCTTCACCAGGTTCAGCCCGGCCCGGGCCTTCGCCAGCGGATCGGCCGGATCGAAGAACAACTCGGCCGGGTCGTACCCGGGTTTGCGGTGGATCTCCACCCCGCGCGCGAAATCGGGGGCCCGGTCGTCGTCGAGCCAGTAGTAGTAGGTGAACCAGGCGTCCGGTTCGGCGACCGCCACCAGTTCCCCGGCCCGCTCGTGGTCGAGCCCGTACCGCGCCTGCCCGGCCCGGTCCAGCACCTCGTCCACCCCGGGCAGCTCGCCGAGCAGCCCGCGCACCCGGTCCACATCGGACTCCCTGCTGACATACACGTGCGCCACCTGGTGGTCGGCGACCGCGAACGCGCGCGAAGTCCACGGATCCAGGTACTCCATCCCGCCCTGGACGTAGACCTGGAGCAACCCCTCCGCCCGCAACGCGCGGTTGACGTCCACCGGCCGCCGCGCGGCGGTGATCCCGTACTCGGACAGCGCCACCACGGTCGCCCCCGCATCCCGGACCTGCCCGAGCAGCGGCGCCAGCACCGCGTCCAGGTCCCGCGCGGCCGCCACCGCCCGCTCCGCATCCGGGCCGAACCGCTGCAGGTCGTAGTCCAGGTGCGGCAGGTACACCAGCAGCAGATCGGGCCGCTGTTCGGCGAACACCTTCCGCGCCGCCCCGGCGATCCACCGGCTCGACGCGATCGACGCCGTCGGCCCCCAGTACTGGAACAACGGGAACGCGCCCAGTTCTTCGGTGAGCCGGTCGTGCAGCTCGGGCGGCCGGGTGTAGCAGTCCGGCGACTTGCGCCCGTCGGCGTGGTAGATCGGCCGCGGCGTGACCGTGAGGTCCGTGCTGGCGCCCATCGCGTACCACCAGCAGAGGTTCGCCGCGGTGTAGCCGGGGTGCCGCGCCCGGGCGGCCTCCCAGAGCTTCTCCCCGCCCACCAGGCGGTTGTGCTGGCGCCACAGGTGAACCTCGCCGAGGTCGCGGAAGTACCAGCCGTTGCCGACGATCCCGTGCCCGGCGGGCGGCAGCCCGGTGAGGAAGGTGGACTGCGCGCTGCAGGTCACCGCGGGCAACACCGTCCCCAACTCGGCCTGCCAGCCGTCCCGCGCCAGCCCGGCCAGCGCGGGCATGTGCCGCAACACCTTCGGCGTCAGGCCCACCACGTCCACCACCACGAGCGGTTTCACCGGCGCGCTCCTTCCGTGACCAGGTTGGCCGAAGCCCAGCGGAGTTCGTCGGCGATGCCGTCCACCAGCGACTGCCGCGGCTCCGGGAGGACGTTCCAGGTGTAGGTCTCCACCTCGAGGTGCGGGAAGTCGCCGGATCCGGCCAGCGCGGCCGCGGTTTCCCGGATCACGCCGGTGGTGGCGGTGAGCGGGGCGGCGGGCGCGGCGTGCAGTGGCACGTGGAAGTGCACCCGCCAGGGACCCGTCGCGGGCAGGCCGGTGAGCGCCTCGGGCAGATCGTCCGCGGCCAGCACCTCACCCGGGGCGGCGAGTTCGCGCACCTGGTGCAGGTACCGCGGCTCGGCGAACGCCTCGAGCGCCGCCCTCGCCCGCGCGCTCGACGGCTCGGCCACCTCGAGCGCCGCGGAGACCTGCACCTTCACCACCCGCAGGCCCGCCCGGTGGATCCGCGCGACGGTCCCGGCCGGATCGGCGAACGACACCGCGAGGTGGCAGGTGTCCAGGCAGAGCCCGACGAACTCCGGGTCCACGCGATCGGCCAGCCAGCCGACCGCGTCGGCCGCGGTGTCCAGCACGCAGCCGGGTTCCGGTTCGATCGCCAGGCGGATCGGCCGGTCGCGGGTGCGCAGGATCCGGGTCACCTCGTCGAGCGCGACCGCGGCCCGGCGGTCGGAGAAGGCGTTCCACGGCTCGCGCCAGCCGAGCGGCAGCGTGGAGATGCTGCCGTAGGCCGCGTCGGGCGGGAGCAGATCCGCCAGCACGGCCGCGCAGTCCAGGGTGTACCGCAGCCGCGCCGGATCCGTCCACCGCGGATGGTAGACGGCGTGCTTGACGACTTCGTCGTGGAAACCGCCATAGGGGAAGGCGTTCAGGGTCTGCACGGCCAGGCCCCGCCAGTCGAGTTCGCGGCGGAGGCGGAGCCGGGACGCGCGGTCCGCGGCGAGTTCGGCGGCCACGTCGGCGGCGAGCCAGAGCCCGAGGCCGAGGCGATCGGCGCCGAGGCGTTCGCGGACCGGGAGCGCGTACCGGTCCAGCTGGCCGAGGATCCCGTCCAGGTCTTCGGCCGGGTGGACGTTGGTGCAGTAGGAAAGCATGGCGGCTAATCCCGGGCGCCGCGCAGCACCGAGTTCCCGGCGAACGTGCTCTCGCTTTCGGGTTCGGCGTCCAGCATGAGTTTGCCGCTCTGGCCGTAGAAGGCCACCGGGTTGTCCCAGAGCACGGTGTCCACATCGGACTCACTGAAGCCGCCGCGCAGCATGGCCTGGCCGGTGCGGAACGTCTTCAGCGGATCGGACCGGCCCCAGTCCGCGGCCGAGTTCACCAGCATCCGCGCGGTGCCGTGCTCCCGCAGGATCGCCACCATCCGGTGTTCGTCCATTTTGGTGTCCGGATAGATGGAGAACCCCATCCAGCACCCGGTGCCGGCGACGAGCCCGACGGTGACCTCGTTCAGGTGGTCGAGCACCACCCGCTCCGGCGGGATGCCGGACTCCCGCACGACGTCCAGGCTGCGTTTGGTCCCGGCGATCTTGTCCCGGTGCGGGGTGTGCACGAGCACCGGCAACTCGTGCTCGGCGGCGAGTTCGAGCTGGCGGGCGAACGCGCGTTCCTCCGCATCGGTCATCGAGTCGTAGCCGACCTCGCCGACCGCGACCACCCCGTCCTTGGCCAGGTACCGCGGCAGCACGTCGAGCACGCCCGCACACCGCGGATCGTTGGCCTCCTTGGGGTTCAGGGCCATCGTGCAGTGGTGCCGGATGCCGAACCGCGCGGCGCGGAACCGTTCCCAGCCGATCAGGCCGTCGAAGTAGTCGGTGAACGAGCCGACGTTCGTCCGCGGCTGGCCGAGCCAGAACGCGGGTTCGACGAGCGCGCGGACCCCGGCGGCGTACATCGCCTCGTAGTCGTCGGTGGTCCGCGAGGTCATGTGGATGTGCGGGTCGAAGATTCGCATCAGCGCGCCTCCTGCAGGATCGACTCGGCGTCCGCGGGCACCTCGCGGCCCGCCGCCTCGCGTTCGGCCACGTAGTCGGTCACCATGCGCACCAGCTCGGCGTCCACCCGCCCGCGCAGTCCGGCCACCGCGGCCAGCGGCACCCCGGTGAACAGGCATTTGAGCACGCCGTGCCGCCAGGTGTGCGCGTCGAGGTGGCGCTCGGCGAACGGACCGAGCGCGGCGGCGACCAGCCGGAGATCGTTGGTGCGCAGGGCGTCCTCGACCAGTTTCCGGCCGGTTTCGGCCACCGCGGGCGGCAGCAGGTGCAGGGCGCGCAGCACGCCCCGGCGTTCGGCGTCGTCGCCGTAGCCGTACAGTTCGGCCACCTCGTCCGCCAGCGCCTCCGGCGGCAGCACCGCGCCGAGCACGGTCAGCAGCCGGGCCCGGGCCAGATCGTCGACCGTGCCGTGGATCAACCCGTCCGGATCGGTCTCCGGTCGCAGCGCTCCCCGGCCCACCCGGCGGCCCACCGCGGGGAACGCGGTCCGGATCGACGCCGGATCCGCGCGCACCGACCGTTCCGCCTCGACCAGCCACGGGTGGTCCACCTCGGTGGACCACGGCAGCGCGGCCCGCAGCGCACGCAGGCACCGCCGGGCCACCACGGGCGCGGCGTGGCTGTGCCGGGGCAGCTCGACCGCGGCGAGCCCCTGGTAGCCGATTTCGGTCAGGGCGCGCAACGTCCCGGCGAGGTCCAGTTCCCCCTCGCCGAATTCCAGGTGCTCGTGCACCCCGGTGCGCATGTCGTCGAGCTGCACGTTGAACAGCAGCGCTCCGGCCCGGTGCACGCAGTCGGCCGCGCTCACCGGTTCGACGGCGACGCAGTGCCCGACATCGAGCGTGATGCCCAGCAGCTCGGGCGAGCCGAGTTCTTCGCGCAGCCGCAGGGCTTCGGACAGGTGCTGCACGAGCATCCCCGGCTCGGGCTCGAGCGCCAGCCGCACGCCCCGCCCGCCCGCCTCGCGCAGCACCGCCCCGACGCCCTCGAGCAGTCGCCGCCACGCGACTTCTTCGTCCACTTCGGACGGACGGATACCGGACCAGAACGAGACGCAGTCCGCGCCGAGTTCCGCGGCGATCCACACCGCGCGGTTGAGGAAGTCGACGCGGCGGCCGGGGTCGTCGGACAGCAGCGTCGGCTGGTGCTTGCGGCGCGGATCCAGCAGGTACCGCGCCCCGGTTTCCACCACGACCCCGAGCCCGAGGCGTTCCAGCCGCGCGGAAACCTGGCGCACCCGCCGGGGCAGGTCCTCGGCGAACGGATCGAGGTGGTGGTGATCCAGCGTCAGGGCGACGCCCGCGTACCCGAGTTCCGCGATCACCTCCAGCGCGTCCTCCAGCCGGTGGTTCGCGAAACCGTTCGTGCCGTAGCCGAAGCGCAAGGTCATGTCGGGCTCACCCGCTTTCCCAGTCGCCGGGCGCACGGCAGCACCGCGGTCAGCACCGCCGCCGTGCGCACCGATCCGTGCCGCGCCGCGATGCTCGCCTGCAGCGGCAGCATGCCGTGGATCCCGGCCGCGGTGGCCCGCCGGATCCGCCCGCCCGAGGGCTCCCGGGCCGCCCGGAGTTGCGGACCGCCCACGCTCGCCGCGTATCCCGCGCCCAGCGCCGCCGCGACCAGCCCGCTCCCCCGCCGCACCGCGAGGCCGCCCGCGATCGCGGTGCCGAGTGCGGCGGCCCGGGCGGTCGCGGGCGAACCGCCGTGCACCTCGCCGCCGGACAACGCCGTCACCCCGAGCGTGTGCACCCCGATCGCCGCCGCCGCGGGCGCCCCGGCACCCCCGAGCAGCACGTCGAGGACCCGGCAGGCGGCCATCCCGAAGGGTCCGGCGGGAGTCCGCTTGAGCCAGGTGTCGTACGCCCAAACCGCCCCGGCCAGCGGCACGGCGACCCGCAGCGCCCGCCTCCCCTCGGCGAATCCGGCCAGGCCGAGCCCCGCCGCGGTCAGCCCGCTCGCGACGCCCAGCGCGGTGCCCGGGCGCACCCGGCCGGACGGGATGGGCCGCTCCGGGCGTTCCACCGCGTCCAGCCGCCGGTCCGCCCAGTCGTTGAGCGCCATGCCCGCCCAGTAGAAGGCCACCGAGGCGACCGGCAGCAGGAGCCTGCGACCGGACAACGGCCTGCCCGCCGCGGCGGCCCCGGCCGCGGTGTCGCCGAACACGGTCAGCGCGGCCGGGGCGCGGACCAGTTCGGCCAGGGCCTTCACAGTCGCACCGCCCAGTCGACGAGTGCCGCGTACTGCTCGGCGAGCCGGTGTTCCCCGGTGCCCAGCGGATCCTTGAAGAAGAACCCGAGGGCGCCGAGCGGCCCGGATTCGCCCGCGGCGTGCGCGGCGGCGACCAGGCGCGCCAGATCGAGCACCAGGGGTGCGGCGAGCGCCGAGTCGTAGCCGGTCCAGGTGAACTGCAGGGTCATCCGGGTGCCGAGGAAACCCTCGAAGAGCACGTGGTCCCAGGCGGTCTTCTGCTCACCGAGCTCGGGCACGTTGTCGATGTGCAGCGGCGCGGTCACCTCGCCGCCGAGCAGGCTCGCCAGGCCGCGGCCCTTCGAGGCGAGCTTGCTGCCCGCGTGGTCGGCATCGGCCAGGGTGACCCCGTCCCCGCCGCCGAGGAGATTGGTGCCCGACCACGACCGGACGGCCAGGGCCCGCGTGGTGAACATCGGCGCGAGTGCCGTGCGCACCAGCGTCTCCCCGGTCTTGCCGTCGCAGCCCGCGTACGGCAGCCCGCGCCGCGCGGCCAGCTCGGCCAGCGCCGGGATCCGGATCCCGGTCGACGGCGTGAACGCCACGAACGGGCAACCGGCTCGGAGTGCGGCGTAGGCGGCGAGCGAACTCGGCGGCAGAACGATCCGGCCCGGGACGGCCATCGCGGCTTCCAGTTCGGCGAGGTCCCGGTGTTCGGGCAGGTCGCCGAACACCGGTTCGGTCGAGGACACGTCGAGCACGACCACCCGGGCCAGCCCGTGCCGCGCCGCGAACCCGGTGAGGTCCCCGGCCAGCCGCCGCGCCGCGTCCGCCTGGGTGCCGGAATGCGTGGCCGGGTGGTACCCGGGCCGGATCTCCTCGTCTACTGTGGACAGTTGCGAGCGGACCGCGCCGAGGATCCGGGGTGGCACGACCCCGGCCTCGGCGAGTTGCTCGGCCCGTTTGTCCAGCGGTGTGCCGACGATGTCGTGCCCGCCGATCCGCAACCGGTCCCAGCCCGGCAGCGGCAGTGTGTCGAACGGCGGCCGCGCGGTGACCGAGCCGGTGGGCTCGGCCAGCCGGGACCGCAGCGCCAGCAGTCCGGTGATCGCCGTGGTCGCCACCGACCCCCGCGCCCCGACCAGCCAGACGCCGACCTCTTCCGAACCGTCCATCCTCACCCCTCCTGTTCGGCCCCGGCCTTGATCCGGATGTCGCGGAACGACACGTCGTCGCCGTCCCCGTGGTTCTGGATGCCGACGAATCCCCGCGTCAGGTCCCGGTTCGGATCGGTACTGGCGAAATCGTTGATCAGCACGCCGTTGAGCAGGACCTGCATGGTCTGCCCCTGGACCACGATCTCGTAGGAGTTCCACTCCCCCGGCGGTTTGAGCGCGGCGTCGCGCTTGGCCAGGTCGGCGGACTGGAAACCGTAGATCGAACCGGTGGTCTTCTCCGGCGCGTCGGTCGCGTCGATCTGGACCTCGTAGCCCTGGTTCACCGCGATCCACGGATCGTCGCCGGGGTCCGGGAAACCGACGAAGACGCCGGAGTTGTCGTCCCCGGCCACCTGCCAGTCCAGTTTGAGGCGGTACGCGCCGAACTCCTCGCCGAACCAGTACAGCCCCATGCCACCGGCGGACCGGATCGTGCAGTCGGCCTGGTGCTCGAACCGCCCCGGCCCGGCCTGCTTCCACCCCGCCAGGCTCGCCCGCGTTCCGTCGAACAACATCCGGTATCCGGCTTCGGGCGCGGTGGGTGCACAATGCGTTGTCGCGACCCCGGGCCCGTCGAACCGCACCGCGTCCACATCGAACAGTCCGCCGCCGGATCCGGTGAACACCAGGTACAGCGGTTTCGTACCGCCCGGATCGGTGATCGGGGTGACCGGCAGGTCGACGTAGTTGTCCGGGCTGCCGGTGTTCGCGACCGGCACGGTCTGCAGCACCGGGCCGTTCGGGGCGCCCGAGCGGACCTCGATCTTCCCGCCGGGCCCGCCGGAGGACACCCGGTAGCCGATGCCGGTGATCCCGGTCAGGTTCGCCGGATCGAGTTTCAGCCAGTCACCGGGATCGATGTAGCCGACCCGTTTCCCGCCGCTCGCACCGGCGTGGCCGACGAGCTGCACGCCGTGCCGTTCGGTGAAGAACTCCGCCTGCTTCAGCTTGGGCTGCAGGATGTTCTCCGCCGCACCGGTCAGCGGCGGCGCGCCCCGGCCGCCCCGGTCGGTGTAGCTCGCGTTGATGACGCCGAAGATGTTCGCGTCCAGGCCGTGGCCCTGGTCGGCGGGTGTGTCGATCACCCCGGAACAGCCGGTCGCCCGGCTCAGCGGATGGCCGTGGTTGTCGTGGCCGAGGATGTACTCGACGGTCACCTTGGCGCAGTCGATCGGGCCGTCCTCGGGATCGGTCACGGTCACCCGGAACGGCACCTTGTCGCCGAACCCGAAGAACCCGCCCTGGACCGGCGCCTCGAGTTTCACCGTCGGCTGCGTGTTGCCCGCGGTGACCACCACGCTCGCCACCCCGGTCAGCCCGGTCGGATCGGTCACCGAAAGCTTCGCGGTGTACTGACCCGGCTGGTCGTAGGTGAACTTCACCGGCCCCGCCGTGGTGGAATCCACCGACCCGTCGCTGTCGAAGTCCCACGCGTAGGTCAGCGCGCCGCCGTCCGCGTCGTGGGTGCCCGCCGGATCGAAGTTCACCTCGAGCGGGGCCGGGCCGGAGGTCCGGTCCGCCTTCAGCGAGACGACCGGGGTCCGGTTGCCCTTGGTGTAGTCGATCCGGTACACCGCCGAATCCTCGGCGCCGCCGAAGTACCCGCTGCCGTAGTCCAGCACGTACAGCGAACCCTCCGGGCCGAATTCGAGGTTCATCGGCCGGGTCAGCGTCATCGCGTCGAAGAACGGTTTGATCGCCCCGCGTTCGCCATCCGGGCCGACGGTGATCTCCTTGATCCAGCCGCGGTCCCATTCGTAGGCGAAGTTCTTGCCGTCGAAGTACTCCGGGAACTTGGTCTTGGACGGCGAATTCGGGTCGAAGCGGTAGACCGGGCCGCCCATCGGCGACTCGCCGCCGGTGCCGAACTCCGGCAGCGAACCGCCGTCGTACGGAATCCACGCCGGTCGCACGGGCGGCAGATCGACCAGGCCGGTGTTGTGCGGGCTGGTGTTCTTCGGCGCCGCGCAGTCGAAGGCCGGGCCGGACTGCCCGGTGGCGAAGTCGTAGTCGCGGTACGGCTGGTTGTCGCCGACGCAGTACGGCCAGCCGTAGTTGCCCGGCCCCTTGATCAGGTTGAATTCGACCAGCCCGCCGGGGCCGCGTGCCGGGTTCGCCGCGCCGGCGTCCGGCCCGTAGTCACCCAGGTAGACCCAGCCGGTCTGCTTGTCCACGGCGAACCGGAACGGGTTGCGGAAACCCATCGCGTAGATCTCCGGGCGCGTCTTCGCGGTGCCCGGGGCGAACAGGTTGCCCGCCGGGGCGGTATACGTGCCATCGGCATTCACCTTGATGCGCAACAGCTTCCCCCGCAGATCGTTGGTGTTCGCGGAGGTCCGCTGCGCGTCGTACACCGGATTGCGATCGGCCCGCTCGTCGATCGGCGTGTACCCGTCCGAGGCGAACGGGTTGCTGTCGTCACCGGTGGACAGCAGCAGGTTCCCGGCCGCGTCGAAGTCGATCTCGCCCCCCGCGTGGCAGCAGATTCCGCGTTCGGCGGGCACCTGGAGGATCCGCTGCTCACTTCCCTGGTCGAGGGTACCCGCGTCGGTCAGCTTGTAGCGGGAAAGCTGGTTGTATCCCTTGAATGGCGCGAAATCGGTGGCGGTCCCGGTTTGCGGCGCGTCCCCGGCCGGGGTGTTCAGCGGCGGCGCGTAATAGAGGTAGACCCATTTGTTGTTCGTGAAATCGGGATCGATCGCGACGCCCTGCAAACCGTCCTCGTCGTGGTTGTAGACCGGGATCTTCGCGGCGAGCGCGGTGGTGGCCTCCGGCGTGGTCAGCCACACCTCGCCGTCCCGGGAGGTGTGCAGCACGCGGCGGTCGGGCAGGACCGCGAGCGCCATCGGCTCCCCGGTGCGCTCCTCGCCCTTGGCCAGGGTGATCTGGTCGAAGTCGCCGTCCGCGGGCTGGCCGGTGCCCGGCTCCGGCGGGGCGCAGTCGCCGGGTTTCTCGCCGGTGGCGTAAAGGATCCCGCCGAGCAGGTGCTGCCGGAACGCGGCCTCGGCGTAGGACTCGGTGGTGTGGCCGAGACCGGTGTACCAGGACCGGCCGGTGCCGCTGGGGTGGCACCACGAGATCGGGTGGTCACCCATCGCGCCGTCGCCCGGCTGGTAGGTGGACTCGTCGAGCGAGGCCAGGACGTGCACGTTCCGCCGCGGATTGGCGCGGAAGTTGTACCACTCGTCGGTGCGCGGCCACTGGTACGGCAGGCCCGCGGTCGACGGGTGCTGGTGGTCCTCCACTTTCACGGTCGCCGGCTGGATCCGCGGATGCGACGCGAACCACGCCCCGACCAACTCGCCGTACCACGGCCAGTCGTACTCGGTGTCGGCCGCGGCGTGCACGCCCGCGTACCCGCCGCCGCCCGCGATGTACCGCTCGAAGGCGGCCTGCTGGTCGGCGTTCAGCACGTCGCCGGTGGTGGACAGCCAGACCACGGCGTCGAACCGGGCCAGGTTCGCCTCGGTGAACGCGCCCGCGTCCTCGGTCGCCTCGACGGTGAAGTCGTTACCGGCCCCCAGTTCCCGGATGGCCGCGATCCCGGCGGGGATCGAATCGTGCCGGTAGCCCGCGGTCTTGGCGAACACCAGCACGTTCGCGGTGTGCTGGGCCCGCACTGGTTCCGCCGCGGCGGGGACGCCGCCGAGCGATCCGGTCAGCAGTGCGATCAGTGCGACGGCGATCCGCCGCCAGGGTCTTCCGGAGGTGTCGTGGTTGTTTCCTCTTCTGCGCACGGGATCTTCTCCTCGGTTGCGATCAGGCGACCCCTTCGGCCGCGATCGATTCGGCCGCCGGAACCGGCGACCAGCGAGATTCGTGTTCGGCACTGCCCTGCACGGCGGCCAGCACGCGTTGCACCCGCAGGCCGTCGGCGAACCCGGGCACGGGATCGCGGCCCTCGCCGATCGCCGTCAGCAGATCGGCGATCTCATGGGTGAAGGTGTGCTCGTAGCCCAGCAGGTGCCCGGGCGGCCACCACGCGCCGACATACGGGTGGCTCGGTTCGGTGACCAGGATGCGGCGGAAACCCGCGCGGTCGGCCGGGTCTTCGCCGTCGCAGAACCACAGTTCGTTCATCGCCTCGAAATCGAAGGCGAGGCTGCCGCGCGATCCGTTGACCTCCAGCCGCATGGCGTTCTTCCGGCCCAGCGCGTACCGGGTGGCCTCGAAGGTGGCGACCGCGCCGGAGGTCAAGCGGGCCAGGAAAACCGCGCAGTCGTCCACGTCCACTTCTTCCTCGGGCCCACCGGGCACGCGCCTGCGTCGCACGAACGTCTCGGTCAGCCCGGAGACTCCGGTGACCAGTTCGCCGGTGACGAACTGGGCCGCGTCCACGATGTGCGCGCCGAGATCGCCGAGCGCGCCGGAACCGGCCCGGTCCCGGCGCAACCGCCAGGTCATCGGCGCGTCCGGATCGGACAGCCAGTCCTGCAGGTAGACCGCGCGGACCTGCCGGATCCGGCCCAGCCGCCCGTCCGCGACCAGCCGCCGGGCCAGCGCGAGCGCGGGCGCCCGCCGGTAGTTGAACGCGACCATGGACCGGATGCCGCGCCGGGCGGCCCGGTCCGCCGCCTCGGTCATCGCCTCGGCCTCGGCGACGGTGTTGGCCAGCGGTTTCTCGCACAGCACGTGCTTCCCGGCGGCCAGGGCCGCGATCGCGATCTCGGCGTGCGTGTCGCCCGGGGTGCAGATGTCGACCAGGTCCACGTCGTCGCGGGCCACCAGCGCGCGCCAGTCGGTCGCCACCGACTCCCAGCCGAGTTTCGCCGCGGCTTCCTTGGTACGCCGGGGATCCCGGCCGCCGAGGGCGACCAGCCGCGGCCGGAAGGGGACCTCGAAGAACCGGTGCACGCCGCGCCAGGCCTGGGAGTGCGCCGCGCCCATGAAGGCGTGCCCGACCAGGCCGACGCCGATGGTCCGTCCCTTGTGGTCATCGTTCACGAGTCGAACCCGACGTCGAGGTAGGAGTCCACGTTCTCCTTGGTGACCACCGCGGAATAGGTGGTGATCTCGGCCGGGATCTCGTGTTCGGCCAGGTCCCCGACGCCCTTGCGCTGCCCGAGCAGCCGGGCCAGCGCGATCGCCGAGGACGCCATCGACGGGCTGTACAGCACGGTCGCCTTCACCGGGCCGGAATCGCTCTTGATCTGGTTCATCATGTTCTTCGATCCGGCGCCGCCGACCATGAAGAAGTCCTTGCGGTTGGCGTTCTGGATCGCCGCGACCACCCCGACCCCCTGGTCGTCGTCGTGGTTCCACAGGGCGTGCAGGGTGGACGCCGACTGCAGCAGGTTCGCCGTCTGCTGCTCCCCGGATTCCGGGGTGAACTGCGCGGACACCCGCGGGCCGACGGTGAATCCGTGCCGTTGCAGGGAATCCCGGAACCCCTTGCTGCGTTCCTGGGTGAGCGGCAACGCGTCGATCCCGGCCACCTCGCCGATCACCGGATTCGTGATCCCGCGCCGTTTGAGCTCGGCGCCGATGTAGTCCCCGGCGTTCACGCCCATCCGGTAGTTGTCCCCGCCGATCCAGGTCCGGTAGGCCAGCGGGGTGTCGAACACCCGGTCCACGTTGATCACCGGGATGCCCGCGTCCATCGCCTGGCGGCCGGCCTGGGTGAGCGCCTTGCCGTCGAACGGCAGGATGACCAGCACGCCGACCTTCGCGTTGATCAGCGATTCGACCTGGGCGATCTGCTGGTTGACGTCGTTGGTGCCCTCGGTGGCGTTCAGCTTCACGTCGCTGAACCGCGCGGCCTGCGCCTTGGCGTTGACGGTCATCGCGGCCATCCAGCCGTGGTCCGCGGCCGGGGCGGAGAACCCGATGGTCACCGGCGGCCCGGGCTGCGCGTTCGCCCCCGCCCCGGCGGCGGCCGCGTTCGTCGCGGCGGGTGGCTCGTTCGAGGTGCACCCGGTGAGCACCGCCCCGGCCGCGCCGAGGAGGAAACCCCTGCGCGCCAACGATGTTTCGGTCATGTCGCATTCCTCCCGCGGCGCGCCGAAGTCGCGTACTGCAGCAGCACGGCGCCGACGATGATCGCGCCCTTGGCGATGTTCTGGATATCGGTGTCGAGGTTGTTCTGGGTGAAGATGCTGTTCAGCACGGTGAAGATGAGCACGCCGAGCAGCGTGCCGACGAGGCTGCCGCGGCCGCCGGAAAGCGCGGTACCGCCGATGACCACCGCGGCGATCGCGTCGAGTTCGTAGAACATGCCGTTCGTCGAGGCGCCGGAGGTGGTCCGGGCGACCACCATCACCGCCGCGATTCCGCAGCAGAGTCCGAGGAAACCGTAGACAAGAACACCGTGCAGCCGGACGTTGATCCCGGAAAGCCTTGCCGCTTCGGCGTTTCCGCCGATCGCGAACGTGCGGCGGCCGAACGTGGTGCGGTTGAGCACGATCCACCCGGCGGCGAACACCAGCGCGAGCAGCCACACCAGCACCGGGACGCCGAGGGAGGCGCCGCGGAAGAACTCGGTGAACCCGGTTTCGGTGACCACCTGGGTCCGGCGGGCGCTGATCCGTTCGGCCAGGCCGCGTGCGGACGCCATCATCGCCAGTGTGGTGATGAACGGCACGACCCGGCCGTAGGCCACCAGCACCCCGTTGACCAGCCCGCACCCGAGCCCGACGAGCAGCGCGCACAGCACCATCACGAACGGCCCGTAGGACTGGGTGGCCAGCGTGGTCATCCAGACGCTGGACAGCGCCACGATCGACCCGACCGACAGGTCGATGCCCCCGGCGATGATCACGAACGTCATCCCGACGCTGACCACCCCGATGGCCGCGGCCAGCCGGAGCATGGTGGAGAGGTTGTCCTGGGTGAGGAACGTGTCCGGCCGGGTGAGCTGGCCGACCACGCACAGCACCGCGAGCACCCCGGCGAGGCCGAGCAACCGGAAGTCTGCTGTGGACAACAATCGCGGCCGTTCCTTCGCCGCCTCGCGCACCGGCGGCCGATCCAGGGTTCCCGTCACGCGGCACTCCCCTCCATCACCAGGCCCAAGACATCCCCCTCGGTCAGCTCCCCGGCGGGCCGGTCGGCCACCACTTCGCCGTCGCGCAGCACGAGCACGCGGTCGGCGAGGCCGAGCACCTCGGGGACCTCGCTGGAGACCAGCACGACCGCCGCCCCGCGCGCGGCGAGTTCGTGGATCAGCCGGTACAGCTCCGCACGGGCGCTGACGTCGACGCCGCGGGTCGGTTCGTCCAGCAGCAGCACCCGGCAGCCGTGCACCAGCCAGCGCGCCACCACGGCCTTCTGCTGGTTGCCGCCGGAAAGCGTGCGGATGATCCGCCGCGGATCCGCGGGGCGCAGGTCCAATCGCTCCACAGTGGACAAGGCGGCCCGCAGTTCCCGGGACCGCCGGGTGAATCCGGCCCGGCTGAACGCCCGCAAGCTGGCCAGGGTCACGTTGTGCGTGACGGACAGGTCGAGCACCAGCGCCTGGCCCTTGCGTTCCTCGGGCGCCAGCCCGACGCCCGCGCGCACCGCGGCGGGCACGCTGCCCGGCCGCAAACGCTTGCCCAGCACCGAAACGGTCCCGGAGTCCGCGCGGCGCGCGCCGAAGATCGTCTCCAGGATCTCGCTGCGCCCGGCGCCGACCAGCCCAGCGATCCCGACGATCTCCCCGGCCCGCACCGCGAAGTTCACCTCCCGGAACTCGCCCGCCCGGCTCAGCCCGTCGACCCGCAGCACCTCGGCGCCGAACACGACCGGTTGCTGAGCCACCCGGAACGCGGTCTCCACCTTGCGCCCGGCCATCAGGGCGACCAGCTCCGCGCCCGGGGTGCGCGCGTCGAGGTTCGCCGCGACCGTCCGGCCGTCCTTGAGCACGGTGACCCGGTGCCCGACGCGGCGGATCTCCGCCATCCGGTGCGAGATGTAGACGACCGCGACCCCGGCCGCGGTCAGTTCGCCGACGATCCGGAACAGGTTGTCCACCTCGTCCCCGGCCAGCGCCGCGGTCGGCTCGTCCAGCACGATCAGCCGCGCGTCGTGCGCCAGCGCGCGGGCCAGGGAGACCAGCTGCCGCGCGGCCGCGGGGAGGCGGCCCACCTCGGCCTCGGCCGGGATCTCCGGATGGCCGAGCCGGGCCAGCAGCGCGTGCGCGGCGGACCGGGCGGCGGCGGGGCGGGTGAACCCGAACCGCGACCGCTCGTGGCCGAGAAACACGTTCTCCGCCACGGAAAGCGCCGGGATGAGATCGAGTTCCTGGTACATCGTCGCGATGCCGTGGCGCAGCGCCGCGATCGGCGAACCGAAGCTCACCGGTTCGCCGCGCCACCGGATCTCCCCGGCGTCCGGCCGGTGCGCCCCGGCGAGGGTCTTGATCAGCGTGGACTTCCCGGCGCCGTTCTGGCCGAGCAGGCAGTGCACCTCACCGGGCCGGACCTCGAGGTCCACCCCGGCCAGCGCGCGCACGCCGGGAAAGGTCTTGACGATGCCCCGCATGGACAGCAGTGGATCCGGGTGACTGCTCGAACCGTGCACACTTGTGTCCACCTGAGCCTCACTTCTTCGTGATGCATGCAAAAGTAAGGTGACCTGGACCACTCGTCAAGGTGAACTTCCCGGACAAAGCTGGACAAACGCCAAATGACCGGTTCTGCATTGGGCCGATCGGCGCAATGCCCGAAGGGGCGCGCTCGACGCGGGAATGCGCTTTCCCCAGCCCCGTCCCCACTAGGGTGGGCGCGGCCGGAAAACCGGCTGGGGAGCCAGGGGAGGTGCGATGCACGGCCGGCCGCACGTGACACTCGAGGACGTGGCCCGGGCCGCGCGGGTGTCCCTGGCGACCGCGTCGCGGGTGCTCAACGGCACCACGAATGTCCGGTCCGATCTCCGCGAACGCGTGCTCTCGGCCGCCGCGGACCTCGCCTACACCCCGAACGCGCACGCGCAGGCGCTCGCCGGCGCCTCGCACCGCACGGTCGGCGTGATCTGCCACGACGTGAGCGACCCCTACTTCGCCGCGATCGCGCGCGGCGTGATGCGCGTGGCCGGGGACAGCGGTCTGCTGGTCATGCTGGCCAGCACGTTCCGCGATCCGCGGAAGGAGATCGCCTACGTGTCCATGCTGCGCGCGCAGCGGGCCTCGGCGATCCTGCTGATCGGCTCCGGTTTCGAGGACCGCGACTGGGAACGCGCGATGGCCGCCGAACTGGAGCCGTACCGCCGCGGCGGCGGGCAGGTCGCGGTGGTCAGCCGCCACCGCAGCCTCAAGGTGGACACCGTGCAGCCGGAGAACCGGAAGGGCGCGGCCGCGCTCGCCGAGGCGCTGCTCGGCCTGGGCCACCGGAAGTTCGCCGTGCTCGCCGGGCCGCGCACGCTGACCACCGTGGTCGACCGGCTCGGCGGATTCCGGGAGGCGCTGGCCGAGGCGGGCGTCGAACTCGCCGAAACCGAGATCGTCGAGGCGCCCTTCACCCGGGACGGCGGCTACGCGGCGATGTCCGAACTGCTCGCCCGCGGCCTCACCGCGACCTGCGTGTTCGCGGTGGCCGACGTGATGGCGATCGGCGCGCTCACCGCGTTGCGCGAGGCCGGGGTGTCCGTGCCCGGAGACGTTTCGCTCGCCGGTTTCGACGACATCCCGGTGGTGCGGGACCTCACCCCGGCGCTGACCACGGTCGCGCTCCCGCTCGAACGCCTCGGCGAACTGGCCATGGAACTCGCGCGCGACCGCACCCGCGGGTCCCGGAGCCGGATCCGGAAACTCGCCGGTGAGGTCGTGCTCCGGGCGAGCACCGCGCCCCGCTGATCGTTGCCTTGTCGCGCTCGTCTCCTTGCCCTACCGTGAAAGAAAGCGCTTTCACTCGATCGATGGGGCCGCCTGATGACCGCGCTTTCGCTCCCCCGCCCGGACGGCACGTTGCGGGAATGGTCACCTTCCGGGCCGCGCCCGCCCGCTCCCCCGTTCCGCCCGTTCCGTTCGCGGATCGCCTACGCCGCCGCACATGTGGTCGCCGACCCGCTTTCCCCGGGGCACGCTTGCGCGATCGACTGGGACGCGACCCTGGCCTTCCGGCACCGGTTGTGGGCCTGCGGGCTCGGAGTCGCCGAGGCGATGGACACCGCGCAGCGCGGAATGGGCCTGGACTGGGCGAACACCCGGGAGCTGATCCGCCGGACCGGCGCGGAGGCGAGCGCGGCGGGCGGGCGCTGGGCGGCCGGGGTCGGCACCGACCAGCTCCCACCCGGTCCGTCCACAGTAGACGATGTGGTGGACGCGTGGCGGGAGCAGCTCGAGCTGGTCACCGGCGCCGGGGCGACCCCGGTCGTGCTGGCCAGCCGCGCGCTCGCGGCGGCCGCTTCCGGTCCGGGCGATTACCGCGCGGCGTACGGGAAACTGCTCGCCGCCGCGGAGACACCGGTGCTGCTGCACTGGCTCGGCGAGCAGTTCGACCCCGCGCTCGCGGGCTACTGGGGCCACCGGGACGTTTCCGCGGCCGCCGACGAACTGGCCGCCCTGTGCGCGGAGCACGCTTCGGTCGTCGCCGGAGTCAAGGTGTCCGTGCTCGACGCGGACACCGAAACCGCGTTCCGCCGCGCGCTGCCGGACGGCGTGGCCTGCTACACCGGCGACGACTTCCACTACCCGGACCTGATCGAAGGCGACGAGCGGGGACACAGCGAAGCGCTGCTGGGCATCTTCGACCCGATCGCCCCGGTCGCCGCCGCCGCGCTGTCCACACTGGACGAAGGCGACACCGCGAGCTACCACGCCCTGCTCGACCCGACCGTCCCGCTCGCCCGGGAGATCTTCCGGGCGCCGACCCGGTACTACAAGGTGGGCGTGGTCTTCCTGGCCTACCTCACCGGGCAGCAGCGGCACTTCCGGATGGTCGGCGGCCTGGAATCCGCGCGCTCGATCGTGCACCTCGCCGAGGTCCTGCGCCTCGCCGACGCCGCGGGGCTGCTGCCCGATCCGGACCTCGCCGTCGCCCGCATGCGCCCGCTGCTCGCCGCCGCCGGGATACCGTGATGGACCGGCTGAGCCTCAACCAGATCACCACGAAAACCTGGTCGCTGCGCGAAGCCGTCGCTGGGTGCGCGGAAGCCGGGGTCGGCTGGATCGGTCTGTGGCGGGACAAGGTCGCCGAGGTCGGCGTCGCCGAAGCGGCCCGCCTGGTCCGGTCGCACGGCCTGCGGGTTTCCTCGCTCTGCCGCGGCGGTTTCTTCACCGGCGTCACCCCGGAGGGCGCCCCGGTCGACGGGGTCGCCGACACCCGGCAGGCGATCGAGGACGCGGCGCGCCTGGGCACCGACGTGCTGGTGCTGGTCGTCGGCGGGGTGGCGAACCGCGACCTGCCGGGCTCCCGCCGCCGCGTCGCCGAGGCCGTGGACCAGCTGGCCCCGGTCGCCCTCCGGCACGGAGTCCGGCTGGGCCTGGAACCGCTGCACCCCATCCAGTGCGCCGAACGCTCGGTGCTGTCTACTTTGGACCAGGCGGTGGCGATCGCGGAACCCTACCCGCCCGAAGCGGTCGGCGTGGTCGTCGACGAGTTCCACGTCTGGTGGGATCCGGGCATCGCCGAGTCGATCCCCCGGGCGGCCGGGCGGATCGTCGGCTTCCACGTCTGCGACCAGCTCGTCCCGCTGACCGATCCCCTCCTCGCCCGCGCCCTCCCCGGCGCGGGTCCGATCGACCACCGCACCCTCCGCGCCTGCGTCGATGCGGCGGGCTACACCGGTCCGATCGAGGTCGAGGTGTTCAACGCCGACCTCTGGCAACGCCCCGGCGCCGAAGTCCTCGCCCAGGTGATCTCCTCCTACCGCAACCACGTCGTGGGTGTTCCGGGCGGTTAGCACCGCCCGCACCACGCACGACCCCCAGCCCGCAAGGCGACCGCCACACAGAAGGCGGCCAGCCCAAGTTCCCCGACCGCGCAAGCCGACGCTTGGACAAGGGGCGAGCCGGGTTGCGCGGTCAGCACGTCGAACCAGGCGTCCATCACCGCGAGCGCGGCCACCGCGGCCGCGGTCAGCCCGGCGCGCGCGTCGCCCCGGCGGTACAGCACGGCCGTCGCCGCGCAGCCGAGCGCGATCATCAGGTCCAGGCCGATCCACGCCGCCGGCCAGTGCCGCACCTCGATCGTGCTGGGCAGCGTCGCCCCCAGGACCACCAGCCACGGCACCAGGCCCGCGGCCACCGCGCCGAGCACCCTCGGCACCCACTTCCCCGCCATGGCCGCCACCCTCGGCCTGGCCAACGTCAACACCGCCATGATCCCCATCCCTCCGATTCCTCCTTGACCACCACCGTAGAGTTGCAGAAGTTTTTCTGCAAGGTTTTCTCTGCAGAGGTTCTTCTGCGAGTGCGGTAGGGTGGTCGGATGGCGAAGAAGACCCCGATCCGGCGAGTGGTCAGCGACGGCAAGGCGCTGAAGGCGCTGGCCAATCCGCGCCGCGCGAAGATCCTCACCGAACTGGGCAAACGGGGCGAAGCGAACTCCACGACCATCGCCGAGGCGCTCGGCGAGAACACCGGGACGACGAGCTACCACCTGCGAATCCTCGCCGACGCGGACATCATCGAAGAGATCCCGGAACGCGCGGTCGGCCGGGAACGCTGGTACCGCACGGTGCCGACGGACCGCCGGGCGCCGGACTACGACGCACTGTCCGAAGAGGACAAAGCCGCCTACGACGCCTGGGCCCGGCTCCGGATGCCCGGCGAGGTCAAGCTGTTCCAGCGGCTGATGGCCGAGTACAACCAGCACGGGAACTGGGTGCGGGTTTCCCGCGGCTACCACCACTACACACTCGAAGAAGTCGAGGCGTTGTACGCGGAGTTCCTGGAACTGCTGCACAAGTACGGCAACACCAAGGAAGAAGCGCCGCCCGGCGCCCGGCCGGTGCACACCCGCTTCTTCACCATCCCGGCCGACGAAACCAAGGACTGGCAAGGCCCGGAAGACGACACCTGACCCCGAACATGCGCGCGGGTCGTGAGTGTTCCGGCCGGTTCTAACCGGCCGGAACACTCACGACCCTCAGACTTGGTTCCCATACACGAGACGTGTGTTCCTCGTTCCGGTAGGCCGAGTTCCCCGTTCCGGTACCCGGAGGACACCAATGTGGCTTTCGGGGCGTTGAAGGTACCGAACGCCGCATTGGGTACCTCCGAGCACCACCACCCGCGCGGATTCGCACTTTGCCGGCCAAGTGCGGCTCGTCGAACGGAAACGCCAGGTCACCAGTAGGCGACCAAACGAGAACCCGCTCTAACCGGCCCGAACACTCACGACCCCGCTGGGATGGTTGGATGGAAGTCGCGGGCAACCCACCGGTCGTACCGGTCGAATTCGTCACCGATATCGCCAAAGCATGCAACGAATCGCCGTGTTGTAACTCACGCGAGCAACGGATCGGTGTTTTCGCGCTCGTTACCGATCGATAACGTAACCGACCGTGAATCAGGAAACGACCCGGGACCGGCCCGCCGAAGCGCCGCGCCCGGGAGTGCGGGCCGCGTTGCTGCGCCGCAAACCGGTCGCCGATCTCGTCGCCGAGGGCGGCCACGGCCAGGGCGGCGATCTCCGCCGCTCCCTCGGCCTGTCCCAGCTGACCATGCTCAGCATCGGCGCCACCCTGGGCAGCGGCATCTTCGTCGTCCTCGGCGAGGCGGTGCCGGTCGCCGGTCCGGCGGTCGTCGTCTCGTTCGTCCTGGCCGGGATCACCGCGCTCTTCTCCGCGCTGTCCTACGCCGAACTCGCCGGGATGATCCCGCTGTCCGGCTCCTCGTACTCCTACGCCTACGCGACGCTGGGCGAACTGGTCGCCTGGGTCTGCGGCTGGTGCCTGGTCCTGGAATACGGCGTCTCGGTCGCCTCGGTGGCGGTCGGCTGGGGTCAGTACCTCAACGAGCTGCTGCAGGTCGTCTTCGGCTTCGCCATCCCGGACGCGCTCAGCCAGCCGCCCGGCGAGGGCGGGCTGGTCAACGTGCCGGCCATCGCGGTCGTGCTGCTGGCCATGTTCCTGCTGCTGGCCGGGGCGAAGGAGAGCGCGCGGGCGAACGCGGTCATGGTGGTGATCAAGGTCGCGACCCTCGTCCTGTTCTGCGCGGTGGCGTTCACCGCGGTGCGCGCCGGGAACTTCAGCCCGTTCCTCCCGCTCGGCCTGGCCGGGATGAGCGCGGGCGGCGCGAAACTGTTCTTCTCCTACATCGGTTTCGACGCCGCGTCGACCGCGGGCGAGGAGGCGCGCGACCCGCAGCGCGATCTGCCCCGCGCGATCCTGCTCTCGCTCGGCATCGTCACCGTGCTCTACTGCCTGGTCGCCGTCGCGGCGGTCGGCGCGTTGCCGTGGCAGCAGTTCGACGGCGAGCAGGCCGCGCTCTCGCACGTGCTCACCACCGTGCTGGACAACAAGCTCTGGTCCGCCCTGCTCGCGGTCGGCGCGATCGTGGCGATCTCCAGCGTGGTGCTCACCGTGCTCTACGGCCAGACCCGGATCCTGTTCGCGATGTCGCGCGACGGCCTGGTCCCGAAGGCATTGTCCAAAGTGGATCCCCGCACCGGCACGCCGCGGATCAACACGGTGGTGGTCTCCGCGTTCGTCGGCGTGCTCGCCGCGTTCGTCCCGCTCGGCAAGCTGGCCGACGCGACGAGCATCGGCACGCTCTTCGCCTTCGGCCTGGTCAACATCGCGGTCCTGCTGCTGCGCCGCACCCGGCCCGATCTGCCGCGCACCTTCCGGGTGCCGTTCGCGCCGGTCACGCCGCTGCTCGGGGTCGTGTGCTGCGGGTACATGATGTTCAGCCTGGACGTCGCGACCTGGATCGTGTTCGGCGTCTGGATGCTGGCCGGGCTGGGCATCTACTTCGGCTACAGCATGCGGCGCTCCCGGCTGGCCAGAACATGATCACCGCCGTCTTCCAGGGCCCCGCGGCCGCGGGCGACGTGCTCGGCGCGCTCGCCACCGCCGCGGCCGGGGCGGCGGCAGCGGGCGCGGAACTGCTGGTGTGCCCGGAGATGGTGACCACCGGCTACCACATCGGCGCGCGGGCGCACGAGCTCGCCGAACCGGCCGACGGCCCGACCGCGCGGCGGATCGCCGGCATCGCCGCGGGCACCGGGGTCGCGATCGCCTACGGCTACCCCGAACGCGACCACGACCGGGTCTACAACAGCGTCCAGCTCGTCGCCCCGCACGGGCGCCTGGCGAACTACCGCAAGACGCACCTGTTCGGCGACCTGGACCGGGAATGGTTCACCCCGGGCGCCCTTGCCGTCGTCCAGGCCGACCTCGCCGGGCTCCGGATCGGCCTGCTGATCTGCTACGACGTCGAGTTCCCCGAACTGGTCCGCGCGCACGCGCTCGCCGGGACCGAACTCCTGCTCGTGCCGACCGCGCTCATGCGGCCCTACGAGGTGGTGGCCGATGTCGTGGTGCCCGCGCGCGCCTACGAGAGCCAGCTCTTCGCCGTGTACGCGAACCGCTGCGACACCGAACGCGAACTCACCTACTGCGGCCGCAGCTGCGTGGTCTCCCCCACCGGCGAAGTCCTGGCCCGGGCGGGCGCGGGCGAGCGGCTGCTGATCGCCGAGGTCGATCCGGCCGCGCTGCGCGCCTCCCGCACCGAGAACACCCACCTGACCGACCGAAGACCCGAGCTGTACCGCACGATCACCGAAGGAAGCAAAGCATGACCTCCGCCGTGCCCACCGCGATCCACACGCCGGAACCGCCCGGGCGCCCGATCACGATGTTCGGCCCGGACTTCCCGTTCGCCTACGACGACTACCTGGCCCATCCGGCCGGGCTCGGTTCGATCCCCGCCGACCGGCACGGCACCGAGGTCGCGGTCATCGGCGGCGGCCTGTCCGGCGTCATCACCGCCTACGAGCTGATGAAAATGGGCCTGCGCCCGGTGGTCTACGAGATCGACGAACTCGGCGGCCGGTTGCGCACGCTGCGGTTCGACGGCTGCGGCGACGACGTGGTCGCCGAGATGGGCGCCATGCGGTTCCCGCCCTCGTCGACCGCGCTGTTCCACTACATCGACAAGGTCGGCCTGCGGACCACCCCGTTCCCCAACCCGCTCGCCCCGGACACCCCGAGCACCGTCGTCGACCTCAAGGGCGAGACCCACTACGCGACCACCCCGGAGGACCTGCCGCCGATCTTCGGCGAGGTGTCGGACGCCTGGCACCGCACGCTCGCCGAGCACGCCGCGTTCGGCGAGATGCAGGCCGCGATCCGGGACCGGGACGTCCCGCGGATCAAGCGGATCTGGAACGACCTCGTGGAACGGCTGGACAACCAGACGTTCTACGGGTTCCTGTGCGACTCCCCCGCGTTCGCCTCCTTCCGGCACCGCGAGATCTTCGGCCAGGTCGGCTTCGGCACCGGCGGCTGGGACACCGACTTCCCCAACTCGATCCTGGAGATCCTGCGGGTGGTCTACACCGGCGCCGACGACGAGCACCGCAGCATCGTCGGCGGCAGCCGCCAGCTGCCGCTGCGGCTGTGGGACCGGGTGCCGGACAAGCTGGTCGGCTGGCCCGCCGGGACCAGCCTGCGCACCCTGCACGGCGGCGGCCCGCGGCCCGGGGTCGCCCGGCTGCACCGCACCGCGCCGAACAACATCACGGTCACCGATGTCGAAGGCGGCATCCGGACCTACCCGGCGGCGGTGTTCACCGCGCAGAGCTGGATGCTGCTGTCCAAGATCGCCTGCGACGAATCGCTGTTCCCGATCGACCACTGGACCGCGATCGAGCGCACCCACTACATGGAGTCGTCGAAGGTGTTCGTCCCGGTCGACCGGCCGTTCTGGCGCGACGCCGATCCGGTCACCGGGCGGGACGCGATGAGCATGACGCTGACCGACCGGATGACCCGCGGCACCTACCTGCTGGACCACGGCCCGGACCGGCCCGCGGTCATCTGCCTGTCCTACACCTGGGCCGACGATTCGCTGAAGTGGCTGCCGCTGTCGGTCACCGAACGGGTCGAGGTGATGCTGCAGTCGCTGCGCGAGATCTACCCGGGCGTCGACGTCCGGCGGCACATCATCGGCGATCCGGTCACCGTGTCGTGGGAGGCCGAACCGAACTTCATGGGCGCGTTCAAGGCGAACCTGCCCGGCCACTACCGGTACCAGCGCCGCCTGTTCACCCATTTCATGCAGGACCGGCTCGACGAACGGTTCCGGGGCCTGTTCCTGGCCGGGGACGACATCTCCTGGACCGCCGGCTGGGCGGAGGGCGCGGTCCAGACCGCGTTGAACGCGATCTGGGGAGTAATGCACCGGTTCGGCGGTACCACCGACCCGACGAACCCTGGACCGGGCGATGTCTTCGACGACATTGCGCCGATTGAGCTACCCGACTGAGTCACCCGTGCGACGATATCCGTCATGAGTACCGACCCCGCGCCGAAATGGCGAAGGCTGGAGCCGGACGAGCGCAAGGAACAGATCTTCGCCTGCGCCGCCCGGCTCTTCGGTGAGCGCCCCTACACCGAGGTGTCCACTTCGGACATCGCCAACGAGGCCGGGGTGGCGCGAGGTCTGATCAACCACTACTTCGGGACCAAACGCGAGCTCTACCTCGCCGTCGTCCGCCGGGCGCTGACCGTGCCGCACGTCGGCGTCGAGATCCTGCCCGCGGGCTCGCTGGAGGAACGCGCCGACAGCGCCATCCACTGGTTCCTCGACCTGATCACCAGCCGCGGGCAGATGTGGCTCACCGCGATCACCCCCGAGGGCATCGGCCGCGATCCCGATGTGGACCGGATCGTCGAGGAAGCCGATCAGGAATCCGCCGACCTGGTGCTCGAGGCCGTGGGCCTGTCCCGGGACAGCGAGCACGGCAAGGAACTCAACGCCCTGGTCCGGGCGTTCGGCGGGATGGTCAAATCGGCCGGTCGGGAGTGGCTGGTGCGGGGTGAGCTGAACCGGCAACAGGTGCACGCCCTGCTCAGCAAATCACTGGTGACGCTGGTCGGCGAGGTCTTCCCGGTGGTACAGGGCAAGGACCGCGCGGAAAGTTGAATTCCGCACAGCAATCTATTGGCGTTCCGCCAGCAACTGCTACGGTCGGCCGATGGATCCGCGAACTCCGGTACTCGTCGGCGCTGGTCAGCACACCGTGCGCACCGGCGGGACGACCCCGCGCGAGCTGATGCGCCAGGCCGCCGAAGCGGCCCTCGCCGACACCGGCTCGGCGGACCTGGCGCACCGGATCGGCTGCGTCGGCGTGGTGGACAGCTTCTCCTGGGGCACCGCCGACCCCGGCAGCATCCTCGCCGCCGACCTCGGCCTCACGCCCGCCGAAACCGTCTACACCCACACCAGCGGCACCAGCCCGGTGGACCTGCTGGCCGATTCGGCGGCCCGGATCCAGCGGGGCGCGCTGGACGCGGTGCTGATCACCGGCGCCGAAGCGGTCAAATCGATGCGTTCCGGGCACCACGCCGGTGGCCCGCACCAGCCCGAGGGCACCGCGCCGACCCGGAAGCTCGGCAGCGACCGGGACGCGACCCACGCGGCCGAAGCTCAGGCGAACCTGTTGCTGCCGCTGGCTTTCTACCCGCTCTTCGAGAACGCCCTCCGGGCCGACGCCGGGCGGGACCTGCCGTCGCACGTGGACCGGATCGCCCGGATCTGGGGCCGGTTCGCGGAGGTGGCCCGGACCAATCCGCACGCCTGGGTCGCCGATCCGCCGGGCGCGGCCGAGATCGCGGCGGTCGGCGACCGCAACCGGATGGCGGCGCTGCCCTACCGCAAGCTGATGACCGCCAACATCTTCGTCGACCAGGGCGCGGCGCTGGTGCTCTGCTCGGCGGAAACCGCGCAGGCGGCTGGGATCCCGCGGGACAACTGGGTCTTCGTGCACGCCAGCGGTTCGGCGCAGGACCACTGGTTCGTCTCGGAACGCCCGGAGCTGCACCGCTCCCCCGCGATCGCCGCCCTCGGGCGCGCGGTGCTCGGGCACGCCGGGCTCGGCATCGACGACCTCGGCCTGCTCGACCTGTACTCGTGCTTCCCCTCGGCGGTGCAGGTGGCCGCGGCCGAACTCGGCGTGGACCTCGCCGATCCGGCGCGTCCGGCGACCGTCACCGGCGGGCTGACCTTCGCCGGCGGCCCGGGGAGCAACTACGTCACGCATTCGCTCGCCGCGCTGACCGGGCGGCTGCGCGCCGAACCGGACCAGTACGCCCTGGCCACCGCGGTCGGCTGGTTCCTCACCAAGCACGGGGCCGTGGTGCTCTCCGGCCGCCCGCCGGTGACCGCGTACGCCCACCACGACGTCACCGCCGAGGTCGCCGCGCTGCCCAAGCGGACCGTAGCCACCGGCGCGACCGGCGACGCCACCGTGGAGACCTACACCGTGGTTTACGACCGCGCGGGGGAACCCGAGCGGGGGATCGTGCTGTGCGGGCTGCCCGGTGGCGCCCGCGCCGTGGCGGCGAGCGAGGCCCCGGACGTGATCGCCGGACTCACCGAGTCCGACCCGCTGGGCGCGAAGATTCAGCTGACCGGCAACGGGACGTTCACTTTCCCGATATGAGAAGGTTTGCCCATACGATGACGATCGACGTGGGCGGGAATGGCGCACCAGACCGGGAATTTCACGGGCACCCTTGAACTCGGCGAACCACGCCGCAAGGCCCGTCGCTGGGTGCTGCCCGCGTTGCTGGTGCTGCTCTGGCTGATCGTCGGCGGGGTGACCAACCCCTTTCTCGGCAAGCTGAGCGAAGTCTCGAAGAACGATCCCGGTTCGTTCCTGCCCGCGAGCGCGGAATCGACCGCGGTGCAGGAACTGCAGGAACGGTTCGCGCAGAACCGCCTGATGCCGACCGTGGTGGTCTTCGAACGCCCGTCCGGGCTCACTCCCGCCGACACCGCGGCGATCACCGCGAAGGCCGCCGAACTGGCGAAGGCACCCGGGCTGGACGGCCAGATCACGCCGCCGATCCCCTCGGACGACCGCAAGGCGGCCCAGGTGATCATGCCGGTGTCCGGAGTGGATCCGTTCAAAGCGGGCGAAGCGGTCAAGGAGATCCGGGTGCTGGCCAAGGCCGGGCTGCCGGACGGCCTGAGCGCGCTGGTCACCGGGCCCGGCGGGTACAACGCGGACTTCGCCGAGGTGTTCGGCGGCATCGACGGGATGCTGCTGCTGGTCACCACCGCGGTGGTCGCGCTGATCCTGATCATGGTCTACCGCAGCCCGCTGCTGCCGCTGATCGTGCTGATCTCGGCCGGGCTCGCGCTGTGCTCGGCGTCGGCGGTCATCTACTTCCTGGCCCGGGACGGCCTGCTCACCCTGAACGGGCAGACCCAGGGCATCCTGCTGATCCTGGTGTTCGGCGCGGCGACCGACTACGCGCTGCTCCTGGTCGCGCGGTACCGCGAGGAGTTGATGCGCACCAAGAGCACCTGGCAGGCGATGCGGGTCGCGCTGCGCGCGTCGCTGGAGCCGATCGGGGCGTCCGGCGGCACGGTGATCCTGGGCATGCTGTGCATGCTGTTCAGCGAACTGACCTCGAACCGCAGCCTCGGCCCGGTCGCCTCGATCGGCATCGCCGGGGCGCTGCTGTCGTCGTTGATCTTCCTGCCGTCGGCGCTGGTGCTGGTGGGGCGGGCGGCGTTCTGGCCCGCGGAACCGGTGCCGCGCAAGCACCGCAAGGTCACGCACGGGATCTTCGACCACATCGCGCGGCTGGTGCGCAAGCGGCCGCGCTGGACCTGGCTGCTGACCTCGCTGGTGCTGCTGGTCGGGGTGGCCTTCGTGCCGTCCTTGAAGGCGAGCGGGACCTCGCAGCAGGCGCTGTTCCTCAACGAGGTCGAGGCGGTGACCGGGCAGAACGTGCTCACCGCGCACTTCCCCGGCGGTACCGGCAGCCCGGTGATCATCACCGCGAAGAGCGAATCGGCGCCCCAGGTGCTCGCCGCGGTCAAGGCCACCGACGGCGTCCTCGATCCGCTCCCCACCCCGGCCGACCCCGGGAACCCGGCGGCCGGGCCGAAGATCGTCGACGGCATGGTCGAGATCAGCGCGACCCTGCGCGACGCGGCGGATTCACCGGCGGCGGTGTCCGTTGTGGACAAACTGCGGAACACCCTGCACGCGATTCCCGGCGCGCAGGCCAAGGTGGGCGGGCAGACCGCGCAGCAGTCGGACATGCTGGTGGCCGCCACGCACGACCGGGACCTGATCATCCCGATCGTGCTGGTGATGATCTTCGCGATCCTGGCGCTGCTGCTGCGCGCGCTGGTCGCGCCGCTGCTGCTGATCGCGACGGTCGTGCTGTCCTTCGGCGCGACCGTCGGCGTCGGCGCGCTGCTGTTCAACGACGTGTTCGACTTCCCCGGCGCGGATCCGGCGATCCCGTTGTACGCCTTCGTGTTCCTGGTCGCCCTGGGGATCGACTACAACATCTTCCTGATGACCCGGGCCCGCGAGGAGGCGAGCCTGCTCGGCACCGAACGCGGCACGCTGGACGCGCTCAAGGTCACCGGCGGGGTGATCACCTCGGCCGGGGTGGTGCTCG
Source organism: Amycolatopsis anabasis (assembly GCF_009765355.1). Lineage (GTDB taxonomy): Bacteria > Actinomycetota > Actinomycetes > Mycobacteriales > Pseudonocardiaceae > Amycolatopsis > Amycolatopsis anabasis. Next base: position 101,070 of record NZ_VTHK01000023.1, on the reverse strand, counting down.
CGTCGACATTCGCCGCGCTTTCGGTGATTCCGGTGTTGTTCCTCGCGCAGATCGCCTTCCTGGTCGCGTTCGGCGTCCTGCTCGACACGTTCATCGTGCGCTCGCTGCTGGTGCCCGCACTCGTGGTGGACATCGGCAAGTTCATCTGGTGGCCCGGCCGCCTGTCCCGCAAGCGAGACACCGGGGCGTGAGTGGCCAAGCCGGTTAGAACCGGCCCGAACACTCACGACCCCGACGACTCGGCTCCCTTTCGCGTGCAAGCACCCCGTCGTTCGGCGACGAATTGCCCTCTCTTACGAACTAGGTTTTCCTAATGCGCCGCGGTGGTGGCGGTGTCCGATTCCGGGGTGCTGGGCTTCGAGATCACGTTGGGTAGCCAGAGGGCGCAGCAGGCGCCGAGCAGGCTCACGCACGCGGCGATCAGCAGGGCCACGCCCATCCCGTCGACGAAGGTCAACCGGCTGATCACCCGCACCGCCCCGGACAGCGCCTCGCCGACCGCGGCCGCGTCGAACCCGGGCGGCATGGCGCCCTGCGCGATCGCGCCGGTGCCGCCTGCCACGGCGTCGCCCGCGGGGCCCGGCAACCCGGCCTGTGCGATCTGCGCGGGCAGGTTCGACGACACCTGCCAGGACATCACCGCACCCACCACGACGATGCCCAGCACCCCGCCGACCTGCGAGGCGACCTGCTGGATCGCCGAAGCGCTCCCGGTGGACTCCTCGGGCGTCGCGCCCATGATCGCCTCGGTCGCCGCGATCACGCACAGCCCGGTGCCGAAGCCGACGAGCGCTCCCGGGTACAGCAGTTCGGTGAACCCGGAGCCGATGTCGAGCAGGGTGAGGCTGGTCAGCCCGGCGGAGATCATCACCAGGCCGCCGAACACCGGCCAGCGCGGCCCGAACCGCTGCGCGAGCAGCCCGCCGATCGGCGCGGACAGCAGCACGACGCAGGTCGGCGGCAGCATCCACGCCCCGGCGGCGATCGGGGACAGCCCGCGCACGTTCTGCAAGTAGAGCGTGAGCAGGAACAGCAGGGCGAACACCCCGAACGAGCTGACCCCGACCATGGCCGAACCGAGCGTGACCGACCGCCGCGCGAGCAGTGACCGCAGCGCACCGGGCGTCCCCTCGCGCGGTCCCTTCGACTCGACCACGGCGAAGTACGCCAGCGCGACCGTGATGACCGCGACCGGCAGGTTGAGCGCGAACACCGCGGGCCAGCCGAGCCCCTGCACGATGACCCCGCCGATGACCGGCCCCAGGCCGATGGCCAGGGCGTTCGCCCCGCCCCAGACGCCCAGCGGGAGCCCGAGCTTGTCCGCCGGGAAGGCGCTGCGCAGCACGGCCAGCGCGGCCGGTTGCAGCAGCGCGCCGGCCATGCCCTGCGCGATCCGGAACACCACCAGCGCCCACACCGTGCCGGACAGCGCGATGCCCAGGGAGGCCAGCCCGAAAGCGGCCACGCCGATCACGAACGTGCGGCGGCGGCCGATCCGGTCGGCGAGCCGGCCGGCGGGCAGCAGGCAGACCGCGAGCGCCACCAGGTACCCGTTGGCGATCAGCTCCAGTTCGCCGAGCGTCGCACCGACCGATTGCGAGATGTACGGGGCGGCTATGGTCGTCGCGGTGCCGTCAAGCCCGACCATCGCACCGCCGAGGACGGTCGCGACCAGCGTCAGCCACGGCCTGCCGGGGCGCCCGCCCCGGCCAGTCGACTGCCGCTCGGATCCGCGGCTCGTCGTCACCCGGCTTGCTCCGTCTGTGACGTCTACGCGTTCCATCCGGCCAAGCATGACGGGTGGTGGTCGGCCACTCGCCGGCACCCCGGGATACTCACCCACTCGATACGAAAAGCATTCATGTCCCCCAGTCTTGGTTGCACAGAGTTACCTGCCTACCGAAAAGATCACCACCCGGTTGGTGATAAACCCCTACCCCGCCTTGCGCGCAGTTGCGGGTGTAGCTACGGTAAAGCCCGCTTATCAGCCGAAAGCGTGATTCCAGTCCGTCCACGGTGTCCCCACGAAGGCGTGGTCGTTGTCGAATCAACCAGTGATTCCGCGACGGAACCGAGCACATTCCGGCAGCGCGAGGCAGGTCATTCCCTGGCGTATGGTGAGCAACTTCTCGGACGTCCGACTATCAATGTGTGGGTGAATGCATATGTCGTTGGCTGAGCGCCGGTCCCCCGAGCCGACGGACGGCCCCGTGCCACCCCAGCGCCCGCTCACCACTTTTCTGTTCGACCGGGCGGACTCGGCGGAACCGGCATTCACGTTCCTCGACTACGCGACGGACCGTGACGGCACCGAGCACACGATCACCTGGGCCGAGCTCGCCACCAAGGTGCGCGCCACCGCCGCCGAGCTGAGCCGGATCACCACCCACGGGCAGCGCGTCGCGATCCTCGCGCCGCAGGACCTGACCTACGTCGTCGCCTTCCTCGGCGCCCTGCACGCCGGGACCATCGCGGTCCCGCTGTTCGCGCCCGAGGTCAGCCAGCACGGCGGACGCCTGGTCAACGCCCTGGAAGACTGCGCGCCGGAGGTCTGGCTGACCTCGGCGGGCGCGCTGGACACCGTACGCGAGCTGGCCGAGAACAACCCGCTCCCGATGCCCAAGCAGATCCTCGCGGTGGACGAGATCGACGACGCGACCGGCGCGGGGTACCAGGCGCCCCGGCCCGGCCTCGACGAGCCCGCCTACCTGCAGTACACCTCCGGGTCCACCCGCACCCCCGCGGGCGCGGTGATCACGCACCGCGCGGTGGTCACGAACACCTGGCAGGCGTGCGCCGCATTCGGCGTGAACGACACCTGGACCTGCACCGGGTGGATTCCGTTCTTCCACGATATGGGACTCATTCAATTGCTGGCCCTGCCGGTGTATTCCGGTGCGCGATCGGTGTTCGCGACCCCATTCAGCTTCATCATGCGCCCGCTGCGGTGGCTGAAGCAGCTGGGCGGTTTTCCGAATACGTTCGCCGCGGCGCCGAATTTCGCTTTCGAATACGCCCTGCACAAGGTGAAGGAAGCGGATCGGGCGGAACTGGACCTGTCCGGGGTCAAGGCGGTCGTCAACGGCAGCGAGCCGGTCCGCGCCACCACGATCGCGGCCTTCCAGGAGGCGTTCGGCCCGCACGGCTTCCCGGCCGCGGCGCACCGGCCCTCCTACGGCCTCGCCGAGGCGACCGTGTTCGTGACGAACACCAGCGAGGAAGGCCCGACGATCACCAGCTTCGACCGCGCCGCCCTGGCGGCCGACCGCGGTGTGGTGACCGAACCCGGTGCGGAGGGATCGCTGGAGCTGGTCGCCGCCGGGACCCCGCAGGCCCAGCTCGTGCGGATCGTGCACCCGGCCGAGCGGACCGTGCGCGCCGACGGCGAGGTCGGCGAGATCTGGGTGCACGGGCCGAATGTGGCGGACGGCTACTGGCAGCAACCCGAACGCAGCGACGAGACCTTCGGCGGGCGCATCGTGGACCCGCCCGAGGGCACCCCGGCGCAGACCTGGCTGCGCACCGGCGATCTCGGCCTGATCCACGACGGCCTGCTCTACATCACCGGCCGGATCAAGGATCTGATCATCATCGACGGGAAGAACCACTACCCGCAGGACCTCGAGGTCACCGTGCAGAACGCGCATCCGGCGATCCGCAAGGACCACGTCGCCGCGTTCGCCGTGGAGACCCCGGACGGGGGCGAGGGCGCGGCCGTGGTCGCCGAGTTCAGCCGGAAGGCCGGCGCGGAGGAACTCGACGAAGCCGAGATCGCCAAGGCCGTGAAGCGTGCGGTCGCCGCGGCGCACGACGTCAAACTGCGCGGGTTCAAGCTGGTTCCACCAGGCAGCGTGCTGCGCACGTCCAGCGGCAAGATCGCGCGGGCGGCGACCAAGGAACGCCATTGGCTGGGCAAGGAAGCATGATCAACGCCGAGGATCTCCGCCGCTGGCTGATCGAGCGGGTCGCCGAGGCCGCCTTCGTCGACGAGGACGAGGTCGACACCGGGAAACCACTGGACGAATACGGACTGTCCTCCCGGGACGCGGTGGAGCTCTCCGGTGCGCTGGAGGAGCTGCTCGACCGCACCCTGCCGACCACGCTGCTGTGGGAACACCCCACGATCGACCGGCTGGCCGCGGCGCTGACCGGCGAACCGGAAGCCGCGGCTCCCGAATCCGCCGCGCCCGAGGCCGCCGAACCCGGCGATCCGGCGGACGATCCGATCGCCGTGGTCGGCCTCGGCTGCCGCCTGCCCGGCGGGGTGACCGGGCCGGACGAGTTCTGGCGCATGCTCACCGAGGGCCGGGACGCCATCACCGAGGTGCCCGGCGAACGCTGGGCGGACTACTCGGGCTACCCCGAGAACACCACCCGCTGGGGCGGGTTCCTGGACGACGTGGCCGGTTTCGACGCGGAGTTCTTCGGCATCGCGCCCCGGGAAGCCGCGCGGATGGACCCGCAGCAGCGGATGGTCCTGGAGGTCGCCTGGGAAGCGCTCGAGCACGCCGGGATCGCGCCGGAAGCCTTGCGCGGCACCAACACCGGCGTGTTCGTCGGGATCAGCGGCACCGAGTACGGCGCGCTCTCGCTCGCCAATCTGTCCGATGTAGACGCCTGGGTGGGCACCGGGGCCGCGCTGTCCATCGCCGCGAACCGGCTCTCCTACGCGCTCGACCTGCGCGGCCCGAGCCTGGCCACGGACACGGCCTGCTCCTCCTCGCTGACCGCGATCCACCTCGCCGCGCAGAGCCTGCGCTCCGGCGAGAGCGAGGTCGCGCTCGTCGGCGGCGCGAACCTGCTGCTCGGCCCCGGGGTCACCGCGAACTTCGACGAGATGGGCATCACCGCGCCGGACGGGAAGTGCAAGCCGTTCTCCGCCGACGCCAACGGCATGTCCCGCGCCGAGGGCGTCGGGATGGTCGTGCTCAAGCGGCTTTCCGACGCCCGCGCGGACGGCGACCGGGTGCTCGCGCTGATCCGCGGCTCGGCGACCAACTCCGACGGCCGCTCGAACGGGCTCACCGCGCCCAATCCCGAGGCGCAGCAAGCCTTGCTGCGCACCGCGTACCAGAGCGCCGGGGTCGATCCCGCCGAGGTGGACTACGTCGAGGCGCACGGCACCGGCACGCTGCTCGGGGACCCGATCGAGGCGCGCGCGCTCGGCGCCGTGCTGGGCGCGGGCCGGCCGGAAGACCACCCGCTGCTGCTGGGCTCGGTCAAGAGCAACGTCGGCCACCTGGAGGCCGCGGCCGGGATCGTCGGCCTGATCAAGACCGTGCTCGCGCTGCACCACGGCGTCATCCCGGCGAGCCTGAACTACGCCGGGCCGAATCCGCACATCGCCTTCGACGAGCTGCGGCTGTCGGTCGCGGACACCGCACGCCCGTGGCCGCGCGCCGGAGCGCCCGCGCTGGCCGGGGTGTCCGGGTTCGGCTTCGGCGGCACGAACACCCATGTGGTGCTGCAGCAGGCCACCGGGACACCCGCCGAGGCGGCGCCCCGCGCGGGCAGGAGCCGGTTCCTGCTCGGCGCGTCCACCCCGGACCGGCTGGCCGAATCCGCCGGTGCGCTCGCCGGCTGGCTCACCGGCGACGGCGCCGAGGTGCCGCTCGCCGACATCGACCGCACCCTCGCGAGAAGACTCGGCGGACGGCACCGCGCCGCGGTGGTCGCGGGCGACCGGGACGAACTGGTGAGCGCGCTCCGCACGCTCGCCCTGGGCGAGGAGTCCCCGGCGGTGGTCACCGGCGGTCCGGGACGGCCCGGTCCGGGGCCGGTGTTCGTGTTCTCCGGCCACGGTTCCCAGTGGGCCGGGATGGGCCGGAAGTTGCTGGCCGAGGAGCCGGTGTTCGCCGCGGCGATCGATCGCCTCGATCCGCTGATCCGGGCCGAGGCCGGGTTCTCGCTGCGCGCGGACCTGCTGGCCGGGGTCGAGGCCACCACCATGGACCACGTCCAGCCGCTGGTGTTCGGGCTGCAGGTCGCGCTGGCCGAGCTGCTGCGCTCCTACGGTGTGCGCCCGGGCGCGGTGATCGGGCATTCGTTCGGCGAGGTCACCGCCGCGGTGGTGGCCGGTGCGCTGGCCGAGGCGGACGGCGCGAAGATCGTGGCGCTGCGGTCGCGGCTGCTGGCTTCGCTGGCTGGGGACGGCGCGATGGCGCTGCTCGAGGTCGGCGCCGAGGAGGCGGCCGAACTCGTGGCTGGCCTGCCGGACGTGGATGTCGCGGTGCTGACCGCGCCCCGCCAGACGGTGATCGCGGGCAGCGCGGAGCCGGTGCGCCGGATCGTGGCGGCCGTGGAAGCGCGCGGCCTGCTCGCGAAACTGGTCAAACTCGACGTGGCCGCGCACTCCCCGATCGTCGACCGCGTCACCGGCACGCTTCGCGACGGGCTGGCCGGACTGTCCACAACGGACACCGAGATCCGCTTCTACAGCACCGCGCTCGCCGATCCGCGCGAAACCCCGGCCTTCGGCCCCGGCTACTGGGCGAGGAACCTGCGCCAGCCGGTGCGGTTCGCGGGCGCGGTCGACGCCGCGCTGGCCGACGGCTACCGGACGTTCGTCGAGGTCTCCCCGCACCCCGTGCTCCGGCACGCGCTCGCGGACAACCTCGCCGCGCACGGCGCCACCGACGCGCTCGTGGTGTCCACGCTCCGCCACTGCGACGACGAGGCCGCCCACTGGCACGGCCAGCTCGGCGCCCTGGAACTGGCCGGGGTCGCCGCCGCGCCGCGCGACGGCGAGCTGACCGGCGTCCCGTCCGCGCCCTGGCGGCACGAACGGCACTGGCTGCCCCGCGCCGCCGCACCGGCCGTGCCGGTGGCGTCCGGCGAGCATCCGCTGCTCGGCACGCACGTGGAACTGCCCGACGACACCAAGCACCTGTGGCGGGCCGATCTCGGGTCCGCGGTGCGGCCGTGGCTGGCCGAACACCGGATGGACGGCCGCCCGGTGCTGCCCAGCGCCGCCTTCCTGGAGATGGCTTCCGCGGCCGCGCGCACGGTGTTCGACCTGCCCGCCGAGCAGATCGTGCTGCACGACGTGACGCTGTACCAGCCGCTGCGGCTGGCCGAGCACACCGCGGTGACCACGACCTGCGCGCCGGGTGAGACCGGCGGCCGGGTCACCGTGCACACCAAGGCGAGCGACGGCACCTGGCAGTTGCACGCGACCGCCGAGGTCTCGGTCGCCGAGCGGACCGACGCGGGCTTCTGCCTGTCCGAAGTGGACGATTCGGAATTCGCGGCGGTGCCCACGGCCGAGGTGTACCAGCGGCTCGCCGCGCTCGGGCTGAGCTACGGCCCGGCGTTCACCGGGATGAGCGAGGCGCGGGCGAGCACCCGCGCCGGGGACGGGCGGCTGCGCGCGGTCGCCCGGGTGGCGCTGCCCGAGGCCGCCGGGCGCGCGGACCAGTTGCGGCTGCACCCCGCGCTGGTCGAATCCTGCCTGCAGGTGTTCGCCGCCGCCCTGTTCGACCCGGACGCCGACTCCGGCACCGCGCACATGCCGGTGGAGTACGGGGCCGTGCGGGTCTACGGCGATCCGGCGCAGGGCGAACTGGTGTACGTCTCGGTGACCGAGCCGAACGAACGCGGCGCCGGGCTGCAGGGCGAACTGCACCTGGTGGACGGCGACGGCCGGATCCTGCTGGAGATCACCGACGTCTTCGTCCGGGAGCTCGCGCACGACGAGATCGCCGCGCCGCTGACCGAGAAGCTGCTGACCACGTCCTGGCGCCCGGCCGGGATCCCGGCGCACGGGCGGCCGGACGGCCCGGTGCTGGTGCTGGACCGCGGCGAGACCGCGGTCGGCGCGGAACTGACCGAACTGGGCGTCGACACCCGCCGGGCCGACTACCGCGACCCGGACGCCGTGGCGGCCGCGCTGGCCGAACCGGCCGGATCCGTGGTGTTCCTGCTCCCCGGGCAGGGCGCGGACGTCGCAGCGCTCGCCGAGGCCGAACGCGCGATGCTCGCCGTCTGCGCGGTCGTCCGGCGCACGGTCGAGGCCGATTCGTCCCGGCCCGCCCGGCTCTGGCTGGTCACCACCGGCTCGGCCGCCGTCACCCCGGCGGATTCGCTGGACGCACCCGCGTTCGCCGCGCTGCGCGGCCTGGTCCGGGTGCTGGCCTGCGAACACCCCGAACTGCGGGCGAGCCTGGTCGACCTGGACCCCGCGGCGCCTGCTCTCGAGTCCGCGGCCTGCTTGGCGCGGGAACTGGCTTCCGGCGCCGACGACGAGGTCGCCTGGCGCGCGGGCGAACGGCACGCCCTGCGCCTGGACTGGGTCGACGAACCCGGCGACGGCGCCGCGCCGGTCGCCTACCCGGACGGCGGTTACCTGGTCACCGGCGGGCTCGGCGGGCTGGGCCTGTTCATCGCCCGCTGGCTGGCCGGGAACGGTGCGGGCAAGATCGTCCTCAATGGACGGTCGGCGCCGAAACCGGAAGCCCGGCGGGTGATCGACGAACTCACCGCGTCCGGCACCGAGGTCGAGGTCGTGCTCGGCGACATCGCCGAGCCGGGCGTCGCCGAATCCCTGGTGCGCGCCGCGGACACCGGATTCACGCTGCGCGGGGTCCTGCACGCCGCCGCCGTGCTCGACGACCGCACCACCACCCGGCTGGACGCCGACACACTGCACCGCTCCTGGCTGCCGAAGGCGTACGGCGCCTGGCGGCTGCACGAGGCCACCCGCGACCGCGAACTCGACTGGTGGATCGGGTTCTCCTCGGCCGCCGCGCTGCACGGCTCCCCCGGCCAGCCCGCGTACGCGGCGGGCAACGCGTACCTGGACGCGCTGATCGCCGCGCGCCGGGCGCAGGGCCTGCCGGGCACCTCGATCGCCTGGGGCACCTGGGCCGAGATCGGCGCCGCGGCGAACCTGGACATCCCGTGGATGCACGCGATCCGGCCCGGTGAAGGGCTGGCCGTCCTCGCCGAGGCGATCGGCGCGGACCGCGCGATCACCGGTGCGCTGCGGTTGAACACGCCCCGCCTCGCGTCCGCCTTCCCGCACCTGCTGAAGATCCCGTTCTTCGAGGCGCTCTTCGGCGACTACGCGCAGGCGGCCCAGGATCGCGACGACTGGGACGGCGTGGCCGGGCTGCGCAAGCTCGACCCCGCGGTGGCCCGGAATTCGGCGTCCGCGCAGCTGCGGTCCCGGGTCGCGTCGGTGCTCGGCTTCGCGGCGGACCGGCTCGACACCGTGTCGCCGCTGTCCGCGCTGGGCGTGGATTCCCTGCTGGCCGTGCGAATCCGCAACGCGGTGCAGCACGACTTCGAGCTGTCCCTGCCGGTTTCGCTGCTGCTGCGCGGCGCGAGCGTCGAGGAGGCCGAGCAGTGGCTGTTCGGCGAGCTCGGCATCGCCTCCGAGACGCCCGGTGCCCGTCCGCGTCCGGTCCAGCCGCCGAAGATCGGGCCGCGCGACGCCGCCGAACGGCTGGTGGCCAGCGCCTGGCGGGACGTGCTGGGCATCGAGGTCGGCGTGACGCAGGACTTCTACGGGGTCGGCGGCAACCGCCAGCGGGCCGAAGAGATCACCGCGCTGCTGGCCGAGCGCAGCGGCCGCGAGCTGACCATCTCCGAACTGTTCGAGCATCCGACCGTCGAACGGATGGCGGCGCACCTGCGCGAGGAGGAGCGGGGCGGTTCGCCGCTGCGGACCCTGAACGGGCGGGGTTCGAAGCGCCCGCTGTTCTTCTTCCACCCCGGTGGCGGGGACACGGCCGTGTACCGGCAACTCGTGCAACTGCTGGATCCGGACGTGCCGGTGTACGGATTCGACCGCCTGGAAGGGATTTCCTCGGTCGAGGACCGGGTGCGGCACTACCTGCCCGAACTGCGCCGGATCCAGCCGCGCGGGCCGTACCGGCTGGCCGGCTGGTCGTTCGGCGGGTTCCTGGCCTACGAGATGGCGCAGCAGTTGCAGCGCGCCGGCGAGCAGGTGGAGATCGTCGCGCTGATCGACTCGATCATCCCGCTGCCCAACACCACCGGGCTCACCGACGTGCAGCTGACCGAGAAGCGGTTCGAACGGTTCGGCGAGTTCCTGGAGAGCAGTTACGGCCGCAAGATCGAGCTGCCGTACGAACGGCTCGCCCGGCTCGACGACGAGGAGCAGGTGCAGCTGCTGATCGACACCATGCTGGCCGAAGGGCTGGTCAGCAGCACGGTCAGCGAGGCCATCCTGAACCACCAGCGTACGTCCTTTTTGGACACCCGATCGCTGGAACGCTACGCGCCCGGCCGGTTCGACGGGCGGGTGGTCTACTTCAGCGCCGCCGAGCTGGTGCCCGGCGGGCTGCGCGACCACCGGTTCGACCGCACCGATCCGGCACGCGGCTGGGACGCGGTGTGCACCGACCTCGAGGTGATCACGATTCCCGGTCACCACCTGTCGCTGCTCGATCCGCCCAATGTGGACCAGATCGGCAAGCACCTGGACAACATCCTGGCCACCACCCGGTACCCGGTCGGGTCGCCTTGGTGACCGAGCTGACCGTCCTCGCGGAGGAGGTGACCGGGGACCGGGTGCGCGAACTGCGCCTGCACTCCCCCGCGCTCGGCCGGGACGTCTCGGTGAACCTGCTGACCCCGCCCGGCTGGCGCCCGGACCGGGAGTACCCGGTGCTGTACCTGTTGCACGGTTCGTCGGACGACCACCGGTGCTGGCTGACCCACACCGACCTCGCCGCGCTCTCGTCCGCGTCGCAGACCCTGATCGTCATGCCCGACGGCGGCCGGATGGGCTTCTACACCGACTGGCGGGTGCCCGATCGGCAGGGCACGGTGCCCGGCTGGGAGACGTTCCACCTCACCGAACTCCTGCCGCTGCTGGAAAACCGCTACGGCGCTTCGGACCGGCGCATGGTCGCGGGCATCTCGATGGGCGGCTACGGGGCGCTGCGGTACGGCATGCGCCACCCCGGGATGTTCCGGGCGGTCGCGTCGCTGAGCGGGCTCATGCACCTGACCCGGCGCGGGATGGGCGGGCTGCTCGGGTTGCTGTCGGTCCGCGAGGGTATGCGCCCGGGCCGGGTCTGGGGTCCGCGCCGGTACGGCCTGGACACCTGGGCGGCGAACGACCCCTTCCGGTTCCCCGAGGCGTTCGCGGGCACCCCGGTCTACCTGGCGGCGGGCGACGGCACGCGGGTGCCGGGCGAGGAGTTCGTCGCCGGGATGGGCCTGGTCGAACGGTACGCCCGCGCGATGTCCGCCGACCTGGCCGAACGCCTGACCGCGCACGGCGTCGACGTGACCACGAACTTCTCACCCGGCATCCACTTCTGGACCACCTGGCGCCGCAAACTAGCCGAACTCTGGCCCTACACCCAGCGGATCCTTTCGGGATAGCGCTCAGCCGACCGTCCCGGCGACGAAGTCGGCCGCCTCGCCCGCGTTGCGGCGGTAGCTCAGATGCGCCGGGACGCTGCTGCCGCCGGGCTCGCAGATGTTGTCGCCCTGCGCGCAGAACTCCTTGGTGCGGCCCTGGTAGGTGCCGGTGATGTGCTTGCCGAGCTTGCCGATCGGGGGGCCGAACACCAGCAGGGCGGCGACCCTGGGCGCTAGCTCCGCGGGGATGGTGGCGACGATCGGGCCGCCGACGACCGCGCCCTCGCTGCTGATGCCGATCGAGTTGCCGACCACGTTGGCGCCCTGCGAGTAGCCGACCAGGACGAACCGCTGGTTCGCACACGCGGCGGCCTGCTGCTGGACGTGCTCGACCAGGTCCTCGTTCCCCTGGGTGACCGAGCCGGGCGTGATGCTGGCGGGGTAGTCGACCGCGTAGCTGCTCAGGGTTTTCGTCGTGATCTTGCCCTGAATCGCGGAGTACAACGGGTCGCCGACGATGACGCCGAGGTTGCCGGGTTCCCCGGTGCCCCTGGCGACGATGACGTCGAGGTCCGAGCAGCCCGCGGCGCTGGCGGCGGGAACCGCCGTGGCCACCGCGGCTCCGGTGAGCGTCAGGGTGGCGACGAGCAGCCTGGCGGCCGTACGGGTGAAGCGCATCGAGGATCACCTTTCCTGCGGGTTCGCGGCGTTGCGAACGGAATGCAGTGTCCGCCGGTTGAGCACCGACCACATCGGTGGATTTGCGTATTCCTGGCGGCGGCGTGCGCGCCTCGGCGGGAGCCGAGTACTGGGGGTCGTGAGTGCGGGTGCTGTGTCAGCGGACCGAGCGGATGGGCCGGACCAGGAGCGCCCCGACCAGTGCGATCGCCCCCGCGACCAGGTACAGCACCGAGTAGCTGTGCAGGGTCGCGATGATCGCGCCCGCGATGGCGGGGGCGAGGGCCTGCGACGCGGTGTTGGCCAGGTTGAGCACGCCCAGGTCCTTGCCGTGGTCGCTCGCCCGCGGGAGGACCTGGGTGATCAGCGCGGCGTCGATCGCCGCGTACACCCCGTACCCGAGGCCGAGCACGCCCGCCGCGACGATGGCCGCGGGCCAGGTCGGCCACAGCGCGAGGATGAGCATGGCCACCGCGATCACGCACGAGGACGCGATGACGTAGACCTTGCGGCGGCCGCTGCGATCGGACAGGCGCCCGGCGACCACGCTGGTGCCGAGGATGCCGACCGTGTACACCACGATCAGGACGAAGACCCCGCTGCCCGGATCGGGCAGTTTCACCTCGTCGCGGAGGAAGTACAGCAGGTACAGCGTGGCGATGGAGTTGGCGAGCTGGATGGCCAGCCGGGACACCGCGGCCCACGCGAAGTCGGGATGGCGGCGCGGGCTGATCCAGAACCCGGCGAGGAACCGGCTCAGGCGGAACGGCGGCCGTTCCGCGCGGGGCAGCCGGGTGTCCTTTGTGGTCAGCGCGAACGGCAGGACGCAGACCAGCAGCAGCCCGGCGAGCAGGTAGTAGCCGCCGGTGCGGTCGGTGACCAGCTGGGTCACCAGCAGCGTGCCGAGCACCAGCGCCACCGGGAGCGGCAGGCCGACGAACGCGGAGACGAAACCCCGCTGGCGCACCGGAACCTGGTCGGGCACCGTGGCGCTCACGCCCGAGTACAGCGCGTTCTGCGCCCCCTGCGCGACCGCCCAGCACACCACCACGCCGAACACCGTCGCCTGCGCGGCGAGCGCCGCCATCGCGGCCGCGCAGACCAGCGCCCCGCCGAGGATCCACGGGCGCCGCCGCCCGAACCGCGAGGTCGTCCGGTCGGAGAAGGCGCCGCAGATCGGGGCGGCCACAATGGACACCACGGCCGCGACGGCGGTCACGATCGCGAGGTCGCGTTCCTTGTCGGCCGGGTCGAGCTGCTCGATGTGCAGCGGCAGCAACGCGAGAACCGGGGTGACGACGACCAGCCAGAACCCGAGCACCGAGGCCGACAGGCGCACGGTCCAGCCCAGACGGACGGGAGTGTCCGGTTCGCTGAGCACCCCCGACGTCATGGCGCTGAAGCGTACCCGGAAAGCACGCCCTTTCCTATGTTCCGGTGCACGGCTTCCGGGCGCCTCCGTGCCCGCGCCGCTCCGGGGGCACCGGCGGCAGGGCGGACCGATCGATGACCACCGGGGACGTCCGGGCTTCCATCCCGTCCAGGTCTTCGAGGCGGAGCACCATGCTGCCGTGGCGTCCCATGACGGGAACCACCTTGCACCCCTCCAGGCTCAACAGGTCCGCGAGGGTTTCCCGCCGTTCGGCCGGGCTGGTCGTCGGGTTGAAGATGCGCTCTCGCGCCGGTTCGAAAAACACCTCAAGACAAATACCGTCCCGCGAGTGCCCGAGCCAGCCGAAGATCTGGATCTTCCCTATTAGGAACCCGCGGGGGTCGCGGTGATGGCGATGGTGTGTTCTTCGAGGCTGCCGAAGTAGAGCTTCCCGGCGCGTTCCCGGACACCGGTCAGCATGCGGAACCCGTCGATCTCGCCGTTCAGGTCGTGCACGATCGCACCCTCGGCATCGACCCCGAGGACGCCGACCCGCGGAGCCGGTGCGGGGCGCAGGAAATCCGGCAGCCGGGGCACCAGCGCGCGCAGCGGCGCCGGGAGCTTGCGCGCGAAGTCCAGCGCGGGCACCCGGGGACTGGCTTGGGTGACCCAGATCAGGCCGTCGCTCCCGGTGGAGATGTTGTCCGGGAAGCCGGACAGATCGCGCACCAGATCCTCGGCCCGCCCGGCCCGGTCACCGGTCAGCCACACGCGGCGCACCCCGAACGCACCGGTCTCGGCGACCGCGACGAACGACTCGTCCGGCGCCAGCGCGACCCCGTTCGCGAACTGCAACCCGGCGGCGACCAGATCGATCTCCCCGTCCGGCGAACGGCGCAGCAACCGCCCGCCGCCGTTCCGCTCGATCAGATCGTTCATCCAGTGCGTGATCGGGAACCGGTCCGAGGAATCGGTGAAGTAGATGGTGCCGTCCGCGGCGACCGCCGCGTTGTTGCAGAACACCATCCGCCGCCCGAGTGCCTCGGTGGCCAGCGTGGTGACCTTCCCGTCGGCGATCCGGACGGCGAGCAGTCCCCGGTACGCGTCGCAGACCAGCAGTTCGTCGTCGCCGAGCAGTTCGATGCCCAGCGGCCGCCCGCCGGTCGCGGTGATCGGCTCGATCCGGCCGCCGTCCGGGCTGATCCGGATGATCCGGCCGTCCACGAGTCCCGTGTAGATCCGGCCCTCGGCGTCCACGACCACGTCCTCGGGCCCCTCGCCGTTGACCGGAATGACCTCGACCGCGCCGAACCGCATCGAATCTCCTAACGGTAGGTGAGCAGCCGCGCCGCGTCGCCTTCGAAATGCGGATGCTCGTTGAAGGACAGCAATGTCACGCCCCCGCGGCCGGACACCAGTTTGGTGATCCCGGCGTTCACCGTGACCCGGTTCAGCTTCAGCAGGCCCGCCGCCGGATCCCCGATGAGCGCGCCGCACAGGGTCGCGATCACCCCGCCCGAGGTGAACGCCACGCCGTGCTCGCCCTTGCCCAGCGACGCCACCAGATCGGCGAGCGCGCCGCGCACCCGGTCGGCGAACGCGGGCCAGGTCTCCGCGCACGGCCCGCCCTCCCCGGCCCGGATCCAGTTGCCCAGCGCGGTGTCCAGGAGCGTCTGGTAGGCGCGGGGATCCGCGCTGTCCTGGACCGCTCCCCCGGCGTGGTGCCGCGCGATGTCGACGTGGTCGTACTCGTTCCAGCGCGGATCTTCCTTGGCCACAAGGCAACCGCTGACAACAGCGAGCGCGGTCTCCGCGGTCTTGCGCTGCCGCGCCAGCGATCCCGAGCGGGCTTCGGTGAAGGCGACCTCACGGCGAGCCAGTTCGGCACCGGCCAGCGCCGACTGCTCGACACCCCGGTCGGAGAGCCGGTCGTAGTCCGCCGCGCCGAACGAGGCCTGCCCGTGCCGGATCAGATAGATCGCGCCCATCAGGCGTGCCCCTTCTCGATCACCTGCTTGCACCGCCAGTCCAGGTAACCGACGAACTGCCAGAAATCCTTGAACGCCGGGTTGCTCGTGCCGCCGGTGGTGTACCGGTAGTAGATCTGCTGCAGCACCGCGGCGAGCCGGAACAGGCCGTACACCTCGTAGAAGGTCCAGTTCTCCACGGCGATCCCGCTGCGCCGCGCGTAGTACTCGACGACCTCCGCGCGGGTCAGCATCCCGGGCAGGTGCGTCGGTTGGCGGCGACTGGCCTGGAACACGTCGTCGTCATCGGCCTGCACCCAGTAGGACAGCGTGCTGCCCAGTTCCATCAGCGGATCGCCGAGGGTGGCCATCTCCCAGTCGAGGATGCCGACGACGTCCAGCCGGTCGTCGAGCACCACGTTGTCGAACCGGAAGTCGTTGTGGATCAAGCAGATCCGCACCTCGCCCGGTTGGTTCGCGGCCAGCCAGTCCATCACCTCGGTGAATTCCGGAACGTTGTCCGTGCGCGCCTTCCGGTAGCGCTCCGACCAGCCGCGCACCTGCCGTTCGACGTACCCCGCGCCCTTGCCGAGATCCCGCAGCCCGACCGCGTCCACGTCGACCTGGTGCAGTTCGACCAGCCGGTCGATGAGGCCGGTGGACAGCGCCCGCGCGGCCGGGGCGTCCAGGGGCAGCCCCGGCGGGAGATCGCCGCGCAGGATGAGCCCGTCGAGCCGGTCCATCACGTAGAACTCTTCGCCGATCAGTTCGCGGTCCGCACAGAACGCGCGAACCGTGGGCACGTAAGGGAAAACCGGTTTGAGCGCGGCCTGCACCCGGTACTCGCGCCGCATGTCGTGCGCCGAGGCCGCCTTGTGCCCGGACGGCGGGCGGCGCAGGATCAGCTCGCGATCCGGATAGCGCAGCAGGAAGGTCAGGTTGGAGGCGCCGCCCGGGAACTGGCGTACTCGCGGTGGCGTGACCAGACCATCTATCTCACCTGAGAGCCACTCGTGGACGGCGGCCACGTCGAAGCCATCCTCGGCGCGGACCTCGATCGTCTCGTCGCTCATTGCAGCTTCCGCAGCAGGCCGAGCGGCAGGATGCGCATGACCGGGCTCAGCGGCGCCCACGGGAAGGTCGGCACGTACGCCTTCACCTTCTCCTTCTCGATCGCCTCCACGATCGCCCGGCCGCCCTTCTCCGCGCTCGCCATCAGCGGGTTGTTCGGCATGTCGGCGGTCATCTCCGAGCGGATGAACCCGGGCAGCAGCGCGGTGACCTTGATCGGGGTCCGGATGACGTCCGCGGCGATGCCCTCGGCGAGCGCGGCCGCCCCGGCCTTGGAGGCGGCGTAGGCGGTGCTGTTGCCGGGCATCCCGCGCAGCGCGGCGAACGAGGCGACCACCACCAGGTGGCCGGCGTTCTGCTCGCGGAAGATCTCCAGTGCGGCTTCGGCCTGGGCCAGCGCGGCGACCAGGTTGGTCTCCACGGTCTGCTTGTTCGCGTCGAACCGGCCGGAACCGATCGGCTGGCCCTTGCCGATACCGGCGTTGACGATGACCCGGTCGAGCGAGCCCAGTTCGCCCCGGACCTCCTTGAACACGGCGAAGACCTGGTCGTGGTCGTTCACGTCGAGGGCCCGGGTGAGCACGGTGCTTCCGGGGTGCGCCGCCCGGAGTTCGTCGGCGAGCGCGTCGAGCCGGTCGGTCCGGCGGGCGCACAGGGCGAGGTTGCGGCCCTTGGCGGCGAACCGTCTGGCCATGCCCTCACCGAGGCCGGAGCTGGCACCGGTGATCAGGATGTTCTTCCGCAACGTCATGCCCGGTAGCCTACCGGTTGGTAACAAGCCGGTGGCCCGGCGCGCGTGCGCCGGGCCACCGGTTTCCAGGGGTGCGGGCGTGGCTTACTTGCCGGTGTACAGCAACTTGTTCGGGGTCCCCGGGCTCGCGTTGCCGATCTTGTCCGGCGTGGCCGCCTTGGTCAGGGCGTCGGACACCTCAGCGGGCTTCGCGTCCGGGTGCCCTGCCAGGTACAGCGCGGCGGCGCCGACCACATGCGGCGTCGCCATGGAGGTACCGCTGATCTTGTTCGTGGCATCGTCACCGGTACCCCACGACGAGGTGATGTCGACACCTGGCGCGTAGATGTCGACGACCTCGCCGTAGTTCGAGAACTCCGCCTGCTGGTCCTTGTTGTCGCTGGCGGCGACCGTGATCGCCTCCTTGACCCGGGCAGGGGAGGTGTTTCCGGCATCCTGCGACTCGTTGCCCGCCGCGATGCCGAACGTGACGCCCTTGTCGATGGCGCCCTTGACCGACTTGTCCAGCGCGTCGTCCGCGCCGCCGCCGAGGCTCATATTGGCCACCGACGGGCCCTTGGCGTTCTGGGCGACCCAGTCGATCCCGCCGACGACCTGCTCGGTCGTGCCGCTGCCCTGCGCGTCGAGCACGCGGACTGGAACGATCTTGACGCCCTTGGCCAGGCCGTACTCGCCGCCGCCGACGGTACCGGCGACGTGCGTGCCGTGGCCGTTCTCGTCGTTCGCGTCGTCGTCGTTGTCGATGAAGTCCTTACCACCGGACACACGACCCTCGAAGGTCTTGTGGGTCTTCCGCACCCCGGTGTCGATGATGTAGGCGGTGACGTTGTCCGCCTTGCCCTCGTAGTTGTACTTCTTGTCGAGCGGAAGGTCCTTCTGGTCGACCCGGTCCAGGCCCCAGGACGGCGGGTTCTCCTGGGTGTCCAAGGCGTGGACGCGCTGGTTCTGCACCACGAAGTCCACATTGGGGTTGGCGGCGAGGCGCTTGGCCTGGGTTTCGTTCGCGTGGATGGAGAAGCCCTTCAGCGCGGCGCCGAACGTCTGGGCGACCTGGGCGCCGTACTGCCCGGCCAGGCCCTGCGCCAGCGTGCTGACGGTCGCCTTGACCTGGCTCACCGCCGCTCCGGCGACGTTCGCCAGGGCGTTGTCCTTCAACACCACGATGTAGCTGCCGTCGACCGCCTCGGCGGTGTTCGCCGCGCGGATCTGCCCCTCTGCCGCCTGCACCGGCGCCATGCTGAACGTCGCCACCGCCGCGGTGACGCCCGCGGCGGCCACACCGGCCGCCAGTCCGCGCCGAAGCCTTCGAGAGTTGCCCATGAGCTGCCTTCCTAGTCCCGACCTGTAGGAACAACGAGGGCGGCGCCGTCGAAGGTGGGTCTCACGCCCAATCGGCGTTGCCCCGAGCACCACGGTCGGCGGCGTTACGCTCGCTGTCTGCCCAAACATGCAAACCCGGCGCGTACAGTTGGGCAATGATTCACAGTTACCAGTACGCCTCCACTCGGCGCAATCCATTGCGTCCGAATGGACTAGCAGTACGCGCGATGGGGCTGGAGGGGATTTTCCGCGCGCACTGATAACGTTCTTGTTACCAGCACGAAGTCGACAGTCGGGCGGTCATACACAGCATGTCGTCGGGGCGGAGCGCACATCCGGAAATGGGCGAGGACTCGTCCGAAAACACCTTCGCGACCGCCCTCAGATCGGCCATTTCCCAAAGCGGTCTGAGCCTTGACAGAATTCAGGCCCGATTACAGGCAAGGGGCGTTTCGGTCAGTGTGACCGCATTGAGTTACTGGCAGTCCGGAAAACGGCAGCCGGAACGGCAGAGTTCGATTTCCGCGGTCCGCGTGCTGGAAGAGATCCTCGACCAGGCTTCCGGTTCGCTGCTCGGCCTGCTGCCGCCGCCGCGCCCGCGCGGCGCGTCCTCGCGGCGGCAGAACCGCAACGCGGGGCAGACGTTGAACTTCCCCCGCGACGTGCTGCAGTCCCTGCTGGAACGGGTCGGCGCGCCGCACGCCCTGGAGCAGCATCACCAGCTCAAGCTGGTCGGCCTGCACGATCGCTGCGACATCGCGGCGGACGGCGGCCAGCGCGCGATGACCGCCCGCGCGGTGTTCCAGGCCAACGCCGACGGCCAGGACCGCTGGCTGCTGGTGTACGAGCAGGGCGCGGGCAACCCCGAGCTGCACACGCTGCGCAACTGCCGCGCGGGGCGGGTCGAGGTCGACTCCGAACACGGCATCACGGTGGCCGAACTGCTTTTCGACCGCCCGATCGATCGGGGCGAAACTCACCTGATCGAGTATTCGCTCACCAATTCGGGGCCACCTTATCCCGAATGCGACAACACCTACTACCGCGAGTTCCGCCGCCCGGTCCGCGAATACCTGCTGGAAATCCGGTTCGACACCGGAACCGCGCCGCAGCGGTGCTGGCAGTACTCCCGAAAAGGCCCGGACGATCTCAACGACCGCCGCGAGCTCAAAGTCGACAACGCCGACGGGGTGCACGCCGTGGCGCTCGACTTCGGCCCGGGAGTATTCGGTATCGGGTGGATGTGATGACGCCTGCGTCCGATCGGTGGATTTCCTACTCGCGATAGTGACTCAGCGTCTAAGCCAGCCTGAGCTGCATGAATGGAGCCGAGGAACGCGCCACGGCCGAAGGCCACGCGATCGGGACGGCGGGGCGCCAGAACAGCGAAACGAGAGGGTCCTTGGCAGGTCAAGCCCCGGCGGCACGAGCGCGTCCGCGCGTTCTCAAAAGGCACAGTAGGTTGCGCTCTGCTACTTCGGAACGCTCGGCGGCTACTTCAGCTTGTTCCGCAACACCTTGCCGGTCGCGTTCCGGGGCAGTTCGTCCAGGAACTCGACCTCGCGCGGCACCTTGTACCGGGCGAGGTTCGACTTCACGTAGTCCCGGATGGTGTCGACGTCCAGCTTCGCGTCCTCGGCGGGCACCACGAACGCCTTGAGCCGCTGGCCGAACTCCTCGTCCGGCACCCCGATCACCGCGGCCTCGAGCACGTCCGGCCGCTCGACCAGCAGGTTCTCCACCTCGATCGGGAACACGTTCTCCCCGCCGGACACGATCATCTCGTCGTCCCGGCCGTCGATGAACAGCAGGCCGTCCTCGTCGAAGTGGCCGACGTCGCCGCTGGAGAGCAGCCCGTCGATGATCTCCTTGTTCCGCCCGTCGGTGTAGCCGCCGAAGCTCAGCCCGCTGCCCACGAACACCCGGCCGGTCACGTTCGGCTCGGTGATCCGGTTCCCCTGGTCGTCGTAGAGGGCCACCTTGCAGCCGACCGGCGGGCGGCCGACCGTGCCGGGCGCCTTCCGCCAGTCCTCGGGGGTGGCGACGGTGGCCACCGCGACCTCGGTGGAGCCGTAGAGGTTGTGGATGACTTCGCCGAAGGCCTCGGTCGCGCGGTTGCCCAGGTCCGGGGACAGGGCGGAGCCGGCCGCGAAGATGATCCGCAGCGACGAGGTGTCGTACTTCGCGAGCACCTGCGGCCCCAGGTCCACGATCCGCTGGAGCATGGTCGGCACCAGCACCAGCGTGGTGCAGCGGTGCTCCTCGATCCCGCGCAGCGCGGCTTCCGGATCGAACTTCCGGCGCAGGATGACCTTGGAACCGAGCGCGAAGGACAGGATGAACTGGGACAGCCCGGTGCCGTGGAAGAGCGGCGCCGCCATGTAGGTGCACTCCCCCGCCCGCAGCGGGATCCGGTCCAGGAACTGGGCCGAGTGCAGCGCCGAGGTCTGCGGGCGCGGCGCGCCCTTCGGGGTCCCCGTGGTGCCGCTGGTGAGCAGCACGAACCCGCCCGGTTTGTCCGGAGCCGGCAGCGGCCGGTCGTCGGTGCTGGCGATCAGCTCGTCCAGGACCGGGATCTGGTGGTCCGCCAGCGGGCCGTCGGTGTCGACCCAGGCCAGGTAGCGGTCGACCTCCGGTGCGATGGCGTCCAGCAGGCCGGTGAACTCCTGGTCGTACACCAGCGCCTGCACCTGTTCGCGCTTCGCGACGTCCGCGAGCTGAGGTTTGGCGAATCCGGTGTTCATCAGCAGCAGCCGGGCGCCGAGTTTGCCGGCGGCGAGCATCGCGATGACCAGCCCGCGGTGGTCCCGGCACAGCGCCGCGATCACCGATCCAGGAGCCAGTCCCCGCGCGGACCAGGCCCTGGCCAGGGCGTTGGACCGCATGTCGAGCTGCTTGAAGGTCACCGGCCCCAGCTCGTCGACCAGGCCGATCGCCCGCGCGTCGCGCCGGGCGGCGATATGGGTCGTGCCGGCGAACGGGCCGAACTTCCGGACCGCGTAGAGCGAACGGATCCCCTCGTCCAGCCGCGGAAACGGGACCAGCCCCGCCTGCCACATCACCCCGATGCTGCGAATGGTCTCCGTCACCTTGCTGGCGACCTCGGAAACCTGGGGCGAGTTCCTCATCCGGGCACCTCCGTTGCTGCTGCGGCCGAGAGAACGTCCACGCGCGGTTACGTACCGTACCGACGGTATGGACGTTACTCGACAGTATCCGATGCGATCGGGCGTTCGGGCTAGTCCCTGGGCCGAGGATTGTCGGTGGGTCAAAGCAGAATCAAGAGGTGCACATCATCGTCGGCGAGGAGGAGGGCGCCTTTGCCGTGCTCGAGGGCTCCAACCGGTATGCGTTCACCCCGGATGAGCTGGTCGAATACGTCCTCGAGCAGGAACGGGAGCAACCGCCGCGCTGGGTGTTCGCGTCGGTCAGCGAGACCTACCCGACCTTGCTGCGCGCCGGGGTCCGGTTGCGGCGATGTCACGATCTGACCCTGGTCGAGGGCCTGCTCCTGGCCTACGAGGGCCGGGAGCGGGAGCCGCGCGGGCTCGCGGCGGCATATGCGCGGGTGCGCGGGCTGGAGGTGCCGCCGGACCCCGCGCCCCCGGGCGCGGAGCGCCAGCCGACGCTGTTCGAAACCCGCGGCCCCGGGCTGCCCGAGGGGGTGTCCGTCGTCGAGGCGTGCCGGGTGGTGCTGGCGGAGCAGGAGCGGCGGATCCGGCGGGCCGAGCACCCGGAGCGGTTGCGCCTGCTGTTCGCGGCCGAGTCGGCGAGCGCGCTGGCCGCGGCGGAGATGTCGGCGGACGGGCTGCCGTGGCGCGCCGACGTCCACGACGCGTTGCTGACCGAGTTGCTGGGGCCCCGGGTGCCCACCGGGCAACGGCCGCGGCGCCTGGTCGAGCTGGCGGCACGGATCAGCGACGCGTTCGGGGGCAAACCGGTCAACCCGGACAGTCCGCCGACGATCGTGCGCGCGTTCGGGCGGGAGGGCATCGAGATCCCGTCGGCCCGCGCGCACGTGCTGCGGGAGATCGACCACCCCGCCGTCCCGCCGCTGCTCGAGTACCGGGATCTCGCGCGGTTGCATTCGGCGAACGGATGGGCGTGGATCGACGAATGGATCCGGGACGGGCGGTTCCGGCCGGTGTACGTGGTGGGCGGGGTGGTCTCCGGGCGCTGGGCGAGCCAGGGTGGCGGGGCGTTGCAGATCCCGGCCCGGTTGCGGGTCTGCGTGCGGGCGGATCCGGGGTGGAAACTGGTGGTCGCCGACGCGGCCCAGCTCGAGCCGCGGGTGCTGACGGCGCTGGCGGGTGATCGGAAGCTCGCCGAGGTGTCGGGGTCGACGGATCTCTACGACAGTTTGGCGCGGGCGATGTTCTCTCCGGGGACCCGGACTTTGTACCGGGGGAAGGAGATGGACGACCGGGGGCGCGCGAAGATCGCGATGTTGTCGGCGATGTACGGCGGGACGGCCGGGGAGGCGTCGTCGCTGCTGGCGTTGCTGCGCCAGCGCTTCCCGGAGGCGGTGTCCTATGTGGAGCGTGCCGCGCAGGCCGGGGAGCGGGGCGAGCGGGTGCGCTCGCGGCTGGGGCGGACCTCGCCCGCACCTTCCGACGCGTGGCGCGCGTTGACCGGGGGCGCGAGCGAGGACGTTGCCGCGGAGGGAAAGGCGCGGCGCGCGGCCCGGGATTGGGGGCGGTTCACCCGGAACTTCGTGGTGCAGGCGACGGCCGCGGATTGGGCGGCGGTGTTGCTGGCGACGTTGCGGCAGCGGTTGCCGGGCGACGCGCACCTGGTCTTCTTCCAGCACGACGAGGTTCTGGTCCACTCGCCGGAGGACCTGGCCGACGAGGTCTGCCGGGTGATCGAGTCGGCGGCCGAGGAAGTGGGCAAGCTGTTGTTCGGGGAGTCTTGTCCGGTGCGGTTTCCGTTGCACGTCGCGGCGGTGGATTGTTACGCGGATGCCAAGTGAGCTGACTGGATCCGCGAGTTCCCCGTTCCGGTAGCGCGAGTCCCCCGTCTCGGTAGGTGAACTACACACTCGGGCAAGCGAGTTGCACGTTCGGGAGTGGGGGGGTGGTGGGCGTTTGGGGAGTTGGGTTGGGTTTCAGGCACGCCTTCGGCGCGCCGTGGGAAACTGTCGCTCCACGTGTCGATTCGCGTCGTTGGTCACCAGCGACAGTTCCCCACGGAATGGGCACGTTTGGTTACGTTGGTTTCTGTGCCCGATTCACCCATTCGGGATGGGCGTTGATCTTCCGTTGTCGATAAAATGGGAGACGTGGAAACAAATACTCGGCTTGTGGAGTTGAAAGAGATTATTCAGTTGGAGGGGGAGGAGATTGCGCAGGCGCAGGCTCGGCAGTTGAGAGCCATTGCCGAACTGGACAACCTGCAGGAAAGATCCCGCGGGGTACCCGTCGAAGTCGCCTGGCTACTGAATCTGGTCGAGCACAAGGCGGCGAAGAAGGTCGCCTTGGCGCGGGCACTCACCACCCGGCTACCGGAGACCTTGAAGGCCATGGAGGGTGGGGTGATCGACGAGGAGAAAGCCTCCAAAGTCGCCGAGCCCACAGCGTATTTGAGCGATGAGAAGGCCCGCGAGGTGGATGCCATCATGGCCAGCCGGTTAAAGGGCAGAAACCCGTCCGCCCTGCGAGGCGTGGTGAATTACTGGATCGCCAAGGTCGACAAGGAGGGATATGAAGCCCGGTGCAAGGCCAGGCGCGCCGACCGGCAACTGCAGTTGATCCACCAAGACCATGGCATGTCCACCATGGTCGCTGATGTGCCAGCGGAAAAAGGCAGCGCCGCCTACCAGAGCATCGACCGCGAAGCCCGGAAGAGGAAAACCAAGGATGAGTCGCGCACCCTGGATCAGTTGCGGGCCGACATTCTGATCGAACGCTGCCTCGGTACCGCCAGCGCTGATCCGAAAGCCGACATCTTCGTCTATGTTGACCTCACCACCCTGGCCGGACTCAACAGCGACCCCGCTCAGTTGGCCGGATACGGCCCCATCCCCGCATCCATCGCCCGCGAGATCGCCTACGGCACCAACTCCACCTGGCGCAGGCTCGTCACCGACCCCATCACCGGCCTACCGGCCGACGTAGGCCGCACCCGCTACCGGCCACCCGCAGCACTGGACCGCTACATCCGCCTCCGCGACCGCGAATGCCGCGCACCCGGATGCAACCGGCCCGCGCAGTGCGGCGACATCGACCACACCCAGGACTGGGCCAAGGGTGGAAACACCGACAAGAGCAACCTCGGCGGCTGGTGCGAACGACACCACTACCTGAAGGATCAGCCTGGCTGGAGGTTCGACGCACAACCCGACGGCAGCATCACCATCACCACCCCCACCGGGGGCACATATATCAGTCGGCCCGAACCACTCCACGAAACCCGGGCCGCCTGACGTGCCCTCGCTAGAACGAAACCCGTTGTGTGGTGTCCACCCGGGCCACCGAATCCTGGTCGAAGAACTTCTTGTAGTCGGCGCGGATTTCCTCGATCTCGCGATTGGCATCCTGGTTGGCGAACGGATAGAACAGGATCACCACGTAGGTTGCTTCCTTGACGATTTCCGCGCCGCGTTTCCATTGGCCTTTGGCGGAAAGCTGGGTCAATCCGTCCGGAAAGGCGGGGGTGATCTCCTTGTCGACGAAGTTCTCGAACTCCTCCGGGGTGACCTCACCGCCGGTCGGCTTTTCCGTGCCGAAGTACAGTTCCGTCCGCTTGAACGGAGTGCCCGGGCCGGTCGACTGCTCGGCGGCGGCGGGTTCGGAGGTGGGTGCGACGGCGGACGCGGAGGCGACGCCGCCGCCCAGCCCGATCACCAGTGCGATGGTGGCGGCGAACACGGTCCTTCGCGACTTTTCCATGGAGATCCCCTTTCGATGGCTCGAGGGGAATCTACGGGATCTCGTCCATGGCGCGAAGGACCCGTTTGGTGGACACCGGATAGGCGGTGCCCAAAGTTTGCGCGAAATAGCTCACCCGCAGTTCCTCGATCATCCAGCGGATGTCGACCAGGGCGGGTGGGGGCGAAGTGCCGGGCGGCACGGTTTCCAGCAGGGCCCGGTATTCGCCTTCCAGCCATTGGACGTCGCGCAGGTGCTCGAGGTCGCGGGCGGCGCCGGTGGCGAGTTTGTCCAGGCGTCGTTCGATACCGCGGAGATAGCGGACGAGATCGGGCAAGCGGTCGATGCCGGTGGCCGTGACGAAACCCGGCTGGATCAGCGACGACAACTGGTGGCGGATATCGGACAGGGATTCCTTCGGGCCCCGGGCGTCGGCCAGGCGGGTCTCGACGTCGTTGGCGGCGCGCAAAATGCGTTCGACCTCGTTGAGCACATCCAGCACCAGACCGTTCAACGGGCCGCGGACCTTGTCGAGCAGCACCTGGAAACCCGCCTCGTCGAAAACCGGGCCGCCGTTGTCGGCGATGAGTTTGTCCACCGCGCAGTCGACGCAGTCCTCCAGCAACGCGGCCACGCTGCCGTGCGGATTGCGGTTCAGGACCAGTTTGGCCTGGTTGCCCAGATTGCGGTTGATGAACTTCATCGGGGACGGCAGGTTCAGGCGCAACAACTTCCGGGTGCCGCGCCACATCTCGTGCCGCTGCTGCTCCGGCGTGTCCAGCATCCGGACGGCGACCGATTCGCCCTCGTCGACCAGCGCGGGGAACGCCTTCACCGCGAGGCCGCGCCGCTTGCCCTCGAAAACCCGCGGCAGGTCACCGAAAGCCGGGGTGCGCAGGCCGGACTTCTCGACGCTGTCGGCGGCGGCGGAAATCGTGGCGCGGACCTCGCCGCTCAGCTCGCGCTTCAAGGAATCCAGATCTTTGCCTTCTCGGAGTTTCCGGTTCCGCTCGTCGACCACTCGGAAGGTGACCCGGAGATGACCGGGCACCTGGTCCAACTGCCAGGCATCCGGCGGAACGCGCACCCCGCGCAGTCGCTCGAGCTCCTCGGCGAGCACGTCCAGCAGCGGGCCCCGCGACGGATCCACAGTGGACAGCACGAGCTTGGCGTGATCGGGCGCGGGAACGAAATTGCGGCGCAGCTGCTTCGGCAACGACTTGATCAGCGCGGTCACCAGTTCCTCGCGCAGCCCGGGCACCTGCCAGTCGAAACCGTCCGGGCTGACCTGGTTGAGCACTTGGAGCGGCACGTGCACGGTCACCCCGTCGGCGTCGGCTCCGGGTTCGAACTGGTAGGTCAGGCGGAAGGACAGTTCGCCCTGGGTCCAGGTGTCCGGGTAGTCCGAGGCACGCACGTCCTCCGCGGTCTCGTTGATCAGCATCTGCTTCTCGAAGTTGAGCAGATCCGGCTGATCGCGACGGGTCTTCTTCCACCAGGTGTCGAAATGCCGGGCGGACACCACCTCCGGGCCGACGCGCTGATCGTAGAACTCGAACAACGTCTCGTCGTCGACCAGGATGTCGCGGCGGCGGGCCCGGTTCTCCAGGTCCTCGACCTCTTCGAGCAGTGCGCGGTTCTCCTGGAAGAACCGGTGGTTCGTGTGCCAGTCGCCTTCGACCAGCGCGTGCCGGATGAACAGCTCGCGCGAGGTCTCCGGATCGATGCGGCCGTAGTTCACCTTGCGCCCGGCCACCAGCGGGACGCCGTACAGGGTGACCTTTTCGCTCGCCATCACCGCGCCCTGCTTGCGTTCCCAGTGCGGCTCGGAATAGGTGCGCTTGACGACGTGCCCGGCCAGCGGCTCCACCCACTCCGGCTCGATCCGGGCGTTGACCCGGCCCCACAGGCGCGAGGTCTCCACCAGTTCGGCGGACATCACGAACCGCGGCTGCTTCTTGAACAGCGCCGAACCGGGGAACACCGAGAACCGGGCGCCCCGGGCGCCGAGGTAGTCCCCCGCCGCCGGGTCCTTCAGGCCGATGTGCGACAGCAACCCGGCGGCGAGCGCGGTGTGCACGCGCTGTGCGTCGGCGGGTGTGCTGTTCAACGTGATGCCGAGCGGTTTGGCGAGCTGGCGGAGCTGGCTGTAGATGTCCTGCCATTCGCGCACCCGCAGGTAGTTCAGGTACTCGGCCCGGCACATTTTGCGGAACTGGTTGGTGGACAAGGCTTTCTGCTGCTCGGCCAGGTACTCCCACAGGTTCAGGTAGGCCTGGAAATCCGAGGTCTTGTCCACGAACCGCGCGTGCTTCTCGTCGGCGGCCTGCTGCTTCTCCGCCGGGCGCTCGCGCGGGTCCTGAATGGACAGTGCCGCCGCGATGATCATCACCTCGCGGACGCAACCGGTCGCGGCGGCTTCCACCACCATGCGGCCCATCCGCGGATCCACCGGCAGCTGGGCGAGCTGGCGGCCGACCGGCGTCAGCTTGCCGTCGGAGTCGAACGCGCCCAGTTCGCGGAGCAGGTTCACGCCGTCGGTGATCTGGCGGCGATCCGGCGGTTCGACGAACGGGAACGCGGCGATGTCCCCTAGCCCGAGCGAGGTCATCTGCAGGATCACCGAGGCCAGGTTCGTCCGCAGGATCTCCGGATCGGTGAACTCCGGGCGCGCTTCGAAGTCCTCCTCGGAGTACAGCCGGATGCAGATACCGTCCGAGGTCCGCCCGCACCGGCCCTTGCGCTGGTTGGCCGACGCCTGGGAAACGGCCTCGATCGGCAGCCGCTGCACCTTGGTCCGGTGGCTGTACCGCGAAATCCGCGCGGTGCCCGGATCGACGACGTACTTGATGCCCGGCACGGTCAGCGAGGTCTCGGCCACGTTGGTGGCCAGCACGACCCGGCGGCCGGTGTGCCGCTGGAACACGCGGTGCTGATCGGCGGCCGACAGCCGGGCGTACAGCGGCAGGATCTCGGTGCCCGGCAGGTTCTGCTTCGCCAGCGCGTCGGCGGTGTCCCGGATCTCGCGCTCCCCGGACAGGAACACCAGGATGTCGCCCGGTCCCTCCAGCGCGAGCTCGTCGACCGCGTCGCAGATCGCCTGCGTCTGGTCGCGGTCCTTGTCGATCGAATCCGGATCGGTGTCGTCGATGATCGGCCGGTACCGGACCTCCACCGGATAGGTCCGCCCGGACACCTCGACGATCGGCGCGTCCCCGAAGTGCTTGGCGAACCGCTCCGGATCGATGGTCGCCGAGGTGATGATCACCTTCAGATCCGGGCGGCGCGGCAGCAGCTGCTTCACGTAGCCGAGCAGGAAGTCGATGTTCAGGCTGCGCTCGTGCGCCTCGTCGATGATCAGCGTGTCGTACTGGCGCAGCATCCGGTCGCTCTGGATCTCCGCGAGCAGGATGCCGTCGGTCATCAGCTTGACCAGGGTGTTGTCACCCGAGGAGTCGGTGAACCGGACCTTGTACCCGACCGTGCTGCCCAGCTCGGTGTTCAGCTCGCTCGCGATGCGTTCGGCGACCGTGCGCGCGGCCAGCCGGCGGGGCTGGGTGTGCCCGATCTGGCCGCGCACCCCGAGGCCGAGTTCCAGGCAGATCTTGGGCAGCTGGGTGGTCTTGCCCGATCCGGTCTCCCCCGCCACGATGACCACCTGGTGGTCCCGGATGGCCGCGGCGAGATCGTCCTTGCGCTGGCTGACCGGCAGCTCGGCGGGATATTCGATCTTGGGCAGCGATTCGCGGCGGCGCTGGATCCGCAGTTCCGCGGCCTCGACATCCGCGGCGATCTGCCCCAGGACGGCTTCCCGGTTGCGTGCCTTGCGCGCGCCGTCGAGGCGGCGGCGCAGCCGATGCTGGTCGCGCGGCATCAACTCGGGCAGCCGGGCCCGGAGGTCATCGAGGGGGGATCGCGTAGACATACCTCGAACAAGGATAGCGGTGTGTGACCGAAGTAGCCTCCGAATATGCATGAGGTGACCGAACGCACCCGGCACTGGCTGGAAACCGTTGCCCTCCTCGGGAAACGACCGGTCGTCGAGCGGCGGCTCTCCGGCGGTTACCGCAATGAGAACCTGCTGCTGGCCTGCGCGGACGGGCGGCGGTACGTGCTGCGGAGGTACCTGGGCGAAGCGCGGGCGGAAGTCGAGGCGGCACTGGCGCGGCGGGTGCGGCCAGTGGTGCCGGTCGCCGAGGTGGTGGCCGCCGAACCGGGCGGCTCGGCGCTGCTGCTCGAGTTCGTCCCCGGCACCGCGGTCGAGGAACTACTGCGCGAGTTGCCCAGCCACGACGCCGAGTCGCTCGGGATCACCGCCGGGCGCGTGCTGGCCGCGATCGGCACGATCCGGTTCGACCGCGGCGGGTTCTTCACCGACGCCACGCTCGTCCCCGAACCGGTCGCCGGAACCGGCGATCTGCCGGGCTGGGTCCGCGCCGACCCGGGGTGGGCGCTGACCGCGGCCGACCGGGACGGCCTGCTCGCCGCCGCCGAACGCGGGGCGCCGCTGATCGCGCGGATCGCCGACGAGTCGCGGCTGGTGCACTCCGACTTCAACCCGAAGAACCTGCTGGCCGAACGGTCCGGGGACGGCTGGCGGGTGACCGTGCTCGACTGGGAGTTCGCGTTCAGCGGCAGCCCGCTCGCCGACCTCGGCAACGTGTTGCGGTTCGGGGACACCCCGTTCACCGGCGGTGTGCTCGCCGGATACGGCCCGCTACCCGGCGGCTGGCGCGAGACCGCGCGAGCCCTGGACCTGTTCGCCCTCGCGGACCTGCTGACCCGCGCGCCACAACGCCCCCTGGCCGACGCGATCCGCACAGCCGTCGATCGGATCGTGCGCTAGAACCGGCCGGTCTGCGGACCGAAGTTGTGCGGCGGCTGGTTCCGCGGCGGGTACCCGGGCTGCTGGGCGGGGAAGCCCTGCGGCGCGGAGTTCGGGTCCTGCTGCGGGTAGCCGCGCGGCGGCTGCCCGTACTGCGGCTGCTGCGGATAAGGCGGCTGGCCCGGCTGCTGGTTGTACTGGTTGTACTGGGCGTTCGGCTCCGGCTGCGGGAACTGCTCGGCGGGCTGGTTCTCCTTGTTCTTCTTGAGCAGCAGCGCCGCCACGATCAGCACCACCCCGAGCGCGCCGACCCCCAGGCCGAGCAGCGGCTGCATGTCCTCGCTCCACGACAGCAGGCGGAACTGGTAGTCCGTGTAATGCAGACCGGCCGATCCGAAACCCAGCACGGCCAGCAGAATTCCGATCCTGATCACGGTAACCACCTCCTGAACACCGCGATCGGAGATGATCGCGCGCGGCGCTTCGACGGTGGCAGGATCGGATCGGTTCCCGCCAGTTCCGAATCAGTTTCGGACCAGCGAATCCGGGGTCAGGTCGGCGATCGTCCGGTGCCCGGACAGGCCCAGGGTCAGGTCCAGATCGGCGAGCAGGCCCCGCAGCACGTGCCGCACCCCGTCTTCCCCGGCGAGCGCGAGCCCGTACACGTACGGCCGCCCGAGCAGCACGGCCTTGGCGCCGAGGGCGAGCGCCTTGAGCACGTCCGCACCGGTCCGGATCCCGGAGTCGAACAGCACCTCGATCCGGTCCCCCACCGCGTTGGCGATCGCGGGCAACGCCTCCAGCGAACCGATCGCGCCGTCGACCTGGCGGCCGCCGTGGTTGGACACCACCACGCCGTCCATCCCGGCGTCCACCGCGCGGCGCGCGTCGTCGGGGTGCTGGATGCCCTTGAGGACGATCGGCCCGTCCCAGTGCTCCCGCAGGAAGGACAGCTGGTTCCAGCCCTTGTCGGTCCCGGTGACCATCGCGATCCAGCGCAGGATCGCCGCGGGCGGGTCCTCCTCGGGCGTCCTCTCCAGCAGGCCGCGGAAGGCCGGATCGGAGAACGGGATCGCCACGCCCTCCCCGTTCAGGAACGGCAGGTAGGTCTGGTCGAGATCGGTCGGCCGCCAGGCGAGCGTCCAGGTGTCCAAAGTGACCACGAGCGTGTCGAACCCGGCCTTCTTCGCACGGGACAGCAGGCTCGCGCAGACGTCCGGTTCGGACGGCCAGTACAGCTGGAACCAGCGCGGCCCGGCGGCGTTCGCCTCCGCCACCTGTTCGATCGTGTGCGACGCCGCGGTGGACAGGACCATCGGCACGCCCAGCGAGGCCGCGGCGCGGGCGGTCGCCAGCTCCGCGTCGGCGTGCACAATGGACTGCACGCCGATCGGCGCGAGCAGCACCGGCGCGGGCAGTTCGGTACCCAGGACCGTGGCCGACAGGTCACGGTCGGTCGCGTCGGTGAGCATGCGGGGCACCAGTTTCCACCGGTCGAACGCCGCGCGGTTGGCGCGATCGGTGGCACCGGAACCGGCCGCGCCCGCCACGTAACCGAACGGTCCGGGCTCCAGCGCCCGCTCCGCGGCGGCCGCCAGCTTGTTCGGATCGGTGGTGAACGGCGGTTTGCTCCCGCCGAGACCCTGCAAGTAGATCTCGTTCTGGTAGCTCCCGAATCGCTCGGTCACGCAACACCTCCTCGTTCACCCCCCGCCCGCGATACCTGCCGGTAGCCTACGGGTCCGCGGAAGAGCCGGGCCGGGAGCAGTCTGGTCAGCTTCTCCGAGCGGATCACCGCGAGCGGTCCGACGATCGCGAGCAGCAGCACGTAGCCCGCGACGAACGGGGTGACCCGCTCGTCCAGCCCGGCCGCGGTGGCCAGCGTCGCCAGCACCAGCGAGAACTCGCCCCGGGTCAGCACGGTCAGCCCGATGTTCACCGCGGCCTGCCGGTCGAACGCGTGCAGCCGGGCCGCGAACGCGCCCGCCACCAGGTTCAGCACTACGGTCAGCGCGACGGCGATCAGCACCGGCACCACGACCGTGCCCACCGCCCCGGGGTCGATGCTCAGACCGAAGATGAAGAAGAACAGCGCGCCGAACGCGTCCCGCAGCGGCAGCACCAGCTTGTGGATCCGCGGGGCGACCTTCGAACCGCCGAGCATCATGCCCACCATGAACGCGCCGATCGCGTCGGAGACCCCGACCTCCTCGGCGACCGCCGCGCCGAGCACCGCGACGCCGACGAAGCACACGGTGAGCAGCTCGTCGTCCGCGGAGCCGAACAGCTTCGACACCACCCGGCCACCCCAGCGGGCCAGCGCGGCGAGCACGAGCAGGAACGCGAACGCCTTGCCGAAGTCGGCCAGCGCCGGGCCGAGGCTGTCCGCGCCGCTCAGCACGGGCTGCAGCAACGCCAGGTACAGCGCGAGGAACAGGTCCTCGATCACGATGATGCCCATGATCAGCCGGGACTCCGGATTGTTCATCCGGCGCGCTTCCAGCAGCAGTTTGGTGACGATCGCCGACGAGGAGATCCCGACCACCCCGGCGATCACCAGGGCTTCCCGGGTGCCCCAGCCGAGGGCGAAGCCGAACGCGAGCCCGCCGCCGATGTTGAGCACCAGGTAACCCATCCCGGACAGGACGAGCTTGCGCCCGCCGGAGACCAGATCGTCCAGGGAGAACTCGAGGCCGAGGTAGAACAGCAGGAAGACCAGGCCGAGCCCGGCGAGCACGCCCAGCTCGCCGGGATTGTCCACAAGGGACAGTCCAGGAGTGTTGGGGCCGAAGATGAATCCGGCCAGCATGAACAGGGGGATGGTCGGCAGCCCGATGCGGGCCCCGGCTCTGGCGAGGACACCGGCGGCGAGAAAGGCGCCGCCGACGGCGAGCAGGGCATGTCCGGTATTCACGTTTCCTCCAGCGCACGACGGGAACCGCCGCGAACCGCGGCGGGACGGGAAATCAGCGAGCGCGAGCTGGAGGCGGGGACCGTGCGCCGGTGGACCGCGGGGCGCGGCTGAGCACCGGGCGGAGCGCGGGGTCGCGAACGACACCGAACGACCGGAACTCCGGGGGCGCCGAACCCGCGGGCGGGAGGTCGGCGACCGGGAGCGGCGCGGCGGGCGCGCAGTGCGGCAACGGCTGCTGGGCCAGGGCCTCGATTCCGCCGCCGTACCCGT
Source organism: Amycolatopsis anabasis (assembly GCF_009765355.1). Lineage (GTDB taxonomy): Bacteria > Actinomycetota > Actinomycetes > Mycobacteriales > Pseudonocardiaceae > Amycolatopsis > Amycolatopsis anabasis. The sequence continues at coordinate 67,696 of NZ_VTHK01000023.1, read as the reverse complement.
GCCGCGGGTGGTGGAAGGGATTGGTCGGCGTGGCCAGGGTGAAAAGCAGCAACGCCAGGAGCGCCGCGGTGAGCAGAGACCGGTGCCGCGGAAGCCACGCACCGATCCGCCGCATAAAGCCCCTTCGTCTACTTCATCCGGGGCTAGTATACCAGACGGTATAGCACCGCTTTGTCCACAATGGACTCACTCGCGATCGCCGCGCGCCTCGACGGCGATGAGCGCGAGCGACAGCGTCAGGCAGCTCTCATGCGTCTGCATGGACCGTCCGAGCAGGCTTTCCAAGCGCCGCAAGCGGTTCAGCACCGTGTTGCGGTGGCAGTAGAGCCGGGACGCGGTCGCCGCGGCGGATCCGCTGGTCTCCAGCCAGGCGGCCAGGGTGTCCAGCAACACGTCCCGCTCCCCGTGCGGCAGCGCGAACAGCGGGCCCAGGACGCCGGTGACCAGGCGTTCGGCGAGTTCGGGTGAGCGGGCGACCAGCGCCTGCGGCAGGTGCCGGTCGAGTTCGGCGAACCGGGCCGCCCCCTCGGGCACGGTCCGCAGCGCGAGCACGGCGAGTTCGTGCGCCGTCCCGGCCTCGCCGAGCCCGGCCACCCGCGGGCTCACCCCGACGCCTGCGCGCACCCCGCCGCGGAGCAGGTGCAGCACCCGGTCGACGCCGTGGCGTTCGAGCGCCACCAGGCCGACCGTGGTCTGCCCGCGCGGCTGCCAGACCGAACGGACGCCGTGCACACCCAGCGCGTCCTGCGGCATGGCGAGGCCCGGCGTGCCGTCCGCCGCCAGCGCGGCCACCAGCACGAGGTAGTCCGATCGCGCGGGCAGCCCGAGTTCGGCCGCGGCCTGCGCGGCGAACACCGCTTCCCGGCCGCGACCGCGGAGCAGGTCCTCGATCAGCGCGTGCCGCCGGTGCTCGTCGAGCTGCTGCATGCGCAGTTCGGTGTGCCGATAGGCCTTGGCGACCTCCGAGGACGCGTCGTCCACCACCTTCCACACCGCGGTGGCCACGTCCAGCAGTTCGTCGCGGTCGGCGCGATCGTCCTCCTTGGCCATCCGGACCAGGGCGCGCCAGATCACCCGGCCGCCGAGGCGGAACGACTTCAGCACCGAATCCAGCGGAACCTGCTGTTCCGCGCGCCGGGCCCCGGTGCGGATCGCCGCGTCGAACGGATCGTCCCCGGCGGGCACCTCGTGGCCCAGCAGTTGCAGCACGCGCCGCAGGTTCTCCCGGCACGAGCGGCGGAGCTCGGCGAGCGACACCAGGGCCGCTTCGTGGTAACCGGGGTTCTCCACGAGGATCTCGTCGACCAGGTCGCCGGTGAGCGCGTCGAGCCGGTTGAGCTGCTCCCGAGCCATGCGCTCGGCGAGATCACCCATCCACCACCTCCGCGTCTACGCCCGCTCCTCGGCCACCTGCTCGCGCACCGCCGGGATGATCTCCTCGACGAACGTCCGCTCGCCACCCGGCGCCGCGGACCAGAACACGAACGTGTCAAAACCGTAGGTCACCGCGAGGTCGGTCAGCTCATCCACCCACTGCCGCGGCGGCCCGTCGAGCAGTCCCCCGGCGGTCCCGCCGGTGATCGTGCCGTTGACGTTGAGGATCCGGCGGATCTCGCCGGGGTCCCGGCCCGCCTCCCGGGCGGCCTCGTCCAGCCGCGCCACCTTGTCGGCGATCGGCGCGATCTCACGGGAGAGGGAGATGATCCAGCCGTCTGCCGCGCGCCCGGTCAGCGCGAGGGCGCGCGGGCCGACCGAACCGAGCCAGATGCCGATCGGGCGCTTGGGTACCGGTCCGGAAACCGCACCGGCCAGCGAGTGGAACCGGCCGTCGAACCGCAGGTCGCGCTCCCCGCTCCACAGCTCGCGGATGACCGCGATCGCCTCCTCCTCGGCGGCCAGCGCCTCCCCCGGCGTGCGCCGCGGGCCGCCGTAGGCCTCGATCGCGTCCCAGAACGCGCCCGCGCCGAGGCCGAGGTCGAACCGCCCGCCGGAGAGCAGGTCGAAACTGGCCGCGGATTTGGCCAGCACGCTGGGGTGGCGCAGGGGCAGGTTGGCGACGTCGGAGAACACGTGGATGCGCGAGGTCGCGCCGAGCACCATCCCGATCAGGGACCACGTGTCGACATAGCGCCGCTGGTACGGGTGGTCCTGGACGGCGAGGTAGTCGTACCCCAGCCGCTCCAGCTCGCGCGCGGTGTCCAGGAGCGGGTCCGCCGCGTTGGGCACCAGGAAGTAACCGGATTTGATCTCCCGGCCGAAGTCGGTCATGAGCCCCTCCTCGCCGCGCTTTCCGATAGCCGGAATAACCGGGCGCCCCGGCGTGCTATTCCATGCAAACGCATGAACCAGGCGGAGGTGCGGACCATGTCAGTCCGGGATTCCCCGTTGCGCGGCCCGCAGTTTGTCGCACAGCCGCTGCAGGGTCCGCAGCTCGTCGGCGGTGAGCGCGCCGCCCACGTACTTGCCGATGGCCGCCGCGTGGTCGGTGCCGACCCGGCGCTGGACGGCGGTGCCGCGTTCGGTGAGCCGCACCACGGTCCCGCGCCTGTCGTCGGGGTCCGGCAACCGGCGGACCAGGCCGTCCGACTCCATCCGTTCGACCAGCCGGGACAGGCTCGGCTGGGCGAGCAGGATGTGCTCGTTCAGCTCGTGCAGCCGCAACCCGGTCTCCGGGAAGCGGGACAGGTTGTACAGCACGTCGTACTCGCGCATCGAGATCTCGGCGTTCCGGTGCGCCCGCCGCAACCGCCGCATCACCGCAACCTGAGCGCGGAACAACGACTCCCAGGCCGATACGGACTGCCTGGTCCGCGGCATCCCGGCCACCTCCACTCCTGACGAAACACTGGAAGGATCACACCATGCCCGGTATCACCGTGCCCGACCTGTTGGTACTCCCCCGGGTACCCGATCCGCTCCCCGAGGCCGCCGACCGCCCGGTCCGGCAGGTCGTCACCGCGCACCAGCAGCTGGAAGGCGCGGGCTTCGCGGTGCGCCGCCCGTTCCCCGGCGCCGAGCTGGCCGGGGCGGATCCGTTCATCCTGCTCGACCACCTCGGCGAGGTCGCCTACGAACCGCATGAGGCCAAGGGCGCGCCGTGGCACCCGCACCGCGGCTTCGAGACCGTGACCTACGTGCTGGACGGCACCCTCGTGCACCACGATTCACACGGTGGTGGCGGGGTGATCAGCGAGGGCGACACGCAGTGGATGACCGCCGGCTCCGGCGTGCTGCACGACGAGCTGCCCAGCGAGGAACTCGTGCTCAAGGGCGGCTGGTTCCACGGCGTGCAGCTGTGGGTGAACCTGCCCCGCGCGCGGAAGATGGTCGACCCGCGGTACCAGGACCTGAAGGCGGACCGGCTGAAGCTGCTCACCTCGGCCGACGGCGGCGCGCTGATCCGGCTCATCGCGGGCGACCTCGCCGGGCACGAGGGCCCGGGGCTGACCTACACGCCGATCAGCTACGCGCACGTTTCGCTGAGCCCGGGCGCGCGGGTGCGGACCCCGTGGCGGCCGGACTTCAGTGCGCTGGTGTACGTGCTCTCCGGATCGGGGGCCGCCGGCGCCGAAGGCAAACCGCTGCACACCGGGCAGCTCGCGGTCCTCGGCGCCGGGGACGCGATCACCGTGCGCGCGGACGCGCACCAGGACAACCGCACCGGCCAGTTCGAGTTCCTGCTGCTGGGCGGGCAGCCGCTGCGCGAACCGGTTGTCCAATATGGACCGTTCGTGATGAACACCCGGGAGGAGATCCTGGCAGCCGTGGACGACTTCCGCCACGGCCGGATGGGCCAGATCCCCGCCGAACACTCGGGCCGCCGCCTCGGCGACGGCTCCTGACCCCGAGCCGGACTTCCATGAGGGGACCCCTCCGGACAAATTTCGTCCGGAGGGGTCCCCTCATGACACCCGTCAGGAGGTCAGGAGCCGCGCTGGACGGATTCGAGGAGGACCTGGGCGACGTCGCGGACGTCCACGCCGGCGGCCAGGTCCTCGCTCTGCCGCTGCACAAGGCCGTCGGAGATCATCACCTTGCAGAACGGGCAGCCGGTGACGATCGTGCTCGCCTCGGTGCCGATCGCCTCGTCGACCCGTTCCAGGTTGATCCGCTTCCCGATCTTCTCCTCCATCCACATCCGCGCCCCGCCCGCGCCGCAGCACAGCGACCGGTCCGCGTGCCGGGGCATTTCGGTGAGCTCGGCGCCGGTGGCCTCGACCAGTTCGCGCGGCGGCGAGTACACCTTGTTGTGCCGCCCGAGGTAGCACGGGTCGTGGTAGGTGAGCCGCTTCCCGTCGACCGGGCCGACGCCGTTGACCGTGGTGCCCTCGACCGGGGTGACCGGGACCAGTTTCTTCTCGCGCACCAAGCGGTTCAGCAGCTGGGTGTGGTGCACGACCTCGTAGTGCCCGTCGAGCTGCGGGTACTCGCGGCCGAGGGTGTTCAGGCAGTGCGGGCAGGTGGTGACGATCTTGCGGCGGCCCGGTTCGCGGCCGTCGAACACGGCGTTCAGCGATTCGGTGGTCTGCTGGGCCAGCATCTGGAACAGGAACTCGTTGCCGGAGCGGCGCGCCGGGTCCCCGGTGCAGGTCTCCTCCTTGCCGAGCACCTCGTACTTCACCCCGGCGTGGTGCAGGAGTTCGGCCGTGGCGCGGACGGTCTTGCGCGCGTTGTCGTCGAACGCCCCGGCGCAGCCGATCCAGAACAGGTACTCGGTGTCCTCGGCGAGCTCGCCCGCGCACACCGGCACGTCGAAGCCGAGGTCCTTCGCCCAGTCCATCCGCTCGTTGTTGTTCTGGCCCCAGGGGTTTCCCTTGTTCTCCAGGTTGCGGAAGAGCGTGCCGAGCTCGGTCGGGAACGCCGATTCGATGAGCACCTGGTGGCGGCGCATGTCGACGATGTGGTCCACGTGCTCGATGTCCACCGGGCACTGCTCGACGCAGGCGCCGCAGGTGGTGCACGACCACAGCACGTCCGGATCGATCACGCCGCCGTCGCTCTCCGGGCCGACCAGGGGGCGCTCCTCGTGGTCCGGGGAATCCTTTCCGTTCAACAGGTACGGCGCCTCGTTGAACAGGTGGTCCCGCAGATCCATGATGACCAGCTTGGGGGACAGCGGTTTCCCGGTGTGCCAGGCCGGGCACTGGCTCTGGCAGCGACCGCATTCGGTGCAGGTCGCGAAGTCGAGCATGCCCTTCCAGGTGAAGTCCGCGATCTTGCCGCGGCCGAAGATGTCGTCCTCGCCCGGATCCTCGAAGTCGATCGGCTTGCCGCCGGATTCCATCGGCAGCAGCGGGCCGAGCCCGTCCGGCATGCGCTTGACCGTGACGTTGATCGGCGCCAGGAAGATGTGCAGGTGCTTGGAGTGCAGCACGATGATCAGGAACGACAGCATCACGCCGATGTGCAGCAGGAGCCCGATCGTCTCCAGGACCTCGTTGGTCCCCGCGCCCAGCGGCTCGAGCAGGTCGCCGATGCCGAGTGAGGCGTACGCCCCCGAGTCGTAGGGGAAGTTGCCGACCGCGGCCGAGGAACCGCGGAACAGGAACATCGTCCAGACGACGTTGAAGATCATCAGCAGGATCAGCCACGCGCCGCCGAGATGCGAACCGTAGAACCGGGAAGCCCGGGCCCGGCGCGCGGGCGCCTGGCGGATCCGGATGATCGCGAAGACGACCAGCGAGACGAACACCGCGACCGCGATGAAGTCCTGCAGGAAGCCCAGCACGGCCCACCGGCCGATGATCGGGATGTGGAAGTCGTGGTCGAACAGGCTCCCGTAGGCCTCGAGGTACACCGAGGCGAGGATGACGAAACCCCAGAACGTGAAGAAGTGGGCCAAACCGGGCACCGACCACTTCAACAGCTTGCGCTGGCCGAAAACCTCGGCCAGATGGGTCCGGACGCGCTCGCCGATGTGCTCGGTGCGCCCCTCGACGGGCTGCCCGGACCGCACCAGGCGGTACAGCCAGCGCGCTCGGTGCGCCGCGAAAGCCAGTCCTACCACGGTGATCAGGAGACCGAGAATCAGCCGAACCGCCACGGGCCCTCCGCATCGCACGCCGCTGTCGCTCTGTGAGGCAGGCGATGACGTTACCCCGTGGTAGGCAACGCTGTGAAGTGCATCACTCAGCGTATTTTTCCGGCCCGGAAATCACCGCGCGACGGCGTAGTAATGGCAGGCGTGGGACGCGCAGCGCATTTTGCGCACCTGCCAGTACTTCGGGAACAGGCGCGGGCTGCGGAGCTGGTCCGGATGCAGCCCGAGCCGCTCATAATGCCTTGCGCCGTAATGCTTTTCGGACTCCCCGGCCTCGAACTGGGCGGTGGCCCAGCCCAGCCACGCGCGGCGGAGGATGAGCCCGCAACCGGACTGCCCGTTGTCCAGCCGGCTCTTCAACGCACGGTTACAGAACCGATGCAGTACACGGAGATCGGGCAGCCCGTCCGGACCAATCGGCGGGACCGCCGGGGCCACATGATCAACTATTCCGTAACCGGGATGCCGATGATCTCCGGTCAGCCGGACCGGAAGCGCGCAGTAGAAACAGGCATAACCATCGGGCCGCACCATGGGAGAAGCCTCCTTGATTCCACCAGTGCGGCCAGTGTGACCTATGACACGCATTTGCTGTCAAGGGTTTCCGGGTGCGGTCGGCCCGGGGTGCGTCCGTTCGGCCTAGTGGCGGCGTGGGCGGCCGAGCATCTTGTGGCCGATGGCGAGCAGGTGCTCGCGGAGGCTTTCGTCGTCCAGATCGGCGAGATCGGGCGCGCCCCCGGCGAGCGCGATCCCCGGCAGCAGGACGTGCACGGCGACGATCGTGGCCATCCGCGGTTCCGGCCCGGCCAGCACGGAGAACAGCCGGGTCTTCAGGCTTTCCTCGCCGTGCAGGGATTTCTCGATGGCCCGGGCGATGCCCGGGTCGCTGCTGAACAGCGCGACCAGCGCGCGGTGGCGCACCACGATGTCGACGAAACCGGCCAGCATGTGGTCGATCTGCGCGCCCCGCCGGCGTTGCTTCACCGCCTCTTCGGTGATCGCGTACAGCTCGCGCAGCACCGGTTCGGTAACCGCCTCGGTGATCTCGTCCTTGGTCTTGAAGTGGTAGTAGACGGCCGCCTTGGTCACCCCGAGCGCGTCGGCGATCATCTGCAGCGAGGTGCCCTCGACGCCGTGCTCGGTGAACAACCGCAGCGCCGTGGTCAGCAGGCGCGCCCTGGTGTCCTCGCGCGCCCCAACGGTCGTTCCGGTCGTCATCGCACTCCTCGTCGTCGAGCGAACCGACATTACCCCGCCGTCTGGCCGATCGGCAAGCCGATCCACTAGCCGAACGGCTAGCGTCACACTAGCCGTGTGGCTAGTCACATACTTGCCGATCGGCTTGTAGCTCACTAGCCGATTGGCTAGCTTCGAAGAGGTACGCGCTTCAGCTCGCCCCGAACGGAGTCCTTGTCGTGGCCACACTTCTGTACCGGCTCGGCCGGTTCTCGTTCCGCAAAAGGTGGCTGGTCGCCGCCGTGTGGACCGCCGTTCTGCTCGCGCTGGGGCTCGGCGCGCTCACCCTGTCCGGTCAGATGTCGAACTCCGTTTCCATCCCGGGCACCGAATCGCAGCAAGCCATCGACCACCTCAAGGAGAAGTTCCCGCAGTCCTCGGCGGGCGGCGGGACCGCACGCGTGGCCATCGCCGCGCCGGAGGGGCAGAGCCTGACCACCCCGGCGAACCAGGCGGCCGTCGAACAGGTGGTCGCCAAGCTGAAGTCCGCGCCGCAGGTCGCGAGCGTCGTCGATCCCCTGCAGGCCAAGATGGTCTCGCCGGACGGGCGGGTCGCGCTGGCCCAGGTGAGCTACCGCGTGCAGGCCTTCGAGGTGACCGACGCCGACCGGGACGCGCTCCAGGCGGCCGCGGATCCGGCCCGGCAGGCGGGCCTGGCGGTGGAGTTCGGCGGGGACGCCATGCAGGGCGCGCCGGAAACCCAGGCCACCGAGGGCGTCGGCGTCGCGGTCGCCGCGCTCGTCCTGGTGATCACCTTCGGCTCCCTGGTCGCGGCCGGGCTGCCGCTGCTGACCGCGCTGGTCGGCGTCGGCGTCGGGATGGCCGGGATCACGATCGCCTCGGGCTTCCTCGAACTGAACGCGAACACCCCGATCCTGGCGCTGATGATCGGGCTGGCGGTCGGGATCGACTACGCGTTGTTCATCGTCTCCCGCTATCGCCACGAACTCGCCGAGGGCCGGGATCCCGAACAGGCCGCGGCGCGGGCCACCGGCACCGCCGGATCGGCCGTGGTCTTCGCCGGGCTGACCGTGATCATCGCGCTGGCCGGGCTGACCGTCGTCGGCATCCCGTTCCTCGCCGAGATGGGCATCGCGGCCGCGCTCACCGTGGCCATCGCCGTGCTGATCGCGCTGACCCTGCTGCCCGCGGTGCTGGGCTTCGCCGGGCGCAAGGTGCTCGGCAAGCGGGCCCGCGAGGAGAGCGCCGACGCGGCCAAGCCGACCCACGGCGAGCGGTGGGCGGGTTTCGTGGCCCGGCACCGGGTTCCGGTGCTGCTCGCGTCCGTGATCGGCTTGCTGATCGTCGCGGTTCCGGCCATGGACATGCAGCTCGGCCTGCCGAACGACAGCACCGCCGCACCGGAGTCCAGCCAGCGCAAGGCGTACCACCTGGTCAGCTCGAGCTTCGGCGAAGGCATGAACGGTCCGCTCATGGTCGTGGTGGACACCGCACACGCCCAGGATCCGCAGGGCTCGGTGCGCCAGGCGGTCGAACGGATCTCGAAGCTGCCCGATGTCGCCCTGGTGACCCCGCCGCGGATCAACCAGCCCGGCGACACCGCGCTGCTCACCGTGGTCCCGAAGAGCGGGCCGAGCAGCGAGCAGACCGAACAGCTCGTCGGCGACATCCGCGGCCAGGCGGGCGGGCTGCGCGACACGACCGGCGCCCAGCTGTCGGTCACCGGCCAGACCGCCGCCAACATCGACGTGTCGGAGAAGCTCTCCGGCGCGCTGCTCCCCTACCTGGCGCTGATCGTCGGCCTGGCCTTCGTGTTGCTGATGCTGGTGTTCCGCTCGGTCGTGGTGCCGCTCAAGGCGACCGCCGGATTCCTGCTCTCGGTCGCCGCCACGTTCGGCGCGGTCGTCGCCGTGTTCCAGTGGGGCTGGCTGAACGACGTGCTCGGCGTGGCGTCCACCGGCCCGATCATGAGCATGCTGCCGATCCTGCTGATCGGCGTGCTGTTCGGGCTGGCCATGGACTACCAGGTCTTCCTGGTCACCCGGATGCGCGAGGAGCACGTGCACGGCGCCGAACCGGACCGGGCCATGGTCACCGGTTTCCGGCACGGTTCCCGGGTCGTGGTGGCCGCCGCGCTCATCATGATCAGCGTGTTCGCCGGGTTCGTGCTCGCCGAGCAGGCGCTGATCCAGTCGATCGGGTTCGCGCTCGCGTTCGGCGTGCTGGTGGACGCGTTCGTGGTCCGGATGACGATCGTGCCCGCGGTCATGTCCCTGCTCGGGAAGGGCGCGTGGTGGCTGCCGAAGTGGCTGGACCGCGCACTGCCCAATGTGGACGTCGAAGGTGAGGGCCTGACCCGCCGGCTCGGCGATGGGCACGAACCGGACGAAAAGGTGCTGGAGCCCGCCGGGCGTTAGGTCAGCCAGACGACGGCGCCGCCGACCGCGAGAGCGGCGGCGGCGCCGAGCACGATCGCCAGCCACTTCACGGTCTTCCAGGTGCTGTACACGCCGCCGATGAGGAACCCGGCGACCGCCAGCAGGATGAGGGCGACGATCTCTTTCGACACCTACAGCACACCCTTCGTGGACGGGATGCCGCCCGCTCGTGGATCGGGTTCGGTGGCGGCGCGCAGTGCCCGGGCGACCGCCTTGTACTGGGCTTCGGCGATGTGGTGCGGATCCCGGCCGTGCAGCACGCGCACGTGCAACGCGATCTGCGCGTGGAAGGACAGCGAGTCGAACACGTGCCGGGTCAGCACGAACGGGTAGTTCCCGCCGATGGTGAACGCGTTGAACTGCTCCGGTTCGCCCAGGTGCACGCAGTACGGGCGGCCGGACACGTCGATCGCGGCGTGCGCCAGGGTTTCGTCCATCGGGATCCAGGCGTCGCCGAACCGGCGGATGCCCGTCTTGTCGCCGAGCGCCTGCCGGATCGCCTGGCCCAGCACTATCGCGGTGTCCTCGACCGTGTGGTGCGCGTCGATCTCCACGTCACCGGTCGCGTCGACCTTCAGGTCCAGCGAACCGTGCACGCCGAACGCGGTCAGCATGTGGTCGTAGAACGGCACGCCGGTGGAGATCTCCACCTCGCCGGTGCCGTCCAGGTCGAGGACCACGGAGATCGACGACTCCTTGGTGGTCCGATCGACCTTGCCCACCCTCGTCATCGGACGACCTCCTTGCTCGCTTCGAGGAACGCGTCGTTCTCCTCGGGGGTGCCGATGGTCACCCGCAGGTGCCCCTCGATGCCGACGTCCCGGATCAGCACGCCTGCGTCCAAATAGGACTTCCAGGTGGCCGGCGCGTCGGCGAACCGTCCGAAGAGGACGAAGTTGGCGTCGCTGGGCACCGGGGTGAAACCCAGGCCCAGCAAGGCTTCCACCACGCGGTCGCGTTCGGCGGCCAGTTTCGCCACCGACGCGAGCGTGGCGTCGGCGTGCCGCAGCGCCGCCCGCGCGGCGGCCTGGGTCAGCGCCGACAGGTGGTACGGCAGCCGGACGAGCTGCAGCGCGTCCACCACGGCCGGGGCGGCCGCGAGGTAACCGAGCCGCCCGCCCGCGAACGCGAACGCCTTGCTCATCGTCCGCGACACGATCAGTTTCGCCGGGTACTCGTCCAGCAGTTCGATCGCGCTGGGCTGGCTGGAGAACTCGGCGTAGGCCTCGTCCACCACGACGATGCCCGGCGCGTTGTCCAGCACCACGGCCAGTTCGGCGAACGGGATCGACCCGCCGGTCGGGTTGTTGGGGCTGGTCAGGAACACCACGTCCGGCTGCCGTTCGGCGACGATCCGCGCCGCCGCGGCGGTGTCCAGCGTGAAATCGTCCCGGCGCGGGGTGGCCACCCAGTCGGTGCGCGTCCCGGCCGCGATGATCGGGTGCATCGAATAGGACGGTTCGAAGCCGAGCGCGCTGCGGCCCGGCCCGCCGAACGCCTGCAGGATCTGCTGGAGGACTTCGTTGGATCCGTTGGCGGCCCACAGATTGCGCTCGTCCAGCAGCACCCGGGTGGAGACCGAGAGGTAGTCGGCCAGGTCCCGGCGCAGTTCGACCGCGGCCCGGTCCGGGTAGCGGTGCAGCGCGGCCGCCGCTTCCCGGACCGCTGCGGTCACGTCCGCGACCAGCGCGTCCGGCGGCGGGTACGGGTTCTCGTTGGTGTTCAGCCGGACCGGCACGTCCAGCTGCGGGGCGCCATAAGGCGTGCGGCCGCGCAGGTCCTCGCGCAGCGGCAAGTCCTCGAGGCTTACTTCGGCGGCGCGGGTCATGCGGTCTTCCCTCCGAATCGGGCGGTCACCGCTTCGCCGTGCGCGGGCAGGTCTTCCGCGTTGGCCAGCGCGACCACCTTGTCCGCGACCTCGCGCAGGGCCGCCTCGCTGTAGTCGACGACGTGGATGCCGCGCAGGAAGCTCTGCACGGACAGCCCGGACGAATGCCGGGCGAAGCCGCCGGTGGGCAGCACGTGGTTCGAGCCCGCGCAGTAGTCGCCGAGCGAAACCGGGGCGTACGGGCCGACGAACACCGCGCCCGCGTTGCGCACCCGGGCGGCGACCTCGCGTGCCCGGTCGGTCTGGATCTCCAGGTGCTCGGCCGCGTAGGCGTCCACGACCTTGAGCCCGTCGTCCACTGTGGACACCAGGACGATGCCGGACTGCTTGCCGGACAAGGCTTGGGTCACGCGCTCGCTGTGCTTGGTGGCCGCGGCGCGGCGTTCCACCTCGGCGTCCACCCGGTCCGCGAACGCCGCGGACGTGGTGACCAGCACGCTCGCCGCGAGGGTGTCGTGCTCGGCCTGGCTGATCAGGTCGGCGGCCACGTGCACCGGATCGGCGGTTTCGTCGGCCAGGATGGCGATCTCGGTCGGCCCCGCCTCGGAGTCGATCCCGATCACGCCGCGCAGCATGCGCTTGGCCGCGGTGAGGTAGATGTTGCCCGGGCCGGTGACCAGGTCGACCGGCTCCAGCGGCGCGCCGTCGGTGTCGGTGCCGCCGTAGGCCAGCAGCGCGACCGCCTGCGCCCCGCCGACGGCCCACACCTCGTCCACGCCGAGCAGCGCGGCGGCGGCGAGGATCGTCGGGTGCGGCCGCCCGCCGAACTCGGCCTGCGGCGGCGAGCACAGCACCAGCGAACCGACCCCGGCGGCCTGCGCCGGGACGACGTTCATCACCACGCTGGACGGGTAGACGGCGAGCCCGCCGGGAGCGTAGAGGCCGACGCGTTCCATCGGCACCCAGCGCTCGGTCACCGTGCCGCCGTCCACCACGGTGGTGGTCACGTCGGCGCGGCGCTGGTCGGCGTGCACCTTGCGCGCGCGGACGATCGACTCCTCCAGGGCCGCCCGCACGCCTCCGTCCAGTTCGGACAGTGCCCGGTCGAGTTCCGCGGCGGGCACCCGCACGGTGTCCGGGCGGACCCGGTCGAAGCGCTCGGTGTACTCCAGCACCGCGTCGACCCCGCGTTCGCGCACCGCGTCCACCACCGGCCGCACCTGATGCAGCGCGGCGTCCACGTCGATCTCCGCGCGCGGCAGGGTGGCGCGCAGTTCGGCGGCTGACGGGACACGTCCACGCAGGTCGGTGCGGTTGAGCATGACTCAAGGGTACGAGGTCGCCTGATCGCTCCGGACAGGCATACTCGCTGGTGACGACCAGATCACCGAACAGGGAGGTCACCGTGCCACGCATCGGGTTGTGCCAGCTCACATCCAGTGCAGATCCCGAGGTCAACCTGAAGCTGATTCGCGAAGGCGTGGCCACCGCGGCGGCCGACGGGGCGCGGGTGGTCGTCTTCCCGGAGGCGGCCATGGTCCGCTTCGGCGTGCCGCTGAAACCGCTGGCCGAGCCGCTGGACGGGCCCTGGGCCCAGGCGGTGGCCGCGATCGCCGAGGAGTACGGCGTGCTGGTGGTGGCCGGGATGTTCACCCCGGCCGACGACGGCCGGGTGCGCAACACGCTGCTCATCACCGGCCTCGGCGAGCACCGCGGCTACCACAAGATCCACCTCTACGACGCGTTCGGCTTCCGCGAATCGGACACGGTCGCCCCGGGTGACCAGCCGGTCACGGTGACCGTGGACGGCACCGTGCTGGGCTTCGCGACCTGCTACGACGTGCGGTTCCCGGAACTGTTCCGCGCACTCGCCGACGCCGGGGCCGCCGCGGTCCTGCTGCCCACCTCCTGGGGCGCCGGGGAGGGCAAGCGGGACCAGTGGGAGGTCCTGGTGCGCGCCCGCGCGCTGGACTCCGGCTGCTGGGTGCTCGGCTGCGGCCAGGCCGACCCGGCGGCGACCGGGACCGAGGTGAACCCGAAGGCGCCGACCGGCATCGGCTACTCCACGGTCGCCGACGGCTTCGGGCGGGTGCGCGCCCAGCTCGGGGCCGCCCCGGAGACCGTGGTCGTCGACATCGACCCGGAGGTCGCCGAACAGGCCCGCGCCGCCACCGGCGCCCTGGCGAACCGGCGCCTGTCGTGAACGCGCCCACCTGAATGCTTCGGTCAGGCGACTCGCGGGCGCCCAGCGGTCAGGCGACGCCGAGGACGCGGACCGGGACGCCTTCCTTCGGGCGCATCGCGGCGAGGCCGGTCGGGGTGGCCTCGGTGGTCAGCAGGCGCAGCGAGGTCCGGCGGACCAGCCGGGTGAGCATGACCTTCAGTTCGGTGGTGGCGAAGGTCGAGCCGATGCAGCGGTGCGGGCCGCCGCCGAAGGGGAGGAACTCGTGCGGGGCGGGTTTGCGGTAGCCGGGGCGGTCGGGGTCCCAGCGCGGCGGGTCGAACCGCAGCGGGTCCGGCCAGATCTCGGGCAGCCGGTGCGTGACGTACGGACTCAGCAGGATCTGGGTTCCCGCCGGGATCCGGCGCCCGGCGAAGGAGAACTCGCGCGCGGACCAGCGCACGCTGATCGCGGCGGGCGGGAACAGGCGCAGCGTCTCGTTGACCACTCCGTCCAGATAGGACAGACGGGGTAGGTCCTCGGCGGAAACATCGCCGGGGAGTTCGTCGCGCACCCGCCGCCAGTGCCCGGAATCCAGCAGCAGGGCGCGGAACTGCCACGCCATGGCCGCGCTGGTCGTCTCGTATCCCGCCGCGATCAGGCTGATTACCTGGTCCACGATTTCCACATCGGACAGTCCACTGCCGTTCTCGCCGCGCCCGTGCACCAGCAGGGTGAGCACGTCCGAACCGTCGCCGTCCTCGGTTCGCCGCCGCTCGATCTCCGCGCGTACCGCGCTTTCCACCCGCGCGCGGGCCTCGATCGCGCGCCGGTAGGACGGCAGGAACCGCCGCACGGGCTGCAGGATCGGGTTCTGGTCGAGCAGGTCGAGCGCGACCTGCAACTGCCGGCCCACCACGGGTTCGTCGGCCGCGAGCCGTTCGCCGAACAGCACCCGGATCGTGGTGCGCCGGATCGCCCGCCGGAACTCCTGGTAGAGATCGACCTCGGCGCCCGGCCGCCAGCCGTCGATCACGCGGTCGGCCTCGGCGGCCATCGTGCGCACGTAGCCCGCGATCTGCGCGCGGTGGAACGCGGGCTGCACCAGTTTCCGGCGCCGCTGGTGATCCGCGCCGTCGCTGACGATCAGCGCGGTCTCGCCGTCGACCGGGACCAGCGGCTCGAACGCCTCGCGCCAGCGGAACAGGTCCGCGTTGGCGAACAGGAACCGGTTGGCTTCCGGGCCGAGCAGGAAAACCGAGCGCAACGGGCCCGCGCCGACCGCGCTCACCGGCCCGAACCGGCGGTAGAGGTTGGGCAGCGCGGTGAACGGATCGGTCAGCAGCTCCGCCATGCTGAGGGCGTAGGCCACGGGACGCATCTCAGGGCCCCGGCGGTTCGTAGGCGATGCCCTCCTCGATCGCCAGCCTGGTCAGCTCGGGCCGTCGCCGGCGCCCGGTCTTGTCCCGGATTCTGTCCAAATAGGACCGGACGGTCCGCACGCTGATCGACATGGCGTCCGCGATGTCCTGATCGCGTTCGCCCGCGGCGACCAGCGAGAGCACCTGCCGCTCCCGTTCGGAGAGCACGAGCTTCGGTCCCGCGTTGCGCTCCCGGGTGGAGTTCAGCACGAACGAGGCCAGGGTCGGCGAGACGTAGGAGTTCCCGGCCGCGATCTCCCGGACCGCCCGCAGGATCTCGTCACCGTCGGCGTCCTTGGACAGGTACCCGCGCGCACCGGCCGAGATCGCCCCGAGCACCTCGGCCTGACCGGCGTGCGCCGAGACCACGAGGACCTTGTGGCCCATGCCGACCACCTCCAGCACCGCGGCGGCGTCGGCGACCCCGCGCAGCTTCAGATCGAGCACGACGACGCTGTCGCGCGGCTCGCGGCACACGGCGAACCGCGCCACCGAATCGGCGACCGCGCCCAGTTCGACGTCCTCGGCCTCCTCGAGGACGCGCGCCACGGCCGCCCGGTACAAGGGGTGGTCCTCGATCACCCCCACCCGGATCTTCTGCTTCTCCGGCGCTCGAGTTAGTGCCTTGGTCAAGTCACTCACCCCGATCCACTCCCCGACGACACCTGCTGGGCGGCCGCCGGATCGAGCGCGGGCCCAGTCGGTGCCAATGCGAGCACGGCGGCCGGCATACCCCGTTTGGGCGCCGAACCGTAGCCGAGCGCGGCCAGCGCCGCCGGACTGCTCACCGGAAACCGGAAACCGGTGTCGGTCACCAGGTACACCGTGCCCGAGGCCACCCCAGGCGAGGCCTGCTCAGCTGCCACCGTACCGCCCGACGGCGGCACGTACACCTCGTCGGCGACCCGGTCGTCCGGTCTGCCGTTCACCACTACCGCGCGTCCGCCCGCCGGCAGTGGAACCCGCCCGGAGACGGTGATCCGCCTGGTCGCCGATTCGTCGCCCGACGCGCAGATCGTGACCGCGCCGCCGGTCACCGTCGCGGCGGGCGGGACGCGGTCCGGGTACCCCGCCGGATCCTCGCCGCCGGTGCGGTCGGCCGGGCCGCCGGCGCGGGGCACCCGGGCGACGTCGGCGGCCTCCGCGGGCACCGCCGCGCGGGACCGCCCCCGGTAGGCGTCGGCGTTGGCGGGGTTGCCGGGGATCAGCGCCGCCTCGGTCTCGGTGATCACCTCGAGCCCGTCCGCGCGCACCAGGTAG
This sequence comes from Amycolatopsis anabasis, assembly GCF_009765355.1. Lineage (GTDB taxonomy): Bacteria > Actinomycetota > Actinomycetes > Mycobacteriales > Pseudonocardiaceae > Amycolatopsis > Amycolatopsis anabasis. The sequence goes on along the minus strand of NZ_VTHK01000023.1, from coordinate 51,351 downwards.
TAGCCGGTGCCGCCGGTCGCGCCGGTCACCGCGAGCACCTGGCCCACCCTGGTGGGCTTCCCGCCGACGTCCGGCCCCTTGCGCCCGGCGCCGTCCACCGCGACGAAGGCGAGATCGCGGCCCGCCGGGACGGTGTTGAGCCACCGCCGCGAGACCACGATCGGCATGCGCTGCTCGTACCCCAGGGCGACGACCGCGTCCTGGCTGAGCCGGAACCGGTGGCCCGCGGTGATCAGGTACCGCTCGCCCGCCGGGAGCCGGACCAGCAGTCCCTGGTTGCGGGGCAGCTCGCCGTCCCGCGCGGCGACGCCGAACAGCACGGTCGAGGCGGGTTCGGCGGCCGACGGGGTGTCCTGGCTGGTGCGCGAACAGGTCGTCCATTCGGCGGGCACCAGCCGTCCGGCGGCGGGAAGCGAATCCGGGGCGCCCGGGATGCCCACGGTGGCCCCGCGCGGCGCGGTCGCGAGTTTCTTGGCCGGGACGGTCACCGTCGACTCCCCCGATCCCCCGGCGAGCAGCCGCGCCGAGGCGTAGTTGAGCACCGGGTGCAGGGCGCCGTCCTGACCGAGGACGAATCGCGCACCGGTCTCCTCCTCCACGATGACGTGCCCGCCGGACAACCAGTTCTTACCCCCGGACGGGCTGAGCAGCCCGATCACCCCGAACACCGCGGTGACCAGCAGCGCGACCGCCAGGCCGAGCACGGTCCCCAGCACCAGCCGGCGGCTCGGGGACACGGGGTGGTTCGCGTCGGCCGCGACGAGCGCCGAGACCAGTCTCCGGCGCAGGAACTGATACGCCTGGATCTGATCTCGCTGCGTCCACACTCAATACCCCCGGTAACGCATTCGATGAAAAGGGATCTCATGTTAGGCACGGCGAGCGGCGGCCCGTGTGGGCATTTTTTCCCTCAGCAGGGGAAGAAACCGCGAATATCCTCGGGCGCGGACCCGGGAAAGGGGAGCCCGCCATGTCCTTGAAAGTCCCAGCCTGGAAAGTCCCGCGGCCGCTTTCGCCCGCTTCCGCGCCGTGGATTCTGCCGATCCGGGTAAGCCAGGTCGCGGGCTGGGAGATCGCCGCGATCCTGATGCTGCTGGCCGCCGGGCCGGGCACGCTGACCGAAACCGGCCGGATCGTCGCCGTGTCGCTCGCCGCGCTGGTGGTGGTGACGACCTCGATCCGGTTCGCCGGGCGGCATCTGGCCGCGTGGACGTTCATCGGCCTCACCTACCGGCTGCGCCAGCACGACGACCGGCACGACGCCGGTGATCCGCTGCACGCGCTCGCGGGCGAGGTGCGGCTGCGCGAACACGTCGACCGCGCGGGAAACCGGTTCGGCGTGGCCGAAACGGGCAGCGGGTGGACCGCGGTCCTCCGCATGACCGCGCCGGTGAACCCCGATCCGGAGATCCTGGTCGAGGCCCTGCGCGACGCCTACGAACGCACGGACATCCCGCTGGCCGGTGCCCAGCTGGTGGCCTGGACCATGCCGCGGTCCGACGGCGGCACGCCGTACCGGGTGCACTGGCTGGCCGTGCGCTACCGGCCCGAGGAGGCGCCGATCGCGGCCCTGGCCCGGGGCGGCGGGGACCTCGGCGCGTTGCGCGCCTGCGCCTGCGCCGCGCTCACGGTCCTGGGCGCGCTGGCCGAAGCGGGCTACGAGTGCACCGTGCTGGACGCCGCCGAACTCGGCGAGGAACTCGCGCTGGCGCTCGGCGCCGAACGCGATTCCGCCGAGATCACCGACGGCTGGCGGTCCTGGACGGCCGGTGGCCTCGCCCAGTCCTGCTTCCTCCCCCACGACACCGGCGATCTTTCCCGCCTGCTCACCGCGCACGCCCCGGGCGCGGCCTTCACCGCGTCCTCGTTCGCATTGCGCCGCACGGCGGCCGGGAAGACCCGCGAGGACGTGGCGATCCGCGTCGGCACCCGCACCGGTTTACCTGCCGCGCGGCCGGACGTTCCCGCGTTCCCGCTGCACGGTCGCCACGCCGATCACGTCCGCCGGTCGCTTCCGCTCGCCCTCCCGTGAAGCTGAAGGTCGTGAGTGGACAGACCGGTTGGAACCGGCCGGAACACTCACGAGCCACCTAGCCGCGCACGGCTTCGTAGACACCGAGGATGAGCGCGGTCACCGGGATGAGCGAGAGCAGTGCGAGGAATTCGGCGATGTCGAGCAGCCGAGCCCAGTACGGCGACCGGTGCCCGCGCCGCACCCGGGTGGCGTAGACCAGGCACAGCACCGCGGCGAGCACCACGCCGAGCCCGGCGCCGAACATCGCGGGCCGCGAATCACCGCCCGCCAGCCAGATCCCGGCGCACAGCAGCGCCGCCAGCCCGAATCCGGCCACCACCACGCGTTGCGCCGCGCCCGCGTAGGAGCGGGAACGCAACAACCAGGACAGCCCGAACAGGGCCGCGAGCAACGCCGCCCAGCCCGCACCGGAAACCACCAGCACCGCCGCACTCGCCAGCACCAGCACGCCGAGGGCGACCAGCATCCCGTTCAGCAGCGACTGCGCGAACCCGGTCTGCCCGGCCATTTCCTCGCCGAGCGAGGGCTTCTCGTCCGCCCGGAACGAATCCATGTCGTCGGGCACCCTGGGCAGGGGCAACCGGCCGAGCCGGAGGGCGAGCATCGGTGCGGCGGCGGCCAGCGCGGTGGCCACCACCCCCAGTGGGGCGGCGGCATTCGCCGGTCGCGTGCCGGTGAGCAGCACCGCCCCGGTGGCCACCGCGCCCAGTCCCGCGGACGCGATGACGGCGACGAACCACGGCAACCGATCGGCGACCGATCCGGCGGCGAGCACGCCGTACCCGGTCACCGCGGCGAGCCCCACCGCGAGCGGGCCCGCCTGCAGCGAGAACAGCGGATGCGGTGGTAGCGCGGACATCCCGGCCAGCAGTGCCGCGCCGACCCCGGCCAGCGCCACGGCCGTGCCCGCCTCGGCGTCGCCGTAAGCCCGGCTGGCCGCCCCGCCGGCGAGCAGCAGCGCCAGCGCGAGCAGCCCGGTGCCGATCGGCGCCAGCACGGTCCCGGCGGCGCTCGCCTGGATCAGCACCGCGGCTCCGCTCAGCAGGACCACGGCCGCGACGAGTCCGGTGCGGCGCGCGGTTTCCGGCCCCCACACCCCGGTGCGCGACGCGGCCGCGCTGGCGATCGAATCCACCACGTCGTCGAAGAGCAGCGGCGCCCGCGGCCGCTCGCGCGGGGTGAGGTGCAGGACCTCGCCGTCGCGCACCGCGGCGGCGGACACGGTGAGCCCGGGCGACAGCGGCGCGCCGCCGAGCCGGGACAGCACCCAGCCCGGATGTTCCGCGGACGCCTGGCCCTCGGCCCCGGCCAGCCGTACGAGCTGGGGCACCAGTTCGGCGAGCGTGCCCTGCGGGGGCAGCGCCACGTCCACCCGGGCCCGCGGCGTGACCACGGTGACCCGGCGGGCGGCCGAGGTCATCGCTGCCCGGGCTCGGCCTGTTCGAGCATCGGCGCGAACTTGGCCTTGCTCGCCTCCGCCAGTTTGGTGAGCCCGCTGTTGACCGCCTCCAGCACGATCTCCCCGAGGTTGCGGGCGTCGTACCGGCGAATCGTCTCGGGATCGATGTCGATCGCGGTGAACCGGCCGTCCCCGCGCAGCGTCGCGGTGACCTCGTTGCCGCGCGAATGGCCCTTCACCTCCAGCGCCTCCACGCTGCGCTGGATGCGTTGCACCTCTTCGGTCTGCCGCCGCACCTGCGCCAGCAGTTCGTCCATATCGGGCACCGCGTACGGGTCGGTCACCACTCAGCTCCTCCGTTGCACCGTTTCGATGTCGATGTGCTGCTCGTATTCCTTGCCGTCCACAGTGAACTCCAGGTCGATGTCGACCGACATCCGGTCGACCGGCGCCCGGTTGACCGGAATCCAGCTGTCCACACCGGACCCTTGGTACGGGGCCAGCGCGGGCGGGACGTATCCGGTGAAGTCCGGATGCCGCACCTGGGACACCACCTGCTGCCCCGCGGCGCCGGCGACCGGCGGCGGCGACTGTGGCGCGGTCACCGGAGACCCCCCGACTGCGGCGTTTCCGGCGGCGCCACCCGACCTGTCCCCGGATTTGTCGCCGCCGCCGAAGAGCTTCTCGATCTCGGCGATGATCGTGGCGAGCTGGTTGACCTGATTGGCCAGATCGACCACGCCGAGCGCCTTGAGCAACGCGCCGATCGCCTGGATGAAGGCACGCAGCGACGCGCTGGTCGCGGTGGACAGCGCGACCGCGGCGCCGTAGGTCCACGGATTCGACATCAGCGAGGCGACCGTCGGGTTCACCGCGGAGACCACCGCGCGGTACGCCTCCTGCGCGGCCTTGACCAGCGTGCCCGAGATGCCCAGCAGCTCCGCGCCCTTGCGCACCACCTCGATGATCTTGTTCAGCGAAGCGATCGAATCGGCGATCTTCTTCAGCGCCGATTCCGACGCCTCGCCCGACCAGACCTTCTCCAGCTGCTCGGCGGCCTTGACGAATTCGGTCATCAGGTTCGTGAATTCGGTCGCCTTCTTCAGCAGTTCGGTGACATGCTTGAAGATCTGCTCCGGGGAACCGGTGACGATCTGCGGCAGGATGGTGATCGGGCCGCCGGACGACGCCGTGGCGTCCATCGCGCTGGAGTTGGGATAGATCACGCTCGGACCTCTTTCACGTCGTTTCGTCTGACCGTCACGAGAAGGCGGGCCGGTACACGCTCACCCGGGCGAGCCCGTGGCCACCGGTGTCGAGCAGGCCGTGGTTGTACAGGTGCCCGTTGTTCGCGGCGACACCGATGATCGGCTCGCCACCGGACGGGAACGGCTCGACCACCACCACGTCGCCGTCGTGCACGCCGCCGGGCACGTCACCCAGATCGCGTGCCGTTCCCGAGTAGACCGCCACCACGCCCACCCGCGCCTGGTTGTCGGCGTCGCCGCCGAGCCAGTCGTTGAAATCGGCGACATCGCGGAACCGGCTGCCGGAAACCGGATGCTCGGCGAGTTCGCCGAGCCCGATGTCTGCCATGTACCGCAGGACATTCCCGACCGATCCCGGTTCCCCGCCGGCGCCCGCGCTGTCGTTGACGGCATGACCGGCGAGCGCGCCGGCGTGCGGGCTGCCCCAGATCGCCGAGGCGGGCGTGGCCGGTTCGCCGCGCCCGCCGTAGCCCTCGGCGACCGATTCGTCGGCCGCCTGGTAGGCGTCCGCGCTGCGCTTCACCAGGTCGTTGACCTGTTGCAGCAGGGACAGCAAGTTGCGCAGCGCGGTCACCTGCTGGCTCTGCAGCGCGCCGTTCGCCGCGGCGACCGCGCTGCCGAAGGCCGCGAAGGACGACGGGGCGAGGATCATGCGCTCCAGGTCGGCGACCGCGCTGACGCCCTGCATGATGATTCCGCCGACGTTGCCGACGCCGGCGCGCATCGCCTCGGGCTGTGCCCGGTACTCGCCCGTGCCGCCCATGGCGCGCTCCCTCCATCACCTGGCCGTGCGGTCCCCTGCCTGCCGAAACAGCGTAAGTTCGCGCGGTTCGGCGGACGGACGGCAAAAGTACCCACCGCGGCGATGACAGAAGTGGCCAAAATGATCGGCACGCCTACCCACACGTACCAGCGGAAAGCCACGGTTTATCCCGATGCAACTGTCCCGTGACCGCCTGCCCGCGCTCGAGCAGCCGAGCGAGATCGTGCTGCAGTCCCCGCCGATGCTGCCCAAGGGCGGTTCCGGCGGGTTCATGCAACTCATGCTGTTCCTGCCGATGATGCTCGGCATGGGCGCCATGTCGTTCGTCTACATCGGACGCGACGGCGGGGTGATGACCTGGGTCTTCGGCGCGCTGTTCGTCACCGCCATGGGCGGCATGGTGGTCATGTCGCTGAGCCGGGGCGGCGCGCAGAAGAAGGCCCAGATCAACGAGGAGCGCCGGGACTACCAGCGCTACCTGACCGGGCTGCGCGGCCAGGTGCGCGACATCGCCGACCACCAGCGGTCGGCGATGATCTCCCTGCAGCCCGAGCCCGCCGATCTGTGGGCCTACGTGGGGGCAGGCCGGTTCTGGGACCGTCGCCGGGCCGATCCGCAGTTCGCGCAGGTGCGCGTGGGCACCGGGCCGCAGCGGCTGATGACCCCGCTCAAGGCGCCGCAGACCGTTCCGCTCGAGGACCTCGACCCGGTGTCCTCGACCAGCCTCCGCCATTTCATCCGCACCTACGCGGTGGTGGACGACCTGCCGGTGGCCATCTCGTTGCGCTCGTTCGCCACGGTCTCGCTCACCGGCGCCCGCCGGGACCAGCTCGACCTGGTCCGGGCGGTGCTCGCCCAGCTCGCCACGTTCCACTCCCCCGCCGATCTGCGCATCGCGCTGTGCGTGGCGGCCGACCGGCTGCCGGACTGGGAATGGGCGAAATGGCTGCCGCACGCGACCGCGGCGAGCGCGACCGACGCCGTCGGCCCGCGGCGCCTGGCCGCCCCGGACGCGGCGACGCTCGCCGGGCTGCTCGGCCCGGATCTCGGCGAGCGGCCCGCGTTCACCCGGTCCCCGGCCACCGAGTACCCGCACCTGGTGGTCGTGGCGGACGGCGGCCGGACCCACGGCGAGCCGCGGCTGATCGGCGGGCGGCACGGCGTCACGGTGCTCGAACTCGGCGGGGACCGACCGGCCGGTGTACCGGACGAGCGGACGCTGTGCCTGCACGCGGCGCGTGACCAGCTGGGCATGCTGGTCGGCGCCGGAGCCGAGCAGCGGCTCGGGTTCGTCGGCGTCCCGGACTCCCTCGACCCGGGTGCGGCGGAGGCGATCGGCCGCCTGCTGACCCCGCTCTACCAGGGCACGACCGTGGTCGGCGAAACCCCGATGTCGGCGACCTTCGGGCTGGCCGGGCTGCTCGGCCTCGGCGATCCGCGCGACATCGACACCGAGGTCACCTGGGCGCCGCGCGCGCCGCGGGACCGGCTGCGCATCCCGCTCGGCGTGAACCCGGAAGGGCGGCCGGTCGAACTGGACCTCAAGGAGTCCGCCGAGGGCGGGATGGGGCCGCACGGGCTGGTCATCGGCGCGACCGGTTCGGGCAAGAGCGAACTGCTGCGCACCCTGGTCACCGGGCTCGCGGTCACGCATTCTTCGGAAACCCTGAACCTGGCGCTGATCGACTTCAAGGGCGGCGCGACCTTCGCCGGGATGACCGAACTGCCGCACACCTGCGCGGTGATCACGAACCTCTCCGACGACCTCGCGCTGGTCGACCGGATGGCCGACGCGATCAACGGCGAACTGCTCCGGCGCCAGGAACTGCTGCGGGCGGCCGGGAACTACGCGTCGGTGCGGGATTACGAGCGGGCCCGCGAGGGCGGCGCCGACCTGCGGCCGCTGCCGTCACTGCTGGTCATCATCGACGAGTTCAGCGAACTGCTGTCGTCCCGGCCGGAGTTCATCGACCTGTTCGTCACGATCGGGCGGCTCGGCCGGAGCCTGGGCATCCACCTGCTGCTGGCCTCGCAACGGCTGGAGGAGGGCCGGTTGCGCGGGCTGGATTCCCACCTGTCGTACCGAATCGGGCTGCGGACCTTCTCGGCCTCGGAAAGCCGCGCGGTGCTCGGCGTCGCGGACGCCTACCAGTTGCCGTCGGTGCCCGGTTCGGCCTACCTGAAATCCGACACCGACACGCTGATCCGGCTCAAGGCCGCCTACGTCTCCGGCGAACTGCCGCCGCGCAGCCACGCCCGGGCGGCGAGCGCGCCGGATTTCGGCGTGCTGCCGTTCTCGCTGGCCCCGGTCGAGGCGCCGCGCCGGATCGAACGCGCCGAACCCGAACCGTCCACAACGGACAACACCGGGGAGACGATCATGGGGGCGATGCTCTCCCGGCTGGCCGGCCGCGGCCCGGCCGCGCACCAGATCTGGCTGCCACCGCTGGCCGAACCGCCCACCCTGGACCAGCTCCTGCCGCCCCTGGGCGAGGATCCCGAACGCGGCCTCTGCCCGCTCGGCTGGGGCGGCAACGGGAAGCTCACCATTCCGGTCGCGCTGGTGGACAAACCGTTCGAGCAGCGGCGCGACCTGCTGTGGGCGGACTTCTCCGGGGCCGGTGGGCACGCGCTCGTCGTCGGCGCCCCGCAGAGCGGGAAGAGCACGCTGCTGCGCACGATCGCGGGCATGTTCGCGCTCACCCACACCCCGGCGGAAGTCCAGCTGTTCGTGCTGGACCTGGGCGGTGGCGCGCTCGCGCCGCTGGCCGGGCTGCCGCACACTTCCGGGTACGCCACCCGCCGGGACGCGCAACGCTGCCGCCGGGTCGTCGCCGAGCTGACCACGTTGCTGGAGCAGCGCGAGGAGTTCTTCGCCGCACACGGGATCGAATCGATGGCGGTGTTCCGCGGGCGGCGGGCCGAGTTCACCGAAAGCACCGAGGGCCGCGAGTTCGGGGACGTGTTCCTGATCGTGGACAACTGGACGACCATCCGCCAGGAGTACGAGAAACTCGAGGAGCAGATCACCGCGCTCGCCGCGCGCGGGCTCGGGTTCGGCATCCACGTGATCGTCTCGGTGAACCAGTGGATGGGGGTGCGCTCGCAGTTGCGGGACGCGATCGGCACCCGCTTCGAACTGCGGCTGGGCGATCCGGCGGATTCGCTGATCGACCGCAAGATCGCGCAGAACGTCCCGGCCGAGGCACCGGGACGCGGACTGACCGCGGAGAAACTGCACTTCCTGGCCGCGCTGCCGCGGATCGACGGCGACCAGCGGGCGGCCACGATCGGCGCCGGTGGGGCCGATCTCGTGGAACGGGTTTCCCAGGCGTGGCAAGGAGATCGGGCACCGCGGGTGCGGTTGCTGCCCGCGGAGGTGCCGCTGGACTCGCTGCCCCCGGCCCCGGCCCGCCGGGTCACGCTCGGCATCGCCGAAGCCGATCTCCAGCCCGTGCACCTCGACTTCGCCGCCGATCCGCACTTCCTGGCCTTCGGGGACGTCGAATCCGGTAAGAGCGCGCTGTTGCGGGCCGTCGCGCACGGGATCGTGCACGCCTACCCCGCCGACGAGGCCGCGATCATCGTGGCCGACTACCGGCGCGGCCTGCTCGACGCGGTCGGCGGGCGCCACCTGCTCGGCTACGCGGGTTCGGAGAACGTCCTCACCGGACTGATCGCCGAATGCGAGCAGGCGATGCGGCTGCGGCTGCCGGGGCCGGACGTGACTCCCGAACAGCTGCGCACCCGGTCGTGGTGGCAGGGCCCGGAGTTGTTCGTGCTCGTCGACGACTACGAACTGGTCGCGGCCGTCGGCCGGAACCCGCTGCTGCCGCTGCTGGAATTCCTGCCGCAGGCGCGGGACATCGGCCTGCACCTGATCGTCGCGCGCGGCAGCGGCGGCGCGGGCCGGGCCCTGTTCGAACCGGTTCTGCAGCGGTTGCGCGAACTCGGCTCGCCCGGGGTCATCCTGTCCGGCGCGAAGGACGAGGGACCGCTGCTCGGGGACGTCAAACCCGGGCCGCAACCGCCGGGACGCGGCACCCTGGTCAGCCGCCGCCACGGGACCGGCCTGGTCCAGATCGCCTGGACCAAACCGTCCACTTAGGTCACGGCCACCTTGCGGTCCGCCTCGGCGAGCAGGGTGAACGGGTGGTCGTAGAGCTGCCCGAGCACCCCGGTGCACGCGGCGATGGCCTGCACGTCCGGGCCGAACCGGGTCACCGTCACGAGGTCGGTGCCGGGCAGGGTGGTCGCCGCGGCGAAACCGCCGAGCAGCTCGTCGAGCTGGCCCGGCGCGTCGGTGATGGCCTGGCCGCCGAGCACGATCAGGTCCGGGTTGAGGACGTCCCGCAGGGTCGCGACCGCCCGGCCGATCGTCGCCGCCCGTTCGGCGAGCACGGCCGACGCGGCCGGAACGCCCGTCTCCGCGGCCGCCGCGAGCAGGCGGATGTCCGGGCTCGCGATGGCGCCCGCGGCGACGGCCCGGCGCAGCACGGTCTCCTCCGCGACGGTCACCTCCAGGCAGCCGGTCCGGCCGCACGGGCACGGCTCGTCCCCGCCCACGGGCAGGTGGGCGATGGTGCCCGCGCCGCCGCCGGGTCCGCGGTGCAACCGGCCGTCGACCGCGAACGCGGCCCCCACGACCTGCCGGGCGTAGAAGTACAGCATGCTGCCCGCTTGCTGCTTCGCCCCGAACAGCAGTTCCGCGGTCGCCATCGCGGGCACGTGCCCGTCCAGTTGCACCGGCAGGCCCAGCGCGCGTTCCAGCAACGCCCGCGCGGCCACCCGGCGCCACCCGAGCCGATCGTGGTCGAGCAACCCGCGCGCGCTGTCCACCTGGCCGCCGGTGGCCAGGCCGACGCCGACGATCCGCCGGTTCGGCCACCGGCGCAGGAACGCGCGCACCTTGCCCGCGACGCAGGCCAGCGCGTCCTCCGCCACCCCGTCCGGGGTCGGGATCTTCTCGCTGCCCAGCAACCGGCCGCGCAGATCGGTCAGCCCGTAGGTGGTCGTGCTGACGCCCACGTGGATCCCGCAGGCGGCCACCACGCCGTCGTTGATGTCGACCGGCACCCGCGGGCGGCCGATCGCGCCCGAATGCACCAGACCGGGCAGTTCGCACACCAGCTCGGCCTCGGTGAGCACCGCGACCTGGCGGCTCACCGTGGGCATGCTCAGGGAGGTCAGCTCGGCGATGGCCGCACGGGACAACGGCCCTTCCCGCCGGACCGCGGCCAGCACCGCCGCAGCGTTCGACTCCCGGACGTTGTTCACCCCCACCTCCCGCTCGCCCAGCAGAATCCGCCGGGCCCGGCACGGGTGTCAAAGGCGTCCGCGATCCGGGACGGGGCCGGCCATCGGACACGCTTCGCAGGATTCCGGACATCGGCATCCCGGACCGGCCCGCGCCCCGCGATGCTGGCGGGCATGACAACGCCACCGCACCAGGCGTCCAACTCGTTCGTCATCCAGGACGTCCGCATCTTCGACGGAACCCGCGTGACCGGTACCGGTTCGGTACTGGTGGTCGACGGCCGGATCGCCGAAATCGGCCGGGTCACCGCGCCGCCGGGCACTCCGGAATACGACGGCCGCGGCAAGACCGTGCTGCCCGGTCTGATCGACGGGCACACGCATTCCCCGTGGGGCAAGCCCGACGCCGACCGCCGCGACGCGTTGCGCCTGGGCGTCACCACCGAACTGGACATGCAAGGCGACCCCGAGCTGATCGCCGGGGCCAAGCGGCAACGCGAGTCGCTGGAGCGCACCGACCAGGCGGACCTGTGGTCGGCCGGGATCGGCATCACCGTCCCCGGCGGGGCGCCGCCCGAGTACCCGAACCTGCCGAATCCGCCGAAACTGGACGCCGGTGCGGACCCCGGCCGGTTCGTCGCCGACCGGATCGGCGAAGGCTCCGACTACCTCAAGATCTTCTTCGAAGACGGCAGCGTCTTCGGGCAGCCGATGCCCACGCTCACCCCCGGCCAGCTCCACGCGATCGTCGCGGCCGCGCACCGGCACGGGCGGATGGCCATCGCGCACGTCACCGAACTCGAGCACGCCCGGACCGCGGTGGAAGCCGGGATCGACGGCCTGGCCCACATGCTCCTCACCACGGCCGACGAGACGTTCGTCGAGGCGATCCGGAAGAGCGGGGCCTTCGTCACCACGACCCTGTCGAGCTTCGACCGCGGGCTCGGCGCCGACGAACTGCTGGCTGACCCGCGGGTGCTGCCGTACCTGTCGGCCGAGCAGTTCGATGCCTTGAAATACCGGGATTCCCCCGGCGACTCCGGCTGGCTCCGGGTGGGATCGCGGAACGTGGCCCGGCTGCACGCCGCCGGTGTGCCGATCTTCGCCGGTTCCGACGCCGGTGTCGGCGCCGGTTCGCAGGGCGCGCACGGCGCCACCCTGCTGGCCGAACTCACTCATCTGGTCCGCGCGGGGCTGACCCCGGCGCAGGCGCTGACCGCGGCCACCGCCGCACCGGCCCGCCGGTACCGGCTCACCGACCGGGGCCGCGTCGCCCCCGGGCTCCGCGCCGATCTCCTCCTGGTCGAGGGAAACCCGGCCGAGGACATCACCGCCGTGCGCGAGATCGCGGTGATCTGGAAGAACGGGTATCCCATCGACCGGAGGGTGGGCACCTGATGCCGGAAGTCGAACTGTCCACGGGAACCGTGGAATACCAGGACACTGGCGGGACCGGGCCGGTGCTGGTGCTGGTCCACGGGGTGCTGATGAACGGCACGCTGTGGCGGGACGTGGTGCGCGAACTGCGCACCGACCACCGGTGCGTGGTGCCGACCTTGCCGCTGGGCGGGCACAGACTGGCGACGCGGCCGGGGGCCGAGCTGACCCTGACCTCGGTGGCGCGGCTGCTCGGGGAACTGCTCGCGGTGCTCGATCTCCGCGCGGTCACCCTGGTCGGCAACGACACCGGTGGCGCGCTGGCGCAGATTCTCGTCGCGGAGAACCCCGATCGGATCGGTCGCCTGGTGCTGGCTTCCTGCGAGGCGTTCGACAACTTCCCGCCCGGACTGCCCGGCCGCGTGTCGGTGCTGGCGGCGCGGGTCCCCGGCGGTTTGTGGTTCGCGGCCCAGCAACTGCGGCTGGCGCCGCTGCGGCGCCTGCCGGTGACGTTCGGCTGGATGGCCAAGCGGCCGATCCCGGACGAGATCCTGACCGACTGGATCCGGGGCATGCGCGGCGATCCCGCGATCCGGCGCGATTTCCGGCGGTTCGTCCGCGGCGGCGAACCGCGCCGCGAGTTGCGGGAGGCCACCGGGAAACTACCGGCCTTCGGCGGTCCAGCCCTGGTCGTCTGGGCCGCCGAGGACAAGGTGATGCCGCCCGGCCACGGCCGGCGGCTGGCCGAACTCCTCCCCGCCGGCCGGCTGGTGGAGATTCCGGACAGCTACACCCTGCTGCCGCTCGACCAGCCGGAAAGACTCGCGTCGGAACTGCGCTGTTTCGTCAGCGCCCGACCGTGACGCACCACCGCCGCGCCCCCGGCCAGGGTCAGGACCGCCACCGCCGCTAGCGCCAGCAGGGTCTCACCGCCCGGATGCACCACCGATTCGCCGCGCAACGCCTGCCAGGTCAGCACCAGGAGCAGTCCCAGATAACCGGCCCCGGCGATCCGGATGAGGCCGCGCCGCACGAACGGCGACCGCAGCGACGGGAACCGGCGGGACAGCGCGGTGAGCGCGATCAGCAGCAGGGGCAGCAGTTGCAACGCGTGCAGCCCGATGAAGTGCGGTACGCGCAGGTCACCGCCCTCGGTGCTCCAGCCGAGAAGCGGCAGGCCCGGTCCGCCGTCCGTCGCGCCGACCGAATGCGCGCCCAGGATGTCCGAATGCCCGGTCGCCTGCTTGAGCCGTTGCTGCTCCGGCGTGGGGTTGAACATGAAGATCGCCACCAGCAGCCCGGTGATCGTCAGCCCCAGCCCGGCCCGCACGGCCGAAGCCTGCGGCCCGTTCGGAAGCCGTTGGAAACACAGGATCCCGGCGACCACGATCATCGCGAGCAGGGTCGCGTACGCCCCGGTGGCGAGCAGGTTGTGAATCATCCGATCGGATTCGTCGGCGAGGTTGAAATGCAGGCGGCGCCCGCGCCCGATCATCTGGACGACCATGAGCACCATGTCCAGCCCCATCCCGGCCGCGACCACCGCGCCCATCCACCAGCCGGCCCGCCGCCCCTTCGGCAGCAGGGAGAGCAGCCAGGCCAGGGTCACCGCGTAGATCGCGATGGAAATGGTGAACTTGAACGTCTTCAGCCAGATCGGTTGGTTCGCCAGCGTACGGTCGTCGAAGATCAGACCGCCCGCGGCGACCAGGCACAGCCCCGCCATCGCGGCGGCGAGGATCAGCAGTGGACCGTTCAGCCGGGTTCTCGGCTTTTCCTTGCGCAGCATGGCTAAAGCCTGGTGGTGAACGCGACCGGGGGCACGGCGGCCAGCCCCCGAATCGGGGGTAGGGACACCCCCCGCGTGGGTAATAGTGCCGCCAATACGACCGGCAGTTGTGCCGTTTGACCACCCGACCGTATTTCCTAGCGTATGGCTCACCGTGAGTGGCGGGACAACCCCGGCACTGACCGAGATTTCCGGCGAGTTGAGAGGAGGTGGCCCGCCCGTGAGCAGTGCCGGTTACCAGAGTGATGCCGCTGCGATGTCGCGCGCGGTCCAGGGGTTCGAGGAAACCGCGTCGAACGCCAAGACGACCATGGCCAGTTTGGAGACCGAGCTGACCGAAACGCTGCGCAACTACAAGGGAGACCAGGCGATCGCGTTCTGGGATCTGCAGCGCAGGCTCCAGGAGAAGATGGCGCTGGCCGTCAAGGAACTGGACACCATGTCCACCCTGGTCAACCAGAGCTTCCACAACTACGGCAGCGGCGACGCCGACGTTTCCCAGCAGCTGCGCGGTGTTTCGAACATCGCCTCGGACGCCGGTGGTGCGGTCCTCGGCCGCCTTTCGGGCGCGCACTGACCAATCCAGAGAGGAGACTCCACCATGGCTGACGTCGTCGAAGTCAATTTCGCCGCGCTGCAGCACAGTTCCGCGTCGCTGGCCGCCAAGGCCAAGGCGCTGACCCAGCAACTGGAACAGCTGCAGAGCAACCTGCAGCCGATCAAGGCCACCTGGTACGCCTCGGGCAGCTCCGCCGGCCAGGCCGCCGAGGCGTCCGAGACCCGGCTGCGGGCCGCGACCGCCGAAATCGTGGGCATCATCGCCCAGTTCGGGGGGAAGGTCAGCGAGGCGCACGACCTGCAGCACGCCCTGGAGAACAAGAACACCAGCTACTTCGCGGTCTGATCACCGCGATCCACCGTCGGTTGACCGGTGCGGGGTCACCCCGCCCGCACCGGTCAACCGGCCTTTGCCATGAACGCGCCCGTCCACCGAGGAACCGGGGGGTTCGATGTACGACCAGTCCTATTACGTTCATCTGCAATCGTTGACCGATTTCGTGCGGGAGCTGGAAACCCAGCTGCACGGCATGGCGAAACCCAATGATTTCCTGCGGACCCTCGTCACCGAGTCGATGCCGCTCGGTGAGTTCGGCGAGGCGAAATCCTTGTCCGCGGCCCACTTCGAGGCCGTGACGGAAATGCAGGGCCTGCTGGACCAGGTCAAGGGTGCGCTCACGTTCGCGCAGGACGTCACCACGACCGTCGCCGACGGGTACGAGCACGCCGACCGGACCGTCGCCGACGCGCTGCGGAACTCCGCTACCGAGGAAGGCCCCTGGGGATGACCACGAACTTCGCCGCGTACAGCCACCAGCAGCTGTACGCCATGCTGCAGGCGGGAGATTCGGCGTCCGCCCGGAGCGCGGCCGGGAAATGGGAGTCGACCGGGATCGGGTTGTTCGAGCAGGCCGAGAACCTGGCCACCGAGCTGACCGACTTCCACGGCAGCTGGACCGGGGGCGCCGCGGACAAGTACGCCACGATGATGACCGATCTGATCGGCGGCATCCGCAAGGTCGCGCAGACCGCGAACGCGATGCGGGACCTCATCGAGGACGCGGCCGACGCGCTGGACAAGGCGAAGGCGCAGATGCCGCCGCCGGTCGACGTCCCGGAGGTGGCGCCCGGTGATCTCGCGCTGGCCGCGAATCCGCCGCTGCTGCCGCCGGACGCGTCCCAGGAAACGGTGCTGAACGCCGCGCGGGCGCGTGCCGCGGCCCTCGCGAACGTCGAAGCGCAGCAGCAGGCGGCGAACGCGGCGAGTGCCGCGCACAGCAAGGCGATCGTGGTGATGACGAACCTGGCCGGGGAGTACACGAGCGCCGAGGAATCGATCCCGGCCTCGCCGAACGCCGCCGAGGTCCCGAACGCGGGCGGCGGCACCGGTGGCGGTGGCGCGCCCGGCAGCGGTCTCGTGGGTCCCGCGCCGGGGAGCCCGTCGGTGGCGCCCGGTGAACCGCGCCCGGCGCCCGGCCCCGGCGGGGGCGGCGTTCCCGGCGGCGCGGCCCCTTCGGCGCCGAAGAGCAGCCCGTTGTTCGGGGACATGTTCACCGCCGGGCTCGCGGCGGCGTCGGCGGCGGCGTTCGGCCGGTTCGGGCTGGTGATGCCGAAGGTTCCGTCGTGGGCCGGTGGGAAGAAGCCCGCGGACAAGGACAAGGGCAAGGAGCAGGGCACGGCCGGTTCGCCCGCGCCCGCCACGGGTGACCTTGGTGGTCTCGGTGGTGGCGCCGGGGTCGGCGGCGGTATCGACACCGGGGCGATCGGCGGTGCCGTGGGTGGTGCGGGCGTGCCCGGTGGGGCCGAGCCCGCCGCCCATTCCGGGCTGGCCGGGGCGCCCGGTGGCGGGAACCCGTTGAGCGGCCTGGCGGGCGGCGCGGCGGGAGCCGCCGGTGCGGCCGCGGCGAAATCGGCGATGCCGATGATGCCGTTCATGCCGATGGGCATGGGCGGCGGCGATCTCGGTTCGGGCCGGCGCATTCCGCCGTGGCTGGTGGAAACCGAGGACGTGTGGGGCGAATCGTCGGTCGTGGCGCCGACGGTCATCGGTGAGGAGCCGGAAACGCGTTAACCGGTTTTCTTATGGGGGGATCAATGGCGACCATCGAACTCGGGATGCTGGCGACGGAACTGCACAATGTGGTGGACGAGGTCGCGTCCATGTTCGGCGGGGCGAGCAGCGCGACCGTGGACGGCGACCTCGACTGCCCTCCCGGCGACTCGGGACGGCTGATCCGCTGGCAGTACGGGGTGCGACTCGACGCGCCGGAGGGGGCGCGCGAGAACCTCGCCTACACCGTGCTGCCGTCGATGTGGAAAATGGGCTGGCAGTCGAAGGATCGCGGGAACGAGCGGGAATTCGTGGTCCAGTTCTTCCGGGACGGCGCCCAGGTGAACGTCCACGTCGCCCGAACCGGCGGCGACGTCGCCATCATCGGCTCCACCCGCTGCGTCCCCACCGACCCCTGATCCGCCCCCGCGAATTACACATCGAATCTCGGGTGGTGTTCGGAGGTACCCAATGCGGCGTTGGGTACCTTCAACGTCCCCAATGCCGCATTGGTGTCGTCGCGGTACCCGCACGCGCACCGAAGGTCGCATTCATGCTCGCCTTCCCGCTGAGGTTCTCTCAGTGTGTGGCCGGTCGCGTGTGTTCCCCGTTTCGGTAGCCCGAGTTCCGTTCCAGGAGTAGGCGGGCGTCAAATGCGGCCTTCGGCGCGTCCCGCGCACCCAATGCGGCATTCGGCGCCGCGATTCCCCCGCCCAAATTCACCCATCCGGGTATCGAACTGGTGTTCGAAACGATGTAGGGTCGGTCTTGCTGGCGGCATCGGCACATCCATCACAGCGAAGGGAGGCACCCATGGATCGTGGACTCAACGCGCCACCAGGCGAACGGCGGCGGGTCGGCTGAGCTGGCAGACTTCGAGGCGTGAGTGATCGCCCGTACGTCCTGCTCTCCGCGGCCGTCTCGTTGGACGGTTACCTCGACGACGCGAGCGACGATCGGCTGCTGCTGTCGAACGACGAGGACTTCGATCGGGTCGACGAAGTTCGGGCCGGGGTGGACGCCATCCTGGTCGGGGCGAACACGGTTCGGGTGGACAACCCCCGGCTGGCGGTGCGGTCGGCCGAGCGGCGGCAAGGGCGCGTGGACAAGGGGCTTCCCGAGTCGCCGGTGAAGGTCACCCTCAGCCGGAACGGCGAGCTGGATCCGGCGGCGCGGTTCTTCACCGAGGGCAACGGCGACAAACTGGTGTATGTCCCGAGTGGAGCGGTCGCGGCGGTGACCGGGCGGCTCGGGGGCCGGGCGGTCGTGGTTGACGGCGGTGAGCCGTTCGACCTGGCCGGGGTGCTCGCGGATCTGGCGGGGCGCGGAGTGCGGCGGCTGCTGGTCGAAGGGGGCGGGGCGGTGCACACGCTCTTCCTCACCGAAGATCTGGTGGACGAGGTGCACCTCGTCATCGCGCCGTTCTTCGTCGGGGATGCGGCGGCGCCGCGGTTCGTCCAACCCGGACGGTTCGTGAACGGCCCGGGGCGGCCGCTGACGCTGGCGGAGACCCGGCGGATGGGAGACGTGGTCCTGTTGCGGTACCTGACGGGGGCGAGGGCATGACCGAGGCAAGTGCGCGAGACCTGGTGCGGTTGCGGGAAGCCATCGACCTCGCCGAGAAATGCCCGCCGTCTGCCACCTTCCGGGTCGGCGCCGTGGTCACCGACGGCGAAGACCGGGTGCTGGCGACGGGGTACTCCGGCGAAACCGATCCGCACGACCACGCCGAGGAAGCCGCGCTGGCGAAACTCCGGCCGGACGACCCCCGGCTGGCCGGGGCGACGATCTACAGCTCGCTCGAACCGTGCAGCAGCAGGGCGTCCCGTCCGGTCACCTGCACCCGGCACATCCTGAACACCGCCATCCCGCGAGTGGTGTTCGCGTGGCGGGAACCGGCGCTGTTCGTCGACTGCGTGGGCGCGGAACTGCTGCGGGACGCCGGGCGGGAAGTCATCGAGGTGCCGGAGCTGGCCCACCTGGTCCGGCAGACCAACGCGCACCTCCCCGGCGTCGGCGAGGATCAGGCACCCGAGGCGGAGTCGTGAGTGCTCAGGGCGGTGAGAACCGCCGCTAGCCGCCGGCGGATGGAGATCGGCCCGTGGTCGCGGCCTTCGTCGTCGAGTTCCTTACGGGCCCGCAGGCGACTTCGGCGACGAACTCAGGATCCATCGACAACCCTGCTCCGCTCAGCACCGCATGATCACCGCAACAGCACTGGGCACCACGCCGACAGGCCGGTCAGTGTCCGTGAGGTCCGGAAACATCAACTGTCGGCGATGTCCTGAACTCAGACAGGAGGTGAGAACCGGCCGGAACGCTCACGAAAGCCGGGTCGCCAGCCGCGTGCGCGGCCACGGCGGATCGCGGCGACCGCGATCCCGGCGGCCGCGGCGGCGCCGACACCGGACAGCGCGAGCACCCCGGCGAGACGGTCGGTGGCGGGTGGCTGGGCGGCCGCGGCCGGAACCACCGAACCCGGCCGCGGGGCCGCCGCGGGCACTCCCGGGCCCGGGGCGCCGGGCGGGATCACCGCGGAAACCGCGGCGTAGGCGTCCAGCAGGCCCCAGCCGCGGCGCGGATCGTGGGTGCCCGAAGGCGGGCGGTTCGCGGTCAGGGTCAACCGGGTGACCACCTGGTCCGGGGTCAGCTCCGGGTGATAGGCCCGCGCCAGGGCCGCCGTGCCCGCGACGTAGGCGGCGGCCAGGCTCGGGTCGGTGACCGGCCAGCGGTGCGCGGGAGTCCCGGAGGCGCCCGCCGACGTGCTGACCAGGTCCGCGCCCGGGGCGGACAAACCCAGGTACGCGCCGGCCTCCTGCTGCGCCGGTTCGCCCGCCTGGTTCACCGAACCGACCGCGAGCACGCCCGGGGACGCGGTCGGATAGCTCGACGCCCCCGCCTGGGTGCCCGCCGCCGCGGAGACGATCACCGCGCCCCGGGACCGGGCGGACGCCACCGCGGTGGTCAGCGCGGGACTGTTCGAGGCCGCGGGCACGGCGACCAGGATCACCCCGGCATGCGCGGCGCTCGCCGCATCGATCGCGCCGGCCAGGGCGTCCGGGGAGTCGCCGCCGGAACCGGAGCCCTGGTCGTACGGGATCGCCAGCACCCGGGCGTCCGGAGCGATCCCGGTGAACGTCGTGCGCGGATTCGGCTGCGCGGCGATGATCCCCGCCGCGATCGTGCCCCGGCCGTCGCAGTCGCCGTCGGCGCCGGTCAGCCGGCTCGCGTCGAACTGCGCGTTGCGGCCGTCGACACCGGTGCCGATGACCGCCACCGTCTGCCCGGTCCCCTTGGTCAACGGCCAGATCCGCGCCGGATCCACCAGCCGCTGTCCCCACGGCACCGGACCGGAGTACACCCCCGACGGATGGGCGCAGGCGGGCTCCGCCGCGGCGACCGGGATCGGGCACGCGGCGAACACCGCCGCCCCGGCGGCCAGTGCCGCGGCGGCCCGCCTCACCGGGGCACCCACAACGTCACCCGGGTGCCGTGCCCCGGCCGGGACTCCACCGTGCACCGGCCACCGACCTCGGCCAGCCGCGCCTTCATCGACTTGCTCACCCCGAACCCGGGCGGCCGCTCGGATTCGTCGTAACCGACCCCGTGGTCCCGCGCGATCACCGCGATGCCACCCTCCCGCTCCTCCAGGCGCACCACGACCTTCCGGGTGCCCGCGTGTTTGATCGTGTTCCGCAGCGCCTCGCGCACGGCGTCCCGCACCGCGATCCGGCGCACCTCGGACAACGCGTCGTCGTGCAGATCGGCGAACACCAGCTGCGCGCGCAGCCCGTCCCGGGCCATCTCGGTGGCCAGCGCCGCGAGTTCCTCGCCCAGCCCGTGCGACGGCTGGGGTTCCTCCGGTTTGTCCAGCCCGCGGCGCAATTCGGTGGCCTGCGCCCGGGCCAGGCCCCGAAGCCTGGCCAGCTGCCCGCCGGGATCGGCCGCGTCGTCGGCCGAGGTCAGCGCCATGGCTTCCAGCGACTGCAACACGGTGTCGTGCAGGAACCGATCGGCGCGGGCCCGTTCGGCCGTCCGGCCGCGCCGCAACCCGATCGCGAGCGCCAGGCGCGTGCCGAGCCCCACCAGGATCAGCGCGCCGACCGCGGTGACCACCGCGACCAGCAGCATTCCCGTTCCGCTCACCGCCCCGGCCACCTCGATCGTGGTGATCCGGGGCAGATCGCTGGTCCACAGCATCACCGCCTGCAGCGGCGCGCTCAGCGCCACGAGGAACAAACCGGCCGGCACGCCGCGGGAAACCGTCCACAACGCCACCGTGCCGCTCAGGTAGATCCACGGCACCCAGGTGGCCCGCGCGTACAAATCACCCGGCACGGTCGCGCTCACCAGCACATTCGCCGCCAGCGCGAACACGACATCGGCGTAAAGCAGGTTGCGCGTGACGGCCCCGCTGCGATCGGGCACCCGCAACACCCAGATCAGCGAGCCGACATTGCTCAGCACGGCGACCGCGGCGACCGCGGTCGCGGAATGCACCTCCCCGAAACCGAACGCCGCGACCAGCCACAGCCACACCACCGGAATCAGCACGATCCGGTACGCCAGCGGCAAGAGCACCGCGTAGCGGGTCGCCCGCACCATCAGCGGATCCCGCGGCGCCGCGGCATCCGTGGCGGCCAGCGCGCTGATCCGGTGCACCGCGGACACCGGGGTCGGATCGTCCAGGCCGGCCGGGAGCTCGTTCGGAGTGGCCGCGATGACCGGCGCCCCCTGTCTCAGCAAGGCGAGCAGAAAATTCGCTTCCCGCACCGGCATCGGCTCCCCGACCGAAGGCATCCGCCGTTTTCCCTTCTCCCCCTTGAACCCCCAGAAAGGAGTACATCTAACAAGGAAACCGGGATCGGACAACCACTAACCGGGTATCGACTTGAGCCTTTTGCCAGAGTTCAGCGCAGATCCATCCCGAGGTCCATGGCATCGGCCGAATGGGTCAGCCCGCCTACCGACAAATAGTCCACTCCGGACTGGGCGTAGACCCGCGCGTTCACCAGTTTCAGCCCGCCGGACGCCTCCAGCCTGGTCTTCGGGGACACCTCGTCCCGCCGGAGCACCGCGCGCGTGCACATCTCGGGGGTGAAGTTGTCCAGCAGCACCTCGTCCGCCTCGGCGGCGAGGGCTTCCTCCAACTGCTCCAGATCGTCCACTTCCACCTCGCAAGCCAGGTGCTCGGCGTGGTCGCGGGCCGCCTTGAGCGCCGCGGTGACCGAACCCGCGGCCACCACGTGGTTGTCCTTGATGAGCACCGCGTCCCCGAGGCCCATCCGGTGGTTCTCCCCGCCACCGCATCGCACCGCGTACTTCTGCAGCAACCGCAGGCCCGGCAGGGTCTTGCGGGAATCCCGGATGGCGCAGCCGGTGCCGTCCACGGCGGACACCCACGCCGCGGTGGCGCTCGCGATCCCGGACAGGTGGCACAGCAGGTTCAACGCCGTGCGCTCCGCGGTCAGCAGGCCCCGCACGGAACCCTGCAGCACCAGCGCCGGTTCGCCGGCGATCAGCCGGCTGCCGTCGTCCCGCCGGCCCAGCACCTCGTACTCGTCCCGCAGCACCGCGTCGAACACCGCGAGCGCCACCGGAATCCCGGCGACCGTCCCGGTGACCCGCGGCGTGATCTCGGCGAGCGCCGAGGCGTCCGGGGACACCGTGGCCGCCGTGGTGGCATCGGGTCCGTAGCGCAGATCCTCTTCCAGGGCGGTCTCGATCACCCGTCTGACGTCGCCGGTGTCCAGGCCGGCGTGCACGAGTTCGGCTTGGACCAGGCTGGAAAACTCGAAATTCATGCCGCTCCCTCAACGAGAATCGGATCGGCCAGCACCGGCTGCCCGGACGGGTTGAGCCGGATCAGCTGGCCACGTCGCCACGACCGGTCGTCGCGGCTGGGATAATCGGTGCGCACATGGCAACCACGCGATTCGGTCCGCCGCGTCGCCGCCGCCACCAGCGCCTGCGCCACCAGGGTGAGCGCGGCGTCCTCCACCGCCTCCTGAGTACTCAGTGGACATTCCACAGTAGACAGATCCAGCACGGAACCGACGACCGAGAGCCCTTCGGCGTCCCGGCCGATCGCGGCGTACCGGCTCATCACCCGTTGCAGGGCGTCCCGTTCGGCGATCCGCGCCGTCGTGCGTTCGGGTGAGCAGGCGTGTTTCGGGTCACCGAGCAGCCCCGCGGCGAGATCGGCGCCGACCGCGTCGGCCACCCGCTCGCCGACCACCAGCCCCTCGAGCAGGCTGTTCGACGCCAGCCGGTTCGCGCCGTGCAAACCGGTGCGCGCGACCTCGCCCGCCGCGTACAACCCCGGCACCGAGGTCCGGCCGTCGACCCCGGTGACCACGCCCCCGCACGCGAAATGCGCCGCCGGGGTCACCGGGATCGGCTCGGCCGCCGGGTCGACGCCGATCGTCCGGCAGGCCGCGTGCACCGTCGGGAACCGGCGCGCGAAATCGGAAATCCCGGTGGCGTCCAAGAAGACGTGATCGTCGACCCCGCCCGGCGCCAGCGCCATCCGGCGCGTGATGGCCGCCGACACGACGTCCCGCGGCGCCAGGTCCCCGAGCGGATGCACGTCCCGCATCACCGGCGCACCGGTCGCGTCGAGCAGCGTCGCACCCTCGCCGCGCACCGCCTCGGTGACCAGCGGAAGCCGGCCACGGGCGCCGGGCGTGTACAGCACGGTCGGGTGGAACTGCACGAACTCCACGTCCGCGGCCTGCGCCCCGGCCCGCAGCGCCAGCGCGAGCCCGTCCCCGGTGGCGATCTCCGGATTGGACGTGGCCTGGTAGAGCTGCCCGAGCCCTCCGGTGGCGAGCAGCACCGCCGGGGCGCGCAGCACCCCGGGCACGCCGTTCGGGTCCAGCACACTCACCCCGGCGACCTCACCGAGCGGGGTGCGCAGCGCGTCGACCGCGATATGCCGTTCCAGCACCGGAAGCCGGTGCCCGGTCGCCGCGGCGACCAGCGTGCGCTCCACCTCGGCCCCGGTCGCGTCGCCGCCGGCGTGGATCACCCGGAACGCGGTGTGCCCGCCCTCCCGGGTCCGCGCCAGCAGGTCCGAGCCGGAACCCGCCGGATCGAAGCGGGCGCCCCGGGCGCGCAGCCGGGCGACCGCGGCCGGGCCGCTGGCCAGGATCGACCGCACCGCGCCCGCGTCGCACAGCCCGACCCCCGCGGCCAGGGTGTCCTCGGCGTGCCGGGTGACCGAATCCCCCTCGTCGTGTTCGCCGTCCAGCACGACCGCCACGCCGCCCTGCGCCCACCGAGTGTTGCCGTCCGCCACCGCCGCCTTGGTGACGACCAGGACGCGCAGCCCGGCGGCCTGCGCGCGCAGCGCGGCGGTCAGGCCCGCGACCCCGCTGCCGATCACCACAAGATCGGCCCGGGCCTCCCAGCACGGCGAGGTGTCAGCTCCCACTCCCGGTCCGGTTTTCGACTGAGAGTAGTTAACCGGTGACATCACTCGCCGCCGCCGGGCTGCCCGATCTCGATCATCCGGCGCACGGAAGCCTCCGCGCGCTTCGCGGTCTCCGGGTCGACGTGCACCTCGTCGGCGCCCTCGCGCAGGCACCGCAGCAGCGCCGCCGGAGTGATCATCTTCATGAACCGGCAGGACGCCCGGTCGTTCACCGCGCGGAAGTCGATCTCCGGCGCGGCCTTGCGCAGCTGGTGCAGCATGCCGATCTCGGTGGCCACCAGCACCGACCGCGCCTTGGTGTCGCGCGCCTCGTGCACCATGTCCCCGGTGGACAGGATCTTCACCTTGTCCGCCGCGACGGCCCCCTCGCCGGCCAGGTAGAGCGCCGAGGTCGCGCAGCCGCATTCCGGGTGGATGAACAGGTCCGCGTCCGGATTGGCGGCCGCGCGCTCGGACAGTTCGGCGCCGTTGATCCCGGCGTGCACATGGCACTCGCCCGCCCAGACGTGCAGGTTCTCCCGGCCCGTCTTGCGCTTGACGTGCGCGCCGAGGAACTGGTCGGGCAGGAACAGCACCTCGCGATCCGCCGGGATCGAGGCCACCACGTCGACCGCGTTGGACGAGGTGCAGCAGATGTCGGTCTCCGCCTTCACCTCGGCGGTGGTGTTCACATAGGACACCACCACGGCGCCCGGGTGCTCGGCCTTCCAGGCGCGCAACTGCTCGCCGGTGATCGAATCGGCGAGCGAGCAGCCGGCTCGCGCGTCCGGGATGAGCACGGTCTTGTCCGGGGACAGGATCTTCGCGGTCTCGGCCATGAAGTGGACGCCGCAGAAGACGATCGTCGACGCGTCGCTCGCCGCCGCGATCCGGCTCAGCGCGAGGGAATCACCGGTGTGGTCGGCGATGTCCTGAATGGCTGGGACCTGGTAGTTGTGCGCCAGCAGCACGGCGTCGCGTTCGCGCGCGAGCCGGCGCACCTCCTCCGCCCACGCCGCGTCCGGTTCGACCCCGTCGAACGGGGCCAGATCGGCCGCCTCCAAAGTCTGTGTGTGAGCCATCGGGCCCCTCCTCGACCACGGTAGGTTTTCGCCTTACAATCGAAAACCGTGCGAAGTCATATTAACAGCAGCGCCCCCCTGGCACACGAGGTTCTGGGGGTCGTTCTACAGGTGCGTTGCGCCACATCAACGCCGCGTGAACACTCGTCACTGCGGGTTCTGCTCTGGCGGCGCGCGCTGGACCCCCACATCGGCCGGTGGTCGCTGCCCGGCGGCCGGTTGCGGCCGGATGAGGACGTGGAGACCTCGATCCGCCGCCAGCTCGCCGAGAAGGTGGACATCCAGCAGCTCAAGCACGTCGAACAGCTCGCCGTGTTCAGCGCCCCGGACCGGGTGCCCGGCCCCCGCGTGGTGGCCACCGCGTTCCTCGGCCTGGTGCCCTCGGACGTCGATCCGGAGGTGCCCGAGGACACCGAATGGCACGACGTCCAGGACCTCCCCCGCACGGCCTTCGACCACCGGGCGATCATCCTGCGCGCGCGGGACCGGCTGCGGTCGAAGCTGTGCTACACCAACCTCGGCTTCGCCCTCGCGCCGGCGGAGTTCACCATCTCCGCGCTGCGCGAGCTGTACTCCGCGGCGCTGGGCTACCGGGTGTCGGCGACCAACCTCCAGCGCGTGCTGTCCCGCCGCGGCCTGCTCTCCCCCACCGGCGACACCGCGCCCCCCGGTCGCAGCGGGGGCCGGCCAGCGGCCCTCTTCTCGTTCACCGGCGAAGGCATGCAGGTCACCGACCCCTTCGCGGTGTTCCGGCCACCGGCCGGGAAATCCTGAACTTGCGAATCGGCTAGCCGTTTCATTACGTTCTGAAGCGTGCCGGTCGAAGAAGAAGTGCTCGAATGGGTCGAGCGGGTCGCGTCGTTCTGCGCGGACGAATGGGGCCTGGCCCCGATCACCGGGCGGATCTTCGGCTGGCTGCTCATCTGCGACCCGCCCGAACAGTCGGCCGCCGACATCGCGGCCGCGATCGGCGCCAGCCGTGCGTCGCTCACCTCGAACATGCGATTGCTGTTGGCAATTCACTTGGTGCGCAAGGTTTCCCGGCCCGGCGAACGCACGACCTACTACCGCATCGAAGACGACGCGTGGACGAAAGTGGTGCGGGGCAAGCTGATCGGCCTGGCCGCGTTCGGTTCCATCGCCGAAGACGGCGCACGCCTCGCGGGCGGCGACCCGGAACGCACCCAGCGCCTGCGCACGGCGCGGGAATCCTCGGCCTGGCTGGCGAAACTCGCCGAGGACCTCGGCGCCCGCTAGCCGCCACCCAGCGAGGACGCCACCGAGGCCTTAACGTTGGAGCCGTGGCAGACACACCGGGCAGCAGAACCAGGGCGACGTTGCCCTTGTTCCCGTTGCAGACCGTGCTGCTGCCGAAGGCGCACCTGCCGCTGCACCTGTTCGAACCGCGTTACCGGCAACTGGCCGTGGACCTGGTGACCGGCGCGGTCCCGGACCGGCTGTTCGGCATGGTCGCGATCAAGTCCCCGTTCGTGCGGGAGGTCGAGGAGCTCGACCACGTGCACACCACCGGCTGCGCGGCCCTGCTGCGGGAGGCCAAACGGTTGCCGGACGGGCGGTTCGACATCGTCACCACCGGCACCCGGCGGTTCCGGCTGCTCGACATCGACGCCACCCGCGCGCCCTACCTGGTCGGCACGGTCGAATGGCTCGCCGACGAGCCGCTGCCGGCGGGCGCGAGCGAGGCGGCCGCCCAGCTCGGCGGCGTCGCACGGGCGGCGCACCGCCGGTACTGCGAATCGGCGTGGAACCGCGCGGACTGGAAACAGCCGCCGCACGACACCGATCCCGCCGATCTCGCCTACCTGCTCGCCGCGGACTGCCTGCTCCCGCTGGAAGATCGGCAACGGCTGCTGGAGGAAGCCCACCCGCTGCGCAGGTTGCGCACCGCCTGCCGCCTGCTCACCCGGGAAGCCGGTTTCCTCACCGCACTGCGGGCCGTTCCGGCGCCGCCCGCCGAACTCGTCGAACTGGCGAAACCGCCCAGCCTCAACTAGTTCGCGTTCTCGCCGCCGCTTTCCCGGCCACCTCCGCCGAACTTGCTCCACACCTTCCCGGCCGCGCCGGAAACCGCCTCGCCCACCTCGCTGAACACCTTGGCCAGCGGATCCGTGGAATTGGCGAAGGAATCCTTGTACGACTTGGCCGCCGACTTGAGATCGTCCGACCAGCTCGCGGTCGGCCGGTCGTCCTCGCGCCGCGGATACTGCCCGGCCAGGATCGCGCGATAATCCTCGGACGCCGCCCATTTCTGCTGCTGCGCCGCGCGCATCACGGCGAACGGGTGGTTCATGTGCTCGATGTTGCGCAGCTTCAGCAGGCTGTCCCGGATATCGTCGACCGTCTCGTATTCCTCGGCCTGCTTCAGGAACGAAGGAATATCCACTGTGGACGGATCGATTCCGCCCGCGGCCAGAATGTGGCCGCGCAGTGCGGCGGCCGGATCCTGGGAGCACAGCAATCCGGCCCGATCGGCGGAGAGCTCCGCCTTGCGGAACCATTCGCGCAGCGCGGCGATGATCGCCCGCAGTCCCAGCGCGCTGACCGGCGTCCAGGACATCGACAGCTGCAGATTGACCAGGCGCACCAGCATGGTCCGGTACACCGCGTGCCCGGAAAGCACGTGTCCCATCTCGTGCCCGATGACGACGCGCAGTTCGTCGGTCGACATCAGTTCGACCGTGGCCGAATTGAGCAGGATGAACGGCTCGTCCATCCCGATCGCGGAGGCACTGACATGGGGATTGCGCTGCACGAACAAATCCGGCACCGGATCCACGTCCAGGGTTTCCGCGCATTCCAGCCGCAGCCGGTTCAGCTCCGGATACTGGTTTTCCCCCACCCGGATCGACGAGGACAGCGCCATCAGCCGCTCGCCCCGCTCGTTGAAGAAACCGTTCACCGCCTTGAGAACCTGGGCGAATCCGGGGACCATGCGCAGCGTCGCCAGCGCGCCCCGATCCACCGGGTGCTCATAAGCCCGCGGGCTGATTCCGGGAAACCGGACCCGGGTGCTGGATCGTTGAACTTCGTTGTTTTCCGGCATCGTCCGCCGTCTCCCTCCAGTTGACGACGCCAGCCTACGGAAAACCCGCCAACCGGGGTGCGGCTTTCAGCCCAATCTGCGCCCGAGGTCGTCCCGTCCGTTCCACGCGGCCAGCAGCGCGTAGACCAGCGCGAGGGTCACCGGCTGCGCGAGCAGGACCCACATCGATTCCAGGCGCGGCGCCTGTTCGATCACGTCACCGACTTTGGGCGCCGCGGTGACCTCGTACCGGCCGTTCGCGAAGGCGGTGCCCATCTGCACGGCGAGCCACCCGCCCAGCACCGAGCCGCCCACCGCGGCGAACAGCACCACCGGGCCGCGCCGCTCGCGCAGCAGCCACAGCACCGCGCCGACGAGCACCCCGCCCGCCAGGCCGAGCAGCACGAACACCGCCAGATCGTCGAACCGGTGCCAGCTCTCCATCTGCAGCGGGATCAGCTCGTTGTTCGGGAAGACCCGGACCCGCTGCGGCGGCGCCAGGCGGGACCACAGCCAGCCCAGCGGTATGCCGAGCAGGCCCACCATGGACAGCACACTGACCGCGGGGAGCAAGTCGGCCTTGATCACGACCTTGGGCCGTTCCCGGGGCAGAACGAACAGATGCGGCTGCACGCGTTGCAGACTAACCTGCCGGCTCGCTCGTGTACTCACCGTGTCGGCTGCATTTCGCCACCCAACCGGTGGGCGACACCTGAACGATCATCCGGCGAGCGCACTTCGCGCAGAACCGGGGCGGCTCCAGCGCGGTCCGCGGATTGCGGCACGCGGTGTGCGCACCCGTCGCGGGCTGCCCGCAGTGCACGCAGAACTCCTCGGTCACAACGTCTCGCTGAGCGCCTTGATCGGCATCTTGAGCTCGTCGAGCATCTCCAGGTCCTTGCTCGCCGGGCGGCCGAGGTTGGTCAGGTAGTTGCCGACGATGATCGCGTTGATCCCGCCGAGCATGCCCTGTTCGGCGCCGAGATCGCCCAGGGTCAGCTCGCGGCCGCCCGCGAACCGCAGCATGGTCCGCGGCATGGCGAGCCGGAACGCCGCCACGATCCGCAGCGCGTCCTTGCCCTCGATCACCTCGTAGTTCTCGTACGGGGTGCCCGGCTGCGGGATCAGGAAGTTCATCGGCACCTCGTGCGGATCCAGCTCGGCGAGCTGGACGGCGAACTCGGCGCGCTGCTCCTCGGTCTCCCCCATCCCGACGATCCCGCCGCAGCAGACCTCCATCCCGGCCTCGCGCACCATGCGCAGCGTCTCCCAGCGCTCCTCCCAGGAGTGCGTGGTGACGACCTCCGGGAAGTGCGACCGCGCGGTCTCCAGGTTGTGGTTGTAGCGGTGCACGCCCATCTCGACCAGTTCGTCGACCTGGTCCTGGGTGAGCATGCCGAGCGAGCAGGCGATCTGGATGTCGTTGCCGTCCTCGCGGATGGCCTTGATGCCCTCGCGGACCTGGGAGAGCAGGCGCTTGTCCGGACCGCGCACCGCGGCCACGATGCAGAACTCGGTCGCCCCGGTCTCCGCGGTCTGCCGGGCGGCCTTGACCAGGCCGGGGATGTCCAGCCAGGCCGACCGCACCGGGGTCGGGAACCGGCCGGACTGCGAGCAGAAGTGGCAGTCCTCGGGGCAGCCGCCGGTCTTCAGGCTGATGATGCCCTCGACCTCCACCTCGGGGCCGCACCAGCGCATCCGCACCTCGTGCGCCAACGCCAGCAGGTCCGACAGCCGGTCGTCGCCGAGGCGGAGGACCTGGAGCACCTGCCGCTCGTCGAGCCCGACGCCGCGCTCGAGCACCTGGTCCCGGGCGACGGCGAGCACGTCGGTCTGTTCGGGCGCTACGGTCACGGCTACTCCTCTTGCTGGGTTGGTGCGTCGGCTGCACATCGTGCCTGAGTGTCGGCCCGGGGCACAGCGACCGAGGTCACGTCTGGGCGGAGGTGCTCTCCGCGAACCGGTCCGGGTCGAACTCGCCGCCGAACCACGGCGAAAGGCCGCGCCGGGCCTGGACCAGCACCTCGTCCCGCGGCAGCGCGGCGAG
The DNA here is from genome assembly GCF_009765355.1 of Amycolatopsis anabasis. GTDB lineage: Bacteria > Actinomycetota > Actinomycetes > Mycobacteriales > Pseudonocardiaceae > Amycolatopsis > Amycolatopsis anabasis. The sequence continues at coordinate 21,270 of NZ_VTHK01000023.1, read as the reverse complement.
CCCGGCGGGCAGCACGCCGAGCAGGGGCGCGCCCGCGGCGACCGGCAGATCGGCCACGTTCGACAGCGCGGCGAGATCGGGATCCGCCGGCCAGGACCCGATGACCACCCCGGCCACGTTCAGCCCGCGCGCGGTGGCGACCTCGGCGGTCAGCGCGGTGGCGTTCAGGGTGCCCAGGCCCGCCTCGGCGACGATGAGGACCAGCGCGCCGAGCGACCAGGCCACATCGGCGAGGGTGCTGCCGCTGGGGTCGAAGCGCACCAGGAGCCCGCCCGCGCCCTCGACCAGCACGAGGTCGTGGTCGGTGTCCAGTTCGGTGGCCGCCTTCGCGACCTCGGCCGGGGTGACCGGCTCGATCCCGGTGCGCCGCCCGGCCGCCTCCGGTGACAGGGGATCCGGGTATCTGCGCAGCTCCCGGGTGGTCACGTCGCCCGCGAGCCGGCGGACCTCGTCGAGGTCGCCCGGCTCCCCGGGGAGCACCCCGGTCTGCGCGGGTTTGAGCACAGCGACCCGGCGGCCGCCCTCGGCGGCGAGCGCGGCGATCGCCGCGGTCACCACCGTCTTGCCGACGCCGGTACCGGTTCCAGTCACGACCAGCACACTCACGTGAACGAACCCTAGTACCGGCGCCGGCGGCCTACCTTTCGGGAGGCTGGCTAGCGGGTGACGATCTCGCCGGCCGAGCCGTTCAGCGACGGCGTGAGCGATCCGGCCGGGCGGAAGGAGCCGGTCTTCGCGTCGTACAGGTGCACCTGCGCGGCGCCGACGTCGAAGTACATGCCGACCAGATCCACCTCGCCGAGCGCCTCGGCGCGCGCGACGGTCGGGTACTCCCGCAGGCGGTCCAGTTGCTGCAGCACGTTGTGCAGGGCTAGCCGGTCGTGCTCCGCCGGGGCGGCCTGCCCCTCGAGGTCCACCGGTGGGTGGGTGCGGGACCGGATCAGGCTCGGCTCGGCGTGCCGCAGCCAGGACCGCAGCGCCGGGGCGTCGTCCGGCGCCCCGTGCAGCAGCGCCTTCATCGCCCCGCACGAGGAATGCCCGCACACCACGATCTCGCGGACCTTGAGCACCCCGACCGCGAACTCCACGGCCGCGCCGACGGACGCGTCCTCGGTCACCGTGGCGTGATCGGGCACCAGGTTGCCGATGTTGCGGACCGTGAACAGGTCGCCCGGGCCGCTGGTGGTGATGATGTTCGGCACGATCCGCGCGTCGCCGCAGGTGATGAACAGCGTTTGCGGCGCCTGGGAATCGGCGAGTTTGCTCAGCGTGGGCTTGACCAGATGCGCGGTGCGGCGCTGGAACTCGAGCATGCCGCGCCGCATCGAGCTGATCGCGGGCGGGCCGGTGCGCTGCCTGGGCACCTGGTTGGGCGCGTTCCCCTCGTCACCCTCGTGCGCCTGCTGCCAGTCCGACCACGGCGCGAACCACCGCGGCACCAGGCGCTGCGCGTCCGCCTTGTGCACGGTCGGTTCGCCCGCCTTGCCGCGCTCGAACCAGGGGTGGCCGATCTCGTCGACGATCACCGTGCCACCGGCCCGTTCGTGCGCGTGCTGCCAGGCCGACAGCGCGTCGAACGCGGCGTGGTCGAGGTAGTCCACGACCAGTTCCAGGGTCACCGTGGCGCCCCGCGGGATCCCGGCGAGGACCTTGGACAGCCGGGGAATGGACACCGAGGCGAGCGCCCCCTCGACCACGACCCGCCACTGGTCGCCGTCGCGTTCGGCGTGGATCCCGGACCACAGCAGGCGCCGCAGCATCAGCAGTGCCGCGGCGGCGATGCCGATGAGCACGCCGGTGAGCAGGTCCAGCCCGACCACGCCGACCAGCGTGATCAGGTAGACCGGCAGATCGCCGTGGCGCAGGACTTCCTTGATGTGGCCGATGTTCACCAGCCGGGCGCCGACGTGCACGAGCAGACCGGCCAGCGCGGCGAGCGGGATGTTCTGCAACAGCCCGGCGAGCACCACGACGAACAGGAAGATCCAGACGCCGTGCAGGATCGCGGAAACCCGGGTGCGCGCGCCCGAAGCGACGTTGGTCGAGCTGCGCACGATCACGCCGGTGACCGGAAGGCCACCGATTACACCGGAGGCCAGGTTCGCGGCGCCCTGGCCGACCAGCTCCCGGTTGAGGTTGGCCCGCGGGCCGTTGTGCAGCTTGTCCACCGCGACGGCGGAAAGCAGGCTCTCCACGCTGGCGACCAGCGCGACCGTCACCACGGCGACGCCGAAGTCCCACCAGCCCCCGCTGGGGAACACCGGCGCGAACTTGAGTTCCAGCAGGTTGGCCGGGACCTGGACGCGGTCCATGGACATCCCGGTGGCGGTGGCGAGCACGGTGACGGCGACGATCGCGGCCAGCGGGCCCGGGATCTTGCGCACCGGACCGGGCAGTTTGCCCCAGAAGACCAGGATGACGATGGTCAGCAGCCCGATCAGCACGGCCTGGTCGTGGTGTTCGACGATCTGCTGCGGCAGCTGCTTGATGTTCTCGATCGGCGAGCTCTGCGCGGCGCCCCCGAGCACCACGTGCAGCTGGGCGAGCACGATCGTGACGCCGATACCGGCCAGCATGCCGTGCACGATGGCGGGTGAGATGGCCAGTGCGGCCCGCGCGATCCGGCTCAGCCCGAGCAGGATCTGCAGCACGCCGGCGGCCGCGGTGATGGCGCAGGTGACGGCCCAGCCGAACTGGTTGATGGTTTCGGCCATGATCACGGTCAGCCCGGCGGCCGGACCGCTGACCTGCAGCGGCGACCCGCCGAGCGCCCCGGCGACCACGCCGCCGACGACGGCGGCGATCAGCCCGGCGACGATCGGCGCTCCCGAGGCGAGCGCGATGCCCAGCGACAGCGGGACGGCGACCAGGAACACCACCAGGGAGGCCGGTACGTCGTAGCGGAGATTTTCCAACAGTCCTTTGGTCCGGCTCGCCTGGCCTGGCGGCCCGGAAGACTTCTTACTGCCTGCCGTGTCGATCATTCACGCCTCCGTGATCTTCGAGCGATACGCGGGGTGGATAACGGGTCGAGGCCGGCAGCGATGGCGGCCCGTTGATCACAGCAAACCGAAAAACGCCGCAAATGTCTGTTATGTAAAGAACTTCTCATATTTCGTTCACACAGAGTCGTCACTGGTCACCAGGGTTTTAGGTCCGAAACCCCAGAGAAGTGTGACTCAGACCTCACCCGATCGTGTGACTAAAGGCAGATCCGAGAACACCCGGTGATCGCCAGCTCGTCAGTGGCCGGGGTCACACCAGATCGAGTGAATTCCTGGCTGGATCGGCGGTATCAGCACTCTTCGGCGACCGCGACCATCGCCGCGGTGACGGTCGCCAGGTCCTCGTCCGGGCACACGTAGGGCGGCATCGTGTAGATCAGGTCGCGGAAGGGCCGGAGCCACACTCCGCGTTCGGCGACCACCCGGGTGGCTGCCGGGATATCGACCGGGCGATCCAACTGGATGACCCCGATCGCGCCGAGTGAACGCACGTCCACGACGCCGTCGAGTTTCGCGGCGGGCGCCAGCCCGGCACGCAGCCCGGCGTCGAGGCGCGCGACCTCGGCGGCCCAGTCCCGCTCCCGCAGCAGCCCGAGGCTGGCGTTCGCCACCGCGGCCGCGAGCGGGTTGCCCATGAACGTCGGCCCGTGCGCGAGCACCGGCAGCTCCCCGCGCGAGATCCCGTCCGCCACCGCGGGCGTGCAGAGGGCGGCGGCCATCGTGAGGTAGCCGCCGGTGAGCGCCTTGCCCACGCACAACACGTCCGGGGTCACCGCCGCGTGGTCGGCGGCGAACATCGCGCCGGTGCGCCCGAAACCCGTGGCGATCTCGTCGAAGACCAGCAGCACGTCGTGCGCCGCGGTCAGCTCGCGCAACGCGCGCAGGTAGCCGGGGTGGTGGAACCGCATCCCGCCCGCGCCCTGCACGACCGGCTCCACGATCACCGCGGCGAGTTCGTGCGCGTGCCGCTCGATCTCCGCCGCCAGAACGTCCACATAGGACTGATCCGGTGCGGCGCCGAACCCGTCCGGCGGCGCGGGGACGAAGACCTGTTCGGGCAGCGTGCCGCGCCACAGGGCGTGCATACCGCCATCGGGATCGCAGACGCTCATCGGGTGGAAGGTGTCGCCGTGGTACCCGCCGCGCCAGGTCAGCAACCGGCGTTTTTCCTTGCGCCCCACCGACTGCCAGTACTGCAGGCACATCTTGACCGCGACCTCGATGGAGACCGACCCGGAGTCGCACAGGAAGACGTGCTCGAGCCCGTCCGGGGTGAGGTCGACCAGGGTGCGGGCGAGGGTGATCGCCGGTTCGTGGGTGAGCCCGCCGAACATCACGTGACTCATCCGCCCGGCCTGCTCGGTCAGCGCCGCGTCCAGCACCGGGTGCCGGTAGCCGTGGATGGCCGCCCACCAGGACGACATCCCGTCGATCAGTTCCCGGCCGTCGGCCAGTTTCAGCCGGACCCCGGACGCCTCGGTGACCAGGAGCGGCTCCACCTTGCCCGGCATGGGTGCGTACGGGTGCCAGACATGCCGGGCGTCAAGGGCGAGCAGTTCCTGGGCGTCCATGCCCGGCAGCCTACGTCCTGCCTGATCAGCGCTCGGCGAGTGCGGTGACCACGCGGTCGGCCACGTCCTGCCAGTAGTCCCGCTGCTCGGCCCGTTCCTCGGCGCTGGCCAGCCATTCCTGGTGGAACTTGATGGTGGTCTTCGCCCCGGCGGAGACCAGGGCGATCTGCACGGTCGAGTCGTGATCCCAGTCCTTCGGCCGCCAGGTCAGCCGGACGCGGTCGAGCCGGCGGAAGCTGCGGATCTCCCCCGTGGTGCCGCTGGCGGTCTCGTAGGTGGCCTTCGGCTTCCGCGGCAGTTCCATGCCCGGACCGAGCCAGATCTGCACCCCGTCCCGGCCGACGAGGAACTCCCACACCTCGTCGATCGGATGCGGCACGGTCTTGGAAACCCCTATCTGCCAACCGACATCGGCCGTTTTCCCCACTTCTTTCGTCACGCGCCAATCGTCGCACGGCGGGCCGACAGTATCGCCGCGACGCCGTGCACACCGGCGAGGACGACCGGGAACAGCGCGATCCCGCCGAGCGACCGCGTCCGGCCGTCCCCGGCGACCCCCGCCTTCCGCAACCGGCGCCACGCCCAGAGCGAGAACGGGATCACCACGGTCGGCGAGGTGGCCACCCCGGGCGTGTACCCCCGCACCAGCGCCGCCTGCGCGACGTGCACCACCCCGTGCCAGCCGAACCCGGCGAGCGCGGCCTGGTAGAAACCGTCGCGCCCGCCGGAACGCGCCCCGGCGCGGGCCGCGTGCGCCACCACCCCGCCCATCAGCCCGATCGCGACCGCGGCGTGCCCGCGGGACACGTCCAACCGGTCCCACACCCGGCCCGGCACCGCGGGAAACCGCTTCTCCAGCCGGGGCCGGGTTCGCCGCGCCCAGCCGGGCATCGTGATCAGTTCTTCCAGGTCGTTGGCGAGCCACGCCGCGAACAGGCCCCAGGTCACCGACTTCGGCACCACCGAATCCGCCACCGCACACCTCCGTCAAGGCAAGAAACGCAACGCACCGTTGCGTTGCTATCCTTACCGCATGGCGCAACCGGCAGCAAGGACGGGCCCGGGGCCGCGGCGGGCGCAGGACATCTTCGCGGCGACGTTCGCGCTGCTGACCGAGCTGGGCTACGACGGGCTGACCGTCGAAGGGGTGGCCGCGCGGTCCGGGGTGAACAAGACCACGATCTACCGCTGGTGGCCGTCCAAGGACGCGCTGCTGGGCGCCGCGCTGATCGATTCCCGCCTGTTCGAGCTGACCGTGCCCGACACCGGCACCCTCCGCGACGACCTGCACGCCCTGCTCGACCAGATGCGGAAACTGCTCACCGGCGAGGAGGCCGGGGCGGTCGTGGCCGCGGTGCTGAGCGCCGCCACCCACCGCGCCGAACTCGCCGAGGTCACCCGGTCGTTCTTCCTCGACCGGCTCGGCCGCGAACTGCCGCTGTTCGAACGGGCGCGGCGGCGCGGCGAGATCCGCGCGGGCCTCGATCCGAAGACGGTGATCGACCTGCTCGCCGGGGCCCTCTGGGTCCGGGTGCTGCTGCGCGGGGAAGCGGCCCCGGCCGGGTTCGTCCGCGAGACCGTCGACCTGGTGCTGCGGGGCGTCGCCGCGTGACGGGTCCGCGCTACCGGCCGATCTCCTTCGACCGGCTCACCGGCGAACTGACCGAACGGATCGCCGCCCTCGGCCCGGACCGGCTCCGGATCGCGGTCGACGGCGCCGCCGGGGCGACGGACACCGCGGCCCTGGCCGACGCGCTGGCCGATCCGCTGCGCGTCCGCGGCCGCGCGGCGCTGCGGGTCTCCGCGCAGGACTTCCTGCGGCCCGCCTCGCTGCGGTTCGAACACGGCAAACGCGATCCGGACGCCCGCTACACCGACTGGCTCGACGTCGGCGGCCTGCGCCGCGAGGTACTGGATCCGGCGGGCCCGGGCGGTAGCGGCCTGGTCCTGCCCGCGCTGTGGGACGCCCGGCGCGACCGCGCCACCCGGGCCGAACGCACCGAGCTGCCGCCGGGCGGGATCGTCCTGCTGGACGGCGAATTCCTGCTCGGCCAGGGGCTGCCGATCGACCTCTCGGTGCACCTGTGGCTCTCCCCCGGTGCGCTGCGCCGGAGATTGCCCGCCGAAGAACACTGGGCGCTGCCCGCTCACGAACGCTATGCCGACGAGGTCGATCCCGCCGCGGTGGCCGATGTCGTGGTGCGGGTCGACGATCCGCGCCATCCGGCCCTGCTGGAACGGGCCCCTTGACGGCACCGGGCGCGCCGTTGCCCGATCAGTCGCGGGGGTCGGCTTCGGCCGCGGTTTTGAGGTCGCGGAGCCAGGCTTCGAGGCCCACGTCGGTGTTGGTGTCGGCTTGGGGGCCGGTGTGGCTTTCTTCGGTGCGGACGAGGACGCCGCCGGGGACTTGCCTGGAGGTGATGACCACCTTGTGCGCGTGAGGGGGCCGAGTGCTGGGGGTCGTGAGTGGACAGGCCGGTTAGAACCGGTCCAAACGCTCACGACCCACCCCTGCGACCGGGATCCACTCAGCGGACCGCGGCCACCGGCTCACCGTCGAGCAGCCCGGAAAGCCTTGCCGCGAAACGATCCCAGCGCCAGTGATCGGCGACCCAGGCCCGGCCCGCCTCCCCCATCCGCCGGGCCCGCACCGGATCGGCCAGCAACGCGGCGAGTGTTTCGGTCAGCTGACCGAGGTCCCGGCCGTCGACCACATGACCGGTCACCTCGTCGAGCACGGTCTCCGGCGCTCCCCCGGACCGCCCCGCGACGACCGGCAGCCCGGTGGCCGAGGCCTCCAGGTACACCAGGCCCAGACCTTCCACGTCCAGGCCCTTGCCCCGGGTCCGGGCGGGCATCGCGAACACGTCACCGGCGGCGTAGTGCGCGGGCAGTTCGGACCACGGCACCGAACCGGTGATCACCACATCCCGTTCCAGCTCGAGTTCGCCCACCAGCTCGGTGAGCCGCTTGCGGTAGGGTCCGCCGCCCACCAGCAGCAGCGCCGCGTCCGGAATTCGCTCGCGCAGCGCGGGAAACGCGCGCACCAGCTGGTCCTGGCCCTTGCGCGGCACCAACCGGGACACGCACACCACGGTCGGCCGGTCCGCGAGCCCGTGCCGCGCCCGGATCTCCTCGCGCGCGGCCGGATCCGGGCGGAACAGCTCGGTGTCCACTCCGGACGGGAGGTACTCGAGCCCGGCCATCGGGCCGAACGCGGCGGAAAACCGGTTCCGGGTGTACTTGCTGACATAGGTCACCACGTCGGTGGTGTCCCCGATCCGCCGCAGCGCCTGCCGGGCGGCGGGCAGCATGGACCAGCCGACCTCGTGGCCGTGCGTGGACGCGACGATCCGCCGGGCCCCGGACGACCGCAGCGCGTGCCCGAGCAGCGCGAGCGGCGCCGCGGCGCCGAACCAGACGGCCTCGCACCCGCGTGCCCGCATGATCTCCTTCGCCCGGCGCAACACGTCCGGGGCGGGCAGCATCAGCGAGGTCGGATGGCGGACCACCTCGAACGGGACTTCGGCGTCGAACCGCCGGTGCGCTTCCCAGGACGGCGCGTAGACCACCAGATCGTCCGCGGGCAACTGGGCGGCCAGCGAGTTCAGGTAGTTCTGGATCCCTCCGGGCCGGGGTGGGAAGTCGTTGGTCACCAGCAGGGTTCGCAGCACGAACCGCAGGTTACCCGGCCGCCCACGCCGACGGCGTGGCGCCGGTGATCCGGCGCAGGTCGCGGTTGAGGTGCGCCTGATCGCTGAAGCCGCAGTCGTGGGCGACCGCCGCGAACGCAATCCCGGACCCGAGCAGCCGGATCGCCCGGCGCGCCCGCAGGACCCGGGCCAGTTCCTTGGGCGTCACGCCGGTGCACTCCCGCAGCTTGACCGCGAGGTGCCGGTGGCTGCAGCCCAGGTCCTCGACCAGCCGCGCGATGGGCAGCCGCCCCTCGGCGGCCACCAGCCGCCGCCAGGCCAGCTCCGCCAGCGGCGAGGGCGATTTCGCCAGGGCCAACCGGGTTCCGAGCGCTTCGTCGAGCAGATCGAACCGCGCCGCCCAGCCCGGCGCCTCGGCGAGCCGCTCGAGCAGCCGGCTCCCGGTCCGGCCGAGCGCGTCGGTCAGTTCGACGGCCGCGCCGGCGAACTCGCTCATCGGCATCCCGAGCAGCATGGTGGCGCCGATCGGGGTCAGATTCACCTGGACGCCGAACTGCGCCCCGGTGTACTCGGTGAGCGCCGGGCTGGTGCCGATCGTGGCGACGAAACTGCCCAGGGTCGCCCACACCGCCTCCGGGGCGGCCGGATCGAGCACCCGGATCCGGGGGCCGAAGCTCAGGATGAACGCGATGTCCCCGGTCGGGACCTCCCACCGCCGCACCGGAACCGAGGAGTCCTCGCGGTAACCGACGTACCCGCGCACGTGCCCGGCGAGGCGCGCCGCCGCGGGCCGCGACGCCAGTTCCGTCCATCCGGTGGCCGAATGCTCGCGCACCAGCCGAAGATCGGTCACGGTCCCACGGTAGGACATCGGGGGCGGCGCCGCGGCCGCGAAGCCGCCCCCGAGGAACTACGAGACCCGCCGGGCCCCGCTGTACTGGCTCTGCAGCGGCGAGACCTTCACGACCTCACCGGGCTGCGGGGCGTGCACCATCTTCCCGGCGCCGATGTACATCCCCACGTGGTACGCGGGGCTGCCGTAGAACACCAGGTCGCCGGGCTGCAGCTGGTCCCGCGAGATCGACGCGCCGAAGCCCTGCTGCTGGCTCGCGGTGCGCGGGATGCCGATCCCGGCCTGACGGTACGACCAGGACGTCAGCCCGGAGCAGTCGAACTCGTTCGGACCGGTGGCGGAGAGCCGGTACGGCTTGCCGATCCGGCTCAGCGCGGCGTTGACCGCCGCCTGCGCCGCGGGGCCGGGTGCCTTGACCGAACCGGGCACCTCGCCGCCGGGGTCGCGCTGTGCGGCCCGGTCGGCCGCGCTCAGCTGCCGGTCGGCGGCATCGAGCTGCTTGATCTGGTCTTCGAGCGCCTTCTTGCGGGCTTCGATGTCGGTGACCAGCTTGGCCGCCGCCTCCTTGGCGGCCTGGGCGCGGGCCTGCGCGTCCGTCGCCTGCTGCTGCGCCGCGGTGAACTGCTGAACCGCGCCGGTGAGCTTGCTCAGGGCCTCGTTCTTCTTGGCCGCCAGCAGGTCGAGTGCCGAGGACCGCTCCAGGAAGTCCTGCGCGGAGGTGCCGCTCAGCAACGCGGAAAGCTTGCCGAGCTGGGCGCCGCTGGTGAACGAGGCGCCGGCCAGGCGGTCCACGTCGACGCGGAACACCTGCTCGTCGCCGGACGCCTTGACGCCCGCCTGCTTCGCGGCTTCGAGATCCTGCGTGGCCTTGTCGTACTCACCCTGTTTGGCGGTGAGGTTTTCCTTGGCGGTGAGGTACTCCTCGTTGAGCTTCTCCGCCTGACCGGCCAGTTCGCGGTACTTGACGAGGGCTTCCGAAGAGCCGCTCGGGGGATTCTGTGGATGGGGGGACGGTGCTGCGGTGGCCGGTGCTCCGGCGCTCACGACCGTGATGACGGCACAAGCTGCCAGTGCTCCGGATACCACGCGCTTCACGGGATGCGACCGCACGTCGCGCGTGTCTCCTTTGCTCCTCGGCCGCGCGGCCGTGCTCCCCGACATCAAGCAGGCCCGCGGCGATTCCGCGTAGCCGCACCTGATGTGACGACTGCCTGCCGCGAAACCTCGGACAGGTTATGGAGGTCACACCATCAAGTCCACACAGGGTGCGCCCAACATCCCCTGCGCCGCGCCGAACGGTTGATCGTTAACCCGTTCGGCGCAGCGCGGGAAACCGTCAGGCGACTCGGCGCGCGCCGCTGTACTGGCTCTGCAGCGGCGAGATCTTCACGACGTCACCCGAGGTCGGGGCGTGCACCATCTGGCCGTTGCCGATGTAGATGCCCACGTGCGAGACCGGCGAGTAGAAGAACACCAGGTCGCCCGGCTGCAACTGGTCCCGGGAGACCGGGGTGCCGGTGGTGGACTGGGCCCGGCTGGACCGCGGGAGGCTGACGCCCGCCTGCTGGTAGGCCCACGAGGTCAGGCCGGAGCAGTCGAACTGGCTCGGACCGGTCGCGCCCCACACGTACGGGCTGCCCATCTTGGACAGCGCCGCGTTGATCGCCTTCTGGGCGGCCGGGCCGGGAGCCTTGACGTTCGGGATCGCGCCGCCGGTGTCCCGCTGCGCGGCCCGGTCGGCCGAGCTGAGGTTGCCGTTGGCGGCCTCGAGTTCCTTCTTCTGGTCGTCGAGCGCCTTCTTGCGCGCCTCGATGTCGGTGACCAGCTTGGCCGCCGCGTCCTTGGCGCCCTGCGCCCGGGCCTGCGCGTCGGTGGCCGCGGCCTGGGCGGCGGCCGCCGCCTGCACGGCGCCGGTGAGCTTCTGCAGCGCCTCGTTCTTGTCCGAGGCCAGCACGTCCAGGGCCGCGGAACGGTCCAGGAAGTCCTGCGCGGAGGTGCCGGTCAGCAGGGCGGAGAGCTTGTTGAGCTGCGCGCCGCTGGTGAACGAGACGTCCGCGAAGCGGTCGACGTCCACCCGGAAGACCTTCTCGTCCGCGGCGGCCTTCTCACCGGCCTGCTTGGCCGCCTCGACGTCCTGGGTGGCCTTGGTGAGGTCGCCCTGCCTGGCGTTGAGGTCGTCCTGAGCCTTGAGGTAGTCCTCGTTCAGCTTCTCGGCCTGCGCCGCGAGTTCGCGGTACTTGGCGAGCGCCTCCGAGGTGTTGCTCGGGGGATTTTGGGGGGCGGGGGTTGGGATGGCGGTGGCGGGGGCCTCGGAAAAGCTCACTGCCGTGAAAACGGCGGAAGCGGCGAGTGCTCCTGATACCACGCGCTTCACAGGATGCGACTGCACGTCGCGCGTGTCTCCTTTGCTCCTCGGCCGCCTGCCGGAACCTGCCCGGAAGAGGTCGGGGGCCCTCTTCACAAGGAGACATACGGCGGTCCGGCACAGCTTCCCCGACAAAGCTGTTTCGGCGGCAATCCCGCGTCGCCGCCCTGGTGAGGCGGCTGCCAGCCGCGAGATCTCGGACAGGTTACGAAAGAGTCGCCGCCGCGTCCACCACGCCCACGCAAAAACTCTGCGTGACAGTCCTAAACCTCGATCGGACCAGCACTGACGCCAGGAGTGTGAGCAGGGCAACAACACGCCGCCTGCCGATTACCGCCCGTTCACCGACTGGAACGACCGTTCGGCGCACCTGACCCCGAGCGTGTTCGCTAGCTCGCGCGCCGCAACCGCAGCCGCGGCACCATGCCCGCCTCGGCGAGCACATCGACCGCCCGCCGCTCGGTGTCGTCCCATTCCACCTCCGGCGGCGCACCCAGCAGGACGCTGATGACGCAGTCCGAACAGGCGTCGCCCCGGACCTCGCACCGGTCGCAATCGACGATAAGCGTGTTCTCGTCCACGGTCGCTCCTCGAGCTCGGTTGACTACTCGAAAAGCACGCTAAACACGACCACCGACAATTCCGGGCACTATTCGCCCGCTACCGCCCGACGAATTCCCAATGCCAGGGTTCTTCGCGCCCGCCACCCGCCCGGGCCCAGCCCGGATGCACCCAGCCGAAGGCCCGCGAATTCGCCGCCAGCCAGCCGTACTGCGGGGTGCCGAAGGATTGGGCTCCGCCGCACAGGTCGACCGCGAGGCCCCATCCGTGGTTGCTGGTGCCGGGCACCGCGGCGAGCGAGGGTTTGCGCCGGTAGAGGTCGACCTGGGCGGCGAAGGTGCGGTACGAGTCGGTGACGCACAGCGGAGACCCGAACGCCTGGGCGTAGGCCTGCGACATCGCCGCGAAGGTCTGCGCCGCGTCGCAACGCAGCACGTGCGCGCCCGAACCGATCGAGCACAGCGCTGCCGCCGGGATGAGCCCGTTGGGATAGCCGCCCCAGGCGCCGGCGGCCTGGTCCGCACCGCCCTGCGCGGCGGGCCGCGGGGGCAGTTCGACGCCGCCGCAGCGCCAGGTCAGCTCGCGCTCGCCGCGTTGCGGCACCGGCTGGGCCTCGCGCGAGCCCAGTGCGGGCCGGGAAACGCCGAGCACGCTGTCCCCGGCGGGCAGGTCGGCCACCACCACCCCGGCGAGCCGGGCGTCGGCGGCGAGCATCGTGCGCTGGTCGAGCACGATCCCGACGGACTGCACGCCGTACTTGGCGGGCCCGAGGAACACCACGTCACCGGGCTGCGCGTCGGCGATCGGCACCGGTTGCCCCACCGCCAGCTGCTCCCCCGCCGCGGCGGGCAACGGCAGGCCGGCGCCGGTGAACACCGAACGCACCAGCCCGTCGCACGAGTACGCGAGCGGCCCCTCCCCGCCGTCGTGCGGCACGTACGGTTTGCCGAGCACACCGACGCCCGCGGTGACCGCGTCGATCGTCTCCCGCGGCAGCACCAGCAACCGCTGGCCGCCGGAACTGATCTGCGCGACCCCGGCCTGCGGTTTGCCGTCGGCGCCCGGCAGCGGGTTCAGCCCGGCGGGGAGCCGGGCCGGATCGCGCAACGCGCTCGCGGGCGGCGGGGTCACACCGGCGGCCGCCAGCCGGTCGGTGTACGCCTTCCAGTTGGCCGCGGTCTTGTCGTTGCGTTCCTTCTGCGCCTTCTGCTGCGCGACGACCGCCGCGTTCGCCGCGTCGATCGGGCCCCGCAGCTCCGAGGAGATCGCGTCCGCCCGGTTGGTCGCGTCGCCGTTGCGGCGGTCGAGATCCGCCTTGCGGCCCGCGGCGGCCTGCTCGACCCCGGCCGCCGACCGCTCGGCCTCGGCGGCCCGGCGCTGGCGGTCCAGGGCGCCCGTCAGCTTGGCGTCCTGCGCCTCGCGGAGCTGGTTGACCATCGAGGTGCCGAGGTAGAGGTCTTTCATGTTCGACGCGGACAGCAGCACGCGGAAGTTGTCCGGCCGCCCCATCGCGGTGAAGACCGACTTGGAGAAGGCGTCGACCTCCTTCTGCTGCGCGGCCACCGCGGCCTCGGCCGCCTCCCGCTCCGCGCGGGCGTGCTGCAGGTCCGCGGTGGCCGCGTTCACGCTGTCCTGCGCCACCCGGATCTGCCCCGCGAGATCGCCGAGTTCGCGCTGCACGTCGGAGGCGGTGCGCTGCAGGTCGGCCACCTTCGGATCGGCGAACGCCTCCCCGGGGCGGGGATCCGGCACCCCGGCGCCCGGCGCGACCCCGGCCTCCACGCGCAGGTCGCCGGGGTCGGGCGGGGGCGGTTGCTGGGCACCGGCCACCGGAGCCACCAGCAACCCGCCCGCCAACAGCAACGGCATCAACACCGCGGCCCCTGCCCGCATCCGCACCTCCACAGCGACTCCCTGACTCCCGCTACCGGTTACAACGGCTCACTTGCGGGTTCAGTCACGCCCCCATCTGAGGGATGCCAGGTCGAAGCCGGGGGTCGTGAGTGGACAGGCCGGTTAGAACCGGCCCGAACACTCACGACTCACTCGGCGCGCAGGGAGTCCAGCCGGGTGACCTGCCTGAGCAGGGGCAGGGTCAGCGCGGTGACCAGCAGCACGGCCACCACCGCCGCCCCGGCCAGCCCGCCGACGACCGGCAGATCGATCACCATCGGCAGATCGGCGAGCCGCAGGATCGGCGCGGTCAGCCCGAGCCCGGTCGCCACCGCGAGCACCATGCCCACCACGACCGGAATCGCGGTCTGCCACAACGATCCCCGCGCCAGCACCGCCAGCGGCACGCCCGCCGCCGAAAGCGCGGCCAGCGGCCGACGCCGTTCGGTGATCTGCTCGACCGACAGCATGAGCAGGCTCAGCGCCGCCACCGCCAGGACGAACAGCGAAGCCGCGAGCAGCACGCTGCGGAACCGTTCGGTCCGCTGGTCGTCCTGGCTCCGGTAGGCGCTGTACCGGTCGCTGGGCTCCACGTCGGCATGCCAGGCGAGCCCGTTGACCGCCGCGGCCACCCGATCGGACAGCGCGTCGGCGGTGCCGGGGCCACCCACGTACACCGACACCGACTGCGGCTCGGGTGCGATCCGGCCGAGCGCGGCCGGGGTGACGAGCAGTTCGCCCTGGGAGTAGCGAGCCGACTCCGCGGCCGGGACGTGCTTGACGGCCGCGGGCACCGTCCACTCCGGACCGGGCTGGGGTTCGGCTTCGCCGTCCTCGCGGTAGGCGTAGGTGAAGAACCGCATCGATCCGGTCGGCACCTCGACCAGCCCCGCGGAGGACTGGCTCGAATCCGGGTCGATGAAGAACACGTCACCGTCGGCGCACGAGGGCAGGTTCGCCATCATCGCGAGCGCCGCGCAGTCCCCGAGGTGCGCGGTCGTCGCCGACCGCATCGAGGGATCGTTCGCCGGTTTGACGGTGGCGCTGCGCAGTTCCTGGGCCCGGTCGATCCCGGGGACGCCCTGGACCAGCCGTTTCACCTCGTCCACGTGCTCGGCATCGGTGGACACCCGGACCGGCAGCGCGTTCCGCGGCTCGGCGTGGGGCGCCCTGTCCTGCCGCGCCACCAGCGAACTGAGCATCACCTGGATCAGGATCGTCCCGGCCAGCACCACGACCAGACCGGAGACGACCCGGCTGGCCGTACCGCTGTCGAGTTGCAGCCGCCGGACCGCGAACTGCCAGGACGGCGGCCCGCCGCGCAGGGCGCGCACCAGCCGTTCCACCGCCCACGGCAGCACCACGGCCACCCCGAGCAGCAGCAACGCGCTCCCGGCCGCCAGCGCGATCATCACCATCGCGTTGTCCGACTGCTTCTCCGCGAACAGCGTGCTCAGCATCAGGAGCGCGCCGAGCGCGGTGATCGTCCAGCGCCACCACATCCGCCGCCGGACCGGTTTGCCCTGGCGCACCACGCCGAGCGGCTCCACGATCGTCCGGCGCAGGCTGAAGATCGCGGCGCCCACCGCCAGCCCGGGCACGAGCAGGACGATCCCCAGCACCCAGGGCCAGGACGGCACGAAGTCCTCCCCGAACACCCGCGTGCCGAACAGATCCAGATCGCCGATGAACGAGCGCAGCACGAAGAACAACCCGGTGCCGACGATCAGGCCCGCGACCGCGCCGAGCAGCGACTCCGCGGCCGCGATGCGCCGGATCCGGCGCGCGTCCACCCCGATCAGGCGCAACGCGGCGAGCCGCCGATCCCGTTGCGCCGCCCCCATCCTCGACGCCGTGGTGACGAAGATGAGCAACGGCAGCAGCAGGGCCACCGCGACCGGGGTCACCAGCAGCGCGAGCGACGCGTTGAGCATGAACCCGCCCGAACTCCGCCCGCCGAACCCGTAGATCTTCTCCAGCCGTTCCTCCCCGGCGAGTTGCTCGGGTGTCGTACCGGCGTAGACCTTCAGATCGTTGGCGTCGACCAGCCCCGGTTTGCCGATCTCGCCGACCACCTTGCCCGGCAACCGGGCCCGCAGCGCGTCGCCTTCGGGCGAATCGAGCAGGCGCGCCACCTCGGGCGAGACGACCAGCTCACCGGGTGCCGGAAGCCGCGAAAGGCCAGGCGGCACCGGGGAGGAGGGACCGCTGGCCGCGACGAAGTTGGTCTTGATCGCGTCGTCGCGGACCTGCAGGTACCACTGGTACCGGTACAGCGGGTCGACCCCGGCCCGCGGTTCGGAAATGGACTCCGTGGCCACCGACCGCGCCTCGCGCAGGTCCACCAGGTGCCCGATCGACGCGGCGGGCAGCAGGACGGCCACCGCGAGCGCGATGCCGATCGTGGTCATCGCCAGCCGCAGCAACACCGAACCGGAGATCCGGCCGCCCCCGACGGCCAGCCGGAGCCCCAGTTTCAGGTCGGCGATCATGCGACCAGCTCCCGATCGGTCGCCTTGCCGTCGCGGACCACGATCTCGCGATCGGAATACGCCGCCACCCGGGGTTCATGGGTGACCAGCACGACCGCCGCGTCGCTCTGCTTCGCCGCGCTGGTCAGCATCCGCATGACCTTCTCGCCGTTGAGCGAGTCGAGCGCGCCGGTCGGCTCGTCGGCGAAGATCACCCGCGGCCCGGTCACCAGGGCGCGCGCCACCGCGACCCGCTGCCCCTGGCCGCCGGACACGTCACCCGGCCGGTTCCCGGCCACGTCGTCCACTTCCAGGCGGTTCAGCCATTCGATCGCCTTCACCTCGGCGGCCTTGCGCTTCACCCCGGACAGCCGCAGCGGCAACGCGACGTTCTCCACGCAGGTCAGCTCCGGCACCAACTGCCCGAACTGGAACACGAACCCGAACTCGGTGCGCCGCAACGCGCTGCGCTCCTTGTCGTCCATCGCGATCAGGTCCCGGCCGCGATACCGGATCTCACCGGCGTCCGGGCGCACGATCCCGGCCAGGCAGTGCAGCAGGGTGGACTTGCCGGAACCGGACGGCCCCATGATCGCCAGCACCTCACCGGCGTCGACCCCGACCGCCGCGCCGTCGAGCGCCGTGGTCTTGCCGAACGACTTGTGCAGGTCCCGGGCCAGCAGCAGCGGTTCGTTCATGACCGCACCGCCTTCGCCAGTTCGCCGAGCCGGGCCGCGGTGAGCTCCAGCCAGCGCAGATCCGCCTCGAGGTGGAACAGCGCGTGGTCGCAGATGAGCTGATCGGCCAGGTCGCCTTCGTTCTTGCGCCGGGTCAGCGTGCGCATCACCTTGAGGTGCTCGGCGCGCTGCGCGTCCAGCACGTCTTCGGCGCTGCGCCGGGACAGCAGCGCGAGCACGACCTTGGTGTAGAGCGTGTTCTGCAGGTACGGCTCCGGGCTTTCCGGAGTGGACAGCCAGCTCTCGACATCGGTGATCCCGGCGTCGGTGATCGTGTAGCGCTTGCGGTCCGGCCCGTCGCCGTGCTCCACACCGGCGACCTCGACCATGCCGTTGCGCAGCAGGCGGGACAGCGTCGAGTAGACCTGCCCGTAGGCCAGCGGCTTGCCGTGGCCGAACTGTTCGTCATAGGCGCGCTTGAGGTCGTACCCGTGCCTGGGTCCCGGCTCAAGCAGCGCCAGCAACGTATGCGAAATGGACATGGCGGCCACTATACACACCATGTATACCCCATGTGTATACATGGTCAGAATACGGCTCTGAGGTGCGGAAACGCGGGAAAAGGCTAGACGCGGCCGAGGCGGCGGAGGAGGACCGCCGAGGGCACCGGATGGGCGCCGTGGCGGCGGGTCGACTCGGCGACCGCGCGATCGGTGGTCGCGACCACCAGCGGCCGCCCGTCGGGCTCCGCGGCGACGAGCGAGCGGATCACGTCGTCGGCGAGGACGCCGGGATCGGAGAACAGCACCCGAACCCCGCGGGGCGCGGCGACCGGTACGGACAGCACCCCGGCGCCGTCGAAGACCACGGTGACCTCGGCCCCGGTCCGGGACGCCAGCGCGCCGAGCTGCTGGATCAACCGGTCCCGCTGGTCGGCGAGGGCCAGTTCGGGGTAGCCGGTCTTGGTGACGTTGTAGCCGTCGACGATCAGATGCACGGCCGGGAGCGCGAGCAGGCGGTCCAGGGCCACCGGGTCCTGGACCCGGCCGCCCGCTCCGGCGACCGCACTCGCCCCGCGCACGCTGTCCGCGGGCCTGCTGCGCCCGCTGTCGCCCAGCGAGAGCTCGCGGCGCAGCCCGCGCGTCGCCCCCTCGATGGTGTCCACGAGCAACGCCAGTCGCACCTCGTCGGCCTCCCGGGCCTCCTTGGCCGACTGGCGGGCGATCTCGGCGTCGGCCACCGCCCGTTCCGCCCGGGCCCGTTCGGTGGCCGTGCGCTGCCGCTCCCGTTCCAGCTGGGCGGTCAGCGCCGCCACCTCGGCGTCCCGCCGGTTCCCGCCGCTCTCGGCCTCCTGGCGGGCCTGCTCGGCGGCGTCCTTGGCCTGGCGCAGCAGCACGCCCTGTTCGCGCAGCCGCCCGCGCAGCTTCTCCAGCTCGGCCTCGCGCTCGCCGCGCGCGCGGTCGGCCGCGCCCTGGGCGTCGGCGAGCTGTTCGCGCAGCCGCTCGATCTCGGCCTCGAGCCGCTGGTTGCGGGCGAGCGCGGCGTCCCGCTCGGCGCGCAGGGTGGTCTCCTCGGCGTTCTTCGCCACCAGGCGCACCCGCGTGCTGGCGTCGGCCTCGCCGAGCAGCATGGCGGCGGCCGCGGCGGCGACCGAGTCCTCGGCGTTCGGGTCCAGCACGTCCGGCCGGTGCTCCCGCAGCCACTCCAGCACCGCGGTCCGGAACCGCGGCGACTCCTGCAGCATCGCGAGCAGCGCGGGCCCGCCCAGCTTGGCGCGTTTGGCCGGGGCGAACCGCGCCACCGGCCGCAGCTGCTGGGGAACGTCGGCGGTCGGCATCTTCCCCAGCGCGGCCGCGGCGAGCTCGGCGAGCCGGGCCCGCAATGGTTCGGGCAGCTCACGCCAGTTGACCGGTTTGGCGGCCTCCGGTTCCGCGGACGCGGCAGCACTCACCGGCCCGGGACCGATGTCCTCGGGCGGCTGCGCGTGCGCGGACGGCTGCATCCATCAAGCGTAGGCCCCCGGGCCCGCCGCGTCGCGCGGGCCGCATCCTGAGACGCCTGATGCTCCTGAGATTGTCGGTGCTCCTGCTTATGGTGCGGACCATGACGACAGGCGGGCCGCCCGGGAATCTCCAGCTCACCTTCGACGAACTGGGCACCCCGCTGCGGGACACCACCTTCGTGGTGTTCGACCTGGAAACCACCGGCACCCGACCGGGCCCCGACGGGATCACCGAGATCGGCGCGGTCAAGGTCCGCGGCGGCGAGGTGCTGGGCGAGTTCGCCACACTGGTCGATCCCGGCACGCCGATCCCGCCGCAGATCGTCCAGCTGACCGGGATCACCAACGCCATGGTGTACGACGCGCCGCGGATCGAACGCGTGCTGCCCGCGTTCCTGGAGTTCGCGGCGGGCGCGGTGCTCGTCGCCCACAACGCCGCGTTCGACACCGGTTTCCTGCGCGCCGCCTGCCAGGCGCACGGGTACCCGTGGCCGAAGGCGGCCGTGGTGTGCACCGTGCGGCTCGCGCGCCGGGTGCTCACCCGCCAGGACTCCCCCAGCAACCGGCTCGGCGCGCTCGCCACCCTGTTCAACGCCTCGACCACGCCGAACCACCGGGCGCTGGACGACGCCCGGGCCACCGTGGACGTGCTGCACGGGCTGCTGGAACGGGTCGGCTCGCTGGGCGTGCACTCGCTGGAGGAACTCCTCGACTACCTGCCCGAGGTCACCCCGGCCCAGCGCCGCAAACGCGGGCTCGCCGCCCATCTGCCCGCGACACCCGGGGTGTACCTGTTCCGCGGCCCCAACGACGAGGTGCTCTACGTCGGCACCGCCTCGAACCTGCGCCGCCGCGTCCGCCAGTACTTCACCGGTTCGGAGAGCCGGGGCCGGATCCGGGAGATGGTCGCGCTCGCCGGCCGGGTCGACGCGATCGAATGCGCGCACTCCCTGGAAGCCGAGATCCGGGAACTGCGGTTGCTCGCCGCGCACCGGCCCGCCTACAACCGGCGGTCGAAGAACCCGCGGCACGCCTGGTGGCTCACCCTCACCGACGAGGCGTTCCCCCGGCTGTCCGTGGTCCGGCTGCCGCGCGACGGCGCGCTCGGGCCGTTCCGCACCCAGCAGGCGGCCAGGCTCGCCGCGGACACGCTGTCCGGCGCGGCCGGGCTGCGCACCTGCACCCAGCGGATCTCCGCGCACGCGCCGTCCGGGAAGCCGTGCGCGCTCGCGGAACTGGGGCGGTGCGGCGCGCCCTGCGCGGGGCGTCAGAGCGTCGGCGAATACGCCCCCGGCGTGGCCGCGGTGACCGAGCTGATCGGCGGCCGGGACAACCGGCCGCTGCGGTCCGCGCTGCGCCAGCTCGACGAACTCGCCGAGGCCCAGCACTTCGAACAGGCCGCCCGCCGCCGGGACGAACTGGCCGCCCTGGTGCGCTCGGTCGACCGGGCGCACCGGCTCGCCGCGCTCGCCTCGATCGCCGAACTGGTGGCCGCGGCGCCGGACGGTTCGGGCGGCTGGGAGTTCGCGGTGCTCCGGTACGGGCGCCTGGCGTCCGCGGGGGTCGCCCGGCGAGGCGTGCCGCCGATGCCGGTGGTGGACGCACTGGTCGCCTCGGCCGAAACCGTCCTGCCGGGCCCCGGGCCGCTGCACGGCGCCCCCGCGGAGGAGGTCGGCGTGCTGCTGCGCTGGCTGACGAAACCGGGCGTGCGGCTGGTGCGCACCACGCGGCCGTGGGCCGAACCCGCGCGCGGCGCTTCGGGCTGGCGGTCCTGGCTGGACCTCGCCGCGACCGCGAGCGCGCTGGAGCGGGTCGGTTAGCGCGCGGATACGATCGGCGGGTCGAACTTCATCCTCAGGAGGACCCGAGTGATCACCGCGATCGTGCTGATCCACGCCCAGGCGGACACCATTCCGGAGACCGCGCAGGCCATCGCGGATATCGACGGCGTGTCCGAGGTTTACTCCTGCGCCGGGGACGTCGATCTGATCGCCCTGGTCCGGGTCGCGGCGCACGAGGATCTCGCGGACCTCATCCCGGCGAAGATCGGCAAGGTGCCCGGGGTGACGAACACCGACACGCACATCGCGTTCCGGTCCTACGCCCGCGCCGACACCGAATCCGCCTTCGCCATCGGCATCGAAGACGCCGACTGAACCCGGTCGTGAGTGTTTGGACCGGTCTGGTGTTTTAACGTTGTGAGGGTTTGGTGAGCAGGG
>NZ_VTHK01000022.1 GCF_009765355.1 Amycolatopsis anabasis | reverse complement strand
ACACCCGGTCAACCCCACCCCACCAGCAAAAACCAAGATGAAAAATGCCCATTGGGGGAACTTCAGGTCAGTTGATGAACGAGTCGCCGACCCACTTGGCGCCGAGGTAGTTGCGGCCGGAGAAGCCGACCGTGCCGTCCGCGGCGACCCCGGTGTTCAGGAACGCCAGCAGCTGGCCGTCGGACTTCAGGCGGCTCACGATGTCCGGCTTGCCGTCGAGGTTGACGTCCTTGACCACGGTCCGGTCCGCGAGCGACCAGCCGCCGCTGATGATCTGGTACTGCGGCACCGCCGCGGCGGCCGTGCGCGCCTGCGGGGAGGACACCCGGTTCTTGCTGAACACCACGGACGCGGTGAACGGCGCCCCGGCCGCCGAGCGGCTCTGCGCCTGCTGGGTCGGCTGGCCGTAGTAGACCACCAGCTGGTCGCCCTCGCGGACGATCGCGTCCGGCAGGGTGTCGGCGTTCAGGTCGGCGATGTCGAGCTGGTCGATGCCGTCGAAGTACTCGCCGATCTGCTGCGCCGGGTAGACCTGGATCTTGTCGGACGCGTCCGGCACCACCGGCCACACGTAGAGCTTGTCGCCCCGGCGGCCGACGACGTCGTCGATCCCGTCACCGTTGAAGTCCGCCTGCAGCTTCAGGTCGAACAGGTCCCAGCCCGCGCCGCCGAACTGCTGGGTCTTGCCGAGCGTCGCGGTCGGGTTGGCCGGGTCGTAGGCGCCCGAGTGCTGGTACGCGGTGACGATGCCGCCGACCTGGGCCAGGATGTCGGTCTTGAGGTCGTTGGTCACGTTGCCCGCGGAGATCCACGAGGCGTTGTTCCAGCCCCAGTTGATCGCCACCCCGTTCTGGTAGGTCGCGCCCGCGTTCGCGGCGTCGAACGACCCCGAGTGCGGGTACACGGTGAGCGCGCCGTTCGCCTTCCGCGAGATCACGTCCTCTTTGGAGTCGAGCGTGATGTCGCGGTTGCGGCCGCCCGGGGCCGGATCGGCCGCGGCGACGGCCGGCGCGGCGGTCAGCACGGCGAGCGTGGCCGCGGCCGCGCCGAAGAAAGCGCGCTTACCCCAGGATCTGCGGCGCGAGCCGGAATTGTCTACTGACATGGAACACCCCTGATTCAAGAAACTACCGAATAGTATGCCGATAATTGCGCGAGTCGCGAGAACCCCCGATATTCTGTCTCCCGCGCGCTCTGTCAACCTACACCATTATCCGCGGGAGCGGGATAGTGTTTTTTGTTGTTCCGCGGATTCCCGGAGGAAGTCACTAGATATGTGACGTGAGCTGTTCGTCAATTTCTCACCTTCGTTCGTGGAAGCACAACAGGGTGTACGCCGCGATCGACTGGGCGTCGGTGATCTCGTTCCGCGCGATCATCGATTCGACCTCGGCACGGCCGAACCAGGCCGTCCGCATGTCCTGTTCCTCGTGCTCCCGCTCGTGCTCGCCCTCGGTCAGTTCGGTCGCCAGGTAGACCCGGCCGCGCTGGCTGGACACCCCGGGCGCCACGTCGAGCAGTCCGAGTTCGACCATCGACCCGGCGCGCAGCCCGGTCTCCTCCCGCAGTTCCCGCGCGGCCAGTTCGAGCGGGTCCAGATCGGCGAGATCCGGCGCGGTGCCCTGGGGAAACTCCCACCGGCGGAGCCCCAGGGGGTAGCGGAACTGGTCGACCAGGTGCAGCCGGTCGCCGTCCATCGGGACGATCAGCGCGTAGGTCGGTTTGTCGACCACGCCGTAGATGCCCTCGGAGCCGTCCTCCCGGCGGACGGTGTCCTCCCGCACCGTCATCCAGTTGTTGCGATACACCTCGCGCGAAGTCATGCGTTCGATCACGCCACCCATTATGGCCGGGGCGCCGGAGCGCGTCCTCGTGGCCGTTCCGGGAGAAATCGCGTGAATGTCGCACCGGTCGAGCGGGTGTCATTCCGCTGCCGGAAAATGGCATGGAAACCCCCAATTCTGTTGTGCTGAACACCCCGAGAAAAGAAACCGGATGGCGATGCTTCCCCCGAGCCGCCCGGTCGAACGGAACACGCGGGAGCCGGGCCGGAGGTTGCCCGCCGGGACGGGTGTGTTGCGGGGTGGGAGCGAACGGCTTCGGCGCGTCCCCTACTCTCGCCGGGTGCGTCTCGTGATCGCTCGCTGTCAGGTCGACTACGCCGGTCGCCTCACGGCCCACCTGCCCATGGCCACCAGGCTGCTGCTGATCAAGGCGGACGGTTCGGTCTCCGTGCACTCGGACGACCGCGCCTACAAGCCGCTGAACTGGATGAGCCCGCCGTGCTGGCTGATCGACGACGCCAACCCGTGGATCGTGGAGAACAAGTCCGGCGAGAAGCTGGTCATCACCATCGACGAGGTGATCGACGAGATCGGCCACGAACTGGGCGCCGAACCGGGCCTGGTCAAGGACGGCGTGGAAGCGCACCTGCAGGAACTGCTCGCCGAGCACATCACCACCCTGGGCGAGGGCTACTCCTTGGTCCGGCGGGAGTTCCCGACCGCGATCGGCCCGGTGGACATCATGGCCCGCGACGCCGACGGCCGCGCGGTCGCCGTGGAGATCAAGCGCCGGGGCGAGATCGACGGGGTCGAGCAGCTCACCCGCTACCTGGAACTGCTCAACCGCGATCCGCTGCTGGCCCCGGTCCAGGGCGTCTTCGCCGCCCAGCTGATCAAGCCGCAGGCGCGCACGCTCGCCGAGGACCGCGGCATCCGCTGCCTCACCCTGGACTACGACGCCCTGCGCGGCATCGAATCCGACGAGTTCCGGCTGTTCTGAACCCCGGGCCCGGGGCCACTCGCTAGGATTGACCGACGGTGACGCACTGGTTGCGCACCGGTTGCTTCCGGCCGGTCAAGCAGGGAGTTCTGGGTGGGTGGGATCCGTCGGCGCGTCTCGCGGCCGAACCGTCTCTGGAAATATCTGAGCCATCAGCGGTACTACGTGGCGATCGTGGCGGCGCTGCTGGTCGTGGTCGGGGTGCTGCTGGCCGTCTCGAGTTCGCTGGCCGACTACGGCCCGAACCTCGGCCTCAACCTCGGCGCCGACCTGATCGGCACGATCGTGGTGCTGTTCCTCATCGCACCCCTGATCAACCGGGCCGATCAGGACAAGGAAAAGCGGCGGGAACGCTTCCACCACCACGAGTTCATGAACGAGGTCGAGACCGCGCAGGACCGGGTCCGCATCCTCGAGCTCTGGCTGGACCTGCTGCAGGACGAGTACAAGGAAACCTTCGTCAACGCGGTCCGCGCCGCCCTGGACCGCGGGATCGACGTGCGGATCCTGATCCTGGACCCGGACGCGGAAGCCGCCGAGCAGCGGAACCGGGACCTGCACGGGCAGACGAACGTCATGGCCAACATCCTGGACAACCTGCGGGTCCTCTACGGCGAATTCGTGCGCGTCCCGGCGTCGCGGAACATCGAGATCCGGGTCTACTCCGCGTTGCCGCCGGTGCAGATGTACCAGACGGACGACCACGTCGTGGTCTCCTTCTACCCGGTCGACGTCACGTCGTGGAACGCCGAGCAGTACCACACGAGCCAGTCGTCCCAGCTGGGCACGTTCGTGAGCGCCAAGTTCGACGAACTGTGGGAGGCGCACAGCACCCGGACCCTCGAGCAGTTCATGAAGGTCGCCGTGATCGTCGAAACCGGGTCGGAGCAGAAGGCCTACCGGCTCCCGTTCGTGACCAGGGGGCAGACGACGTACGTGAACGGGCGCGAGATCATCGAGCACCACGCGGCCACCGGGATCGGCGGCCTGGCCGCGCGCGTGGTCATCGGCAACGCGCACGGCCACCGGGAGGAGCGCGGGCCGTACCAGCTGACCCAGCCGAACCACGCCCACGACGAAGTGCGGAAACTCTTCGAGCGCAAGTACGGGCCGGACCACCACGAGATGCTCCTGGAGCTGGTCGAAGTACCCGCGAGGGGGTGATCGGATGCCCGATCGGGTCTCAAGAAGGACAAGACCGCCCAGCCGCATTCACCTCGCGGAAATCTTGCAGTAGTGTGCGCGTCCAGGTTGATCGTGGTGGTTCTTGTTGAAAGATGTTGACTCCGGACGGAGGTGGGTCGGGTGCATGTCCTAGCCGAGGCGAACCTGCGGCTTGATGCGAGCGCCATCGACTACGTGTTGCTCGCGTTCTATTTCGTACTGGTGCTCGGCATCGGGTACCTGGCCCGCAGGCAGGTGTCGACCAGTCTCGACTTCTTCCTGTCCGGGCGTTCGCTGCCCGCCTGGGTCACCGGGCTGGCGTTCATCTCGGCGAACCTCGGGGCCATCGAGGTCATGGGCATGTCGGCGAACGGCGCGCAGTACGGCCTGCCGACCGCGCACTACTTCTGGATCGGCGCCATCCCGGCGATGCTGTTCCTCGGCGTCGTGATGATGCCGTTCTACTACGGCTCCAAGGTGCGCAGCGTCCCCGAGTTCATGCGGCGCCGCTTCGGCAGCCCGGCACACCTGGTCAACGGCGTCAGCTTCGCGCTGGCGCAGATCCTGATCGCCGGGGCGAACCTGTTCCTGCTCGCCAGCGTGGTCAACCTGCTGCTCGGCTGGCCGATCTGGGTTTCGGTCATCCTCGCCGCGGTGATCGTGCTGACCTACACCGCGCTCGGCGGGCTGTCCGCGGCGATCTACAACGAGGTGCTGCAGTTCTTCGTCATCGTCGCCGCGCTGGTGCCGCTGACCTTCGTCGGCCTGTACAAGGTCGGCGGCTGGCAGGGCCTGGTGGACAAGGTCACCAACAGCCCCGGCGGCGCCGACCAGCTGCACTCCTGGCCGGGCAACCAGCTCACCGGGTTCGGCAGCAACTTCCTCTCCGTGCTGGGCCTGGTCTTCGGCCTAGGGTTCGTGCTGTCGTTCGGTTACTGGACGACGAACTTCGTCGAAGTGCAGCGCGCGATGGCGTCGAAGAGCATGTCGGCGGCCCGGCGCACGCCGATCATCGGCGCCTTCCCGAAGATGTTCGTGCCGTTCATCGTGATCATCCCCGGCATGATCGCCGCGGTCAGCGTCACCGAGCTGATGGGCGAGAACAAGACCGCGCTGCTGGCGGGGGACAAGGCGCCCAGCGGGGCGACCTTCAACAACGCGCTCCTGCTGCTGATGCGCGATCTGCTGCCCAACGGCATGCTCGGCATCGCGATCGCCGGCCTGCTGGCCTCGTTCATGGCCGGGATGGCGGCGAACCTGAGTTCGTTCAACACGGTGTTCACCTACGACATCTGGCAGTCCTACATCAAGAAGGACAAGCCGGACGGCTACTACCTCAGCTTCGGCCGGGTGGTCACCGCGGCGGGCACGATCCTCGCGATCGGCACGGCGTTCATCGCGTCCACCTACGCGAACCTGATGGACTACCTGCAGCAGCTGTTCTCGTTCTTCAACGCGCCGCTGTTCGCCACGTTCATCCTGGGCATGTTCTGGAAGCGGATGACGGCCACCGCCGGGTGGGTCGGCCTGGTGTCCGGAACGCTGTCCGCGGTCGCGGTGTTCGTGCTCGCCAAGACCGGCGTGTGGGACCTGCCCGGCCAGGGCGCCAGCTTCATCGGCGCCGGTGCGGCGTTCGTGGTCGACGTGGTGGTCAGCGTGCTGGTCTCCTACGCGACGCGGCCCAAGCCCGACACCGAGCTGGTCGGCCTGGTGTACTCGCTGACGCCGAAGTCCGCGCGGCAGCATTCGACGACGGGCGCGGACGCGGGCTGGTACCGCAACCCCGGCCTGCTCGCCGGGATCGCCCTGGTCATCACCATCGCCCTGAACATCGCGTTCTAGGAGGACTCCCGCAATGGCTACGGAATCCACTCGTTCCCGCCGGGCCGGCGCCTTCGACATCCGGCTGATCATCGCGCTGCTGATCGGCGTCTACGGCGTGGTGCTCACCGTCATGGGCGCCGGGTTCACCAGTGACGAGGACCTGAACAAGGCCGACGGGCTGAACATCAACCTGTGGGCCGGGATCGGCATGCTGGTGTTCACCGCGCTGTTCGTGCTGTGGGCGCTGGTGCGGCCGCTGAAGGTGGACGAACCGGAGTCCGCCGAGGGCGCGGACACCTCGGGCGAATAGCGAGGTTGTGCGGACACGCCGTGCGCGGGGCGGCTACCGTGCACGGCGTGTTCTCCTCCGTTCTCCGGCCCCGCCGGGTGCCCGCCGTCCGCACCGGACTCGCCGTGCTCACCGTGCTCGCGATGACCGCGGCCTGCGGCGGGACCGACCTCGGCAGGTCCAACTACCCGCGCACCACGGTCACCCGGGATTCGGCCGGCGCCGGATCGGCGCCGGACGGGCCGATCACCGATCAGGCGGTGGCCACCTCGGCGCTGCGGACCGTGGATCCCTGCCCGCTGCTGGACGCCACCACGCTCGCCGAACTGGGCACGCCCGGCACGCAGAGCGCGTTCGGCCTGGACAAGTGCTCGAACGAGGTCAAGGACGCGGGCGGCAAGACGATCCGGGTGTCGCTGCAACTCGGCGACTCGCTGAGCGGCGCGGGCAAGGACGCGAACGGATCGGTGGAGGGCCTGCCGCAGATCGAGCGCAAGCAGGACGACGCGACCTGTTTCGTCACGGCGGTCACCTCGAAGGAACCCGACCTCGGCATCACCGCGCAGGTCAGTTACCAGGGCGGCGATCCGTGCCGCCCGGGCCGGGTCGTGCTGCAGAAGGTGATCAAGCGGCTGCGCGACAAACCGGCCCAGTACCCGCAGGTGCCCGGTTCGCTGCTCGCGGTGGACCTGTGCACGGTCGGCGACGACGCGGTGATGGCCGAGATCTTCGGCGGTGACGTGAAGAAGTCCCCGATCGGGTTGCACAACTGCTCCTGGAGCGGCCGGAGCCCGTCCGGGAACCTGGTCTACCGCACCGGTTCCGCGCCGACGCCCGACGGCCAGACCAAGGAGGTCGACCTCGGCGGCGGGATGAAGGGGTACTCGAAGTCGCGCAGCAAGACCGGGTCGCAGTGCAACATCACCTGGCTGCACCGGCAGACCAAGGAAGGCGAGGGCGAGATCGTCTCCTTCGACTACAACAACTACACCGCCGAGGCGTCGGCCGACGACCCGTGCGGCAAGGCCCTCAAGGCCGTGAAAGCGATCGTGCCCAAGCTCCCCAAGGGCTAGCTCGCCGGGTTTCATGAGGGGACCCCTCCGGACAAATTTTGTCCGGAGGGGTCCCCTCATGACAGGGCGCGTCCGGGTCGCCAGCGCGGGGGCGAACGCCTAGGTTGGGGCCTGCACCTGATCACTGGGAGGCCGCATGAAGAAGATCATCAACGATCCGGCGAACGTGGTCACCGAGTCGCTGCGCGGGCTCGCCGCGGCGCATGCCGAACTGCTCCGCGTGCACGAGGATCCGGCCCTGGTGGTGCGGGCCGACGCGCCGGTGCCGGACAAGGTCGCGGTGATCTCGGGCGGCGGATCCGGCCACGAGCCGTTGCACGGCGGGTTCGTCGGCCCGGGCATGCTCGACGCGGCGGTGCCCGGTGCGGTGTTCACCTCGCCCACCCCGGACGCCGTGCAGGCCGCGGTCGCGGCCACCACCGGCGCCGCGGGCGCGCTGCTGATCGTGAAGAACTACACCGGGGACGTGCTCAACTTCGAGACCGCCGCCGAACTCGCCGCCGCCGAGGGGCTCGAGGTGCGCAGCGTGGTGATCGACGACGACGTGGCGGTGGCCGATTCCACGTTCACCGCGGGCCGCCGGGGCGTCGGCGGCACCGTGCCGCTGGAGAAGATCACCGGCGCCGCGGCCGCGCGCGGGGCCTCGCTGGACGAGGTGGAAGCGCTGGCGCGCAAGGTGATCGGCCAGGTCCGTTCGATCGGGGTCGCGCTCACCGCGCCGACCGTGCCCCATGTCGGCGAGCAGAGTTTCACCCTCGGCGACGACGAGATCGAGTTCGGCATCGGCATCCACGGCGAACCGGGCCGCGAGCGGATTCCCGCCGAACCGGCCGACGCGCTGATCGAGCGCATGGTCGCCGCGGTCGCCGAGGATCTGCCGTTCGCCGCGGGGGACCGGGTGCTGCTGTTCACCAACTCGATGGGTGGCACGCCGCAGCTCGAGCTGTACCTGGCGCACGGGATCGCGGAACGGCGGCTCGCCGAGCGCGGGATCGCGGTCGAGCGCAGGCTGGTCGGGCCGTACATCACCAGCCTGGAAATGCAGGGGATCAGCATCACCCTGCTGAAACTGGACGACGAGCTGATCGATTTGTGGGACGCGCCGGTGAACACGGCCGCGCTGAGGTGGAGGAGCTGACCTATGGGGTGCACCGCGCGAGATGTGGCCGGTGCCTTGCGCGCGGCCGCGGCGGTCGTCGCCGAGCACCGCGACGAACTGGTCGAACTGGACCGCGCGATCGGCGACGCGGACCACGGCGAGAACCTGAACCGCGGCTTCACCGCAGTGGTGTCCACACTGGACTCCGGCGAGCCGGAAACCCCGGGCGCGGTCCTGAAGGCGGCCGCCACCACCTTGATCTCCAAGGTCGGTGGCGCGGCGGGACCGCTGTACGGCACGGCGTTCCTCCGGGCCGCGACCGCGGTGGGCGATGCGTCCGAATTGGACGGTGCCGCCGTGGTGGCCGCGCTGCGGGCCGGGCTGGCGGGCGTGCAGGCGCGCGGCAAGGCGGTCGAAGGCGACGCGACCATGGTGGACGCGCTGCTGCCCGCGGTCGCCGCCGCCGAGGAGGCGGGCGGCGACCCGGCCGCCGTGCTGGCCGCGGCCGCCGCGGCGGCGGAGAAGGGCGCGGAATCCACGGTTCCGCTGGTCGCCCGCAAGGGCCGGGCTTCCTATCTCGGCGAACGCAGCGCCGGTCACCTCGATCCGGGCGCGCGCTCGACCGCGCTGATCCTGCGGGCCTTCGCGGACGCGGCGGGTGCCGCGTGAGCAAGGTGAGCCTGGTCCTCGTCTCGCACAGCGCGAAACTCGCCGAAGGCTTGGCCGAGCTCGCCACCCAGATGGCGCCGGAGGTTTCCGTGGTCCCGGCGGGCGGGCTGCCCGAGGGCGGGCTCGGCACCGACTACGACGCCGTGGTCGCCGCCGTGCAGCGCGCGGACTCCGGCGCCGGGGTGGTGCTGCTCTACGACCTGGGCAGTGCGCAGATGACCGCGGAGCTGGCGGTCGAATCGCTGGCCGATCCGGAGGCGGCGGTGGTCGCGGACGCGCCGTTCGTCGAGGGCGCGGTGGCCGCCGCGGTCGCGGCGCAGGGCGGCGGCGACCGGATGGCGGTGCTCGCCGCGGCCGCGAAGGCGGGCGCGCCACCCGATCTGGACACCTCGGCCGATCCGGAACCGCCGGCAGGCGTGCGCAGCCTGGAACTCACCCTGACCAACGACGTCGGCCTGCACGCCCGGCCCGCCGCACTGCTCGCCCGGAGCCTGGCCGGGCTGGCGGCGGACGTCAGCGTGAAACTCGGTGACCAGGAGGCCGACGCGCACAGCGTGCTGGCGCTGATGTCGCTCGGCGCCCGCCAGGGTGACCGCATCGAGATCCGGGCCCGCGGCGACCAGGCCGCCGAAGCCCTGGACCGGGTGAAATCCCTGGTGGAGCGCGACTTCGACGAGTAACGAGTTCTCCAATGTGGCATTGGGGGCGTTGAGGGTACCGAATGCCGCATTGGGGGCGCGGCTTGCCGGGGAGGCGGCACTTTGGGGGAAGAGTGCCCTGGTTGCGTGCGCAAGCACTTCGCATTTCGCCGACGAAGTGCGCCCACCCGGTACCGAAATCCCCCAATGCGGCATTGGGGGCGTTGAACGTTACGAATGCCGCATTGGGGGCACAGGGAACCAGGGCCGCGCCGTGGGTGAGGGCCTCCCACGGCGCGGCGGTGGTGGCCTGGTTCAGCCGATGCCGATCGCCTTCAGCAGGGCGAGCAGGGCGTCGACGAGTGAACCGAGAATGCTGGTTTCTCCCATGGAGATCTCTCCCATTCGAAAGAATTGTGGCGTGCTTGCCTGGAATGCTGACTCTTGAATCAGCCGATGCCGATCGCGTGCAGCAGCGCGGACACGGCCTCGACGAGCTGACCGATGATGCTCATGGAAACTCCTCCTGATCTACTCGTGCGGCGATTCCTCGCGGAAACGTTCGGGTTTTCCCGGACTTCGCCGTCACGACGGATAAAATCCCGTGTGTATTTCCACCGGGTTACGCGCGCTTTCCACGCGGTAAAGTAGATTCCTCATCGGTGTCGCGCAGGTGAAAAGATCACCGTTTGGCAGCGGATCGAATTGCGGGTGCCAGGTTCACCTCATCGGCGGCTGACACTCACCCAAGCGGGTGCTGACTCGATTCCGTCGGGCGGAGACTCGGTGGGAGCGGGTCCCGCGTGGCACTATCAGTCGCAGAAACTACTAGCGAGTAACCACCGGAGGCCGGTTGTGGCGCGGGACATCGCGAAGGTAGGGGTCATCGGACTCGGCACGATGGGTGCCGGGATCGCCGAGGTGCTCGCGCGCAGCGGGCTGTCGGTGGTGGCGGTCGAGATCGACGACGAGGGCGCCCGGCGCGGCCGCGGCCACATCGAGCATTCGACCGAACGCGCGCTGAGCAAGGGCAAGCTCGACGAGGCGGGCCGCGCCGCGCTGCACGAACGGATCACCTACACCACGGCGCTGGCCGATCTGGCCGAAGTGGACTTCGTGATCGAGGCGATCCCGGAGAACCTGGCCGCCAAGGCCGAGGTGTTCGCCGAACTCGACAAGATCACCAAGCCGGACACGGTGTTCGCCTCCAACACCTCGTCCCTGTCGATCACCGAGATCGGCGTGCACACCGCGCGGCCCGGCAAGGTCGTGGGGATGCACTTCTTCAACCCGGCGCCGGTGCTCAAGCTCACCGAGATCGTGCGCACGGTGGTCACCGAGCCCGAGGTGATCGCCGACGTCGTCGCCTTCGCCGAGCGGCTGGGCAAGACGCCGGTGGTGATCGGCGACCGGGCCGGGTTCATCGCGAACGCCCTGCTGTTCGGCTACCTCAACCACGCCGTGCGGATGTACGAGCAGCACTACGCCACCCGGGAGGACCTGGACGCGGCGATGCGGTTCGGCTGCGGCTACCCGATGGGGCCGCTCGCGCTGCTCGACCTGATCGGCCTGGATACCGCGTACGAGATCCTCGACACGATGTACCACCAGTCCCGCAACCGGTTGCACGCCCCGGCGCCGCTGCTCAAGCAGATGATCACCGCGGGCCTGCTCGGCCGGAAGACCGGACGCGGTTTCTACACCTACGACGCGCCGGATTCCCCGACCGTGGTCGCGGACAGCACCCAGGAATCCACTGTGGACACCGCGAGCGCGCGCCCGGTGCGGCGGGTCGGCGTGGTGGGCACCGGCACCATGGCCACCGGTATCGCGGAAGTCTTCGCCAAACGCGGTTTCGAGGTCGTCCTGCGCGCCCGCGCGGCGGAGAAGGCGGACGCCGCGGTGGCGAAGGTGCGCAAGTCCCTGGACAAGGCCGTGGCCAAGGGCAAACTGTCCGAATCGGACGCTTCGGCGGCGCTGGGCCGGATCACCCCCGCGGTCGAGTTCGACGCGCTGGCCGACGTCGACCTGGTGGTCGAGGCGGTCGCCGAGGAGCTATCGGTCAAGCAGGCCGTGTTCGCCGCGTTGGACGAGGTGGTCAAACCGGGCGCGATCCTGGCCACCACGACGTCCTCGCTGCCGGTCATCGAATGCGCGGCGGCCACCACCCGACCGTCCGATGTGGTCGGTCTGCACTTCTTCAACCCGGCGCCGGTGATGAAACTGGTGGAGGTCGTGCACACGATCGCCACCGCGCCGGACGTGGTCGCGACGGCGCACGCGGTGTGCGGCGCGGTCGGCAAGCATCCGGTGCGCTGCGCCGACCGGGCCGGGTTCATCGTCAACGCGCTGCTCTTCCCGTACCTCAACGACGCGGTGAAGATGCTCGAGGCGCACTACGCGGAGGCCGCGGACATCGACACCGCGATGAAGGTCGGCTGCGGCCTGCCGATGGGTCCGTTCGCACTGCTCGACGTCGTCGGGCTGGACGTGTCGCTGGCCATCCAGCGCACGCTGTACAACGAGTTCCGCGAGGAGGGCTTCGCGCCCGCCCCGCTGCTGGAACACCTGGTCACCGCGGGCCGCCTCGGCCGCAAGACCGGCAAGGGCTTCTACGACTACACGGTCCGCTAGCCGCAGCAGCCGCCGCCGCAGCAACCACCGCCGCCGGACGGCGCGGGCGCCGGGCCGCCGCCCGTCGCCGCTCCGGTGAGCGCGACCGTGGTCAGCAGCTTGACGGTGTCCGCGTGGCCCGCCGGGCAGGTGGCCGGTGCGCTCGACTCGCTCATCGGCCGGGACAGCTCGAAGGTCTCGGTGCACTCGCGGCAGCGGTATGCGTAGGTCGGCATGGGACCCATTATCCGGACGGCCGGGCCAGCCGGGCCAGTGCCAGGTCGAGCGGCGAGACGCGCCCGGTGAGCGGCGAGACGCCATCCCACCAGCACACCGCGCCGATCTCGTCGTTCGGGGTGAAACCGGAGCGGGGCGCCGACCGGCCGGTGTAGAGGGCGGCGTACTCGGTCCGCGGCGGCGCGACCAGAGCGAACCGCGCGTACCCGGCGAAGGCCAGGTTTTCCGCCACGAGCCCGGATTCCTCGCGCAGTTCGCGGATCGCCGCCTGCCGCGGCGTCTCACCCGGATCGATCATGCCGCCCGGTAGTTCCCAGCACCGCCGCTGCCGGTTGAAGACGAGCAACAGCCGGTCGGCGTGCCACAGCGCCACCAGGGCGGCGGGCAGGGGCGCGTCGGTGCACGCGACGTCCTCGGCCACCGCGTGGAAGGCCGCCAGGACGTCGCCGGTTTCGTCCACCGCGAGTGGGCCGGTCATGAAACCAGCTTGCGACATCCGCCATTTGCGCACCACCATTCTCCGCTCGAGTGGCAAGCTGAACGAGTGGATCTGCCAACGTTGCAAGACCGCCCTCATCTCGGCCAGGTCATCCCCGCCGCGCTCGCGGCGCTCGGTGTCGAAGGATTCGAGAACACGCTGGACTTCCCCCGGCTGTCCCGGGCATGCGTGCTGCTCGTGGACGGCCTGGGCTGGGAACTGCTGAACGAGCACATTTCCGACGCCCCCGTGCTGAACGCCCTGTCCCGTTCTTCGCTCCAGGTGGGCTACCCGGCCACGACCGCGGCCGGGCTCGCCGCGATCGGCACCGGGGTTTCCTCCGGGGAGCACGGCCTGGCCGGGTACACCTTCGAGGTCCCCGGGGCCGGGGTGATCAACGCGCTGCGCTGGTGCAGCCATCCCGGCGGCCTCGACCTGCGCGACCGGCTGCGGCCCGAAGAGGTCCAGCCGCTGCCGACCACCTTCTCCCGCGCCGCCGCGGCGGGCGTCGAGACGACCGTGGTGTCCTCGGCGGAATTCGCCGATTCGGCGCTGACCCGGGCGGTGCTGCGCGGCGCCCGGTATTCCGGGGTGTACGCGTTCGGCGACCTGGCCGCGGCGACGCTGCACGCGCTGCGCGCGAGCCCGAGCCTCTGCTACGCCTACCACAGCCAACTCGACATGCTGGGCCATCTGTACGGTCCCGGTTCGCCCGCCTGGCGGATGCAGCTGCGGCAGGTCGACCGGCTCGTGGAGTCCCTTGTGGACGAACTGCCGCCCGGGTGCATGCTCGCCGTGGTCGCCGACCACGGCATGGTGCACGTCGCCGATTCGGTCGTGGACGTCGACGCGACCCCCGGCCTGCTCGGCGGCGTGCGCGCGATCGGCGGCGAGGTGCGCGCCCGGCACGTGTACACCGTGGACGGCGCGGCGAGCACGGTGCTGTCCGCGTGGCGGGAGACCCTCGGCGACCGCGCCTGGGTGGCGAGCCGCGAGGAGGCGATCGAGGCGGGGTGGTTCGGGCCTTCGGTCGGCGACCGGATCCGCGCGCGGATCGGCGACGTGGTGGCCGCGGCACGCGGTGAGTTCGGCCTGCTCCGCCGCCGCGCCGAACCGCTCGAATCCTCCTTCTTGGGCCAGCACGGTTCGCTCACCACCGCCGAACAACTGGTTCCCCTGGTCGTCGCCTACTCGTAGCGGGAGGCTGGAGCGCGCGCGTGGTGGGAGCTAGGCGGGTTTGCGCGCGCTCCAGCGTTGCCGGGAACCGTCCGAAGTGGACACCGAGACGTCGGTGAACCCGGCGGCGGACAGGCGGTCCGGCAGGGTGGCGGGAGCGACCGGGTTGTAGGTGTCGCCGAGGTGGATCAGCCGGAACAGCAGGCCGTGCACGCCGTCGCTCCCGGCGAACGTCCCGCCCGGCCGCAGCACCCGCAGCGCTTCGGCGAACAACGCGTCCTGCTGCCGCGCGGTGGGCACGTGGTGCAGCATGGTGAAGCACACGACCGAATCGAAGTCGTTGTCCGGTAAGGGCATTCGCGCGCCGTCGCCGTGCACGAACTCGGCGCGGCCGCCGTAGCGGCGGCGCAGCCCGGCCAGCAGTTCGCCGTCGATCTCCAGGGCGGTGAGGCTGGCGACGCGATCCGCCAGCACGCGCAGGTTCGCGCCGTAGCCGGGGCCGATCTCCAGCACGCGGTCGCCCAGTTCCACCCCGGACAGCGACCACGGCAGCAGGTCCCGCTCGACCGAACGTGCCCACTTCGCCGAGCTGCAGCACTTGCGGTGGAGCCAGTTCATCGCCATGGGAACGACGTTAGGGACGCCGGAGGTTGTCCGATAGGCGCTAGGCTGTCAACCGATGTCGCGAAACGGTCAAGTGTACTCCGCGCCGGTGGAAGCCAGCGGCGCGCTCGTGCTCGGCGACTTCGAACTGGCGGCGGGCACCTGGTTTCCCTGGCACGTCCACGAAAGCCACCACCAGCTCGTCTGGGCTTCGCGCGGAATCGTCGCGGTGAACGTCGGCGACGCGCACTGGGTGCTGCCGCCGACCCGGGCGCTGTGGCTGCCCGCGGGCACCGTGCACCGCACCGGCGCCGACGGGCGCGCGCGGCTGTCCGGTATCTACGCCGATCCCGCCCGGTGCCCGGTCGGCTGGCCGGAGCCGCGGCTGATCGCGGTCGGTCCGCTGCTGCGCGAGCTCCTGCGGCACCTGACCGCCGACGATCTCGGCGAGGAGCCCAGGGCGCGCGCCGAGGCGGTCGCGTTCGACCTGCTCGAACCGGTCGACGTCACGCCGATCAGCGTGCCGATGCCGCGGGACCCGCGGGCGCGCGAGGTCGCCGAGGCGCTGCTCGCCGATCCGGCGGATCCGCGGGGACTCGCCGAGTTCGGCCGCGTGGCCGGGGCGAGCGAACGCACGCTCGCCCGGCTCTTCCTCACCCAGTGCGGGGTCGGCTTCGGCCACTGGCGCACCCAGGTCCGGCTGCGGGCCGCGCTGCCGTGGCTCGCGGCCGGGACCCCGCTGACCGGGGTGGCCCGCCGGGTCGGCTACTCCTCGCCGAGCGCGTTCGTCGCCGCCTTCCGGCGCGCGGTCGGGATGCCGCCGGGCGAGTACTTCGCCGGTGGTTACCGTTGACGCGTGCCCCGACGCAACCGCCCGCCGCGCGCCCGGCCCGCACCGCCGCGCGCGGTCGGCGCGGCGACCGGCTGGGCGCGCGCCGAATCGGGGCCGGACGGGGACTGGATCGTGCGCAGCGTCCCCGGGTCGCAGGCGACCAAGTTCTACCGCTGCCCCGGCTGCGACCACGAGATCCGGCCGGGCATCCCGCACGTGGTGGCGTGGCCCGCGGACGAGACGGGGTCGGCGGACGACCGGCGGCACTGGCACCGCGGCTGCTGGGAGGCCCGGGGAAGGCGGCGGCCGTGGTGACCCGGATCGGACCGAACACCCGGCTCCCGGCGCGGCGCGAGCGGATCACCCTGCACACCGGGGACGGGTTGCGCCTGGTCGGCGAGCTCGCGCTGCCCGCCGATCGCGACCCGATCGCGACGGTGATCCTGCTGCACCCGCTGCCCACCCACGGCGGGATGATGGATTCGCACGTCCTGCGCAAGGCGGCCTTCCGGCTGCCCGCACTGGCCGGCTTCGCGGTCCTGCGCTTCAACACCCGCGGCGCCGCGAGCGAGGCGGGCCGCAGCGAGGGCGAGTTCGGCCGCGCCGAGGCGGAACGGTTCGACGTGGCCGCCGCGCTGGGGTTCGCGCGGGCGCGGGAGCTGCCCGGGGTGTGGCTGGTCGGCTGGTCCTTCGGCACCGATCTCGCCGTGCGCTACGGGCACGATCCGCTGGTCACCGGGCTCGTGCTGATCGCGCCGCCGATGCGCTGGAGCACCCCCGAGCACCTGGCGGCCTGGGCGCCGACCGGGAAGCCGGTGATCGTGCTGGTGCCGGAGTTCGACGACTTCCTGCGCCCGGACGGGGTGCGCGAGAAGTGCGCCGTGCTTCCCGGAGCGCGGGTGATCGAACTCGCCGGGGCCGGGCATCTGCTGGTCGGACATGCCGACGAGGTGCTCGACCGGATCGTCGCCGCGGTGGCTCCGGAGGTGCCCACCCCACTGCCGCGCACCTGGGACGGCGAGAGCTACGAGGTGATCTTGCGGTAGTGGCGCGAGAGCGCCCCGTCGTACATGTCTTCGAGGAAACAGGTGAACCCGAGTCGCTCGGCGACCCGGATCGACGGCTTGTTCCCCACCGAGATGCTGATCAGCACCGGGCGTTCGGGCAGTTCCCGTTCCGCCCAGTCCACCACCGCCGCGGCCATCTCCGAGGCGTAGCCCTGCCCCCAGGCAGCCGGCCGGAACCGGTAGTAGAGGTTGAGCACGTCCGCACCGGCGTGCTGGCGGACCTGCACACCGCCGAGGCCGAGCACCTTCCCGGTCGCGGCCTCGAGCACCACGAGGTAGCCGAAGCCGTACCGGCGCCAGTGGTCCAGCCAGTACGCGAACTTCTGCTCGGTCTCTTCGACCGTGGGCGGACGCGGGTTGAACTCGTTGGTGCGCGGGTCGGTCTGGATCTCGAGCACGGTCGGGCGGTCGGCCTCGCGCAGCGGCCGCAGCACCAGGCGCTCGGTCCGGATCTCGGTGAACTCGGTGATCACTGCCTGACGGTAGCCCAAGGATCCGACAGAATGCGGGCATGGCTGAACTTCCCCTGGTCCTGCTGCACGCGTTCCCCCTCGATGCGCGGATGTGGAACCCGGTGCGCGAACCGCTCGCCGCGCGGACCCGGCTGATCACCCCCGACCAGCGAGGACTCGGCCGGACCAAGCTCCCGGAGACCGATCGGGCGCCGAGCCTCGAGGATGCGGCGCTGGATGTCCTCGCGCTGCTCGACAAGCTCGAACTGGAGAAGGTCGTACTCGGCGGGTGCTCGATGGGCGGCTATCTGACGCTGGCGGTGCTGCGCGCGGCGCCCGAGCGGATCGGCGGCCTGGTGCTCATCGACACCAAGGCGACCGCGGACGCCCCGGCCGCGGCGGAGAACCGGCGGGCGATCGCGCGGCGCGCGGAATCCGACGGGGTCACCGGCTGGCTGGCGACCTCGATGCTGCCGAAACTGCTCAGCGTCGGCACGATCTACCGGCGGCCGGACATCGCGGAGACGGTCCGCGACCTCGCCGACTCGCAACCGCCGTCCGGGATCGCCTGGGCCCAGCGGGCGATGGCGGCGCGGCCGGATTCGCGGGAACTGCTGGCCGAGACCGAGATCCCGGCCCTGGTGATCGTCGGCTCCGAGGACAAGCTCACCCCGCCGGACGCCGCCCGCGAACTGGCCGAAGCCCTGCCGAACGGGGAACTCGTGGTGGTCCCGGGCGCCGGGCACCTCACCCCGCTGGAGAAACCGGCCGCGGTCACCGAAGCCATCCTCGACTGGTACCCGGGGTCGTGAGTGTTCGGGCCGGTTAGAACCGGTCCAACCGCTCACGACCCACTGAGGTAGG
This sequence comes from Amycolatopsis anabasis, assembly GCF_009765355.1. Classification (GTDB taxonomy): domain Bacteria; phylum Actinomycetota; class Actinomycetes; order Mycobacteriales; family Pseudonocardiaceae; genus Amycolatopsis; species Amycolatopsis anabasis. Next base: position 139,861 of record NZ_VTHK01000022.1, on the reverse strand, counting down.
CGGCCAGGGCTGACTCGGCCTCGGGCTGCCGATCCGGGAACCGGCGCGCGATGGCGAACCGCCAGCAGACGCCGAACAGTTCGCGCAGGGCCACGAAAGGCGCCAGTTCGGCGGCGGGCGGGGCGTCCGGATAGGCGGCGAGCGCGGCCGTGCCGTCCAGGCGCGGCGTGGTCGCGAGGCAGGCCAGGTCCCAGCCGAGCGGCCCGTGCCAGGTGTCCTCGAAGTCGAGCCAGCACGGGCCGTCCGGGGTGGCGATCAGGTTCCCGGGATGGGCGTCGCCGTGCAGCGGCTGCTCCGGGCCGTCCGGCAGCGAGGTGGCGATGGACGCCACGGCCCCCCACAGTTGGTCCGGCGCGGGGTCGTCGCCGAAAAGCCGGTCCAGCATGGTGCCGATCTCCACGAGCGGTCCGTTCGCGGGAAGTTCGCCGGGGTATCCGCGTAACGCCTCGTGCAGCGCGGCCAGCGATTCCGCCACCTCGGCCGGGCGGAACCGGTAATCCGGATCATGCGGGGTGAAATGCCACAAAGTCACCGGCAGGCCGCCCGCGAAATGCGGGCCGGGCGGCGGGTCTGCGGTAGGTGAGACGACGCGCACACCCTGTCCGGCGAGGTAAGCCGAGAGTGCCACGTCCCGCCTCAGCCAGGCTTCCACGCCGGGCCGGGTGAGCCGGGTGGTCGCGGGCACCCTGGCCACCACCGCACCCAGTCTCACCAGCACATTCGACCGCGCGTGCAGCACCTCGGCCGGGTCGGCCGGGAGCCCGAACCGGGCGGCCACCTCGCGGGCGGCGGCGATCGCGTCGCGGGTGTATCGGTCGGTCATGGCGTGATCTTGCCAGGCGGTGCGCGCGGGCCGGGACAGCGAAGGATACGATCCACCTCGAGCCGCCGGTGCCCGCGTAGTGCACTGGTGACCCGGACTAAAGACCACCACAAGGTTTCACAGTGCAGGAGGCAGGAGTGACGGCCGTAGCCCCCCAGCCGATCGCCACGCGTCCGTATCCGACGCGCGAGTCGGTTAAGGGTTCGTACCTGCTGCGGTTGTTCCGCACTACGGACCACAAGCAGATCGGGATCATGTACCTGGTCACGTCGTTCGCCTTCTTCATGGTGGGCGGCGCGATGGCGATGCTCATCCGCAGTGAGCTCGCCCGGCCGGGGCAGCAGTTCCTGTCGCAGGAGCAGTACAACCAGCTGTTCACCATGCACGGCACGATCATGCTGCTGCTGTACGCGACCCCGATCCTGTTCGGTTTCGCGAACTTCGTCCTGCCGCTGCAGATCGGTTCGCCGGACGTCGCGTTCCCGCGGCTGAACGCGTTCTCCTACTGGCTGTACCTGTTCGGCGGCCTGATCGTGATGTCCGGGTTCCTCACCCCGGGTGGCGCCGCCGACTTCGGCTGGTTCGCCTACACGCCGCTGTCGGACGCGATCCACTCGCCTGGCGTGGGCGCCGACCTGTGGATCTCCGGTCTGGTGGTGTCCGGTCTCGGCACCATCCTCGGCGCGGTCAACATGATCACCACGGTGATCTGCCTGCGCGCCCCCGGGATGACCATGTACCGGATGCCGATCTTCACCTGGAACATCCTGATCACCAGCATCCTGATCCTGCTGGCGTTCCCGATCCTGACCGCGGCGCTGATGGGCCTGCTCGCCGACCGGCATCTCGGCGCGCACGTCTTCGATCCGGCCAACGGCGGCGTGATCCTGTGGCAACACCTGTTCTGGTTCTTCGGCCATCCCGAGGTCTACATCGTCGCGCTACCGTTCTTCGGGATCGTGTCCGAGATCTTCCCGGTGTTCAGCCGCAAGCCGATCTTCGGCTACAAGGGCCTGGTCTGGGCGACGCTGTCCATCGCGGCGCTGTCGGTCGCGGTGTGGGCGCACCACATGTACGCCACCGGTGCGGTGCTGCTGCCGTTCTTCTCGTTCATGACCTTCCTGATCGCGGTGCCGACCGGCGTCAAGTTCTTCAACTGGATCGGCACGATGTGGAAGGGGAACCTGAGCTTCGAGACGCCGATGCTGTTCTCGATCGGGTTCATCGTCACCTTCCTCTTCGGCGGGCTCACCGGCGTCCTGCTGGCCGCGCCCGCGATCGACTTCCACGTCTCGGACAGCTACTTCGTGGTGGCGCACTTCCACTACGTGCTCTACGGGACGATCGTGTTCGCCACCTTCGCCGGGATCTACTTCTGGTTCCCCAAGATCACCGGCCGGATGATGGACGAGCCGCTGGGCAAGCTGCACTTCTGGACCACGTTCATCGGCTTCCACGGCACCTTCCTGGTCCAGCACTGGCTGGGCGCGGAGGGCATGCCGCGGCGGTACGCGGACTACCTGGCCAGCGACGGCTTCACCACGCTGAACATGATCTCCACGATCGGCGCCTACATCCTGGGCGCGTCGACGCTGCCGTTCATCTGGAACGTGTTCAAGAGCTACCGCTACGGCGAGATCGTCACGGTCGACGACCCGTGGGGTTACGGGAACTCGCTGGAATGGGCGACCTCGTGCCCGCCACCGCGGCACAACTTCACCGAGCTGCCCCGGATCCGGTCCGAGCGCCCGGCGTTCGAACTGCACTACCCGCACATGATCGAACGGCTCCACAAGGAAGGTGAGATCACCTTCACCGGTAAACCCAAGGTGCACGGCGAAGGGGCGAAGGCGCCTTCCCAGGTGCTCACCGAGGCGGCCATTCCGGGGGAGCACGACAAGGACAACGCGGGCGAGCAGTGAGCACCACGCCTGTCCTGATCACCACTACCGGTCCGGACAAGCCCGGCGTTTCCTCCGTTCTCTTCGCGGCGCTGACCAAGCACGGCGTCGAGCTGATCGACGTGGAGCAGGTGGTCATCCGCGGGCAGCTGGTGCTCGGCGTGCTGGCCGGGGCGCACGAGGACCCGGAGGCGCTGCAGGAGGCCGTCGAGCAGGCCATGGCCACCGTCGGCATGCACGTCGAGGTGCGGATCGGATCGGCCATCGGCGCCGATCCGTTCGCCCCCGGCCGCCAGGGTTCGACCCATGTGATGGTGGTGCTCGGGCGCCCGGTCACCGCGCGGGCGTTCACCGAGGTGGCGCGCAAACTGGCCGCCCTGGGCGCCAACATCGACGCGATCCGCAGCGTCGCCGACTACCCGGTCACCGGGCTCGAGGTGCACGTGTCGGTCGCCGAGGACACACCGGCAGCCGACGAGGAGCTGCGGTCCGCGGTGGTCGACCTGTCCACCCGGGTGAGGCTGGACATCGCCGTCGAGCGCGCCGGGCTGACCCGGCGGGCCAAGCGGCTGGTGGTCTTCGACGTCGACTCCACGCTGATCCAGGGCGAGGTCATCGAGATGCTCGGCGCGCACGCGGGCGTGGAACCGCGGGTGCGCGAGATCACCGAGGCCGCGATGCGCGGGGAACTCAACTTCACCGAATCGCTGCGGCGCCGCGTCGCCCTGCTCGAGGGCCTGCCCGAGACCGTGCTCGACGAGGTCGCCGAGTCCCTGGAGTTGACCGCCGGGGCGCGGACGACCGTGCGCACGCTGAAGCGGCTCGGCTTCCGCTGCGGGGTGGTCTCCGGTGGTTTCCGCGGCATCATCGAGCGGCTGGTGGACGATCTGGGGCTCGACTTCGCGGCGGCCAACGAACTGGAGATCGTCGACGGCAAGCTCACCGGGCGGGTCCTGGGCGAGATCGTCGACCGGCCGGGCAAGGCGACCGCGCTGCGCCGGTTCGCCGCCGAATACGGCATCCCGCTCGCGCAGTGCGTGGCGGTCGGCGACGGGGCCAACGACATCGACATGCTGAACGCGGCCGGGATGGGTGTGGCCTTCAACGCCAAACCGGCGCTGCGCGAGGTGGCCGACACCGCGCTGTCCCATCCCTACCTGGACGCCGTGCTGTTCGTGCTCGGCGTGACCCGGGCCGAGGTCGAGGCGGCGGACGCGGCCGACGGCCTCGAACTCGCCCGGCCGTGAGCATCCTCGACCCGCTGGCCGCCCGATACGCGGACTGGCTGGAGCTGCCCGCCGAAGAAGCCGCCCTCCCCGAGGCCGGTCCGGACGAAGTGCGCGCGATGCCGATCGTGCTGCGCATGGAGAAGGCCGAGCCCCCGCCGCGGACCGCCCTGCTGGAAGCGGCGGCGACCGCGGCGCTGGCGGTGTGCCTGGACGAACGCGCCCGGCCCGGCGGCGAATGGCACGAACCGGTGCGCGCCTGGGTGTCCGGGCACATCCGCAAGGTCGCCCGCCGGGCGCGCGGGGCGCACTGGCAGGCGGCGCAGGCGCATCCCGGGATCACGGTGACCGCGGACGGCGCCCAGGCCCGTGCGTTGGTGCCGAGCCGGGTGGTGGACACGCCCAAGGAGATCTCCCGGCTGCAGATCTCCGGTAGCGAACTGCCCCCGGACGAACCGGGGCCGCCGTCGTCCGGGGTGCCGCTGCTCCTGCTCAACCCCGAGGTTTCGATGACCGTCGGCAAGGCGGCCGCCCAGGTCGGGCACGGCACGATGATGCTCGCCGCGCTGCTGGACGCCGGTGACCTCGCGGCGTGGGGCGAGCGGGATTATCGATGCGCGGTTCGCATCCCGACCGTGGGGCAATGGAAAGATCTCCACCCCGGTGACGATCCGGCGGGCGCCTGGCGGGATCGCCGGGTGGTCGCGGTGCGCGACGCCGGGTACACCGAGGTCGACCCGGGCACGGTCACCGTGCTCGCCCGATGGTGAGCTAGCAGTTCGTCCGTTCGCGGGACGGCAACGCCTACACCGTCTGGTTCATTTAGCGGAGTATCTGTTCACAGCGGGTGCCCGCTCCGCTACTGTCGCTCCCCGCATGGGATTTGCGCAATTTGCAGATCGCAAGTTTTCTTCGCGATCTCCACGGGGAGTGGGTGCGATGAGCTGGTGGGATCAGGTCGGTTTTGAAGTGGTCGACCACGCGTCCCTGGTGGGCAGAGCGGCGGCCGGTGTCGCGGCACCTCCGCACACCCCCGCGGGTGTGATCCGAATGAGCCGCGAGGAGATGCGTGTCGCCCTCGGCGATGCGGAAAGGCTGCTGGATCAGATCAACGAGCAGCGGAAACCCGCTCAACGGCTGACCAATATGCGGCCTCCTGCCGACGAAATCGCGAGCGAGGGTTACAACTCCCGCGCGAACGACGTGGGCCGAGTTTACCTGGCGCATCTGGATCGGCAGGTCAACTATCTGACGACGCTGATCAAGAAATTGAAGAAGGCGCTGGGCATCATCGTAGAAAACGATCAAGAGCAGAAAGCAGCCATGCCCAAACAGGGGGAGGGGTCGATCGGGTGAACAAGCGTGTGTGGGGTGTCGCGAGCGCATTGTTGCTGATGTTCGGCGCGGGGTGTTCGAGCGGGACGGAGGGTTCACCGAGCGGCGAGTCTCCCGGCAGTACTTCCGCGAGCACACCTGGAGGCGCTGCGGGGCTGCCGCGAAGCGGCGCTCCGAAAGTCGCGGATCCGCTGCCCGCTTCGGTCTTCGAGAAGCATCCGTGCGACGGATCGCTGACCCCGGCGCAGTTGACGGAACTGCTGGGGGAGGTGCCGTCCGCGAGGAAGACGGACAACGCCGCGGGGCCCGGTTGCGGCTGGACGAAGAGTTCCACCCACGCGATTGTCGACGTGGGCTACATGACCGGCGTGACCGACGGCCTGACCCAGATGTACGAGGTCCAGAAGCCCAAAGCCGCCTTCTGGCAGGAACTCGCGCCGGTAGCGGGCTATCCCGCGATCGCCTACGACGCGACTCGTGCCCAACCCGTTGAGAGCTGCGCCGTGGCGGTGGGGGTCGCCGACAACCTGGTGTTCGACGCGGCGGCCACGCTGGGGCAGAACCGGATCGGCAAGGTCGATCCCTGTGAAGCGTCGCGGAAACTCGCGGAGATGGTGTTGACCAATCTCAAGGCGGAGGCGAGATGAGCTGGCTTTCCGACGCCTGGGACGCCGTCTCCGGTGCGGTCGGTGATGCCGTCGGCTGGGTGGGCGAACGCATCGGCGATGTCGGCAACTGGTTCGGTGAGCTGTTCTCGGGTGATCTCGGGGCACAGGCAGTTCCGGCGCCGGAACTGGTCAAGAAGATCATGGAAGGGCGCGGGCCCGGTGACTGGTATGAGGGTTCCGAGGTCGCGAAGAAGCAGTCGGGTGCGCAGGACGCCATCGCCGACCAGTCGCATGAGCTGGTGGGGAAGCTGGAAATGGCGTGGAGCGGCCAGTCTTCGGAGGCGGCGAGGGAGAACATCCGGCCGCTGGCCACCGCGGCCGACGCGGGTTCGCAGACGTTGACGGCGAACGGGGAGAACCTGCGCACCCAGGCGGACCAGTTCGCGCATCTGCGGAAGTCTCTGCAAAAGCTGGCGGATCCGCCGCCGGACAAGGATTTCTGGGACATCGTCACGCCCTGGGACAGCGACACCGAGGATGCCGTCGCCGCGTACAACCAAGCGGTCAAGGAGAACATCGAGCGCTACGACGGGTATCACCAGCAGTCGACGACTTCCGCCCAGTCGCTGAACACCGACTACGGCCGGGTGCCGGACGACGTGGGCGGCGACTACCGCCTCGAACGCGGCAAAGCCGACCCCGGCGACCCGGGAAAGCCCATTCACCTCAAGGATTTCGAAGTCCACGGCAAGGACGAGCCCGGCCGGAACCGGATCGACACCGTCCAGCCGCCACCGCCCGTCGTGCCGGTCGACCCGGACCACCGCGGGCCCGCCGTCCCGTCGCGGCCCCCAGGCTGGAGCCCGCGGCCGGGTGAGCAGATGCCGGGGTACGAGCGGCCGGACGAGACCACGCACGCCGCCGCCTTCGGCCCGTCGGCCGGGATTTCGGGCGGGTTTCAGCCGAGTGGGTTCGGCCCCGGTGCGGGGTTCGGTCCCGAGGGCTCGAGTGGTCATGCGCCGACCGGCTTCGGCCCGGTGGGCGGTTTCGGGCCCGGCGCGGGGGTGCCCGGCGGTGGTTCCGGCGCACCCGGTGCGGGCAAGTCCACCGGAACCGGGGCTCCTGCCGCCGGGAACGCGGGCAGGCCCGGCGCCGTTCCTGGCGGCGGCGCGGCGGGCAGCCGGGGTGGCGGTGGCCTGACCGGTCTCGGTGGCTTGGGCGCCGGTGGGGGCCGGGGCCAGGGCGCCGAGGACGAGGAGCACGAGCGTCCCTCGTTCCTGCTGGAAGGTGATCCGGAGAGCGTATTCGGCACCGACGAGCGGACGACGCCGCCCGTTCTCGGGGAATAACACGTGCCTACGAGGGGAAGTCGATCATTTTGGGCAAGCCCGTGGTGCTGCCGAGGCTTGTGTTCGTCAAAACCTGGGAGCGGGAGGGTTTCGGCCAGCCACATCCGATCGTCGGTGTGGACGACTACTGGCTGAACGCCGAAGCCAAACGGCTGCTCTGGAAAGGAGTGGACGAGGCGCTCGCCGAGGCGGGGGTGGCCGACAACGGGCTGCTTTCCCCCGAATTCCGGAGAATGATTTCCGTCCTGGCCGCCGGTGAATGTGAATTCTACGCGTGGAGCAGCGATACCCGTTCCGGGGAAACCGGCGCCGTACTGGTGAGCATGCGCGGCCGCGATGCCGTTCGGCTCATCCGCGACGACGACGTCGTCCTGGTCGACCGGATACCGGCGAACCGGCTTCCGGAACGGTTCCTGCAAGTGCTGCCGGCCGTGGAAGGGGCCGATCTGGCGCCGATCAAGGTGCCGAAATCGGCGTATTCCGATCGGCCGCCCGGCAAGGCCGAGCACTACGACCTGGAGATCGAGACCCGGTATGCCGAGGCCGCCCCCGGCGAGCGGCTGCGCGAGCTGATGCGTGCCGAGCGGACCGGGCTGCACCAGATGTACGCCGCGGTGCGGGATCGGCGGGGCCGCCGGTGGCGCAGCAGCCCGTTGAGCGCCATCGACCTGGCCGAGTCCGGCCGGATCCTCACCTTCGTTTCCGAGCCGCCGAACGCCGAACCGGAGATCAACTGCGTGTCCGGCACCTGGTCGGCCCTGGTCCGCACGCTGGACGCCACCCGTATCGCGCTCGAAGCCTGAGTTTCCACCCGGTGGGCCGCGGAACAAGGCCGTGGCCAGGCCGGTTGCACTGGTCGAAGATCGGGTTCAAGCAGGGGAGCACGGGATGGCACTCGAAGTCCAGCGCGAAGGCGAGCACGAGTTCGTCGGGCGCAACGAGCGCGGCGCTGAGGTCCGGATCGGCCGCAAGGGCCAGGACGGCGCCTTCTCCCCGGCCGAGCTGCTGCAGATCGCCGCCGCCGGCTGCTCGGCGGTGACCGCCGAGGAACTGATCACGCGGCGGGTGGGCGCGGATTCCCGGTTCCGGGTGGAGGCGTCGGCCGACCGCGAGGGCGCCCAGGAACTCGACGCGGTGCACGTCCGCTTCGACGTGGACCTCTCGGCGCTGGACGCCGGGCAGCGCGAGGCTCTGGCGGCCGCGGTGGACCGCTCGATCGAGCGCCTGTGCACGGTGAGCCGGACCCTGAAGAAGGGCATCCCGGTGCGGGAGGAGTTCCCGACCGCCTAGGTGACTTCGCTGATCCTGCCGTCGGCGAGGTCGTAGGTGGCCGCGACCAGTTTCAGGCCCCGTTCCGCCACGGCCGAGCGGATCGGCTCGGACCGTTCGGTGAGCGCGGTCCGCACCCGGCGAGCCTGTTCGATCACGCAGGCGGCGAGGAACTTCTTCGCGTCCTGATCGGCCGGGGTGGCCAGCACCGCCGGTTCCACCTCGTGCACCAGGGTGCTGATGTGCCCGGTGAACTCGCCCTTGCGCCGCACCAGGTCCACGGCGGCGGAGACGGCCCCGCAGTTGGCGTGGCCGAGGATGACCACGAGGTTCGTCCGCACGTGCTCGACGCTGTACTCGATGCTGCCGACCACGGCGTCGTCGAGGACCTCCCCGGCCGAGCGGACCGTGAAGACATCCCCGAGTCCGGTGTCGAAAACCAGTTCCGGGGAGACGCGGGAGTCGCTGCAGCCGAGGACGCAGGCGAACGGATGCTGCCCCTCGACCAGGGACTTCCGCCATTGGGCCGCCTGATGCGGATGGGCGGCCTTGTCCTCGACGAACCGGGAGTTCCCCTCGACCAGCCTGCGCCACGCCTCCTCGCCGGAGACCGAACCGGGTGGTTCACCGGCACCGACCGTGGCCGATCCCGCGGGCGGTGGCGGGGTGGAAGAGTCGCACGCGGCTACCGCGCCGCCCCCGGCCAGCAGCGTGGTGAGGCCGAAAACCCGCCGTCGCGTGAGCCGATGAGGACCATCGGGTCGTGTCATTTCAAGCAGCGTACGCCGCCGCCGGAAGCGCCGGATCCGGGGTTTCTCGCCGGTTTAGGAAGCGGTGGCGTCTTCGGCCTTCCACACCACGTACGCCTCGTCGGCGTCGGTGGTCATCGCCTCGATGAACTTCTCGTTGTCGAAGCCAGGCAGGGTCTGGAGCCGTTCGATCAGCGCGTCGGCGGCCGGATCGCCGCTGGGGACCGCGGTGCCGTTGCCGTCCGCGCCGGCGAGCATGAGGAACACGTCCTCTTTCCACGGGCCCTCGGGAATCACCCTGATCACCACCGCCGACAGTTCGGACCAGGTGACAGACTCCTCGCTGCCGTCAGCGAGCTGGCGTCGCACACCGGTGTCGTCGACGCTGACCGAACGCGACTGCGCGCGAGGTGAGTCCTGGGACAACAGGGTCTCCTTAGCTTTGCGTTCTGTTTACGGTACTGCCGCAGCCCTCGGCGACTCCGGCGGGGTTGACGGGAGACCCTAGTTCCCCGCCGCCGCATCCAGTCTTCGCAGGGCAGCGCGGGCGACTTCGGGATCCGAAGTCGGCCACAGCGGCGGCAGCGAAGCGCGGAGGAAGCCGCCGTAGCGCGCGGTCGCCAGCCGGGAGTCGAGCACCGCGACCAGGCCGCGATCGGAGACCGAGCGGTGCAACCGGCCGGTGCCCTGCGCGAGCAGCAGCGCGGCGTGCGTGGCGGCCACGGTGAGGAATCCGTTGCCACCCCGGGCCTCCACCGCCCGCTGGCGCGCCGAGGAGACCGGATCGTCCGGCCGCGGGAACGGGATCCGGTCCACCAGCACGAGTTGCAGCGACGGGCCCGGAACATCCACGCCCTGCCACAGCGAAAGGGTGCCGAACAGGCACGTGCGCGGGTCGTCGGCGAACTTCTGCACGAGCAGGCCGGTGGAATCCTCGCCCTGGCACAGGATCGGATGTTTGATGCGGTCGCGCAGCTCCTCGGTGGCCTGCTTCGCCGCCCGCATCGACGAGAACAGGCCCAGCGTGCGCCCGCCCGCGGCCTCCACCAGCTCGGCGATTTCGTCCACTGTGGACTTGGCGAGCCCGTCGCGGCCGGGTGGGGGCAAATGCTTTGCCACGTAAAGAATTCCGTTGCGCCGGTGGTCGAAGGGCGAGCCCACGTCGAGGCCGGTCCACTTCGGGCCGTCGTCGTCAGCCGGCGGCGCCTTGTCGGTGGCGGTGCCCTCGGCCTTGACCGCCCGGGCCTGTCCCGGTGGCAGGCCCCACTGCCGGGCGAGGGTGTCGAACGTGCCGCCCAGGGTGAGGGTGGCCGAGGTCAGGACGGTGGTGTTCACGCCGAACACGCGCTCCCGCAGCAGGCCCGCCACGGCGAGCGGGGCCACCTTCAGCGCGGGCGGGCGCGGGTTCGCCGAGTACTTGTCCCCGGTCACCCACACCACGTCGCGCTGGTGCGCCTGGTCGGTGTCGAACGCCTCGAGCAGGCGCACCGCGGTGTCGTGCACCTCGTCCAGCAGCGAGCGGGCGAGTTTGCGCGCGGTGGCCTCCTCCACCTCCTCCTTGCGCTCCGAGCCGAGCGCGGTGATGCACGCGTGCGCCGCGTCGCGGATCGCGGGCAGGGCGCCGGAAAGCGCTTGCGGCAGCGCGTCCATCCGGCCCGCGGGCAGATCGTCGAGGACGAGCGCCAGGCCGTCGCCGGATTCGAGCAGCCGGTCGGCGATGTCCGCGTCGATCAGCTTGCCGCAGCGGCGGACCGCGACGGAGATCATCGAGCTGGTGAGCTCGGCGGTGGCGACCGAGGTGACCCGGTCGACCAGGTCGTGCGCCTCGTCGATGATCACCAGATCGTGCTCGGGCAGCACCTGGTAGCCCTGCAGGGCGTCAATGGCGAGCAGGGCGTGGTTGGTGACCACGACGTCCGCGCGGCCCGCCTCGGCGCGGGCGCGTTCGGCGAAGCAGTCGGTGCCGATCGGGCAGCGGGCGACGCCGAGGCATTCCTTGGCGGTGACCGAAACCTGGCGCCAGGCCTGCTCGGAGACGCCGGGGACCAGTTCGTCGCGGTCGCCGGTCTCGGTATCGGAGGACCATTCGTAGAGCCGTTTGACCTCGCTGCCGATCCGGGACACCGCGAACGGGTCGAACAGCGCGGCGTCCTCGGGTTCGTCGGGCGCGCCGGTGTCCAGCCGGTGCAGGCAGAGGTAGTTGCGGCGGCCCTTGAGGATGGCGAAGGTCGGCTCCCGGCCCAGCGGTTTCTTCAGCGCCTTGGCCAGGCGCGGGAGGTCGCGGTCGACCAGTTGCCGCTGCAGTGCGATGGTGGCGGTGGAGACGACCACGGTCGCCTCCTTCTCGACGGCGTGCCGGATCGCGGGCACCAGGTACGCCAGCGACTTCCCGGTGCCGGTGCCCGCCTGCACGGCGAGGTGCTCGCCGGTGCGGATCGCGCGGCCCACGGCCTCGGCCATCTTGACCTGGCCCTCGCGCTCGGCGCCGCCGAGCGCCTCCACCGCGTGGGTGAGGAGTTCGTTGACACCGGGGAAATCTGCGGAGGCGGGCACGGGGACAAACGTTACCCGGCGCCACCGTCAGAACCCGCGCGCCCGGGAACTCCCGCGACCAGAGCGGAGACCGCCGGGTGCCACGGGCCGCGCGGCGGGCCGGAGAGCACCAGGCGCCGGGACAGCTTCTGGCGCAAGGGAACCAGGACCAGGTGCCGGTCCAGCATGGCGGCGGCCAGGCCGGGCACGACCGACACGCCGAGCCCGGACCGGACCATCGCCAGCAGCGTGCCCAGTTCGCGAACCCGATGAGTGGGCCGCAGCCGTGACGACGAGCGCCGGTAGATCTCGTGCAGGTGCCGTTCGCAGCCGCCGCAGGACAGCAGGAACACGTCGTCGTCCAGCTCGGCCACGTCGAGTTCGGGCTGCCCGGCCAGCGGATGGTCCACCGGCAGCAGGGCGTGGAAGGTGTCCGAGCCGACCTCGGCGCCCAGCGAACGCGGCGGGTCGACCAGGATCGCGGCCTCGACCGTCCGGCGTTCCAGCCAGTCCGCCACCTCGTCGTCCTCGCCCTCGAAGACGCGGACCGAGATTCCGGGGAACTCCGCCCGCCAGGCGGTCAGCAGGTCCGGCAGCAGGCCCTGGCAGACGGTCGGCGGCGCGGCGAGGCGGATCGTGCCGGTCGGTTTGCCGGTCTCCTCGAGCGCGAGGTCGGCGATCGCCGCCGCGGCGGCGACCGCGTTGCGCGCGTGCTCGAGCATCCGGCTGCCGAACGCGGTCGGGCGGCAGCCCGGCCCCTCCCGCCGCAGGACGGGGACGCCGACCGCCTTCTCCAGCGCGGCGACGGCGTGCGACACCGCGGACTGGCTGATGCCCAGCCCCGGGGCCGCGGCGCCGAACCCGCCTTCGTCCACCACGGCCACGAACGCGCGAAGCTGCGCGAGGTTCACGCTCATGAGCAACCCTCATGCTTGGGGAAAACACACTTGTTGGACTCATCATCCCCGGTTGGGAGAGGGTCTGGCCATGCCGAACCGCAGCTGGTTGCCGGGATTCCTGGTGCTCGGCCTCATCTGGGGCGCGAGCTTCGCGTTGATCAAGATCGGGGTGTCCGCCGGGGTGGGGCCGGTGTGGATCGCCCTGTGGCGGTGCTTCTTCGGGGCACTGGCCCTCTGGCTGATCTGCGCGGTGCGCCGCAGCGAACTTCCGCGCGGGCGCGCGGTCTGGGGCCACGCGGCGGTCGTCGCGCTGCTGGCCAATTCGGTGCCGTTCGCGCTCTTCGCGTTCGGCGAAACGCGGATCAGCTCGGTCGTGGCCGGGGTGTGGAACGCCGCGACCCCGTTGATGACCACGGTGTTCGCGTTGCTGCTGCTCCGCGACGAGCGGCCGACGCCCGGTCGCCTCGCCGGGCTCGCGTTCGGGCTGACCGGCGTGCTCGTGGTGCTCGGCGTCGGGCAGGACACCGAACTCGGTTCGGTCGTCGGCAGCCTGGCCTGCCTCGGCGCGACCGCCTGCTACGGCGCCGGATTCGCCTACACGCGGCGGTTCCTGTCCGGGCGGGCGCATTCGGCGGTCGCGTTGTCGGCGGCGCAGATCAGCTGCGCCACCGGGCAGCTCGCGCTGGTCGCGCCGCTGGCCGAGGGGGCGCCGAGCTGGCCGGGGTTCGGCCCGATGGCGGCGCTCGTGGTGCTCGGCGCGGTCGGCACCGGCGTGGCCTTCCTGCTCAACTTCACCGTCATCCGGGCCGCCGGTTCGACGGTCGCGTCCACGGTGACCTACGTGACGCCGTTGTGGTCCACCGCGATCGGCGCGGTGTTCCTCGCCGAGCCGATCGGCTGGAACATCGTCGCCGGTGGCGTGCTGATCGTGGCCGGGGTCGCGCTCAGTCGCGGCCGCGCCCGGCCAGCTTCCACGCGGCCGGAAGCAGCCCCGCGGCGAGTGCGATCTTGATCGCGTCCCCGATCAGGAACGGCAGGACGCCCTTGTCGAGGCCGGTCGCGAGGTCCACCGACGCCGAGGCCATCAGCCACGGCACGCCGATCGCGTAGATCACCAGGTTGCCCAGCACCATGGTGCCCGCGGTGCGCAGCGGGGTCCGGTCCCCGCCGCGCGCGGCGAGCGCGCCGACCAGCGCCCCGGCGAACACGAAGCCCACGATGTACCCGGCGCTCGCGCCGGACAGGCCCGCGCTGCCGTCCTGGAACCACGGAACCCCGGCCGCGCCCGCCAGCAGGTACAGCAGCATCGACGCGGCGCCCCGCCGCCAGCCCAGGGCGGTGCCGACCAGGAGCGCGGCGAAGGTCTGGCCGGTCATCGGCACCGGGCTGCCCGGCACCGGGATCGAGACCTGCGCGGCCAGTCCGGTCAGCACCGCGCCCCCGGCGACCATCGCGATGTCGCGGACGAGTTTGCCGGGGACCAGGTCGGCCAGCACGAGGCGGCGACCGGTGAGGGACAGCGAAGACACGAAGACCTCCCAGGAAGAGCACAGATCTGGCAGCAGGCTAATGGCCTCGGCTTGAGATTGGCTGGACAAGTTGCCTTCCTCACCTGCCGCCGAGATCCACACGTCCGGGTGGTGTATGCGCCGCGCTGTCAGGGTGCTGCCCCTGGTGGCCGATGCCGAGCCAGGGAGATTGCGCGATACGGAAGGAAGTTTTTCGTGGTCAAGGGCAGGCGAATCATGCTGGCGGCGATCCTGGGCGGTGGTCTGGTGGTGCTACCGGCCCAGGCACAGGCCCAGGAGGTGGTCTCCACCGCGGAGGGTTCGCTCGGCAGCGCCAGGATCACGGTGGGCGGCCAGACCGTGGCAGCCGAGCCGATCGCCGCCTGCAAGGTGGGCGGCACCCTCAAGGGCACTTCGAGCGGCGTTTCGGTCGGCACCACCACCGAATACGGCAAGGGCGAAACCACGTGCACCCGGGATGACAAGGGGGTCTCGACCGCGACCGCGAGCGGAAAGCGGTTCGAGACCAGGGTGCTCAGGCAGTTCGGCGGCCCGATCATCCGGGTCCAGACCTACGGCGCGAGCTGTGCGACCACGGAGAACGGCAGCAGCGGGAGCATCCAGCTCGGCGCGGTGTCCGGCGTGCAGATCCCGCAGGAGATCCCGGCCAACCACACGGTGACCATTCCGGGGAGGCAGGCCGGGGACCCGCCGATGGCCGAGGTCGTGCTGAACGAGCTGATCGCGCCGAACCCGCCGGACGGCAGCCTGATCACCAACGCCATGCACATCAAGCTGTTCCCGCGGGGCGGCCCGGCCGAGGGCGACATCTTCGTCGGCACCGCGGGCTGCGACCCGTACGGCGGTTAGTCTGCCGATATGACTCCCGCCGCCCCGCCCGCCGTCCTGGCATGGCGGGACGGCGGGAGTCCGGTGCGCACCGGGGCGGGGCCGATCTTCGTCCGCACCACCGGCGGAGCGGGCCGCCGGATCGTGTTCCTGCACGGCTACCCGTCCAGTGGCTACGACTTCCGGCACGTCGTCGAGCACTTCCCGGGCACCCCGACGCTCGTGCTCGACTTCCTCGGGTTCGGGCTGTCGGCCAAGCCCCGGCGGCACCGGTACAGCCTGTTCGAGCAGGCGGACCTCGTCGAAGAGGTCGTCGCACTGCACGAGACCGGGCCGGTGGCGGTGGTCGCGCACGATATGGGCACCTCGGTGGCCACCGAGCTGATGGCTCGCGACCTGCGCGGCGAACTGGGCTTCGAGCTGGAGCACGTGGTGCTGTCCAACGGCAGCGTGCTGCTCGACCGGGCCACCCTGCGGCCGATCCAGCAGGTCCTGCGCGGACCGCTCGGACCGGTGGCCGCGCGGCTGAGCAACCGGCCGATGTTCGTCCGCGAGTTCTCCCGGCTGTTCTCCCCGGACCACCCGCTCGGCCGTGAGGAGGCCGCCGCGCAGTGGGCGTTGATCGCGAACGAGGGCGGGAACCGGATCATGCACCTGCTGGCCGGTTACCTGGGCGAGCGGGTGACGCACGCGCCGCGCTGGCATGGCGCGGTGCGGGACTGGCCCAAACCGCTCGGGCTGCTGTGGGGCCTGCGCGATCCGGTCGCCACGGTGGACGTGCTCGCCGGGCTGCGCGAACTGCGCCCGTCCGCCGGGGTCGTCGAACTGCCGGAACTCGGTCACTATCCGCAGATCGAGGACCCGGGCACGTACGCCGACGGTGTGCGCACGCTGCTCGGCTCAGCGCAGGACGGTGCCTGAGCGGGTGAGGAGGCCGAGGTCTTCGCGGCTCGGCAACCCCTCCCAGTCGCCGAGCACGGAAACCGCGAACGCGCCGCACGCGGCCGCCGTGCGCAGCCTCGCCGCGGCGGGCTCACCGGCGAGGAGGTCCGCGAGGTAGCCCGCGACGAACGCGTCCCCGGCGCCGACCGGGTCCACCGCCCGCACCGCGAACGCGGGGATCCGGTGGCGGACGTCGTCGATGTCCGCGATCGCCCCGCGCGCGCCCAGTTTGAGCACCGCCTGCCCGGGACCCAGTGCGCGCAGCCCGCTCAGCAGGCCGTCGTCGTCGCCGTCGAGACCGAGCAGTGCCGCTTCGTCGTCCCCGGCGAAGAGCACGTCGGCGCGCCGGGCGAGGTCGGTGAGCACCGGGCGTGCCGCGTCGGGTGACCAGAGTGCGGTGCGGTAGTTGACGTCGAAGGACACCGGAACTCCGGCCGTGCGTGCGGTCTCGGCCGCGGCGAACACGGTTTCGCGCGCGGTGGCGGAAAGCGCGGGGGTGATGCCGGTGAGGTGCAGGACCCCGGCCGAGGTCAGTGCGCCGGTGTCCAGATCGTCCGGGCACAGCCGGGAGCCCGCGCTGCCGGTGCGGTAATAGGTCACCCGCATTACGTCGGCCGTGCGGTAGTCCTTGAGCATCAGCCCGGTCTTCGCCTCGGGATCGACGACCGCGCCGTCCGTGCGGACGTCCTCGCCGCGGATCCGGGACAGCACGAGCTCGCCGAGTTCGTCGGCCCCGACCCGGCCCAGCCAGCTCGCCGGGGCCCCGAGCCGGCGAGCGCCGATGGCCACGTTCGATTCGGCGCCGGCCAGGCCGACGGTGACCGTGGTGGCATGTCGCAACCGGCCGGAGGGCGCTGTGAACACCGCCATCGCCTCGCCGAGTGTGAACAGTGTTTTCACGCAGAATCTCTCTTGCAGGCTTCACACGGGTAGGGCTTGTGTACCCGGTCGCATCCGGATCGGGTTGACAAACCGATCAACACAATCTGGCACGGCAACCCGATTCACGCCGGCACCGGGTGGCGACACCCTTCACAGGCAGAAGCGCGTCAACATGATTCACAACGAAAGTCTTGGCTACGCGGTTCACACGAAGAACCTCGGCAACGCGCTTCACGCGGAAAACCCCGGTGGCAGGGTTCACGGGAAGAACCTTCGGCAACGCATTACACACGCACGGTGCTGGCGGCACGGTTCACGCACAAGCCTCGACGAAACGGCGTGCACGGGCGGCGAGCTCGTCCAGGCTGCCGTCGGCCAGCGCGTCGCCGATCAGCGGGGACGCCGCCGCGACCGCGACCGCGCCCGCCCAGAGGTAGGCGTTGACGTCGGACAACCGCACCCCGCCGGTCGGCACCAGCGGCACATCCGGCAGCGGGGCCCGCACGGCCTTCAGGTAGGCGACCCCGCCCGCCTCGGCCGCGGGAAACACCTTCACCGCGGCCGCGCCGTACAGCCAGGCCTGGTCGATCTCGGTGGGGGTGAACGCGCCCATGAGCACCGGGAGGGACTTCGCGTGCGCCCGCTCGAGCACGTCCGGATTCACCGTGGGGGTGACCAGGAAGTCCGCGCCCGCCTCGGCGGCGGTGTCCACGTCGTCGGGGGTGCGGACACTGCCCGCGCCGACCACCGCGTCGTCCGGGAGGGCGTGCTTGATCGCGGTGATCGCCTCCGGCGCCCCCGGGGTGGTCAGCGCGGCTTCGAGGAGCCGGATCCCGGCGTCGTAGAGCACCTTGGCGGCTTCGGCGAACCGGGTGGTGTCCGCCGCGCGCAGGATCGCGATGAGCCGGTGCTCCGACAGCAGTTCCCGGAACCGCTCGCCGGTCACGCGGCGACCCTCGGCGTGCCGGTGAGCGCGACGCCCGCCGCCCGCAGCTCGGCCAACGCGGTGTCCACAGTGGACTGCGAAACCCCGGCGGTCAGGTCGAGCAGCACGCGGACCCTGAATCCCGCCTTCGCCGCGTCCGCCGCGGTCGCGCGCACGCAGTGGTCGGTCGCGATGCCGACCACGTCCACGTCGGTCACCTCGCGATCGCGCAGCCAGGTCGCCAGGTCCTCACCGGTCTCCGCGTGGCCCTCGAAGCCGGAGTAGCCGTCGCTGTACTGCCCCTTGGAGAACACCGCCGAGATCGGCGCGACGTCCAGCTCCGGGTGGAAGGAGGCGCCCGCGGTGCCGGCCACGCAGTGCCGCGGCCACGAGCTGACGAAGTCGGGCTGGTCGCTGAAATGACCGCCGGGGTCGATGTGGTAGTCCCGGGTGGCGACGATCCGCTCGTACCCGGCCTTGCGCAGGTGCTCCGATATGTCCGCGGCTACCTTGGCGCCACCGGCCACGGCCAGCGACCCGCCTTCGCAGAAGTCGTTCTGAACGTCCACCACTATCAGCGCCGTACTCATGCTTGTGCACTCCCATCTACGCGAACACTGTCGGAATCGCGGGCTCGCCGTGCGAAAGCTTGAGGCCCTCCCAGGGCAGGCTCACCAGGCCCCGGCGCAGCCGCTGCCTGGCGTCGTCCAGCGTGGGCAGATCCCCGGCGATTTGTCCACCGCGCAGCAGGGGAATCTGCAGCTCGCGGTCGTGCGGCCCGGTTTCCGGCGCCGGTCCGTCGGCCCGGTAGATCACCTCTTCGATCGCGGTGCCGGTGCCGCGGTGGCGGCGCAGCGCGCGTTTCCGCCCACCCCGGGATTCCTTGTGCGCACTGCGTTTCGCCACCGGCCGCCCGTCCACCTCGACGAGTTTGTAAACCATGCCCGCGGTCGGCGCGCCGGAACCGGTGACCACCGAGGTGCCGACCCCGTAGGCGTCCACCGGTTCCGCGCGCAACGCGGCGATCGCGTGCTCGTCGAGGTCGCCGGAGACCACGATCCGGGTGTCGCGCGCACCGAGGGCGTCCAGTTGCTCGCGTGCCTTGCGGGCCAGCGGGCCGACGTCCCCGGAGTCGATCCGGATCGCGCCCAGTTCCGGACCGGCGACCCGCACCGCCGTTTCGATCCCGGCGGTGATGTCGTAGGTGTCCACCAGCAGCGTGGTGTCCGCGCCCATCTTCTCGATCTGGGCGCGGAACGCGGCTTCTTCGCTGTCATGCAGCAACATGAAGGCATGAGCCACGGTTCCGCGGGTGGGAATGCCGTAGCGCCGCCCGGCCTCCAGATTGGACGTGGTGGCGAACCCGGCCAGGTAGGCGGCGCGTGCGGCGGCGACGGCCGCGTACTCGTGCGTGCGGCGGCCGCCCATCTCGATGATCGGCCGGCCGTGTGCCGCGCCGGACATCCGCGCCGCGGCCGAGGCGATCGCGCTGTCGTGGTTGAGGATCGACAGCGCCAGGGTTTCCAGCACGACCGCTTCGGCGAAACTGCCGCGCACGGTGAGGATCGGCGAGCCGGGGAAGTACAGCTCCCCCTCGGGATAGCCGTCGATGTCGCCGGAGAAGGAGTAGTCGGCGAGCCAGGACAGGGTGTCCCCGTCCACCACCGCGGTCGACTCGAGCTGGGTGAGTTCGGCGTCGGTGAACCGGAAGTCGGCGATCGCGTCCAGGACGCGCGCGGTGCCGGCGACCACGCCGTAGCGGCGGCCGTCCGGCAGGCGGCGCGCGAACACCTCGAACACGCACGGCCGGTCGCCGGTGCCGTCCGCGAGCGCGCTGCCCAGCATGGTCAGCTCGTAGTGATCGGTCAGCAGCGCGGTGCTCGTCCCCGCGACGAAGTCGTCCACAGCCATGGGAGAAGCCTATGGGGCAAAGGGCGTGGTCACCCACATGGACCGACCTACTGGACCCCGGGGGGTGCCTTCCGTGACACCATGGAGCGCATGACCACGCCTGTCGAAGCCGAACAGACGCAGGTTGATCCACTCGGTGCCGAACTCGGTGCCGAGGACAAACCCTGGCAGACGGTCGTCTGGAACGACCCGGTGAACCTGATGTCGTACGTGACGTACGTCTTCCAGAAACTGTTCGGGTACAGCCGGGAGCATGCCACCAAGTTGATGCTCGACGTGCATCACAAGGGAAAGGCGATCGTGTCGTCCGGGTCCAAGGAGAAAGTCGAGACCGACGTGGCGAAGCTGCACGCGGCCGGGCTGTGGGCGACCATGGAGCAGCCTTCGTGAACGGCTGGCGGCGCAAGGGCGCGACCATGCTCGCCGGGTTCGAGCAACAGGAGGCCGCCGTGCTGCGCGGGCTCGTGAGCCAGCTCGAGGACATGTTGCGCGCTCGTTCGGACGAGGCGCCGCAGGACGAGCTGTCCGAGCTGACCGGCATCCGCACCGGGCCCACCGAGTCGCCGAACGACCCCGTGCTGTCCCGGTTGCTGCCGGATTTCCACCGGCTCGACCCGGACAACCCCTCCAAGGAGGACCTGGATTCGGCCGCCGCGCTGCGCTCGTTGCACGAGCCGCAACTGCTGGACGCCAAGGTGGGCGTCGCCGCGGTGGTGATGGACACGCTGCCGCGCGACGGCGGCGAGGTCCGGCTGACCTTCGAGCAGGCCGACGCGTGGCTGTCCGCGCTCAACGACGTGCGGCTCGCGCTCGGCACCGCGCTCGACGTCACCGAGGACATGCCGGACGAACTGCCGGACGACGATCCGCGCGCCCCGCACCTCGGCGTCTACCACTGGCTGACCTGGGTGCAGGAGAGCCTCGTCCAAGCGATGACCGAATGACGGCGCGCAAAGCCGCGGAGAAACGAGCATGACGAAGGTCGGTCCGCTCAACTCGATCACCGACGTGGCCGGGGTGCGCGTCGGCCACTTCCAGCGCGTCTGGGAGGGCTGGGCGACCGGCACCACCGTCGTGCTCGTGCCGGACGGCGCGGTCGGCGCGGTGGACCAGCGGGGCGGCGCGCCCGGTACCCGGGAGACGAACGCGCTGGAGCCGGAGAACCTTGTGCAGCGCGTCCAGGGCGTTTGCCTTTCCGGCGGCAGTGCGTACGGACTGGCCGCGGCGGACGGTGTGATGCGCTGGCTCGGCGAGCGGAATCACGGCTTCCGGGTGGGCACGCAGCCGCACGAAGTGGTGCCGATCGTCCCGGCCGCGGTGCTCTACGACCTGCCGCAGAGCGCGTGGGGCAACCGGCCGGACGCCTCGTTCGGCTACGCGGCGTGCGAGGCGGCCGGGATCGGCCCGGTCGAACGGGGGACGATCGGCGCCGGAGCGGGTGCGGTGGTCGGCTCGCTCAAGGGCGGGATCGGCAGCGCGAGCGAGGTGGTCGAAGGGTTCACCGTAGGCGCGCTCGCGGTGGTCAACGCGAGCGGTCAGGCGGTCGAGTTCGCCACCGGGCTGCCCTTCGCGGCGGATCACGGGGTGGACGGCGAGTTCGGCGTGCGGGCGTGGCCGAACCGCCCGGGGCAGGCGCCGCCCCGGCAAACCCCGTTGAACACCACGATCGGCACGATCGCCGTGGACGCGGCACTGTCCAAAGCGGAGGCTCGCCGGCTCGCGGTGGCCGCGCAGGACGGGCTGGCCCGGGCGGTCCGCCCGTCGCACACGATGTTCGACGGGGACACGGTTTTCGCGCTGGCGACCGGTGCGCGGGAGTTGCCGGCGACCTCCGGCCCGTTCGGCGACGCGATGCGGGCGGGCGCGCTGGACGCCCTGTGCTCGGCGGCGGCGAGGACGTTCGCGCGGGCGATGGTGCACGGCCTGCTCGCCGCCGAATCCGCGGCGGGCGTGCCCGCCTACCGCGACGTGTGGCCGGAAGCCTTCTAGCCTTCGTCTTCCGCGGGACGCTGCCGCTTCGCGGCCCGGCGCTGCTGCTCGGCCCGCTCCCGGCACTGGCGCAGGAACTCCTCGTCGGCGGCGGGATCGGTGGCGACGTGGCGGCCGGGCCGTTCGTACTCCGGGAACCGGCTGGGCGCGCTCCGGTAGGCGGACGTCGTGACCGTGCGCGGCCGCCCCGCGACCAGCCACACGATCGAGCCGATCTCGGGGAGCAGCAGGACGATCAGCAGCCACCCCAGCTTCGGCAGGTTGCGGCAGTCGGATTCGTCCGTGGTGGTCACGTCGACGATGCAGAAGATCCAGAGGGCCAGCAGCACCAGGCCAACGGCGCCGAACCCGAATATCGGCATTTGCGCGAACCCTTCCCCAGGCGATTCGAGACCGGGGCAAGGTACCGTATGCCCCCGACAACCAGTGGCCCGCGTCACCGCAGACTTGGAGCAAAGGTCCCCCGCTACGGCTGAACTGGAGCAAAGGTCCCCCGCTACGGTTCAACTGGAGTAAAGGTCCCTCGCTATCGCGTAGCCGGAGCAAAGGTCCCTCGCTGCCGGTATTCCGGAGTAAAGGTCCCTCCCTGCCGCCCAACCGGAGCGAAGGTCCCTTGCTGCCGCCGCGGCGACCGGGGTGGCGGTGCCCGAAAAGTGCGCCGGTGCAACCCGGTGGGAGGGGGCGGCGTCCTCGGGGTATGGCAGGGGTCCGGGGAGCGTTCGCCCAGCTGGTGCGGTTCGGCTGGCTCGAAGCCCAGTGCTGCGCGTTCGCGGTGACCCTGTTCGCCGGGCTGGCCTTGTCGTCGAAGATCCCGCTGCCGATCCCGCGCTACGACGCCCTGCTGCTGTACTGCGTCGCGGTCACCGCCCTCTTCCGGCTCGTGCGGCTGGAATCTACCCGGGACGTCCTGCTCATCGCGTTGTTCCACCTGATCGGCCTGCTCTTCGAACTGGTCAAGGTGCGCCTGGGCTCCTGGTCCTATCCCGAACCCGCGGTGCTGAAGATCTGGGGCGTCCCGCTCTACAGCGGGTTCCTCTACGCCGCCGTCGGCAGTTACGTGTGCCGGGCCTGGCGGCTGTTCGACCTCGGCTTGTCCCGGTACCGCCGCGTCGCCGTCGCCGTGGTCGCCGCCGCGATCTACGCCAACTTCATCACGCACCACTGGCTGCCCGATCTGCGCTGGTTCCTCGCGGCGGCGCTGCTCGTGGTGACCTGGGGCTCGTCCGTGCACTTCACGGTCGGCGACCGCCGCTACCGCATGCCGCTGGCGCTGTCCTTCGTCCTGATCGGGTTCTTCCTCTGGGTGGCGGAGAACATCGCCACCTTCCTCGGCGCGTGGCGCTACCCCGACCAGCTCGACGTCTGGCGGCTGGTGCACCCCGCGAAGTTCGGTGCCTGGGCGATGCTGGTGAGCGTCGCGTTCGTGGTGGTCGCCACCGCGAGTTCTAAAACTCGGGTGGCCGGTCTCACCATATGAACGGACTGTGTCCAACACGTAAGATGACTTCGTGCTTCGCATTCGCCGTGAACTCGTCAACGAGATCGTCGCGCACGCCCGCCGTGACCATCCCGACGAGGCGTGCGGGGTGATCGCGGGCCCCGAGGGCTCCGACCGCCCCGAGCGCTACATCCCGATGCTCAACGCGGCCCGCTCACCCACATTCTACGAGTTCGACTCTGGGGATCTGCTCAAGCTTTACCGCGAGATGGACGCGAACGACGAAGTACCGGTCGTGATCTACCACTCGCACACCGCGACCGAGGCATACCCTTCGCGCACCGACATCTCTTACGCTTCCGAACCCGACGCGCACTACGTGCTGGTGTCCACCCGGGACCCGGAGCGGCACGAGTTCCGGTCCTACCGGATCGTCGACGGGGTCGTCACCGAGGAGCCCGTCGAGGTAGTCGAGGAATAACCGCACCACTTCGAACGTCTGCCCGTAGAGAAACCCAAGCGGAGGTAATCCATGGCCGTGACCGTGTCCATCCCGACCATCCTGCGTACGCACACCGGCGGCGAGAAGTCCGTCGAGGCGAGCGGCAGCACGGTGCTCGAGGTGATCGACGACATCGAGTCCAGGCACGGCGGTCTGAAGGCGCGCCTGGTCAAGGACGAGAAACTGCACCGCTTCGTGAACGTCTACGTCAACGACGAGGACGTGCGGTTCGCGGGCGGGCTCGGCGCCGAGGTCAAGGACGGCGACACGCTGACCATCCTGCCCGCGGTAGCCGGCGGCGCGTAGGCGATGACGCGCTACGAGTCGCTGCTGGACGCGCTCGGTGGCACACCGCTGGTCGGGTTGCCCCGGCTGTCCCCGACACATGACGTGCGCCTGTGGGCGAAGCTCGAGGACCGCAACCCGACCGGGTCGATCAAGGACCGCCCCGCGCTGGGCATGATCGAGGCCGCCGAGCGCGAGGGACGGCTCCGCCGCGGGTCGACGATCCTGGAGCCGACCTCCGGCAACACCGGGATCTCGCTGGCCATGGCCGCCAAGCTCAAGGGCTACGGCCTGGTCTGCGTGATGCCGGAGAACACCTCGGCCGAGCGCAAGCAGCTGCTGCAGGCCTACGGCGCGCGGATCGTGTTCTCCCCGGCGGCGGGCGGTTCCAACGAGGCCGTGCGCCGCGCGAAGGAACTGGCCGAGGCGAATCCGGACTGGGTGATGCTCTACCAGTACGGCAACCCGGCCAACGTCGACGCGCACTACACGACCACCGGGCCGGAACTGCTCGAGGACCTGCCCACCATCACGCACTTCGTCGGCGGTCTCGGCACCACGGGCACGCTGGTCGGCGTCGGCCGGTACCTGCACGAGCAGAAACCGGACGTGCAGATCGTCGCCGCCGAACCGCGGTACGGGGAACTGGTCTACGGGCTGCGCAACCTCGACGAGGGGTTCGTGCCCGAGCTCTACGACCCCGAGGTGCTCAACGGGCGGTACTCCGTGGGCGCCTACGACGCGCTGCGCCGCACCCGCGAACTGCTCGAGCACGAGGGCATCTTCGCCGGGATCTCCACCGGGGCGGTGCTGCACGCGGCGCTGGCCGTGGCGGAGAAGGCCGCGGCGAAGAACGAACCGGCCGACGTGGCGTTCGTGGTCGCGGACGCGGGCTGGAAGTACCTGTCCACCGGCGCCTACTCCGGTTCCCTCGACGAGGCCGCGGAGCGGCTGGACGGTCAGCTCTGGGCCTGAGCACGGGCAGAATGGTCCGATGAAGGTCATCGGACTGCTCGGCGGGATGAGCTGGGAATCGTCGAGCCACTACTACCGCCTGGTCAACGAACGCGTCCGCGACACCCTCGGTGGGCTGCACTCGGCCTGCTGCGTGCTGTACTCGGTGGATTTCGCCGATATCGAGCGCATGCAGGCCGAGGGCCGCTGGGACGAGGCGGGCAAGGCACTGCGCGACGCCGGTGCCGCGCTCCAGCGCGCCGGGGCCGACGTGCTGGTGCTGTGCACGAACACCATGCACAAGGTCGCCGGGGCGATCGAGGAGGGGCTGGACATCCCGCTCCTGCACCTCGCGGACACCACCGCCGCCGCGATCACCCGCGCCGGGATCGCGAAGGTCGGCCTGCTGGGCACCGGATTCACCATGGAACAGCCGTTCTACCGCGAGCGGCTCGCCGCGCACGGCCTCGAGGTGCTCGTCCCCGAGCGCGCCGATCGCGAGCTGGTGCACCGGGTCATCTACGACGAGCTGGTGCTCGGGGTCGTGTCCGAAGATTCCCGGCAGGCCTATCGCGAGGTCATCGGGCGGCTGGTCGAGGCGGGAGCCGAGGGCGTCATCTACGGCTGCACCGAGATCGAGCTGCTGGTCGGCCCGGAGGACAGCGCGGTGCCTGCCTTCCCGACGACCCGGCTGCATGCCGAGGCCGCGGTGGACTACGCCCTGGGCCGCGCATCCCTTCCCTCGACCCCTTGATCTCAGGGATTTCTCCCGAGGCAGGTACGGCGACACGGTCGTAGCCTCGAGGATGTGAGCACTCAGCCCCAGCCGGTTCCGGCCGGCAAACCGCCCGCGCCGAACGCCGCCAAGCGCATCCTCCCGGCCAACCCCAAGGCCGCCGGGATCGTCGCGCTGGCCTTCACCGCGGTGCTGTACCTGGTGGAACTGGCCGACGTGGTCCTGCCCGGCGACCTCGACCAGGCGGGGATCCGCGCCCGCAGCCTGTCCGGCCTGGACGGGGTGATCTGGGCGCCGCTGCTGCACGGCGGCTGGGGCCACCTGCTGAGCAACACCATCCCGGTGCTGGTGTTCGCCTTCCTCGCGATGGCCGCCGGCATCGGCCAGTGGATCGCGGTCACCGCGACCATCTGGATCGTCGGCGGGCTCGGGGTGTGGCTCACCGGACCGTCCGACGCGGTCACCGTCGGCGCCTCCGGGCTGGCCTTCGGCTGGCTGGCGTACCTGCTGGTGCGCGGGCTGTTCAACCGCAGCCCCGGCCAGCTCGCGGTCGCCGTGGTGCTGCTGGCCGTGTGGGGCGGCATGCTCTGGGGCGTGCTGCCGGGCAATCCGGCGATCTCCTGGCAGGGCCACCTCTTCGGCGCCCTGGCCGGGGTGCTCGCCGCCTGGATCGCCGCGAAGGCGGACAAGTCCCGTAGCGGCAAGGGAACGGCCGCGCCGGGTAATCTCGGGGTGTGAGCCCGCCCGCCGATGCCCCGATTGGTGTTTTCGATTCCGGAGTCGGCGGGCTGACCGTCGCACGGGCGATCCTGGACCAGCTCCCGGCCGAACGGCTGCGCTACGTCGGCGACACCGCGCACAACCCGTACGGCCCGCTGCCGATCGCCCGGGCCCGCGAACTCTCCCTGGCCGCCCTGGACGAGCTGGCCGAAGGCGGGGTCAAGGCGCTGGTCATCGCGTGCAACACGGCCTCGGCCGCCTGCCTGCGGGACGCCCGGGAACGCTACGACGTCCCGGTGATCGAGGTCGTGCTCCCCGCGGTGCGCCGGGCGGTCGCGGCGACGCACACCGGCCGGATCGGTGTGATCGGCACCGAAGGAACGGTCCGTTCACGCGCTTACGAGGACGCCTTCGCGGCGGCGACCGGGCTCACCGTGACGAGCGTCGCATGCCACCGGTTCGTCGACTTCGTCGAGCGCGGGATCACCTCCGGCCGCCAGATCCTGGGCCTCGCCCAGGGCTACCTGGAGCCGTTGCTGCGGGCCGAAGTGGACACCCTGGTGCTCGGCTGCACGCACTACCCGTTGCTGACCGGCGTGTTGCAGATCGTGATGGGACAGCAGGTGACCCTGGTCTCCAGTGCGGAGGAGACGGCGAAGGATGTGGTGCGCGTGCTCACCGAAGCGGAACTGCTGTCCGAACGGGACACCCCGCCCCGGCACGAGTTCGTGGCCACCGGTTCGGCCGAACCGTTCGCCCGGCTCGCCCAGCGCTTCATGGGGTTCGCACCCGGTGTGCTTTCACCCACCGTTGCGTGACGGACCACAAACACACATAGGGTGTCGATCGTGCGACTGACGATCCTCGGTTGCTCGGGAAGCATCCCCGGGCCGAATGAAGCCGCGTCTGGTTACCTGGTCGAGGCGGACGGCTTCGTACTGGGGCTGGAGCTGGGCAACGGCACGCTGGCCCAGCTCCAGGCCAAGCGGGACCCCTTCGAGCTGGACGCGCTGGTGCTGTCCCACCTGCATCCCGATCACTGCGCGGACGTCAGCGCGCTGACCGTCCTGCGGCGGTACCACCCGTCGCCGCCTTATCCGGAACGTCCCCGGCTCCTGCCGCTGTACGGGCCCGCCGACGTGGCGATCCGGCTGGCGAACGCGTATGCGCCCAATGAGGCTGAACGCGCCGAAACCGATCTTTCGGATGTGTACACATTTCACACGCTGAATGACGGTAACTTCGTCATCGGGCCGTTCGAGGTTGCCGCGTTTCACGTCGACCACCCGACCGAGGCGTTCGGCCTGCGGATCTCCTGCGGTGGCCGGACGCTCGCCTACACCGGCGACACCGGACCGTGCGAGGTCCTCGACGAGCTGGCGGCCGGTGCCGACGTCCTGCTAGCCGAGGCCTCGTGGACCGACGCACCGGAGCGCCCGATCGGGGTGCACCTCTCTGGCAAGAAGGCCGGTGCGCTGGCCGACCGGGCGGGCGCCCGGCGCCTGCTGCTCACCCACATCGCGCCTTGGACCGACCGGACGGAGATCCTGGCCGAGGCCCGCGCCGAGTTCTCCGGGACCGCCGACCTGGTCGAGCAGG
Organism: Amycolatopsis anabasis; assembly: GCF_009765355.1. Classification (GTDB taxonomy): domain Bacteria; phylum Actinomycetota; class Actinomycetes; order Mycobacteriales; family Pseudonocardiaceae; genus Amycolatopsis; species Amycolatopsis anabasis. The sequence continues at coordinate 111,930 of NZ_VTHK01000022.1, read as the reverse complement.
GCGCGGTCTACGACGTGTGAACCCCGGTGCAGGAGCAGCCAGGCGAGCAGCCCGACCGGGATGATCAGCCAGCAGGACAGCAGCCGGTAGGCCAGCACCGCCGCCGCGGCCGGTGATTCGCCTGCCCCGGCGGACACCAGGCCGGTGAGCAGGCTGAGTTCGATCACCCCGATGCCGCCCGGGGTCAACGGGATCTGCCGCACGATCTGGACCGTGAGGTAGACCGTCGCGAGTTCCAGCACGCCGATCCCGATCCCGAACGCGCGGGCGGCGGCGAGCAGGCAGATCAGGTCGGTGAGCCAGTTCGCCACGGCGGCGCCGAGCGCGAGCAGCCAGTGCCTCGGCCGGACCGATCGGGACGTGACGACCGCGTCGGCGAGCGGCCGCAGCAGCGCGGCGAACCGGGGGAACCGCGCGGAAAGCCGGTCCAGCCGCACCAGCCGCACCGGGTGCCCGGGATGCCGACCGGCGAGCAGCGAGCGGACCAGGGCGGCCAGGGAGACGATCAGGGCCACCACCGCGAGCCCGGTCGCGGCCGCGTGCGTGTGCCAGGCCGCGGACAGTTCGAGGACGCCCGAGGTGAGTGCGCCGGTCGCGTAGAGCAGGGCGAGCCCGATCATCGAGAGCACACCGGAGAGCACCATGACGGCGGTGGCGGCCGCACGATCGGCGCCCCCGGCGCGGAACTGGCGGAAGGCGTATCCGGCCGACACCGCGGAACCCGCCGGCAGGCTGATCGAGATCGCGGACCTGCTGTAGGAAAGCGCGAGCGCGCGGTGCCGCGGCATGGTGACGCCGAAGGCGAGGAGCAGCCGCCGCTGCTGGCGGGCGAACATCGCCATCGAGACGAATTCGGCGAGCCCGGCGGCGAGCAGCCAGCGGGGGTCGGCGGCGTGCAGCGCGTCCAGGATCGCGGCGGGCGCGGGCACCCGGTCGCGCAGCGTCAGCACCATGATCGCGAGCACGGCGACCGTCCCGAGAACCTTGGCGAGCCGTCGGCCCCATCGCCTGCTGTCCATGGCGCGCTCCTATTTCATCCTACGATGAATTATGCGCCGGGCAGGGGTCGTGTCAACGTGTGTTGAAATACATCGGGCGGCTCAGCGAACCGTGGTTTCGGCTCGGTAGTCGTCGGCGAGTTCGGTGAGGTACGCGGACAGCAGGGCGGCCCCGCTCAGGAAACCTCCCGCCGGATCGAACTCGGCCATGTCGTAGGCGAGTTCGGCGCCGCGGCGGCTCGGGGTCGGGTTGCTGACGTCGGTGAACCAGTCCAGCAGGGTGAGCTGGCGCTGCTGCTCGCCCGGCCGCGGGCCGGGGGAGACGGGGTCGAGCAGGGCGGGCCGGTTGCGCAGGGTCCAGCGGTACAGCTCGGAGAAGCCGAAGAAGCGCTGCTCCACTCCGGACGCCGGGACGCCGTGCTCCCGCTCGGCCAGCGCGACCCCGTGTTCGGTGGAGGCTTGTTCGGCCTCGCTCCACGTCCGGTCGTGCACCGAGCGGTCGGCCAGCCGTCCCCGGCCGAGTTCGGTCAGGTAGGTCGCCCAGCGCAGGGAGCCGGGATTGCCGAACGTGTCCGCGGGCCGCCCGAGCGCGATCGCGATCCCGCGTTCGATCCCTTCCAGGATCCCGGCGTCCACATAGGACACCCAGCTCCCGGGTGCGCCGAGCCCGTGGTCGTGGAAGAAGGTGATGATCCCCTCGATGTTGCGCCAGCGCGGCCGGTGGCCGGGGGCGATCGTTGACGCATGGCCAGCGGACATCGCGCGCAGGAACACGAGGCGCTCCGGCATGGTCATCAGGTTGAGCTCCTCGGCGCCGCAGGTCAGCTCGGCCGCGCACTGCTCGGGGCTGCGGTGCTGGTCGGCGGCCGCGAGGCCGGGAGCGGCGCCGCACAGCAGCACCGAGATCAGCAGGACGGCGAGGACGGAACACCGGTGGGTCATCGTTGGCTCCCCGTGGCGTGAGTGATCTGGATCGCACCCTAGCGCGTTGACCGAATGTCAACAAGCCCTGTGCGCACCGGCACTCGGCCCTCGGCGCGGAGGTTCTAGAGTGCAGCCGTGGTGAGAAAAGACGGCAGGAACGATGACCAGCTCCGCGAAGTGAAAATCACCCGCGGTTTCCAGCGGTGGCCTGCGGGTTCCGTGCTCATCGAGTTCGGCGAGACCAGGGTGCTGTGCGCGGCGAGCGTCAGCGAGGGCGTGCCGCGCTGGCGTGCCGGTTCCGGGCTCGGCTGGGTCACGGCGGAGTACGCGATGCTGCCTTCGGCCACCAACACGCGCGGCGACCGCGAATCGGTCAAGGGGCGGATCGGCGGTCGCACGCACGAGATCTCGCGGTTGATCGGCCGCTCGCTGCGGGCGTGCATCGACCTCGCGGCGCTCGGCGAGAACACCATCGTCATCGACTGCGACGTGATCCAGGCCGACGGCGGCACCCGGACCGCGGCGATCACCGGCGGTTACGTGGCGCTGGCCGACGCGGTCACCTGGCTCGCCGCCGCGAACCGGCTCAGCGATCCGCAGCCGCTGTCCGCCGCGGTGTCCGCGATCAGCGTGGGCGTGGTCGACGGCCGGGTGCGGCTGGACCTGCCGTACGAAGAGGATTCGCGCGCCGAGGTGGACATGAACGTGGTTGCCACCGACGCGGGCACGCTCATCGAGGTGCAGGGCACCGGTGAGGGCGCCACGTTCACAAGGTCCACATTGGACAAGATGCTGGACCTGGCGCAGGCCGGTTGCGCCGAGCTGACCCGCAAGCAGACCGAGGCGCTGGCCCTGCCCTACCCCGGCGAGCTGCCCGAACCCAAGCCGGACAAGAAGTCGAAGGGCGCCAAGTGAACCAGGTTCTGCTCGCCACCCGGAACGCCAAGAAACTCGGCGAACTGCGCCGAATCCTGGCCGCGGAGGGAATCGAGGGCCTCGAGGTGCTCGGGCTCGCCGATGTCGAGGAGTTCGAGGAGGCCCCGGAGACCGGCGCCACCTTCGAGGAGAACGCCCTGATCAAGGCGCGCGAGGCGGCCGCGGCCACCGGCCTGCCGTCGATCGCGGACGATTCGGGCATCGTGGTCGACGCCCTGAACGGCATGCCGGGGGTGCTTTCGGCCCGCTGGTCCGGGCGGCACGGGGACGATCAGGCGAACCTGGACCTGGTGCTGGCGCAACTCGCCGACGTCCCGGACGAGCGCCGGGGCGCGGGCTTCGTGTGCGCGGCGGCCCTGGTCATCCCGGACGGCGGCGAGGTCGTGGTGCACGGCGACTGGGGCGGCACCCTGACCCGGAAACCCCGCGGCGCCAACGGTTTCGGCTACGACCCGATCTTCGTGCCGGAAGGCGGGACCCGGACCTCGGCCGAACTGGACCCGGCGGAGAAGGACGCCGCCTCCCACCGCGGCCAAGCCCTCCGCGAGTTGCTGCCCTACCTCCGCGAACTCACCGCCTGAACCTCCCCAAAGCCACATCGGGGTTTTCTCGGTGCTCGTCCGGTATCGCGTTGGCCGGTGTTCCGAAACGGGGAACTCGGGCTACCGAAACGGGGAACACACGCGACCAGAACGGGGGACTCGCGCGCTGGCGGGGACCCGCTGGCGCGTGTTCCCCGTTTCGGACGTGCGAGTCCCCCATTTCGGCACACCGAGTTCCCCATCTCGGTAGGCGAGCTCCATATCCGGGCACCCCGCCGCGAGTTGCACACTGAGGCACGCGAGTTACACGTTCGAGCACGCGAGTTGCACACTCGGGCAGGCGGGTTGTCCGTGTGGAGCCCCGCGGGCGCTGCGGGTTCCCGATCGCGGTGGGCGCCGGGAAGCCGATCGGTGTCGCGGGGTGGTCCCGAGTGTGTATTTCGGTTGCTTGAGTGTGGAGTTCGGCGACCGGAACGGGGGACTCGCGGCAGGCAGGTCCCCGCTGGCGCGAGTTCCCCGTTTCGGTAGGCGAGAAAACCGAATTGGGGGAGTCGGCTATTCGGCGAGGCCGAGGTCCCGGATCAGCTTGGCGACGTGGCCGGTGGCGCGCACGTTGTACAGCGCCTTGGCGATGGTGCCGTCGGGGTCGATGACGAACGTCGACCGGATGACACCCTGCACCACGCGGCCGTAGTTCTTCTTCTCGCCGAACGCGCCCCACGCGGTGAGCACGGTCTTCTCCGGATCCGACAGCAGCGGGAAGGTGAGCCGCTCGGCCTCGGCGAACTTCGCCAGCTTCTCCGGCTTGTCCGGCGAGATGCCGAGCACCTGGTAACCGGAGCCGTTCAGCTCGGCGAGGTTGTCCCGGAAGTCGCAGGCCTGTTTCGTGCAGCCCGGGGTGCCGGCCGCCGGGTAGAAGTACACGATGACGTGCTTTCCCCGGAAATCGGAGAGCGAGACGTGCTGCCCCGCGCTGTCCGGGAGGGTGAAGCCGGGGGCCTTTTCACCGGCCGAAAGTCGCTGCTGCTCGGTCATGGGCCGAGCGTAGCGGGCGGGTCCGACGGAAACCGATTCAGGCGGAACCGCAGTACATCGCGACATCCGGGCTCGACGCGCTCGGCCGCAGCGACAGCTGGAGCTCGGCCGGTTCGGGCGGTACGGCGAAGGCCAGCGTCACCCGGGTGTTGCGCGCCGGGAGCACGTCCTTGCCCGCGTCCACGATGCCGTTGAATCCCTGGGTCGCGTCGACCACCTGCTTGGCCGGGACCCCGGCGATGCTGGCCGCCACGCTCAGCCCGGACAGCCGGTAGGGCTCGGTGCCGTCGTTGCGGATGCCGATTTCGAAGGCGACCGCGCGGTCGCTCTGCGGGTAGGCGGTCGTGCTCGGCCGGAAGGACTTCGGAATCGACACCGAGATGGTCACTCCTGCCGCGAACCGGTACTCACCGCCGAAGTCCATGTCCACGCGGGCCGGTGCGGCCGAGCCGGGTTCGACGGCACGCTGCGCGATCGGGTTACCGCCGGTGCTCATCGAGCTGCCGCGTTCCTGCGTCGGGGTGCCGCAGGCGGCGACCGTGAGCAGCGCGCACACGGCCAGGATGCGCGTCGGGGTGCGCACTGGCGCCACTCCTTTACTCCAGTCGGCGCGAAGCTTGGACCATTCGGGGTAGGTACTTCTGCCCAAGCCCGACCCACTCTGGCCAAAATGGGACGCTCGTGCGAGTCGTGAACCGGGGTTGAGGCGGAGCTGGTGTACGGCTGTGGCCGATCCGTGATCGGAGCGGCACGTCGAGTGACAGTTGTCACCTCGATGCCACTCAGGTGGCGAGCGCGAAGAACACGATGAAGGCGCTCACGCCGGCCAGCCAGGCGACGATGAGCCAACCGAAGTCACGCCATGGGTCGACCTGCCGGTTGTCCTCGCCGGGCACGTAGACGCCGCGCATTTCGAACCAGTCCGCCCAGTGCAGGAGCCATCGGGCGGGATTGCGCCCCGGCATGACAGCACCTCCCTGCGCACTTCGCGGATGTCGTAGCCACAGTACGGCCACCGGTGCGCTGGTCAAGGTGATTCCGCCGAACGGTGTCGTCGCTGGTCCGCCGGTGACCCGGACCTGCCGCCGGGTGAGAATGATCGGATGACGACGCCGCACTACCAGCCGCCGCAACCCTTCCCTGGCGGCGGCCCCCAGTGGCAGCCGCCGAAACCGGGCGGCGACAAGAAGCTGGTGGGCCTGCTGATCGGTCTTTCGATCGTGCTCGTCCTGGTGCTCGGGGCGCTGGTCTGGGCGGTCATCCCCGGCGACGACCCGGCGCCGCGGGCCGGGCAGCCCGGGCCGGGCAAGAGCGTTCTCGACCAGGACGGTCCGCTGACCGAAGCCGATCTGGCCCAGCTCGACCCGGGCAAACTGCTCGACGAGACCCTGCGCGCGATGATGATCCAGCCCGCCCAGCACACGCGCCAGGAGCGGATCTGGTTCGGGCAGGTCGCGGCGTACCTGACCGGCGCGCAGTACCGCGCCGACATCGTCGAGGGCGCGTTCGACTACCCCGCGAGGAAGTACGCGTACCACGCGGACGACGCGCTGTGCACGGACGGGAAGAAGTTCCGGCTCAGCGGCGGCGCGTGGCAGGACGACGGCTCCTGCGGGAGCCCGCGGCCGCTCGACCTGATCAAGAACGTCGGCAACGGGCTGGTGCCGAGCGGCCTCACCGAGCAGCAGGCGGACGCCTTCCTGGGAAAGATGCGCGGCGACTACGCCGGTTTCCTCAACGCGGGCAAACCGGCGCTCGCCGACCACGACGGCAAGCAGTACGTCCGCCTGCCCGTGGTGTTCCGCTCGCTGGAGATCGGCGGCTCCCGGTACGGCGCGCAGATCTTCATCTTCGGGTTCCGGGCGACCGGGCTGGGCTGGGAGCAGCACCCGTTCACCGTGATCGGCTCGACCGAGGACCAGGTCGAAGGCGTGCTCTACGTCGACCCGAAAACCCGCCTGCCCGCGTATTCCGAACTGCTCTGCTACGACCCGAAGGACGATCCGGCCGGTGGCGACGGGCAGATCCGGCGGGTCGAGTACTTCTGGGACCGCGAACCGCCGCGGTTCGACCAGGCGTCGGTCGAGCCGCCACCGCTGCCCTCCTGGCCCGCCGAGAAGCTCAAACCGGAAGGCAAGTAGGGGGCCTTCACCGCACGAGTTCCGCCCGGACCTCGGCGAGCAACTCGGCGGATTCGCGCCAGCCGGTGGGGCCGCCCAGGTGGAAGGCGAGCTTCTCGGCCCCGGCGGACAGGAACTCCGCGGCGCGTTCGGCGACCTGCTCCGGAGTGCCGGTGACCGTGCGGCGGCGGGCGTCCTCGGGCGACATCCCGTAGGACGCGGCCAGTGCGTCCGAATAGGACTCGTGCAGGTCAGGAGCAGGAGCCGACCGGGAGACCAGAGCACAGTGCAGCACGGTGGCCATCCGGGGCGCCGGGCGTCCCCAGGTCGCCGCGAGTTCGGCGAGCCGGGCGCCGGTCGCGCGGAACTCGTCCGGGGTCTGCAGGGCGCCGAACCAGCCGTCGGCGTGGCGGATCGTGCGGCTCAGCGCGGCGGGTGCGAAACCGCCGATCCAGATCGGCGGCGCCTTGACGGCCGGGCGGAGCGCGATCTCGGGTTCGCCGGGCAGGCCGGGGATCGCGGTCGGCTCGCCGGCCAGCAGCGCGGGCAGGACGCGCAGGAACTCGTCGGTGCGGCGCCCGCGTTCGGCGACCGGGACGCCGGCCGCGAGCCATTCGGCGTCGTAGCCGCCGCCGACCCCGATCCCGAGGTGGAACCGGTCGCCGCCGGTGAGGTGCTGGAGCGTGGCGATCTGTTTCGCGGCCCAGGCGTGCGGGCGCAGCGCGGGGAGGAACACGGAGAAGCCGACCTGGACGCGTTCGGTCACCGCGGCGGCCGTGGCGAGGGCGAGGGTGGCGTCCAGGCTGGGGCGGTCGTGGTTGGCGAGATGGTCGCCGGACCAGAGGGAGTCCAGTCCGACGGCCTCGGCGTGGCGGGCGGAGTCGCGGATGTCCGGCAGCTCGTTTCCGTTGTTGGGCAGGAAGATTCCGATGTCTACGGCCATGCGACCAGCCTTCAACCTCTACTTAGGTCGAAGTCAAGAAGGTTGACTTCTACCTAACTGGAGGTTTTAACGTTGCCGGAGTTCGGTTTGACGAAGAAGGAGTTCGGCCATGTCGGCACAGGGGAAGATTCTGGTCACCGGGGCGACGGGAAAGGTCGGCCGGCAGGTCGTGGCGCAGTTGCTGGAATCCGGCGCCGCGGTGCGCGCGCTGGTCCGGAATCCGGAGACCGCGGGGCTCCCGGCGGGGGTGGAAGTCGTGCGCGGTGATCTCCTCGATCCGTCTACAGTGGACGCGGCATTGCCGGGGGTGGGCGCGGTGTTCCTGGTGTGGCCGGGACTTTCCGCCGAAGTCGCGCGCCCGGTGGTGGACACGATCGCCCGGCGGGCGCGCCGGATCGTCTACCTGTCCTCGATGGGCGTGCGCGAGGAACTCGAACGGCAGGCCGATCCGATCAACCAGTTCCACGCCGATCTCGAGCGCGTGATCGAGCGGTCCGGTCTGGAGTGGACGTTCCTGCGGGCGGGCGGGTTCGCGGGGAACACCCTCGGCTGGGCGCCCCAGGTCCGGGCCGGGGACGTGGTGCGCGATCCCTTCGGCGCCGCGACCCGGTCGCTCATCCACGAGGCGGACATCGCCGCGGTCGGGGTCCGCGCGCTGACCGGGGACGGGCATGCCGGCGCGAAGTACGTCCTGACCGGTCCCGAGGCGGTGAGCACGGCCGACCAGGTGCGGCTCATCGGCGAGGCGATCGGCCGCCCGCTGCGCTTCGAGGCGCTCACGGCCGAGGCCGGGCGGCGGCAACTGCTCGACCAGGGCTGGGATCCCGTACTCGTGGACGCCATCTTCGCCGGTCGGGCCGCGGGCGCCGCGCTGGAGCCGGTCACCTCGGTCGTCGAGGAGATCACCGGCTCCCCGGCGCGTACCTTCCGCCAGTGGGCACTCGATCACGCGGGCGACTTCCGCTGACCGATCCTCCCCCGTGCGGGGGGGCCGAGTTGCGAGATCATTCGAACGTATGTTCCCCTCTGTGGGCCGGTCCCGGCACGGGAGACCGGGGCCGGCACGGACCGAGAGGGGCGAGATGGGCTGGAAGATCACGCAAGGAGAACGACCAGGAACTGCCGTTCCCCACGCGTGCCGCGGCCGAGGGGTATGCCGCCGAGCACGGTGGGCTCGATCGGTGGAACCTGCTGCCCACCCGGGTGGATCCGTCCCTGGTGCGCGGTTTCGTCCCGGTGCCGGTGATCCGCTCCGGCGAACGGGGCACCCGCGGGTAGCGGCCCGCGGTCGCTTCAGGTGGCCGGGTGCTCGTCGGCCAGGGGCGGGCGGCGGGAGAGGCGGGCTCGGAGCGGCTGGATGAGGGACGGGCCACCCGCGAAGCACCATATGGCGATCACCGGGTCGCAGATCGCGCAGCCCAGCGAGGAGTGTTCGGCGAACGGGACGATGGGGTTGCCGTACAAGTGGTGGGCGACATCCCAGGCGGTGTGCAGGAGCCAGCCGATGCCGATGAACGTCCAGGATTTCAGGCCCCGGTAGGCGCAGTAGGTCAGGACGATCCCGAAGGCGAACTCCCAGATGCCGAAGCCGCCACCGCTGAGGTAGGCGGCCCCGGCGCCGCCGACCATGATGGCGTTGAACGGGCGGCGGTGCGGTTCGGGGATGAGGGAATTGAGGAGTGCGTACAGGACGCCGATCAGAATTGGCGCGACGACGGTCATGGTTGGACGCTAACCACCGCCGACCGCCGCCAGAACGGGTTGGCTTGCCACCTTGCGACGGATTCTCGCCAACGAGGTGACCAGTCGAGGCGGACCTGATGGAGCAATCTCGCTCAGATCTCTGCTCCGACCGCGTGGCTTTGCCCACCGGCCCCGCCATTTCCCCGCCGATGGGGGAAAGCTGACCGCGAACGTCGCCGGTGCCTTGCCGCGTCAAGGAGTTCCACGATGCCCGCCCCCACACCGCCCCAGGACCTGCTGTTCGAGACGACCGACTACGACCACGCCGGGGAGTACCTGACCGGCGCCTACGGCACCGACATCCAGCTGAGCGGCAGCAGGGACGGCTGCTTCTTGCGCCACACCCGGATGGTCACCGACACCTTCGCCGTCGACACCAGCTCGCACACCTACGACCTCGTGCTCAGCGTGGAGGCACTCCCGACACTGCTGATCGCCCGTCCCCGCGACACGACTCTGGAGTACCGGCCCCGGGGCGCCGAGCACCAGGTGCGGCCGGGCGAGGTGTACCTCCCCTCCCAGCTCGAGGACGAATTCCGGGTGCGGTGGCACGAGGGCACCATGCAGGTCGTCTCCCTCCCCTTCGCGACCCTGGACCAGGTGGCCGCGACCGCGGAGACCCGCCGGGACACGCCGATCCGGTTCACCGACCCGCGCCCGGTCCGTCCGCAGGCCGCGCGTCACCTGGCCACCACCATCGACTACCTCACCACCGGTCTGCGCGAGCGGCCCCAGGCCATGCGCGAACCGCTCATCACCGGCGCGGCCGGGCGCATGCTGGCCGCGGTGGTGCTGGCCGCCTTCCCCAACACGGCGTTGCTCGAGCCCACCATCGAGGACCGCCACGATGCCCATCCGCGCACCGTCCGGCGCGCGATCGCGTTCATCGACGACCACGCCCGGGAGAACATCGGCGTCGCCGAGATCGCCGCGGCCGCCCACGTCACCGTCCGCGCGCTGCAATACGCGTTCCGGCGCCACCGCGGTACCACCCCGACCGGTTACCTCCGCCAGGTCCGCCTCCAGCAAGTGCACCAGGAATTGCTGGACGCCGACCCCGGTAGCGGTGTCACCGTCACCGAAACCGCCGCCCGCTGGGGCTTCTTCCACCCCGGCCGCTTCGCCCAGTACTACCGCACCGCCTACGGCCACTCGCCCTACCGGACCCTGCGCCGCGATGCCCCCTGACCCGCCTCGGCCCGGACGACTGGAATGATCCGAGCCGTGCCGGAGATCTCGTTCTTCATCGTCCGCGGTGACGAGGAAACGCTACTGTCCGTCCGGGAAGCGTTGCGCGAATCCGGCGGACTCCGCGATGAAGTCGACGTCACGCTGCAGCGCGGGCTCGACGAAGGGCTCGACGACGACTGGGCGCTCGACGAGACGGAACTCGTTCTCAAGGTGGTAGCCGGTTCGCAGCGCGTCGCGGGGAAGTTCGCCAGCTGGTTGATCGCCCGCCTGAAACTGCGGGAACCCGATCCACTGCGGCGGCCCATCGTGTACACGCGCAGCGGCGAGGCGGTTGACCGCTATTCGCTCAGAATCGCCCGAGAACAGGAGCGGCTGCTCGCCGATCTCGGCGAGACGGACCAGTTCTCGCACGTTCCGGCGAGCGCTCTCCCCGCGGTCACCGCCCCTTCCCGCACGGTCTTCGACGAAGAGGAACTCGATGTCCCCGACTTCCTCAAAGTCGATGCCACCAGGCTTTCGCGGAACGTCGGCCGGTCCACGCGGCCGGAGGTGCCGGTCACGATCTACCTGGCCGACGGCGCCGCGCATGACCAGGTCGAGGCGGCGGTCCAGGACGTGTTGGCGGCAGCGGGGCTGGCGATCATTTCGCGCGGCGATCCGGTGCTCGGATCCTGGTTCCGGCGGTTGAAGGCCGGCACACGTGAGGCCGCCCGGTCCCCGCTCGGCAGGGAGGCGCTGGCCGTCGGGACACACGCCGTGGAGTCCCGGCTCGTGCTGGAAAAGGACGCCGAGATCACCGCGACGCTGTTGAGCAACATCGCCCCGGTGATCAATGCCCTGCAAGCGGAACAGAACGCGGTGATCAGGCTCGGCGCGGTACTGGTCGTGAAGGTGGACGGCAACCTGATGGTCCACCAGCTCACACCGGCGCAGCAGCTCACGCTCAACCACACACCCCAACTGCTCAAGTCCCCGCGCGAGATCCTCGCCGCACTGGAACCAGGACCGGCCGACGCACCGCGGCTCGACCCCGAAGGCGAGTGACCCCGAGTGTGACGACGATCGACAGGGCGAGTGCGTTCCGCGAGCACAGCCCGCCCGATCGATCGTGGGCCCGGTGGGACTCGAACCCACACTGGCACGGACCTAAACCGTGTGCCTCTGCCAATTGGGCTACGGGCCCGTCGCTGGAAGCCTAGCGTTCGGCGTGGAGGGTCCTCGGCGTGGCCGGTGGACCGCGGTGCGGGGCGGTGATCTACGGTTGGGGACCTGAGGCGGCATGCTGGTGAGGAGGACCCGTGGCTCGCGACCCGGACACCATCGAGCGTGAGATCGAGAAGGCCCGTGACGCGCTCGCGTCGACGCTGGATCAGCTCAGCGAGCGGGCGAATCCGAAGCGGCTCGCCGATACGGCGAAGACCAGCGTGCTCGCCACGCTCAACGAGCCCAAGGTCAAGTTCCCGCTCATCGGCGCGGGTGCGCTGATCGGGTTGCTCCTGCTGCGCAAGCTCTTCCGCTAGGCCTTGGCCACCGGCGGTTTCGCCGGTTTGGTCACGGTCACCGGTTCGCCCTTGGACTTCGGGTTGCTCAGCGCACCGGCGATGTCGGCCAGCTTGCCCTTCGGGACGTCCTCGAGCCGGGTCGAGCCCTTGATCGCCGGGGGCGCCTCGGTTTCGGCTTTGGGCTCCTCGAACTTGGGCGGGGTCTCGGTGCCGGTCGGCGCGGCCGGTTCGTCCGCGGGCGCGGGTTCGGGCCTGGTCAGCCGGGCCGTCATGTACGCCGAGGTGAACGCCAGGGCGCTCCCGTTGAGCAGGTGCACCACCGTGGTCCCCTTGCCGTCCGGCACCAGCTTCTCGACGAGCTGGTCGGTGCGGTCGCGCGCCGCGATGATCCCGGGCGCTCTGGCGGTCAGCTTCTTGCCGAGCCCGGCGACCGTGATCGTCCAGTCATCGTCTTCCTGCACGTAGCTGGCCGTGATCGGTTCCACCATGAGACTCACCCCTCTCCTGCCTGAACAGTTCGCTCTCCCGTGAGAGCGGGTTGCCGTCGCCTCATGACGCCGATCACGCGTTAACCCGATCGGATGTGCCCGAGCCGCCGTTCACCGAACTTTCCTTCAGAACTATCGATACAGCAAGACGACTCTGTGTCACAAGTGACCGAGCGAAATGTGCTGTGCGTGACGACCGGATGGGCTAATGCACGCGCATTTTCACGGGCGCTATGGGGTATGCTCGGCGACTCGGCTCGCGAGCCCGCCCCACAGCACATCCATCGCATACTCGGTCGCACGTTCGGGGGTCACCTCTTCGTGACGCTCGCACCAGATCGCCAGCCGGTCGCACGCCCCCACCACGAACTCGGCCGACGCCTCGAGCTGGAGCGGTGAGGCCCCGGGGAAGTAGCCGTCCATCACGGCCGCGATCAGATCGGTCTGCTGCCGCCGGGTCGCCTCGATCTCGTCGGCCGCGGGCGTGCCGATCAGCGCCATCTCGTGCCGGAGCAGCGACCACGCCTTCCGGCGCTCCCGGATGAACTCGAAGAACGCGAGCAGTCCCTCGCGCAGCGCGCCCTCCGCGTCCCCGGCCCGCGCCACGGCCTGTTCGGTCACTTCGCGCAGCTCCGCCCGCGACTCCCGGATGCACGCCAGGAGCAGGCCTTCCTTCGAGTTGAAGTACTCGTAGAGCATCGGCTTGGACACACCGACCCGGTCGGCGATCTCGTCCATCGACGCGGCCACGTAGCCCCGTTCGGAGAACACGGCCTCCGCGACCTCGATCATCTGGCGCTCGCGCTCGGCGCGGGGCACGCGCTTGCGGCGGGCTGGTTCGGCGGGTTTCGAGGTGGCGGTCACGAAGTCCACTCTACCGGAGGTAACCTACTCCGAGTAAGATGGACTCGGAGTAACAGTAATCTGTGGTCGGCCGGGTGCCGACGACCAGCGGCAACGGCATGGAGGACGAGCAGATGGGCAAGCGCACCGAGACGGGCGTCGTCATCGTCGGCACCGGGTTTTCCGGGCTCGGCATGGCCATCCAGCTCCGCAAGCAGGGGCGCACCGACTTCGTGATCCTGGAGAAGGCCCATGACGTCGGCGGCACCTGGCGGGACAACACCTACCCGGGCTGTGCCTGCGACATCCAGTCCCACATGTACTCGTTCTCCTTCGAGCAGAACCCGAACTGGAGCCGGGCCTTCTCGCCGCAGCCCGAGATCTGGGACTACATGCGGCGGGTGGCGGAGAAGTACGACCTGTACCGCTACGTCCGCTTCGGCCAGGAGGTGACCGGCGGCCGCTGGGACGCCGAGGAGCAGCGCTGGCACGTGACCACCAAGGGGGGCGACGAGTTCGCCGGGAAGTTCCTGGTCGCCGGGGTCGGCGCGCTGCACCTGCCGATGATCCCCGAACTGCCGGGCATCGAGCGGTTCGAGGGCAAGAGCTTCCACTCGGCCGAATGGGATCACGACTACGACCTGCGGGGTAAGCGGGTCGCGGTGGTGGGCACCGGGGCGAGCGCGATCCAGTTCGTGCCGCGGATCGCCGAGGACGTCGAGCGGCTGCACCTGTTCCAGCGGACCCCGCCGTGGATCATGCCCAAACCCGATCACTCGATGCCCGGCTGGGTGCGGCGGGCGTTCGCCCGGATCCCCGGCGTCCAGCGGGCCTACCGCACCGCGCTGTACTGGATGCTCGAGGCGCGGGCGATCGGCTTCAACGGCCACCCCGGCGTGATGAAGCTCGGGCAGAAGATCGCCAAGTGGAACATCGACCGGAACATCACCGATCCCGGACTGCGCGCGAAGCTGACCCCGGACTACGTGATGGGCTGCAAGCGGGTGCTGATCTCCAACGACTACTACCCGGCCCTGAACCGATCCAATGTGGACGTCAACACCGACGGTGTCGCCGAGGTGCGCGAGCACAGCGTGGTGGACGGCGCCGGGGTCGAGCACGAGGTCGACGCGATCATCTACGGCACCGGCTTCCACGTCACCGACGCCTTCGACAACCTGGAGTTCGTCGGTGAGAACGGCCGCAACCTGGCCAAGGAGTGGTCGTCCGAGGGCATGCGGACCTACCAGGGCATCACCGTGAACGGCTTCCCGAACCTGTTCTTCCTGCTCGGTCCGAACACCGGTCTGGGGCACAACTCGGTGGTGTTCATGATCGAGTCGCAGATCCGGTACGTGGCCGACGCGATCGGGCTGGTCGAGGATTCCGGCGCCGGGGCCATCGAGACGCGGGCCGCGGCGCAGGCGCGGTTCAACGACGAAATCCAGCGCAAGCTGGAGAAGGGCATCTGGACCCAGGGCGGTTGCCAGAGCTGGTACCTCGACGCCAAGGGTGTGAACCGCACCATCTGGCCCGGTTTCACCTGGCGTTACTGGTTGAACACCCGCAAGATCGACACGGCCGACTTCGATCTGATCGGCAAGGCGGACCGTCGCCCCGCGCCCGCGCGTCGCAAGGCGAAGCAGGGCGCCTGAGCCTACGAGGGGCAGGCTCAGGCGCCGGGGCCGCTCCGGCGCGGTGACCGCGTGCCCCCTCGGCGCGCGGTCACCGCTCAGGAACTCTGGGCGGACAGTGCCCGCAGGCGAGCCAGTAGATCTACAGTGGACAGTCCACAAAGCTCGGCCATCCGCTCCACCGCGGCCAGGTCGAAGTGGACCTCGTGCGAGGCCGGTCTTTCGTTCTGCCGCAGCCGATCCTGGGCCCATCTGCGCAGCGGGAGCAGTTCGGGCTGGTTGTCGGCGACGACCCGGTTCAGATCGAGCCGGATGCGGCCGGGCTCGTCCGTGAAGACGCGCCGGTGCACCCGGGCGAGCAGATCCTGTGGCAACTCGTCCATGGCGATGCACAACTCGACCAGGCGCACCACGGAACACTGCCGGGTACCCAGTTCGTAGGTCGCCAGCGTCTGCAGGGAGATCTCGCTCTGCAGGTGCTGATTCAGTTCCTTGCGCGTCCATCCGCGCCGTCTGCGAAGCTTGCGGAGTTCCTCGCCGAGGATCCGCTGATAGGTGTCACCGTCGATCCGCACTCCTCGTCCCCTGCCCAGACCATGCGTCGTTTGGCGCCGGTCAACCGGCGCTTGCAACCCAATGCGAGTGGTCTTCACGGTTATGGCACTTACGGAGACCGCGGCTCTTACGCGACTTCGACGTAGTCTTTCGGGTTAATCCTTTACCTGACCCGAATGGAGTAGCGCGGTGGCGGGCGAACGGGCGACTAGTTGACGCAGGTCACGCCGTCGGCGGTGATGGCCTTGTCCGGTTCGGGAGTCGCCGGTGTGGACGGTTGGGCCGCGGTGAGCTGTTGCGGCGTCCGGGCGGCGGAACCGCTGGAGCCACCCGAGTTGGAGTAGTCCGTACCGATCAGCACGGTGACGTGTCCGGGTGGGACCGACGCGTCCTGCTCGAGGGAGAGCTTGCCGCCGAGTGCCTCGGCCACGCCCTGCGCCGCGGCCTGCGCGCCGGACGGGTACCGCACCACGCTCGTCTTGCGCGAGCTGGCGTTGTCGGTGCTACCCGCGATGAAACCCTTACCGGTCAACGTCTGCGACACGCTCGCCGCCAGCCCGGTCTTACCGGTCGCGTTCCGCACGTCGACGGTCGTCGACGCGTTGCCGTTCGCGGGCGGCGGCGCCGGCGCGCCGGGCGGCGGGCCGGCCAGGCCCTGGACGAAGTCGTGCACCTGGCGCGGATCGACCTGGATCGCCGAACCGTCTTCCGGGGTGCTGTAGTCCATGTTGACCACCGGGATGGTGCGGAACTCGATCTTCCCGCCGGTGAGCCCGGACATCTGCTGGGCGAAGCCGAAGATGTCCCAGCCCTGGTTGAGCACCACGGACTTCTTCACCGCGTCGACCAGACCGTTCAGCTTGCCCGGATCGGTGAGCGTGCCCGCCGAGAGCACCTTCTTCGCCAGCCCGGCCATGAACACCTGCTGGCGGACCACCCGGTCCAGGTCCCCGCGCGGCAGGCCGTGCCGCTGGCGCACGAAGGCGAGCGCGTCCGCGCCGGACAGCGACTGCTGGCCCGCCTTGAAGTTGGCCCCGGAGTACTCGTCGCGGACCGCCCTGTTGAGGCAGACGTCCACGCCGCCGATGGCCTTGGTGATGTCGTTGAACCCGAGCAGGTTGATCGCCGCGTAGTTGTCGATCGTCGAACCGGTGAGCTTCTCCACGGTCGCGATCAGCGTCTTGGCGCCTTCCTGGTTGCTCTTGAGCTCGAGTTCCTTCTCGTCGGTGACGCCCTGGGTCTGGAGTTCCTTGCGCGCGGCGAACTTGGCGCGGGCGTATGCGGAGTTGATCTTGTGCTTGCCGTATCCGCCCGGGATGTCGACATAGGAGTCACGCGGCAACGAGATCGCCACGGCCTTGCCGCCGTCGTTGGGGATGTGCACGAAGATCAGCGTGTCGGTGTTCAGCTCGCCGTCCGAGACGCCCGCGCGCAGCTGGGCGAGGACGTCCTTCGGCAGCGGATTGCCCTGCGCGTCGGTGCGGCTGTCCAGGCCGACCAGCAGGATGTCCCGGGCGCCGTCGGCCGGTTTGTCGCCGCCGCCACCCGAGCCGATCACGTCGGTCATGGTGAAGCCGTTGACCAGGCCCTGCATCGCGGCCCACGCGTAGCCGGTCAGGCCCATCACCAGCACCGAGACCAGGGCCACGGCGATCTTCCCGCCCCGCCGGGGGCGCCGGGGCGGCGGTCCCGGTCGCGGGCGGACGCCGGGCGGCCGCCCTTCGGGCGGGCGGCGGGACGGCGGCGAACCGGGTTCCCGCTGGCCCGCCGGACGCGGGCCGCGAGCGGGCTGAGCTGGGCGAACGGGCCGGCCGCCGACCGGCTGGCCCGGCCTCGGGCGGACGGGACGGCGGTCGCCACGTCCGTTCCGTGGTGGGTAGTCCACGCGGCGACTCCTTTCCTCGTCCCCGCCAGCGGGTTTGTCCTGCAGAGCCCTTCTTAGGACGCGCGTTCGGTCTCCGGGTTGTCGTAGCGTCGCATATCGGTTCCCCGATGTGGTTCACAACACCCGAAGCGCCTCCTCACGCCGGGGCGGTGGAACGCCCCGTCGAACGAGCCTGCCATACGGTGCCCGCCGCCGCGGCGACGGCGAGCGCGGCGGTGACCGCGGGCACCGCCACGGTGAGCGGGCCCGTTTCGCCGTCGGCCGCCGAGAGCAGCGCGGGCACGCAGGCCAGGCCGGTGACCACCCAGGTGCTGGTCGCGCTGCTGGCGCCGATCCGGGCGGCGTGCAGCAGGAACACGCCGAGCAGCAGCAGGACCAGGTTCTGGATCGGGTTGAGCCGCAGGCCGAACAGGAAGGTGTCCACGCCGAACCGGGTCAGCGCGAACCCGAAGACGCCGACCGTCGCGTACCCGATGCCCAGGCCGACCGCGGAATGACCGAGCACGGCGCCGAGGCGGCCGGCCGGGCGGTACTCGCCGGGCTGCGCGGGCGCGTGCCCGTCGGTGTGCCGTTCGAACCACCAGAACACCGCCGCGGCGGGCACCGCGAGCAGGGCGAACGCCATCAGCGAGCGGGGCTGGGTGAGCCACGCCAGGTCGTCGTCGAGCCGGCCCGGCAGGTAGACGATGGTGACCAGGGCCAGCATCGCGGCGAGGAAGCCCAGGTAGAGGCTCATCGGCGCGCGCAGCGCGAACCGCACCGCCCGGGCGACGCGGATGTGGGCCGCCAGCCGTGCCAGGGGCCGCGCGCACAGGCCGAACAGGCAGAGCTGGGCCAGGCCGAGCGCGAGGACCGGCAGCGTCTCGGCCGCGAGCGCGGGCGGCGCACCGGGGGCGCCGAGCAGGTTCGCGGACGCGCCGCCGAGCGTCACCAGCAGGACCAATGCGGTCAGCCCGATCAGGACGCCCAGCACCAGCGACCGGGTACGCGGCCGGGCGTGCCCGAAGGCCGCCTGCTGGGCGAGCAGCGCCAGGCCGAGCGCCCCGGCGTAGCGCGGCAGCTGGGAATCGGTCCAGGACGCCGAAAGTTCGGCGCCGACCACCAGCGCGAGCAGGGCCAGCGGGGTGAGCACGGCGGCCCGCCGGTGCAGTGCGAGCAGGACCGGGGTGGCGACCACGGTGAGCAGGTACACGCCGAGCAGCCACAACGGATGCAATGCGATGCGCATGACGGTCGTGTTGGTGCCGGGCGGGATGCCGAGCAGTTCCAGCGCCATCGGCACCACCAGCGCGACCACCACGAAGATCAGCGCGGGGCGCAGCAGCCAGCTCGCCCGGTGCGCGAGGTACTGCCGGTAGCCGCCACCCGCGGCACGCGCCGCGCGCCAGCCCGCGGCGTTGGCCCGGCCCCCGGCGAAGAAGAACAGCGGGGCGAGCTGCGCGAGCCAGGTCAGCGGCCACAGCCAGGATTCGTCCGCACCCGCCCAGCGGGCCAGCGCGATCGCGGACTCGCCGAGGATCAGCAGCACGACGCTGGCCACGCCGAGGAACGCCCACGGGCGCGCGCGATCGGTGGCGACGGCGCGCGCCTGCACCGCCACGCGTGGTCCCGCGCGGCGGACCCGCAACCAGCCGCGCAGGCGGAACGCCAGCAGGCAGGCGATCACCGCCACCCCGGCCAGCATCGGCCCGATGGGCTCGCCGATCGGCGGGCCCCAGCGCTGGTGCCACGAGTTGACCACCAGGCCCGCGGAGTAGAGGGACGCGACCACGTCGCACGTGCCGGGCGAGTTCATCGGGTTGATGCCGCACGTCGCGTGCATATCGGTGGACAGCCGGTCGTCGAGCGCCTCCCGGACCCAGGGGGCGAGCGGCTGGCCCATCCGGTCGGCGTAGCGCAGCAGGTCGTACCCGAGGTCGTGGGCCTTGCACGGAACCGCGTAGTCCCATTTGGTGTTGTCGTCGCCCCACGGGGTCGAGCAGCCGCCGTCGACGTGCACCGCGCGCACCGTGCCGTCCCGGGCCGGCATCGCCCCCGGCACGATCCCGGTGACCTGGGTGAAATCGGCGGGCAGGCGGGTCAGCGCGTCGGCGGACGGACCGGGCGCGAGCAGGGCCTCGATCGCGTGCTGCGCCGCGGCCGGGCCGCCGGTCGGCGCGCCGTGATCCGGCAGGACCGCCGGGCGGGACGCGACGACGCCGAAGCCGAGGACGGCGAGCGTCAGCAGGAGCAGCCAGGCCGAAGTCCACAGTGGCCGCCGGACGGCTCGGGGCACGGGCGGGAGGGCGTCGGCCGCGGTCGTCATGTGCTCCAGGGTCTCAGCCGCGATTCGGCTTGAACATCGGGATAACCCCCTAAAGGGTAAGCCCTGGTCACCCGGGCGAGTGGGCGGAAGTTGCCGGTGCTCGCCGCGGATCTGCCGGTCGGGAGGTCCGAAGTGTCCTCGTGCGGCACGGGTTTTCCCTGCTCACCGGGTTTGTCCGAAGACGCGGACCGGACCGGGTGAAGTTAGGGGAAAAGTCCAGTGTGTCTGCACCCCCGCGGGGTTAGCGTGGAGAGGTCGGCAAGTACGCGACAAACCTGGGGAGGAGATATGGACCGCTACGTCGAGTGGGCGGCGCCCGCGAACCGCGAGCTGTAAGCGCGGCGAAACCGATCGTTCTGGGGAATCGAGCCATGTCTTCGCACGTGGTGCGCGATGCGGTGGGGGAGCGGCCATGGGCGATGGCCAGGCCACGTTCGGCGCGGCGCTGCGCGCCCATCGCATTCGTGCCCGATTGACCCAGGCGGAGCTGGCCGCGCGAGCCGGGGTCAGCGTGCGGTCGGTGCGCAACATCGAACAGGGAAAGGTCGTCCGGCCGCGGCGTGAGTCCGCCCGGAGGCTGGCGGAGGCCGTCGGGCTTCCGTTCGGCTCCGGGTGGCTGCGGCCGGACGATCGCACCGAGCTCCGGATCGAGGTCCTCGGCCCGCTGGGGGTGAGCCGAGACGGGCACGACATCCGGGTGGGCTCGGGAAAACACCGCTGCCTGCTGGCCCTGCTCGCGCTGCAGCCGGGCGAACTCGTGTCCCGGGACGAGATCGTCGATGTGCTGTGGGGCGACGATCCGCCGGCCAGCAGCCGGAATCTGGTGCACACCTACGCTTCCGGGCTGCGCAAGAGCCTGGGCGCGGTGATCGGTTCGGAACGCGGCGGCTACCGGCTCGACGTGGCCGGCGCCGAACTGGACCTGGTGCGGTTCGACGAACTCGCCGCCCGCGCGCGGCGGCTCCGGCACGGTGATCCGGAGTCCGCACTGGACCTGTTCGAACAGGCCATGGCGCGCCGGCGCGCACCGGTCGTCGCCGATCTCCCGGCGTCCCTGCGGCAGCATCCGGTGGCGGTCGCGGTGGCCGACCGGGTGCTCTCGGTGGCGTTGTCGTACGCCGAAACCGCGCTCGTCCTCGGGCGCGACGCGGACGTCGTCGAGCGGTTGCGGCCGCTCGTCCACGAGGAGCCGCTGCACGAGGGATTGCACGCGCGGCTGATGCTCGCGCTCGCCGGTTCCGGGCAGCAGGCCGCCGCGCTGCGGCTCTTCACCGAGATCCGGAACCGGCTGGTCGACGAGCTGGGCATCGAACCGGGTGGCGAGATCCAGGCCGCGCACATGCGGATCGTGCGGAACAACCTGCCCGCGCCGGTACGACCGGCCGACGTCCGCGCCGAGCCGGGCACACCCGCGCCGGCGCAACTGCCCGCCGACGTCACCGGATTCGTCGGCCGGGCCGACGGGCTCGCCCGGCTGGACGCGGTGCTGCCGAACCGGCGAGCCCAGTCCCCGATGGCGATCGCGGTGATCGAGGGCACCGCGGGCGTCGGCAAGACCGCCCTGGCGGTGCACTGGGCCCATCGCGTGCGGGAACGGTTTCCCGACGGGCAGCTCCAGGCCAACCTGCGCGGTTTCGCGGCGGGACCGCCGGTGCGCCCGCTGGACGTGCTCACCCGCTTCCTGCGCGCGCTGGGAGTGGCCGCCGACCGGGTACCGGCCGACGAGGAGGAGGCGGCGGGCCTCTACCGGACCAAACTGGCCGACCGCGAGGTCCTGATCCTGCTGGACAACGCCGCGGACGCCGGCCAGGTCCGCCCGCTGCTGCCGGGCAGTCCCGGCTGCCTGGTGCTGATCACCAGCCGGGCCCGGCTGACCGGGCTCGCGGCGGCCGAGGGAGCGCACCGGCTCACCCTGGACGTGCTCGACGCCCGGGACGCGCGGGCGCTGCTGGCCGGGATGCTCGGGCGCGAGCGGGTCGACGCCGAACCCGAAGCCGTCACCGCGCTGGTGCGGACCTGCGCCCACCTCCCGCTGGCCCTGCGGATCGCCGCGGCGAACCTGATCTCGGTTCCGCATGCGGGAATCGCGGAATACACCGCGGAACTGCGGGCCCGCGGGCGGCTCGCCGAACTGTCGATCGGCGGGGACTCCGACGCGGTGCGGGCGGCCTTCGACGCGTCCTACACGCGGCTCGACCCCGCCACCCGCCGGTTGTTCCGGTTGCTCGGTCTGGTGCCGGGGCCGGATTTCACGCCCGATGCGGCGGCCGCGCTCGCGGACGATTCGCCCGCGCGGGCCCGGCGGCTGCTCGGCCGGCTCGCGGACGCGCATCTGGTGCACGAGGAAGCGCCCGGGCGGTACCAGTTCCACGATCTGCTCCGCGAATACGCGGCCGCGCTCGCCGTCGCCGAGGACGGTCCGGCCGGAATCCAGCTCACCGTCGAGCGGTTGTTCGCGTTCTACCTGGACGCGGCGGACACCGCGACCCGGCTGCTGTACCCGCACGTCCTGCGGATGCCGGTCACCCTGTCCCGGCGCCCGGCGGTCTTGTCAGGACTATCCACAGAGGACGCCGCGATCGAATGGCTGGACGCCGAGCGGGCCAATCTCTTCGCGGCCGCGACCCGGGCCGCCGAATTCGGGCTGGCGCACTATTCCTGGCGGATTGCCGACGCGCTGCGGGGTTACCTGTGGACGCGGGGTTGCAGCGCCGAGGGGCTCGCGGCGTGCCAGGCCGCGTTGCGCGCCGCGCGGCACCGGCACGACGAACGCGCCGAGGCCTCGATGCACGACCTGCTGGGGCTCATCCACTACAACCTGAGCGACTACCGGCAGGCGATTTCCTGTCACAGCAACGCCCTCACCCTGTCCCGGCGCGCCGGGAACCGGATGGCCGAGGCGAGTTCGCTGCACAACCTCGGCCGGGTGTACTCCCAGACCGGGCTCAGCACGAGAAGGAGGCGTGCCACTACGAGAAAGCCCTGGCGATCAACCGGGAATCCGGGAACCGCTACGGCGAGATCAGTGCGCTGAACTACGTCGGTGTCGCCGCGCTTTCCTTGGGGCAGGTGGAAAAGGCGGTCGTGCACAGTATGCGCGCGCTCACCCTGAGCCGGGAGATCGGCGATCGCGATCTGGAAGCCCGTTCGCTGCACAGCCTCGGGCTGACGCACTGGGCGCGCGGGCGGCTGACCGAAGCCCTGCGGCACTATTCGGAATGCCTGGCGATCGTCCGGCAGCTCGGCAACCGGCACGGCGAGGTGCCGACGATCGTGTGCCTGGCCGAAACGAACTGCGATGCCGGCCGGTACCAGGAGGCCGACGCCCTGGCGCGCAGTGCCGTCGCGCAGAGCCGGGTGGTGGGCGAGCGGCGGCACGAGGTCGGCGGGCTGGAAGTGCTCGCGATGATCGACCATCGGCTCGGGCACCACGCCGCCGCGATCCGCGACTTCACCGACGCGCTCCGGCTCGCGCGGGAAATCGGCTTCGGCTACGGGGAGCTGTCCATCCTCATCGGACTGTGCGGCGCGCATCGCGGCGCCGGGCGGTTACCGGAGGCGCTCGCGTGCGGCCGGGAGGCCAGCGCCGGGATGCAGGTCTCGGGCACCCATCTGCTGCAACCGCGGGCGCTGACCGAACTCGCCCGCGCCTACCTCGATTCCGGCGACCGGGACCAGGCCGCGCGGCACGCGTCCGAGGCCCTGGAGCTGGCGCGCGAGCGCGGTCAACTGCTCGCCGAGGCCCGCGCGCTGCACGTCCAAGGCCTGCTCCGGCAGGCCGAAGGCGACGCGGCCGCCGCGCGGCACCGCTGGCGCGCGGCGCTGGAGCTCTTCGTGGAGATCGGCGCTCCGGAAGCCGAGGACCTCCGCCCGCTGTTCACCGCCTCCTGACCCCGGTATCCAGTGCCCTCCCGTGTGCACGGGGACCCGCCGTGCGGGGAAGTACCGCCGCGATGCAGCCCCGAAAGTGCGCGCGCTTTCGACGCGACCCGCACCGGATGGGGTGGATCAGGCGGGGCGGATGGCGGAGCGGACCTGGTTGCGGCCGCCTTCCTTGGCCTCGTAGACGGCGGCGTCGGCGGCCTGCATCAGGTTCTCCAGGGTGTCCCCGTGGTCGGGGAACACCGCGACCCCGATCGACGTGGTCCGGTCGGCGATGGTGGTCTGCGCGCCGCGCTTGTCGGTGGTCACGATCCGCAGTTCGGCGATCGCGCCGCGGATCCGTTCGGCGGCGACACCGGCGGCCACCCCGCCGATGTCGGGCATCAGCACCAGGAACTCCTCGCCGCCGAACCGGCCGACGACATCGCTGGGGCGGGTGACCTCGTCCAGCACCTGCGCGACCGTTCGCAGTACGTCGTCACCCGCCGGATGGCCGAAATTGTCGTTGATCCATTTGAAGTGGTCGAGGTCGATCATCAGCACCGCGACGTTCCGGCCCGCGCGCTCCGCCCGGCCGAGCGCGCGTTCGGCGGATTCGGTCCAGCCGCGCATGTTGAACACCCCGGTCTTGGGGTCGGTGCGCGCGTCT
Organism: Amycolatopsis anabasis; assembly: GCF_009765355.1. GTDB lineage: Bacteria > Actinomycetota > Actinomycetes > Mycobacteriales > Pseudonocardiaceae > Amycolatopsis > Amycolatopsis anabasis. Next base: position 87,755 of record NZ_VTHK01000022.1, on the reverse strand, counting down.
GCCTGCAGCTGGTCGAGTTCGGCGAGGCGGTTGAACACGACGGTCACCACCGCCATGATCGCGACCGTCGGCGGCATGACGACCAGCAGGATCCCGGTGACCGCGCCGAGCCCGATCGTGACGGCCTCCAGCAGGTTGTCCGCCTTGTTGCCGAGCACGTTGCGCACGGTCGGCGTGGAGGAGGCGCCGAGTGCCAGAATCCCGCCCACGTAAGCGATCTGGACGAACTCGTAAACGAGTCCGGCGACGACCAGAACCGCGAATTCCTTCAGCGAACCGAGCACGCTGAGCGAACCCCAGTTGTGCGGTCCGAGCGCTTCGAAAGTGAGATGGGTCAGGGTTGCCGCGAGTGAGTGGGTGATCGAGGAGAAGAGGAAGTTGTGCGCCGGTCGGCGTGCGACGAACCAGTGCTGTGCGCGGATCAAGCCCACGAGCAATACGCTCAGTGACACCGGAAGAATGATCGCAGCAGGAAAGACCCAAACGGCGGTGAGGTCGATAAGCACCGTTCGGGTTCGGCTGCGGCGGCGCTCTTCCTGTCGCTGGGTTAACTGGATATGGACTGTCGCGCCAACCGCGAGGATGGCGAGCTGAATCCAATCACGACCGGTGGGCGTTGTCGATCCCTGAAATGCCGCGGTGAAGATCGCGATCGCCAGCAGTTCCATCAGCAGGAGTGACACGATTACCCGCTTTGGACGTTGCCAAAGGGCCCAGTGTCGTGGGTGGATCAGCCGCCTGCCGCTCGACCCTTCGTCACTCGGTGGTTCCGAGTGCCCGCCCTCGGTCACGGCTTCCATCGGGGCCGGGCTGACCTGCGCGTCCCGTTCCCCGCCATCTCCTTCCGCGGAAGACGCCTCGGGACGCGCCGGCGGTGGCCGGTCGCGAGGTGCGAGTGGCACTCGCCCTCCTCCTCTCTGCGCGCTGCCCCGGGGCTGAGTAATCCCACCGGTACCCGCTCGGGCACCGTTCGTTTTCTCCGACAGGTATCATCCCACCGCATCAGATGTGTCGTGCGAGCGAGGACGTTGGCGGCACACTTGGACCGTCTCTTCACAAGCACGCGCACCGATCGGAGGTGTTCCCCGTGTCTAACCGTGACTTCTGAACTCAGATAGCAGGAACTCGTTCGCGTCTGTATGTCCAGGAGGTGACTGTTCGTGTCGAACCGCGACTTCTGATTTGCTTCCGCCGTCAATCCGATTATTCCAAAACTCCGGAGGTGGGCACTCGTGTCGAACCGTGACTTCTGATCTCGCCGGGCCCTGAACCCGTTCTTTCCCCGCTGTCCCCAGGAGGTGACCGATCGTGTCCAACCGCGACTTCTGACCACCGGCCGACTCGGACCCATCCGCTTCGAGTCCTTCATCAGCATCCCGGGGGAAAATCATGAGCAACATTCAATGCGCTCATGCCAAGCTGGCCGGATCTCGGTTCGCCTTGCGCACTTGCGCCCAGGTGAACGCGACGGGCAGGCCGAGCACCACGCCCGCGATGCCCGCGAGCGCGATGGCCAGCGTCGCGCTGCCGACCCATTCCGCCACCGCGCCGCCGATGGCCACCCCCAATCCTTGTGCCACGCGCAGCCCGGTCCGGTACAACCCACCCGCACCACCGCGCAGTTCGTTCGGAACCCAGGTGATGAACGTGGCGCCGACCGTGACGATGTACGCGCCCGCCGCGCCCGCCAGTGCCAGCGCCACCAGCGCCAGGACGAGATTCGGCTTCGCGGCGAACGCGATCAGGATCGCGGCCGGGGCGACGGCGAGCGGCCCGAGCACCCGTTTGCGTGTTTCCGCGGACACATAGTGTGAAAGCAGGAAGACGCCGACGATGAAGCCGAGCGGATCCGCCGCGAGCAGCCAGCCGATCGACTCGTCCGGTGCGCCGATCTGGTCGGCGAGGGGAGCGACCAACCCTTCGGGGATGACCGCGAGCCCGACCAACCAGGAAAGGCCCAGCAGCACGCGGAGCCGGCGCTGGCCGGCGACCCAGCGAATCGCGCTGAACCAGGTGTCCTGGCCGTTGCCGGCCGCGGGACGCCAGGCGACCCAGCGCCGCACCAGCACGGCGCTCACCACGAACGTCACCGCGTCGACGGCCAGCGCCCAGGACGGCCCGGCCCAGGTGACCAGCACGCCGCCGCCGGCCAGGCCGAGCAGCATGGCGGTGTTCGTGGTCATCCCGCGGACGTCCTGGCTGCGCAGGTAGAGCTCGTCGTCGGTGAAGACTTCCCGGGTGAGCGCGTTCTGCGCGGCATTGGCCGGCGCGCCCGCCAGCCGGGCGACCACGACCAGCGCGCACAGGGCGAACAGCGGCATGCCGGGGATCGCCATGATCCCGACCAGCACGGCCTGCGCCACCGCGGTGGCGACCAGGACCGCCCGCCGCGGGTAGCGGTCGGCGAGCTGGGCGAGGCCGAGCCCGCCGGCGAGGGCGGGGAGGAAGGTCAGGGCGTAGGTCACCGCGGCCCAGAGCGCGGAGTTGGTGCGGCTGTACACGGTGATCGTCAGCGCGACGGTGGTCAGCTGGTCACCCACCACCGATTGGGCTTCGGCGAACCACAGTGCGCGGAACTCGCGGTTCCGGAGCGCCGAGCTCATTCGTGGCCGGGTGTTGGTCTTCACCGTCTGTCCACTTCCCCCCGATCGGGTGAACGTGTCATGTCACCGCATTGTGTCCGCTGTAACGGTTTGCCCGGTGGAGCATTCGCCAACCAACACGAGAGACAACGGTAAGTATGCCGTCGACTACGCGGAGACGAACAGTCAACCTCAACCGGATTGGCGTAACTTCAGCGGACGGTCGTCGCGTGCTCACCACCGGCTACCGAATCGACGCGCACCAGCGGCTTCGGTGGTGACCTGTGCGCCGGTATCTCTGCGCCGATCAGCGCTCACTCGTTCAGCGCATCGGAGTAACCGTTCGCCGCGATCTTTTCGACCGGCCGCCCGGGGTACCCGAGACTGGTTCCGGAGCCAGTGGCAGCGGGTCAAACGTGGGCGCTGTGTCGGGGCTGGCGGTGGGAGATGAATGGCGATGAACATGCTGCTCGAAGGCAAAGCGGTGGCGGTGACCGGCGCCGGTCGGGGGCTCGGTGAGGCCTTCGCGACGCATCTGGCGCAGGCCGGGGCCTCGGTGGTGGTCAACGACGTCGAGGCCGAACTCGCGGAGCGGACCGCGGTGAACATCCGGGCGCACGGTGGCCGGGCGATCGCCAACGGGTATTCGGTGACCGATCCGGACCAGGCGCAGGCGATCGTCGACCAGTGCGTGGCGGAGTTCGGCAAGATCGACGGGCTGGTCAGCAACGCGGGCCTGAACTACGAGGCGCTGCCGTGGCAGGAGGAGCCCGAACAGGTCCGGGAACTCATCGAGGTGAACGTCCTCGGGGTGATCTACACCGGGATGGCGGCGGCCCGGGCGATGGTCGGCGGCGGCGCCGGCGGGTCGATCGTGAACATCTCCTCGGGCGCGTCGCTCGGGCAGCGCAAGCTCGGCGTCTACGCCGCGAGCAAGGGCGCGGTCGCCTCGCTCACCTATTCCTGGGCACTCGATCTGGAGGAGGCCGGGATCCGGGTGAACGCGGTGTGCCCGCTCGCGCACACCCGGATGGTGTGGAAATCGGAGCGCTCCCTGCGCAACTGCCCGCCGGACCGCACGCCGTCCCGGATCGCGCCGCTGGTGCTGTACCTGCTCGGCGACGGTTCGCGCGACATCACCGGGCAGATGATCCGGTGCAACGGGCCGCAGTTGCACATCGTCGGCCAGCCGCATCTGAAGGCGCCCATCCTGGAACGCGACGTGTGGGACACCGAGAGCGTCCAGCGCGCGTTCGACGAGGTGTTCAGCGCGCACCTGGAGCCTTACGGCCTGGAGAAGCGGGTGCCCGCCCGCCTGCGCAAGTGGACCGAAGGCACCTCTCCCCAACCCCTGCGCAGCGCCTGACCACGTCCGGCGCGGTGTCATGAGGGGACCCCTCCAGACAAGATTTGTTAGGAGGGGTCCCCTCATGACAGCAGCGGTCAAGCCGGGGCGGGGGCCTCGGTTTCGTAGAGGGTGGTGATGTCCGGGGCGTAGCGCTCGTTGATCACCCGGCGCTTGAGCTTGAGCGTCGGGGTGAGCTCCCCGCTTTCCGGGGTCCACGACTTGGGCAGCAGGTGGTAGCGCTTGATCTGCTCGATCCGGGCGAGTCTGCCGTTCGCGGCCTCGACCGCCCGGTCGATCTCCGCCCGCACGGCCGGATGCTCGGCGAGCTTGGCCGGGTCGGTCTCGTCGATGCCCTGCGACGCGGCCCAGGCGGGGGCGATCTCGTCGTCGAGCACGATCAGCGCGGTGATGTACGGCCGCCGGTCACCGATCGCGACCGCCTGGCCGATCAGCGGGTGCTCCTTGAGCAGTCCCTCGATCCGGGTCGGCGCGATGTTCTTGCCGCTGGAGGTGATGATCAGTTCCTTCTTGCGGTCGGTGATCGTGACGTACCCGTCCTCGTCGACCGTGCCGATGTCCCCGGTGGGCAGCCAGCCGTCGGCGTCGGTCGCGGACTTGATCGAACCGTCCTCCTGCAGGTACCCCAGGAACACGATCGGCCCGCGCACCAGGAGCTCCCCGTCCTCGGCGGCGCGGACCTCGACGTCCGGGACCGGCCGCCCGACGGTTCCGGCCTTGAACGCGCTCGCGGTGTTCGCGGTGACCGCGCCGGTGGTCTCGGACAGGCCCCACACCTCGTGGATTTCCACGCCGAGCCCGGCGATGAAGTACAGCACCTCCAGCGGCAGGGCGGCCGCGCCGCTGGAGGCGAGGATCAGCTTGTCCAGGCCGAGCAGCTGGCGGACCGGGGCGAGCACGGTCCGGTCCGCTTCGGCGATCCGCTCGGCCAGTTCGGCCGGGACCTCCTTGCCCGCGCTGCGGAGTTTGTACCCCTCCTGCAGCAGCTCGTTGGCCTTGGTCAGCACCTCGCGGCGCTCCTCGGGCGCCCCGGCGAGCATGTTCTTCAGCCCGGCGGCCATCTTCTCCCAGACGCGCGGGACGCCGAAGAAGCCCTGCGGGCGCACCCGGCCGAGCGCGCCGACCACCGCGGTCGGATCGGCGAGCGTGTGCACGTGCCCGGCCCACACGATCGGCATGTAGATCGACAGCTCGCGTTCGGCGATGTGCGCGAGCGGCAGGTAGGCGATGTTGGTGCTGTGCAGCGGGGTGCCGTGCAGCGTGTGCACCGCGAGCGCCTCGTGGATGGCGTTGCGGTGCGACAGCACGACGCCCTTGGGATCCCCGGTGGTGCCCGAGGTGTAGATCATCGACAGCGGGTCGTCCGGCTGGATCCCCGCCCAGCTCCGCTCGAAGACGTCCGGATCGGCCTCGTGCAGCGCGGCGCCCTTCGCGCGCAGATCCGCGTAGCTGACGAACCGCTCGTCACCGGCGGGGATGGCGTCGGCTTCGATCATCACGATCCGCCGCAGCGCGGGCAGCTGGTCCAGCACCGGCTGCCAGCGGGCCAGTTCCGCGGCGCCTTCCAGGACGACGATCGGCGCGGCGCTGTGCCGGGCGACGAAGCCGACCTGTTCCGGGCTCAGGGTGAGGTAGGCGGTGCACGAGATGGCCCCGAGATGGGCCGCGGCCAGGTCGGCGACGAAGTGCTCGGGCCGGCTGGCGCTCATGATCAGCATGCGCTGCCCGGACCCCAGACCCAGGTCGGCGAGGCCGCGGGACACGGCGGCGATCTCGGCGCGGAACCCCGCCCAGGTCAGGGTCGGCTGGCCTTCGGCGTCGAGCGAGGTGATGGCGGGATGGTCGCCGTAGGAATGCGCGTTGCGGTGCAGCAGCTTCGGAATGGTCAGGCCTTCGGTTTGCGCGGCGACGGACTGGGTGGTCAACGCTGGCCTCCTGAGTACTCGCTGATTCGGACACCATAAGGGCCGATCAGCAGTCCGGATAGAGATTCCCGGCCAGTTCGGCTGGCCGGGAAACCCGCACCGGAACGCAAGGTCGGCCGGTGATCATTTCCCGTCGGCTTTCCGGTTGATCTGGAGATCAGCTTGAGGGTTTCCGGTGTGGGCGTTTTGCCCTGAAAGGATGCGTGGAGCTGCGGCTTGCGCGCTTTTCCATACCCCCAATTAACCCCGTCGGGTGACCTCGATAGAGTCCGCGCGCACTCAGTGCGTAACGCGGAGTATCTCGAAGCCTCGATGCCTCACACCAAAGAAGGAGAGTCATGGCTGGTCGGGTAAACCTTGCGAAGGCCGGTGCGGTTGTCGGCGCATCGGCGATGTTGATGCTGTCGGCGGCGATGCCCGCCAGCGCGGACGACCCGGTCACCGCGAAGGTTACCGGTAAGGACACCGGCGGCCTGATGATCAAGTTCGAGGGGATGGGCGCCCAGCGTCCGGTGCTGTTCGAACTGGAACTGTCGGACCAGACCAAACTGCGGTCGTACTGCGTCGAACTGGGCACCCTGGTGGTGCCGGGCCACCCCGAGATGATCGAGGTGCCCTGGGACAAGTACCCGAAGCCGGAGTCCCCGTTCCACAAGAACCGCGGCAAGATCAAGTGGGTGCTGCAGCACGGCTACCCGTCGGTGGACACCAAGGCGCTCGCCGGCGCGCTGCCCAAGGACGTCCAGCTGAAGGACGGCATCAGCGAGCCGGAGGCCATCGCCGCCACCCAGGCCGTCGTGTGGACGCTCAGCGACGACGTGAAGCTGGACCGGAACGTGGTGACCCCGGACGACGCGGACTCCAAGGGCGACGTGCTGGCGGTCTACGACTACCTGCTGAAGAACGCCAAGGACACCCCCGAGGAAGCCCCGGCCCTGAAGATCACCCCGGCGCAGGCGTCCGGTGAGGTCGGCAAGAAGGTCGGGCCGTTCAAGGTGAGCACCACCGCCGAGGCGCTCGAGCTGACCTCGAAGCTGCCCGAGGGCGTCAAGCTGGTGGACGGCAAGGGCAACGCCGTCGCGGCGAAGGACCTCAAGAACGGCAGCGAGTTCTACCTCGACGTGCCCGCCTCGGCGAAGCCCGGCGACGGCACGGTCACGCTGAACGGCACCGCGGACCTGAGCCTCGGCCGCCTGTTCATCGGCAAGAACTACGCGCAGAAGCCGACCCAGTCGATGATCCTGGCCAAGGCCGAGAAGACCAAGCTCGAGGCCACCGCCAAGGCGAGTTGGAAGGCGGCGCCCGCGCCCGGTGCGACCCCGACCGTGCCGGTGAAGATCCCGGCCGGTGACCAGCCGCAGGCGGCCGCGGCCGAATCCACCAGTGCCACGCCGTTCGTGCTCGGCGGCGGCGCGCTGGTGCTGGCCGCCGGTGGCGGTCTGCTGGCGGCCTCGCGCCGTCGTCGCGCGACTCAGGCTTCCACCGAGGACTGAGCCGTAGAACCTGCCGTCAGGGCCACCTTGCGCACGTAAGGTGGCCCTGACGTCTTTTCGGCGAGCGTGAAGGGGAGCGGTTTTCGATGACCGAATCGGCACGGGAGTTGCTCGCGGCGGTGCAGCGGGAACTGGCGCCGCACGACGACGAGAACCGGTTGGTCCACCTGATCGCCGGAGGAACCGCGCCGCGTTCGGTCTTCCGGCTCATCGCCGCCGAGGAACACCACATCGTCGCCAGCGACTGGCGCAGTTTCCTGCACCTGGCGGCGCGTTCGACGGAACGCAACGCGCGCGAGTTCTTCGCCGGGCTCGCCCAGGGCGAAGGGGTGGCGCTGGAGAAGCTGGCCGCGCTCAACGCCGCGACGGGCCTGGACGACGAGGCCCTGCGCGAGTACGAACCGCTCGCCGGCTGCCAGGCCTATCCGGCGTACCTGGCGTGGCTGGCGCTGAACGGGGACCCGGCCGACGTGGTCGTCGCGATCACCGCGAACTTCGCGGCCTGGGGGAGCTACTGCGCCACGATCGCCGAGGCGATGCGCGAGCACTACGGATTCGACGACGACGCCTGCGGTTTCTTCGACCTCTTCGCGTCGCCGCCCGAACCGGGCGCCGACGCGTTGCCGGTCGCCGCGGTGCGGGCGGGCATCGAGGCGGGCCGGGGATCGCGCGAAGCCCGCCGGTACGCCCGGCTCTTCCAGAGCTACGAACTCCAGTTCTGGAACACCCTCGCCGACCAGCCGGGGTAGCCGCTCACGACGGATCGGCCGCGGGGAGCCGGGGGTCGCGCAGCGGCGGCGGGCCGAGGAGGCGCCGGTCGCGCAGATCCAGGAACGCCGCCACCACCTCCGGATCGAACTGACCGCCCCGCCCGCTCAGCAGCTCGCGTACGGCCCGTTCCTCATCCACCGGTTCCCGGTAGGGGCGGTCGGCCAGCAGGGCGGCCCAGGTGTCGCAGACGGCGAGGATCCGCGCCTCCACCAGGATCCGCCGCCCGGCCAGCCCGTCCGGATAGCCGCTGCCGTCGAACCGTTCGTGGTGCTGGCGGATGATCTCCGCGACCTCGCCCAGCCCGGGCACCGCGGCGGCCAGGTGGCAGCCGAGTTCGGGATGCCGCCGGACCAGTTCCCATTCCGGTTCGGACAACGGTTCCGGTTTGGTCCAGACCTCGCACGGTAGGAGCGCTTTGCCGATGTCGTGCAGCCGCCCGGCGAGTTCGGTGCGGTGCACGGCCTCGGGCGGCAGGCCGAGCCGGGTGGCCACCAGCGCGCCCCAGCGGGCGACCGCCCGGCTGTGCTCGTGGACCGACAGCCGGGCGTCCACCTCGTCGGCGATCCGTTCGAGATCGACCGTCAGCGCCCCGCGGACCGGCCCGTCGGCCGGGCTCGCCGGGACGATCCGGTTGCGGCCCTGCGCCTTGGCGGCGTACAGCGCGCGGTCCGCGGCGGTGACGAGGGCGACGGGGGTGTCGCCGTGCAGCGGAAACCCCGCCGTGCCAACGGAGATCGTGACGTCGAGCCAGAGGTCGCCGGACACCACGACCGGGCGGTCGGCGACCTCCCGCCGCAGGCGTTCGGCGATCACCGCCGGATCGTCCGCGCCGGAATCCCGGATGAGCATCGCGAACTCCTCGCCGCCGTACCGCGCGACGAGATCGCCTTCCCGGGTGGCTGCCCGCAACCGCTGCCCGATCTCGACCAGGACCCGGTCGCCGGCGGGGTGGCCGTACCGGTCGTTCACCGATTTGAAGTGGTCGACGTCGGCGATCAGCACCGCCACCGAACCGCCCGTCCGCGCCGCGCGGGCGATCTCCAGCGCGAGCCGCGCCTCGAAGAAACGCCGGGTGCGCAGCCCGGTCAGCGCGTCGGTGATCGCCAACCGGCGCTGCTCGGCCACCAGCCCGGCGAGCCGCGCGATGGTCAGCATGAACAGGACCGCGCACGCGCACGCGGCGACCGGGATGCCGGAGTACGCCCCGCCGGCGTATTGGACGAGCACGGCCGCCGGGGCCACCAGGGCCGCGGCGCACAGCGCGACGATGCGCAGCGGACCCGGCGCGGGACCGGAATCGCGCGCGGGCTCGCCGATCCGGCCCATGGTCGGGTGCAGCGCGGCGGCGCCCAGCGCGAGATTGCCGGAAAGCCACAGGGCGTCCAGGAAGTTCCCGGCGCCGTAGGTTCCGTTCAGCTGCTGCAGCACGTACACGCTGTCCGCGGCCAGGAAGGCGAGCAGGTTGGTGGAGAGCAGGAAGAACGGGACCGGGCGGGGGCCGGGGCCGAGGATGAGCCGCAGCGCGACGGCGAACATCGCCAGATCCATCATCGGATAGCCGACCGAGACGATCTTGACCACGAGGGCCGCGTCGCTCCGCGTCTGCGGGGCGATCAGGTACAGCCAGGACAGCATCCCGGCGACCACCGCGAGCAGCGCCGCGTCCAGCAGGCCGGGCAGGTCGCGGCCGGGGGTGCGCAGCCGGATCAGGGCCACCAGGCCGGCCACCAGCAACGGGTAGTGCCCGAGGTAGAGCACATCGGCGAGGGCGGGGAAGTTCGTCCGGTGCAGGACCAGGTGGGAAACGTAGAAGTTGCCGTCGGCGACCGCGTACACGACCTGGCTCAGCCCGATCAGCACCCAGGGCAGCGGCGCGGCCGGGCGGTTGCGCAGGCAGCCGAGCCACACCGCGACCGCGGCCGAGGCGCTCACCAGGCAGTACAGGATGACCCGCAGCAACGGCGGCGCGTCCAGGGCCACCGTGACGTAGTAGGCGGCGACCGCGATCGCGCCGGTGGCGAGATAACCGGTCCAGGCCGAGCGGCCCACGGTGCTCCTCGATGACTTCGTCACGACGGTGTGAACTGACCTGTGAACGGGCAGGGATACTACACCTCATCTCATTCGACCAGGTGATGTCGAGCATCGGCTGGTTCGGGGTGAGCGGAGTCGAATGGAGAACGATGTCGCTGTCCGAACTCGCGGCCGAACTGGACGCGCGCGATCCCTTGGCCCGCAAGCGCGCGGAGTTCGATGTGGACCCGGAACTGTCCTATTTGGACGGCAATTCGCTGGGCGCTCCGCCGCGTGCGGTGGCGCCCCGGCTGGCCGAGGTGGTCGGGCGAGCGTGGGCGCGGCGCCTGATCCGGTCCTGGGACGAGGGCTGGTGGGAGGCGCCCGAGCGGGTGGGCGGCCGCATCGCGCCACTGGTCGGCGCGGCGCCGGGGCAGGTCGTGGTCGGCGATTCCACCAGCGTGAACCTGTTCAAGGCCCTGGTCGCGGCGGTCCGGCTGCGTCCCGGGCGGCACGAGATCCTGCTCGACGGCGGGACCTTCCCGACCGACGGCTACATCGCGGACGGGGCCGCGGGCCTGACCGGGCACACCGTGCGGCGGGTGCCGGTGGACGAACTGGCGGCGGCGGTGAGCGAACGGACCGCCGCCGTGGTGGTGAACCACGTGGACTTCGTGTCCGGCCGGTTGCACGACATGGCGGCGGTGACCGCGGCCGCGCACGCGAGCGGCGCGCTCGCGGTGTGGGACCTCTGCCACAGCGTCGGCGCGTTGCCGGTGCGTCTGGACGAACTCGGCGCCGACTTCGCCGTCGGCTGCACCTACAAGTTCCTCAACGGCGGCCCGGGATCACCGGCTTTCCTTTACGTGGCAAGCAAATGGCTGGAGTCGTTCGACCAGCCGCTGGCCGGCTGGGCCGGGCACCGCGACCCGTTCGCGATGAGCGCGGACTACGCGGGCGGCCGGGGAATCCGCAAGGCGCGCACCGGGACGCCGGACATCCTGTCGATGCTGGCGCTGGACGCCGCCCTGGACGTGTGGGACGACGTGACGATCGACGAGGTGCGCGCGAAAGGACTCGCGCTGGGCGATTTCTTCCTGCGCTGCCTGGACGAACTGCTCCCGGACGCGCGGGTGCTGACCCCGCGGGAGCACCGGCGCGGCAACCAGATCGCGCTGTCCTGGCCCGACGCGGGAACGGTCATGGCGGGCCTGATCGATCGCGGAGTCATCGGGGACTTCCGGCCACCCGACACACTCCGCTTCGGCCTGGCGCCGCTCTACACCCGCTACCACGACGTCCTGCGCGCCGCCACCGAACTCCGCACGCTCACCTGATCGCGCGGTCGTGAGTGTTTGGACCGGGTAGAACCGGTCCAAACACTCACGACCCCAGCACCCGGCCGCCCTCATGTGCACAAGGCGACCAGCGCGAGGAAGCGCCACCCCGCCCCGAAAGCGCACGCACTTTCGGCGCAACCCAGGAGAGGCGACTCACCTGAAACTTCCCCGCGACAGGCGCGCCCGACCGGCCAGGTGCAAAGACAGGTCCTAAGGGGACCCCTCGTGACAGTGCGGCTTGGGGCGGGCGACGGCGAACCATTCGCGCGCGGCTTCCACGCGTTCGGCCTCGAGGAGTGCCTGCGCGGTCGCCAGCACCAGTTCGGGCGCCAGTGAACCGGCGGCGATTCCGGCCGGGGACGCGGGTTGGGCCACCATGCCGACCACGCCGAGCTGATCGGCGGTGACCAGCGCGTCGCGGAACCGCCGGTCGTCCTCCCGCCGATCGGACAGGGTCGTGCCGACCTCGGTCAGCAGCGGCGCGAGATCGACGTCGTGCCCGGCGAACTCGCAGGCGACGCACATCCGGTCGTCGACGCAGGTGCGCGCCAGTTCCAGCAGCTTCTCGCCGTCCGGGCCGCCGTCGCCGCGACGCAGCCGCCAGGCGATCATCGGGTGCCCGGCCCGCCCGGCCAGCGACATGCAGGTCAGGTAGTGCGGATCGTCGACCGGGAGCTCCTCGGCCAGCAGGTGCCACAGGTCCGCGGGGATGTCCCGGGAATGCTCCGGCGCGTCTTCGAGGAGGTGGTCGGCGGCGAGGTAGGCGCCGTCGCCGCGCTCGACCAGGCACGGGTAGGCGCCCCTGGCCGCCCAGGCGAGCGCGGCCGGGTAGTCGGCCGCGCCTTCGTCGCGCGGGTCGAGGTATTCCGGGGCGACCGCTTTGAGCCACGCGAACGGCACCGGGGCGGTGTAGCGGGCCCGCCGGAAGTCGACCGCCGCGGAGACCAGCGCCGCGCCGAGCGGATGCGTGGCCCGGCGCCAGTTCCGCAGGGCGGCCGGTGCGCCCGCGAGGATCGCCGCGAAGCCCGGGCCGTTCGGTGCCGCGGGCAGCCGGACGACTGCGGCCCGATCCAGCAGTTTCGTTGGCAGCGAAGGGTTTTCCCGCTCGCCGGAGCGGAGCGTGCCGAGTACGAGGACGTCCTTCGCCGAGTCCAGGACGTTCCGCAGCGACTCCTCCGCCGCGGCGAACCGTTCCAGCCGGTCGAGCCAGATCACCTTGCGGCGGAACGGATATCCGCGGTCGACGGCGCGGCGCAGCGCCGGTCCGTCGGCGGGAACCACGACGGATCGGCGGGTGCGCGCCGCGATCCGGCGCAGGGCTTCGTAGGCGCTCCGGGTCTTACCGGATACCGACGGGCCTTCGACCACGACCAGACCACCGTGGCGAATCACCCGATCGAGTTCTTTATCGGCGTCGCGCGACAGATAAGCGGGCAGACCGCGATTCGGCGTGACGGCCGGGCGAACGCCCAGGTCGCCGATCGGGTCGAGCTTCCCAATCGGTTTGTCGACAAGGTTTCCGGGCCGCCGCGACGGCAAAAACATGAGCCACTTCCAGATTCTTTTCCGCTTTTGACCACGACTCATCGACCGGCGGCGCCAGTGTGTTACGCCGACGCCGAAAATCCGGGCGCCACCGGCGATCCCCGGTTTTTGTCGGTGCCTCGTGGCATACCGGTATCACCCCCGACGACCGCCGACCGGCCCCCGAAACTCCCGCCGGTCGGCACGACGCAAGGATGTGCACCATGCCCGACCACGACGCCCTGCTCGCCCGGGTCCGCAAGCTGCTGGCGAAAGCGGAGGATCCGGCCGTCACCGAGGCCGAAGCCGAGCTGTACAACACAAAAGCGGCCGAGCTGATCGCCCGCTACGGGATCGACCGGGCGATGCTCGCCGCGGACGACCACACGTCCGACGAGGTGGCCACCGTACGGGTGCGGCTGGACAATCCGTACAGCCGCGACAAGGCGGAACTGATGTCCAGCATCGCCCAGCCGTTGCGCTGCCGGACGGTTTTCCACCAGCTGGGCAAATCCGTTTCCGCGGTCACGGTATTCGGCTACCGCTCCGACCTCGAACGCGCCGAACTCCTGTTCACCAGCCTGTTGTTGCAGGCGGGCACCCAGCTCACCCGGGTGCGCCCGGATTCCTGGTGGGGCTACGAATCGGTGTCGGCGTACCGGCGCACCTGGCTGCACGGATTCTCCGTCGCCGTGCACCGCCGGCTCGCCGAAGCGGAACGGCGTGCCGTCGCGGACCACACCGCGACCACCGCCGCCGGCCGGCCCACGGACCTGGTCCTGCGCGACCGCAAGGCCGTGGTCGACCAGGCCTACGCCGAGCAGTTCGGCGGGCTGCGCACGATGGGCCGCCGGAAACTGTCCGGCAGCGGGTACAGCGACGGGCATCACGCCGGTCAGCGAGCCAGCCTGGACACCACCGGCCTGCGCGAACGAGCGAGTCCTAGGCTGGGCCCATGAGTTCCGTAAACGCCAGGTTCGCCGCGGGAGCGCGGGAATGCGAGCAACTCGCCGAGGAGCACCCCGAGGAACGCGCGGACTACCTGTGCGAGGCGGCGGAGCACTGGTACGAGGCCGGTGACAACGCCCGGGCGGACATGCTGTTCCAGCAGGCCATCGCGGCCGGCGGGGCGACCGGGGGCATCGATCCCCAGGTTTCCTACGCGGCGTTCCTGGTGGCGGTCGGCGAGTCGGAGCGTGCCCGCGAACTCCTGGACGAAGTGTGGCGGAAGGGCGGCGACAACCCGTCCGCCTACGAGATGGGCGGGGAGATCTTCGAGGTCGATTTCGAGGAGCCCGAGGTGGCCTTGCGCTGGTACACCGGCGGAATCGCCCGGGTGATCGATCCGGCCGACCCGCCGGAGGCGGCGGACCTGCTCGACGATTCCGCGCTGGGGATGTTGTTCTCGGCGCGCAGTCGCGTCCGGAAGCAGCTGGGTCAGCCCGAGGATCAGTGGGACGAATTGTGGAACTCGGCCTACGCGATCAGGTACCAGGGCCGCAGCCCGGAAGACGTGGAACGCGAACTCTTCCGCGCCGCGGAAGAGATGCGGCGGCCACGGCGTGCCGTCCAGGGCACCTTGTTGTACTGGCCGCGGGAGCAACTCGCGGAGTACCTGCGCCGCTGGCCGGGGGCGTACCCCGGTTTCGAAGACGAGGCCGATCCGCACGAAAGGCACCGCCGGGAGGTCGAATCGACGTTGCGGGGCAGCGACGACGGTATGCCGCTCGCCGTGGCCATCGCGGAGGTCGCGGGCTTCGTGGAGTACGTGGACGAGCACGCGGATCTTCGCCCGGACGAACCCGAGGCGCGAGCGTCCTACGCCGCGGAACTCGGCCGGCTGGGCAAGGGCAGCCCGTGGCCGCCCGGCCGCAACGATCCGTGCTGGTGCGGTTCCGGGCGCAAGTACAAGAAGTGCTGCGGCGCCCCGGGCTTCGCCGATCCCGGCTGAGCGGCGGGGTCAGATCCGGAGCACCAGCCCGTCGTCGGCCAGCTCGAAGGCGGCCTCGTCCCGGTGGGCCAGCATGTCGGCCGACGGGTGGGTCAGCACGACGCGCTCGCTGGTGAGCCGGTCGCGGTGCGCGAGCAGGTCCGCGTGGCGGAGGTGGTACGGGATTTCCTTGTCCCAGGAGTAGGACTCGGCGATGAACAGGTCGGCGCGGTCGGCGATCTCGAGCAGCGCGTCGGTCCACGCGGTGTCGCCGGTGTAGCCGACGACCGTGCCGCCGAAGTCGAGGCGCAGCCCGAGGGCGGGCGCGATCCGCGCCCCGTGCTCGACGGCCCAGGCGCGGGCGGCCACCCCGGCCACGGTGACCGGGGCGGCCCCCGGCGTCAGCTCCACCACCTCGACCGGGAACCGGCGGCGCACCTCGGAGGAGCCGGGAAACGCCAGCTCCAGGGCCTCGGTGAGGCGGCGCGCGGTGCCCGGTGGGCCGGCGACGGTCAGCGGCGCGGTCCGCCGGCTGAACTGTCCGTCGAGGATCAGCGGGGGCAGGCCGCCGAAGTGGTCCACGTGCAGGTGCGAGACGAAGACCGCGGCGATCTCGCCGGGGTCCAGGTTCTGCCGTTTCAGGGCGACCAGGGAGGTGGCGCCGCAGTCCAGCAACACCGGATCGCCCGCGGGCGGGCGCAGGTGGATACAGGCCTGGAACCGGCCGCCGCTGCCGAAAGCGTCCCCCGAGCCCGCGAAGGTCACCGTGGTTGGTTCGGGCGTGCTCATTCTGATCACTATTCTCTCGTGGCCCGAGGTTGGCTAGCGTGAGGAGATGGCTCGGCTCCCGCGTGTCGTGGTGACCCACTGGACGCACCCGGAAGCACTGGCCTACCTGGCCGGGTTCTGCGAACCGGTCGCGCCCGGCCCGGCGCCGGGCGTGTGGAGCCGGGCGGAGGTGCTGGACCGGGCCGCCACCGCCGAGGGCCTGCTGGTCTGCATGGCCGACAGCGTGGACGACGAGTTCCTCGCGGCCTGTCCTCGCCTGCGGGTGATCAGCGCGGCGCTGAAGGGATATGACAACTTCGACGCCGAGGCGTGCGCGCGCCGGGGTGTGTGGCTGACGATCCTGCCGGACCTGCTCACCGAGCCGACCGCCGAACTGGCGATCGGGCTGACCATCGCGGTGATGCGCCAGGTGCCGGCGGCGGACCGGGCCGTGCGCGGTGGTGACTTCGCCGGCTGGCGGCCGCGGTTCTACGGCGCCGGGCTGGCCGGGGCGACCGTCGGCATCCTGGGCATGGGGCGCCTGGGCCAGGCGCTCGCCGAGCGGCTCGCCGGGTTCTCGGTCACCGTGCGCTACGCCGACCCCCGGCCGCTCGACCCCGAGCGGGAGCGTGCGCTCGGGGTGCACCGGAGTTCGACGACCGAACTGCTCCGCCGGAGCGACGTGGTGCTCCCCCTGCTGCCGCTGACCCGGCAGACCCGGGGACTGATCGACGCCCGGGCGCTGCGCGAGTTCAAGCCCGGGGCCTACCTGGTGAACATCGGCCGCGGTTCGGTGGTCGACGAGGAAGCGGTCGCCGACGCGCTCGAGGCGGGCACGCTTGCCGGATACGCCGCCGACGTGTTCGCCATGGAGGACTGGCTCCTGCCCGGCCGGCCGGACCGGATCCCCGCGCGCCTGCTGGAAAACCCGCGAACTGTGTTCACCCCGCACCTCGGGTCCGCTGTGGACGGTGTGCGCCGGGAGATGTCCCTCGCCGCCGCCCGCCAGTTGCGCCAGGCCCTCTCCGGGCAACGCCCCGACCACGCGGTGAACGATCCGGCCCGCTGACTCCCAGTCAGTCCTAAGTGGACCATCGCCCGCTTCGGGCAATCCGCCATCCGGTGCACCTTTTGCCCGAAAAGCAAGCCGCCAACCAGCCCAAGTTGACCGTCGGTGACTGTGAAACTGCTCTCCGTCGATACAGATCGTCTTTCGGTCGTCGTCGCAGTAGACTCGCTGCGCTGGTTGGCGGTAACAGGTCACGACATGGTGCGGAAGCGAGTATGAGGAGGCGTACCTAGAGTGGCATCGACCATGCAGGCGTCTGCCGAGAACGGCACGGAGCAGCCGAACTTCGCTCGGACAAATGACTACTGGCTCGGCGGGTCGCACTTCACCGAGGTGGATCGGAAGTTCGCGGAGCACGTCATGGTTGTCGCGCCGCACATCCCCTACCTGGTTCGCTCGCATCGGGCCATGTTGGGCCGCATGGTGCGCTATCTGATGAGTCAGGGGATTCGCCAGTTCCTCGACATCGGATCCGGGCTGCCCACGTTGGGCAACGTGCACGAGGTGGCGCAGAGCGTCGACCCCGAGGCGCGCGTGGTGTACGTCGATCTCGATCAGGGTCTTGCCGCCGACGGTCAGCGCCTGCTGGCGGGCAACGACCGGGCGGCGTACCTCTGCGCCGATCTGCGCGAGCCCGAGCAGGTCTTCGACGCGCCCGAGACGCGGAAGCTGCTGGACCCGCGCGAACCCTACGCCGTGTTGATGCTGGCGACACTGATCCACTTCGCGGACGACGAGAACCCCGAGGGCTTGGTGGCGCCCTACATCGACCGCTTGCCCTCGGGCGGGTACCTCGCGATCTCGCACTACAGCGAGAACGAAGAGCTGCTGAACGCGTTCAACATCTTCGAGCAGATGTTGCTCGGTTCTCGGCCGGTGGTGAATCTCCGGGATGCGGAACGGCTTCGTTCCTTCTTCACCGGGCTTGAGTTCGTGGAGCCGGGCGTGGTTCCCGTACCGCAATGGCGCCCGGATTCTCCGGACGAAGCGGACCGCAATCCGGACCAGGTCATCGTGCACGCGGGACTTGCCCGCAAGCCGTGATCCTCAGACGATCAACGGAATGATCACCAGCGCCACGTCGCCGACCGACACCATCGGCATGGCGCGTTTCAACATTCGTGCCGAACTCGGTGTGGCGCCTTCGGCCGTCCTGCGCAACAGCAGGAGCGAATTGCCGAGGAACGCGGCGTGTGCGGTCACGCCGAGCAAGGCCCAGACCGGTCCGTACAGCCACCACAGGCCCCAGCCGATTCCGGCCAGCCCGGCCAGCATGATGAGGCAGGACATCGCCAGCGCTCGAACAGCGCCGTAGCGCACGGGCGGGGTACGCATGCCGGTCGCGGCGTCAGCGCTGCGGTCGGGAACCGACCACCACACGGTGCGCCCGCTCGCGAGGATCCAGATGCCCGCGAAGATCAGGTATACCGGCGCGTCGAACAGTGGTCCGGCCGCGGTGAAGGACAGCAGGCACGGCAGGACGTGCACCGCCGCGCAGAAGGCGAACGGCCCGGGAAAACCCCGACGTTTCAACCGAACCGGTTCGAGATCGTAGAGCATGTGCAGTCCGATGGCCCCGGCCGCGAATGCCGTGCCGAGCAGGTGGCCCGTCCACTGTGAAATCGCCGTGGCCAAGACCAGGGCGCAGCACATCTCGATTGCCGCCCAACGAAAAACCCGTTCCCGGCCGATCCGCAGCGCGGCGTTGGCAAGCTGCTCCCGGTCCGCCTGCCGTTCGTCGGTTCGAATGTCCGCGGCCGTGTTGAGGGCGAGTCCGGAAAGGATGATCAGCAGATTCGCCATCGCCGCCAGGAGCACGGGCGGGTCCAGCAGATGCCGGTAGTCGCCGGTCGCGAAGCAAGCGCCGCAGAACGAGTAGCACAGATAGTTGACCGGAAGCGGGAAGTGGAGACGGTGAACGACGACGACATCGTGCCAGCGCATGCGAAGGCCCGGACCGCTAGTCATCGAGGTTTCGCATGACCTTCATGCGCAGCTTCGAATCCGGTGCCATGGCGTGCCCTCGCAACCGCGGGACTCCGGCGGCGGGATTGACGCAGCGCAGCTCCCGGCGACGCAGGAGCGCGACGGTGATCATCCGCGCTTCCAGTTGGCTGAGTTGACTGCCCAGGCAGTGCCGCGCGCCACCACCGAACGGGAAGAAGTGTTGCGGCCCAACGCGCCGGCCGAGGAAGCGGTACGGGTCGAACCTTCTCGGTCTGGGGAAGTACTCCGCACGACGGTGGGCGAGGTAGATGCTGGGGGTGAGGATGGTGCCCGCGGGCAGTTCCCGGCCGAGCAGTTCGCCGCCGCGGTCCAGCATGCGGTTGCCCGCCGCCGGAACCGGTGGGGTCAGCCGCAAAGCCTCCTGGATCACCGCTTGCAGGAGGGGGACTCGCGTCACGTCCGAGCCGTCATCGGAGGTGGCTTCGAGTTCGGTGAGCACGTCGTCCCGCACCCGCTCGTCGCGGTCCAGCCAATACAGCGTCCACGCGGTCGCGGACGCGGTGGTTTCGTGTCCCGCGAACAGGAGCGAGACGATCTGGTCGCGCAGCTCCGTGCGGTCGATTTCCCCGAGCGGCCCGTTTTCGGTCAGGAGCAGCGCCGCGAGGGCGGGCGGGTTCGCACTCGCGGAAGCTCTCGCGGCGCGGATCAGGAGCCGGTCGAGCTGCTCGCCGGATCCGGGCAGGCCGCCGCTGAGATAGCGGTAGTACAGGGTGCGGGAACGTGAGCCGAGCGCCTTGTCGATCCAGGCGATGAAGGGCGCCAGCAGTTCGTCGTCGGCCCGACCGAGGACGATCTTGGCGATGACGCGAAGTGCGACCTGGCGGGTCCACTCGGCCAGCGGGATGACCCGGCCCGTGGGGAGTTCGTCGATCGAGCTGTGCACGGTATCGGCGATGGCGTCGCGATAGCTTGCCAGCCCGCGGTTGCGCAGCGGCGGGCCGAGCGTGCCGCGGTAGGCCGGATGCCGGGGACCGTCCGCCCACAGCAGTGAGCTTCGGCCGAGCAAAGGCATCAGGCTGCGGCTGCCGGGGTGGTGGAATTGCCGGTCGGTGCGGAAGATCTGTTCGATCGCGTCGGGGTGCCAGACGAGGAGGCGGGGGGTGGGGCGGGCGCGGAGTTGCAGGAGGCCGTGCGGGGAGTGGGCGTGCGCGTCGAGGAACGGCAGGGTGCGCAGGGTCATGCGGAACTCGGTGAGGTTCACGACGCCTCGCATTCGGCGGGTTCGGTTTCCCAGCGGGCGATCAGGGCGGCGACTTCGGCGTCGGTGCGGGCGAGGTGCAGGGCGGCCAGGCCTTCCGCGCGCACGATCCGGGTCGGCGTGTACAGATCCTTGTCGTGCCACAGCGGCGGGTGCTCGGCGTCCGCGGAGCGCAGCAGGAACTCCGCACCGCGCGCGGCGGCCCGGGTGACCGCTTCGCGGCGGTGGCACGGCGGTGTCTGCAGCAGAACGCGCACCGCGTAGGCGGTTTCCTCGTAGGTGCCGTCCCAGCGCCCCCACGAGCCGTCGGTGCGCTGGCTCAGCAGCACCCATTCGACCGCCCGGCGCACCGCGGCCCGGGCCGCCGGGCCGCCGAAGTCGGCCAGGGCGACCGCGCAGCAGGCGGTCGCGTAGTACGGCGACGCGTGCCATTTGTCCCACCAGCAACCATCGGTCTCCTGCCGGTCGCACAGCCAGCCGGTGAGCCTGCCGACCGCGTCGAGGTACCGGGCGGATCCGGGCAGGTCCGGCGTCAGGCAGGCGCCCAGTGCCTGCAGGACGTGCGCGTTCGCGCTGGTCGACGGGGTGCGTTCGTCCGGGAAGCAGCTGAAATGCGCGCCCGCGTGGTAGTTCCACAGGCTTTCCGGGGAGCGCGGGCTGCCCAGCAGCGCCAGCGCGTACAGGGCGGTGGACGTGTCGTCGGCGTCGGGTGGCAGCCCGGGCCCGCCGGCCGTGCCGGTTTCGCCGAACGCCGCGTGCACGCTGCGCACCAGCGGATCCCTTGCCACCAGGCGAAAACCCGCTCCGGCCAGGGTGGCGAGCACCCAGGCGCGCTCGAACAGGCCCAGCGGCGCGGCCACCGGGACCGCGCCGCCGCCGGGCCCCTGCACGGCTTCCAGGTAGCGCACCGACGGATGGTTCGCGCGGATGGCCGCGTCGCCCAGCCAGGTCGCGGTCGCGGCGGGCGAACAACCCACCCCGCCGGCGGCCGGTTCGATGAACGGCGCGCCGCGGGCGGCGGGGCCGATCACCTCGAGCGAGTGCAGCAGCTTGCTGGGCAGCGCATGGCCCGCGCGCACCGCGTTCCGCAACCGGGCCAGCAGTTCCGCGTTGGTGTCGACCGGCGGGGTGAGGCGGCGGCCGCCGCGCCAGGCGTCCAGTCCGGGCAGCGGTTCCCGCTCCAGCCGGTCGAGGTGGGCGTTGATGTCGGCGACCAGTCCGGGCACGATGATCTCCACGGCCACCGTGTCCGGAAGGGAGCTTCGTCCCACGCCGTTCAGGCGGCTGAACAGCACCCGCAGCCCGCGATCGGCGGCGCGCACGGCCTTCGCGTGCAACGGTGGCCGCCGGTCGCCGTGCACGGGCGACTCGCGCAGGAAGCTCAGCAGCGCCTCGGTGGCGCTCAGCGTCGGGGCGAGCCCGTAGGAGCCGGGGCCGCCCCAGCCGCCGTCCTGGTGCTGGCGGCCGACCAGGAACCGCACGCGTTCGTCCTGTCCGGACAGCGACGGGGCCAGCGTGACCAGGCGCGCCGTCTCGTACACCGAGGAGGAGAACCGCCCGTACGGATCCCCGGCCATTTCGGACAGCAGCCGCTCGGCGAGACGATTCGCTTGCACGGTCCAGGATTCGCGCGTGTCCATACCAGCCCCCCGACAGCCGAGACCCGTCGTCGGCCGCAGGGACGAGTATTGCGCGCCGATGACCTCCGTAACCGGACTGATACCCAGAGTAGCATCGTGCGACAAGTAGGCGGAAGAATTTGGTCCATTTGGAGCAGTCGAAAAGCAAACGATTGTCGTAATTAGATCACCGGAAGGTCGTCATGATCATGGTCCGAATGGACGTGGATCTCGCGGATCGGGTGCGCGATCCGGCCGTTTCGCACGCGGCGACCCGTTGCGGGTGCTACGGTCGCCCCGTGCTTCTTGGTCCACATGCGACTGTTTCCTCAACGATCCACAATGGACACACTGGAAAAGGTCGATGCTTGGACAATCGGGGCTCCGAGAATTTCACAAGCAATTCTTTCCTTTGAAATTAAAGGCGGCACCCGACTCGATCGATAAAGTCGACGGGTGACGGTGGTCACGTCCGGTGACCACGCCCTCGGCTTGTCGAGGGAATGCGACAAAGGTCACCGTCTCGGGTTGGCCTATTTCCAAGTTGTTCTTCCGATGGTCAAATGGTCACGACACTGTTGGGCTGTACGGAGCAACCGATTTGACTCCTCCTGCCGCGCTGCTTAACGTCTTCGCGGGCGAAGCGGACTACAGTGTGTTGATCCGGCTAGCAGAACTCGGGTGCGGGGACCCAGATATACCGGGTACGAAGAACAGCCGGAAGGACATCGAGCCGCGGTGAAGCAGATTTCCATTCGACGAAGCCGTGTTTCGTCAATTCGATCGCGAGTGCTGGCGATCGCCCTCATTCCGAGTGTCGCGCTGCTGGCGGTCGGGGTCGCGCTCGCCGGTTATTTGATCTACGACGCGGTGCAGGTGCGTGACTTCGCGACCAAGATCCGCGGGGCGGCCGCGCCCGCGATCCAGTTCTTCACCGCGGCGCAGGAGGAGCGGCGGCTGACCCTGCAGGAACTGGCGGCCAACGGCCGGGATCGGGTCGCGCTGGTCGAGCAGCGCG
Source organism: Amycolatopsis anabasis (assembly GCF_009765355.1). GTDB lineage: Bacteria > Actinomycetota > Actinomycetes > Mycobacteriales > Pseudonocardiaceae > Amycolatopsis > Amycolatopsis anabasis. Next base: position 65,132 of record NZ_VTHK01000022.1, on the reverse strand, counting down.
CCAAGACCGACGCCGCGGCGGCGCAGATCGCCGCGACCCTCGCCGGGCTCGCCGACGAGGCGCCGGAGAACGTGCAACGCAACATCACCACGGTGCGCGGGCTGCTCGCCAAGCTGCCCCAGTTCCGCCAGCAGGTCGACGCCGGTCAGCCCGCGCTGCAGGAGGCCTACGGCTTCTACAACCAGATCATCGACCAGTTCGTCGAGGGGGTGAACGGGCTCGCCCAGGGGGCTCCGGACGCCGAGAACGCGTACCTGCGCGTCACCGCCGTGCCCCTGTTCACCAGCGCGGACGGGATGCAGCGCGGTGACGCGCTCGCCGCGGCCGGGGTCGCCGGTGGCGGGCTCACCGAAGCCGAGTTCCGGACCTACCTCGAGCAGATCGGCGCCTACCACGCGCAGCTCGAAGGCTCGGTCACCCTGATGACCCCCGAGGTGAAGGCGCGCTACGACAAGCTCATCGCGAGTGACGCGTGGAAACGCCTGGAGATCGTGGAAAACGCCTTCCTGCGGGGCAACCAGACCGCGCTCCCGATCCCGGCGGGCGACTGGCGCACCGCCGCCCGCGAGGTCGGCGACACCCTGATGAGCCTGTACATCCAGCAGAGCGGGCACGCCACCGAGCTCGCGATCGACCAGGGCGAGCGCACGCTGATCACCTCGATCATCGCGGGCGCGGCCGCCATTCTCGTGGCGATCGGGGTGTTCGTCGTCGCGCTGCGGCTGTCCAACCGGCTCATCGGCCGGCTCGCGCGGCTGCGCGAGGAGACGCTGCACCTGTCCGACTCCCGGTTGCCCGAACTGGTGCGACGGGTGCGCAAGGGCGAACCGGTGGACCTCGACGGCGAGGCGGCCCTGCTCGACCACGGCACGGACGAGATCGGCCAGGTGGCCGACGCGTTCAACAAGGCGCAGCAGACCGCGATCGCGGCCGCCGTGGAGGAGGCGAAGACCCGGGAGGGCACCAAGACGGTCTTCCTGAACATCGCCCACCGCAGCCAGGTGATCGTGCACCGCCAGCTCAAGGTGCTCGACCAGGCCGAGCGCAAGCAGGAGGACCCGGACCAGCTGGACACGCTGTTCAAGCTCGACCACCTGTCCACCCGGGCCCGGCGCAACGCGGAGAACCTGATCATCCTCGGTGGCGGCCAGCCCGGCCGGCAGTGGCGGAATCCGGTCAACCTGGCCGAACTCGTCCGCGGCGCGTCGGCCGAGACCGAGGACTTCACCCGCGTCGGCGTGGCGAAGCTGCCGGAGATCGCGGTCAACGGCCCGGTGGTCGGCGACCTCGTGCACCTGCTCGCCGAGCTGATCGACAACGCCACCTCGTTCTCCCCGCCGGAATCCCGGGTGGAGATCCGCGGCAACGTGGTCGGCCGCGGCGTGGTGATCGAGGTCGAGGACCAGGGCCTGGGCATCGAACCGGAACGCTGCGAGGAACTCAACGCGATGCTGGCCGATCCGCCCGACTTCGGCATCATGGCGCTCTCCGAGGAACCGCGGCTCGGCCTGTTCGTGGTCGCGCGGCTCGCGGCGCGCCACGGCATCTCGGTGACCCTGCGCGAATCGGCGTACGGCGGAACCCGCGCGATCGTGCTGGTCCGCTCGGAACTGCTCAGCCCGGTGAGCGAACCCGAGGAAGAACCGCCCGCCGAGAACCCCGTTCCCGTGCAGCAGGCGCGGTTGCCGCGCCGCAAACCGGAAACCAAGCCCGAACCCCCGGCGCCCCGGCAGCCGGCGGCCGAACAACAGTCCGCGATCGACGCCCCGACGCGCCAGGACCTGTTCCGGCCCGCGAACCAACTCCGGCCCCAGCACGAGGTCCGCCCGCAGCACGAAGCCCGCCCGCCCGCGCCCCAGCAGCCGCGCCGTCCGGAGGCGCCCGGCCGCCCGCCGCTGCCGCAGCGGCGCAGGCAGCAGAACCTGGTTCCGCAACTGCGCGAGGACGGGCCCGTGACCACCCCGGATCCGGTCCGGGAAGACTCCCCGGAACAGGCCAGGAGCAGGCTGGCGGCGTTCCAGCAGGGCACGCGGCGAGCCCGGGAGCAGGGGCCGAATGACACGTCTGGAGAGCGAACCTAATGGTCAACACGGGAATCAGTGAGATCGACTGGCTGCTGGACGATCTGATCAAGCGGGTCGCCGGGGCCGAACGGGCCGTCGTGCTCTCGGCGGACGGCCTGCTCATCGGCCGGTCCGGCAATCTGTCCGAAGCCGACGCCGAGCACCTTTCCGCGGTGGCCTCGGCGTTCCAGAGCCTCGCGCGCGGAACCGGCCGGCACTTCGGCGGCGGCAACGTGCGCCAGACCATGGTCGAGATGGACCACGCGTTCCTGTTCGTCACCGCCGCCGGGCGCGGCGCGTGCCTGGCCCTGCTCGCGAGCGAGGACGCGGATATGGGCATGGTCGCGTACGAGATGAACCTGATGGTCAAGCGCGTCGGCGCCGTGCTCACCTCGGCGCCCCGCGGCGGCGCGGCGGTCCAGCACAGTTCGCCATGAACGAGCCGGACGCCTGGTTCGACGATCCGCTGGTCCGGCCGTACGCGGTGACCGGCGGCCGGACCAGGTCGGAGACCCTGAAACTCGATCTGATCACGCTCGTGGTCGCCGTGCCCTCGGCCGCCGAGGCCGCCGGAATGGACCGGGAGTACGCGCGGATCGTGCGGCTGTGCCAGCGTCCGATGTCGGTGGCCGAGGTGGCCGCGCGGATCGACCTGCCCCTGCCCGTGGTCAAGGTGCTGCTCAGTGATCTCATCGAGCAGAACGTCGTGCTGTTCCGCACCGCGGCGCCGATGACCGAAGCCCCCAGCCAACACGTACTCCAGGCGGTTCTCGATGGCATCCGGAAGCTCTGAGCCCAGGCGATCCCTGACCGCGGCCGCGGTCAAGATCCTCATCGCCGGGGGCTTCGGGGTCGGCAAGACCACGATGGTCGGTTCGGTGAGCGAGGTGCCGCCGCTGCGGACCGAGGAACTGATCACCGAGGCGTCCGCGGGCGTGGACGATCTCACCGGCGTCGAGCGGAAGACGACCACCACGGTCGCGCTGGACTTTGGCCGGATCACCATCAACCCCGAGCTGATCCTCTACCTGTTCGGCACCCCGGGGCAGGACCGGTTCTGGTTCATGTGGGACGAACTGGCCTACGGCGCGATCGGGGCCGTGGTGCTCGCGGACACCCGCAGGCTGGACAGCTGCTTCCCGGCGGTGGACTTCTTCGAACGGCGCAGGCTGCCCTTCGTCGTCGGCGTGAACTGCTTCGACGGCGCGTACCGCTACGGCACCGAGGAGGTGCGGGCCGCTCTCGACGTCGGGCCGCACGTGCCGCTGCTGCTGTGCGACGCGCGGGACCGGGAGTCCACGAAACAGGTGCTCGCCGCGCTGGTGCAGCACGTGATGGCGGGCAATTCGCTGGCCGCCGCGGATCGCTGAGACGTTCGCGGCCCGTCAGTCGAGGCAGAACTCGTTGCCCTCGATGTCCTGCATGACCAGGCAAGACTCGTCGTAGTCATCGGCGGGCAGTAGTCGCACGCGTACCGCGCCGAGCGCGATCAGCCGTGCGCACTCGGCCTCGAGCGCGGCGAGGCGCTCTTCGCCCACGAGCCCGGTGCCGACCCGCACGTCGAGATGCAGCCGATTCTTGACGACCTTGCCTTCGGGAACGCGCTGGAAGAACAGTCGCGGGCCCACCCCTGAGGGATCAACGCAGACGAACGCCGAACCCTGGCGCTCAGGCGGCAGGGAGCGATCGAAATCTTCCCAAGTGGCAAACCCTTCCGGTGGCGGCGGTACGACGTACCCCAGCACCTCGCACCAGAAACGAGCGACGCGCTCGGGTTCCGCGCAGTCGAAGGTGACTTGGAACTGCTTGATCGACCCCATCGGTCCACCATAGCCGCACGTGGCCGGGCGCCGGGAAACCCCGGATGTAGAGAACCCGGCGCCCGCTCCGACCTCCGGTCGAGACGCCCGCGAGGGGCGTCCGCACGACCGATCGGAGGACCGATGACCATGCCGGAGATCGTTTCGCGGGAAGAGTGGCTCGCCACGCGCCGGGAGTTCCTGGTCAGGGAGAAGGAGTTCACCCGCGCCCGCGACGCGCTGAACGCCGAACGCCGGGCGTTGCCGATGGTGCGGGTCGAGCAGGACTACGTGTTCGAACGGCCCGGCGAGCGGGCGAGCCTGCTGGACCTGTTCGACGGGCGGCGGCAACTGATCGTGCACCACGTCATGTGGCTCGGCGACCGCGGTGAGGCCTGCCCGAGCTGCACGTACCACATGAACGAGCTGCCCGCGCTGGACCACCTGCACCGCAACGACACCACGCTCGTCCTGGTCTCCCGCGGGCCGGTCGAGCAGATCGAGGCCTACCGGCGGCGGATGGGCTGGCCCTTCCCGTGGTACTCGTCGCTGGGCAGCGACTTCAACTACGACTACCACGTCACCCTGGACGAGCGGGTCACGCCGATGTTGATCAACTACCGGACCCGGGAGGAGTACGAAGCCGCGGTCGGGCCGCAGGCGGACCTGGGGAGCGAACTGCCCGGGGTGAGCGTGTTCCTGCGGGACGGGGACGCGGTGTTCCACACCTATTCGGCGTACGCGCGCGGGATCGAGACCCTCATGTTCAGCCTCAACTACCTGGACCTGACCCCGCTCGGCCGAAACCCGGTATGACGTGCCTCAAGTTCGGCAGGAATCCGGCGGCCGGGCTGGAAAAATCGCCCGGTGATGGAGCATCACCGGGGATCCTCCGGCCGGGCCGCGCTGGAGCACTTCGAACGCACCGCGGCGCGACGAGGATTCGTGCTGGACCCCGCGCAACGCGCGGCGGCGGTCCGGCTCGCCGGGCTCGCGGCGGACCTGCGGCAGCCGGTCCGCCGCCACCTGCGGGGCCAGTACCTGTACGGACCGGTCGGCCGGGGCAAGAGTTTCCTGCTCGACGCCTTCTTCGGCGCGGTGCCGATTCCCGGGAAGATCCGGGTCCACTTCCCCGGTTTCTTCGACCGGCTGCGGCGCACGCAGGCGGTGGGGGAGCTGATCGGGGACGCGAGGCTGGTCTGCTTCGACGAGTTCCACCTGCACGATCCGGATGACGCGGCGCTGCTCACGCGACTCCTGCGGGTGTTGCGGGAGCGGCGCGTCACCTGCGTGACCACGTCGAACTACCACCCGGACGGGCTGCTGCCGAATCCGCTGCACCACCACCTCGCCCGCCCCGCGATCGACCTCATCGGGGAGCGGTTCGATCTGGTCCCGGTCGCCGGGCCTACGGACTACCGCACCGTCAACCGGCGCGGGCGGTTCGCCGAGGGCGCCTACTTCTCCCCGGCGCGGTCGCGGGGGCGCGGACTGGAAACGCCGGGACCCGGTGAACGCACGACCGTCTGCGCGGGTGACCGGCGGTTGCGCGCCCGGACGGTGCGGGACCGGCTGGTGTGGTTCGACTTCGCCGAACTGTGCGAACGGCCGACGTCCGCACGGGACTACCTGGCGCTCGCCGACCGGTTCGACACCTGGGTCCTCGGTGACGTGCCCCGGCTCGCCGCGTGCACACCGGACGCGCGGCAGCGGTTCGCCAACCTGGTGGACATCCTGTGCGATCAGGACATCACCCTGTTCCTGGTCGGTGCGCACGAACCGGAAGAGGTGCTCGCCGGGGCCCGGGACACGATCGACGGCGCCCGCACGGCGAGCCGGTTGGCGTTGCTCGCCGGATTCACCGAACCCGGCGAGCAACCGTCTACTGTGGAATACCAGTCCGCCAGTAGCCGTACTGGTGCCGTTCGGTGAACGATTCCGGCCGGACGCCGTCCGGCGCGAGCACCTGGGCCAGGCCGGGGTTCTGGTCGGCCCGCGGCCAGAACGGGGAGCCGGGGCCGTTCGGGTTCCCGGTGTGCGCGAACCGCGCCCAGTAGCGGATCAGCTGTTCGGCCAACCGTTTCTGGGCGGCAGTGCCCGGTCCGTCGAAGCCCGTCACCGCGAACAGGTACTGCAGCTCCGCCAGGTGGTAGGCGCCCGGCGGGAAGCTGGGTTTGGCCATCCCGCTCAGCCAGGGCGCCTGCTCGTCGGCGAATTCGTAGGCGTAGGCCGGAACCTGGCGGGCGAGGGCGTGGTTCATTTCCGTCGCCGCACGCGCGAACGTGGCGTCCGTGACGACCGCGCTCCAGGCTTCGCTCGCGGAACGGCCCGCTGTCACCGGGTAGCGCGCGAGCACCTCGTCAACCCGATCGCCCGCGAAATTCCGCGCCAGGGAACGGTATTCGTCCGGGGTGATCGGCTTCTTGCCGGCCAGCACCTCGTCGAAGGCCGGCCCGATGCGGAATTCGTCGCGGTTGATCCCGTGCAGGACCGGCACCTTGGCGAACCGGCCCGTGGCCACCGCTTCGGCCGGGTCGAGCGGCAGGACGCCCCCGCCGCCGAACACCGGGGCGTACCAGTAGCTCGCCTGCTTCAGCACCGCGGCGGTGTCCTTGCCGCGCAGGCAAACCGCCGCGGTGGCCGGGTCCGGGCACCCGAGTGCGGTGGCGACCGCCTGCCCCTGCTGCTCCGCGCTCGCCCGCGGTTTGGGGAAGCCGGGCGGATCGGTGCTCGGTTTTCCGTCCGCTTCCGGCCAGTTCAGCATCGTGCACGGTTCACTTTGGACGATCGCGCGCTGGAACAGGCCCGCCGCGGCCGGTGCGGCCAGCTGCGCGCACACGCTCCGGCCGCCCGAGGATTCGCCGAAGATCGTCACGTTTCCCGCGTCACCGCCGAACGCCGCCGCGTTGCGCCGCACCCAGCGCAGCGCGGCCTGCTGGTCCTCGAGGCCGAAGTTGCCGGACAACCCCTGCCCGGCGTCGAACGCGGGATGGGCGAGGAAACCGAAGATGCCGAGCCGGTAGTTGACCGTCACCACGACGACGTCACCCCGGGTCGCCAGTTCGGTGGCGCGGTATTCGGCTCCCGCGCCGTTCTGGAAACCGCCGCCGTGGAACCACACCATCACCGGCCGGTTCCGCGCCCGCCGGGGCGCGGTGACGTTCACGAAGAGGCAGTCCTCGGCCAGGCTCTCCCCGCTGAAACCGGCGTTCTGCGCGCAGTTCGCGCCGGGCTTGGTCGCATCGCGCGGCGCGGTCCACGGCCGCGCGGGCCGCGGTGCTCGCCAGCGCAGATCGCCGACCGGCGGGGCCGCGTACGGAATCCCGTTGAATTCCCGGTAATCGCGGGTGACCGTGCCCCGCACCGGACCGCTGCCGGTCAGGACGAGCGCCGGATCCGCGGCGGCGGGTGGCGCGAGACCCGCGAGCAGCCCGACGCTCAGGGCCAGGGCGAACCCGGCTCTTCTCCCCAGGGAACGCACGGACCTACGCCTCCTGCGCCGCGGCGGGGTCCATCCACATGTACTCCCAGTGGTGGCCGTCGAGGTCGTAGAAGCTGCGCCCGTACATGAACCCGTGGTCCTGCGGGTCGTTCGCGGGCCGTGCCCCGGCCGCCAGCGCGGCGTCGACCAGTTCGTCGACCTGCTCGCGGCTTTCCGCGCTCAGGCACACGATCGCCTCGGTCGCCTTGTCCGCGTCGACGATCTCCTTCTTCGTGAAGGTCTGGAAGAACGGCTGGACCAGCAGCATCGCGTGGATGTGCTCGCTGATCACCAGGGACGCCGCGTTCTCGTCGCTGAACTGCTCGTTGAAGGTGTACCCGAGCTTGGTGAAGAACTCCCTCGACTTGGCCAGATCGGCGACCGGAAGGTTGACAAAGATTTTCGTGGACATCGCTCTCTCCCTCGGTAAGTATCCGGCAGATACGGATGCGTCTACCGGACGCTAAGTGTCCGGCGGATACAAGTGTGTACACTAGACACAAGCACGCTGGATCGGCAAGAGGGAGATGTGCATGAGCAGCTCGGACGGCGAGGCCGCCGGAGAGCGGGCCACCAGCGCCGAGCTGTTGTGGGGCCTGCGCGATCGGCCCGCCCGCAAACCGCGGCCCGCGCTCACCGTGGAACGCATCGCCCGGGCCGCGATCGCGCTCGCCGACGCGGAGGGCATGGGCGCGGTGTCCATGCAGCAGGTCGCGAGCAAGCTCGACGTCACCAAGATGGCCCTCTACCGCCACGTGTCCAGCAAGGCCGAACTGGTCGCCGTGATGATCGAGACCGCGGTCGGCGAACCACCCGATCTGGCCGGGTCGTCCGGGGATTGGCGCGCCAAACTCGAAGAATGGGCCGCCGGAATGCGGTCGACCTGGCAGCGCCACCCGTGGCTGCCGGTGGCCACGGTGGGGCAGCGGGCCATGGGGCCGCGGGAGATCGGCTGGACCGAATGCGCGGTCGGCGCGCTCGCCGGGACCGGCCTCGACGGCGCCGAGCGGATGGACGCGGTGTTCCTGCTGAGCGGCCACATCCGCAACACCCAGTCGGCGGGCACCGCGGGCACGCAACCCTGGACCAGCGAACGGCGGCTGAGCCCGATCATCACCGAGCTCATGCGGCGGCACGGTGACCGGTTTCCCGAACTCGTCGCGGCCGCCGACTCCACCGGCGATGCCCCGCACGACAACGGCTGGGAGTTCGGCCTGCGCCGGATCCTCGACGGCATCGCCGTGCTCATCGCGGAACGGTCGGGCTGAAAACCGGGCGTGTCAGGCGAGATCGTCGGTCATGCGGAATACTTCGCCGGGTCCTGCGCCCAGGCGAACATGCGGTCCGCGGTCACCCTCAGGAAGACGCCGCCTCCTCGGGCGCGGACTTCCGTCCACCACCGAGCGGGGTAGAGCCGGTCGAGTTCGCCGGAATCCGCGTGGTCGATGTCCAGTGCGGAGGCGGTGCCGTGCACGATGATCGCGATGTCGTCCACGACCCAGTGCGTCAGGCTCACCGCGGGCTGGCGCGCGATGTGCTTGAGCCGAGCGGCGCCGGAAACCGTGGGCACGTGGAAAGCGGCGTCGTAGAAGACAGCGTCCACCGGGGTCACCCGCGGCTCGTTCCGCGCTGAGACCGTCGCCAGCGCGATCGTCCGCGGCTTGTCCAGGTAGCGGATGAGCTGCCGCGCGGTGAGCGTGCGGTCCGGTATTTCGAACGACGCGCGCAGCTGTTTCCCGGCATTCTTCGCGCTGTCGTCCAGCAATGCCTGCAGTCGTTCAATCGATTCGTCACCCATGTGGTGACGCTAGAACCTCTATCTAACTGGAGGTCAATCGGTCAGTTCGGCACGCGGTACAACGGGCCGACCTGCCGGGACGTGCTGTCCGGTGGCTTCGGGTACGCCAGCACCGGCACCGGTTTGCCCACCGGTGTACCGGCCCCCGAAGGGCTCTTGCTGAAGCTGAGCGTGCCGCTGGCTCCGCCCACCGTGTAAAGGGTGTTGATGTTCAGCAACTGCGCGCGGACATCGGCGGCGGTGGGCGCGGACGCCGAACCCTGGGGCGCCGCGATGCGCACCGCGTGGGCCGCGGTCAGCACGGCGTCGTGCATCATGATCGCGCCGCCGTCGTCGAGGTGTTCCTTGGGGAACCCGGCGGCTTCGAACGCCTGCCGGAACCCGCGGAAGTTCTTCGGCGTCCCGTCGGCCTCCTCGTTCCGCAGCCAGCCCTCGACGTCGACGGTCGCCGCGGAGACGATCTTGAGGCGGGCGTCGGTCAGCTCCTGCTCCTTGCTCTTGAGCAGCCCGCCGAGTTCCAGCCCCGCGGTCAGGATGGTCAACGGGAGCGCTTGACACGTCCGGTTCTTGAGCGATTCGATGAAGGCCCCGAGGTCGACCTCCCGCCCCGCGTAGAGGACGGCCTGCAATCCGCTCGCCGCGGAGGCGCAGATATTGGCTCGCACGTTCGCGAAAAGGTTGGGATCGGCTATCTGGGACGGGATGGACTTCCCGGTGAACTGCTGGGTGGGAAAGGTGATGAGGTCCCGCATCTGCCGCCCGAAGGCGGCTTCCAGCGTCTGGGTGTAGAGGTCCGTTCCGGAGTCCGAATTGGAATCCCGGATCATGATCGCCGAGCGGATGTTCGCGCTGTCCACGTACCGGCGAAGCGCGTCGACGTAGTGCCGGTTGCTCGGCGATGCCTTGATCAGGCCGGGGATGTGTTCGTAGTCCAGGTCGTCCGCGGTGAGCACCGCGCCGACCATGGGGATGCCGCGCTGGGACAGCTGCTCGGCCATCCGGCGCGTCCGGTCGGTGCTGACGCCCAGGCCGACCACCGCGACCAGCGGATGGGGCTCCTGGCTCAGCTCGGTAAGCCGGTCGGCCACGCGCCGCCACTGGTCGTCGGTGTCGCCGCCGTTGGCCAGGAGCAACTGGATCGCCGGCTTCGGATCACCGGCGACGGACTCGGTGTTGACCCTGCGCAACGCGGTGTACGCGCCTTCCAGGCGGTTGCGGACCTGCAGCGGCGGCAACGCGCTGTCCGCGTCGGGGAGCAGCGGATCGAGAAGTGCCACGGTGACGTATCCGGGAGATTCCGCGCGGACCCGGGCGTTCTCGGTCTCGATCCGCTGCTGCACGGCCGCCAGTTCCGGGTGGAAGACGTAGGAACCGTCCGATACGCCTACGCATTCCCCGCCGACTTCGTCCACTCCGGACCCCAGCGAGCCGCACACCGAGGAAATCGTGACCACTCCCCACACTCCGCCCGCGATGAGGAGGACCGCCGCGGCGACCAGGGCGACCCGCCTCCGGCGACGGCGCTTGCGCAGGGTCGCGGTTTCGGGCGGGATGATCTCATCGCTCACGTGTTCCTCCATCAGTCCCACCACTCGGCCTCCCGGCGGTGCTTCCGGGACGCCTCCAGGAAAACGGCGTGCGGCCCCCCGGGGCAGAGCCGCGAGACATCGGAATAGTCGTCGGCGATCTGCAGGTGCAGATCGCGCCGCCGGCTGTCGGTGAACGGGTCCCCGGCGATCTGCAGCGCCGCGACCAGCCGGGCGATCGGGATGAGTTGCTGGTCCACCTCGGCCAGCCCCGCCAGGATCCGCACCTCGTCGATGGGTGCTTCCCCGCTCCGGTGCCGCCGCGGCGCCCCGGTGGTGGCCGATTCGAGCAGCCCGAACCAGGCGGTGCTGTCGATTTCGCCCAAGCGCTGGTGCAGGTGCAGGGTGACCGGGCCCAGCTCACCGTCGGCGAGGCGGTGGTGGAGCACGCCCGCCTCGTCGCCGGCGGCGTGGCAGAGATCGCGCAGCCGGGCGTGCACGTCCGACCAGGTCGGTGTCACCCCGGGTTCCCGCCGGGCGAGGCTGCGGACCAGCAGGCGGTGGAGCAGGGTGAGCCCGGCCGATCGTTGCACCGGCCACAGGATCGGGTCCAGGATCTGCTCGTAACCGGACTGACCGCTCACCAGCAGATCGCCCTGACCGGCCAGGGAAAGCGCCTGCCCCCGATCCCGCGCGGCGGCGCAGGTCATCAGGTCGCGCAGCGTCGCGCCGGAGACGTCGGCCAGCAGGCAATCGAGCAACTGGTCTTCCGTGGTCGCCTGGGATCGGGTGCCGGGCACCGGCTGGGCGAGAATCGCCTCGGGGGCGATCCACCGCTTCGGCGAGGACCGCGCCACGACGTCCAGGACCAGCCGGGTCGATGCGGGGTGGCCGACGGTGAGCCCGTACACGATCCGGGTCAGCCGCTGGTTGTCGCCCCACGGCAGGGCCAGATCGGTGACGGCCCGGCCCACCTCGTCCTCGGTGAGATCCGGCAGCCGGTACCGCAGCCACCAGGCGCGGGACCACTCCGGGCGCCGGGTGACCTGCCCGGCCCGGACGCTGTCGGCGCCGGCCTCCGCCTGCTCCGCCGCGGGGATGTCGTCCAGCAGCGCACCCCGGCTGGTCGCCACGACGGTGAGCGGATCGGCGTCGTCCTGGTCGCCCGCGGCGCGCTGGCGGCGAGCGCGGACGAGCTGGTTCAGGAAGCGGCGGCCGAGTTCGGTGTCGGCGTTGTCCAGCAGCGCCACGCAGTTCAGGGACCGCTCGTCGGCCCGCCGCCCGCGGCCGAACTCGGCCCGGAGGTCGGCGAGGAACGCCGCCCAGAGCAGCGCGTCGATGCGCTGCCGGTTGTCCTCGTCCTGGTAGTCCGTCGCCCAGCGGTTGAGGTCGACCAGCACGTCGATGGGATCGTTGCGCAGGCCCAGATCCCGGTGGCCGTACCAGTTCTGGAACGCCCCGAGCACCAGGCGCCGCCCCCGCGTGCGCCCGGTCACCCACTCGAACCCGAGCCCCAGCAGGCGGGTGGGCGGGTTGATCGTCACCCCGGCCCCGCCGCCCACGTCCAGCAGCACATTTCCGGCGGTCTCCACCAGCACCTCGCGGATGATGTCGAGACCGCGATGCCGCTTCAGCGCGTCCACCACCTGCCGGCAGGCGTGGGAATGGTCGGTGAGATCCAATTCCAGGCGCATCACGAGCTGCCCCACGATGAACCGGGGGAAATGGAGCGCGTTGTACCGCGGATACCTCCGGCTGAGATCGAATGCGATCGCGGAAAGCACCTGCGGCACGGACGCGTGCCGATTCGTCTCCAGATCCAGGCGCGCGTGCGGCACCCGTTGATCGAGCAGATCGACCAGCGCCGACAGCAGGGCCGTCTTTCCGGTGCCGCGGAAGCCCTCGACCACCAGGACCGGAGCGTGCCGGCTCCGTAGCGAACCGCCTCGCTCCTCCCGGGTCATGAGCTCGCGAACGAGTTCGATCACGCGCTTGAGTCCGTAGACCCGATCGCTACCAGCCGCCACGGGAGCCCGCACCTCCAGCGCGGGCCATTCCGCTGTTCGAGTTCGCCGAGTTACCCGTCGCCTCTCCAGATTTGGTCCGAAAGCCTAACCAAACCGGGGCCGCGGCGGAGCCGGTTCCAGGATATTTCCACTGGCGGGAAGTGTGGACTGGACGAATTACCCACACGAATCGTAGTAGGCGATGCGAAGAACTCGGTGTTCTTTCGCCTATTTGGCGGTAGCGCTCCCGTTCGGGAGCCCTCCCATTGCTATTGGGTAACTAAATCAACCGGCCCGCGCGAAGGCCGCCCGGATCGCGGCGTGGTCGTGGCCGGTGGCCAGCAGGTGGTGCAACAGGATGCGGGCTTTGACCGGGTCGAGGAAACCGGCGGAGATCAGGCCGCGGGCCAGCAGGTCGGATTCGGATCCGGGGAAGGCGTAGGTACCGCTCAGGATCGGCCCCGCGCCGGTGCGGGACGCCAGCACCACGGGCATCCGGGCGGCGAGCCGGGTGAGCGTGTCCACCACGCGAGCGGGGACGTGGCCGACACCGAACCCCGCGACGACCAGCCCGTCGCACCCATCACCTGCCGCTTTCAGGAGCGTGCCGGTGTCACCGAGCACCATGGTCACCAGCGCCACCTCGACCGCTCGCGGCCGATCCGCCGGGGGAACCGTGAACCGGGCGACCGGGCGGTTGAGCAGCCGCGGCCGCCCTTCGACGACGTACCCCAGCGGGCCGCCGTTGGCGGAGCGGAAGGTGTGTCCGCTGGTCGAGTGGGTCTTGCGGACCCGGGCCGCGGCGTGGATCTCGTCGGCGAACACCACCAGGGTGCCGAGTTCGCGGGCGTGCGGGCTGGCCGCCGTCCGGACCGCGGCCAGGATGTTGGCGGGGCCGTCGGCACCGGCCAGGGTGGGATCGCGCATCGCCCCGGTGACCACGATCGGCTCGGGCCGGGTGTGGACGAGGTCGAGCAGGTAGGCGGTTTCCTCGATGGTGTCGGTGCCCTGGGTGATCACCACCCCGTCCGCCCCGCCGCCGAGCCGCCGCTCGATTTCGGCGGCCAGCGCGGCGAGGTCGTCGAAGCCCAGGGACGCGCCGGGAACGCGGCGGAAGTCCTCGACTTCGACGGTGACATCGGCCTCGGCCAGTCCGGGGACCGCGGCGACGAGTTGCTCGGCCGACAGCGCCGGAACGACGCCCCCGGTCTCGGTGGCGGTCATCGCGATCGTGCCGCCGAGTCCGAACACGACGACTTTCGGTGTCATCGGGTGAAAAACCGTTCGAGCACGGAGGCGAGCACCGCCGGGTCGGCGACATGGGTCTGGCCTTCGATGATCCGGCGTTCGGCGTGCGGGACCGCGGCGGCGATCGCGTCCGCGGCTTCGTCGAAGAAGCCGGGGCGCAGGCCTTTCGTGTGCGGATCAGGGGTTCCGCCGGTCGCCACCAGCACCGGTCGCGCGAGGGTCGCCAGCCGGGCGGCCGGTGGGCGCCCGTCCCCCAGGCAGGCCGCGTCGTAGGCGAGGGTGGGCGCGAGCGCCTCCAGGCCGGACCAGAACGACGAGCCGCGCGCCCCGGCGATGTCCTCGTCGGCGGAACCCGCGAGCCGCATGAACAGTTCGAGCGCGTCCGCGCGGCGGTCGTCGGCGAGTGCCGCGGTCAACTGATCGACGTACTCCGCCCAGTGCTGAGCCGCTTCCTCGTCGCTCAGATACGGGACCTCGTACACCGCGATCCGATCGACGGCGAGCCCCGCGATGGCTGCCTCGAGCGCGAGCGCCCCGCCCGACGACGCGCCGAACAGATGTGCCGACCCACCGGCCTCGCCGATCAGCGCGTCGAGATCCTCGATCTCGCGCCGCACGGCATAGGGCGGGGTGTCCCCACTGCCACCGCGACCGCGCCGGGCGTAGTTGTACACGGTGAACCGCCCGGCCAACTCGGGAACCAGCGCCGCGTTCTCCGCGCCGTCGTCGAGGCCGCCACCCACCAGGATGACCGCGGGCCCGGAACCGCTGCGTTCATACGCTATCGACGTGCCATCCTGCGATCTCACGTGATCCATCGGGCTCCCCAGACAGGTTCGTTCGCCGTGGGCACCTACCTTAGGGGTGGTCCGCTTCTACCTCGCCCGGCTACGGGCAAAGTGGCGTGCCCAATGCGCTGATGCTCCGACCCCGCCTGAACCTCGATCCCGCTGATCCGGCGAATGGCAAGTGGTGTCAATATGCCGATTATGATCTCGATGGCCAGCGTGGTAGCCACCGCTTCGGCCCAATGTCGTCGCCGTGACTTGGGCCTGTACCGCCAAAAACTGGCAGGGGGACCGTGTGAGCGGCCCGCGCCGACCTCCGCCACGCACTTGCTCGCCGCCACCGGGCACCCCACCATCCGGCGCACCCGCCGCTCCGGGCTGCACTGGGATGGCGTTCGGGGAATTGATCGTGTAGCCGCTGGCTGAGTCGGTTGTGTAGGAGCCCGGTGGCGAGGCCCTGGTCTATACCCGCCAGGTCTCGGGTACCAACCAGGTTGATGGTCACTCGATGGTGTCGTTCGCCGCGCTGTGACCTGGCGGTCGCCGCTAGGTTCGCCGGGTCGTGCCGGGTTGCCGTTCGCTAGGAGTCTTTCGAACATGACGTTCAAGCCTCGCCGGGTTGTGGTCGCCGTCGTCGTTGTTTTCGCTGCCTTGATCGGGTTCGCCGCTCCGGCGTCCGGTGCTCAGGCATTGCCACCGCTGAAAATCAAGAACGGCCAGGTGGAGTTGTGCCAGCCCACACGGGTGCACAAGGCCTTCGAGGAGGCTGGGATCGCGCTGGAGGCGATCGCCCCGGCGAAGTTGACCACCACCGGGACCGGTCGTCCCTGCGTGCACATGACGGCACAGGGCAAGGTCAACCTCGATCTCACCGACGGACTGGCCACTATGGACGGCGGGTTCATGTTCACCCACCAGGCCAGTGGCGCCCAACTGCGTTTCACCCATGTCACGAGCCGTGCGACGGGCGATGCCTGTGTCGTCACGGCCATCGTGAATGATCAGCCCTCGCCGATCGAGATCCTGACCTTCGACCTCGCCGAGGCGTCGGTGTCGCCGGTGCCGGTCCCGCCCGGTGTCGAGGCGAGGGGACCGCTGCGCGGCACCGCTGACGCGGCGGCTGCCCTGCAGGAGGCCTTCGGGGCCAGTCCGATCGAGGACGGGGCGGTCCTGTTCGACGTGACCGGCCGGGTGGAACTGCTGTCCACGGCCGTGGGCGCGGCCACCGGGCTCCTCGAGAAATAGCGCAGGACCGACATGGTGCATGGCTATCTCCGGGTGTTGGCGAGATCGACTTCGGTGAGGTCGGCGTCATGAAGGTTGGTGTTGCGGAAGTCGGCGCCGGTGACGCTGGCGTCGCAGAGATCGGCGCTGTCGAGGTTGGCTCCGCTGAGGTTTGCCTCGCGCAGGTCGGCGTCGCGCAGGATCCCCATGTCGACTACGAGAAACAACTTCCGGGCGGGCATGTGTACCGGCAGGCGATCACCAAGCTCGACGAACACAATTTCAGAAAAGACTACTTCGTCACGAAGAACGCCCAAACCGTAGCCCATCAGCGCTGCGAATTCTATATGTTCAGCGCAGAACGGGGTGAGGCGATACTGGCAGAATGCAGATTCCAGAATTCTGGGATCAGCGCAAATGGATCGCTTCACCGCTACACTCGTGCACGATAATGGCATCGCGGTCGGCCGTGAGTGGAAACCTCGTCCGTCCGCACTCCCAGGACGAACACCTCACGGCTTGGAGGGTGCGATGGCGAAGGAACAAGGCTACTACCTGCGGTCACTCGCGCTGAGCAACAAGGACGTGACCAGGACCGACCGGCCGAGACACTTCACCTTGTGCAACAGGGAATGGGACCTTCTCGACGACGTGTTCGCACCGATCTACCGCCCCCTCAACCACTGTCTCCCCGGACTTTCTCGACCTGCGTGATCCCGGGAAGTTCGGTCGGCGCTCGATGCCTGGTGGGCGGTGATGTCGTTGCTGGTCTCGGTGATCAGTGCGTCGATCTCCGGGCCGAGTCCGCGGATGATGTCCGGGGTGCCCACGTCGTTGACGAACACGTACGGAGCTTTCGCACCGGGCTGGAGCAGGGGGCACGTGGTCGACACCCCCTTCGTGCGTGAACCAACCCACGATGTGGATGTCTTCCATTCCTCGGAGGTGCAGTACCTCTACAAAAGGAGACCAGTTCACCTATCCCACTCTTCGGCGAGCAGCGCGCCGTGACGTACTCCTGGTCCCCCGATACCGTGTAGCCGACGGCCATGCTCAAGGGCTCGGCACCGGCACAGATGGTGTCAGCGAGAGACCACCTCTCCGCCTTCTGACCTGGTTGTAGGCGCATGTGTCGCCGACCAGAACCGAACGAGTGGATAGGAGCGGGTATGACCGACGATGTGGCCGGCCAAGTGATCAAGGCTGAGCAGGATCGGATCCAATGTCTCCTCGACGTGGATCGCGGCGCCTACGACCGCTTGCACGCCGCGGAGTACCGGTTGTGCAACCCGACCGGCACCGTGTGGACGAAGGCCGAATACCTGGATCTCCTCACCACCGGGCGGGTCGCCTACCGGGAACTGGGGCTGACCGGCGACGTGGACGCCATCGTCGGCACCGACGTCGTCGTCCTCCGCTACCGGTGCGTTATCGAACTCACCGTCGACGGCGCGGACATCCCGCGGCACGATGCCTGGCACACCGACGTCTACACCAATGCCAGCGGCATGTGGCGTTGTGTCTGGTCGCAAGCCACCGGCATCATGGATCTTCCGTTGGCCGCACCCTGACCCAGCACCAGGCGCGGACCCGCCGGACTTGACGTTGTGACAAATGGCAGGAACCAGAAGCGTCTGGCCTTGTGAGGGCAGTTTCGGGCGACCGGAGAAGACAGCCAGGCGGTGTCGCAGTTTACTCAGCGCGTGCGTGGCGGCTATCCGCAGTGACGGTGGCACAGGATTTCGAGCCGCCTAACAATGGCCGGTTGCTTCTGGACGCAAAGCAGTGCCACGCCGTGGAGCGCGGGATCAACCGACTCAAACGCAACCGTGCATCAGACGCACCACCGTGCGGACCCGGACCGCGCTCGTCCTGCTGGCCATCGCCGTGACGACCGCGTTGCTCGGGGTGCTCACCTCGGCGGCCGCGTTGATCGCCGCGGTGGTGGTGGCGGGCATCGCGCGGGGTGTTCACCCTGCTGCAGGTCACCGCCGTCACCGACCGCTGGGGCGCGGTGCACTACGGCTGCCTCACCGGGCTGCTCTCGGCGCCGCTGCCCCTGCCGCGGGCGAGGTCGGCGTCGGACTCGGGGTCGAGCCGGCGGTGCAGCGCCGCGATCGTCCGATCACACAGGGAAATAACCGCACCAGGGTCAGCACGGCGTGATCCACACCCAACGCACCCGCGCCGTCGACGAGCCCCGGCTGCACCTGCGCGGCTATCACCGCACTGGTCGGCTACTCGTATCCGCGCTGAGCAGGGGCCGGGGACTCCCCGGCGGGTTGGAGAGCTGTTCCTTGACTGCCACGGCCGCCGCTACGATCCGGTGGTGTGACTGGGAAACAAGCTCTTCCGGCGCAAACGAGTCCCGAGCAGGTCACCGTGCTGCGCGGTGACCTGCCCTGCCCAGGTGTCCGGGTCGGTCGGGTCGCCGCCTACGAGTTCGACATTCCCGAGGGCAGGTATGTCCGGCCGGACGCTGGGCGCCGGCAGCGCGCCTTCCTGCTGCTCGACGAGTCGGCCCAGCTCAACCAGCCGGTGGTGTTCAAGCCGGAGCGGGCCGGGTGGTGGTACGTCGATCTGGTGGACATCCGCGAAGAGCGCGGCACCATCCACGTCGTCGACCACTACGTCGACTTCATCGTCGGCCCGCCCGGGCTTCCTTACCGGATACTGGATCTGCACGAGCTCGGTGCGGCGATGACCTCCGGAAAGCTGACACCCCACCAGGTGGCGCACGTCCTGGCCGCCACCCAAGCGTTCGCGGACCGGCACCTGCAGGGCAAGAACCACCACGGTCCCGAGTGGCCGGACTTCCCACCGGCCGCGCTCGCGCCCGTGCGTGACATCGCGATACCCAGCCCCTGACCGGGAGAATCGCTCCACCTCGGCGACGAGCGGAGGACACCGCGGTTCACCGCAGCGGCATCACCGTCGCACGCGGCGCGGGCGCCACGTCATCCGGCGCGAAACCCAACCTCAGGGGCTCAAATGGCCACTCAAGCGGTTGATCTTGTGCTTGCGATGTGGCGTGGGTTCGGTTCGGGTTCTGAGCAGGTCGCCGAAGCAGCGCACGCCCGCGGCGAGTGCCCGGTCCTGGTCGAGCACGCGGCCGGTGAGGTCGGGACGGTTTTCGGCCCAGGCCAAGGCGTTGCGGTGGCTGGTGAAGAAGTTGATGTAGCCGCAGCAGGTGCCGGCCGAAGTGGTTGCGCAGCAGTCTGTTCGCGAGCCGAGGTAGACCACCGCGTCGGCAGGCTGCCAGCGGGTGGTCGTGCCGTGGTCGGTCACATCGACGGTGATCGGCTCGCCGGTCTCGGCGTCTCGTGAGGTGATCACCGCGTCGGTGCCCAGCATCGTGGGGATGCCGAGTGCGTCGATCGCGCACATCGCGTAGGGCTGCGTCCCGCCGGGTAGCCGCACGCGGTGCGCGGTCGGTCGGGTGGAGAACGGGTAGGCGTAGGCGATCTCGCCGACCTCGTCGATGCCGATGAGGTCGGCGGCGGTGAGCGCGTCCAGGGTGGCCTCGAGCCCGGCGTCGCGATTGCCGACTTGTGTGGCGAGTTGGCGGCGGGTGGGTGCTGTGCCGGTGTCCGCGAACGTGCGCAGGATCGTGCGGTGCACGGCGCGGACGGAGTGGGGCAGCGTGGTGATCCGCTTGCTGGTCACCGATCCGAGGAGGTCGTCGATGCCGGTCTCCGGCTGGTCATCGGTTCCGGGTTCGGTGCTGGTGTTCATGGCGCCCTCCGGGATGTTCATCGGATGACGCGGGGATAACGCCGGTCGGGCAAGGCTTGCCCGGCTTCGAGGTCGAGCGGGTCGTGACCGGGTAGCGGGCGGTAGGTCGCGTCGGCGTCGGTGAAGGTGAGCAGGAAGGAAACCCGCGTGGTGTCGGTGGTGTTGGCCCCGGCGGCGTGTGCGGTGCGGCTGTGGTGGAGGGTGGCGTCGCCGGCCCGCAGCGGTACGGTGACCCGCGGCGTCCACTGGAGTTCGGGCCAATGGCGGATGAGGTAGCCGTCCGGATCCCGGTACTGCTCGGCCAGGTCGACCCGTTCGGGTCCGCCGCGGGCGTGGGAGCGGGGCAGGAAGGTCAGGCAGCCGCGCTCGGTGGGGACGTCGTCCAGGGCGATCCAGGTGTTGAAGGTGAGCCGGGAGTCGAGCAGGGCGAAGGTCAGATCGTCGTGCAGGCCGGTGGCGGCGGTCTCGTGCGGGTGCTTGACCAGGACTTCGCCGCCCCACACCCGTAGCGGCATGCCGGCGACGTGTTCGGCGAGGGCGCCGATGCGGGGGTGCAGGGCGAGTTCGCGCAGTGCGGGGTGGTGTTCCCAGGCGTCGGTGGTGGCCACGATGCCGGTGCCGAAGTCCTTGTCCTTGCGGCTGCGCTGCTTGATCGCCGCCAGCGCCGCGGCGCGGAACCGGGCCACTTCCGGCCCGGTGAGCAGACCCGGGACATGCGCGAACCCCTGCTCCCGGAACTCGGTGGCGATACGACGGGAGTCGGCGTCGAACTCGGCGACGCGGCTGCCGGGCTCGCGGCTCCGCGTGCGGTCAGTCGGGGTGCTCATGGGCTCGGTCCTCTCCTGGTCGATGA
Organism: Amycolatopsis anabasis; assembly: GCF_009765355.1. Classification (GTDB taxonomy): domain Bacteria; phylum Actinomycetota; class Actinomycetes; order Mycobacteriales; family Pseudonocardiaceae; genus Amycolatopsis; species Amycolatopsis anabasis. The sequence continues at coordinate 44,611 of NZ_VTHK01000022.1, read as the reverse complement.
GCCGGTGCACCCCACCCTCGACCCGGTACCGCACTACCGAGTCAAGGCCCGGCCCCGCTGTCCGGCTTGACCCGGTAGCCGGGTACCGGGTTTACCGTCGCGGTATGCGCACCGCACAAGTCGCCAGGCAGGCCGGGGTGAACACCCAGACCCTGCGCTACTACGAACGTCGTGGACTGCTGCCCGACCCGGGCCGGACCGGTGCCGGTTACCGGGTCTACGGCCCGGACGCCGTGCGCGTCGTGCGGTTCGTCAAGCGCGCCCAGGAACTCGGCTTCACCCTCGCCGAGATCGAGGCCCTGCTGCACCTCGCCCACGGCGGCCCGGACAACTGCGACGCCACCCGGCAGATGGCCACTGAGAAGATCACCGAGTTGGACGGCAAGATCGCCAGCCTGCACGCCATGCGCGCCTCCCTCGCCCGGCTCGTCGACACCTGCACGCAACCCCGCGCGGACCGCGACTGCCCGCTGCTGCACAGCCTCGACCCCGCCCACGACACCACGCCCGGCGAGCAGGCGCGGACATGACCCCCACCGTCGAGCTATGGCACGTACCGGACTGCCCCCTGATCGACCGGGTCCGCGCCACCCTGCACGAGTGCCTGCGGCACACCGGAATCGAGATACCGGTCCACGAACGCCAAGGGGCATTCCCCTCACCCACGCTGGTGATCAACGGCATCGACGTCGCCACCGGCGGCCCGCCCAGCACCGGCACGTGCTGCCGGCTCGACCTGCCCACCCACGACCAGATCCACACCGCGCTCACCGCCACGCCGAGAACCTGATCAATAACAAGACTCGGGCGGCTCAGCTGCCCCTGGGCGGCCCGATCGTTGCCCTGACCATCGCCGCCGTCGCGATCGAAGAAGGCCGTGACGCCTGGCGTGGCGAGCACTGCTGCTGATCCCCCTCTGGAGGCGACAGGGAATCCTCCGCAACGACGGAAAGCCGGTCCCCGGCGCTGCCCACGGGCGGAATCATCGCAGCAGCCGCCCCAACGCCGGAGCAACAAAGACCCTATTCGTGTACAGAAGTCGACTTCTGTACACGGTTTCAGCCTGTTGGGTAGTCGCCGCATCCGAAAACCGCGCCGCCGCGCAGTGCCCCAACGACACGCCGGGATTGCCGCTGCCAACGGCTGGATCGGTCGGCGCGGGGCGATTCACTGGTGGGTGAACCAGTTGGTGGTCAGGGGTTCGGGTGGGGCGCTCGAAGCGGTGATGTGGGTGTGCTCTCTGAATGGGGCGCGGAAATGTGAAGTCCGTCATGAGGTCGATGCCGGGTGGTTGTTTTACCCGAGTGGTGCGCTGATGGAAGGAGTCGCTGATGACGGTGTCGCCCGGGATCGGGGATGAGGTTCTGGCGGGCTATGAGGAGTTCGCGGGATTCTATGATCGTGACAGCGCTGGCCGCTCGTTCGAGATGTATGGCCAGTGGTTTCATGAGCTGGCGGTGCGGTACGGCACCGGGGGTCGCCGGTTGCTGGATATGGGGTGTGCCACCGGGACGAACGCGTTGGGGTTCGCCGGGCTGGGCTACGAGGTGACCGGGTGTGACAACTCCCCGGCGATGCTGGCTCTGGCCTACGGCAAAGAGGGCGCTGGGGACGTGTTGTTCGTGGAGGCGGATCTGCGGGAGTTGCCGGATCTGGGCCGGTTCGATGTGTGCTGCGCGATGACCGACACGCTGGCGCACATGCTCACCGGCGAGGATCTGGCCGCGGTGTTCGCCGGGGTGGCCAGGTCGCTGGTGCCGGGTGGGGTGTTCGTGTTCGACCGGCTCAGCCAGCGCAGCGTCCGCCGGGCGATAGCGAACCCGATCGTGCTGGATCAGCAGGAGCAGTTCGTGGTCTGGCGCATAACGCCACAGGAGCGGGTGGGGGATGGGGCGGGTTTCGAGACTCGGATCGACCGGTTCGTCACCGATCCTGATGATGAGCAACGGTGGCGGCGGATGGTGCATCGGCTGCTGTGTCGGCACCACACCACTCCCGAGTTGGAGGACAAACTCGTCGCCGCGGGGCTGAACCTGATCGCCGTGCACGGGCTGCAACGCGGCAAGCTCCGCGAAGAGGCCGACGAGCAGGCCGACGACCACCTGCTCTACGTCGCACGCCACGCCTAGACAGTGCGTTCGCACGCTGCGGCCGGGCGCCGGACCCAGCGCGGGCCCCGATGTCCAGAAACGCGTCTGCCGGGTGTGCTCGTGTGCCCTTTACCTTGCAACGCCTACACGGGTCATAAACCGGTGCGGCCGTTGATCAATCATCCCCCCCTCGGTGACACTTTCACTGTCGCGACGAGAACGAAGAACGCGTCGGACAAAGTGCAGCCAAGCGACTCGTGTCATTCTCTCGCGACAATTCAAGGTTCTCCGCCGATTCAAGGAAAGGAGTTCGTCATGGCGAAGACCATCAAGGCAGCGACCAGGCGCCTGCTGCGCCTCGACCGTAACCAGGCCCCCGGCGTCTACATCCCCGTCTGGTACTGGTGAGCAAATGGCGGGTGGGAACTGGCGGCGTACTCCAGGTCCCACCCGCCGTGCTCGGCAAGGGAGGAATCCGCGTGGCTGAACCTTCGAAGTCGACCATTCCCGGGCCCCGGGGCGGGGTCCTGGTGGGGAACGCGGTGCGTTTCGAAACCGACCCTGTCGGTTTTCTGCGCGAGTGTCAGCAACGCTATGGGGATGTTTTCCGTTACAGCCCCCATGTGGTGATCACGCTCCATCCCGAGCACATTCACACGATCCTGGCCCGCACCAACCGTGACTCGTTTCCCGATCCGGACGTGCTGGAAAACCACCGGGCGCCCACCCGGGAACACACCGAGCAGTGGATCCAGGCCCGCGCCCTGGCTTGGCGGGCACTCAAACCCCGCGCCCTGGCCCCCCACCTGCCCGCGGTCGACCGTGCTCTCGATCAGCAACTCCACGCGCTGGCCGGACGTGATGTCGACGCCGGCGTGTTGCCTACCGTGTGCACGCACGCCGCCCTGCCCGCCTGTGTGCGCACACCATCCCCGGGCCTGGGGCCGGCGGTGGTCGCCGCGTCCAGCGCGATCATCGACGTCATCGGCCTGAGCCGACGCCTGCCCCGCTGGCTGCCCAGCCGCCGCCGACGCCGCGCCTACACCACCCGCGCCCATGCCCGCCAGCACCTGGACCAGTTCGCCGCCGACCACACACCACCCCCGCCCGGATGCCCGCACACCGTCGCCGACGAAGTCCTCGACCCCCACTGCCCCGCGACCCGCGCGGTGTCCGAACGAGCCCTGGCCACCACCCTGCTCGCCTCCGCCGTCGTTCCCGGAACGGCCCTGGCCTGGCTGCTCTACGAACTCGGCCAACGCCCCCACGAACTCGCCCACCTTCGCACCGAAGCCACCACCACCGGCCTTCCCACCGCCGTCGACACGCTCGCCCGCGGCGGCGACCTCGCTACCGCCCTACCCCGCACCCACGCCTGCACGCAGGAAGTGCTGCGGATGCACCCACCCACCTGGCTCATGTACCGGCAACTCACCACCGCCATCACCCTCGACGGCCACCACATCCCCGCCGGACACACCATCGCGTTCAGCCCCTACCACGTCCACCGCGACTCCCGCTGGTGGACCAATCCCCACGACTTCCACCCGCAACGCTGGCTGCGACCCCAACCACCCCACACCCCGCACGCCTACCTCCCCTTCGGCGCCGGCCCCCGCGTCTGCTTCGGCGCCCACCTCGGCGCCATCATCCTCACCCTCACCGCCGCCCGCATCGCCACCAGCTATCACCTCCACCTCATCGATCCCCACCGCGTCACCCCCCACTTCGGCGTCCCCTACCGACCCCGCAACCTCCACTTCCGCCTCGAACCCCGCACCACCACGTGCCGAACTCGTCCAGTCCCAACGGCAGCAGCGAACCGCGAACCCGACACACCAGTAATCACTTGATGCCACGACACCGGGACGGCGAACAGCGACCACGACTCTCGCACCGCACTGGATATCTCTCCGACTGGCGAGCTTGGCCGCCAGTCACACCCGGCCCATCTCCGCCGCGCCGAGCGCCGAAACCTACTGATCAACAACGCCGGAAACACCGATCACGGGATAGACCCCGTCGGCGTAGACGTGCTCACCGAAGTGGTCAACCGCACCGGGGGCGGGGTGGGCGAGGTTGGCTTCGAGCAGGCCTGAGCGCGGGCCTTGAGCATGTGGAATCGCCGTCACGGGGGTGCGGGGGTGTGATTGTGACGATGTGAACCGACCGCGGATTTTCGTGGGTTGTGACCGCGGTGGCCGGGATGCGGGGCCGTCCTAACGGGAGAGCCATCGTCGGCTGATTCCGGCGAGCGGGCATGAGCGGGCGTGCCGGTAGCATGGGTTTCGCACGACTGGCGTCGGGTGGGCGACCACCGGGGAGTGCACGTCGAGAAGACATCGTCCGCCTGGGTGTCCCTCATTCAACACGGGTGAGGAGCACGGATGCCCGCGCAGATCATGGACGGCACGTCCGTCGCCACGACGTTGCTGGCCGAGACAGCCCGGCGCGCTGGAGATTTCGCGCTGCGGACGGGCCGCCAGCCGGTGCTGGCGACCGTCTTGGTCGGCGACGACCCTGCCTCGCACACGTACGTCAGGATGAAGCGCGCTCGGTGTGTTCGCGTCGGTATCGAGTCCCGCCGCGTCGACCTGCCCGCGAACACAACCTCGGACGAGATTGCCAGCCGAGTCCGCATGCTCTCCGCCGATCCGTCGGTGGACGGCATCCTGCTCCAGCATTCCCTACCCCAACCATGTCGACGAGCGGGCCGCGTTTGAGGCAATCGCGCCGGAAAAGGACGTTGACGGGGTGACCATGCACAGTTTCGCGGGCATGGCCTTCGGCGAGCACGGCTTCCACGCGTGCACCCCGGGCGGGATCCTTCGCCTGCTGGATTTCTATGACGTTCCGCTCGCGGGGCGCCGAGCTGTGGTGATCGGGCGTAGCCCGATCCTGGGGAAACCGGTCGGCATGCTTCTGCTCGCCCGGGACGCGACGGTCACGTACTGCCATTCCAGGACGACCGACCTCGGCGACATCGTGGGTGAGGCGGACGTCGTGGTCGCTGCGGTGGGGCGCCCGGAGCTGGTACGAGGTGAGTGGATAAAGCCCGGCGCTGTCGTGCTCGACGCCGGCTACAACCCCGGCAACGTCGGCGACGTCGAATACGACGCCGCTCGGGAACGAGCGAGCCTCATCACGCCGGTGCCGGGTGGCGTGGGGCCGATGACCATCGCTGTGTTGCTGGCGCAGACCATCCAAGCCGCAGAAGCCCGTCAACCGATCCGATAGGCAATACATCCCTTTTGGTGCGACGGTTGGCTGCGTTTGGGCTTCGCACCGCCACCTTCCGGTGGTGGAAGCCGAGAAACTCGAAGCCCTGCCTGCCTCGCGTGAGGCATCTGAGCCAGGGCGGCGTGGTCGTGTTCGAGTGCGGCGAGCCGTACTTCCAGTGCGGTGATGCGGTCGTCCGGTGTGCGGGCTGGGGCATGGGTTCCTCCTCTGTGTTCAGGCCACCGCCGGCTGGGGAACACCGCGGCGCCGCGTCAAGCGCCGGGTCATCAGCGTGATGGCCGCGATATTCAGGACCGATTCGCTGTTCTGCATGAGGCGTTCATGGTCACGGACGTTCCTGCGCGTCCGCGGCAACCAGTTGATCGTCCTCTCTTTGTCGGTCCCAGAGGATCAAGCGTGGTCAAGAGAGTGATTGGTGTCGCTCACGCGGGGGGAATAGCTTCGCGAACGGTGCGAGATGGTGCCCTGACGGCTAACGCTGTCCTTGGTAGCCGTCCGGCTACCGCCCTGAAAAACGGAAAGGTTGCCACCGATGTCGAGTTTCACCACAATCCGCCGCGGTGTGATCGCCACTGCGGTCGCGGCTGTTCTCATGCTAAGCACCAGTGGAATCGCCACGGCTGCCCCAACGTCGGCGACACCGGCCAACCCGGCGACTGTGTTGTCCCAGGACGATTCCGCCCGGATCGCGCTGGCGTGGGAATACTACTTGACCCACGCACAGACTGAGCAAGCACATGCGGCGTATAAGCTCAGCAAGGATCACGTGTGCAAGTTCCTCAAGAAACACTTCGGAGTTCTGGCCAAGTTCGCCTGCGACACGATCTACAAAGCGGCCGCGGTACTGGCGAACCCGCCGGAGAGCAACGAGTGCCTTCGGGCGTCCAGCCACGGGTCGCCGCCGGGCTTCAAGTTCCAGTACCGCACGTGCAAGTCGTGAACGACCAGAACCTGACCTTCTGATCGCGACCGGCGCCGGACGCCCTCGAACCGGGGGCACGGATCCCACTGCTCTCCCGGCACCTCAGCACAAGGACGCCAGCACGAGGTTGCTCTCACAGCAGCCACCGCGTCCTCGCCGCTAGCTCTGCCGGAAGACCAGTACACGGACTGAACTCGTTCCGGAAGGGAGGCATCGTTTCCTCCCTTCCGGAACGACGCCACATCTGTGTGGGTGATCCCCACGCGAGGAAGGGGCGTGTCGCGCTCCCTCATCGGAATGAAGTCCTGCCTAGACCGTGTCCCGTTTCCCTACCCTCGTGAAGCAGAAGCCAGGACGGCTCACGTTCTGCCTGGACAAGCCACGTCACGCATGGAACGGAGAAATCCCATGACGATCGACAGTGACGTCTCCCTGTCGGCGGACGAATTGTTGTCCGCCGGTGTGGCGTGTCCCGACGCGGAACCCAGTGAGGCTGCCGCAGGAGAAGCCAAAGTCTGGTTTGACCCCAGATGGTGGGGGTTCCACATCTGGCTCAACAGGCATGCCGTCACGTTTCTGCTGGACAACATCGGCGAACTGAAGCCGATTCTGAAAAAGGCACTCAAGAGTCATCCGCGGACCAGCGGCATCGTCCAGCTATTCATCGCAACCCGGATATTGTGGGTCAAAGCTATTGACAAGGGGACCGGGATATTGTTCACCTCGCCGTGGCTGGTGCCCGGTGCCCTGGTCCCCACCGTGTGGAACGACGGCGAGGGACGGGAAACGCCTCCCGAAGCACCTGATCGGGACACGTCCCTGTGGTGGACCGTCTGGGAACAAGGCAAAGGCTGGAGCGAGGACATGCGGTTCCCCAGCCACCACAGCGTCGCCGCGCCCGCCCTGTCGGTCACGGACAACAACACCTTCCTGTGCCTGCACCGCGGCGACCACAACGACGAACACCTGTATCTGACCGTCTACAAAAACGGCGAATGGTCCACGGACGAGAAACTGCCCGAGGAACACTGCTCACCTGCCGGGCCGGGCATGGCCTGGCACCCCAAGCATGGCTTGTTCGCCATCTACGGCAGGAAAGTCGCATCCCATCCGCTCTACTGGACCAGACGCTCCGGCGATGGCCTGGTCGGCACATGGGATACCGCCCGCGAAACCGGGAACTCGGTCAGCCTGTTCCGCCCCGCCCTGGGCGTGGCAGGCGACACACTGGTATGCGTCTACACCAACACCGGGCAACCCATCCACGATCACCACCCAATCATGTGGATGGAGATGGATCTGAACGCGCCGCACTGGAAATGGACCACGCCACGGGAAATCCACCACAGCGCGATCTCTCAGCACTCCCCATCCCTCACCGTGGTCAACAACGGTGCGCTCGTCTGCGCCTGGCAAGACCACGACAAGGTGAGATACACAACCAAGAAACCTTCAGAAGACGCCTGGCATCCCCCGCAGGAAATCCCGGGCGCGACATCGAACCGAGGTCCCGCCATCGCCCACTGCGACAACGACGGCGCGAACTTCGCGTGTGTGACCCACACCGGCGAGAACAACCTGTCTCTGGTCACAGCCCACGTGCGGGACTTCACCGACCACTCAAGCCCGAGTTACCAATGGAACGCACCGCAACAGTTGCCGAACCACTCCAGTTCCGTCTCACCAGCCCTGACATTCGACAAATATCACCTGGAAGATGGTGGTACCCGAGCCCAGATCGTTTGCGTCCACCGCGGATACTCCCCCTGACGGTCACCGCTCGGGGGACTGTGCCGTGAGCGGTGTTTTCGGCCCGGCACGCCGGAGTGATTTCCGGCGGGAATACGTCGCGAACCAGGTTGTCGCCGGGGTGGTACATCGGGGGAAAGCACCATGGCTGCCTTGTTGGCCGTCAGCACATCGAAACGGCGGTCGCGGCGGATCGAGTCCGAACAGGACACCGAGCAGTCGGTACGGTCGAGATCGCACGCCGCTGTGTCCGGCTGGGCTGTTCCCGGGGTGGTGTGGTGCTGGACCCGTTCTCCGGTAGCGGCACCACTGGGCTTGCCGCGCGTGAGCATGGATGCTCGTTCATCGGGATCGACCTCGATCCGGCCTGCCACGAGCAGGCTCTGCGCCGTCTCGGCGAGGCGAGATTGTCATGACAATCGGGCCTGCGGGTCCCGCGACGCTGACTTTGGCCGAGGCCGCGAACCTGCCCGCGGTGGTGGATCTGATGACGGCGGCGCGGGCGCTCGGGATCCGGAGGACCGCGGCGTACGCCCTGACACGCAGTGGCTCTTTGCCTTGCCCCGTCCTGCGCGTCGGTGGGGCCTATCGGGTGCCGACGGTGGGGTTGTCGCGGGTGTTGGGGATCGATCCTTCGTTCCAGTGCTTCTCAGTCGCGGGCTTCCCCGAGAGGGGTGGTCAGCGCGAGGATCTCGGGCCCGAGATCGCCTTGGTGGGTAGTCGGCGACGACAGAGGAGGTATCTCTCGATGGCCAGTGGTTCGGTGTATCGGCGCTGTTCATGCCGGGACGAGAACAAGAACTACCTCGGGAACTCGTGTCCGCGGTTGAAGAACCGGGTGGAATTGCCCGCGGACAGCACCGGCCCGCCGCCCTCGTCGCCGTGGTGGCTACGAGAGCGCCACGGACGCGCAGACCGGGCTGGCCCGGGTCCGGGACTTGCTCGGGATCGCCGAGGACGGTGACGACGAGACGCTGCGCAAGGAGACTTGCTCGCGAGAGTGAGCTCGGCCAAGCAGCCGCTGCCCGAGATCGAGGACGTGCGTCGTCTCGTCCGCGCCGGAGCGGATCGCCGAGTACCGCGCGTCCGGTGACCCGCGGAAGGTTGAGGCGGTGAAGTGGCAGCGGCCGGTCGGGGCGACCTCGCTCAACCGGATCCGGGAAACTTTGCGCGCGATTCTCAGCCTAGCGGTGAAGCAGGGGCTGCTGACGGTGAATGTCGCGAAGCTGGTCGAGTTGCCGCCGGTGATTTGGCCGAAGCCGAAGGCTGGTCCCCGGAGCTGACCGGTTCCACCTGATCGCTCACACAGGGGTGCGACGGGGCGAGGGGTGTGGGCAGCGACGCTCCGACACTCACCTGGACGCTGCTGCGTCGGCACATCGCCTGTCAGGACGCGGCCAAACGACAACTCGGAGACGCCTGGGTCGAGATCGACCCAACTGTTCACCATGCCGGATGGCAGCCCGCTGCACCCCGCGGACGTCAGCGACGAGTTCACCGAACTCATCCGCCTCGCGGGGCTGCCGCCGATCACGGTCACCATGGACCTCTACACCAACGTGCTCCAGGAAGTCGCCGCTGAGGCGGCACGGAAGCTCGCCGCGAGCCTCCCGCGACGGTCTCTGCAGTCCGCCGGCAGTCTCGGGCTCCCACCGACCACAATGGACAATCCACTGCGGAAGAAAATGTTCCGGAAAACACAAAACCCCAGGTCATCGAAGCCGACAACCTGGGGAGCGAGGGTGCGCCATCAGGGACTCGAACCCCGAACCCGCTGGTTAAGAGCCAGCTGCTCTGCCAATTGAGCTAATGGCGCAGGCTTACCGCGTCGGTTTCCCTCGGCGATGAGAAAACATTAGCACGGGGGTCCGGGACCCTCGCGCGGGGCCCCCTCGAGGGGTGGCTCGGCCGAATTGCCGAGTCCCGCACACCCGGTTGGGGGGCGTGAGGCACACTACAGGCGGACACTTGGGGCACTCTCGACACGAAACGGACGGTCATTCATGCGAGGTCGGGGCGGAGTGGGTCTACGTTCGGAATCGGCGCGCGCACGTATGGTCACGCTGCTGCTGGCCGCCGGGCTGGTCGTGGCGGGGTGTACCTCGTCGAACGGCGAACCGTCCACGGGCGGTCAGGGCGGTGGGCCGCAGGCCAGCAGCGAGCCGCCGAAGCCCGCCTCGCTCAAGCTCACCCCGGCCGGGGGCGCCGCGAACGTCGCGCCGGGCGAGCCGGTTTCGGTCGCGGTGGCGGACGGCAAGGTCACCGAGGTCAAGCTCACCGGCGCCGACGGCAAGCAGGTCCAGGGCGCGCCGAAGCCGGACGGCACCGGCTGGGAATCCACCGAGCCCCTCGGCTACGGCAAGAGCTACACGGTCAACGCGACCGCGACCGGCACCGACGGCAAGCCGGTCACCGCGACCTCCACGTTCACCACGATCGGCAAGCCCAAACGGGAGATCGGCGTCTCGATCAACGCCAACGAGGGGGAGACGGTCGGCGTCGGCATGCCGCTGATCTTCACCTTCACCGGCAAGGTCCCGGACAAGGCCGCCGCGGAGCGGGCGCTGAAGGTGGTCAGCGAACCGGCGACCGAGGGCGCGTTCCGCTGGTTCGGCGACAACTCGGTGATCTGGCGGCCCAAGGAGTACTGGAAGCCGGGCACCAAGGTGAAGGTGAACGCGGCGATCTACGGCAAGGACCTCGGCGGCGGCACCTTCGGCCGGGAGGACAAACCGGCGAACATCACCATCGGCGACAAGCTGGTGGCCATCGCCGACGGCGGCAACTTCCAGATGAAGGTGCTGATCAACGACCAGGACGTGAAGACCATGCCCATCTCGATGGGCAAGCGCGGGCACAACACCCCGAACGGTTCGTACACCGTGATGAGCGAGCACGTGGGGTACACAATGGACTCCGGGACCTACGGCGTGCCCGCGGACACCCCCGGCGGTTACCGCACCTTCGTGAAGTACGCCGTGCGGATGTCCAACAGCGGCATCTTCTACCACTCCGCGCCCTGGTCGGTCGGCTCGCAGGGCAAGCGGAACGTGAGCCACGGCTGCGTCAACCTGTCCACCGAGAACGCCAAGTGGCTGATGGACACCTCCAAGAAGGGCGACATCATCACCGTGCAGAACAGCGGCGGCAAGAACCTGGAGCCGACCGACGGCTGGAGCGTATGGCAGATGTCCTGGGACGACTGGAAGACCGGCGCCAAGAACTAGCTACCGCTCGCGCCGCCGGCGGCGGCGGGCCGATTCGCGGACGAGCGCGTGGGCCTCCTCCTCGGTGCTCACCGAGGGCCCGGAGCCCCACAGCGGCTTGTTCGCGGTCTCCCGGCTGAAGTAGACGGCGACCGCGCCGATGGCCGCGGCGATCATCATGTACCAGGCCGGCCAGTAGTCGTGCCCGGTCCCCGCGATCAGCGACTGCATGACCAGCGGGGTCGTGCCGCCGAACAGCGACACCGACACGTTGAACGCGACCGACAGGGCGCCGTAGCGGATCGCCGTGGGGAACAGCGCGGGCAGTGCCGCGGGCATGGAGATCTCGAAGGTCAGCAGCAGCAAGCCGAGGCCGAGCAGGCCGAGGAAGGTCAGCAGCACACCGCCGTCGTGCACCAGCAGCATCAGCGGGTAGGACAGCACCAGGAAACCGAGGCAGCCGGTCATCATGACCGGTTTGCGGCCGAACCGGTCCGAGGCGCGGCCGCCGATCACGATGATCAGCATCATCACGATCATCACCACGATGATCAGCAGCAGGCCGTGCGTCGCGTCCAGGTTGAGCCGTTCGGACAGGTACGTGGGCATGTAGGACAGCAGCATGTAGTCGGTGACGTTGAACGCGAGCACCAGCCCGACGCAGATCAGCAGAACGCGCCAGTATCGGGTGAACATGTGCCAGAACGGTTCGTTTTCCTCGCCGCGTTCCTCGGCCTTCTGGAACGCGGGCGTCTCCTCCAGCCGCAGCCGCAGGTACAGCCCGATGAGGCCGAGCGGCCCGGCGACCAGGAACGGCACCCGCCAGCCCCAGTCGAGCAGGGTCGCGTGCGGCACCCAGGCCTTCATCGCGGTGACCACGGCCGCGCCGAGCACGTACCCGGACAGCGTGCCGAACTCCAGCCACGAACCCATGAAGCCGCGGCGTTTGTCCGGCGAGTACTCCGCGATGAACGTGGTCGCGCCGCCGTATTCGCCGCCGGTGGAGAAGCCCTGCACCATGCGCGCGAGCACCAGCAGGATCGGCGACCACACCCCGATCGTGGCGTAGGACGGGATCAGCCCGATGCACAGCGTGCCGATCGCCATCATGATCATGGTGACGGCGAGCACCTTCTGCCGCCCGATCCGGTCGCCGAGCGGGCCGAACACCAGCCCGCCCAGGGGGCGCATCAGGAAGGCCGCGGTGAACGCGCCGAACGTGCCGATCAGCCGCACGCTGCTCGACACGTCGGGTGGGAAGAACACCTCGGAGATCGTGTCCGCGATGTACGCGTACACCCCGAAGTCGAACCACTCCATGGCATTGCCGAGCGCGGCCGCGCTCACCGCGCGCCGCAGCAGGCCCTGGTCGACGACGGTGATGTCCTCGTACTTGAGCTTCTTCTTCCGCCTCCGCCGGATCCGAGTCTCCACCCGTCCATCGTGGAACCGAGACCGCGCCGCGGCATCTCGAGCACCCACGGCCGGGTGTGTGCAGGACCTCACCGGTGCTGGTTCAGACCAAACGTGCGTCGGGGCTCGGCCCCCAGATGCAATGACGAACCCCACCGCCGGGAGGCCGCGGAGCGGCCGACCAGGGTGGGGCACTTGGGTGAGTGACGGGACTTGAACCCGCGACTTCCTGGACCACAACCAGGTGCTCTACCAACTGAGCTACACCCACCACGTGAGGGAATCGGTGACCGATTTCCTCAGCCGGGATATCGTAGCGTGCCCGTGCGCGGGGGCTGAAGCGGGTTATGGGTTGTGGCGTCGCAGCACCTCGGCGGCCGCCGCGCGGGCATGTTCGGTGCTCGGTCCGGGCTGCGGGACGAACGCGATCGCGCGGTAGTACTCGAGCTCGCCGATGGACTCCTTGATGTCCGCGAGTGCCCGGTGCGCGAGGCCCTTTTCCGGCTTGGCGTAGTAGATCCGCGGGTACCACCGGCGGATCAGCTCCTTGATCGACGACACGTCCACCATCCGGTAGTGCAGGTGCGCGTCCAGCGCGGGCATGTCGCGGGCGATGAAACCGCGGTCGGTGGCGATCGAGTTCCCGGCCAGCGGCGCGCTCCGCGGTTCGGGCACGTATTCGCGCACGTAGTCGAGGATGCGCTGCTCGGCTTCCTGCAGCGTGACCGTGGACCGGCGGACCTCCTCGGTCAGCCCGGAGTGGGCGTGCATTTCGCGGACGACGTCGGGCATGTTCGCGAGGACCTCGTCATCCGCGTGGATGACGAGGTCGAGGCCTTCGCCGAGCACGTTCAACTCGGCGTCGGTCACCAGCGCTGCGATTTCGATCAGGGCGTCCTTGGCGAGGTCCAGCCCCGTCATCTCGCAGTCGATCCAGACAAGGCGATCGGTCACCCGGCAAACCCTAACCCGACACGGGGAGTAAAGCGTCAGGACCTGCGGAATCGGCGAGGATACGCTCGACCGGGTATCCAACGTCGGGGAGGATCCAGTGGCCGAACAGAGTCCGGCGAGCGAGATCGCCAGGGGTTACGTCAGCGAAGGCGCCGCGGTGGAGTTGGGTGCGGTGGTGCTCGACGGGCAGGCGGACGCCGCGGCCGCGGTCCGGCTGCCGCTCGCCACGTTGAACCGCCACGGCCTGGTCGCGGGCGCGACCGGCACCGGGAAGACGAAGACCCTGCAACTGCTCGCCGAGCAGCTCTCGGCGGCCGGGGTGCCGGTGGTGCTCGCCGACGTGAAGGGCGATTTGTCCGGGCTGGCCGAGGCGGGCGCCGCGAACGACAAGGTGACCGGACGCGCGGAGGAACTCGGCGACGACTGGCAGCCCACCGCCTTCCCGGTCCAGTTCCTGTCCCTGGGCACCGGCGGCAAGGGGGTGCCGATCCGGGCGACGATCACCAGTTTCGGGCCGGTGCTGCTGTCGAAGGTGCTGGGCCTGAACGAGACGCAGGAGTCGACCCTCGGGCTGATCTTCCACTGGGCGGACCAGCGCGGGCTTGCGTTGCTGGACACCAAGGACCTCCGCTCGGTGATCACGCACCTCACCAGCGACGAGGGCAAGGAGGATCTGCAGGGAATCGGCGGGGTCTCCGCCGCGACCGCCGGGGTGATCCTGCGCGCGCTGTCCAATTTGGAGGCCCAGGGCGGGGAGGACTTCTTCGGCGAACCGGAACTCGACGTCACCGATCTGCGACGCCAGGTGGACGGCCGGGGCGTGGTGAGCCTGCTGGAACTGGACGAGCTGCAGTCCAAACCGGCCTTGTTCTCCACCTTCCTGATGTGGCTGCTCGCCGAGCTCTTCGAGGAGCTGCCCGAGGAGGGCGATCTGGAGAAGCCCAAGCTGGTGTTCTTCTTCGACGAGGCGCACCTGCTGTTCAGCGACGCGTCGAAGGCGTTCCTGGATCGGATCGAGCAGACCGTGAAGCTGATCCGGTCCAAGGGGGTCGGCGTGTTCTTCTGCACCCAGCTGCCCACGGACGTGCCGAACGCGGTGCTCTCCCAGCTCGGCGCGCGGGTGCAGCACGCCCTCCGCGCGTTCACCCCGGAAGACCAGAAGGCGCTCGCGAAGACCGTCAAGACGTACCCGAAAACCCCGCACTACGAACTGGACCAGGCGCTGACCTCGCTCGGCATCGGCGAGGCGATCGTCACCGTGCTGTCCGAACGCGGCGCGCCGACCCCGGTCGCGTGGACCCGGTTGCGGGCGCCGCGGTCGAAGATGGGGTCGATCGGCGCGGAGGCGATCATCGCTTCGGCGGCTTCGTCGGAGCTGCACGGGAAGTACTCGGAGACCATCGACCGGGAGTCCGCCTACGAGAAACTCGCGGCGCGGGTCGCCGAATCGCCTGCCCCGGAGGCCCCGGCCGAACCCGCTCCGGCGCCCCAGCCCGACGAGCCGGGGTTCGTGGAGAAGGCGATGGCGAATCCGGCGGTCAAATCGTTCCTCCGCTCGGCCGCGAGCGCGCTGGGCCGCGAGGTCACGCGGGGGTTGTTCGGCAACCGCCGTCGCCGCTGAAAACCTGACGCGAGCTGACAGGTATTCCTGCGAGGCTGCTGGTTGTCATCCCGATCGATTGGAGACCCCGCATGCCCGAGATCAGCGCGAGCTTCACCGTCGACAGTTGGGAGTCGGCGAACTACGACGAGGCGGAGGGCGCGGAACTCGGCCGCACCAGCCTGACCAAGACGTTCTCCGGGGCGATCGAGGGCAGCAGCGCGGTCGAGATGATCAGCGGGATCACCGGGACCTCGCGCGCCTACGCCGCGTTCGAACGCCTGTCGGTCTCGCTCGGCGGGCGCAAGGGCACCTTCGTCCTGCAGCACGCGGCCTTCGGTCCGGAGGGCGTCGATCTGCGGATCCTGCCCGGCTCCGGCACCGGCGAGCTCACCGGCATCAGCGGCACGGCGAGCATCGAGCGCCACCAGGACGGCAGCCACACGTTCACGCTTTCGTATGAACTCCCCTGAGGCGCGGGGAATGGGCCGCCCCCGATAAGCGGCCCATTCCCCGTCCCCCTCAACTCCCCGCGATCTTGTCCATGATGGTCTTGGCGTCGTTGATCGGGATCGCGAAACCGAGGCCGATGCTCCCGCCCGAGGGCGAGTAGATCAGCGTGTTGATCCCGATCACCTGCCCGGCCGCGTTCACCAGCGGGCCACCCGAGTTGCCCTGGTTGATGGCGGCGTCGGTCTGGATCGCGGTGTAGCTCGGCGCCTGGCTCTTGTCATTCGTGATCCGGCCCATCGGCGATTCCTGTTGCCGCCCGATGTCGGAGAGCTTGCGGCCGGTCGCGCTCACGATGCCGGAGGTGACCGTGTTCTGCAGGCCCGCGGGGGAACCGATGGCGACGACCTCCTCGCCGACCTTGACCGCGCCCGAGTCGCCGAGGGCGGCCGGGGTCAGGCCGCTCGCGCCGCGCGCCTGGAGCACGGCGATATCGGCCTTGCTGTCCGCGCCGAGCACCTCGGCCTGGTACTTCTTGCCGTCGGAAAGGGTGACGGTCACGTCCCCGACCGCGCCCGCGACCACGTGCGCGTTGGTGAGGATCCGCCCGTCGGCGGTGGTGATCACGCCGGAGCCGATGGCCTCACCCTCGCCGGTCCGGGCGTTGACCTGGACCACGCTCGGCAGCACCTTCGCGGCGATCCCGCTGACGTCGGAGCCGGAGTTCGACACCTGCTGCCCGTTCGCGGAGCCCAGCGCGCTGGTGTTGCTCGACGAACCGCCGCTGTCGCTCAGGCCGACGATGGCCGCGCCGCTCACCCCGCCGACGAGTGCGGCGGCGAGCGCGGTCGCGGCGACCACCACCCCGATCCGGTTGCCCTTCTTCTTCGGCGGCGCCGGGGGAACCGGCTGGAAGAGCGGATGTCCGGCGGCCGCGGGCGGCGGCTGCTGGGCGGGGTGCGGGTAGGGCTGCTGCTGGGGTTGCGGCTGCGGCGGCGGCCCACCGGCGGGGCCCTGCCGGATCTCGTTCTCGTCCATGCCTCAAGGTTCGACTCCCATGTTGTGAACAACCTGTGGAAGACCCTTGGGATTGCCTGAGAAGAATTACCTGAGAGTTTCCAGGGAGATCTCGGGAGAGGTACCCAGGAGAGCACTGGGAGTCAGGCCGAACATCGCGTGGAAGGCATCGCTGAAATGGGACGGTGAGGCGAAACCCGCCTCGGCCGCCGCCCCGGTCAGGTCCAGCCCTTTCGACACCGCGTTCGCGACGTGCAGCATGCGCGCCCACAACCGGTAGCGGCGGAACGTGGTCTGCGTCTGCGCGCTGAACAGGTGCAGGAACCGGGACACCGACAGCCCGGCCTCGGCGGCCAGTTCGTTCGCCGGATGCGCCCCGCCCGGGTCCGCGTGCAGCGCACCGAGGGCGTGCCGGATGCGGTGGTCGGCAACGGCCGGGCTCGAACCGGTCGCCACCTCGAGCAGTTCCCGGGCGCGTCCGGCATCGGGATGGACGCTCAGTTCACCGGCCCGCCGCAGCAGCTCGGCCTCGACCGCGGTCACCCGATCCCGGCAGGCGGCGGCCCGCCGCGCGTCCGGATCCAGGTAGCCGAACAGCATGCGTTCGCCGTGCGCGACGACGCGATGCGTGGTGCGCGGCGGGACGAGTGCACTGTGGACGGTCCGCGCCGTCCCGGCCACGTGCAGGGTGAACGGTCCGCCGACGCCGAGCACCAGGCAGTGCACCGAACCCGAATGCGCGTCCAGTCGCAGCGACGGGCCGAGGTACACGGCCCGTCCCGGCCACAGCCAGAGGCGGCTAATCGAAGAACGCGGGCACATCGAGCGCACCGCCCGCGTCCTCGAACTCCTGGTGCACGGCCGCGCGCAGCTCCGCGTCACCGAGGTAGTCGGCGGCGGTGAGCGCGAGCCCGAGGGCGCCGTCGACCACCGCGCGGTCACCGGCCCCGGACCCGGCGGCCTCGGCGAATTCCTTGGTGTGCAAGGCGACAGTCGGTCCGGACACCGCGATCATCGGGTGGATCGCGGGCATCCGGTAGGACAGGTTCCCCAGGTCCGTCGAACCGGTGAGGAACTCCGGCACGATCCCCGGCGGCAGCGGTTTGCGGCCGCACGGTTCCTGGTTGACCGCCCACCGCGCGGCCAGCGCGGTGTTGAACCGGATCGGCAGGTACGCCGGGAGCGAATCCCAGCTCAGCTCGACCCCGCAGCCGGTCAGCTCGGCGGCGCCGTGCGCGATCCGCGCGAGCCGATCGGCGAGGTCGCGCAGGGTCTCCGGATGCGCCGAGCGGAGGTAGAACAGCAGCGCCGCCCGCTCCGGAATCACGTTCGGCCGCGCGCCGCCGTCGGTGAACACGCCGTGCACGCGGTCGCTCGAGGGCAGGTGCTGGCGCAGCGCGGCCACCCCCTGGTAGGCGGCCACGGCCGCGTCCAGCGCGTTGCGGCCCATGAACGGCTGCGCGGCCGCGTGCGCGCTGACCCCGTGGAACACCATCTCCAGCTGGCGGCGGCCGAGGAAGGGATGCATCGCCACGTCGTGGCTGAACGGGTGCAGCATCACCACCGCGTCGACGTCGTCGAACACGCCCGCGCGAGCGAGGGTTTCCTTGCCACCACCGCCTTCCTCGGCGGGGGTGCCGATCAGCGACACCCGCCCGCCGAGCCGTTCGGCGACCGCGGCGGCGCCGAGGAACCCGCCCGCCCCGGCCGTGCAGATGATGTTGTGCCCGCAGCCGTGCCCGATACCGGGGAGCGCGTCGTATTCGGCCAGCACCGCGATATGCGGCCCGTCCTGGCCCGGTGTGCTCGCGATCAGCGCGGTCTCCAGGCCGCCGATCCCGATTCGGGCCCGGTGACCGTGCGCCTCGAGCAGATCCGCGAGCGCCCGCACCGAGCGGTGTTCGGCGAACCCCTCCTCGGGATGGGCGTGCAGATCCTGGCTGAGCCCGATCAGGTCGTCCGCGCTCGCACGGACCACGGAACTCACCCGTTCCCGGATCTCCTCGGCCGCCCCCCGGTGCGGTGACGAGATCGGGTCGGCGGCTTCGACGGCGCCCGCGGTGGCTTCGGTGAGGGAACGGAGATAGGCGTCGTCCGGTGGGACGGGGGCGCCGTGATCAGGCGTGTTCATGGTCGGATCGTATCCCCGCCCGGCCGTTCGGTCAGTGCTTTGGGCAAGCGGGGCCAGTGCAGGCTCCGGTCCTCGGCCAGGATTCGCGCGAGTTCCGCCCAGCGCCGCGGGGGCACCGTTCCGGCGGGCGCGGCCGGGTCGATGCCGCAGCCGCCGAGCACGCGGTGCGGGTTGCGGCGGTGCAACGCGAACCCGGTGACCGCGCGAACCGGACGATCCGGCGCGCGGTAGGCCGCGTCCAGCAATGTCCACAGTGCCCGGTCGCCGACCGCGCCCAGGCCGGGCTCGCGCCGAATGCCCAGATGCGCGGAATCGACCTGCGGCGCGGGGGAGAAGCAAGCGGCGGGCACCCGCCGCACCAGCCGGATGTCGAACCGCGCGGCCCACCAGGCGAGTTCGGCGTCGCGCGGCACCCGGCTCGTCACGCGTTTGGCGAAGCCCCATTCGACGACGAGCGCGGCGCGGCGCAGCCGGCTGCCCCGCGGGTTGAGCAACCTGCGGAACAACGCGGTCGACACCGCGTAGGGAATGCTGGACACGACCACGAATGCCTTGTGCGGCAAGGGAATCTTGCGGACATCCCCGGTCACCACGCGGACGTTCCCGTGCCCGGCGAAGCGTTCGCGCAACCGCCGCACGAACTCGGGGTCGCGTTCGACGGCGACGACCTTCGCGCCGGTGCGGGCCAGTGGCGCGGTGATCGCGCCGAGCCCGGCGCCGAGATCCAGTACCAGATCGTCCGTTTCGACCGGGCAGGACCGCAGCAGCCCGTCGACAATTCGGGGCGTGGCAAGGAAATGCACGCCGGAGGGATTGGGTTGTGCGGTCCTGCCGACCGCGGGGCGTCGCCCGGATGCGGGCATGATGCGGCTCCACGTCATGAGGTGGCGGAGCGTGCGCGAGAAGGCACGCCGGAACTGGTTCATGACGCAGCGAGCTGCGGAGAACGGCCGGAGCCGGAGAAGTACGCCGACGCTCAGGCGTCAGCGTGCGAAGAAATCAGGGCAGCGCCGCTGCGTTCAGGCGTGCCGCGGCCGAGGCCGGAAGTACGCCACGCAGGACCTGCACAAAGTGCCGCTCATGATCGCAAGCTAACACGGGCCGCAACCGATTTACCGCGCACCCGAAATTGTCGGTGCCCGCCGTTACGGTCGTCACAACGAGCCACCCGAGGAGGGAGTACCCGATGCACACCACGACGATCCGCCCGCAGGGGCCGTTCGACCTCGCCGCCTCCACCCGCTTCCTGGAGGGGTTCACGCCCACCGCGCGTCCGGACGCGGCCGCGGAGCCCGGAGTGCCGCGCCTGGCGTTCCCGGCGGGCGCTCGCCGCCGAGGAGGCGCTCGAGCGGCTGCGCCGGTTGCCGGGCATCGGGCCGTCCTCCGCGCGACTGTTCCTCGTGCGGGGTGCGGGCCACCCCGATGTCTTCCCGTTCCGGAGCTGGGCCGCGTTGTTGCCGCGCAGTGATCGTGATCGCCGCACCGGGGAGATCGGCGGGCGGCCGAAGAGGGAAGGAGGTGCGATCTGGGGAGGCCAACAGTGAGTAGACGCCCGATGTGGTGAAGTGGCGGCGTGGATACGCCGGACACTGACGGACTGTCGGGACTGTTCAGCGCGCAACCGGACCCCGCCGGGCCGGTGCCGCTGGTGACCGGGGGCATCGCGTTGCTGCTGGTGCTGTCCGGATCGCCGTGGCGGCTGGCGCGCAACGTGATCACCATCGTGCACGAGGCGGGGCACGCGCTGGTCGCGTTGCTGGCCGGGCGGCGCCTGCAGGGCATCCGGCTGCACTCGGACACCTCCGGGGTGACGCTGTCCAAGGGCAGGCCGTCCGGTCCGGGCATGGTGCTGACCGCGCTGGCCGGCTACACCGCTCCGGCGCTGCTCGGACTGTGCTTCGCGGGTCTGGTGTCGGCGAAGCTGACCAGCGTGCTGCTGGTGCTCGCGGCCCTGCTCCTGCTCGGGGTGCTGATCATGGTGCGCAACGCGTACGGCGTGTTCTCCGTGCTGGTCACCGCGGCGATGCTGGCCGTGGTGGGGCTGGTCGCCGGTCCCGGGCTGCAGTTCTGGCTGGTGTACCTGATCACGTGGTTCTTCCTGCTCGGCGGGGTGCGCCCGGTGTTCGAGCTGCAGGCGAAACGGCGGCGGGGCGCGGCGCGGGATTCGGACGCCGACCAGTTGGCCCGGCTCACCGGGCTGCCCGGCGGCCTGTGGGTGTTCCTGATCGGGGTGATCGCGGTCATCTGCCTGCTGGTCGGCGGCCTGCTGCTGGTCGAGCCCGCTCTGCAACCGTGAACCAGGCGTGCGGCAGACTGGTCACCTGGTGTTCCCCGGGTGGAAGGACGAGCCGTGACCGACCAGGTGGCGAAGGCGGTTGAGGAATGCGCGCGTGCGGCGAAGCGGGCGGCCCCATCGCTGGCTGCCGCGACCGACGAGGCCATTGACGCGGCGCTGACCGCGATGGCGCGCCGGCTGGTCGAGGCGCGGGAGGTCGTGCTGGAGGCCAACCGCGCCGACGTCGCGAAGGCACGCGAGGAGGGCATGAGCTCGGGGCTGCTGGACCGGCTCACCATCACCGAGGAGCGGCTGACCGGAATGGCCGAGCAGCTGAGCCTGCTCGCCGGCGCGCCGCACCAGGAGCGGTCCATTCCGGTGTCCACATTGGACGGCGGCCTGCGGCTGGTGGAGCGGCGGCGGCCGGTCGGGGTGATCGGCGCCAACTACGAGGCGCGGCCGAACGTGACGGTGGACGTGGCTTCGCAGCTGGTGAAGTCGCGCAACGCCGGGGTGCTGCGCACCGGATCGGCGGCGCTCGGATCCGCCCAGCGACTGCTGGCCGAGGTGATCGCGCCCGCGCTGGCCGAGGCGGGCATCGACGCCGACGTGGTCCAGCTGGTTCCCCGCGCCGAACGGGAGGCGGCGGCCGCGCTGGTCCGCCTGCCGGAGCTGGTGCCGCTGGTGATCCTGCGCGGCAGCGGGGAGAGCACGCGCTCGCTGGCGACCGAGGCGGCCACGCACGGGGTGCGCACGCTCGCCCATGCCGACGGCGGTGGGGTGCTCTACGTCGACGCCGCGGCCGACGTGGAGAAGGTGCGTTCGCTGGTCGGCGCGAGCCTCGATCGGCTCGGCGTGTGCAACCGGCTCAACCTGCTCCTGATTCACGCCGGGGTGCAGGACGCCGTGTGGCCGGTGGTGCGCGAGGTGCTGGCCGAGCGCGGGGTCACGGCGTCGCTCGCGCCGCACGACCACCCGATCGGATACGAGTGGGCGCTGGACTCCGATCGGGAGGCCACGGTCACGGTCGCCCAGGTCGAGGGGCTCGCCGAGGCGGTGCGCATCGCGAACGAGGAGACCTCGGGCCTCGCCGCCGGGATCGCCACCGAGGATGCCGCCGCGGCGGAAGCGTTCTTCGACGGCTACACCGGCACCGGGGTGTTCTGGAACGCCCCGACCCGGCTGCTCGACGGCTTCAAACTGCTCGCCGTACCGGAGACCGGGATCAACCTGGACAAGGTCCCCGGTCCGCGAGGCCCGGTCACCTACACCGACCTCTACGTCCGCCAATACGCCGTCCTCCCCGCGACCCCACCCAGCTGAATTCCACGTTCCGGCACGCGAGTCGCACACTCGGGCACGCGAGTTACACATTCGGGTAAGTGAGTTACACGTTCGGCCACCGGCGCCGGTGGCCTGCGCGGTGACCGTGGACGGGGAGGCGGGCTGGGTAATGGTCGACGGGGATACGGTTCGGGTTCGTTTCCGATAACTCGCGCGAACCGCTCCGGTCATCAACCGGCGAGAATGGTTCGCAATCCGATGCGAACTTGCCCGTGCTGGAAGAGAACTGCCCGCCCGCCGGTGTCCGGCGGGCGGGCAGTTTTGTGAAACGGATTCAGTTCACGGTGGCGGTGCACATCGCCGCGCCGAGCGAGTCCTGCTGTTCGGCGACCTTCTTGCCGTCGACCAGGATCGAGCAGCTGACCTTGCTGTCCCCGGTCGCCTGGGTCGTCGTCGCGGTCAGGCTGAACAGATGCGGGCCGCCCTGGTAACCGGCCTTCTGCCGCCATTCGGCGCCCGGCTGGACGATTTCCTGCTTGGTGTCGATAATGTCGCCGTAGGTCACGTTCACCGGCTGGTTTCCGGTGATCACGAACTCGACCGAGTGTCCACCAGCGACGTCCTTTCCGAACTGGAGCCGGTTGTCGGAGACCTCGCTGGCGACCTTGCCGAACACCGCTACCCACAGAACGCACACCACCAGGCCGATCGCCGAGACCGCGATCCCGGCGATGGACAGGCCCTTGTTGGTCGCCTCGCCCTTGTTGGCGCGCAGCAGTCCGATGATCGAGAAAATCAGGCCGAGAATAACGAGCGGCCAGGCGATCAAACCGATCACCGGAATGAACGAGAACAGCAGACCGACCAGGCCGAGTACGAACCCGGCGGTGCCGAGGCCGTTCTTCGGCTGGGGAACCGGCTGCGGTGCCGGCGGGTACTGCGGAACGGTGCTCATGACTGCCTTTCTTGGCGGAATTCTCTGTGGCGGCGCGGTCTGCCACCCCCAGCCCGGCGCATTACCGGGGAGCGGCAGGAAGCCGCACGACTACACGTCGCCGGTCCGCATCGGCCCGTTACGCGCCTACCCGGCGGTATTGCGGGAACGTTATCTTCCGCCCTCAGGACGCCGCCGCGTCCACCGCATTGACGGCGTCGAGGAGTTCGGTCACTTCCGCGTCGTCCACCGACTCCTGAATGCACTTCCACAGTTCCAGATTCGCCCGCGCCCAGTGCCCGTACCTGTCCGCCGCGGACCGGTTGTAGAAGTAGTAGCCGTCATCGTGAATACCGCGCTGCTCGCCGACTATCTTGTCGGCCAGTTCGCGCAGGCTCACGCCGTTTTCCTCGAGGTACCGGTGCGCGAGCATCACCGGGGTGATCGGCAGCGCCTTGAACAACGTGTCCGCGTCGCTGAGCGCTTGCGCCTCGATCGAGATGTGCCGGTGCCGGGTGCGCATTTCGGCCTCGTCGACGATCTCGTCGATCCAGCGCGCGACCTGGCCCGGCACCCCGGCCTCGGCCAGGAGATCCATCCGCAGGCCACGCCCGGCGGAGGCGGCCGAGTTGCGCCGGACCAGGTAGTTGACGTCGTGCACCAGGGCGGCGGCCTCGACGACCGAGGCGTTCGCGCCGTTGGCCCGGGCGAATCCGACCGCCTTGGCGCGCACGAAACTGACGTGGTGCCAGCCGTGGAACGGCAGCCGGTCGGCGTAGTGCAGGCACAGCGCGTGCACCCGGGCCTCGATGGCCGCCATCGCCGATTTGGCCACCGTCGCGAACTCGGGCGTTACGAGTTGACCTTCGGCGGCGGGGTTCTGCTGGACATGCATCGATCTCTCCCATCCCGACCGGGTGAACAGGCGGGTGGAAGGATCGTAAACGGCGGTAGCCGGCTCGTTGGTCCGAAAGCGCTAAATTCGCTCGGTCAGTTCCCCCAATCGTGTCTCCACCGGGACGTGACGGTGACTGGTCCGTGTCGACGGATCGAAGGAGATGCTCCACCTGTTCACCGGTCGCGACTTCACCAGGAACGTCATCGTGTTGTCGGTGGCGCTCGGGATCCGGTGGAACTCGCTGGCCAGCAGCACCCCCGAATGCCCGGTGTGGCAGACCGTCTCCCGGCGCAGGTCGACCGAGGTGATCAATCCGTTGTCCGGGTCCACCGTCGCGTTGTACCGCTCCTGCCGGTAGCTGCCGTGCAGCATGGTCGTGCAGAAGTGATACCGGTGGTTGTGAATGGAATCGGCGTAACCCTGCCGCCAATCCCGCTGCGGCTTGTACTCGTGCAGCCAGAAGGAGAACTCGTCGTCCTCCCGGTCCAGCAGGCACCAGGCGAAATGCGTGGTCGTCTCCCGAGACCGGCCGATCACCTCGGCCTCGTGCTCGGGGGACAGGCCACGCAGATGATCACGCAGCCGGGCGCGCAGCCCGGGCCGTCTCGCCCAGCGCCGGAAGGTTTCGTGCACCGAATACCAGTGATCGGCGAGGGGGTACTCGGCTTTCCTGATCTCCTCGGCGAGGTCGTCGAGCGCGGAGGTGTGCGTGATGAGCACGAATATCAACTCTCCAGTTCGGCAGCGTCCGAGAACTCCCGGCGGAAGGCGTGGAACTTCCCTTCCAGTTCCTGGTACCGCTGCACGGTCAACATGGTCCCCGTGATCTTGTGGAACAGGGCGATGAACTCGTTCGTGGTGGTGTCCGGGGTGATCTGGAAATGCCGTGCGGTGCGCGCGCGGCACACCCGGAGGAAATCGGCGCGTTCCATGTTGTAGATGAACGAGCCCTCGGAGAAGCGCAGCGTTCGGGGGAAGAGGGTGTTCGAGCCGCCGACGTCGCTGAACAGGTGGATCCAGACGCTTTCGTCGAACATTTCCAGCCGGTCCAGCGGCGGGTCGGCGACCACGCTGATGTCGACCCGGTTGCACCGGCTGCGGGCCAGGAAGAGGCCGACGAGACCGATCGAGATCTCGCTGTGCAGGCGCTCCAGGATCGTGTCGTGGTCCGCTCCGGCGTCTTCCTGCCGCAGGAGGTACCGGGCGCGCCCGCTGATCGTGGTGCTGTCCTTGGGATCGGCGATGACCGTGCGCAGTTCCCATTCGGCGTGGGAGAGCAGCAGCCGCGCGGCGGCGTGCCGGGCGGAGAAGCCGCGGAAGAAGAACTGCCGGCTCGCCCGCAGATCCCGCATCATCAGGCGGTTGAACGCGGGATTCGGCTCGGTCGTGGCTTCGAAGACGTGGGTCGGGAAGAACTCCTTGTTCAGCGAGCGGTATTCGGCGCTGAGGTCCTCCAGCGCGCGCCTGCTCTCCTCGATCACCGGGGCGACGAGCGCGCGCTGCGAGGCGGTGGCCGTGATCAGCGTCTGGCCGAAGGTGACGATCGCGGAAATGAGTGTCCCGGTGCCCAGTGCGGTGACGAGATTCTTGCCGGTGCCCGCGTCCATCGAACTGGCGATCAGCAGGGACGACCCGGAAATCACGACCAGCACGAGCAGAAGCAAACCGGTTCTGGTCCAGAAGAGCTCCTGGAGAAGGTTACCGCGGTGCCCCCTGGCGCCCGCCGACACAAGGGCCACCTCCCTGGATCACGCGCGAAGATCGAATACTGAGCGTGCTGGATTGAGTGCGGGTTGTCACTTTACGCGCGTGTCAGCTTGCGGGAAATAAGGAATTCGGGGGAAAGTACCCACCCATTTGCGACTCCGGACAGTTGCCGAGAGGCCCAGTTTCGCACTAGCGGCGACGACGCCTACGCCGAGGGGGTGTCGTCGAGTCGGGCTCGGTGTCCTCGGACGATTCGGTTTCCGGATCTTCGGTGGACGGCGGGGTGAGGCCCAGCATTTCGGCGGCGAGTTGTTGGGAGCTGGCGAACAACCCGCCCGGTTGCTCCCGGGCGCGCCGCAACGCGGCCGGGCGGAGCCGGCTGTAGCCGCGCACCGCGATCGGCCGGCGCACCCGCAGTTCGTAGCCCGGCTCGCCGTCGAGTTCGGTCGCGAGTTCCCGGTCGACCAGGATCGTGCCCGGCCGCGCCACCGAGGTCAGCCGGCTGGCCAGGTTCACCACCGATCCGTAGACGTCGCCGAACCGGTTCAGCACCCGCCCGGCCGCCAGCCCGCCCCGCACCGCGGGCAGATCCTTGTCGGCGTCGGTCCGTTCGGTCAGCGTCAGCGCGATCTCGGCCGCGTCGACCGCGGTGTCGGCGACGAACAGCACCTCGTCCCCGATCATCTTGACCACCCGGCCCCGCCGCTCGGCGATCACCTCGGTGACGACCGCCTCGAACCGGTCGAGCACCTCGCTCAGCTCGGCCTCGTCGATCCGCCTGGTCATCCGCGTGTAGCCGACCATGTCGACGAAGCCCACGCACTGGGCGCGCGTCTCCAGGTCCTCGTCCGGGGCCGCCAGCGCCCGCCCGGCATACGCGGCGAGGTGCCGCCGCCAGACGAAGTTCTGCACCTGCTCCAGTTCGGGCAGGACCGCCTCGACCAGGCGGGCGATCTGCCGCTCGTTCTGCCCGTCGACCGCGTTCTCGGTGATCAGGTTCCACAGCATGTGGACCTGCCATTCGGCCAGCCGGGACAGGTGCTGGCCGAGCACCCGCGTCACCGACAGCTCGAGGTCCGCCGGGACCACCCCGGACCGCACGAGCTGGTCGGCGATCCGGATCGCCTCGATATCGGCGTCGGTGAAGACGACCTCGTCGTCGGAGACCCCGGCGAAGCCGAGCGCCCGCCAGATGCGCCGCGACCGCTCCTCGGGGACGCCGGACTTCGCCGCCACGTCGAGGCGGGTGTACTTGCGCCGGCCGCCGAGCAGGATGCGTTCGAGCCGCTGCTGGAGCGAGTCGTAGGACAGCTCCGGTTCGGGGTCGGTGGACACGGTCTACGTGGTGTGCACGATCAGCACGTCCACGCCGGACTTGCGGGCCACCTCGGACGGCACCGAGCCGAGGATGCGCCCGGCCAGGGTGTTCAGGCCCCGGTTGCCGACCACCAGCAGGTCCGCCGCGCGCTCGTCGACCACCTTGCCCAGCGACTCGACCGGCTCGCCGACCACCGCCACGGTCTCGATCTTGGTGGCGCCGACCCGGGTTGCGCGGTCGCGCGCGCTCTGCAGGGTGTCCTCGGCGGGCGCCGAGCCGACCACCTGGTAGGCCTCGTCGCGCAGGACGTCCTGCGCCTTCTCCACGTCGTGCCGGGACGCGGGGTAGTAGGCGCAGGCGATCACCAGGGTGGCCCCGGAATCGGCGGCCACCGCGGCCGCGCGGTCCACGGCGGCGAATGACGAGTCAGAACCATCGGTACCCACGACCACGGTGTTGTAGGCGGCCATCCGAATCCTCCAGCGAAGGTGAATGTGCTGCGTGCTGTGTTGTGGGAGAAGGTTACTCGCCAGTCGGTTCGCTCGCTCCCGGGCCGCTCTGTTTGACGGTCACCCGCTGCTGAGCCGCCGGTTTCACGGTCGCGCCGCCGCGGGTGACGGCAGGTTTCGGCGCCTTCCCGCCAGCGGCCGCGCGTTCCTCGGGCAGCGGCTCCACGGCCGGTTCGGCCTCGCCGAGCACCGCGGTCGCCTCGCTGAGCACGGACCGGGCCAGTTTCACCTGCTCGGCGATCCCCGCCCGCAGCGTGCGCAGCGCCTCGACCCGGGTCGCCGCCGCGTTGATCCGCCGGTTGGATTCCTCGGTCGCCTCGCGCACCCGGCGGTGGGCCTCGTCGGAGGCCTCGGCCAGGCGGGCGTTCGCCTCGGTGGTCGACTCCTGCTTGCGACGGTTCGCGTCCTCGATCGACTCGCGCCGGCGCCGGTCGATCTCGGCCTTCGCCGCGGCCTCCTCCTCGGCGACCTTGGCGCGGATCGCGGCGGCCTCCTCGGTGGCCTCGCGGACCCGGCGCTCGGCCTCGGCCTTGCTGGTCGCCTCCTGCTCGGCGAGCACCCGCATGGCCTCGGTCCGGCGCGAGGCCATCGCGATCTCGAAGTCCTCCTCGACCTGGGTGCGCCGCTGCTCGGACTCGCGTTCGAGCCGTTCGGCCTCCTGCTTGGCCTTGGTGGTGATGGCCTCGGCCTCGGCTCGCGCGGTCTCCAGCACCGAGCGGTGCTCGGCCTCCATCTCCTTGCGCCGCGCGTCCAGTTCGGTGAGCAGCTGCTCGTAGCGGGCCCGCATCGCGCTGGCGTCGCTTTCGGCCTTCGCCCGGATGTGCCCGGCTTCGGCTTCCGCGCGCGCCCGGGTGTCGGCCGCCTCGTCCTGGGCCAGCCGCAGCATCCGCTGCAGCCGCTCGGACAATCCCTCCAGCGTGGTCGGCGGCTGGGCCAGGCGCTCCACCTGGCCGCGCAGATCGTCGATCTCGATCCGCGAAAGCTCCAGCTGCCGGGCCAGGTCCCCCGCCTGGGAGATGGCGGCGTCCCGGTCGGCGGCCATCATCTTGAGATCGCCGTCCAGCCGTTCCAAGTGCTCGTCGACCTGGGCCCGGTCGTAGCCACGCTTCGCGAGATCGAAACCGGCTCCCAGCGGTACAAGCTCCCGTTCGTCGCCAAGACTCATACGACAGAGCCTAGCCTCAGACTCCTCGGAAGGTGTTGATGCCGTCGATGTGCTGGGCCCGCAGCTCTTCGTCGCGAACGCCGAGCCCTTCCTCGGGCGCCAGGCAGAGCACGCCGACCTTGCCCTGGTGCGCGTTGCGGTGGACGTCCAGCGCCGCTTGCCCGGTCTCGGCCAGCGGATACGTCCTGGACAGCGTGGGGTGGATGAGTCCCTTGGCGATCAACCGGTTCGCCTCCCAGGACTCCCGGTAGTTCGCGAAGTGCGAGCCGATGATCCGCTTGAGGTTCATCCACAGGTACCGGTTGTCGTACTGGTGGACATACCCGGACGTCGACGCGCAGGTGACGATCGTGCCGCCGCGGCGCGCGGCGTAGACCGAGGCGCCGAAGGTCTCGCGGCCGGGGTGCTCGAACACGATGTCCGGATCCTCCCCGCCGGTGAGCTCGCGGATCTTCGCGCCGAAGCGCTGCCATTCCTTCGGGTCCTGGGTGTTCTCGTCCTTCCAGAACCGGTAACCCTCGGCGTTGCGGTCGATGACCAGTTCCGCGCCCAGCTTCCGGCAGATCTCCGCCTTCTCCGGGCTGGACACCACGCACACCGGGATCGCGCCGCCGTTGAGCGCGAACTGGGTGGCATATGAGCCGAGGCCGCCGGAGGCGCCCCAGATCAGCACCACGTCACCCTGTTTCATGTCGGCGCCGTTGCGCGAGACGAGCTGCCGGTACGCGGTCGAGTTGACCAGGCCGGGGGAGGCGGCCTCCTCCCAGGTGAGGTGGCGCGGTTTGGGCATCAGCTGGTTGGCCTTGACCAGCGAGATCTCGGCGAGCCCGCCGAAGTTGGTCTCGAAGCCCCAGATCCGCTGCTCGGAGTCGAGCATGGTGTCGTTGTGCCCGTCCGGGCCTTCCAGTTCGACGTTGAGGCAGTGCGCGACGACCTCGTCACCCGGCTTCCAGGTGTGCACGCCCGGGCCGGTGCGCAGCACCACGCCGGACAGGTCCGAGCCGACCACGTGGTAGGGCAGGTCGTGCCGTTTGGCCAGCGGCGAGAGCTTGCCGTACTTCCGGAGGAACTTGAACGTGGGGATCGGCTCGAAGATCGAGGTCCACACGGTGTTGTAGTTGATCGCGCTGGCCATCACCGCGACCAGGGCCTCGCCGGGACCGAGTTCCGGGGTCGCCACCTCGTCCAGGTGGAGCGATTTGCGGGGGTCCTTCTCCTTGGACGGCAGGCCGGCGAACATCTCGACCTCGTCCGCGCGCACGGTGACCCCGCGGTAGCTCTCCGGTACTGCCAGGGTGCCCACCGCGTCCAGGTTGTCGGAAAGGATGGCTTGCCGGATCTCACTGAGCGCCTTCTGCGGCATTGCGGCCTCCGTGACGTGGGGGTGCGGGCTCGGGAGTCGAAATTACTGGCGAGTAACGAGACGGCACAACTGTACGAGATGGGGAGCATGGTCACATCCCGGAGATGTTTGACCGGCCGGCCAACCAAGGAGGAGAATGAACGGCGAGCCCGCGGGACATCGGGTTCTGCGGGTACTCGTCCCGCATGGAGGTGATCACGATGGCCGAAGTCTCGACCAAACCCTGGACCCGTCCGCATGACTGGGCCGAGGTCGTGCTCGGAGTGGTGGCGCTGTTGTCTCCGTTGTGGCTGGACACCGACAACGCCGCGATGTGGACGATGATCGTCCTGGGCGCTCTCGTCGCCCTCGACGGGCTCGCCTCGCTGGCGATGCCAGGCATGGTCTACGGCGAAGGAATTCAGATCGTCCTCGGCGCACTGCTGTTCATTTCGCCGTGGGTGATGAGCTACACGGACATGACCGGGGCGTCCTGGACGTCCTGGATCATCGGTGCGCTGACCATCGTGGCCGGCGCTGCCGCGCTTCCGGTCGCCAACGCCGCACACGGCCGGATGGCGGGTCAGAGCTAGAGATTCGACGCAGGGTGGGCCCGCACCGGGTTAGAGTGTGGGCCCAGCCAGCGTGTGCAAAAGGGGTTCGTCAGTGGTGCGGTCGACCGGCGACGCGGACGCCTCGGCGCGGGAACGGATTCTCGTGGCCGCCGAGGAGTTGTTCGCGGAATCCGGTTTCGACGGCACGCCCACCTCGCGGATCGCCCAGCGCGCCGGGGTGCCCAAGGGCTTGGTGCACTACTACTTCCGGCGCAAGGCCGATCTGCTGACCGCACTGGTCGAGCGCCTTCCCGACGAACGGGTCGAACCGGCGCGGGTCGTGGTGCCCGGGGACATCGCGGAGAGCCTGCGCCGCCTGGTCTCCGAACTCGACCGCCGGCTCTCGGCGTCGCGCATGCTTTCCCATCTGCTGTGGCGGGAAGCGGACACGCACCGCGCGGTCCGCGAGGCGCTGCAGGACCGGTTCCAGCAACTGGTGCGGCAGGTGCGTTCGGTGATCCTCGCGGCGGGCGCGGGCGGGCTCGCGATCGCCGATGTGGACAGCGCCTCGGGCCTGCTGGCCCTCGCGGTGAGCTACCGGCATTCGGTGGCCCGGCACACCGAGGACGACCGGCCGGACGAGATGGAACGCGAGCTGACCTTCATCGCCCACGCGCTCAGCCGCCCCACTCCCGCCTAGCTCAGGTCACTGCGAGTCGCCGAGGTAGGTGCTGTGCAGGTAGACGGTCGCGGTGGCCGGGCCACGATCGACCAGGACGCGGAACACCGCTCCGGCGGGGGTGCGGAAGTCGAGGTAGTACCCGTATGTCCGCTTCGGATCGGCCACCCAGCCGTACCGGTCCATGAGTTCCCGGGGAAACGGCGGTTCGGTGGGGGAAATCGCCTTCCCGTTCACCGTGCCGGTGACCCCGCTGGGCCAGACGCTGGACGGGTCGGCGGGGTCGACGCCGTGCGCGGTGAGGTAGGAGTCCGCACAAGCGTTCGGCGCGCGGAAACTCAGGTCGAGGTAGTTCCCCTCGCTGGCATCGCGCCGCGTGGCGTAGCGCAGGTCGGTCGTCTCGCACGGCGGCAGGGCGAGCCCGATTCCGGCCATCCGGTCTTCCAGGCGCAGACCGCGCTGGCTGCCGGGATAGGCCCGTGGATCCGCCGGGGTGAACCAGTTGGTGCACCGGCTCAGCCCGAACAGGCACGCTGCGGCCACGATCACGGCGGCGGCGAGCCATCCCGCCCACCGGCGAGTCCGAGACCGTGACCGCATCGCGTTCCTCCCTAGGCTTCGCCGGTCAGCGCTGCGCCACCTGGTCGGTGGTGCCGACGACGCTGCCGTTCACAACGTAATCCCGGGCCAGCCCCCATTTCGGCAACTCGGCCAGCATGGAAACGTTGACCGGAATGATGTCCCAGACCCAGATCGGCGGTTTCCACGGGTCGAAGTTGTACTCCTTGATCATGTCGACCCGGTAGGAACCGGCCAGCCGGACCTTGCCCTCGCCCAGCACGGTGGCGGTCAGTTTCCCGCGGAGCCGGTAATCGAAGGAATGCAACGCCCAGACGTAGTCGGTCTTGTTTAGGTACTCGATGCCGAGCCAGTTGCTGTCCAGTTCGACCGGGCAGGTCGAGCCCGCCGGGCCGGTGCACTTGGCCGCGATCTCCTTGGCGTACTTGGGAAAGCGCGGATTCATGTCGTTCTGGAAGAACTGGTCGTCGACCAGGCCCTGCATCTGCGGCGCGCTGAGGTTGTAGTCCGCCCCGGAATGGCCGAGCCAGTGCTTGAACAGGGTGCACGCGAGGTCGAACTTGGCGCACATGACCGCCTGGACGGAACCGCCCAGCATGGCCAGCGAGTTGATGTAGCGGATGGACCAGATCCGCTCCCACATGGTCGGTTCGTGGTAGGCGGGGTGCCGCGGCTGATCGCTCACGTGGTCGTGGCCGTCCCCGCCGACGCGGATGACCGTGTTCGCCTGCTCCTCCCGCTGCCGGGCCTCCTCTTCCTGCCGCTTCTTCTCCAGCCAGATCCGCCTCGCGTCCGCCGCGGCCTGGGCCGCCTCGGCGGCGTCCCGGCCCGCGGCTTCGGCGGAGGCGCGGGCGCGGGCCGCGGCCGCGTACGCCTCGTCCGCATAGGCCCGGGCCTGCGCCGCCGACGCCGAGGCCCGCGCGGCCGAGTTGGCCGCGTCCCGGGCGTCCTGATGTGCGGCCGCCTCCGCTTCCCGGGCCACCTTGGCCGCCGCCGCGGCGCGGGCGGCCGATTCCTGGGCCTGCTGCGCGGAAACGCCGGCCTGGTTCGCGTATTCCCGGGCCTGGTCGGCCAGTTCGCGAGCCTGCTGCGCGTATCCGGCGGCCTCGTCCGCCGCGTTCCGGGCGATCGCGGCGACCCGGGCGGCTTCGGCCGCGTCCTGGCGCGCGGTCGCCGCGATGCGCGACGCCTCGGCCACGTACCGCCGCACCTCCGCCACGTGCCGGGCGGTGTCCAGATCCCGGTGCTGTGCCTTGAACTGCTCGATCTCGAGGAACTTGCGCAGGTACGGCACCGGTCCGGACAGGGCCACCTGCGCGGCGCCGGCCACCTCCGGCCCGCCGTTGGTCATGATCCGGGTCACCTCGATGCGGTCGTCGTGCTCCCGCGCCGCGTACTGGCCGGTGCGCAGGAAGTACTGCCGGTCGTCGTTGGTCCCGTCGAGAGCGGCGTTCGCGGCCTGCTTCATCGCCGGCCCGGCGTTCGTCAGCAACCGGGCGATCTTGATCCGGTCGTCGTCCTCCTTGCCCTGGTAGTACTGGGTGCGCAGGAATTCCAGAACGACCGGATAGGGGCCGGCGAGTGCGGCCAGGGCCGCCTGGCGCAGTTTCGCGTTGTCGGTTTCGGCGATGTAGGCGACCCGCGCCCGGTCGTCCTGTTCCGCGGCGACCGCGAGTCCGGTGTGGACGAATTCCCGGACGTCCGGTTCGGCGCCGGTGAGCGCGTCCTCCGCGGCGCGCTTGGTCCAGCTGCCCCCGGTGCGCATCAGCCGCGCGGCGACCTTGCGCCCGTTGGACACGACGACCACGGGTGCGGCGTCCGGCGCGCTCGCCTGTGCCAGCAACCGCTTGGTCTCCTCGTCCCGCCGGGCTTCCTCGGCGGCGTCCCAGGCGGTGTCGGCCTTGCGCTGGTCCTCGGCCTGCCGTTCCTCCTCGGCCTTGCGCACGGCGAGGGCGGTCTGCGCGGCGAGCCGATCCGCGTCGGCCTTGCGCGCGGTCTCTTCGACCTGACCGGCCCGGTTCGCCGCGGCGCCCGCCGCGTCGGCGGCCGCGATCGCGGCGGCGGCGTGCGCCGCGGATTCCCGGGCCGCGTTCTCCGCCTCACCGGCGTGCTCGGCCGCCTTGTCCGCCGCCGCGGCCGCGGCATCCGCGTGCGCCGCCGCGTCCAGCGCGGCCTGGCGGGCCTCCGCGGCGGCTTGCGCCGCCTCGCCGGCGAGCGCCACTGCGGCGTTGGCCGCGCGGGTCGATTCGTCCGCCGCGCGCTGGGCGTCCCGGGCGGCGCGCTTGGCCCGCTCGGCTTCCACGCCCGCGGCGTGCGCGTAACCACCGGCCTCGGCGGCCGCCTGGGCGGCCTGCGCGGCATGCACGCCGGCGTTGCTGGCCGCCTG
The DNA here is from genome assembly GCF_009765355.1 of Amycolatopsis anabasis. Lineage (GTDB taxonomy): Bacteria > Actinomycetota > Actinomycetes > Mycobacteriales > Pseudonocardiaceae > Amycolatopsis > Amycolatopsis anabasis. The sequence goes on along the minus strand of NZ_VTHK01000022.1, from coordinate 10,209 downwards.
CGCCGCGGCCCCGGCGGCCTTGGCCGCGTCCCCCGCGGCGAGTGCCGCTTCGGCGGCCAGGCGAGCGCCCGCGGCCACATCGCGCGCTTCGACCGCGGCCTGCCGGGCCCGGGCGGCCTGGTTGGCATCCGTCGCGGCCGCGGCGGCCGCCTGGTAGGCGCGCGCCGCCGCCTCCCCGGCCAGTGCCGCCGCGGTCGCCGCCCGCGCGGCCGCGTTCGCCGCGACGCGGGCGGCCCGGTTCGCCGCGTTGGCCGCGTCGATGGCCACCCGCGCGGCCTCCGCCGCCCGGTTGGCCGCGTCGGCCGCCCGGCCCGCGGCGGCCGCGGCGCGCCCGGCGGATTCCTTCGCCAAGGCGGTTTCCTCGGCGGCGCGCTGCGCGGCCTCCTTGGCCAGCTGCGCCGCGAGGATCGCGCGGTCCGAGGCTTCCCGGGCGAACTGGGTCTCCGCGGCCGCCCGCGCGCCCGCTTCCTTGGCCAGATCGACCAGGTGCGAAACGGTCGCCACTTCCTGATCGCGTTCGCGGGCCACGTGCTGGCCGATCTCCAGGAACTCCCGGCGATCGTCGGCGGAACCGTCGAGCGCGAGCTGGGCGGCCTGTTTCACGTTGGGGCCGCCGGCGGTCATGATCTGCGCGACCTGGAGCCGTTCGTCGTGCTCCCGCGCCTCGTACTGGCCGGTGCCGAGGAAGTTCGCGACGTCGGCGTCGGTGCCGTTGAGCGCCGTCTGGGCGGCCTGCTTCACCTTCGGCCCGCCGGCGCCCATGATCTGCGCGGTGAGGATCCGCTGGTCGTGCAGCCAGGGCGTCTGCCAGCCGTCCTTCAGGAAGGCCCGCAGGTTCTCCAGCGAACCGGAGATGGCCTGCTGCGCGGCCTGCTTCACGCTGGGCCCGCCGAGGGTGAGCATCTGCGCGACCTGCAGGCGGTCGTCGTGCTCGCGGGCCACCTGCTGGCCGGTCTGCAGGAACTCGCGAACGTCGTCGTCGGATCCGGTCAGCGCGGTCTCGGCGGCCTTGGCCACCGCGGTGCCACCGGTCTTCATCAGCTCGACGGCACGAGCCCGGTCGCTCGTGGTCACCCCGTCCGCGGCGGTGGCCGCGGGTACGCCGGACAACAACCCGGCCATGACGACGAGCGCGGCGGCGGCCGCGGTCACGGCACGCCCCCTGCCCCCGCCGATCGGTCTTCTTCGCATCCTCGATCGCTTCCCCTCAGGAATTAACCAACGGATTGGTGGAATACCAGGTGAAGAACTGTCAGAAGTCGATTCGGAACTGCCCCGATCGAGATTCGTACCGCAGTTCGATCAGGTTGAACAAGTATTGAACGATCTTTGACCCGTTCGGTGCAGTCCGTGCGATTTCTCCCGATTTTCCGGCTGGGGAATGGTGCTCCTTTCGGCGTAATGCCCGCGACTGAGCTGTTCGGAGCAACCGGTTTTGTCCAATGGTGAGCATTGACGCCGAATCGGTTTGCTGGCTAGCCTTTTCCTGCGCGAGAAGGCGCGACTGGGGTGAAACTCGCTGGGGGCTCATGCGCGACTCTGGTTGAGGTCGGGGTGTCCCGGTGCTTGTTCGGCATGAGTAGAAAAAGAGGTGAGGTGCCCGTGCGGGTGCTTTCTCGGCTATTGGTTCTCGGCATCGCGGGCGGTGCCGTATTCGGTTTCGGAAACGCGGTCGCTTTCGCCGATGATCCGCCGCCGATCGAAGAGGAATACGACTACCCCAACGCGGACCAGATATTCAAGGAACGCGGCATTCTCTTGAAGAAGGGGGACGGTCACATCCTGCTCGTCGAGTGCGCCGGCCGCACCGACGTGGTGCAGGTGCAGAGCAGCAGCAAGGGCAAGTTCTGCTTCCACATCAACGCGAACACCGGCTACCTGAGCCTGGAGTTGCCGGACACCTACCTCCTCAAGGGCGACGGCAAGCATTCCCTGCAGGCGACCGTGCGCATCGAGGCGAAGGTCGAAACCCGGACCGTGCCGAAGACCGAATGGATCGGCGTCGGTGAGGGCGAAGGCCGCCCCGCCGCCACGCTGCTGGAATTCCGGGCGGCGGCATGATCAGGAAGATGGGCGGCCTGTTCCTCGGCGTGCTCGCGGCCACCCTGCTGTGCACCGCCCCGGCCCACGCCGTCGCCGGCGGCAGCCCGGCGCCCGACGGCGCCCACCGGTTCGTCGCCAAGATCGACATGGCGGGGCGCAGCTGCTCCGGCGCGCTGATCGATCCGCAGTGGGTCATCACCACGAGCAGCTGCTTCGCCGAGAACGGGCAGCCGGTCACCGCCGGCCCGCCGAAGCGCCCGGCCAGGGTGACCGTCGGGCGGACCGTCCTCTCCCGCGAGGACGGGCACGTTCTCCCGGCCGTTTACCTGGCCCCGCGGGCCGACCGCAACCTCGTCCTGGTCTGGCTCGGTTCGGCCGTCAACGACGTGCCGCCGCTGCGGATCAGCGACCGGGCGCCGGCGCAGGGCGAGGTCCTGCGGGCCGCCGGATTCGGGCGCACCAAGACCGAATGGGTGCCCGACCGGCTGCAGACCGCGACCTTCTCGGTGAACGCGGTCAAGGACACCGCGTTCGACATCGTCGGGGAAAGCCCGCGCGACGCCGCCCTGTGCCAAGGGGACTCCGGCGGTCCCGCGTTCCGGGAGCTCGCGGGGGGCGGGGTCGAACTGGTCGGCCTGCACAGCGCCTCCTGGCAGAACGGCTGCCTCGGGTCGGCCGAGACGCGGCAGGGCGCGACCGAGACCCGGCTCGACGGGATCCGGGACTGGCTCGAGGAGATGCTGATCGGTTTCGCGGCGACCCCCGCGCGCAAGCACGCGATCAACCTGACCTGGATCCCGGTCTGGTCCCGCGGGGACAAGACGTTCCGGGTCTACGGGTCGACTTCGCCGGACGTGCCGCTGACCCAGGCGAACCTGCTGGGGACCACCGCGAACCCCTGGTTCACGCACGGATCCCTGCCCGCGCGCCAGACCTGGTACTACCGCGTGGTCGCGGTGAACGCCGCCGGACAGGACGCCAAACCGTCGCTCGTCCAGCGGGCCACGGTCCGGGTGAGCACGGGAACCGATTTCAACGGCGACGCCAAGGACGACGTCGGTTCGTACTTCTTCGGCATCGGTGGCCAGACCATCGCGTACTCGACCGGCAGCGGCTTCGCCAACGCGGCCGCGGCCGCCGCCAAGGGGAAGCGGGTGGCGGCGATGTCGAGCTGGGACGAGCTGCTCAGCGGCGACTTCAACGGGGACGGCAAGGCCGATCTGGTGTCGTTCAGCGCGAGCGACTCGAAGAGCGTGGAGGTCGCCCTGTCCACCGGATCCGGTTTCGCCGCGGAAACGTTGTGGCACGGTAACTTCCCGACGTCCTACCAGTACACCGCGGTCGGTGACTTCAACGGGGACGGCAAGGACGACATCGCCCGGTTCACCCGCGGGGACGCCGGCCGGGTCTACGTCTCCCTGTCCGACGGCACGAAGTTCGTGCAGACCGACTGGCAGTGGCACGGGCATTTCGCCCTGGGCGAGGAAATCCCCGCGATCGGGGACTTCAACGGGGACGGCAAGGACGACATCGCGACCTTCATCCGGGGCGGCTCCGGCCAGGTGTACGTCTCGCTGTCCAACGGTTCCCAGTTCGTCGAGGACGGCTGGCTGTGGCGCAGCGGGTTCGCGCTGGGCGAGTCGCTTCCCTCGACCGGCGACTTCGACGGCGACGGGAAGGACGACATCGTCGCCTTCTCCTGGGACTCCGCCGCGGTGGTGACCGTCGCGCGGTCCACCGGGACGAGCTTCGAACCGGGGAACTCCAGGTGGCACTCGCACTTCGCGCTGGGCGGCGAGATCCCCGGCACCGGTGATTTCGACGGGGACGGCCGGAGTGACGTGGTCACGTTCACCCGCGGGGACTCGGCCGACGTGTACGTGTCCCTTTCGGACGGCAAGCGGTTCGTGCAGGACGGCTGGAAGTGGCACGACAACTTCGCCGGCGGTGGCTACCCCGAACCGCTGCCGCGCGCGTACCGGTAGTTCACCGCGGTGCCCCGCTCGGTGCGGGCGGGGCACCGCCGGTGCGCTCAGTCGGCGGCGGGTTCCACGATCTCCAGGAGCACGCCGCCGGTGCTCTTCGGGTGCACGAAGTTGGCCTTCGAGTTCTCCGTGCCCGGTTTCGGGTTTTCGTAGAGCACCTGGAGGTTCTTGGCCCGCAGCTGGTCCGAGGCGGCCTGGGCGTCGGTGACGCGCAGCGCGAGCTGCTGGATGCCCGGGCCCTTGCGCTCGAGGAACTTGCCGATCGGGGTGTCCGGGCCCAGCGGCGCCAGCAGCTGGATCGCGGTGCCGGTGCCGTCGTCACCGGGTACGCGCATCATCGCTTCGCGGGTGCCCTGCTCTTCGTTCGTCTCGACGTGGGCGAGCTCCAGGCCGAACGTGTCGCGGTAGAACTCGATCGCCGCGTCCAGGTCCGGCACCGCCACGCCGACGTGGTCGATGGCCGTGGCGAGTCGATGCGCTTTCTCGTTCATGCCGGGCAGGGTAAGCAGAAGTTGCCGGATCGCACCCGCTGCGGAATCGTTGCAGCACGCGGTTGTGCTCCTACTCACAGGTAATATCGGTTCTCCTCGGCCACTATGGTCGTGGTGTCGTCTGACCGCGCTTGGAGGCTGTTGTGTCGGGTTCGGTGATCTTGGGTGCCGCGCGTACCCCGATCGGTCGTCTGCTGGGATCGTTGAAGGACTTTTCCGGGGCCCAGCTCGGCGGGGTCGCCATCAAGGCCGCACTGGAACGGGCCGGGGTGGCGCCGGACCAGGTGCAGTACACCATCATGGGCCAGGTGCTCACCGCGGGCGCGGGCCAGATCCCGGCGCGCCAGGCCGCGGTCCACGCCGGCATCCCGATGGACATCCCGGCGCTGACCATCAACAAGGTGTGCCTCTCCGGGCTGGACGCGATCGCGCTCGCCGACCAGCTGATCCGGGCGGGCGAGTTCGACCTGGTCGTCGCCGGCGGCCAGGAGTCGATGACCCAGGCGCCGCACCTGCTGCCGAAGTCGCGGTCCGGGTTCAAGTACGGCGACACCACGCTGGTCGACCACATGGCCTACGACGGCCTGTTCTGCGCGTTCGACCAGGTGGCGATGGGCGCCTCCACGGAGAAGTACAACAGCCGCTACGGGCTGACCCGCGAACAGCAGGACGAGTTCTCCGCCCGTTCGCACCAGCGCGCGGCCGCGGCGATCGCGGCCGGGACCTTCGCCGACGAGATCGCGCCGGTGGAGATCCCGCAGCGGAAGAAGGACCCGATCGTCTTCGACACCGACGAGGGCGTGCGCGGCGACACCACCGCCGAGGGGCTGGCCAAGCTGCGCCCGGCGTTCGCCGCGGACGGCACGATCACCGCCGGGTCGGCCTCGCAGATCTCCGACGGCGCCGCGGCGGTCGTGGTCGCCAGCAAGGCGAAGGCCGAGGAACTGGGCCTGACCCCGCTGGCCGAGATCGGCGCGCACGGCGTGGTGTCCGGGCCCGACGCGAGCCTGCACGAGCAGCCGTCCAACGCGATCAAGGCGGCCCTGGCCAAGGCGAAGCTGGAGGTCGGCGCGCTCGACCTGATCGAGATCAACGAGGCGTTCGCGGCGGTCGGCCTGGTCTCCACCGACAAGCTCGGCGTGGACCCGGAGAAGGTCAACGTCAACGGCGGCGCGATCGCGCTCGGGCACCCCATCGGCGCCTCCGGGGCGCGGCTCGCCGTGCACCTGGTGTACGAGCTCCGCCGCCGGGGCGGTGGCCTCGGCGCGGCCGCGCTGTGCGGTGGCGGCGGTCAGGGTGACGCGCTGTTGCTCAGCGTCCCGAAGTCCTAGTGCCGGTCCAGGTCGATGTCGGTGAGCTGGTCGATCGCGCGCGGGAGGGACAGCCTCGCGCGATCGCCCGGCTCATCTCGCTGGTCGAGGACGCCCACCCGCAGCTGCGCGAGGTCGCCGAGGCGCTGACCCCGCACACCGGCAACGCGCAGGTCATCGGGCTCACCGGGCCGCCGGGTGTCGGCAAGTCGACATCGACCTCCATGCTGCTTTCCGCGCTGCGCGAGGAGGGCAAGCGGATCGGCGTGCTGGCCATCGATCCGTCGTCGCCCTTCACCGGCGGCGCCCTGCTCGGCGACCGCATCCGGATGAGCGAACACGCCACCGACACCGGGGTGTTCATCCGGTCGATGGCCACCCGCGGTCATCTCGGCGGGCTCGCCTGGGCCACCCCGCAGGCGGTCCGGGTGCTGGACGCGGCCGGGTTCGACGTGGTGCTCGTCGAGACCGTCGGGGTTGGACAGTCCGAAGTGGACGTCGTACGGCTGGCCGACACGACCGTCGTGCTGCTCGCCCCGGGGATGGGCGACGGCATCCAGGCGGCGAAGGCCGGGGTGCTGGAAATCGCCGACGTGTTCGTGGTGAACAAGGCCGACCGGGACGGCGCGGAGACCACCGTGCGCGAGCTCAAGCAGATGATCTCGTTCGGGCGCAAGGAGATTCGCGGGCCGAGCTGGCGCCAGCCGATCGTGCGCACGGTCGCGGCGGCGAACGAGGGCGTGGGCGACGTCGTGCGGGCGCTGCGGGAGCACCGGGAATGGCTGGACGCGCGCGGCGAACTCGCGCGGCGCCGGATCGCGCGGGCGAGCAGCGAGGTCGAGGCGATCGCCGTGGCGCGGCTGCGGGCCGAACTGGTCGATCTGCGCGGCGGGGACCGGCTGCCCGAACTCGCCCGCCGGGTGGTCGACCGCGAACTCGATCCCTATGCCGCCGCCGAAACCCTGATCGCCGACCTCCGCGGGTAGCCGGTCTGCGCGCCGGTCGGAGGCCGGTGCACGGCGATAGCAAGGGACCTTTACTACGGTTCAACTGGAGTAAAGCTCCCTCGCTATCGATAGACCGGAGCGAAGCTCCCTTCCTGCCGCCCGTCCGTCTGGAGACCGGGAGCCCGGAAGTGGCGGCGCTTTCGGGGTCAGCGGTCGGCTTCGCGGAGGGTTTTCAGGAGGGCTTCGATCGCCGGGCCGAAGGCGTGCTTGGCCGGGGTCGCGTAGCCGATGACCAGGCCCGGCGGGCGGTCGGGCGCGCGGATCCAGTAGTCGCCGAGCGGTTCGAAGGCCACCGAGTTCCGCCGCGCCGACGCCATCACCTGCGCTTCGCTGGGACCGAATCCGGGCAGCATGAGCAGTGCCTGCAAACCGGCCGGGATGCCCTTCGGCGTGAGGTACCCGGGCAGCGCGGCCAGCAACCGGTCCCGGCGGGCGCGGTACGCGCTCCGGCACCGGCGCACCTGCCGGTCGTACTCGCCGGATTCCAGGAACTCGGCGAGCACCAGGTGTTCCAGCGTCGGCGGCCGCCAGCCGGTGGACGCGAGTTTCGCGCGGACCGGTTCCACGAGCGACCGGGGCAGGACGAGCCAGCCGACGCGCATCGCGGGCGCGAGCGTTTTGCTCGCCGTGCCGACGTACACGATCCGTTCGGGCGCGAGCGCCTGCAACGCGCCGACCTGCTGGCCGTCGAACCGGAACTCGCCGTCGTAGTCGTCCTCGATCACGATCGTGCCCTGCTCGGTCGCCAGGCGCGCGAGTGCCGTCCGGCGGTCCGGCGCGAGCGTGACGCCGATCGGGTACTGGTGCGCCGCGGTCACCACCACCGCCGGACTGTCTACTTCGGACACCCGGATGCCGTGGTCGTCCACGGGAATACCGGGGATCCGGTGCCCGGCGTCGGCCACCAGCCGCCGGAACTGCGGCAGCGACGGATCCTCGAACGCGATTTCCCCGACGCCGAGGTCGCGCAGCACCGCGGACAGCAATGCGATGCCGTGCGAGAACCCGCCGCACACCACGATCCGCTCCGGATCGGCGAGCACACCCCGGCTGCGCGCGAGGTACCGGGCGAGCGCCTCGCGCAGCACCACCGGCCCGCGGGCGTCGGAGTAGCCGAAGACCTGGGCCGGTGCGTCCTGCAGCACCCGGCGGGTCGCCGACAGCCACGCGCCGCGCGGGAACGCCGACACGTCCGGCCGGCCGGGCATCAGGTCCCAGCGCGCCTCGGGTGCGTCCGCGCGCAGCCGGGGCGGCGAGATCGGCGCGGCGCCCGCGGTGGCGACCCGGGTCGGGGCGCCCTGGCTGGTCCGCAGGTAGCCCTCGGCGGCCAGGTCCGCGTAGACCCGGGTGACGGTTCCCCTTGCCACGTCGAGGTCCTTGGCCAGCGCCCGGGTGGACGGCACCGCCGTGCCGGGCGCGAGCCGGCCGTCCCGGATCGCCTGCCGGATGGCCTCGGCGAGGCCCCGGCTGCCGCTGCTCGGCTGCCAGTCGAGGTGCACGTCCCAGCTCGAACTGGACCATGACTCCGCCATGAAACTGGACCATACCCGTGGGCCAGTTGCGGTTAGCTTGGTGTTGTGACCGATCGAATTCAAATCACCGCGGGCATTCCACGGGCCCGCAAACTGCTGATCGCCCTGTATACCGAGGTCGCCCGGTCCGCCACCGAAGCCGGGCTGGACCCCAAGCTGGTCGAACTGACCAAGATCCGGGTGTCGCAGATCAACGGGTGCGCCTACTGCACCGACCAGCACTCGCGCGACGCGCGCGAACTCGGCGAGGACGAGCGGCGCATCTTCCTGCTCCCGGCGTGGCGGGAGACCGAGCTCTACACCGAGCAGGAGCGCGCCGCGCTGGCGCTGGCCGAGGCGATGACCAGGGTGGCGGATGTCCAGGACGTGCCCGACGAGGTCTACCTGCAGGCCACCAAGGCGCTGACCGAGGACCAGTACCTCGCCACCGCCTGGATGGCGGCCGTGATGAACGCCTTCACCCGGCTGGGCGTGACCAGCCACAAACCGCTACCGGAGAAAGTGAGCGCATGAGCAAGCGAATTCCGTTGACCACGTCGTTGCCTGAGGCGTACCAGCAACTGCTGGCCCTCAACACGAGCGTCGAGAAGGCGGCGGCGAACGCGGGCCTGGACCCGAAACTGGTCGAACTCGTCAAGATTCGCGCCTCGCAGTTGAACGGCTGCGCGTTCTGCCTCGACATGCACACCCACGACACGCTCAAACAAGGCGAGGACGAGCGGCGCATCTTCGTGCTCCCGGCGTGGCGGGAGACCGAGCTCTACACCGAGCAGGAGCGTGCCGCGCTGGCGCTGACCGAGGCGATCACCAAGCTCGCGGCCACCCAGGACGTGCCGGACGACGTCTACGAAGCGGCCATGGCGGTGTTCACCGAGGAGCAGGTGGTGACCGTGGTGTGGGCGGCGACCGTGATCAACGCGTTCAACCGGCTGTCGGTCACCGCGCGCAAACCCCTGCCGAAGGTCAAGCGATGACCGCGGCGAAGCTTCGCGAACTCCAGGTGCCCGGCAAGCCGCTGGTGCTGCCGAACGCCTGGGACGCCGACTCCGCGCGGCAGATCGAGGCGGCGGGTTTCCCGGCGCTGGCCACGACTTCCTACGCCGTCGCCGAGGTGCTCGGCTACCGGGACGGGGAGGATGCCCCGGCCGGGGAGATGATCGCCGCGTCCGCCCGGATCGCCCGGTCGGTGTCGATTCCGGTCAGCATGGACGCGGAGGCGGGGTACGGGCTACCGGCGACGGAACTCGCCGATCGGCTGCTCGACGCCGGCGTCGTCGGCTGCAACCTCGAGGACAAGCCGCCGAGCGGGTTGCGGCCGATCGCGGAACAGGCCGGGTACCTGGCCGCCGTCCGGCAGGCCGCCGGGGACGATCTGGTGATCAACGCCCGGGTGGACGTGTTCCTCGATGCCGAGGACCCGGCCGCGGTGCTGCCCGAGGCGATCGAACGGGCCAAGGCGTACCTGGACGCCGGGGCGGACTCGGTGTTCCCGATCTTCCTGCGCTCGACCGAACTCCTCGCCTCCTTCGTCGAGGCGGTGCGCCCGGCCGCGGTGGCGGCGCTGTACGTACCGGGCGGCCCCGACCTCGACGAGCTGACGAAACTGGGGGTGGCGAGGATTTCCTTCGGCGGCGGCCTCTGGCGGGTCGCCCGCTCGGCGGTGGAAGAAAAGCTCGCCGCCCTGGCCGAAGGTCGGACCCCCTATTGACCCGGGGCAGGCCGATGTCATGAGGGGACCCCTCCAGACAGATTTTGTCTGGAGGGGTCCCCTCATGGAAGTGGGGTCAGTGGGTGGTGGCTTTTTCGGCTCCGGCTCCGGTGAGGGAGCGGACTTCCATTTC
>NZ_VTHK01000021.1:153012-157787 GCF_009765355.1 Amycolatopsis anabasis | reverse complement strand
TCCATCGCTCGGAAGATGTCGGGAGCCAGGGTGGAGTGCGGCGCTTTCACCCCGCTTTCTTTTCCAGCGTGGTGGGGGCGGCCCTACCACGCGGTGGGGGAGTGCTCCGTTGTTCCGGCGGCGAACTACCGCCAGGCTCGACGGGGCGAACCTGGTCGGTTCGCCAGACGCAACGAGAGGATGGGGAAGATGCGATCACGAACGACCAGCCGGATCGTGGCGATAGCCGTTGGGGGACTCGTCGCCGGTCTCCTGACGGGGACGGCGGCCGGATCCGGTCACGCGACCACGGGTGCGGGCGCCAGGATCGAATGGGCGAAATGTCCCGCACTGCCAACACTGACGAACGGTTCGGCGCGGGCGGTGCACTCGAATGCGGCACGCTCGACGTACCCGTGGACTACCGGGATCCGCACGGCAGAACGATCGAGCTCGCGGTGTCCCGGCTCCGCAGCACCGTTCCGGCGAAACGGCGTGGTGTGCTCTTGGTCAACCCCGGCGGCCCGGGCGTGGCCGGGCTCGACTTGCCGGTGGTGCTCGCGCAGCGGGGTGCACCGGCGAGCCTGCTGAATTGGTACGATCTGATCGGTTTCGATCCCCGGGGCGTCGGGCACAGCAGCCCGGTGTCCTGCGGCCTCTCGCCGGAACAGCGGGCCGTCGCGTTCGGAACGTATGCCCACGGGCCGGCAGACGTGGCGAAACAGGCCGGAAGTGCGGAAGAAATCGCGAACCAGTGCGTCGCCACGGGTGGCGAGAACTTTGCCGTACCTGACGACGAGGAACACCGCGCGCGATATGGACCAGATCCGGAAGGCACTCGGTGAACAGCGAATCTCCTATTACGGCACGTCGTATGGAACCTATCTCGGCCCGGTTTACGCGCGGCTCTTCCCCGGGCGCGGCGACCGGTTCCTGTTGGACAGCGCCGCCGACCCGAAGATGATCTGGCGCGAGCAGTTCCGGAACTGGGGACTCGGGACGGAGCTGCGGTTCCCCGACTTCGGGAAGTGGGCGGCGGCCCGGCACGGTGTCTACCAACTGGGGCGGACCGCGGACGAGGTACGGGGCAAGTACTTCGAGCTAGCCAGCGCGCTCGACGCGGCGCCGGTCGGCGGCGTCAACGGGGACATGTTCCGGCAGCTGACCCGCTCCAAGCTCTACAGCGACCACGAGTTCCCGGCACTAGCCCAACTCTGGCAGGACCTCGGCCGGTCAGGCGCCACCGCGCCCGGCGCGGCCGTGGCAACGGCGGCCTCGCCACCCGTGCCCGACGACAACTTCATCGCCGCGCACCTGGCGGTCACCTGCGGGGATGTCTCCTGGCCGCGGTCGCTCGCGCACTACCAGCGCGCCGTCCGGATCGACCGGCAGCGCTTTCCGATGGTCGGCGGCATGACCGCGAACATCACCCCCCGCGCGCGCTGGCCGCTGGCACCGAGGGAGAAACCGACCGAGATCACCGGCGACGGACCGGAGAACCTGCTCATCCTGCAGAACCTCCGCGACCCGGCCACGATCTACACCGGCGGCGTCCACCTTCGCCAGCTGCTCGGCGACCGAACCAAACTGGTCAGCATCGACCAGGGCGGGCACGTCGTCTACCCGGGCAACAACACCTGCGCGGACGACCTCGCCACCCGTTTCCTCGTCGACGGGGTCGTGCCGATCCGGGATCGGTTCTGTTCCGCCGAGACCCCTCCGGCGCCCTGACCCGATTCATGGCCAGTGCCATACCTCGGGAAAGCGCTTCGAGGGACGGTTCAGCAGCGGCTCGGGCTCTGCCCGGAGATGCCGGTCGACGAACGCGCCGACGTACGCGCGGGTGAGCTGGGTGCCCCGCATGCTCGGCATGGTCTGTCCCTCCGGCAGGGGAGCCCGAGGGTTTCATTTCAAGAGCCAGCTGGTGAATAGCCAATGAGCACATTGGAAGCAATGGGGAGTTGGCTGACAACTCGCCTATTACTTGCCGCCGTCAACAGCGACCGTCGCTTCGGCCGCCGGCTCCTGTCTCCCGCCGACTATGGCTTGTGCCGAACCTGCCGAGACAAGCTGCACGCCGAGTATCGCAAGCCCAACCTTCTCACCGGTCGCGGACGAAGAGGGCAAGGTCGATCAAGGATTTCGTGAGGACTTCGCGTGCCGAGGAGGTGGTGTCGGCAAGGAGGTGACGGAGGATGGGTGGTTTCGTCGAGGTGTTGCTGGCCGGCGATGGCATCGAGGAGAGCCTGGCGGGCGCGGGGAGAGAACCGGTTGTGACGGATCCTGCGTTTCGGGGTCAGGGATTCGATCGCGGCGGCTCCCGCCTCCCCTTGGCGTTCGAGCGCGTGTTGCAGGGGTGCTGTCCCCTGCTACGGCGAAGCCGTAGAGCAGCAGGCCGGTGCTGCAGATCACCGGTGTCGTCGAACAAGTCGTTGCCCAGGTGGGTGCCGGGGGCGACCGGCGTCGGGGCAGTGGTGGTCCGCGGGGATCCAGCCGGGCGGGAGGCGGTCGGGACGAGGCCCGCCAAGGGAATGCCCACGAGGCCGAGGATCTGACTGGACGACCACCCCCCCACCGCGACGAACTCGGTCACCAGGTCGGCGGCGGTAGACGCTGGGTGAGGAAGAACGGTGCCTTGACGTTGACTGCGACCATCCGGTCGAACTCCTCAGGGGAGGGCACCTCGATCGGCCGCCCCATTATGTTGAGCCCCGCGTTGTGCACCAGGATGTCGATCGTCGATTCCCGGTGTGCGCGCAGTCCGGTCATGTTTGAGGCTCTCCAACACATTCCCGGACGAGATCACCTGACCCCATACCCGCTGTGTCCTGCACACGGGGAAACCTCAGTCCCGCAGCAGTGTCTACTGTGGCCAGTCGGGGATGCCGATGAGCAGGTCCGGGTCGGGCCGGAGGTAGCCCTGCGGTCAGTTTCTTGATCTCGTGACGGAATCGATTCTGGTTAGGGACGAAAGTCAACCTTGGACTGGCCACATCCGGCACGGGGGTGACCTGGCGTTGGGCGTACGGCGGCCGAGGGCGGTGGCCGCCTCGTGTCTGATCCGGGAGCTTGTCTGAAGTTTCTTCGTAGAGGGGGTCAGCCGATAGTGGGAGGTCCGGGGCGGGTGGGTTCCACCGCCGACTGCGTGGCGTAGCAGCATGGTCACGATCAGGTGGAATGAGTGCGGGGGCGAGTCGGGCCGGTGGGGCTGGGAAGCCAAAGGGTCCACCGGGTTCTGATCGGCGGAACCTGACCGATGTCCCAGAGGAAATAATGGTGTGTGAGGCAAATGAACTGAGCAGAAGCCGGGCACGGACTGGGGAACGCAGACGCCGGGTGCGACTCGGTACTGCCGCGGTGCTGGCCGTCGGCGTTCTGGTATCCGGGGGTGTGGTCGCGCCCGCGGCGCTCGCGCAGGACAATCCGATCAGCGAGGGCGCCGAGCAGGTGGGTGAGGGCGCGAACGAGGCCGCACAGGACAACCCGGTCACCGAGGGCGCCGAAGCGGCCGAGGAGAGCTGGGACGCGGCCACCGACGCGATCGACATGGACTTGACGACCGAGAATTTCCAGGACGCCTTCGAAGTGCCGGACGAAGAACAGGACGTGCTCGTCCACGAACTCGCCGCAGCCTGTATCGAGGGGGACCCGAACGCCACGGTGCTGAAAAGCCCCGCCGCCGAAGACAGCGGCGTGTGCGACGCGGACAGCACCTACCAGGACGATTTCAACACCAACCTGAGGGCCACGGTGCAGACGGCCGTGGCCGACAACGACCTGCAGAACGCGGTCCGCCAAACGCCCGGGATCTCCTACCAGACCCCGACCAGCGAAGAGGCCGCTGGCCTGGTGCTGGAGAAGGTGGGCAACAGCCCCACCTTCAAGCGGGACTGGGCCGCGCTCAAGCCGTCGAAGGGTGCGTGGGTCGCCACCGCGGTGAACGTGGGTACCACCCTGGCTGACGGCAACGCCAGCACTCAGGATCTGGTCACGGCCGCTACCTCGAACGTCCCCATCGCCGGGCAGGTCATCGGCTTCGCCGACGCGGGCTCCAAGCGGGACATCGAGGGGATGTGGCTCAACACGGCCGCCCTGGGCGGTGTCGCGGCCGCCCTGAGTAACCCCGCTCTGGGAGCCACGGTCGGTGCCGGCCTCGCCGCCTATGAAATCGGCAAGGTCGTGCACAAGACACTGCTCAAGCAGCAGAGCGGCCGGGACTGGACGCAGAACCCACCGCAGACGGTCCAGGAGTTGGTCCAAGCCGGCATGAAGATCTCCATGACCGGGCACAAGGACGCCACGATCGACGTCAGCAAGGGCAGCGACGCCCAGACGCTGATCTTCGACTCCAAACTGTCCGACACCACGGTGACCGACCAGCCCCGCGTCAGCTACACCCTCAAAGGCGCGAACTCACCCGAAGAGCTTGGCACTCAAGCGCCCATCCTCTTCACCCACCCGCAGACCCATGGTGTGGCCATCGAGAAGATCACCTTCTTCCAAGACGGGAAGGCCGTGGAGGGCAAGTGTGTAGCCGTCCCCACGGGTTTTGGCGGTGGCCCCAACGGAGCCGACACCGAGCTCGTGATGTGTGCCCCCGCGCACGACATCAAAGTGACCCAGGACAACCCAGTCAAGGTGGACATCGCCTGGAAAGACAACAAACAGATGTGCCAGAACATCGACGGCTGCGGCACTGTGAAGGAAACCATGACCCTCAATTTCATCCCGGACAACGGTGAACCGGTCGAGATGGACCTCCCGATCCACATCCGCCAATAGACAGCGACCACCGC